>CAVXEI010000036.1:0-91522 GCA_963760695.1 uncultured Alphaproteobacteria bacterium | reverse complement strand
CCGCCCTGGCGCCGCCGGATAGCGTGGAGTGCGGCGACCGCGAGACGCACGACGGCGACCTCCGATTTGCTGCGCGGCGTCAGTTTGTCCTCCGATCGACGAAGCTTTCATCGCGCGGCGCGTTACGCTCAATCGTGGCCAAAAAAGGAGTTGGGGGTCTGATCACCCCGCGTTCAAGGGAAGCGCCTGAAGGCATAAAACGGGATCGATTCTCAAGGCTTGTGAGAGCGCGCGCTGTGCGAAATGCCGGCTCCGCTTTTTGTAGGCGCTCTATACGTCACGTCGCTCGCCACCCTGAAAAAGCAAGCTCCCGATCGATGGCTTCGCTCCCGAGGCGCTTCCCTCGCTTTGCCGCAAATGCTAACGGACTTGCATGATGAAGAAGCTCTACGGCTGGACGCTCAAGCTCGCCAATGGCCCCCACGCCGAGGCGGCGCTCGCCGTCGTGGCTTTCGCGGAGAGCTCCTTCTTTCCCGTGCCGCCCGACACGGACCCTTCTTCCCATGTTGCTCGCCAAGCCGGCTCAGGCGTGGCGCTACGCGGCGATCTGCACCCTTGCCTCGGTCGCCGGCGGCGCGCTCGGCTATGCGATCGGCGCTCTCCTCTACGACACGGTCGGACACTGGCTCATCCATCTCTACGGCTATGAAGAGAAGATGGTCGCCATGCGCGAGTTCTACGCGAAATGGGGCGCCGTCTTCATCCTGGTCAAAGGCCTAACGCCCATTCCTTTCAAGCTCGTGACGATCTTTTCGGGACTTTTTCACTATAATTTTCCTCTGTTCCTCCTGCTTTCGCTCATCACGCGCGGGGCGCGTTTTTTCAATCCTGGCCGCCGCGCTCAATCGTTTCGGCGATCCTCTGCGCGAGAAGATGGAGGCGCACTTCGGCCTGTTCCTCGGATCGCTCGCCGCAATCGTCGTGGGCGGCTTCGTCGTCGCGGTGAAGCTCTTTTGATCGCAGCGCTCCTCGCGCAATTTGAAAAGTGCCCGTCCGGCGCGGTCGCGCTCGCCATCCTGCTCGGCGCCGTCGCGAGCATCGCGGGCGCTTGGACCCTCCAAGCTTGGGGCTACATCCCTTGCGAACTCTGCCTGCTGGGGCGCAAGCCCTACTACGTGGGGATCGGCTTTGCGGCGCTCTGCGTCGCGCTGTCGGCGCGAGGACGCGACGATCTCGCCCGCAAGGGTCTGCCCTGGCTCGCGCTGATCTTTCTCGTCGGCGCGGCGATTGCGGCTTACCACGCCGGCGTCGAGTGGAAGCTCTGGTCGGGCCCCGCCGATTGCACGGGCCCCATGACCGCTCCCGCCTCGCAGTCTGATTTTTTGTCGCGGCTCAAGCACGTCAGGCCGGTCCGGTGCGACGAGCCGGCCCTGCGTATTATTGGCCTCAGCCTCGCGGCGTGGAGCGCGCTGCTGTGCGCGGGTTTCTCGGGGCTCGCGGCCTGGAGTTTCTGGCGTGGGCGCAGCCCCGGCTAACGTGAATTGCGGACCCCGCCGGGACCCGACCCCCGCGCCGCGTCTTGAAGCAAGTCATAAACGAGCGCCGCGGTGGCGATGTCCTCGATCGCCAGGCCGACAGACTTGAAGATCGTCGTTCTCGACGGAGGCGCGGTTCTAATCCCGGCGAAGAGCTCGCCGGCTTCCGCGAAGATCCGCGCGCCGGAGAGAATGACGTCTCCCGATTCCTTCAGGGCCGCTTCCCGCGAATCGACGATCAGCAAATTTTCCATCGCCGCGTCGTCGAGCTCGCGCCAATCGGGTCGTGGCGCGCCGATGGCGTTTACATGAGCGCCCTCCTTGAGCCAGCCACCCTGCAGGATGGGCGTCATCGCGTGGGTGGCGGTGACGACGATATCGGCGTCGCGCACCGCTTCCTCCGGCGCCATGACGCGCGCGCCGTGCCTCCGGGCGAAGAACTCCGCGCGCTCGGGCGTTCGGCTCCAGACGCGCACGTCGTCCAGGGGCAGGATCGAGCGCAAGGCTTCGAGATGCGCGGCGGCCTGGACGCCGGCCCCGAGAAGCGCGAGGCGCCGACTTTCGGGCGAGGCGAGCCTCCGGGTCACGGCCGCCGAAACCGCCGCGGTGCGCATTTCCGTTATCAGCGCCCCGTCCAGGACGGCGACCGGGCGGCCATGCGGCGTCTCGAACAGCAGGATCGTCGCGAAATGGGTATCGAGTCCGGCCTCCGCGTTGCCCGGATAGAAGGACACGAGCTTGGCGCCCATCATGCTGGCGCCCACCGCCGGCATGACCCCGAGATAGCGCTTGCCCGCCTCGACCTCGATCATATTGCGGACGGGCTGAATCACCGCGCCCGTCGAGAAGGCGGCCAGGGCCTTCTCCATCGCCGGGATGAGGCGCTCATAGGTCAGCCGCGCGGCAATATCGTCTCGGGTCAGATTCAGCACGGCTTGCTCCCTGTCGACTCTTCGGATCGCATTTAGTCACACCTCCCCCGGCGAAAGCGAACGGCAGGAGTAGCGGCCCGGAGCTCGTCTCCTGATCGCCGCCGCTCAAGCGGAGCGGAGGATGGAACCCGATAGGGAGGTCAAGCTTCCGGTGCGTCGCGCTCAAGGTTAAGTCAGGGCGCGATGCTGGAGCGGTCGAAGCATAGTTTGGGTCGGCGGCCCTCTCTTTGCTCGGCGCGCTTGACGGCGTCACCTCCCCATGCAATACTTTCGTCTAAATACAGTAAGCTCATCAGATTTGCCAACTCAATACTTCTCCGGGAGGAATTATGCGCGACCATACGATGATACTACATCTCGGTGTTGCGTTATACCTGTTGTCGCTGGGCGGCTCCGCTTGGGCCGATGACAAGTCAGGGAAGCGCGTCAATTGCTCCGGCGGCCAATCCCTCGCCAACGCCGTGGCGAATGCTCAGCCCGATACAATCATCAACATCAGCGGGACCTGCGCCGGGCCTGTCACTATCACCACGGACGGCCTTCAACTCAAGGCGAACGGTTCGGCCGGAATTAACGGAGGCGGGAAGGACGCCGTCACCATTGCGGGCGCTCAGCGCGTCACGCTTGACGGACTGGCGATCACTGGCGGGGGCAACGGCGTCGTGGCGCAAAACGGCGCCCAGGCGCTCTTGCAAAACGTCAATGTGTCCAAGAACGCCGTGTCAGGGATCGTGGCTCTGGCAAACTCGAGCATCACCGTGACCGGAGGCTCCAGCCAGAGCAACGGCGTTCACGGCCTCGACATCGAGGCCACTTCTTCTTTGATCGTCGCGGGACCCTATAGCGTCACGGCTAACGGCGTATTTGGTCTGAACATCAACAACGGGTCGAGCCTGACGCTCACGGCCGCCAATCTCAGCGTCACGCAAAACACGCTGGGCATTCAGTTGGGAACCAATGCTTCGGGGTTCCTCGACGGGAAGTCGACGCTGATCGCCAGTAACAACTTCAGCGACGGAATCACGATCGTCTCGGGTTCCCATGTCGTTGACTTCGGCGGCGCCATCCAGACGAACTCCAACCAAATTCACGGCATTTCTCTGAACTCCAAGGCGGGGCTGGACCTCGACGCCGGTTCCCAGGTGACGTCAAATTCGAATGGCGGCGACGGCGTTCACCTTGAGCAGTCGTCGGAGCTTACGCTCTTCAACAACCCGAACTTCTCCGGCAACCAGACCGCAACCCGTTCTCACCGTGCAATCCAATAAAGGGAACGGCGTCAATGTGCTGACCGCCTCGCATGTGCTGGATGACAATTTCGCGGCCATAGTGAGCGCCCAGAATTCTCTGGCAGGCATCACGGCTGACGATGGCAGTTCGGTGAGTTTCGGACAGACTATCCCGGTTACGGGTGTTCAAACAAGCGTTCTCGGGAACAATCCCGATGTGCGACTCACCTTTGCGTCGCGCTTGACCTTCATCTCCAATGACGTTTTCGGCAGCGTGACTTGTGACGCGACCTCACTCATCCGTGGGCCGGGCGGTTTCACCTGCCCGCGCTAGGCATTTGCAGAGCACGGACTTTTGCGATCAGAATTCGTCCAATGTCCTGATCTGGCGCGAACGCTCCTTCCGAGCGGGAAAGCGCGCTAGTCGAAAACGATCAAAGGTGTTTCGAGCGATGAGCCTCGCCGTCGCCCGCCTCTCGGGCAGGCTTCCTCGCGCCCCGCCGTCACTTCTGGCCGCCCCGCTCGTCGATCATCGCCTGCGCCTTGGCGCGGTTCTCCAGCGCCGTCTTGCGCAGTTCCGGCGCCTTGTCCTCGGTCCAGAGGGCGAGCGCATCGTCGAAGGCCGCGACCGCCTGCTGAAGCGACTGGGTTCCCGTCTCGCGCTTGCCCAGCGCTTTCAGCGCGACGCCGAGATTGTTGCGGGTCGACGCCCAAAGTTGCGGATTGCGCTCGCGCTGCATGGCGTCGAGCGCCTGGACGTAGGCCGCGACGGCCTCCTTCAAATCCTCGATCCGGTCGAACGTGTCGCCCCGCGTCTCGAGCACATGGGCGAGGCTCGATTGCGCGATCGCCCATTGAAAGGGCGCGCGCTCGCGGGGCAGGGCGGGAATCGCCTCGCGCCACACCGCAACGGCCGTGTCGAGCGGGACGCTCTCCTTGGATTGCCGGCCGGCCAACTCCAGCGCGAGCGCCAGATTCTGGACGGTCGCAAACCATTGCAGCGGCGTGTGCTTGCGCGAAAAAACCCTGAGCGCCTCGCGAAAATGCGCCTGCGCTTCCGCAAGAAGCTCGAGCGAGCCCTCCGCCTCGCCGCGCTTTAAGAGCGCGCGGCCGAGATTGTCCTGGCTCTGCGCCCAGGCGATCGGCGTCTTGTCCGGCGAATAGACTTTCAGCGCTTGCGTAAAGGCGTCCGCAGCCTTGCGCAGCGCGTCCTTCTCGCCGTTGCGCTCGAAGATGCGGCTCTCGATGAGGCCGAGCGTCTCCTGCGACGAGGCCCATTCCACGGGCTCCCGCTCGATGGCGCGCGCAGCAAGCGACGCCTCGGCGGCTTGCAGCGCTTCCTGGTAGCGCGCCGTTCCTTGCTCTCGGTCGCCGAGCCGCATCAGGGCGACTCCGAGATTATGTTCGGCGCGCGCGCGGTTCCCAGCCTCCGCCGGCTGGGCGAGGGCCCCCGCAGCTCCCTTATAGAGCGCGGCCGCCTCCTCGAGCTTTTGCGTATCGCTGGTGTCCTGGGCGAGATCGAGCAGGGCGTTGCCGAGCGCCGTCTGCGCCAGGGCGCGCATGCGCGGGTCGCGCTCCGGGGTCAGCGCGGTCAGCGCCTCGCGCAGCGTCGCCGCGGCTTCTTCCAGCCGCGCGGGGGAGCGATCGCGTTCGCCCAAGGCAATCAGCGCGTCGCCGATCTCGAACTGGAGCTTGCCCCACTCCTCGGGCGAGGCCTCGCGCGAGACGGTTTCGAGCTTGCCGCGGAGCCGCGCGAGCTTCGCGTCGACCGGCGAGAGCGGCAGCTCGCCGGCGGCGGGCGGCGCCTGATTTTGAGCAAAGGCCGGGGCCGCGAGGGCGACGAGAAGAGCGAGACAGGCGGCGCGAAACAGCATGCGCTGAGGGTTCCTGGACGTGATCGATTCTCAAAGTTGAGAGTGCGCTTTCTGCGAAAAACCGGCTTCCGGTTTCTAGCATCGCGCTCCGGGCCAACGGCCGGGGTCGCGGCGGCGGTGGGCGTCAGGGCAGGGGCTGCGGGTCTCGCGCGTCACTCCGCCACGAGACGGGCTCTCGCCCGCAGTTTCTCGGTTTCGCTCTTGAGCTGGCCGCAGGCGGCGAGGATGTCGCGGCCGCGCGGGGTGCGCACGGGGCTCGCATAGCCCGCCGAGAAGACGATGTCCGAAAAACGCTCGATCGTGTCCCAGTCCGAGCACTCATAGGGCGCGCCGGGCCAAGGATTGAAGGGGATCAGATTGATCTTGGCCGGCAGGCCCTTCAAGAGCCGCACGAGCTCGCGCGCCTCGGCCGGAGAATCGTTGACGCCCTTGAGCATCACATATTCGAAGGTGATGCGCCGTGCGTTGGAGGCGCCGGGATAGGCCTTGCAGGCCCCCAGCAACTCGGCGATCGGATATTTCTTGTTGAGCGGCACGAGCCGCGTGCGCAGATCGTCCTTCACCGCATGCAGCGAGATCGCAAGCATCGGCGAGCATTCCGCGCCGAGTTCGCTCGATCTGCGGGACCACGCCCGAAGTCGAAACCGTGATCCGGCGCTTGGAAATGCCGAGACCGTCGCCGTCGGACATGATCTCGATCGCCGCCATGACGTTGTCGATATTATAAAGCGGCTCGCCCATGCCCATGAAAACGATGTTCGACACGGCGCGGACGTCCGCCCCCGAGGGCACGAGGCCGTCGGTCGGACGCTCGAGGCCGGGAAAATCCCCGAGCCGCCGGCGCGCGACCAGGATCTGGCCGACGATCTCGGCCGTCGTGAGATTGCGCACCAGCCGCTGCGTGCCGGTGTGGCAGAAGCTGCAGTTCAGCGTGCAGCCGACCTGGGAAGAGACGCAGAGTGTGCCGCGGTCGCTTTCCGGGATATAGACGCATTCGATTTCGGCCGGCGCCTCACCGGCCTGGGCCGGGGAGAGCCGCAACAGCCATTTGCGCGTGCCGTCCTGCGAAACCTGCTCCTCGACGATCTCGGGCAGGGTGAGCGTGAAGGCGTCGCCGAGCCGCGCGCGCATCGCCTTCGAGACATTGTGCATCGCACAAAAATCGTCTGCGCCACGGAAGTAAATCCAGTGCCAGAGCTGCCCGACGCGCATGCGGATTTCGCGCTCCGGCACGCCTTGCGCGCGCAAACGGTCGGCGAGCTCGCCGCGGGTCAGACCGGCGAGCGAGCGCACGGCGGTCGCAGCGAGGGGCGCGTCCAGGGTTTCGTCGCTAACTATGGGCTTCATCTCGCCGTGATTATAGCACGCCAACGTTCTGTCCAGCCACACTGAGAACCAGAGAGCGGCCAAACTGACTTCGCCTTGTCTTGCTTGATGAATGTTCGCCAGCTACCGTTTGCCAAGCCAATACCGGACGGCGCGTCGGGGCCTCCTCAAAATGCGAGCGGCAGCTTAAGCAGGGGGGGAGCGCGTGGTCCTGCCAGAAAGGGACGGGGAGGCGTTAGATGATATCTCCTGCGAAGACAAAAAATTCAGCATCCTGTCGAAGGCCTTTTCCTAGAACTTGAAATTGAAGCGGCTGGGTGAACAAATATCGGCTGTATTTATCTAACCCCGAAACTCGATCTGATCCAGCGCCGCCGCCGCCGATGTCCGCTGCTCCGAAAATTCTCCTCGCAACCTTTGGCTCGCGGGGGGACCTGCACCCCTTCGTCGCGGTCGCTCAGGCGCTTCTTCGCGAGGGCTGCCGAGCCGTCGTCGCGACCTCGGCGGAGCACCGGGACACGGTCCTCTCGGCCGGGCTCGAATTCGCCGAGATACGGCCGGACGCGCCCGAGGTCTTGGCCCGCCTCGGGCTCGACATGAGCGGGGTGGCCCGGCGCATGGCGGAGAACGACCGCTTCCTCTTCGAGAAAATCGTCTTTCCGCACTTAAAGCAGGCCTTTAACTCGCTTTATCCATCTTGTGAGGAATGTGATGCTATCATCGCGCATCCAATAGCTTTTTCTGCTCAAGTAGCAGCGCAGAAGCGGGGCCTCCCCCTCGTGCTTCTCACCCTGTCGCCGGTCCTCCTCTATTCCGCTGCCGATCCGCCGAAGGGTCCGGGTTCCCCCTTCATCGCGGAGCCCGCCGGGCGTTTAGCTCTCGCCTATAACCGCTTGGCGCTTCGCGTCGCCGCCGAACTCGCTTGGGCGTGGGCGGCGCCTCTGCGCCGCTTCCGCCGCGAACTTGGTTTGCCCCCGCGAGGCGGCTTCGGCTTCTTCGCGTCGACTGACGCGGGCGTCGAAACGATCGCGCTGTTCTCGCCTTTGCTGACGAGGCGCCCCGGGGACGGCGAGAGGGTCCTCGTCGCGGGCCACAGTTTTTTCGACGACGCGAGCGCCGAGGACGGGGCGGAGCGCGCGCGGCTCGAGCGCTTTCTCGAACGCGGGGCCGGCGCCCATCGTCTTCACGCTGGGGAGCTTCTTCGTGCACGACGGGCTCGCGCATTATCGCGCCTCGCTGGCGGCCGCCCGCGCGCTCGGCGAGCGCGCCGTGCTGCTGACGCATGCGGAGGATGTTGCTGCGCTGCAGCAAGACGCGGGGCCGGAGCTATTCGTGGGCTCCTATGTTCGGCATTCGTTTCTGTTCCCGAAAGCGAAAATCGTCGTCCATCACGGCGGCGTCGGAACCTCCGGACAGGCGCTGCGGGCGGGCCGGCCGCAGCTCGTGACGCCCTATCTCGGTGAGCAGCACGACAACGCCCTGCGCCTCCAAAGGCTCGGCGTCGCAAGGGTGCTGCCGGGCAAAAACGTGACGGCGGCGGCGCTCCTGGGGGAACTCGCCACGCTTCGCGAGGACGCGGCCTATTCGACTAGGGTCGCGGCGGCGGCGGCTGAGGTCGCCAGGGAAGACGGGGCGACGGTGGCGGCGCGCCGCATCAAGGTGCTGGCGCAGGGGCGAAGATAAAGCAATTACATTATGTTTCAGGGCCTTGAAGCAAATCCAGACGCTGAGAACTTTCGCTGATCGCGCTTTAGTGGCGCTTCCCTAGGCTGTCTCGACCTGGAAAGGCCAAGACGTCGAAGAGCGCCTCAGCCATGAAACGCATGATCGCGAAGGCAAGCGCTTCCTTCTCCTCGGGCTTCGCGCCGAGCGCAGCAAGACTGGCCGCCGTGATGATCAACGTCGAGACAAGCCCTTTGTTCATGAGCTCCATGTCCAGGCCAGATGTCATGGCAGACGCTATCGTATTCTCGACCACGGCCTCGATCTTCTTGGCTGCCTCCTCCAAGGACGCCTTTTCGGCTCCTTCGAGCTCACGTAGTTCGTTGAGGTTCAAGCAGGCCATCGCCTCGGATCCATAGCTACAAGTTTACTTGTTTGAAATATAAAACTCGAAGTCCTTGCCTCAAACGTATACAGTTTGTTTGCATTTAATGTTAGCTTTAATTCTATAGGTGAAGACCGCATAGGTATTTGTACGTCCGCTTTGGTCGGCAAGGGCCTTTCTTTTAGACTTTTCAACGACCCGAAACAATGCGATGCGGTCGCGCATGAGCGATCCGTCCCTCCGCGCCTTGCGTCTGTTGTTTCTCGGCGACGTCGTTGGCCGAAGCGGGCGCGAAGCCCTCACGTCACGGCTGCCGGGACTGCGCAAGGCCTGGGGGCTCGATTTCGTCGTCGTCAATGCGGAGAACGCCGCGGGCGGTTTTGGGATCACCGAGGCGATCTGCGAGGAGCTTCTCGCCGCCGGCGCGGATTGCGTCACGCTCGGCAATCACGCCTTCGATCAGCGCGAGGCGCTGGCTTACATCAACCGGCAGCCGCGGCTCCTGCGTCCGATCAACTATCCTGGCGGGGCGCCCGGGCGGGGGGCGGGGATTTTCGAGGCCTCCGGCGGGGCGCGCGTCTACGTCGCCAATGTGCAGGGACGCGTTTTCATGGATCAGCTCGACGATCCCTTCGCGGCCATCGATCGCGAGCTCAAGCGCATCGGCCCCGCGCACGAAGTCGACGCGGTCGTGATCGACATGCATGCGGAGACGACGGCGGAGAAGATGGCGCTCGCGCATTTCGTCGACGGGCGCGCCTCGCTGGTCGCCGGATCGCACACGCATGTGCCGACCGCGGACGCGCGGATTCTCGCCAAGGGAACGGGCTACATCTCGGATGCGGGAATGTGCGGCGACTATGATTCGGTGATCGGCATGCGCAAGGAGGAGCCGATTCGGCGCTTCCGGGAGAAGACGCCGGGCGCGCGTTTTGAGCCGGCGACCGGGGAGGGGACGCTCTGCGGCGTCGGGGTGGAGGTCGAACGAGCCAGCGGACTGGCGATCCTCATCGCGCCCCTGCGGCTCGGCGGAAGGCTTTCTCAGTGCTGGCCGGAATTTTGGGGAGCGCCGTGACGGAAGCTAGGTGAATGAACGATTTGAAAAGAAATAAGAGCGCAGCGGCGCTGCAAGGAGCGTCGCGCCGGGGCAAAGCCCCGGACGCGACAGGCGAAGCCCGATCAGTTGACCATGCGCGCCGTGGCGCCGACGCCGGCGCCGGTCACGCCTTCGCGGTTGCCCGTTCCATTCGTGCCTTCCGGGGAGATCCAATCCGGAACCCAGGTGAGGGCGACGATGACGAACACGACGATCCCCGCCAGATACGCCAAGATCTTGCCGAGTTCGCCAGCGCTGTGGACGTTTGCCATTTGATTTCCCCCTGTTGTTAGTTTTGAGCATGGCGTGCTTTCCGCACCGCCACAGAGCGTAGCTTTTTTTCGAGGCGTTGGCAATGCGGCATAGCGCGCATTTTTCTGCAGTAATAAATGCCAATAAATTCATTCGGTTGTCGTAAGATGCGACGTGCGACAAAAGTCTCACCGACAGTTGCAATTTTGCATGGGACGCGTCGGCGCGCGCGCCGAGTCGTCAATCCGCCGGGATGACGATTGTCTTGACCTTGCGCTCGCGCCCATCGGAGGCGAGCGGCTCGAAGTCGGTGCGAGCGCCCAGCGCTGAAGCGGGGCAAGGGCTGGCGGCGCCGGCGGAAGCCGCGGCGAGGGGATTGGACGGCTGAGATTGAGCGCCGACGACATAGCCCGCGACGAAGAGCAACAACCCGGCGACGATCCCCGCCAGGCCCAATGTTTCGGGGCTGTGCACGGCGACTTGTGCGAGGCGCATCCTCGGTCCTTTTCGTTGCGGCGCGGCGCGCCCTGTTATTCAGCTCGCGCTCCGCGACCTTCTGAAAGCGCTGGCGCGAACGGCGTGGACGTGGCCAAAAACCAAGACTTTGCGACTTCTTAGCGCGGCGTGGCGTCATCGTCGAGACGCACTCTCGATAGACTAGGCGCGTTTTGCAAAGTCGCCAGCCTTCTTCAAGGCGCAGCGGTGGCGCGCGTCTTGACCCCGGCGCCGCGCTCGCCTAGTGTCGTGAAAAGTCAAAGCGCCGGGGATCCAAAGCATGCGCAGAGCTTACGTCGTATCCGCAGCGCCGCGGGACCGGGCATAAGACCCACCGTCCTCGTCGGCGCTTGACCAAGGCCCTCCGCGGGCCTTTTTTGTTGCCCGAAAGCTGACGCGCCAGGCGCGAGAACACAAGCCCGAGAACACAAGCCAAGGAAAGCTCAGGAACGATGTCCAAGGAGATGACCGGCGCCGAGATGGTCGTCGAGGCCCTCAAGGACCACGGGGTCGACACGCTGTTCGGCTACCCGGGCGGCGCCGTGCTGCCGATCTACGACGTGCTGTTCCAGCAGGAAGCCGTGCGGCATATATTGGTGCGGCACGAGCAGGGCGCCGCGCATGCGGCGGAGGGATACGCGCGCTCTTCGGGCAAGGTCGGCGCGCTTCTCGTGACCTCGGGTCCGGGCGCCACGAACACGGTGACGGGACTGACCGACGCGCTGATGGACAGCATCCCGGTCGTCTGCATCACGGGCCAGGTGCCGACGCATCTCATCGGCTCGGACGCTTTTCAGGAATGCGACACGGTCGGCATCACCCGGCATTGCACGAAGCATAATTATCTCGTGCGCAGTGTCGACGATCTCTGCCGGGTGCTGCACGAGGCCTTCTACGTCGCCTCGAGCGGGCGTCCCGGCCCCGTGGTCATCGACATTCCCAAGGACGTGCAGTTCGCCCGCGGCCACTATTCGCCGCCGCATAACGTCCATCATAAGACCTATAATCCGCAGCTCGACGCCGACATGGGGCTCATCCGCGAGGCGGTCGCGATGATGGCCGCCGCGAAGCGCCCTGTCTTCTACACCGGCGGCGGCGTGATCAATTCGGGCCCGGCGGCCTCGACGCTGCTGCGCGAGCTCGTCAAGCTCACGGGCTTCCCGATCACCTCGACCCTGATGGGGCTTGGCGCCTATCCGGCCTCGGGCGACCACTGGCTCGGCATGCTCGGCATGCACGGAACCTTCGAAGCGAACAACGCCATGCATGATTGCGATCTGATGATCGCGATCGGCGCCCGCTTCGACGACCGCATCACCGGTCGGCTCGACGCCTTCTCGCCGGATTCGAAGAAGATCCACGTCGACATCGATCGCTCCTCGATCAACAAGAACGTCAAGGTCGACCTCGGCATCGTCGGCGATTGCGGCCACGTGCTGGAAGCCATGGTGCGTCTGTGGCGCTCCGAGGCGATGCAGGCTGAATCGCAACCGCTCGGCGAGTGGCGCAGTCAGATCGACGAGTGGCGGGCCAAGAAATCGCTCGCCTTCCGCAACTCGGCGACGACGATCAAGCCGCAATACGCGGTGCAGCGGCTCTACGAGCTGACCAAGGGCCGTGACGTCTATGTGACGACGGAGGTCGGCCAGCATCAGATGTGGGCCGCCCAGCATTTTCATTTCGACGAGCCGAACCGCTGGATGACCTCGGGCGGGCTTGGCACCATGGGCTACGGCCTGCCGGCGGCCATCGGCGTGCAGCTCGCGCATCCGAAGTCGCTCGTCATCGACATCGCCGGCGAAGCCTCGATCCTGATGTGCATTCAGGAACTGTCGACGGCGATCCAATACCGGCTGCCGGTAAAGGTGTTCATTCTGAACAACGAATATATGGGCATGGTGCGCCAGTGGCAGGAGCTGTTGCATGGCGGGCGCTATTCGCACAGCTATTCGGAGGCGCTGCCCGATTTCGTGAAGCTCGCCGAGGCCTTCGGCGCGAAGGGGATTCGCTGCTACGATCCCAAGGATCTCGACGCGGCCATCCGGGAGATGCTCGACTATGACGGACCGGTCATCTTCGACTGCGTCGTCGAGAAGTCCGAGAACTGTTTTCCGATGATTCCCTCCGGCAAGGCGCATAACGACATGCTGCTCGCCGATCTTTCCGACGACGCCGGCGTGGATCTCGGCGCGATCATCGACGAGAGAGGGAAGATGCTGGTGTAACCCCCCTCTCTGCCCTCGCCCGCCATTCTTCTGGCTATGGCGGGAGAGGGAGCCCCGGTTGCGCTTCGAGACTTCGCGCAACGGCTCGCCGCCGCCTTTCCCGCGAAGCGGGGAGGGTGAGGGAGGGGACCTCGAAGGCGGCGACGACTAGTGGCCAACACTCGACAAACCACGGACATGGCATGAACGCTCCCGCCTCGCCCCCGTCTCCCTATTCCGCGCCGACGAAGCAGTCGAACGTCGAGGCGCACACGTTGTCCGTCCTCGTCGACAACGAGCCGGGCGTGCTCGCCCGCGTCGTTGGCCTGTTCTCGGGACGCGCCTACAACATCGAGAGCCTGACCGTCGCGGAGGTCGTCCACGCGGAGCACCTCTCGCGCATCACGATCAGGACCCTGGGCGCGCCCGAGACGATCGAGCAGATTCGCCACCAGCTCGAGCGCCTCGTGCCCGTGCGCAAGGTCACGGATCTGACGCTGGGCGGCCGGTCGCTCGAGCGCGAGCTCGCCATGGTCAAGGTCAAGGGCCGCGGCGATGACCGCAATGACGCGCTCCAGCTTGCCGACGCCTTTCGCGCCCGGGTTGTGGACGCGACGACCGAGAGCTTCATCTTCGAGTTGACCGGAAAGCCGGAAAAGATCGACGAGTTCATCGATCTGATGCGACCGATCGGGCTCGTCGAAGTGTCGCGCACTGGCGTGGCGGCGATCTCCCGCGGCCCCGAGCCGATCTGACGGGCGAAATTAAGCAGACCTTAACGGTTTTTTGCGAGGAATTCCCTCCGGCTTCTGTTCCGGGGGCGCAATCTTGCGTCTCCGTCCAGGGACAAGCCTGCGGCGTACATCGCTTTTTGATGCGCAATCTATTGTCGCCCGCCAGTTTATTGTGCACTGCAAAAAAGTTCTTGCTGCAGCGCAAAAAATGCGTTAGTAAGGATTCGCGGAACGGCGTAGGCGGCGCCCCGGACGCACCTCCCCACATCCATAGTCCCTGGCCCCCGTCTGCCAACGCTTCCGCTCTCGCGCTGCATCCTTCGCACGAAATCCGTCGAGCGATGGAGAACCGCGCCAGATCAGCACGATGGAGCGACTTCCAATCGCGAGAGCTGTCAGCTTTTGCGTCATCGCTCCAAGCGAAGAAAGGAACGGATCATGACGAACGGTCGACGGACTCTGGGATTTGCGGTCGCCGCAGGCCTGATGCTCGCCGGTCTCGCGGTCCCCACGGTCGCGGATTCTTGGACGACAGAAGAGCTGCGGCCGCTGCGGGCGGCGAGCTTCGAACTGGGTTCAGAGCGAGTCCTGGCTTTTTACGTTCCCGCCGAAGGGCGCTGCAAGGTGACGCTGATGATCGCGCAGGCGCGCGGCGACGAGGCCCCTGCGCTGGGGTCGCGCTTGTCCTTGCGCATCGAACCGGGCCGCAGCGCCACCTTTGACGGTAGCGAGGGACAATCCCTGCGGCTCGCGTGCCGGCCGGAGGCTGCGGCGTTGCTGACCTCGAAGGTCAAGACCCTGGCGGCCAGCGCAAACGACGAATGAGGAGCAGTCCTCAACCGTCACGCTTGCGTCATACCGCAGTGCGGCAGGCGCGCGCGTGGCGGGAATGATCGAATGGGCGTCGGGCGGCGCAAGCGCCGCGGAATGAATTGACGCCCGTCAAGAGAAAGGAATTGAGATGAGCAAGTCTTCGCGAATGGCTGCGGCGGCGCTGGCGCTTGCCGTCCTGTTCGGCCCGGGCGCGAGCTTCGCCGGCGACGAGAGCTGGGAAAGCACGATGATGAAGCCCGCGCGGGCGAAGAGCCTGGACGTCGGAATGAAGCACGTCGTGAGCTACTTTGTCAGCGCGGACGGCGCTTGCCGGCTCACGGCGATGATCAGCGACCGGAGCGAGGACGAGGCGGCGGCCGGAACAGCGCAGCTGCAGCTCGTGGTTGAGCCCGGCAATACGGCGCGCATCGCCACGGCCGATGGCAATTCCCTGCGCTTCGTCTGCCTCGGCCGCGCCGAATGGATGACGGCGACGGTCGTCAACCGGGTGGCGTTGGACGCCCACGCGCAGTGATTCGAAACGTCCCGCGCGGCGCGCGACTGTTATTTGCGCGCCGCGCTCTTCGCTTGCTTCTCCCTTTTCCCTTCGCATTTGGGCGCAAAGCCAAAAGGGCGGTCCCGTCCTGCAAATTCTCAATTCATAAATCTTCCTCGGCTAGCTATCCTCCAAAAGCTCTCGCCACGCCCTCGCCCAGGTCACGCTGGCTTCAGGGGGAACGCCTGAGTCCGCAAGCGTGATCGCGTCTAAAAACTTGGGGCGCACTCCACTCAAAACGCCAGCTTCCAGTTTCTCGCGAGCCGCGCTCTAGGCAGAAGTGATCTCGCCATGGCCAAGACCATCCTCATCGTCGAGGACAATGAGCTCAATATGAAGCTCTTCAGCGATCTGTTGGAGAGGAGCGGTCATGTGACGCTGCGCGCCAGGACGGGCGTCGAGGCAGTGGCGCTGGCGCGCGAGCACGGTCCCGATCTGATTCTCATGGACATCCAGCTTCCGGAGGTTTCCGGCCTGCAGGTGACGCGCTGGATCAAGGACGACCCGGCGCTGAAATCCATCCCGGTCATCGCGGTCACCGCGTTTGCGATGAAGGGAGACGAGGAGAAGATCCTGCAGGGCGGCTGCGAAGCCTATCTCTCGAAGCCGATTTCCGTGGCGAAGTTCCTGGACACGGTGGAGAGCTTCCTGAAAAGAGGACGTGAGGGCGAGGCTCAATGACCGCGCGCGTGCTCGTCGTCGACGACATCCTCCCCAACGTCAAATTGCTCGAGGCGCGTCTCACCGCCGAATATTTCGAGGTCATCTCGGCGATGAACGGTCTCGAGGCGATCGAAATCGCCCGCGAGGGCCGCTGCGACGTGATTCTGCTCGACGTGATGATGCCCGGCATGGACGGTTTCGAGGTCTGCCGCAGGCTCAAGGCCGATCCGCTGACCTTGCATGTTCCGGTCGTCATCGTCACGGCGCTGGACCAGCCGGCCGACCGGGTGCGCGGATTGACGGCTGGCGCCGACGATTTCCTGACCAAGCCCGTTGACGAGATCGCGCTGATTGCGCGCGTGCGCTCGCTCTCCCGTCTCAAGGTGATGCTCGATGATTTACGCGCGCGGGTGATGACCTCGGCGACGCTCGGCTTGAAGGACGCCGATGGCGTGATGGGGGCCGAGGCGGGCGCGCGCGGACGGATTCTCATCGTCGAAGACCGCCCAGGCCTCGCCGACACGCTAGTCCCCGCGCTGCAGGATCTGCATCAGGTCGAGGTCGAAGCGGACGCGCAGGCGGCGCTGATCCGGCTGGCCGAGGGCGACTACGACCTCGCCATCATCGGGCTCGATCTTTTGGGCTTCGACGCGCTGCGCCTGTGCAGCCAGTTGCGGTCGCTCGAGCGCACCCGCGCGCTGCCGATCCTCATCGCCGCCCAGCCGGAGGGGCGCGCGCGGATTCTTCGCGGTCTCGACCTCGGGGTCAATGACTACATCTTGCGGCCGATCGACCGCAACGAGCTCGTCGCGCGCGTGCGCACGCAGCTGAGGCGCAAGCGCTACGCCGACGCGCTGCGCCAAAACATGCAGCACGCGCTCGAGCTCGCGGTCGTCGATCCGCTGACCCGCCTGAACAACCGGCGTTTCCTCGAGTCGCACCTCGCCTCGGCGCTCGATCGCGCGGCGCATGTCGGCCGGCCGCTCTCGCTGATGCTCGTCGACGTCGACCACTTCAAGTCCGTCAACGACGGCCATGGTCACGACGCCGGCGACGAGGTGCTGCGCACGCTCGCGCAGCGCATCCGCCGGGTCGTCCGCACCGCCGATCTCGTCTGCCGTCTCGGCGGCGAGGAATTCGTGATCGTGATGTCGGACACGCCGCTCTCGGTCGCCGCGCGCATCGCCGAGCGCATGCGCGTCGCGGTCCAGTCCTCGCCGTTCAAGATCAACGCTCCCGCGGGGCTCTTGTCGGTCACCGTCTCGATCGGCCTCGCCGAGCGCAGCGCCGACGCCAACCCCGACGCGCTGATGCGCCGCGCCGACAAGGCGCTCTATGACTCCAAGGCCAGCGGCCGCAATCGCGTGACGCTCGCCGCGGCGTGAGGGAGTGGTGAGCCGCCGAAGGGCGCAACTGCGTCAACCATGTCGACAAATTGGCGCGAAATTGGCACAGGCCTCACCGTCCCTCCTCAGCACGGGTTCGAGACGTGATAGCCGAAGAGGAAGCCCAGCGGACCGGTGCGGATCGGGGTGAGGCCGGACTGGAAATAGCGCTCGCTGCCGGAATAGGGGTAGCCCTGGGTGCACCAGGGATTGAAGGGCGCGATCTCGGCGCTTCGCACATAGCCTTCGAAACCTTCCCCGGCGATGCGCGTCCAGCCGTCGCGCCGCGCCTCGACGACGACGACGGGCATTCCCGCGCCGAGCACGACGAGCGCCTCCGATTTCGCGCTGGGGCGGCTGTGCAGCGCTGCGTCCTGCGCGAGCGTCTCGGCGCTTGCGGGGCCGACGCCAGCAACGCTGCAAAGGGCCAGCGCCGCGGCGACCACAAACATCCTCTCGACCCATGACCGCATCGCAAGACTTCTCCTGCCTGATCCGCAAGGATACAAACGCAACGCGCTCGCTACAAGCCGCGGTCGCCCGCTTTCCGCGCAGGCCTTCGCGCACGGCCCGCCGTCGCGCTTTTTGCGGCGCCTCGTTGTTCAGCAATGGATCGAGGTATATCCCGCTCCCGTCATGGGATCCTTTGCGGATCGAGGCGATCCTCGTCCCGCGCGATGAGTAGAGCGGCACAGGCGGAGGGGATTCCACATCCGCTTGCTGGCGGAAATAATGCAGGCATCCGTTGCAACTATGTCACACCGCGAGAAAATCTCGCATTGAGCGCTGAGGTTCGATTGACAGCGCCAAGAATTGCCAGACAATTCAGATCAATGAAGCGGTCATAGTTTAGTTCGACGGCGTCGCCTCGCCAGTCCGGCCGCAAAGCCTCAAGGCAAAGCACAATGAAGCGGGAAATGAAAGGGAGACCGCCGCGACGCGCCCGGCGCGTGGCGACGGGAACCGTCCCCGCGGTTCTCGCCCTGGCGGCGTTGGGCGCGACCTCCGCCACGGCGGGCGCTGCGGACCTTCAGAGCTTGTTCGGCGTGGAGTCGAAAACCGAGGCGCCGGCGGCCCCGCCGCCGCCCGTGCCGATCGGCGTCTTCGGCGACAATTTGCCCGATCCGGGCCGTCTGACGCTCACCGTCATCCCGCAATTCGGCGAGAACGCGCATAACCGGGTGGGGACGCGCACCGTCACCTCGCAACAGGTCGCGACGATGCTTCCCGGCTGGTATTGGAACCCGGCGGTTCATTACACCACCTTGCAGCAGTGGTCTTTCGTGGAAGCGCAGACCGTGACGCTCGCTTATGGCGTCATGAAAGATCTGTCGCTCGTGGTTCTCACCGGCGCCTGGGAGAAGCACCAGTCCCTCTTGACCTTCTACGGCTCCTCGAATCTCGTCCCGCGCGGGATGAGCTTTACGGGAACGGACGGCCTGCTCGACTCGCAGGCGGCGTTGATCTGGCGCGCCTACCAGGACCCGGTCAACCGCGTCAAAATCAATCTCGGCATGTCCTTCCCGACCGGCAGCAACCACAATCTCACCGGCGTGGTGCTGCAGACGCCGGGCAACTTCACGATCCCCCGAGCCTTCTATGGCATGCAATCCGGCTCGAACACCTACGACCTGCTGCCAGGCATCTTATATGGCGGCGCAATCCGGCCGTGGTCCTGGGGTCTCTCCTACCGGGCGCGGATACCGCTCACCTGGAACCCCGAAGGCTACAAATGGGGCAACTACCAGGAGACGAACGGCTGGATCGGCTACACTTGGTTCGCGGGCCTGACGACCAGCTTGCGTCTGAGCTTCAGCGTTCAAAGCCAGATCGCCGGCGCCGATTGGTTGATCGCCTCGAAGCTCCCAAGCGCCAATCCGCTGAGTTGGGGCGGCAAGATCCTCCAGGTGCTCGGTGGAGCCGACATCGACGGGAAACTCCTGGGCGCGCCCGGATTCTCGGTCGGCTTGGAGGCCGGCGTGCCGCTCTATCAAAACTTGAACGGTCCGCAGCTCTCCCGGGTTTGGCAGGCCGGCATGGCGCTCCGCTGGAAGGTCGGCGAGGAAGAGAAAGAGGAGAAGATCTCCAAGACCGGCGTCTTCAAGGGACCGGCGCCGGCTTCGACGTCAGGCCGCGCGCCCTGGGACGGCGTTCACGTCGGCTTGAACGTCGGCTTCACCTGGTTGGCGGACACGGCCACGCATTTCACCTATTTGGGCTCTCCAGGCTCTCCGGGTTTCGTCAGCCTCTACGCGCAGGGCGGTCTTCCGGCGGGAATAGATCTCAATAACCAGGGGATCATCGCCGGCGCGCAGCTTGGCTATGACCGGCGGCTCTCGGAAAGATATGTCGCGGGCCTCGAGGCGGATCTTGCGGGGCTTGGCGTCGGCAACAGCAGCAAGGCCTCCTGGCAGGGGTCGCCGCTCACCTATCTGCAGGCGGGTCGCAATCAGCATTATCTGGGAACGGTGCGCGGCCGGCTGGGCTATCTCGCGACTCCGGACATTCTCGTCTACGCGACTGGCGGCGCGGCCATCGGCGAGTGCGATCTCAACGCGACCTACTTCGCTCCCACCCTGCCGACACCCCTCTATCTCGGGGGCAGCTGGCTCGGCTACGTCGACATGAGGCTCGGCTGGACCGCCGGCGCCGGGGTGGAGTGGATGGTGAGCCCCAGGTGGACCCTCAAGGCCGAATATCTCTATTACGATCTCGGCACGGCGAACACGGCGAACGCCGAGCCGCTCTATTACGTCACATCCAAACCCGCGACATGGTCGTCCGTCGGCTACAAGGGCGACTTCAGCGGCAATGTCATCCGCGTCGGCGTGAACTACCACCTCAATGGCGCAGCGCCGGAGCCGTTGCTCGACAAATAACGATCGCAGCGCCGCGGCGCGTCACGCGATGGCGAGGATGACGTTCTCGGGCGCGAACTGCGCCGCCGCCTCGTCGCCTTCGTGAAGGCCAAGCGCTTCGGCCCCTGCATGTGAGACCACGGCGGTCAGGCTCTTGCCGCCGCCGATGTCGAGCAGAAATTCGCTTCTCCGCGGGGCGTCGATGCGGCGCGTGATGCGGCCGACGAAGCGGTTACGCTCATAGAGGGGCGGCGCGTCCACTCGGGTGATCTCGACAAAGGGGGATTTGACCAGCGCCAGCGCGCGCTGGCCGCGCTTCAGGTCGAGGTCTTCGAGGGCGTCGTTGGTGACGACCGCATGCAGCGGCAGCTGGTCCGAGAGCCGCAATGCGACCTCGACGTCCACGGGGCCGGCTTCGACATTGACGATCTCGGCCTGGAAAACGTTGCGCGCCGAGATGCGAAACCCCAGGCTCCACAGAAAGAAATCGTCGAGGCCTTCCAGGCCTTCGAGCGCGATCGTCGAGGAAATGCGCGTGAGGCGCTCCTCGAGCCGATGGAAGGCGGCGATGAGTTTCAAGCCCTCCGCCGTGACCTCGGCGCCGCCTCCGGAGCGGCCGCCGGCTTTGAGCAAGAAGGCGGGGGAGGGGAGCAGATTGTTTATGGCTTGGACGGCGTCCCAGGCGCCCTTGTATGAGAAGCCCGTGGCCTTGGCGGCTTTGGAGATGCTGCCGTGCTGGGCGACGGCCTCTAAAACTTTGATGCGGTCGCGACCGACGAGCAGGCGCCCCTCGCTGCGCAGCGCCAAGGTCGCGTCGATCTTCATGTCTCTTCCGGCCGACAATCGCGTTCTCGCTGCGGCGCGTCACAAAACGCGACGCGAGATTCAATGTAGCATGCGACGTGCGACGAGAGGAATGATCGCTTGAAAGGAAGAGACGCTGGCGGGCGTGGGCAAGCGCGCCGGAGCGCGCTCGCCGAATGCGCTGCTATCACCAGCGGCGATAGACGCGAACGGGCGGGCGACGAACCGCCACGGCGCCGCGAGGACCTACGCAGGCCGCGCCACGCCAATTACGCCCGCAAACGGCGGCGTTCGCCGGCTCGGCGGTGATCACGGAGAGCGCCGTGAATTCGGCGAACACCAACGCGGCGAGCCCCGCGGCGGCAAGCATTTTCTTCATGGGTTCTCCTTTATCGGCGAGTATACGCCGCCAGTTTCGATCGAGCTGCGCCTTTTCTGGCGCCGCCTGAAGCATTAGACGCGGGCTTCTGAACGCGGTGTGAACGCTTGGAACGAAATTTCGCTCAATCTTGGGGATTCCGGCGTTCGCCTGCGAAAGGCGATCACTGTCGCGTTCTCGCCGATCCGCTGCCGTCAGCCCACGGCCCAGCCGACCAACGCAGACCCGACGAAGAGCAGGAAGGCGCCAAGAAGTATGACGGACCAAAGGCCTTTCGGCATGCGTTTCCCTTTCGATGCTTATGTCTCGATCGCCGCCTCGTTTGCGGCTCCTCTTTTCAATATAAGCGCAAAGCCAGCCAAGGCTAAAGAGCGCAGTTCTGGCCAGGCCGTCGGCCAATTGGCAGTTCGAGGCGGACCCCGTATCGGGCCGACCCCATCGACCATCGGGCTGCGATATAGGCTTGACAAATGGGTTTACTGGAGAGATAGGCCACAAGTCTGCGGCTCGTCCTCGCCGCCGATGTGCAGTAACCAACGAAAGAGACATGGGCAGTAGCAGCTTCGGAGTCGCGCTCGCAGCATGGGCTGCGCAAGCGATGCCGGTCGACATCGATAGCATCCGCGGTCGCGCACACCGCGTGAGAGGCGTCGCTCGAGCCTAGCGCTCCTGCCTGCCGCTCATGCTCCGCGCCGTGGAACCAACGGCGTCAAGGAGGTGAGCGATGACTAGGCTCACGAAAATTCCACGCGCGCTTCGGATCAGCCCCGATGAGGCTGTTTCCCGCGGGCAGAACGTGATGCGGCGCCAGCCGGCGCCGCAGTCGCTTTCTCGCGTTTTGAGCCACGACCCCGCGAAGGCCCATTTGGCGTGCTCGTGGACGGAGCCGGCACAGACCGGTCGTCTTTTGCGGCGAGATTACGACCCCCCCCCAGAGCTTTTGATCGCCTCACAGAGGAGCGCTCTATGAGCGACGGCCCGAGTAGGCCCGCCAGCAAGCCCAAGCGGCGTCCGGCTGGCCGCCCACAAGCATCCCAAAAGATTTTCGGCGAACGCGCGCGATCGGCATAGAGGCCCCGGGCCTCAGCGCGAGCTCGCCTTCAACCTGAGAAGAGCGAGCTATGACCTTGCATGTCAATCCATCCGAATCCTCCCCGAGCGCGGTCCTCGACGAGGCGCATTTGGGGCATATTCACGGAGCGCTGGGCACGATCCATCGGGGCGACCATGGCCCGCGCACGAATTTCAGACATCGACTCCGCACGCTTCTCGCCATTCTCGGGCCCGGTCTCATTGTCATGGTCGGCGACAACGACGCCGGCGCCTTCGGCACTTACACGCAAGCCGGACAAAACTACGGAACCACGCTCTTGTGGACGTTGCTGCTGTTGGTTCCGGTGCTCTACGTCAATCAGGAGATGGTCCTGCGCCTCGGCGCAGTGACCGGCGTCGGACACGCGCGCCTGATTTTGGAGCGTTTCGGCAAGTTCTGGGGCGCCTTCAGCGTCATCGATTTGTTTCTCCTCAACGCGCTCACTATCGTCACCGAATTCATCGGCATCGCTTTGGCGCTATCCTATCTCGGCGTCCCGAGGGAACTTGGCGTTGCGCTTTCGACGGTCGTCATCATGGTGGCGGTCAGCACCGGCAACTTTCGCACATTCGAACGATTTGCGCTGGCGCTCTGCGCGGGCAGTCTGTTGCTCGTTCCGGTGTTCGTCATGATCCATCCGCCGCTGGATCAGATCGCTCGAGATACGGTCCTCGTTCAGCTTCCCGAGGGCGCCAAGCTGAATGAAGTTATGTTGCTGATCATCGCGATTGTAGGCACGACGATCGCGCCGTGGCAGCTCTTTTTCCAGCAGAGCTATGTGATCGACAAGCGCATAACCCCGCGGTTCATCAAGTATGAGCGCATCGATCTCTGTCTTGGAATCTTCGTGGTGATCATCGGCGCCGCGGCGATGATGGCGTTTACGGCGGCAGCCTTCGCGGGTCGGCCCGAATTCGGCAATTTTGTCGATGCTGGCGCGGTTGCGAAAGGGCTCGAGCAATACGCCGGTCGACTGCCAGGGGTACTCTTCGCCCTGGCGCTGATCGACGCGAGCATCATCGGAGCCGCCGCAGTGTCATTGTCCACCGCTTACGCCATCGGCGACGTCGCGTCGTTGAAGCACTCGCTGCATCGCAAGCCCACTGACGCCAAGGGCTTCTATGGCGTGTATTTCGGGCTCATCGCCATTGCGGCCGGTCTCGTCTTGACGCCCGGCGCGCCGCTCGGGCTATTGACCAACGCCGTGCAGACCCTTGCTGGCGTGTTGCTGCCGAGCGCGACGGTCTTTCTGCTTTTGCTCTGTAACGATAAGGCGGTGCTTGGTCCCTGGGTCAACTCGCGCGGGATGAACGTTTTTACGGGCGCGGTGATCTCGGTTCTCGTGATGTTGTCCATCATCCTGACCGCCTCGGTGCTCTTCCCGGAAGCGACGAATGAAGCCGTGATTCTGTCGATCCTGTGCGGGGGGACAGCGCTCGCGATGCTAATCGCCTTGGCAAGCGGCGCGTTCCGCAAGATTAGAAACGGCCGGCACGAAGGCCCCGTCAAACCCCGGACGTTGGAGTCCTGGCGCATGCCGCCGCTTGCCCAATTGCCGCCCGCAACGCTCTCGGCCGCGAGTCGCGTGTGGATGGGTGTTTTGCGTCTTTATCTCGTCGCGGCGGCAGGCCTGGTGCTCTTGCGGATCATCGGACTCGCCACCGGGCGCTGAGAGATCGCGACGGTCGATCTGCGCTTGTTTTTCGGGCGATGCGCGGTTCGGAGCGGCTCTGAACCTCGCCTTAAGCGATAGAAGGGGGAGGGACCCCTATGCGAAACGTGACGACGACATTCCGCCTCGCGAGTGCAATAGAGGCCGCTGCGGCTTTTTCAGGGCGACTCCCCCACGCGCTCGGAGGATCGGGGCGCTCGCTGAGGAAGGCGATTCGGCAGTACATTAACCGCGTCATCTCCCCGTCAAAATCCTGTAAGAAGCATCCGGTGTTGAGCGCGGTGGAGAGCGGCCCGATGGCGCGACGTACTGGAAAAGCGCTTTTTTTGCTGGCCGGGTCGCTCGCGCTGGTCGGGCCAAGCGGGCTTGCGCGCGCCGATCATGCGCTCAAGAAGTCGGAAGCACGCGGAAATCGACTGGGCCGGGCTCTACGCGGGCCTCTCCTATGGTGTCGCCATACCGCCGACGAACGGCGAGCATTTTACCGCGATCACGGGAGCGCTTTCTCCCGCCTACAACCTTTATCCGCAGGTCTTGACGCAGGCCGGCGTCACGGCCGGCGGGCATGCCGGATATAACTGGCAGAACGGTCGCTTCGTCTATGGCTTCGAGACCGAGCTCAATTATCTCGGCGGCCACCACACACCGGACGGCGTCGGTCTCGCCCCTCCCGTGCCCTACGGGATCCAGTGGGGTCCGAGCGCCTCTTATTTCGCGACCATTCGCGCCCGCGCCGGCTATGCGATCGGCCCTTGGTTGCCATTCGTGACGGGCGGCGTCGCCGCCGGCGGGGCGCGCGGACCGGCGAAACTGCTTTATCCGGCGCCCGGCGTGGATGGACTTTTCGCCGCCGACTTTTCGCAATCCTCCCGCATGAAATTCGCGATCGGCGCCGGTCTCTCCTATGCGATCTCCGACAGCTTTTCGGCGCGGGCAGAATATCTTTACCTCAATCAGCAGCTCAACACGCAGCTCTTCGGCAATGGCTCGGGTGATTATTTCGTCTCGCGTTCGCGGCCCGAGGATCACATTTTGCGCGTCGGAATCGACTACCATTTTGGGTCGGAAAACGAGATTCACGAGCATAATACGGGAGGGCACGAGGCGAGCCATGATCATGGCCATGATCACGATCATGATCATAGCGGCGCGGCCGCGGGCGACGACAGCAGGCGGACGCCGAAAGGAAGCCCGGGACGACAAGCAGGCGAGCGACGAGAAGAAGTCCGTCGACGACCAAGCGGTCGACGAGCATAAAGCCGGCGACGAAAAGAAAGCCGCCGACAACAAAACGGGCGACGAGAAGAAAGCGGACGACGAGCCAGGGGAGTTTTACAGCGTCCACGGACAAACGACGACGGTCGCACAGGGCTACCCGAAATTCCCCGCGCTCTATACCGGCCCGAACAGCTTCCCGCCGGACGGGCAGGGTCGGGTCGGGACCACGGCCAATCTCTTCGCCGGCCTCCGGCTCTGGGAGAACGCCGGCATTTTCCTCAACCCGGAGGTCGATCAGGGCTATGGCGTCAACAATGCGAGGGGCGCGGCCGCCTATCCCGACGGCGCCGTCGCCAAGATCGGCGCGGGCGCGCCCTACATGCGGTTCCAGCGTTACTTTCTGCGTCAGATCATCGGGCTCGGCGGCGATCGAACCGAGCAGCGCGACGAAGGCTCGCTCAACGAGACGCTCGAAGCGACGCAGAACCAGCTCGCCGGAAAGGTCGATAAGAATCGCATCATCATCACCGCCGGCAAATTCGCGGTCGGCGACGTTTTCGACGACAACGTCTACGCGCACGACCCGACGACGGGCTTTCTGAATTTCGCCTTCAACACCATGGGCGCCTTCGACTACGCCGCCGACGCCTGGGGTTATACCTATGGGCTCGCCGTCGAGTGGAAGCAGGACTGGTGGACGGCGCGCGCCGGGGGATTTCAGCTCTCAAAAATTCCCAACGGATTCGACATCGAGCCGGAGCTCGGGCGCCAATATATGGCGGTCGCGGAGCTCGAGGCGCGTTACGAACTCTTCGAGCAGCCCGGCGCGATCAAGTTCCTCGCCTATGGCGACAACGGCCGGTTCGGCAACGTCTATGACGTGGTGCAACAGGCCGTCTTATTGGACGACCTGCCACCTCAGCTCGACGCCTTGCATCGGCGCCATTTCAAGACCGGCGGCGGGATCAACATCAAGCAGCAGATTGTGCCCAACCTCGGCTTTTTCATGCGCGCCAGCATGGCCGACGGGCGCTACGAGACGGTCGACTACACCGACGTCGATCGCCAGCTCTCCTTCGGTCTCGTCGCCGCGGGCAAGAGCTGGGGGCGCGAGCTCGACGAGATCGGCGGCGCCTGGGCGTTCAGCGGACTTTCGGGCCACCGCGTCAAATATTTCGAGCTGGGCGGAACGAGCGTCTACATTGGCGACGGCGCGCTGAGCTACGGCGGAGAGAAGAATCTCGAAACTTATTACAAGCTCGGGCTCAACAAGAATATCGACGCAACCTTCGACTATCAGCTCATCGTCAATCCCGGCCACAACACCGCGCGGGGGCCGGTAAATCTTTTCGCGCTGCGGCTGCACGCGGCATTCTGAGCGAGTTGCGAGGCCTTCGCCCAAGCCGCTCCCTTTCTGCCGAAAGCCCATATAAAGACTTGCACATATCTTTATTGCATCGCGGTCATCCTTGCGGTATAGGCCGGCAGCGCCCCTCACCACGGGGGGCTCGCCGATCCGGCCTCGCCAAATCGAGGGAACACATGACCACGCATTTCCACTTCAACGACTACGCCGTCGCCGACATTGGCCTCGCCGAATGGGGCCGCAAGGAAATCGCCATCGCCGAGACCGAGATGCCCGGCCTCATGGCGACGCGGGCGGAGTACGGCGCGGCGCAGCCCCTGAAGGGCGCGCGCGTCGCAGGCTCCCTGCACATGACGATCCAGACCGCCGTGCTGATCGAGACGCTGAAGGCGCTCGGCGCGGACGTGCGCTGGGCCTCCTGCAACATCTATTCGACGCAGGACCACGCCGCTGCGGCGATCGCCGCCACGGGGACCCCGGTCTTCGCCAAGAAGGGCGAGAACCTCGAGGATTATTGGGACTACACGCACAAGATCTTCGAATGGAGCGACGGCGGCTGCCCGAACATGATCCTGGACGACGGCGGCGACGCGACGCTGCTCATCCATTTGGGGCTGCGCGCAGAGCAGGGCGACACGGCCTTCCTCGACAAGGCGACGAATGAGGAGGAGGAGGTTCTCTTCGCCTCGATCAAGAAGCGGCTCAAGTCCAATCCCGGCTGGTATGGGCGCAGCGCCGTGGCGATCAAGGGCGTCACCGAGGAGACGACGACCGGCGTGCATCGGCTCTACACCATGCACAAGGAAGGCAAGCTCCTGTGGCCGGCGATCAACGTCAACGATTCGGTGACGAAATCGAAGTTCGACAATCTCTACGGCTGCCGCGAGTCGCTCGTCGACGGCATCCGCCGCGCGACCGACGTCATGATGGCGGGCAAGGTCGCCTGCATTGCGGGCTTCGGCGACGTCGGCAAGGGTTCGGCCGCTTCGCTGCGCAACGCCGGCTGCCGCGTGATCGTGACCGAGATCGATCCGATCTGTGCGCTGCAGGCCGCGATGGAAGGCTATGAGGTGACGACGATGGAGGACGCGGCGACGCGCGCCGACATCTTCTGCACGGCGACGGGCAATGTCGACGTCATCACGACCGACCACATGCGCGCGATGAAGGACCGCGCCATCGTCTGCAACATCGGCCATTTCGACTCGGAGATCCAGGTCGCCGGCCTGCGCAATCTCAAGTGGCACAATGTGAAGCCGCAGGTCGACGAGGTCGAGTTTGCGGACGGCAAGCGCATCCTGCTTCTTGCCGAAGGCCGTCTGGTGAATCTGGGCTGCGCGACGGGCCACCCGTCCTTCGTGATGTCGGCCTCCTTCACCAATCAGACGCTGGCGCAAATCGAGCTGTGGACGAAGCAGGGTCATTATCCGACGGGCGTCTACACGCTGCCCAAGCACCTCGACGAGAAGGTCGCGGCGCTGCATCTCGACAAGATCGGCGTGAAGCTGACGAAGATGACGGACGCGCAGGCGACCTATCTGAACCTGCCGGTCAACGGCCCGTTCAAGCCGGATCATTACCGCTACTGAGACCTTGCGAACGACCCCGCTCTCAAAGCGGGGTCGATATCTCCTGACGTTATCTTTTCTTTAGCGCATGAATCCCCAAGAGTTGAACGACATCGTGCTCCGAGCGCAGGTGTCGACCACGATCCACCCGACGCCCGTCCACACGCGTTCGATGCATTGGGAGCAGCGATAGGCGTCGCTCCTGTCCCATCTCAAGCAACCTGCGCTGGCTTGCCCCCAGTGCGGCCGTGCTCAGGCTCGCGCTCGCGAGCAACGTAGCCGCTGCAACGATGGTCTTCATCGCGTGCCTTGACATGGTGGCGTCCCCCTTCGGGAGGGCCATCTATGCTTGCCCCTCGTGATGAGAAGGCCTATCTGAGATCCTCGCGCTCCAAAATTCTTCATGCTTAGACAACTCATTTAGCCAGTGTTTGCCGGCGACAACCTGCACCCTGCAATAGTTCAGTTACAGCTGACTATTTTGCAACCAGTCCCGTAGTCCGCGTTACATAAACCCAGCGCCCGACCTCTCGCTTCCGCGAGATTCTGGTCCTGGCCACGCGCGGTTCCGATACCGTTTTGCTGCTTCGCGATACACGTATGCACAGTAGGCTCTGCGCCAGAAACGTTCTTGCTGCCGGCAACGACGTTGCAGCTTACAATTCCGCACTGTCCCAGTTGTCTTCCCTCGCAGTTCCCCAGCGCCAACCCCTGAGCTTCGGCCCTATTTGGCGCACTGCCATATGTCGTCGCCCCGTGGGTAGATTTCGCCACACACTTCCATTCATCCGACTTCGCAACTTCCAGGGTCAGCGCTGCAAATATTGCGGTGCAAACAACAACCTTCAATGCTTGGCTCGCGAACATATCTTTTCTCCGGACATGATCAACAGCCAAAAATTAGCATGGACGCCAATTCTTGAAAAGAGGCGCCCCCTTGCTTTGACGCGAAGGGGGCTGGTTTGGGAAGCGAAGTATTCGGGCTGACCCAGCGCGAGTGGACGAGTCCAATGTGGTGTTGGGCAGATGGCGGCCAAGCGGAGGGGTCAATGCGACCGCGAGCAAGTGCGGATCTGCCTTCGCCCGGCGAAGGGGCTGACTGAGTTCAGCGGGCGCAAGAGGCGAGGTACGCGTTCGAGCGGCGCCGGCGGGATCGTTACCGCGCTCTCAATGTCCAAGCATCATGTCGATGCGGGCGCCGATGAGCTTGGCGAATAGGCTCAACGGAAAACTACGATAGCAGGGCGCATCGTTTGGGATTGGCGACAACGCGCGCCGGTGCCTGACGTTTGTTCGCATGTCGATTGGCGGCAGATCGCCGCCATAGCGACGCCGATAGGACGAAACCCAAAAGCCCGGATCGAACTTCAGGAACATGCCCGAATTGCAGCAGCTCGCGACGACGCGACGTGTCGGCGAAGTCGGTTTCAGCCGATGATCCGTGAGAAGCTCTTCGCCGGACACGCAGCGAAAGCGATCGTCGCGGTAGATGAGGTACGGAGTTCCGCCGTCGTCATCGAGCACGCGCGGAGCGCCGGGCAGCGCCTCGATCCGGCGGCCGCCCTCCTGGCAGTCGCCGCAATAGCAGACGGCGGAGAGGATATGCGCTCCGTGGCTTTCGCAGCGAACCCGCCCGCAGACACAGGAGGAAGTCCTGACAACGAGCTCCATCGTAACCATCCCAGTTCTGCCTTTGCCGCCATTGCGAAGGCGAGCGCTTAAGTTATCCTTAAAGCGGGAAGGTCTGAAGGGGAGAGGAACTCAGCATGGAGCCGACAAGTTTTCCGCTGGCTATAGAGGCAGCTTCAGCCGCGCCGCGCGAGAAAACGTCAAACTATCCCGAGCCCTTTTACAGCCGCATGGCCAAGCGCAAGAAGCGTCCGCTCGGCGACCTCTTTGGCCTGAAAAGCTTCGGCGTCAATTTGGCCCGGCTTTCTCCCGGCGGCGAGTTCAGCGCTTCTTCACCGCCACGGCCGTCAGGATGAATTCATCTTCATCCTGGAGGGACTGCCGACGCTCGTCACCGACCGCGGCGAAGTCGCGCTGCATCCAGGCATGTGCGCGGGCTTTGCGGCGGGCGGCGTCGCGCATCAACTGATCAATCGCAGCGATTCTGACGTCGTCTATCTCGAAGTCGGCGACCGTACGCCGGGAGACTGGGGCGAATACCCAAACGACGACATTGCGGCGACGCTCAACGAAAACGGCCAGTGGACCTTCAGCCACAAGGACGGGCGGCCTTACTGACCCGCGCCAGCGGAACGCCTTCCGCGCCGACTTCAGTCCCCGCGCGCGGGGACCGCGATCCGCGGCGGATTGCCGAGGCGCTTGTCGAGGTAGTTGGAGACCTCGGCGATCAGCGGGTCGATCTTGTTCTCGAAGAAATGATTCGCGCCCTTCACGACCGCATGCTCGATCGCGATTCCCTTCTGCGTCTTCAGCTTCTCGATCAAGCTCGTCACCTCTTTGAGCGGCGCGACGCGATCGATGTCTCCGTGGATGAAGAGGCCCGAGGAGGGGCAGGGGGCGAGGAAGGAATAGTCGAAGCGGTTGGCGGGCGGCGCCACCGAGACGAAGCCTTCGATCTCGGGGCGGCGCATGAGGAGCTGCATGCCGATCCAGGAGCCGAAGGAGACGCCGGCGATCCAGCAGGCGCGCGCCTCGGGATTGACGGCCTGCGCCCAGTCGAGCGCCGCCGCGGCGTCTGAGAGTTCGCCCGCGCCATGGTCGAACATCCCCTGGCTGCGCCCCACGCCGCGGAAATTGAAGCGCAGAACCGAGAAGCCGCGCTCGGCAAAGGCGTAATAGAGATGATAGACGATCTGATTATTCATCGTGCCGCCGAACTGCGGATGTGGATGCAGCACGATGGCGATCGGCGCGCCGCGCGTCGCCGATTGATGAAACCGGCCCTCGAGCCTGCCGGCGGGGCCGCTGAAGATCACTTCGGGCATGTTTTCCTCAAAAAGCGCAACATCCTTCGTCGCGGGGCGAGCGGACTTGCTGGAGCTTGGGCGCATCCGTTCCGCCCAAAACGGGCCAAGGCGGGGCGCGGAGCGCGTTACTAGCACTAGAGGCTGCGGCGAATGCAAGGATTTTCGTTCGCGACAAGTCGATTGCGTCAAAGGTCCCGCCGTAGCGCCTTCCCTAAAAGCGCAAGGTCTGCAATGTTGCTCGGGCGTCGCCGGCCGAATAGCTCACCAGCAACTAAAGCCGTGCGCCTTTCCTGTTGCGGGAGGAAAAGAATATGTTTGCTCGAAAGTTTGACCGGCCGGGACGGCCCATTGCCGTCGCCTGCCTGGCGCTCCTCGTCGCCTCCGCCCCGTTCGCGGCGGGCGCCCAAAATTGGGCGGCCTGCAGCGGGCAGGCGCCTGATGCGGCGATCGACGCCTGCTCGAAGCTCATCGCGAGCTTCGGCCCCAAGGAGACGGCCCACAACAAGGCGGCCGCCTACTATAACCGCGCGAACGCCTATGCGGCGAAGCGCGACTACGAACGGGCTTTCCCGGATTTCGCCAAGGCCCTGGAACTCGACCCCAAATTGGCGAGCGCGCTCTACGCCCGCGCCGCGGCCTATCGCAGCCAGGGCGATTACCAATCGGCCGTCAAGGATCTCGACGCCGCGATCAAGCTCGACCCCAAGAGCGCCGACGCCTACATCGGCCGCGGCGCGGCGCGCTATGCCCTGCACGACCTTGACGGCGCGATCGCGGACTTCGGCGAGGCCCTCAAGCTCAACCCGACCTATGGTCCCGCCTTCACGGCCCGCGCCAAGGTGTACATGCAGGAGCGCAAGGAAGAGAAGGCGCTCGCCGATTTCGCGGAGGCCGTCAAATACGACAAGACCGCCGCGCCTTATCTCGCGCGCGGCGACCTTTATCTCGAGACCAAGACCTTCGATCGCGCGATCGCCGATTTCACGGAAGCCCTGAAGCGCGATCCGAAGTCGGTCGTCGGTTTCGTCGATCGTGGCTCTGCGTGGCGCAGCAAGGGCGATCTCGACAAGGCCATCGCCGACTATGACGCGGCGCTGAAAATCGACGCGACGCTCGTCCCGGCGCTCTATAATCGTGCGAGCGTCTGGCGCATGAAAAAGGACCTGCCGCGCGCGAAGGCCGATTACGAGGCGATCCTCAAGGTTCGGCCAGATTTCGCCGAAGCCAAGAAGGGGCTCGAGGAAGTGGATCGTCTGATCGCCTGGCAGGCCCAGAAGGCGGCCAAGGCGGCGCAAACTCAGGCGCCGGCGTCCGCCGCGCCGACGGCCAAGCCCTGAGCCCAACAAGAAACGGCCCGGCGCAAGGCCGGGCCGGGTTGTGCTGTTACTCGCAACGAGAGGTCAGTCGAACCTGAGCCAGCTCGTGTCGACCGGCTGAAGCCAATTCGCCGGCATTAAACCTTCGTCGCCGACGTAGAAGATTCCCCTGTCGTTCTTGGTCGTTCCGAACTCGTATTTCGCCGTCGTGACGAAAGTGCGCTGCGGGAACGGGTGGAACAGGAAGTATTTGTAGTTGTTGAGGTTGTCGATGCCGAAGCTGAAGGTGAAGTGGTCGTTCAGCTTGTAGCGGATCTTGGTGTCCATGACGAAGAAGCGGTCGAAGGCCTGATAGACGCCATGCGTGTAGTCGTTATTGGACAGCGTCGACCACATGCGATCCTGCCAGCGCGCGTAGACGCTCCACGACCAATGCTCATCCGGGCTGTAGGTGAAGCCCGTCGTCCAGCGCCACTTCGGCACGTAAGGCGCGTTCTTGCCGGCGACGACTCCAGATCGGCATCGTCGAGGTTCAGGCCCGAGGCGGGCGCCCAATTGCTGTCGGAGATGATGCGCGAGTTCACGAAAGTGACGCTGCCGTCATATTCGAAGCCTTTGAAGAACGACATTCTCCTTCCGCCACGCCAGCTCCACGCCGCTGTTGCGGACGCGGTCCACGTTGTCGTTGGTGTTCACCGTCGTGTTTCCGTTGGGAACATAGAGCGTCTGCGCGATGATCGCGTCGCGCATCTCTTCATCGAAGAGCGACACGCGCACCCATGCGTCCTTGCCGATCTTGCGCTCGACGGCGAGCTCCTTGCTGAGCGCGACCTCGGGGCGCAGATTGGGATTGGGATTGGACTGCGGCACGGCGCCGGTGAGCGAGGTGATGTTGTAGAGTTCCCTCGCGGTCGGGAAGCGGTTGGCGAGACCGATGTTGGCCGTCACCGTCCAGAGCTCGTCGGGCGTCCACTGGAATGAACCCTTGGGCGAGTAGCGCGTGTGATAGAGCACCGGCTGGAAGACGGGCAGCGTGGAGACGCGCGACGCCGTCGAGGTGAGGCCGGTCGTGCCGAGGCCGCCCAAGGCCTGGTTGTAGCCGTCCGAAGCCTCCCAGTGCTCGCCGCGCAGCCCGACGGTGAACTTGTATTGGTCGCTGATCTTCCAGACGTCCTGGAACCACAGCGCCTGGGTCCGCGTCGTGCCGTTGCCGATCGAGGCGGCGACGCTCGTCGAAGCGGCCGTCCCGCTCGGTCCAGTTCCAGGTCAGCCAGGTCGGATTGTTGAGGTGGAACTGGTCGCCATGCAGGCCGAAGCTCACCTCATGGGGTCCGTCATAGCCGAAGGGCCGGTAGATGCCCTTGGCGTCGAGCAGCGTCCAATAGGTGCCGGTGATAAACCGCGTTCCTTGCCGTTCTGCGTGTAGCCGCCCTAGGGGACGGCGCCGCTATAGGGCGCCACCTGATCGGATTGCAGATAGGTGAAGTTCGAGGCCGAGATATCGTAGTCGAAGAGCCCCTTGGTGTTCGTCTTCACGTCCAGCGCGTTGATGAGCTGCTTCTCCTGCACCCGGTAGTAGGCGGCGCCGAAGCTTTGCAGGATCGAGGTCGTCAGGGCCGGTTGGAACGTCGTTGAAAATTTCGGCGTCGCCGGCGACGCGAAATAGGCTCGACCGAAATACGGTCCGTAGCCGCTCACCAGATAGTTTTCCGGCGTCGAGGTTCCGTCGTTCGACCAGAAGCCGAGCGTATAGGTGGCGCGCGTGGTCGGGTTGATGTCATAGGCGAGCTTGAGCTTGCCCGTGACCTGATCGTTGGCGAGATTGCCGGCCGTGCCGATGGTGTTCGCGGGCGAGCCGAATTTCGTCTGCGTCCAATAGGCGCCGGGATAGCCGTAGAGCTGCGCCGGTGAAATCGCGCCGGAAGTCCATGTCGGAAGCGTTCCTGTGCCGGCTTGATGTAGGTCAGCGGCTGGGTGAAGCCATGCAGCCAGTTGCCGGTCACGAACCAGGAGAAGTCATTGATCTTGTCGCCGGCCGTCACCGCGGTCTCATTGGTCCAGAAGAGCTTCGAGGTGCCATAGAGCGAGAAGTCCTGGAAGGCGCTCGTCTCCTTGGCCGTGACCTCGAGCTTCTCCGGCATGCGGGTCGTGATCTTCAGCACGCCGCCCACGGAGTTGCCGGGATATTGCGCGGCGTAGGGCCCGTAGAGGAAGTCGACGCGCTCGATCTCTTCCGGCGAGACGAGGCCCCAGCGCGGCGCGCCGATGCTGTTGTCGTTGCCGATCAAGGCGGTCAGCAGCAGATCGTCGGCGTAGACGAGGCTTCGCGCCGAGGAGTTGAGGCCCCAGGTTCGCGTCGCCAGCACCGCCTGCGTATCGCCGTTGTTGCGCTTGCGCACGAAAAGGCTCGGCATGTATTTGACCGCGTCTTCCGTGTCGATGATGTTGACCTTCTCGGCGATCTGCTGCCGCGTCATGCTCGCCACGGTGTTGGGGAGCTGCCACTTCTCGACGAAGGCCGGCCCGCCGTTCGGCAGATTCGGGTTCCAAATCGAGACCGGGGGCGGGGCGACCACAGGGACCACGGCGGGGGCGGGCGCAGAGGATTGGGCGGGGGCCGAAGCCGCGACATGCGTCGGGCGGCCGATTCCGTGCGGCTTGGGCTGATGGGTCGCCATGCGCGGCTTCGCATTGCCGATATGGATCTCCGGCAGGCTTTGTTGCGCCAGCGCCGGTGGGGTCATGAGGCAGAGCGCGGCGAGCGCGCCGGCGGAAACGCCGGTCATGAGATGAAAGCGTGTCATGGGTACGGTCCTTCCCTGTGCGACCGCGCGAGCTTCAGGCGCGACGCAGCGTTCCGTCGGCGCGAGGGCCGCGGGGGCAGTCGTGATGCTGGATCTTTGCGGAATGTTCGCCCGCGGGCAGGCGCAAGCGACGCGCGTACAGCGCGTGGGCTCGCAGACTTCAGCCGCGGGAAGGGGGCGCGCGCGGCGGCGCGCCATCGTTCAAGACATAGAGCGAAAAGTGCGTCCGCGACTCCGCGACGCGGATTTCGAGAGCAGGCGTCGCACGAGGCGCGACGGCGGCGGTCCCGAAGGGCTCCGGCAAGGGAGCGGGGCCGGCCATAGGCGGACAGTGCCGGCAGTCGGCTGCGCCATGATCGGGCGCCGCTGGCGCGGTCGCATCGCCCGTCGGTGAGTGAGTTGCGGCGGAGACCCAGCAGCCGAATAACGACGCGCCGAACCGCGACGTCGCGTCCGCAGCGGGCGCGACGATTTGCATCGCCAGAGCGAAGCAAAAGAGCAGTTGGAGCAGGCCGCGACCGCGCATCTCGAGTTCGTCCGCAATTCGTGTTCCGTCCGCTTCAGCTCGACGGCCGGAACTGTTCTCATCTTTGCGAATTTGTGTGCCAATTCCAAGAGTGCGCACATTGTCAAAAGTAAAAATATCCGATATGAGACATATATGTCACAGGGGGCTGCGATGCGTGTGCGTGTAAGGGCGTTTTTCGTCCTCGGCGCCATTTGCGCCGTGACGATAGGCTTGCTCGCGCCGGCATTTTCGCGACCGACGTCGCTGGATGCGCGCGGCGTAGCGGCCGAGCTGCCCCCACGAAATGGCCAGAAACGCGGTCGCCGCTTCGCCCGACGGCGCGGCCTCGTCGCACGCCCCGCGTCATAGCCTTCCCGGTTGTCCCGATTGCTGCCTCGCCGCCCATCTTGGCACGGCGGTTCTGCCCTTGCGCAGCTCTTCCTTTGCGCGGCCTGAAAGGCGGATCGCCTCGCGCATCCGCTATGCCGATTATGCGGCGATCGCCGTGAAGCCCGTGGCGGCCGAGGCCGCCAACGGCGCGCGCGCGCCGCCCGCGGCGTAGCGCCCAACTCTCCCTCATCCCACGTCCGCGCTCGCTCACGCGGCCAATAATCAAGAAACAAGCCCGACGTCCGCGACGAGCGGCGGCGCAAGGGCTTTAGAGGAACGAAAAGCCATGGATTACTCATCGATCAACCCGCTTACGATGTTTTACGCCGCGGGTCTCGTCGGCAAGTCGGTCATTCTCCTTCTGCTTGCCGCCTCGGTCTACACCTGGGTGCTCATCGTGATGGGCGCCTATTCAATCGTGAAGATCAATCGCTCGTCGCAATCGGCGCGCTCGGGCGGCGACGCCGGCGTGCTCGGACCGGTCGAAGCGGTTGGCAAAGCGGCCGCTGCGCTCAATGTCGAGGGCGAGTCGGCCAACGAACGCCGCGAGCGCATCGCCGAGCAGATGAGCCGAGCGGCGCGCGAGCTTCTCTCGAGGGAAGAGGGCGGCCTGCCCAATCTCGCGATCATCTCGTCGACCGCGCCCTTCATCGGCCTCTTCGGCACGGTGTGGGGCATCATGTCGAGCTTCGCGAGCATCGCGCAGGCGCAGGACACGAGCCTCGCGGTCGTCGCGCCCGGCATCGCCGAAGCGCTCGCCACCACGGCCTACGGCCTCTTCGCCGCCATTCCCGCGGCGGTCGGGTACAACCGCATCGGCGCGGCCTTCGGGCGCGTCGGGCAGCAGGTCGCCCATTGGATCGAGGACGTGGCGCTCTCGCACGTCTCGGATCGGCCCGTCGGGCAGCGCAAGAGGGAGGCGGCGTAAATGGCCTTCTCCACGCGCTCCAACGCCAGCAAGGATCTCTACCAGCCGCTGGCCGAAATCAACGTCACGCCGCTCGTCGACGTGATGCTGGTGCTGCTGATCATCTTCATGATCACCGCGCCGCTGCTCGCCAAGGGCGTCAAGGTCAATCTTCCGCAAGCGAAGGCCGCCGTGGCGCTCAACCAGAAAGATCCGATCATGGTCACGGTCGGCAAGGACGGCAAGATTTCGCTCGGAACGGACGAAGTCTCGCCGGAGTCGCTGATCGACGGCGTTCGCGCGATGATGGGCGATGACGCCAGCCGCGTCGTGCATGTGCGCGGCGACACGGAGGCCGTGTACGGTCAAGTCGTCGCGGTGATGGACAAGCTCGCGACGAATGGGATCACGCATATCGCGATCATGACCAATTCGCGCAAGGCAGGCGGCGCCGTGGCGCCGGTCGCAATTCCCGCGGTCGCTCCGCCCCCGGCGCCGGCCGACCAGCCCGCACGCGGGGGAGGCGGCAAATGACGGACGTCGCAGCCCTCCCATCCTTTGCGTCCGAGGCGTCCGACAGCGCCTTTGCGCCGGTACGGCCGCGCTGGCTCGAACCGATCGCTTTCGCCGCCGTGCTCCTGGGTCATGTGGCGCTCGGCATGATGTTCATGAATTTCGCGCTCGATAAGATCGTTCCCCTCGACTCCGTGAGCGCGGACCTCATTCCCGAGGGAGACCAGTTCGAATCGGTCGAGCAGGTCGAGATGGACGACGTTCCGCCGCCCCAGGAGGTGGAGCAGCCGGACTTCGCGATACCCCCGCCGCTCGTCATGCATCCCGAGGCGCCGCCGCTGCCGGCGAAGAAGGAGATGGTCGAGCCTCAGAAGCAGGAAGTCGTCGAAAAGCGTCAGGAGATCCAGCGGGCCGAGCACAAGCAGCAGGCCCAGGAGCGCCACCGGCTCGGCCTCGAGGGCGGTCAGGCGGCCTCTGGCGGCCTGTCGCGCGCGACCTATGCGGCGATGCTGTCGGCGGCGATCCGCCGCCACGTGCCGAGTTCCTCGACGCTCGGTCCGGGCACGGCGAGCTGCAGCTTCCATGTGGGGCCCGGCGGGGGGATGTCCGGCATCGGCTGCTCCGGCTCGAGCCCGGCGCATGCGGCGCTGTTGCATCGCGCCATCGCGTCGGTGGAGGCGCCGCCGCCGCCCGGCGGCGGATTCTTCGCCTCGCAGGCCGTGCACTTCCACTGACCTGAGAACATCTCTCCCGCGCGAGATTTGGCGCGGGAGAGAGCCGTTTGCTTCCCGACTGAGCCCGCTTGCGCGTCGAGCCGCGCGCGCAGGCGCCGCGTGTTGACGCGACCGGAGGAAAGATGCGGAAAATCTCGATCCCTTTGATCATCGTTCTCATGGCCGCAGGCGCGGCCTACGCCGAGGAGCGGACCAGCGCCGCCGTAGCGGCTCAGCCCGGACAGACGCAGCCTTCGAGCCCCGCGGGCGCGTCCGCCGGAGCCGGCGGGCGCCGTCGCGCCTGCACACGCGGAGAGTCCGGCGACTTCGCCTGCCGCGCGCGAGGCCGCTCGAAGCGCGAGCGCCCCGGGCGCGTCTCGAGTCGATCCGGCCTATGCGCAAAAGCTCGCCGCCGCCGTCCGGGCGCAGGTGCCGGCGAGCGCCAATGTCGGCGCCGGCTCCGCCTCCTGTAATTTTCAGGTGACCGCGAGCGGCTCGACCGCGGGTGTCCGCTGCAAGGGCTCTTCGCCCGCCCATTCCCAGTTGCTGCAGAAGGCCATCGCGGCGACCAAGGCTCCGCCGCCGCCCGGCGGATCTTTCTCCGCCAACCAGAGCATCGTCTTCCACTAGCGCGCTTCCCGCTCGAATCGCGCCAAGTCAAAGTTTGGAGCGAATTCTGATCGTAAAGTCTGTCAACTTTTGCGGAATTCGCACTAAACGGCGAGGGCAGGGCGGCGCGGCTGCGCCGCCTACGCTGAAATCGAAACCAGGATCGCCATGATCGTCAAGCGTATTGCTTTGGGCTTCATCATCGCTGTGGGGGCTGGCGCCGGCGCGCTGGCGCAATCCGCCGCTCCCGCGCCGTCGCTTCCCGCCGTACGGCCAACCACCCCGGCGCCGGCGGCAACCGCTCCTGCGGCCCCCGCCGCCGCTCCGGCCGCGCCGAAGCCCGCCGCGACGGCGGCGACTGCGCCGCCGCAGGAGGAGATTCGATCCGAGAGCAAGTTCCTCGCCGTGCTCTATGCCGAGATCGCCAAGCAAAGCGCCTCGGAAGAGGAAAAAGAGCTCGGCGAAGGCGAGGCGACCGCGAGCTTTCACATCGACGCGACCGGCAAGATCGACAAGGTGACGATCGACAAGACGTCGAGCGACGCGCATGCCGCGGCGGTGAAGCGCATCCTCGCCTTGGTCAAGGTCCCACGCCCGCCGAACGGCGGCATGGACGTCGGCCAGACCTTCAAGTTCCATTAGGTCTCGGTGTCCAATCGCGCGCCGCGCGGCCGGGAACTGTCCTAGAGCGGCGAGGAGGGGAATCGTCATGGAGCAGCGGACTGATCGGCGCGTTGCGCTCGCATCGACATCGCGCGCGTTTGTCTTGGCGGCGGCGGCCGCGGCGGCTTTCGCCTGGGCGCCCGCACGCGCAGAGGCCCCCGCAACGCCGCCCGCCGTGGAGGCTGCGAAGGGCGCGGAAGGCGGCCACGGCGGCCATAAGATGGGCGCTCCCGCCGTCCCCGCCTGCCTCGACCCCTTGCCGCGTTGCGCGGCGACGGCCGAGCCCGCCTTCGCCCCGGACGGAACGCTCTGGCTCGCCTTTCCCATCGGCGACAAAATCTATGTCGCCTCGTCGCGCGACGCCGGCGCGAGCTTCTCGCCGGCGGTCGTCGCCGCGACCGTGACCGGCGGCGTGATCGACGCCAATGGCGAGGCGCGCCCCAAGATCGCGGCGCTCCCGAATGGAACGCTGCTCGTCAGCTACACGGCTCGCCCCGAGAAAAGCTACGACGGCGCGATCTCGCTCGTCCGCTCGACGGACGGTGGCAAGACCTTCTCGGCGCCCGAACCGCTTCTCGACTCGAGCGGGCAGCGCTTCGACATTTTCCTCGTCTCGCCGAAGGGCCGCGTTTACGCCGCCTGGCTCGACAAGCGCGACGCCGCGGCGGCCAAAGAGGCGGGCAAAGACTTCGCGGGCAGCGGCATCGCCGTCGGCTGGTCGGACGACGGGGCGAAGAGCTTTGCGGGCAAGAAGATCCTCATGGATCATTCCTGCGAATGCTGCCGAGTTTCGGCGGCCTTTGGCGCGGACGGCCAGCCCGTCTTCGCCTGGCGGCACGTCTACGACAACAATCTGCGCGACCATTACGTCGCCAAGCTCTCCAAGGATGGCGCAATGCTTTCGGGCGGGCGCGTCAGCGAGGACGAATGGGCGACGGGCTGCCCCCACCAAGGTCCGTCGCTGGCGATCGACGCCGCCGGAACCTGGCACGTCACCTGGTTCACCAACGGCAAGGCGCGCAAGGGGCTCTTCTACGCCTCGAGCGCGGACGGCGGGAAGAGCTTCTCCGCGCCGCAGAAATTCGGGGACGACGCCAAGGCGCCCTCGCGCGCGGCGATCCTCTTCTCGAAAGGCAAGCTCTATCGCGTCTGGAAGGAGTTCGACGGCGCGACGACCAGCATCCGCGCGGAAACCTCCAGGGATACGGGCAAGAGCTGGAGCCCGCCGCATGTCGTCGCGACGACGGCGGAGACCTCCGACCATCCCGAACTCATCGCCGGGAAGAGCGGCGCCTATCTCTCCTGGCTGACCAAGGCCGAGGGCTACCGTTTGTTGCCGCTGTGGCGGGAGGGCGCGGCCACGGCGCCGGCCCCGCAACCTGCGCTCGCGAAGAAGTGAGCGCGAGCATGACGCTCGGCGGCGCGCGCCTTCTCGCTTCTCTTGCGGCGCTCTTCGTCGCACTCGCCGCGCCGGCGCAGGCGCTCGACTTCCAGCCTTACGCGCGCGGATCCTTTGCAGAGCTGCGCAAGGCCCATGCGGGCCGGCCGCTCGTCGTACACTTCTGGTCCGCGACTTGCGCACCCTGCCTTGCGGAGCTGTCCGACTGGGCGCGCGTCGCGCGCGAAAAGAAAGGGCTCGACATCGTCTTCGTCAATGCGGACGGCGAGAGCGAGCGCGTCAAGGCCGGCGCGCGGCTGGAGAAGGCGGGGCTCATGGGCGTCAGTCACTACGGCTTCGCCGACGATTTTCTCGACCGGCTCTTCTTCGAGGTCGATCCGAGTTGGCGCGGCGAGTTGCCCTTCACGGCGATGATCGACGCGGGCGGCAAGCTCCTGGCCGTGGCGGGACCCGTGGACGAACCGCCGATCGCCGGGTGGCTTTCCAAGGCGTCGCCATGACGCAGGCCTTTGCCGCGTTTCCGGCTTGCCATCGGGGCCAAATAAGCCGATAGGCGAGCCCGAAACCGCACCTGGGGCGCCCGCGGCCGCCCCCTTATTCCGGAAAAGCCCGGCCACATGCCCCCAACATTGCTCTGCCTCGCCCGTCATGGCGAGACGAATTGGAATCTCGAGCGGCGTTTCCAGGGGCAGCTCGACATCGCTCTGAACTACAAGGGCCGCATGCAGGCGACGGCGCTCGACGAGGAGCTCGCGGCGCGCGGCTTTGATCGCATCTATTCGAGCGACCTCTCGCGCGCCATCGCGACGGCGCGGCCGCATGCGGCCCGACGCGGCCTGCCTCTGGTCGAAAGGCCCGAGTTGCGTGAGAAGCATGACGGCCTCTGGCACGGCTTGAGCCATGACGAGGTCGCGGCGCGCTACCCCGAAGACTATCGGCATTACCTCGACCGCCGCGCCGATTATGCGGCGCCGGGCGGCGAGACGCTCATGCGCTTCGCCGCGCGCGTGCGCTCGGGCCTGACGAAGATTGCGAGCGCCCATCCCGGCGAGACGCTGCTCGTCGTGGTGCACGCCGGCGTGCTCGACATCGCCTGGCGCATGGCGACCGGCAGCCGCCTCGACGCGCCCCGCGCTTTGCCCGCGCTCAACGCCGCGCCGAACTGGTTCGTCTTCGAGAACGACACATGGTCGCTCACCGATTGGGCGCGCGCCGAGACGCGCAAGCCGATCGTCGCGCCCTACGAGACGATCGCGCTCGCGCGGCGCGAGGCGTCGCGCGTGCTGCTCGTCAACCCGAAGGGCGAGACGCTGCTGTTCAAATTCGCGAGCCGCGTTCTGCCGAATGTCGCGGAGCAGGGCTACGCGCATTTCTGGGGACAGCCCGGTGGAGCGCGCGAGGCGGGCGAGAGTTTCGAGGCCTGCGCCGCGCGGGAAATTTCCGAGGAGACGGGGCTCTCAGGCGTCGACGTCGGCGAGCGCCATCGCCTCGCGCGAGTTCCCCTTGCTGTTGCCCGGCGGCTGGGTGCAGGGCGTCGAGCGCTACTTCCTCGTGCGCTGCCCGACCTTCGAGCCCGATCTGAAGGCGCTCACCGAGAGCGAGGCGTCCTATGTGCTCGGCTGGAAGTGGTGGAACAAGGAGGAGATCGCCGCCTCGCGCGAGCTGATCTATCCTGAGGCTCTGGCGAATATGTTGGGCAATGCGGGCGTGGCGTAGGGGCGGCGATGCCGCGATGCGAAATCGTTGAATTTCGTCACAAACTGGCTCCTCGAGGCGGGTCAACATAGTGTCCAAATCTCTTCCGCGAAGGGCCATTTTTTGGCGCATCCGCGCCTTCAAGAGCCGCCGAAGCGGACATCGGCGCCATTCGCCCCAAATTCGGCATAGAAGCGCCGCAATTACGGTTTTTTCTCCGCAGAATCCGTGTCTACAGCGCGACGCGGCCTACGGGCCGGCGCCTGTTTCTGCGGGGCGGGTGGAGTACGCTTTAGGTGAGGCATCCCGCGTGTTGGGAAGCCGCCAGATCCTCGAGCGAAGACAAGGATCGGCGCGTGACAGCCTCCTTTGCCAGGCAAGAGTTGTTAGCGAATTTGGCGGAGCTCGAGACGCTCGCAAGGAAGCACGGCGGCGCTCCGCGGCTAGCGGCGGCGCCGAGCGACCAATTGAGCATCGACCTCGCGGCGATCTTAACTTCAGAGAGATCGAGAAGCGCGCCCCAACCCGCAACGGTCGAAGAAGCGGCGCGGCTCGCCGATAACGCGACGCCCAGTCACGCCGCTCCCTCGCGTTCTCGTTGGCCGTTGGCAGCGGCGCCCGCCCTCGTGATTGCCCTCAGTTCCCTCCTCGGTGTCGCGGGCTTCGATGCGTGGAGCAGAGGGGCCGTAGTGACGCCTCAGGCTCCCCTCGCGCCGCCTGGTCCGTCCGAGACGGCAGCAGGACGGCCAAGCGCCGAAGGGACCGCGAAAAGCTTGCCCGTCGCTGCCGAGCCCGCAGCCATCGCGCAGCCGGCGGCTGCGAAAACGCTGGCGGCGATCGATCCCCCTGCGCCAGTCGCGACTTCAGCGAAGCCCGAGGCCCCGGCAGCCGAGATCACGAAGCCGGAGAAGAGACCGAGCGAGGCTGCCGCAGAGGAGCGGCACGCGCGCAAATCGGGAACAGCGCGCCAAGCGAAGTTTAAGCCGTCGCCGATCGCTAAGCCGCGCGAGGCTCGGCGCGAAGCCGTTACCCCGGACAAGGCCAACACCGAGCCCGCTATCGTCTCTGACGCGCGGCGGGTCACCCAAACGATCAGCGGCGTATTCAACAGCTGGCCGGGCGCGGATCGCCAGGCCGTACGTTGATAAACGCTTGCATCCAGACAGAGTTCACGCGCTGCCTCTGGACATCACATACCGCATTGCGCCCTCAGCTTCGTGATCTGTAGGTTCGTCCGGCTCCCGTGATTCCATCGAGTGTGCTTGCTGTTGCTGCGCCAGCAGCACTCTGATGGCTTCCGAGGCTTGCCTATAAATGTTGTTGTCGTTCGCATCGTCACCGATCAAGGACTGTAGTTGTTCCACCAATCCTTCGTAATCGCTCATGGCTAGGCTCCGGTTTTTGCGGTCGGATCAACTGAACGCGCAATCATCTCTCGCGAACCCATACCGAAACAAGGACAAATGTTCCGCGTTTCGAGCCAATTTTACTGGGCGCCAGGGACTAAAGCACTCGAGGCGCCGGCGTGCCCCGCGCCCATCTGCGTCTTCAGCAGCACGGGACCGCCTCCCGTCATGGTCGCGCGCAGCTGTTGGACCCATTTCAAGGGCTCCCAATAGGTCACGCGCGGATCGGTCAAGCCGGCGAGCGCCAGGATCAGAGCGCCGCCGACATGTTGGGCGACCTCGGCGAAGGCCAAGTGCTCCTGTGGCTATGACAGCGACGCTTTGCGCGAAACGCTCGCCGTGCGGGTCCCCTGGGGCAATATCAAGCCGATGCCAGGACGCGTGAACATCACGATCTTCAGCCCATTCCTCTACCGGTTTCGCAATCTCGTCGAACGCTTCTTCAACAAGCTCATACACTTCCGCGCCAGTAGGCTTCGATCGTCCCTCGAGAAAGAAAATCGCCCAGAGCGCTTCGGCGACGCATTCCCACAGCCCGCGGCGGGATGTTTGGGCACAAGTCACAGGAAATCAGAGTGATGTAAAAATCGGCCAGCGGCAAAGCTTGTTGACCCGGGCGGATTTGGACACGGTGAGGCCGAATCGTAAACACAGGAGGACGTCATGGCCACCGATCAAGAAATGTTGGAGGCGTTGAACCAAATTGAGGCTGCCGTCACAGGGAAAGCGGCAACCGCCGCTGGTCCTGATCCGGCAGCGATTTGCAAACAATACCGCAGCATTCGTAACTGGCTTACAATGGCCCTTCCGCTGATAGCGGCTATCCCAATTTATGGCTCGAAAATTTCCGCTGCGATCGGTTTCTTGATGACCGTAGCAGATCAAGCTTGCCCTGCAAGTTGAGGATGTGAATTGACATGGGCAACCACCCCGGGCGGATCAACCCGAGGCAGGCTCTTTCGCGTTACAGGCTATTTCGACCGGCGCGCTCCGCCATTGGGGCGCGCCCGAGGTCTCCCCATATGCGTTTCTGTGGGAGCGTAGGATTTGGAGTTTGACTCAGGGCGCATTACTGGGTCGCAAGGCAACGTGAGCGAAGCAGCAGCGCGCCTCTCAATGCTGTTCCGGAGCCCTCTGCCCACTCCCATTTGCGGGGAAGGTGGCCTCTCACACGCTTACCTCGCCCAATCCCACGCACATCAGCGCAAAGGCCCATTCGAGCGCGGTGTCCTCGAGCGATTCAAACCGCCCCGAAGCGCCGGCATGTCCCGCGCCCATCTGCGTCTTCAGCAGCACGGGACCGCCTCCCGTCATGGTCGCGCGCAGCTTTTGGACCCATTTCAAGGGCTCCCAATAGGTCACGCGCGGATCGGTCAAGCCGGCGAGCGCCAGGATCGGCGGATAGTCCTGCGCCTTGACGTTGTCGTAGGGCGAGTAGCCCGCGAGCCGCTCGAAGGCCGCGGCGTCCTCGATCGGATTGCCCCACTCGAGCCATTCCGGCGGCGTCAGCGGCAGATCGGCGCGCAGCATCGTGTTCAGCGCATCGACGAAGGGCACCGCGGCGATGACGCCGGCGAAGAGCTCCGGCGCCATATTGACGATCGCGCCCATCAGCAGGCCGCCGGCCGAGCCGCCCTGCGCGACGATGGCGCCCTTGCGCGTGAAGCCGGCGTCGATCAGCGCGCGCGCGCAGGCGATGAAGTCCGAGAAGCTGTTCGTCTTATGCTCGAGCTTGCCGTTCTCGTACCAGCGCCAGCCGCGCTCCGTGCCGCCGCGCACGTGCGCGAGCGCATAGACGAAACCGCGATCGACGAGCGAGAGCGCGTCGGAATCGAATTCCGCGTCAAGCGAATGGCCATAGGCGCCGTAGCCATAGAGCAGCAGCGGCGCGCCTTGGCCCGGCTCGAAGTCTTTGCGATGCAGCAGCGTGATCGGCACGCTTTCGCCGTCCTCGGCGACGGCCGCGATGCGCCGCGCCACATAGTGCTTGGGATCGTGGCCGCTTGGAATCTCCTGACGCTTGACGAGGACGCGCGCGCGCGTCGCCATGTCGTAGTCGTAGGTCTCGTCTGGCGTCGTCGGTGAGGAATAGACGAAGCGCAGCGTCGTCGTGTCGAATTCGAGCCCGGGATCGAGCTCCAGCGAATACGCCTCCTCCTCGAAGGCGATGGCGTGCTCGGCGCCGCTCTCGATCTCGCGGACGACGAGGCGCGGCAGCGCGTTCTCCCGTTCCATCCAGACGAGATGGCGCGCATAGACGGTCATCGCGACGAGCATGCGGCCTTTGCGATGCGGAACGACAACGCGCCAATCTGCGCGCGAGGTCGAGTTCAGCGGCGCAGAAAGAATCGCGAAATCCTCGGCGCCGTCGGCGTTAGCGAGGATGAACATCTCGTCATCATGCGGCTCGACCTCATAACGCAACCGGGGTTCGCGCGGCGCGACCCGACGGGGCGCCGCGTTCTCGTCGGCAAGATCGATGAGGTGGCATTCGCTCGCGTCGTGCCCGTGAATCGTGACGATGCCGAAACGTTCGCAGCGGCTCTCGGAAAGCGACACGAACCAAGCGGGATCGCGCTCCTCGATCACCAGACGGTCTTCGCGCTGCGGCGCGCCGACCCTGTGAAGCAACACCGCGTCCGTGCGATGATTCTCGTCGACGCGAACATAGAGGTAGCTCGAGCCGTCGCTCCGCCAAACGACGGAGCCGTCGGTGTCGAGCACGACGTCGGCGCGGTCCCGCCCGTCGCTCAGCGCGCGCGTGCGGATGGCGTAGAGTTCCGAGCCTTTGTCGTCGACGCTCCAGGCGAGCGCCTGATGGTCAAAAGAATGCGCGGCGTCGCCGATCTCGAAGAATTCCCGGCCTTCGGCGAGCGCCTCGCCATCCAGCAAAATCTCCTCCGCGCCGCCGTCGCGTGGACGCCGGCAATAGAGCGCATGTTCTGCGCCTTCGCGATAGCGCTCGTAATAGCAATAGGGCCCATGGGGCGCGGGCGGCGCCTGGTCGTCCTCCTTGATGCGCCCGCGCATTTCGGCGACGAGCCTCTTGCGCAGCGTCTTCGCTGCGGCGAGCGCCTGCTCGCAATAAGCATTCTCGGCTTTGAGAAGCCTCGTGATGTCGCGGGGGAGGGCGCTTGGATCGCGCAGCGCCTCACGCCAGTTCTCGGCCGCGAGCCAGGCGTAGTCGTCCTCGATGACGCGGCCGTGCAGATTCCGGCGCGTCGGCCTGATCTCGGCGCAGGGCGGCGTCGCTTGCGCGAAGGATGAGGCATAATTGCGAGCGCCGTCAGCCGCCATGAACTTCGCCTCGCTGTCCGGCGCGTGATTGAGCGCGCGCTCTTGAAACTCAGCGTCGAAAACTTCGACCCGTCTTAGAAACCATGTCCGAAGCTCGAGGATCAGCCGTCTTCCCCGCCCGAGCGCATCGTGGAGCCGCGATATCCGCCAGGACGAGTCAGTCGCTTCACGGCTTCGAGGGCTGTCGGGTTCAAACCCTGTCCACCCTTGGCGACATGCTCGATGATGCTGGCGCGCATGCGGGGATCCCAAAATTTTCTAAGATGATCGGCAGCGGACGCAGCCTGATCCCCCGATTTCTGCGCCGAGAAGAATTGCCCAATCTGATTGGCCATTTTTACCAACGTATCAACCGAATTATGCGACATGCGGCTGCACCTGCTTCGCGGTAACGTCCTGTCGAGATATGCGCCTGACGGCTGCGAGCGCGGTGGGGCTCAGACCATTTCCGCCTTTGGCGACATAATCGACGATGTTCGCGCGCATGCGCGGGTCCCAAAACCGCTCGAGATGATCCGCAGCTCCTGCGATCGAATCGCCGGATTTTTGGGCGGAGAAGAATTGCCCGATTTGATTGGCCATTTTCACCAAAGTGTCGATCGAACTATTCGACATGGGCTGACGCCGGCTCCACGATGCGTTCCGGATGGGTGAAGACTTCAAAGTCTCGCCCCCGCATTACCGCGATGAGCGTCATGCCGCAAGCTTCCGCGGTGCGAACCGCGAGCGCCGTCGGCGCCGAGATCGCCGCAATGATCGGCGCGCCGATGCGCGCCGCCTTCTGGATGAGCTCGACGGACACACGGCTGGTCATCAGCACGACGCCGTCCTTGCCGGCGACGCGCCTTCGCAGCAGCGCGCCGGCAAGCTTGTCGAGGGCGTTGTGACGTCCGACATCCTCGCGCAGGATCAGGAGATTGTCGGTAGGACGCCAGAAAGCCGCGCCATGCACGGCCCGAGTTCTGACGGTTGAGCGTCTGGTCGTCCGGCAGCCGATCCATCGCTCGGATGAGCTGCGCGGCCTCCACGTGAAGACCGTCACCGACACTCGGAGGCTCGCGGGTGGCTTGCTCGAGGCTCTCGACGCCGCAGAGCCCGCAGCCGGTCGGTCCCGCCATAGAGCGACGGCGCGCGGCATATTGCCGCTGGCCTTCGCCGGGTAGCCAGCTGCGCAGCTCGACGCCTAAGTCGCTCGCAACGATCTCGACCTCGAGCGGATCCGCGTCGGCGTCGATCAAGCCTTCCGTCAACGCGAAGCCGGCGGCGAAATCCTCCAGATCGGCGGGCGTCGCCATCATGACGGCGTGCGTCGAGCCGCCATAGGTGAAGGCGACGGGCGTTTCCTCCGGGATCTCGCGCGAGCCCGGCGCCAATTCGTCGTGACGGCGCGCAAGGCACGCCGTCGTCACGACGGGCGCAGGGACTTCGCTCATTCCGCGGCTTCGATCCCCGTCTCGATGCGGCGGCTCGCCTCGGACATAGCGTTGTATTGCTCCTGCCAGTCGGAAGGGCCGTTCGTCGGCGACACCTGGACCGCGGTCACCTTATATTCCGGACAATTCGTCGCCCAGTCGGAATTGTCGGTGGTGATGACGTTGGCTTGGCTCTGCGGATGGTGGAAGGTCGTGTAGACCACGCCCGGGGCCATACGCTCGCTGATCTTGGCGTGCAGCGACGCTTCGCCGGCGCGGCTTTGCACGCGCACCCAGTCGCCGTCCTTGATCCCGCGATCCTCGGCGTCGTGAGGACTGATCTCCAGCACGTCTTCAGGATGCCAGCTGCTGTTTTCCGTGCGGCGGGTCTGCGCGCCGACGTTGTATTGCGAGAGAATGCGTCCTGTCGTGAGCAGCAGCGGGAACCGCGGCCCGGTCTTCTCGTCGGTCGGCACATATTCGGTGATGACGAACTTGCCCTTGCCGCGGGCGAATTTGTCGATGTGCATGATCGGCACGCCATGCGGGTGCTCGTCGTTGCACGGCCACTGCACGGAGCCCTCTTCATCGAGGCGCTTGTAGGAGACGCGACGGAAGCTCGGCGTGAGCCGGGCGATCTCGTCCATGATCTCGCTCGGATGCTTGTAGTTCCAGTCGAGACCCATGGCCTGAGCGATGAGCTGGGTGATCTCCCAGTCGCCATAGCCGTTCTTCGGGGTCATGACCTTGCGCACGAGCTGGACGCGGCGCTCGGCGTTGGTGAAGGTGCCGTCCTTCTCGAGGAAGGTCGCGCCCGGCAGGAACACATGGGCGTAATTCGCCGTCTCGACGAGGAAGAGGTCCTGCACGACGACGAGATCCATGGCCGCGAGGCCCGCGGAGACATGCTTGGTGTTCGGGTCGGACTGGAGGATGTCCTCGCCCTGAACGTAGAGGCCCTTGAAGGCGCCGTCGATCGCCGCGTCGAACATGTTCGGGATGCGCAGACCGGGCTCGGCGTCGAGCTTGACCCCCCATTCCTCCTCGAAGACTTCGCGCGCAGCCTCGTTCGAGATGTGCTGGTAGCCAGGCAGCTCGTGCGGGAAGGAGCCCATGTCGCAGGAGCCCTGCACGTTGTTCTGGCCGCGCAGCGGGTTCACGCCGACGCCGCGCCGGCCGAGATTTCCGGTCGCCATGGCCAGATTGGCGATGCCCATGACGGTCGTCGAGCCCTGGCTGTGCTCAGTGACGCCGAGGCCATAGTAGATCGCGCCATTGCCCCCCGTGGCGTAAAGGCGCGCTGCGCCCCGCAGATCCGCCGCCGGAACGCCCGTGAATTTCTCGGTCGCCTCCGGGCTGTTGCGCTCCTCGGCGACGAAGGCCGCCCAGTCCTTGTATTCGTCCACGTTGCAGCGCGCGCGCACGAATGTCTCGTCCACGAGCCCTTCGGTGACGATCACATGCGCCATCGCCGTCACGACCGCGACGTTCGTGCCGGGCTTGAGCGGCAGATGATAATCGGCCTGGATATGCGGGGAGCGCACGAGGTCGATCTTGCGCGGATCGATGACGATGAGCTTCGCGCCCTGGCGCAGCCGCGCCTTCATGCGCGAGCCGAAGACCGGATGCGCGTCGGTCGGATTGGCGCCGATCACGACGATGACGTCGGACTCGTCGACCGAGTCGAAATCCTGCGTGCCGGCCGAGGTGCCGAACGCCTGGTTCAAGCCATAGCCCGTCGGCGAATGGCAGACGCGCGCGCAAGTGTCGGTGTTGTTGTTGCCAAAACCCGCGCGGGCGAGCTTCTGGACGAGGAAGCTCTCCTCGTTCGTGCAGCGCGAGGACGTGATGACGCCAACCGAGTCCTTGCCGTATTTGGCTTGCACTTCCTTGAAGCGCCGCGCCGTGAAAGCGATCGCCTCCTCCCAGGAGACAACCCGCCAGGGCTCGGTGATCTTGTCGCGGATCATGGGCTCGAGCACGCGATCGTTGTGATGCGCGTAGCCATAGGCGAAGCGGCCCTTGATGCAGCTATGGCCGTGGTTGGCCTTGCCGTCCTTCCAGGGGACCATGCGCACGACTTCCTCGCCGCGCATCTCCGCCTTGAAAGTGCAGCCGACGCCGCAATAGGCGCAGGTCGTCACCGCCGAATGTTCCGGCTGGCCCGTGGCGATGACCGATTTCTCGATGAGAGTCGCGGTGGGGCAGGCCTGCACGCAGGCGCCGCAGGAGACGCATTCGGACTCCATGAAGGCTTCCGACATGCCGGGAGAAACGCGGCTCTCGAAACCGCGGCCGGAGATCGTCAGCGCGAACGTGCCCTGCACCTCCTCGCATGCGCGGACGCAGCGATTGCAGACGATGCACTTCGACGGATCGTAGCTGAAGTAGGGATTCGACTCGTCCTTCGGCAGCCATTCGAAGTTGGCTTCGCCGGCGTTGCGCGCGAAGACGTGATTGGCGCCGTCATAGCCGTAGCGGACGTCGCGCAGACCGACCGCGCCGGCCATGTCCTGCAGCTCGCAGTCGCCATTGGCCGCGCATGTCAGGCAGTCGAGCGGGTGGTCGGAGATGTAGAGCTCCATCACGCCGCGCCGGACCGCCTTCAGGCGCGGCGTCTGGGTGTGGACCTTGATCCCCGCCGCGACCGGCGTGGTGCAGGAGGCGGGAAGGCCGCCGCGGCCTTCGATCTCGACGAGGCAGAGGCGGCAGGAGCCGAAGGCCTTGATGCTGTCGGTGGCGCAGAGCTTGGGGATCTCATTGCCGATCTCCATGGCCGCGCGCATGATCGACGTGCCTTCGGGCACCGTCACCGCCTGACCGTCGATCGTCAAAGTCACCATATTTTGAGACTGCGAGGGCGGGGTCCCATAGTCGATTTCTTTGATAACGCTCATGGCCTTAGCTCCTCATTCCGCCGCGGCGGCAACGGACCTCGTTTGGAAGTCTTCGGGAAAATGACGTAGCGCGCTCAGCACGGGGTAGGGCGCGAAGCCCCCCAGCGCGCAGAGCGATCCAAACTTCATCGTGTTGCAGAGGTCCTCGAGAAGGGCGATCTCGCCCTCGACGTTCTGACCCGCTTTGATCTTGTCGATCGTCTCGACGCCCCGCATCGAGCCGATCCGGCAAGGCGTGCATTTGCCGCAGCTTTCGATCGCGCAGAACTCCATGCCGAAGCGCGCCATCTGCAGCATGTCGACCGTGTCGTCGAAGATCACAAGGCCGCCATGGCCGATCAGCGCATCGCGCTTGGCGAAATCCTCGTAGTCGAAGATGAGGTCGAAGTCCCTGACCGGCACATAGGCGCCGAGCGGGCCGCCGCACTGCACCGCACGCACTGGACGGCCGGAGAGCGTCCCGCCGCCGATGTCGTTGACGATCTCGCCGAGCGTCAGGCCGAAGTCGACCTCGCAAAGCCCGCCATATTTGACGTTGCCGGCGATCTGCAGCGGCATGGTGCCGCGCGAGCGGCCTACGCCGCAATCCGCATAGGCCTGAGCGCCTTCCTCGAAGATCATGGGGATCGTGGCGATGGACAGCACGTTGTTCACGATGGTCGGCTTCTCGAAGAGGCCGACCATCGCCGGGAAGGGCGGCTTGGCGCGCACGATGCCGCGCTTGCCCTCGAGGCTTTCGAGAAGCGAGGTTTCCTCCCCGCAGACATATGCTCCGGCGCCGATGCGCAGCTCTACGTCAAAAGCAAAGTTCGAGCCGCGCACCTTCGGCCCCAGCCATCCGGCGTCGCGCAGGATCTCGATCGCTTTGCCGAAGACCACCGCCGTCTGCGGATATTCGGAGCGCAGATACACAAAACCCTTGGAGGCGTTGACCGCGTAGCCCGCGATGATCATGCCCTCGATCAGCGCGAAGGGATCGCCCTCCATGATCATGCGGTCGGCGAAGGTGCCGCTGTCGCCTTCGTCCGCGTTCACGACGACGTAGCGTCGATCCGCCGGCGTGTCGGCGACCGTCTTCCACTTGATGCCGGTAGGGAAGCCCGCGCCGCCACGGCCGCGCAGACCCGATTTCGTCACCTCCGCGATCGCCTCGGGGCGCGACATCGCGAAGGCCTTCGCAAGGCCTACGCCGCCGCCGAGCGACTCATACTCCGAAAGCGACAGCGGGTCCGTGATCCCGCAACGCTTGAACGTGACGCGATGCTGGCGCTTCCAGAAAGGATGATCCTCGACCTTGCCGATCGAGAGCTTGTGCGGCGCGCCGCCGAGGAAGCCCGAATCGAAAAGAGAGGCGACGTCCCTGGCCGAAACATGGCCGTAGCCGATGCGGCCTTGCGGCGTCTCGACCTCGACGAGCGGCTCGAGCCACAGCAGTCCACGTGAGCCGTTGCGCACGATCTGAACGGTCTGGCCGCGCGCGGCGGCCTCGTTGGCGATCGCCGCCGCGACCTTATCGGCGCCCATGGCCTTGGCGGCCATGTCGAGGGGAACGAAAACCTTGGTCATGATTGGCGGGCCTCCTCGGCGATCGCGTCGAGCTTCTCGCTGTCGACGCGTCCGATCGGCTCGCCGTCGAAGAGCGCCGAGGGGCTATGGGCGCAAAGCCCCAAGCAGTAGACCGCCTCGACCGTGAGGGCTCCGTCTGGCGTCGTGTGATGCCAATCGGTCTTGATTCTTGGAGAAAGTCGTGGGCGATCTTCTCCGACCCCATCGACTGGCACGACTCGGCGCGGCAGAGCTTCAGCACGTGGCGGCCGGCGGGCTCTCGGCGGAAGTCGTGGTAGAAGGTGACGACGCCGTGCATCTCTGCCCGCGACACGTTCAGCGCCAGGGCGATCTGTGGCACGGCCGCCTCCGGAACGCATCCGAACTCCTCCTGCAACGCGTGCAGGATCGGCATTGCGGGACCTTCCAAATGGAGGTGCGCGTCGATGATCTCCTGCGCGCGGACGGAATTCCAGGCGGCGACTTGAGCCATTTCTTCCCTTTTTAGCCTGAACTTGGCGGTTCTTTTGTTTTTGCTTACCTGCACAACTTGCCGGAATTCGAGGCTGCGATCAATGGCCGTAAGCCATGGAACGATAGGAGCATCCTATTGGACGTTCAAGGCTCCGCTCGCGGCCAGCTTCTTGGCCTCGGCGAGGAGCGCGGCCACGAGGGGCGGCGCCGGCTCGCGCTGCGGCGCGACGAGGCCAATTTCGTGCACGGCCTCGGGTTGGATGATCGGGATGGAGCGCAGCGGCGCCGTCACGCCGAGCGTCTGCGCCAGCTTCTCCGGCATGACGGTGGCCCAGCGGCCCCTCTTGACCTGATCATAGAGCAGGATGATCGAATTCGACTCGAGCACGGTCTGGGCCCCCCCGCCGGCTTCGCGCATCAATTGGTCGACGATGCGCCGGTTCTGCATCTCCGGCGTGAGAAGGCAGAGCGTCAGGCGCGCCACCTCGGCCCAGGTGACCCGTTCACGGTCGCCGAGCGCATTGGTCGCGACGGTCAGCAAACGGTAGCGCTCTTTCCATAGGGGCACGGTCCGCACGCGGCCGAGCGGCTCATTGTCGAGATAGGTGAGGCCGGCGTCGATCTCGAGATTGTCCAGCATGGCCAGAATTTCGACAGAGGCGGCGCTGAGGACCTTGACGCGAACGCCCTGATGCTTGTCGAGGAAGGGCGTGATGAGGGACGAAATGGCCCCCAGGGCGGTCGGGATGGCGGCGAGCCTGAGCTGGCCGGAGAGGCCGTCGCGCAGCGATCTCGCCTCCTGCCGCATCGCGCGCGTGTCGGCGACGATGCGCTTTGCCCAGACCAGCACGTGCTCGCCCTCACGGGTAAGCCCATGGTAGCGCGACGAGCGGTTGACCAGCAGCACGCCGAGCGAATCCTCGAGCTGCTTCACGCCGGCCGAGAGCGTGGGCTGGGTCACGCCGCAGACTTCCGCCGCGCGCGAGAAGCTCTGCTCGCCGGCGAGCGCGATAAAGAACTCCAGCTTGTCGATCACCCGGCCCTGTCCCCACTATTCTCGCAAATGAATTAGCACGATCGGCGGCGGCGCGCGCGGCGCAATCCGCTGTCAGGACGGGAAACATTGCGGCGTTTGGCCGCCGCAGAAAGTGCGGCGGGGGCTGACGGCGGAGCTGGGGCGCCTGAATTGCGCCGAATTTAGCGTTTCTGGTAAACTCATCATAAAGGGGCCCGTGCTCTCGGGTTTCGAGGCGCGCCGGCGATCGGGGAATTTGCTCATGAAGCTTTTGTGCGGGGGCGCGGTACGACGGATCGTCGCGCTGGTTTTCGGCCTGGGGCTCATCGGCCCGGCCCTGGCCACGCCATCGATCGTGATCGATGTCGCGACCGGCCAGGTGCTGGAGCAGGATCAGGCGACCGCCGTCTGGTTCCCGGCCTCGACTACGAAGCTCATGACGGCCTACGTCGCGCTCGACGCGGTGCGCAAGGGACGCATCACGCTGGATACGCCGCTTGTGGTTTCGGAGCGTGCGGCCGAGCAGGCGCCCTCGAAAATGGGCTTTCGCGTCGGCCAGGAGGTGACCCTGCGCAATGCGCTGGTCATGCTCATGGTCAAATCCGCCAATGACATCGCGGTTACGATCGCCGAAGGCGTCTCCGGCTCGGTCGAAGCCTTCGCGGGCGACATGAACCGCGCCTCCGCAACGATCGGGATGAAAGAGTCTTACTGGGTCAATCCGAACGGGCTCCCCGACGACCGCCAGGTCTCCTCGGCGCGCGACCTCGCGCTGCTCGGCCGGGCGCTGCTCGTCGATTTCCCCGAATCGGCCGATCTCTATCACATCGGCGCCTTTCGCATCGGCCGCCGCATCATGCCGACCCACAACGGCCTGTTACGCCAATATGCTGGCGCAGACGGCATGAAGACCGGCTTCACCTGTCCCGCCGGTTATAATCTCGTCGCCTCGGCGACGCGCGGCGGAAAGAGGCTCATCGCCGTCGTGCTCGGCGCGCCGAGCGGCGCGGCGCGCACGATCCGGACGGCCTCGCTGTTCGATCGCGCCTTCGCAGGCGCGCAGCCGCTGGGCCTCGCCACCGAGCTGCCGGGCCCCGGCGTCGGTCCGGCCCCCGATCAGCGCGACAAAATCTGCCTGCATCGCGGCAAGGCGCACAAGCAATATGTCGCCGAGTTCGAGGACGCGCCGATCCAGATGGTCGTGGACCCCACGAACAGGCTGGGCCAGGGCTCGGCGGGAGGCTTGAGCCCCCAGCCCGCCGCAGCCTATCAGCCGATCGTCGTCCACACGGGCCGGGTCGAGGGTTACGCCGGGCCTGTGGCCAAGCCGCGCGATCCGAGCCTCGCCGTCGGCGCCGACGATCCTTCGGGACCGCAACTCGTTCCCACGCCGATGTCCGAGCCGGGCAAGCTCGTCGTCTGGAGCGCCGCCGGCTCCAAGGCGGCCCTGGCGGCGACCGACCAGGACGCCGACGCCGAGGAGCCGCACGCGAAATCCGGCAAGCACAAGGCGAAGGGCAAAGGGCGCCATAACGCCTCCGCCAAGGCGCAGGACAACGCGGAAAACGGCGACGAGTCTCCCGATGCCGGAAAGGCGAAGCCGCGCAAGCACGGACCCGGCAAAGCGAAGCATCATCACTCGTCGCATTCGACCGCGGCGGCGGGGAGGGGCCAGCTTGCGGAGGCGCAATGAGCGCGTCTGCGCCCGCTGAGCCCCGCCGTCCGCCGCCGCCTCTCCCGCTCACGGTGCTGACCGGCTTCCTGGGAGCCGGCAAGACCACGCTGCTCAACCGCCTGCTGGCCTCGAGCGAATTCGCCGACACGCTCGTCATGATCAACGAATTCGGCGAAGTCGGGCTCGACCATCTCTTCGTGGAGAAAATCGACGGCGACATGATCGTGATGGCCTCGGGCTGCGTTTGCTGCACGATCCGTGGCGATCTCGTCGCCGCCCTCGAGGACGCGCTGCGCCGACGCGACAACGGTCGAGTTCAAACCTTTCGCACGCGTCGTGCTGGAGACGACGGGCCTCGCCGACCCCGCGCCGATCCTGCATGCGATCATGCGCCATCCTTATCTCTTGCTCCGCTATCGGCTCGACGGCGTGGTGACGCTTGTGGACGCGGTGAACGGGAACGCCACGCTCGACGCGCATGAGGAGGCGGTAAAGCAGGCCGCCGTCGCGGACCGCATCGTCGTGACGAAGACCGATCTACCTCAGGTCGCCGAGAACCTCGCGGGGCTTCGCGCCCGGCTCGCCGCGCTCAATCCGGCCGCGCGTATTCTGATCGCCGCCGAGGGCGAGGCGTCGGCGGCGGCGCTTCTCGATTGCGGCCTCTACGACGCCGACGGGAAAACGCCGCGCGTGGACGCTTGGCTCAACGCGCGCGGCGTGCTCGAGGCCACGGATCACCATCATGATCATGATGATCACCATCACCGCCACGCCGACGCCAATCGCCATGACGCGCACATTCGCGCCTTCTGCCTGACGAGCGACAAGCCGCTCGCTCCGCAAGCCTTCGATCTCTTTCTCGAGCTGTTGCGACAGGCGCATGGTCCGCGGCTGCTTCGCGTCAAAGGGATCGTGGCGCTTTCCGACGATCCCAACTCTCCCGTCGTGATCCACGGCGTGCAGCACGTGTTCCACCCGCCGCACCGTCTCGCCGCCTGGCCGGACGCCGACCACCGCACGCGTATCGTGTTCATCGTCAAGGATCTCGAGGAGCGGTTCGTGTCGGGCCTCTACGCGGCTTTCGCCGGCGCGCCCGTGGTTGACGCGCCTGACCCCGCGGCGCTGCTCGATAATCCCCTCGCGCCTCGGCAGGGCGGTTTGCTGGGGTAGAGCGCCGGCTTCGCGGCGGCGGAAAGCCCCACGGGCCGCGAGGTTCACGACGATGGCGTTGCGGCGCTTTGCTGCTGTTGGCTCCGCGCTTTGCGCCAAACGCGCCATCAAAGACGGGCGTCTACTCTCGCTGATGAAACCGGCGTTTCCTTCTGAACTGTGACAATTACGTCACACGTAGCGGATTTTTCATAGTTTGACCCAGGCAAGCCTGTTCAAGCCATGCACTTGGTGTAAGACTTTACCTCCGTGCAAAGCGTGGCTTGATCGGAGACGACGTGACCCGTGACCCCCGAATTTCTTTCGTCGCGTTGATCGCGGGCTTGATCGCGGTCACGTCGGGCGCGTGTGCGCAGGAACTGATCGACTTTCCGTCTCTCGGCCCGCTGGGCGCGCCGGAGTCGTCACGCGCCGAATTCGATCGTCTCGCCGAAGAGATCCGCCTCCATCCGACCGACTACGACAAGACGTACGCCTATATCCGCATCGCCTCGCAGCTCGGTTATGACGAGGAGGCGATCAGCGCCCTTCAACGTCTGCTCATGTTTAACCCGAACCTTGCGCGCGCCCGCAAAGAGCTCGGCTATCTCTACGCGAAGCTCGGCGCCGATCGTAGCGCCGAGTTGCAGATGCGCCGCGCGCTCGAGTTCGCCCAATCTCGACGCCGCACAAAAAGCGCAGATCGAGGCGCAACTGCCGGACATTGAGAAGTCCTCCCAGGACAAGCGAATCTTCGGCAGCTTGCAGATCGGAATCCGTTCGCAGTCCAACGCCAATTTCTTCCCCGCTGGCGGCCTTTTCGGGGTGGGCGGCGTGCAGACGAGCGCCTTACAGCGGCAGCGCTCGGACACCAACACGTTCCAGCTCCTCGAGGCGGGGATCGATTGGGATCTCCTCGGCCCGAACGGGCCGACGCTCGAGTCGCGCGGGCTGATCTATGCGACGCAGCAGTTCGCCCTGCCGCAATATGACGTCGCGCTCTTCGCCGGCTCGGTTGGGCCGCGCTTCGAGATCGCGCCCGGACTTTCGGTCAAGCCCTATGTGACCGGCGCGGCGACGGTCCTGGGCGACATCAACTATCTCAACGACGGAGGCGGAGGCGTCACCTTCCGCAAGAACTTCGGCCGCGACCTCGTGGTGGAGCCCGGCTTCGAATATCGCGGCATCTACGTCTTTGACGGCGGTCCGTTTCCGTGGACCTGGGCGTCGCACACGGTCTCGACGCTCGCTTCGGGCGACGTCTACACCGGCTCGCTGAACGCCTTTTATCGTTTCAACGACATGGTGAGGCTCGAAGGACGGGGCGCCTATTCGCGCGCCAACGCCACCCTGTCCTCGCAGTCTTCCGACACGATCGATTTCCAGGCGATGCTGCGTTTCGAGGTCGCTCCGCCACTGCCCGAAATGCCGCGCCGCTGGACGATCGCCCCTTATGCGCGCTTCATGCAGCTGGCCTTCGATTCCCCTAACTTTCTGGTCGACCCCTTTCGCGCCCGCCGCGACGACCTCTGGACCTACGGCCTCGCGCTGGACGCGCCGGTCGGCCCGCAGTGGGGCTTCAGCGGCCACCTGGAGTTCTTGAGAAACAACTCGAACATCCCGAATTTCAGGATGCACGACGTATCTGTCGTGTTCGGTCCGGTGGCGAAGTTCTAAAGAAAGCGACGACGATGAAGATCCTCCTGCCGATTCTCATTGCCCTGGCGACGGCCTTCGGCGGAGCGGCGCTCGCCCAGACACGTCGGCAATGTCGGAGCGGTCAACCAGTCCGCCGAGGGCAACGGCCAAAAGCTCTCCGTCGGCTCCGGAATCGTGGAGCGGGAGCGGATCACCACAAACCCCGTCGGAACGGCGCAGATCGTCTTTCGCGACCAGTCGACGATGACGGTCGGTCGCGGCAGCTCGATCACCATCAACAAATTCGTCTACAACTCGAATGGGGGAGTGGGCGAGCAGTCGGCGAAGCTGACCAAGGGCGCCTTGCGCTTCGTCGGCGGCGCGGTGAGCCACACCGAGGGCGCGAAGATCGAAACGCATTCGGGCACCATGAGCGTCCGCGGCGGCATGGCCTATGTCTGCCTCAACTGCCCGCAAGGCGTGATTTTTGCGGCGTTGACGGGCGAGGTGACGGTTAGTAACCGAGGCGCGACGGTCACGATCCCGCCGGGCGAGATGGTCACGGTCCTGGCGGACGGGTCCTTCTCGCCGCCGACTCCCATCCCCTTGGACCTGCTCGACACGCTCGACGGGCAGTTCGCCAGCGGGGCCGGTCAAGACGGCGGCGCCCCAAATCCGCCGACCGAGACCGGCGCCAACCAACAGCTCGGCGACGCGCGCATGCCGGATTGGACCCCCTGGCAAGGCTTGGGACATATCGGCGCCTTCTGGGGCGGCAATGCGATCGTGCAGGGTCAGGCGCAGTCGGACAATCAGAGTTCCGCGAACACGGTGCGTGTGCTGACGACGCCGCCGACCGAGTGGCGCTCCGTGCCGGCGGAGGGACTTGCGGGGGAGTTGTTCCCAGACCACAGAAGGAGGCGGAGACGTGGTGTTCCTCGGCGGCAATTAAGCGCGGAGATGGCACTTCGAAATCGGGCGGACAACAGCCGGAGACTGCTCAGACACTCGCGGAACCGGCGGTGCCGGCAGTCCGCTCGCGCGCGGCGCGCGTTTTCCCCAGCTCCAGCCGATCTCCTGTCGCCTTCCTGCGCCTGCAACGGTATAAGCCGCCATGACCGACGAGGCCGCCCCCGAAAAGACCCGCCGACTGAAGACGCTTGCGCCTTTACGCCGGCTGCTCCCCTATGCGTTGCGCTATTGGCTGCGCATCCTGCTCGCTTTGATCGCGCTCAGCGTCGCCGCTGGCGCGACGCTGGCTTTGCCGCTCGCCGTGCGGGCGATGATCGACCAGGGTTTTTCCCAGGACAACGCCGGTTCGGTCAATGCGAGCTTCGGCGCGCTCATCGGCGTCGTCGCCGCGCTCGCGCTCGCCTCGGGCTGCCGCTACTATCTCGTCATGACGCTCGGCGAGCGGGTGGTCGCGGATCTGCGCTCCGATCTCTTCCGGCATCTGACCCGGCTCGACGCGCGCTTCTACGAGACCGCCAAGACCGGCGAGCTCCTGTCGCGGCTCACCAGCGACACGACGCAGCTCAAATCGGCCTTCGGCGCCTCGGCATCGGTCGCGCTGCGCAACTTCTTCCTGTTTCTCGGCGCGATCGTGATGATGGTCGTGACGAGCTTCAAACTCTCGATCATCGCGCTCGCGGCCATCCCGGTGATCGTGCTGCCGCTCATCGCCTCCGGGCGCGCGGTGAAGGGCCGCTCGCGCCGGGCGCAGGACGCGCTCGCCGACGCTTCGGCCTACGCCGGCGAGAATCTGGCGGCGGTTCGCACGATGCAGGCTTGCGGCGCCGAGCCGCAGATCGTCGCGCGCTTCTCCCGCGCGGCGGAAGGGGCGTATACGACCGCGCGCGACGCGACGCGCCTGCGCTCGCTCGTCACGGCCGGCGCGATCTTCCTTGTCTCCTGCAGCGTCGTCGCCGTGCTGTGGCTTGGCGCGCAGGACGTGCTCGCGGGCAGGATGACCTCGGGCGTGCTCTCGCAATTCGTGCTCTACGCCGTGCTCGGCGCGAGCTCGCTCGGCGAGCTCTCGCAGGTTTGGAGCGAGGCGGCGGCGGCCGCGGGAGCGGCCGGACGCATTGGCGAAATTCTAAGCGTGAAGCCCACGATCTCCGCGCCGGCGAAGCCAAAAGCGCTCAAGGAGCCGGTGCGCGGGGAGATCGCCTTCGCAAATGTGAGCTTTGCCTACCCGAGCGCGAATGGCGTGAAGGCGATCGACGGCCTCAATCTCACGATCGAACCGGGGGAACGCGTCGCGCTGGTCGGTCCCTCCGGCGCCGGCAAATCGACGATCTTCCAGCTCTTGATGCGCTTTTACGACGTCGATTCCGGCGCGGTCTCGCTCGACGGGATCGATGTTCGCGAGCTCGACCCGCGCGTGCTGCGCAAGGCGGTCGCGCTCGCGCCGCAGGACCCCGTGATCTTTGGGGTGAGCGTCGCGGAAAACATCGCCTACGGTCGCGAGGGCGCGCCCCGGCGCGAGATCGAGGCGGCGGCGCGCCGCGCCCAGGCGCATGACTTCATCGCGGCCCTCCCCAAGGGCTACGACACGGAGCTCGGCGAGCGGGGCGTGACGCTTTCGGGCGGCCAGCGCCAGCGCCTCGCCATCGCCCGGGCGATCCTCGCCGACGCGCCGGTGCTGCTCCTCGACGAAGCGACCTCGGCGCTCGACGCCGAGAACGAGAAGCTCGTGCAGGCCGCGCTCGAGGATGTGATGGCGGGGAGGACGAGCCTCGTCATCGCGCATCGGCTGGCGACCGTGCTCGAGGCGGACCGCATCATCGTGCTGGACGCCGGGCGCATCGTCGAGGAGGGCGTTCACGAGACGCTCGTCGAACGCGGGGGGCTCTATGCGCGTCTCGCGCGATTGCAGTTCAACGCGTCGAGCGAGTTCCGCGAAAGCTGACAGACTTTCGCGATTGAATTCGCTCAAACGTTTTTTTTCCGGCGCCCTAGATTCTCCCGGAGACGGGAGGGGAGATGCAATGTCCGCCAAATTCGTCGAAGCCAGCGAAGCCCTCACTTTCGACGACGTGCTGCTGCAGCCGGGCCATTCCCGCGTGCAGCCCTCCGGCGTCGACGTGTCGACGCGGCTCACGCGCGACATCGAGCTGCATCTGCCGATCATCTCGGCCGCGATGGACACGGTGACCGAGGCGCGGCTTGCCATCGCCATGGCGCAGGCCGGCGGCCTCGGCGTGATCCATCAAAATCTGACGGCCGCCGATCAGGCCGCCGAGGTGCGCAAGGTCAAGCGCTACGAGAGCGGCATGGTCGTCAATCCGATCACCATCCATCCCGACGAGACGCTCGCCGACGCGCTCGCGCTGATGGCGCGGCACGGTATTTCCGGCATTCCGGTCGTCGAGCGGCCGTCCGGCGGGAAGAACGGCAAGCTCGTCGGCATCTTGACGAACCGCGACGTGCGCTTCGCCGAGGAGCCGCGTCAGCCCGTTGCCGAGCTGATGACCAAGGATCTCATCACCGTGCGCGAGGGCGGCACGCGCGAAGAGGCGAAGCGGCTGCTGCATCAGCATCGCATCGAGAAGCTGCTCGTCGTCGACGAAGATTATTCCTGTGTCGGCCTCGTCACCGTGAAGGACATGGAGAAGGCGACGCAGCATCCGTACGCCTGCAAGGACCCGGAGGGGCGGCTGCGCGTCGCGGCGGCGACGACCGTCGGCGATCACGGCTTCGAGCGCGCGCTGCAGCTCATCGACGCCGGCGTCGATTGCCTCGTCATCGACACGGCGCATGGCCATTCGCAGGCCGTGCTCGACCAGGTCGCGCGCGTGAAGAAGACGAGCAACAAGATCTCGATCGTCGCCGGCAATGTCGCGACGGCGGAAGCCGTGAAGGCGCTGATCGACGCGGGGGCCGACGCGATCAAGGTCGGCATCGGCCCGGGCTCGATCTGCACGACGCGCATCGTCGCGGGCGTCGGCGTGCCGCAGCTCACGGCGGTGCTGAACGCGGCGGAGGAAGCGCAGAAGGCCAACGTTCCCGTGATCGCCGACGGCGGCGTGAAATATTCGGGCGATCTCGCGAAAGCCATCGCGGCGGGCGCCAATGTCGTGATGGTCGGCTCGCTGCTTGCGGGCACCGAAGAGTCGCCCGGCGAGGTGTTTCTCTATCAGGGCCGCTCCTTCAAGGCCTATCGCGGCATGGGCTCGGTCGGCGCGATGGTGGCGGGCTCGGCGACCCGCTATTTCCAGGGCGACGTGCAGGAGCAGCAAAAGCTCGTGCCGGAAGGGGTCGAGGGCCAGGTGCCCTATCGCGGCCCGGCGACGCCGATACTCTATCAGCTCGCGGGTGGCCTGCGCTCGGCGATGGGCTATGTCGGCGCGGCGACGATCCCCGAGTTTCAGAGCGCGCGCGCTTCGTGCGCATCACCAACGCGGGCCTGCGCGAAAGCCATGTGCACGACGTGACGATCACGCGTGAGAGCCCGAACTATCCGACGGGCGGGTAGGGACGCTTAACTCTTCTCCCTTGCGTGACGCCCCTTCTCCCCCAAGCGGAGAAGAGTTGCGCGCCCACTCGGTGAGGCTGCCCACGACACGGCCCCAACTTGCCACTCCCACCCATAAAGCCTACGACAACCCCCGCACGAAATCGCCACGATCATGACCCAAAAAGGCGAGAAATCCGGGCCGCAGCAGGCTACGCACGCCCAGGCGGACGCGCGGGCCAAGGCGCTGCGCGCCAATCTGAAGCGACGCAAGGAAGCGGCGCGGGCTGCCGATACGCCGGCCCCGCCGCAGCAGGAAACGGACACGCATGGACAAGATCAAGATCGTCGGCGGCCATGAGCTGAAGGGAACCATCCCGATTTCCGGCGCCAAGAACGCCGCGCTGCCGCTGATGATCGCTTCGCTGCTCACGCGCGAGACGCTGACGCTCGAGAACATGCCGCTGCTCGCCGACGTGACGCAGCTCGAGCGCATTCTCACCAACCACGGCGTCGACTACGCCATTGCGGGCAAGCGCGCCGGCGCCTCGCCCGAACTCCGGCCGCACCGTGCATCTCACGGCGCGCGAGATCGTCGACACGACCGCGCCCTATGAGATGGTCTCGCGCATGCGCGCGAGCTTCTGGGTGCTCGCGCCGCTGCTCGCGCGTATGGGCGAGGCGCGCGTCTCGCTGCCAGGCGGCTGCGCGATCGGCACGCGCCCCGTCGATCTCCTGCTCATGGCGATGGAGAAGCTCGGCGCCGAGATCGCGATCGAGAACGGCTATGTCGTGGCGAGCGCCAAGAAGGGCCTCGTCGGCGCCGAGATCGACTTTCCGAAAGTCACCGTCGGCGGCACGCATATGGCGCTGATGGCGGCTGCGCTCGCCAAGGGAACGACCGTGCTGCGCAACGCGGCGCGCGAGCCCGAGATCGTCGATCTCGCCGACTGCCTGAACGCGATGGGCGCGCGCATCACGGGCGCGGGGCAGTCCACGGTCGAGATCCAAGGCGTTCCGTCGCTGCACGGCGCCTGGCACTCGGTGCTGCCCGACAGGATCGAGGCCGGCACCTATGCGATGGCCGTCGCCATGACGGGCGGCGACGTGTTGCTCTCGGGGGCGCGCGCAAGCCTCTTGCGGGCGGCGCTCGACGCGGTGACCCTGGCCGGCGCCGAGGTGACGGAAACCGACGCGGGACTGCGCGTCGTTCGCAACGGCTCGGGGCTTGCGCCCGTCGATGTCCGCACGGCGCCCTTCCCGGACTTTCCGACCGATCTTCAGGCGCAGTTCATGGCGCTGATGACGCGCGCCGATGGCGTCTCCCGCATCACCGAGACGATCTTCGAGAACCGCTTCATGCATGTGCAGGAGCTGGCGCGCCTCGGCGCGCGCATCCGCCTCGAAGGCGACAGCGCGATCGTCACCGGCGCCGAGGAGTTGCAAGGCGCGCAGGTGATGGCGACGGATCTGCGCGCCTCGGTCTCGCTCGTCATCGCCGGGCTCGCCGCGAAGGGCGAGACGGTGATCAACCGCGTCTATCACCTCGACCGCGGTTTCGAGCGCCTGGAGAAGAAGCTATCCGGCTGCGGGGCCGAAGTGGAGCGGATCGCGGGGCAGGGTTCGAATGTTCATGCGAGCCTCCGGCTCGCATTTGTGGCTCACAAGATCCCGTTACACAAACCCCGGATCGATCTTCTCGCGCGCGTCGAGCCAAGGCGGCGTCGGCAGATTGAGGCCACGCAGGAACTCGGGACTATAAAGCTTCGAGGCGTAGCGGGCGCCGCCGTCGCAGAGAATCGTGACGATCGTCTTGCCGGGGCCGAGCTCGCGCGCGAGCCGTATCGCGCCGGCGACATTGATCCCCGACGAGCCCCCGAGCAGCAGCCCCTCGTTCTCGGCGAGGTCGAACACGATCGGCAGCGCCTCTTCGTCCGTGATCTGGCAGGCGAAATCGATCGGCGCGTCCACGAGATTTTCGGTCACGCGACCCTGGCCGATCCCCTCGGTGATCGAGGTTCCCGAGGCCTTCAGCTCGCCCGTCGTGTAATAGGAATAGAGCGCTGCCCCCATCGGATCGGCGATGCCGATCCTGATTTCGGGATTGCGCGCCTTGAGCGCGAGGCCGACGCCCGCGAGCGTGCCGCCCGTGCCGCAGGCGCAGATGAAGCCGTCGACCGCGCCGCCCAAGTCGTCCCAGATCTCCGGCCCGGTCGTCTCGACATGCGCCTCGCGGTTCGCGACATTGTCGAACTGATTGGCCCAGATCGCGCCCTCCGGCCGCTCCTTGGCAAGACGCTCGGCGAGGCGCCCCGAGAGCTTCACGTAATTGTTGGGATTGGCGTAAGGGACGGCTGGCACCTCGACGAGCTCGGCGCCCTGCAGGCGCAGCATGTCCTTCTTTTCCTGCGACTGCGTCTCGGGGATCACGATCACCGTCTTATAGCCCATCGCATTGGCGACGAGCGCGAGGCCGATGCCCGTGTTGCCGGCCGTGCCCTCGACGATGACGCCGCCGGCCTTGAGCGTGCCGCGCGCGATGGCGTCCTTCACGATGTAGAGCGCCGCGCGGTCCTTGACGGAGCCGCCGGGGTTCATGAATTCGGCCTTGCCCAGAATGCGGCAGCCTGTCGCCTTCGAGGCCGCGCGCAATTCGATGAGCGGCGTCTTGCCGATGGCGTCGATGACGGAAGGGGCGATGGTCATGGGGCGCGGGTCCTGAAGCTCGAGCCCAAAACAAGCAACGTCCGGGCCGAAAGCTCTCGCTTAAAGCCCTTCGCTCGTCTTTTCAAAGCGAAAAACCGCCCTGTGCCTCGCGCTCTCTCCCGGCGCGAGAAGCCGCATCGACGGCTTCTCGGCAAGCTCCCCCCCAAAACCCTCGGGATCGCCATGGCCGGTCCAGGGCTCGAGGCAGAGATAGGGGGCGCCGGGCCGCGTCCAGAAGCCGATATGCGGGAAGTCGGGAAAGTCGCAGACGACGCGCGCACCCGCGCCATTGTCGAAGGCGATTCGCCGGCTTTTCACGTCCAGGAACACGAGTGCGTCCCTGGCGAAGAGCTCCGGCGCCAGAGGCAAAACACGATCCTCGAGCGGAACGCGCTTCGTCTCCCGGCTAAAGAGCCCGCCCTTGGCGATCACCGGCAGCTCGGCCGATTCCGGCGCGTGGAAGACGAGCGCATGTGGCGCCTTCGAATCTGCCAGCGGCCAGCGGAAGGCCGGATGCAGTCCGCAGGCGTAGGGCAGGGGCTTCGCGCCTCTGTTCTCAATAATGAGCGCCTGTTCGAGCGCACCCGGCGCGAGGCGGAACTCGACGGCGAAACGGAACTCGAAAGGATAGAGCGCGCGCGTCTCCTCGTCGGCCTCGAGTTTCAGGCGCAGGAAATCCTCGCGCCGCTCGGCGACGACAAAGTCCTTTTCCCAGGCGAAGCCATGCAGCGACAAAGGATAGCTCATCCCCTCGACGCGCACGCATCCGTCGCGCGTCGCGCCGACGATGGGAAACAGCACCGGCGCCGTGCGGTCCCAGAAGCGCCGGTCGATCTCCCAGATGAGATCGACGCCGCCCGCGCGCCAGGCGCAAAGCTCCGCGCCGAAGAGCGCGACGGCCGCGCTGTCGCCGGCGGCGTTGGAGAGGAGGATGGTTTCGCTCATGACGAAAGCTTCCTTGATGGAGGGGACAGACCAAGGGGTTGCGTTCGGCGAATTGGGCTGTGTGGCCCCCTCCCTTACCCTCCCCCGCTTCGCGAGGGAGGGGCGTCCAGCATTGCGCGAAAAATCGATGACGCGCGCAGCCGAGCTCCCTCTCCCGTGAAAACGGGGGAGGGGTGGGGAGGGGGCTTTTATTTCAACGGTTTCGTACTTGCTTCGCACTTGTCGGCGCTCTTATCACCCAGCGCACTCTTGAGGCTCGCGACGGCCTTGTCGCGCTCGCCCAGCGGCTCGAGGCAGAAGCGCTCCTCGATCAGCTTCGTGATCGCGGTCGTATCATGCGCGACGTGATCGACGCCGGAGCGCGCGAGCTTCCTTGCGATCAGCATGGCCGGAATGCGCGTGCCTGGGCCCCATTGATCATGCGCGCCCTTGGCGTTCTGGCCATAGGGCGGGGGCGGAACATGGTCCCAGGAGCCGCCGTGCTCGTCATAGGTGATGATGATCAGCGTGTTCGCGCCGTTCTTGCCGTCCATCGCCGCCTTCACGAGCTTGACGAGATGGCTGTCGCCACCATCCTCGCTCGCATAGCCCGGATGCTCGTTCTCCGAGCCCAAGGGCTTCACGAAGCTCACGGCTGGCAGAGAGCCGTTCTTCGCGGCTTCGAGAAAGTCCTCCTCGTCGCGCAAATGGTTTTTGCGACCCTCGGTGTTCGGCCCGTATTTCTCGAAAAAGTCGAAGGCCTGATGATGATACTGGAAGGACTTGTCGGGGCAGCGCAGCACGCCGTCGACGGTCGTCTCATTGGCGTGCGGGTCCGCACCCTCCGCCCCGGCGCAATGCGGGCCGGCGCCATTCGTCCAGCCGCGGCCGTCGCGCTTGCCTTCGACATTGTCCCAGCCGCCCGCGTACCAAGCCCAGTCGATGTGCTTGTCGTTCAGGCGCTCGCCGATCGTCTCGTATCGCAGCGGGGGAAGGCGCGGGATATGGGGCTCGTCGGGGCGCCAGGGCCAGTTCTGCGGGCTGATCGTGCCGACGACCCAATCGCCGCAGATGAAGCCCTTGGGCGCAGGGGCGCGGTCCGGGGGGATGCGCGGATCGCCCTCGCAATAGGCCGTGAGCGGCCGGTCGCGCATCGGGGTTTTCGACGCTTCATAGACCTCCTTGGGCGGCTTCGTCGCGAGGCCGTTGGCGTCGATGGAGCTGTGCAGATCTTGATCGGCGCCAAGGCTCGGCGGGTTTTCGAATTGCGGCGTGCGCACGGCGACGAGCCATTGATGGTTCATGAAGGAGCCGCCGAAGCCCGCGTGGAAGAAATTGTCGGCGATGACGTAATGCGGCGCGCCGGCCATGTGCAGATACTGGTAAAGCGGCGATTTTTTCGTGTCGTAATAGCCCATGACGAGCCCGGCCGCATCGCTTCCCATCACGTAGCGGTTCTGGCCGCCGCCGTTGATCTGATATTGCTCGTTGTAGAAGCTGTGCGTGAGATCGCGCGTGCAGCCGCCCGGTTCGCCTTTGTCCTTGGCGTATCCTTCGCGCGACCCCTGCTTCGTGAAGCTGACGCCGTAGGGGCTTGGACAGGTCTTGTCCTGCGGCTTGATGTAGGCTTCGATGTCGAAGGGCGCGTTGGCGAAGGCGCAGGCCGCGCCGTCCTTTGGCTTCACATCTTTCAGATTGACGTCGTTTTGGTAGAGACAGTCGAAGGGTTTCCCGTCGCCTCTGACCTGCAGCGTATGCGCGACGTCGGCTCCCGGCAGCCCGTTGACCGGCTCGCCCCCGGCCTCGCCCCAAAGACCCCACAGATTGTCGAAGCTGTGATTTTCCTGGAGGATCACGACGATATGGTTGTAGTCCCGCAAGCTCCCGGCCCGCGCTTCCAGGCCGCCGAGGCCAGCAAGCGCGAGCAAGGCGAAACGGATCGAATTTTTTGTGAGGTTCATATCTTGCGGCTCGCTGAATTCGGCATCCCGCCAGCCCAGCGGTATGCGAGTTCCGAATGATGGCTTCATGCGAGCCGGAGGCTCGCGCTCCAAAGGCGCCCAGACCGCGAGCCTCCGGCTCGCATTCTCGGCGAGTGCATCAAGCGGACAGCATACGACACCGCTTTGATGGAGTTGACGTGACGGAAGGCGTTCTGGCAAGCGTCGCCGAGAGCGAAGGCGGATTTAAACGACGTTGGCGGACGCAAGGCGGCATTCGCCTTCGCCGGTCTCGATTTGAATCGTGGCGTGCTGAATGCGGAAACGGCGCTCTAGCTCATACGAAACACTGGCCAGGAACTGGTCATCCGGTCCTGAGCCGGGGCGCACCAGATGCGCGGTCAAGGCGGTTTCCGTGGTGCTCATGCCCCAGATGTGCAGGTCATGAATTTCGGCGACGCCAGCGAGGCTCGCAAGGTAAGCTTCCACCGCCGCGGGGTCGACGCCAGCCGGCACGGCGTCCAGCGCAAGATTCGAGTCCGTCGCGCAGAAGGCCCCAGCTGCTCCACAGAATGACGACGCCGATCGCGATGCTGGCGGCGGGATCGAGCCAGAGCCATCCCGTCTGGCCGATCGCGAGCGCGACGATGACGACGCCCGCCGAGACGGCGGCGTCTCCGGCCATATGGATGAAGGCGCCCCTGATGTTCAGGTCCTGCTCGCGACCACGCAGGAAGAGCAGGGCCGTCGCGGTATTGATGACGATGGCCGCGAGCGCCACCCAGAGCATCGTGCCGCTTGCCACTTCCGCGGGCGCGCTCACGAGCCGCTCTGCCGCCTCGAGGAGCAGGCCGCCCGTCGCGACGAGGAGCAGCGCCGCATTGCCGAGCGCCGCCAAGATGGACGCCCGCCGGTAGCCATAAGTGCGCGAGGCGGTGGGCTGTCGCGTCGCGAGCCACGACCCGCCCCAGGCCATGACGAGGCCCAGCACGTCGGAAAAATTGTGCACGCCGTCCGAGATCAGCGCGAGGGAATTCGAGCGGAGCCCGTAAACCACTTGCGCGACGACGAGAGCGAGATTGAGCGCCGTGCCGATGGCGAAGGCGAAGCCGAAGTCTCGCGGCGCATGGCTGTGGTCATGCGCGTGATGGCTATGGTCGTGTCTGTGGCTCATTCCGTTCTTTTAACGCGGCCTCCAAATTTTTGCGTCCCCGCTGCGAAATTTTCGAGGACCGCCGCCAAGTTCAGGGCTCGCCCTCCGAGCGTGAAACAAAAATTCTTGTGAAGGAAGGCTCTCTGGCTTACGTCTTTCTCCCATATATTTCCCGGTAGCGCTTAGTATGTCAGACGGAGTAGCCGCCTTTGAACGGTCAAAACGCCAGTGATCTCCCCCTCACGCCCGTGTGTGCGATGGGCGCCTCCGCGGGCGGCGTTGGGGCCCTGCAATCCTTTTTCTCTCAGATCAGCGACGACCTCGGCCTCGCCTATGTCGTCATCGTGCATCTCGCGCCGGATCAACCGAGCTCGCTTGCGGAAATATTGGCGACGCGCACGAACATGCCGGTGCATAGCGTCCAAGGCTCCACGCATCTCAACGCGAATTGCGTCTATGTCATCCCGCCCGACCGCGAGCTCGTGATCGAGGGCGACGATCTAACCGCGCGGCCTTTCAGCGAGCCGCGCGGGCGGCGTTCGCCCATCGACATGTTCTTTCGGTCGATCGCCGCCGCCAGAGGAGACGGCGTCGCCGTCGTCCTGAGTGGTTCCGGCTCCGACGGCGCGCTCGGCGTGCGCGCCATCAAGGAGGCCGGCGGCGTCATCTTCGTTCAGGACCCGAACGAAGCCGAGTATGTGATGATGCCGCAGGCCGCGATCGGAACCGGCGCCGTCGACTTCGTGGCGCCCATCTCGCGCCTCGTGACGCAGATCGCGGACGTCATGCGCAGCAAAGAGGCGATCCACAGCATCGGCGAGGAGGAAGTCGAAAGAGACCTGCGTCAGATCGTCAATTTTCTGCTGCGGCGCACTGGCCACGACTTCTCGAACTATAAGCGGGCGACGATCCTGCGCCGCATCTCGCGGCGCATGCAGGTCAGGCGGCAAGAGAGCCTCAACGCCTATTACCATTTCCTGCATGCCAATGCCGACGAAGCCAAGGAGCTGTTCTCCGATCTTCTGATCTCGGTGACCTCCTTTTTTCGCGACCCGGCCGCCTACGCAGCGCTCGCCGAGAAGGTCGTCGCGCCGCTTTTCGAACGGCTCGACGACGACGCGCCGATTCGCATCTGGGTCGTCGGCTGCGCGACCGGCGAAGAGGCCTACAGCATCGGCATGCTCTTCCTCGAGGAGGCGACGCGGCGCGCCGTGAATCCGACCATCCAGATTTTTGCGAGCGATCTCGACGAGGCCGCGCTCGTGGTTGCGCGCGATGGGCGCTACCCAAAGAGCATCGAGGGCGATGTGAGCGAGGAGCGACTGAAACGCTTCTTCGTCGACGACAGCGGCAACTATCGAGTCAGAAAGGAATTGCGCGATCTCGTGCTGTTTTCGCTGCACAGCGCGCTCAAGGACCCGCCTTTTATCAAGCTCGACCTGATCTCTTGCCGCAATCTGCTGATCTATCTCCAGCGCGAGTTGCAGCGTCAGCTCTGCGGCCTCTTTCATTACGCGATGAAGCCGACCGGCAGCCTGTTTTTGGGATCGGCCGAGACGGTCGATTCGAGTGCGTCGCTCTATCGCGTCGTCGACCGCGACGCCCGAATCTATGCGCCCTTGGCTCAAGCCGAGAAGGAGGCGCCACTGCTGCCACAGCTCGCGATTGACCATCGCTTCCGGGACATGGGGCCAAAGTACCACGCCCCTCCCGAGAGCCTGTTGGCCGTCGGCCAAATGCACGCGGCGGCGCTCGAGCAATATGCGCCGCCAAGCGCGCTTGTCGACAGCTCTCAGCGCATTCTACATATTTCGCCGAACGCCGGCCTCTATTTCCGGCCGATGGAAGGGCCGTTCACGAGCGACCTGACGGCGCAGGTGCGGCCGGAGTTGCGCGTCGATCTTAAGCTCGCCTTGCAGCGCCTGGTCGAGAGCGGCCAATCGACGCTGACGCCGGCGATCGCCGTCGGCTTCAATGGCTCCCGCCGCCTCGTCTCCATGCAGGTCACGCCGACCGGCGTTGGCGAAGGCGGCGGGCGGTCCAGCGCCCTCGTCCTCTTCCTCGACGCCGGCAAGATGCCCGAAAGCGGCGAGGCGCTCAAGGACGAAGACGTCAATCGCGAGGAGGTGGCGCGGCTGCGCAAGGAGCTCTCCGTCGCCCAGGATCGTGTGGGCGCCAGCCGCACGGAGCACGAGCTCGCGACGCAGGAGCTCCGCGCCGCGAACGAAGAGCTTCAGTCGATCAACGAGGAGTATCGCTCGACTGCGGAGGAGCTCGAGACGAGCAAGGAAGAGTTGCAGTCGATGAACGAGGAGCTACAGACCGTCAACAGCGAGTTGAAAAACAAGCTGGAGACGATCTCCACGTCGCACAACGACCTGCAAAACCTGATGGCGACGACCGAGATCGGCACGCTGTTTCTCGATAGCGAGCTTAAAATCAAGCTGTTCACGCCGGTCGTCACCAATTACTTCAATTTTACCGGCGCCGACATCGGACGCCGTATTTCCGACTACACGAACCTGCTCAAATACACGGATCTGGAGAGAGACGCCGCCGCGGTGCTCAAGACTTTGGCGCCCATCGAGCGGGAAATCGAGTCGAAGAACGGACGCTGGCTCATGATGGGCATGCGGCCCTATCGCACCGTCGACGAACGCATCGAAGGCGTCGTGCTGACGCTGACCGATATCACCAATCGCAAGGCCGCCGAGGCGGAGCTGCACAAGGAGTTGGAGGCCACTCAGAGGATTCAGCAGCTCAGCAACAAAGTTATCCGGAGCGAAGCTTTCGTGCCATCGCTGGAAGAAGTCTTGGGAGGGGTGATCGATCTCGTCGGCGCCGATTTCGGCGCGATCTCTCTTTTTGACGAAGCAAGCGAAGCTTTGCATCTTGTAGCCCAACGCGGCTTTGCGGAAGGCTACTTGGAGCAGTTCAAGACGGTCAAAACTTCCGCCCGCCCGACTTGTGCCCATGCGCTGGGATCTCTTCAACAGGTGGCGGTTTCGGACGTCGAACGGAAGCCCGCCGCGAAGGAGGTCTTGGAAGAAGCGCGTGCGGGAGGATTCAAAGCCTACTTGTCGACGCCGCTCATGACGGCGCCCGACAAGGTCGTCGGTGTCCTTTCGGTGTATTTTCGGCAGCCGCATGATGTCTCCGCGCGCGACTCGCGGATCGTCGACATCTGTGCGCGCTACGCGGCGGACGCCATCAACGCCTATCAGCTGCAACAGGCTTTGCGCGACGACGACCGCCGCAAGAACGAGTTCCTTGCTGTTCTCGCGCATGAGCTGCGCAATCCGCTGGCGCCGATGAGCAACGCTCTCCAGACCCTCAAACGGCTCAAGCCCGAGGCCCCTGAAGCTAAGGACCTGCTCGCCCTGATCGCGCGCCAGATCGAGCATCTGAGCCGTCTCGTCAACGATCTCTTGGACATATCGCGCATCACGCAAGAAAAAATCGAACTGCGTCCGGAGCGCGTCAATCTTAACGAGATCGTGCTCCGTGCCTTGGAAGCCAATGAGTTGGCGATCAAGGACAAGCGGCATACGGTGAAAACGTCACTCTTATCGAAGCCGCTCTCTGTTTACGGAGATCCCGTCCGTCTCGGGCAGGTGCTCGGCAATGTTATTTCCAACGCCGCGAAATACACGCCGGAAGGCGGACAGATCGACATTGGGAGCGTTCAGAAGGACGGGAACGCAGTGGTGAGCGTTCGCGACAATGGCATCGGCGTTCCCCGGCACATGCTGTCGCGTATCTTTGAGCTTTTCATCCAGGCCGATCAAGGTGCGCAGGCGAAGTTCGGCGGTGGCATCGGCGTCGGCCTTGCGCTTGCGCGCAGTCTCGTGTCGCTGCATGGCGGGTCGATAGAGGCGTTTAGCGACGGCCCCGGCAAGGGCTTCGAGATGGTGGTTCGACTGCCGCTCTCTCAGGCTGACCCTTCTGCACAAAAGGTTAGGGCCCATGAGGAGCCGCCATCGGCTGCAGTTGCGAAGCGCGCGCTCGTCGTCGACGACAACGCCGATGTCGCGGACGCGCTTGCAATGTTGCTGAAGTCCTTCGGCGCGGACGTGCGAGTCGCCTATCGGGGCGCCGAAGCGCTCACGAACGTGAAAGAACTCAAGCCGGATATCGCCTTCATCGACCTCGGCATGCCGGGCATGGACGGTTATCAGGTGGCGCGAGCGATCCGCACGACCCCGGAGGGAAAAGAGCTGATCCTCGTCGCGCTGAGCGGCTGGGGCGCTGACGAGGATCGCAAACGCGGACTCGAAGCCGGTTTCGACCGGCACGTCATCAAGCCGATTGACGTCGAAGAACTGAAAGGTCTCCTGGCTGAAGCGGCGAAGCGGAGCTCCCCAAAGGATATAAGACCCCGGACGGGGGGCTGCGCCGCTTGGAGGAGCAGTCCGCCCGCCGCGACCAGGAGCAGCGCCGCACGCCCACCGCTCACTCTCGGGCGGCGACATTGATGGTGATGTTCACGGTGACGGGACCCGCTGGAATGGTTTGGACAGCCGGCGCGGGCGGCGGCGCGACGCGGGCCGCGATCTCCGCCGCTGGCGGCGCAGGCGCCCTGAATGGCCATTGGCAACCCGGCTCCGGCTTCAGGCTCGGATCGATCAAGCTGAGATAGGTCGCCAGCGAGTGGCAACAGGCGGGCGTCGGAAGCGCCGTCGTCAGCGAATTATATTCCTGCGGCGTCTCGACATGGGTGTAGCCGAGCGGCACGCGCGGCACGATGTCCAACTCGTTGACGACGCGCCAAGAGGTGAGGCCCAGTGCGTCGAAGGCGCTGGCGAAGCTCGCGTCGCCAACCCGTGGCGAAGCGAAGGTGTAGATCGTCGGATTCTTGATGCGATCGGTGAGCGCATTGTCCAATGTATAGAGCGTCGCCAACGCCGCCCCGAGGCTGTGCCCCGTGACGACGATCGATGGCGCCGCAGGCGCCAAACTCTCGCTTCGCCCCATGGGCGCGAGACTGTCGCTACGCGACCCCGCCGCGCGCTTCGCCACCAAGCTCGCCACCTGCTGGGAAAAGCCGCCGGCCGGTTTCAACGACCGCGGCGCGACCTCGGCAAGCCCCGGCGTCGGCGGCGTTACGACCTCTAGCGTATCGTAGATGCGCGCGAATCCAGCGCCGACCATCCCGCCTCCCGGATCTTTGAACGGCACGAGCCGGATGGCGTTGAGGTCGTCCCACCATTCGATCCAGCCCTGCGTTCCACGGATGGCCAGCACGAACTGGTTTGGGTTCGCTCCGCCCTGGGCGATAAAGCCGTAAAATTGCGGCGGCGTGCTTTCGAAGATGAAATCCTGCATTTGGACCCAAGCGATGAAACGATATCCGCCGGGAAGCGTCGATGGCGCCGGCGGCGTCGGATTGGTCGGGTTGGCGCCGTACATCGCATAGGCCGTCTCGATGAGTTGGCCGTAGAGCACAGCCGTTGTGGGATCGAAGGCGGCGGCGGCGCGAGGAGAAACGGAAGGAGAAACGGACGAGGGATGAAGGACGTCTTGCATCGTTCTTTATGCTCCTATTCGCGGTGTCGATGGTTGAAATCGTTTCTTCGTACTGTGGCCGTGACGCGGGCGCTATCCGGCTGCGAAGGCGGACTTCGCCTTAGCCTCACTATCAAACCGCCCACTCGACGAAAACGCCCCGCTCAGGGTTACTGGGCGCGGCGCTTGAATCTCGAGCGACGTCGCGACGTCGTTAGGTTCGGCGCGCCCTTGCGTGGAGTCCGAGGAGCGCCAGCGCGGCTAGACCGGATAGGCCCGCGCCGGGAACCGGGCTCGGCGAGGATGGTGTCGCCAGCAGGCCTGATCCGCCGTCCAGAAACGCCAGCGACCCGGCGCCGAAGCCGAGCGTATTTTCGAGTTCGATCTCGAGCGTGTAGGCGCCGTTCCCGACGATCGGCGTGAAGAGGCCGGAATTGAAAGTATAGCTTTGAAGTCGCGCCGCTGGCGCCGCTGCTTGGGACCGTCAGCGTTCCGACCGTCTTCCCGTTGACGAGGAATGCGAGGGTTTCACTCGTTGCGAGAGAGTTGGCGATTGAAAAGGTGTCGGAGAATGCGTCCACGGAGGCGAGGCCCGTTCCGGAGAAGCTCTGCCGAATAAAGTCGCCGGCCGTCCACATGTTGGCCGTGCTGCCGCCTGGGGAGAGGACGCCCGATCCCAAGGTTTGAGAGAGGTAGGTCGCCCCGGCAGCAGGGAAGGGCACGGTCAGGCTATTCGGCGGAAGGTTGTTCTTCAGCAGGGCTGAGCCGCCCGCCTGGAACGCCAGCGACCCGGCGCCGAAGCCAAGCGTATTCTCGAGCTGGATCCTCAGTGTGTATGCGCCGCTGCCCACGATGGGGGTGAAAGGGCCAGAGTTAAATGTGTAGGTCTGGGTCGCCCCGCTGGCGCCGCTGCTTGGCACGGTCAGCGCGCCAACCATCGTCCCGTTGAGGAGGAACCCCAAAGTTTCGCTGGTTGCGAGAGAGTTGGCGATCGAGAAAGTGTCGGAGAGCGCGCTGACGGAGGCTAGGCCCGTTCCAGAGAAGGCCTGCTGGACGAAATCGCCAGCTGTCCACATGTTGGCCGTGCTGCCGCCTGAAGAGAGCACGCCCGACCCCAATGTCTGGGAGAGATAGCTGGCGCCGGCAGACGGGAATGGCGCGTAGGCACTCATCGCGCTCGCCGGCGCCGTGGCGAGGAGCCAAACAGTCCCTACGGAGGCGACAAGTGAGAGCAAGGTTTTCGACTTTGCCGAAGTACTCATCTTCATTACCCCTCATCTGAAAGCCGTCGAGGTCCAAGAGACCTCACCGCAAAGCTATGTCAGCGACCTCGTCCGTAAACCCTTTGCTCTCTCAATTTTGTTCTTGGCGGTCTTCGTCGTCCCCCCTCGAGCCGCAAGGATAGTCCGCGAGCCTCACCAAAATCGAGCGTTTCGTTCCGCTTGCATTCCGCACCTCGCTCCCCTATACACCCGCCGCATCCCACAGGCGAAAGTCTACGCGCTCCCTAACTCAAGGTGGCGTTCCGGTGCCGGTTTTCCGGCTCAAAGACGCTTTCGCCGAGGTTCGAACCGGAGAAAGAAAAACATGTCGCTGCCCGACTTCTCTATGCGTAGCCTCCTCGAGGCCGGCGCCCATTTCGGCCATCAGTCGCATCGCTGGAACCCGAAGATGGCGCCCTATATTTTCGGCGCCCGCAACAACATCCACATCATCGATCTCGCGCAGACGGTGCCGCTGCTGCACCAGGCGCTGAAGACCGTTTCCGACACGGTGGCCAAGGGCGGCCGCGTGCTGCTCGTCGGCACGAAGCGCCAGGCGCAGGAGCAGATCGCCGACGCCGCGAAGCGCAGCGCGCAATATTACATCAACTCGCGCTGGCTTGGCGGCACGCTGACGAACTGGAAGACGATTTCCGGCTCGATCTCCCGCCTGCGCAAGCTCGAGGAGCAGCTTTCCGCCGGCTCCGGCGGCGTGACCAAGAAGGAGCGATTGCTCCTCACGCGCGAGCGCGACAAGCTCGAAAAGGCGCTCGGCGGCATCAAGGACATGGGCGGCACGCCGGACCTCATCTTCGTCATCGACACGAACAAGGAAGCGCTGGCCATCAAGGAGGCCAACCGCCTTAAGATCCCGGTCGTCGCGATCCTCGACACCAATTGCGATCCGGCGGGCGTGACCTATCCCGTTCCGGGCAATGACGACGCCGGACGCGCCATCGCGCTCTATTGCGACCTCATCGCGCGCGCGGCGATCGATGGGATTGGGCGCAGCCAGGGCGCGCTCGGCATGGATGTCGGCGCTTCCGAGGCCCCGCCCGAGGAGCCGGCGCTCGCGACCGCCACCGCCGAGACCGAAGCGCCGGTGGAAGCCTTCGAGCTGCTGGCCGCGCCGCGCGGCGCGCCGGACGATCTCGCCAAGCTGCAGGGCGTTGGCCCGCAGATCGTCAAGAAGCTCAATGACGGCGGCGTCTTCCACTATTGGCAGATCGCGGCGCTCTCCGGCGGGGAGGCCGAGAAGCTCGACGCCGATCTCAAGCTCGGCGGCCGCATCGTCCGCGACAATTGGATCGAGCAGGCCCGCGGCTTCATCGCCGGCTGATCCCGCCGATAGGCGGCCTGTCGCATAAACGTCCTAGTCTTTTCGCCGGCCCGCAGGGGCCGGCGTCCTTTTGGATACAGAGCGTCCGCGTCGCAATGCGACGGGCCGACGAAACGCAATAGAGGATTTCGCTCATGGCCACGATCACCGCCGCCCTCGTCAAGGAGCTGCGTGAAAGCACCGGCGCCGGCATGATGGATTGCAAGACGGCGCTCACCGAGAACGACGGAAATTTCGACGCTTCGGTCGACTGGCTGCGCAAGAAGGGGCTCTCCAAGGCGGCGAAGAAGGCTGGCCGCGTCGCCGCCGAAGGCCTCGTCGCGGCGCTGGTCGAGGGAACGAAGGGCGTCGTCGTCGAGGTCAACTCCGAGACCGACTTCGTCGCGCGCAACGCCGATTTCCAGACGCTCGTGAAGAACGTCTCGCTGACGGCGCTCAAGACCGGCAAGACCGATGTCGAGGCGCTGAACGCGCAGGCCTACCCGGGCGGGGGCACGGTCGCCGAGGCGGTCACGACGGCTATCGCCAATATCGGCGAGAACCTGACTCTGCGCCGCGCGGCCGAGGTGAGCGTCTCGGACGGCGTCGTCGGCCGCTACGTCCACACGCAGATCTCGGACGGCCTCGGGAAGATCGCCGTGATCGTCGCGCTGGAGTCGAAGGGCGATAAAGAGGTGCTCGCGACGCTCGCGCGCCAGCTCGCGATGCATGTCGCTTCCGCCAATCCGCTGGCCATGACCGCCGACGAGCTCGATTCGCGACCATCGAGCGCGAGAAGAACCTGCTGCGCGAGAAGAACGCCGGCAAGCCCGACAAGGTGATGGAGAAAATCATCGATTCCGGGCTCAAGACCTATTACAAGGAAGTGCTGCTGCCCGAGCAGGTTTCGAACCACCCGGATCACGGCGGCAAGACGGTCGCGCAGGCGGTCAAGGAGCCCGAGGGCAAGGCCGGCGCGCCGATCGCGATCAAGGGCTTCATCCGCTATGCGCTCGGCGAGGGCATCGAGAAGCAGACCAGCGACTTCGCCGCCGAAGTCGCCGCCGCCGCCAAGGGCTGAGGCTCAGACGCAACCGAGGCGCATCGGATAGTCTCGTTTCTCATCACGAAGCGGAGACGACGAGACGTCCGGTTGCGAGACCTGTTTTGGCGCCGGATTGAAGATCGCCAGTGGCGAGGCGGTGGGGATGACTAGGTATCGCCATTCCCATCAAAATTGGCCCTTGCCGCCGATCCGGCGCAATTTGAGGCGTTTTTTCAAGCCGCGACGGTCGCCGTAGGCAGATTATAGGCGAACGCTGAGACCTTGCGATCATCCTTGGTGCAGCGCGATCTCATGGCGCAAACCAGACATGCGGCCCGGTTGAAATAGTCGAACTTTTTTAGGTTGCGCAGCTTGCTTTCGCGGCGCGTGGCGAGAGGCTGTCCCGTCGGACAGATGTAGGCAAAAGCGGCGCTCCTTCCCGTCGTGCGGGGGCGCGAAGACTTCCTTGCCGCCGATCATTCCTCGAGCTGTCTCGAGCGCGCACAGGATGAGGTCTGCGGCACGGCCTTGGCCTCGATGGATTTTTTCGCCGCCGAGGTCGCCGCCGCCGCGAAGGATGACGCCGCACCCTCCCTGGCCCTTCCTCGTCAAAGGGCGTCCTTTGGACGCCCGTTCTTCGCACCGGCTATGGCGGGAGAGGCAGCGGGAAGTGAGAAATCCTGCCTCTGAGACTCGGCGCCTATCTCGCGCGATCGGGGATGATCCATTGGAAGTCGGTCAGCGTCAGCGGCTTCAGACACTTGCTGTCGGGGTTGAGCGTTTGGAGCGGGTCCGGGCAGTCGGCCATAAAATATTCCGCATAGGGGGCGACTTCGTGGGCGGCCTTCTTATTGGGCCAGCCGGCGCGGTTGTGGCAATTGTTGCAATTCGTCGCCACCGGATGGATCGCCAGTTCGATGTATGGGTTCATGGCGACGGGCTGCGCGCCCTGCGGCCGCACGGGAACGCCATGGATTCGACCAGCAGATAATGCGCCCAAGGCCCTTGGGCGTCGGGCAGGGAAGGGCGATTGGCGGCGTAAGGGCCTGCGTCGGCGCGATCCGACCACCAGACGCTGTGCAGCGCCCAGGTCGGCAGTTCCTTGGTGTTGACGTGCATGGCGACGGTCACGAGATAATCGCCGACCTCGAAGGGCTTATTGTAGGCCCAATAGCTCGCCGCGCTGAGGATCGCCTTGTCGGCTTCGTCGAAACTGTCCCAGTCCGCTTGCGTGACTTTGTGGTGATAGAATTGGTCGATCCCGTAGATGGTCGCCGTCGCGGTCACCGTCGGCCAGGGCGTCTTTGGCGTCTTTTTATCCTTTTCCGGTTCAAACACGCCATAGAGGAAACTGACCTTGGCCTCGAGCTGCGCAGGAGATTTGCCACTCGGATCGACCGCGACGAGGTTTTTCCAAACCTCATAGCCCGCGTATTTGGTGTAATTCGCGTCATAGTCGTCGCGCCACACGGGGATCGCCGACAGGCCGGTGGCCTTGACCGGCCAATACATATGCTTCGTCACGATGTGACGCGCCGGCGCCTCCAGGAGATGCACGCCGTCCTTGTGCAACTTGTCGAGGCTCTCGATCTCGTAGAGCTTCGGCGTGTTCGGCTTTGAGCCGCGGATCCACCCGTAGGCCTCTTTGCTCAGCGACTCGGTCACGATCATGATATCGCCGTTGTTTTGAAAATGCGCGCCGTCACAGATGTTTGGGGGGCCGTCGGGGTTGGAGCATTTCGAGGTGGCGTTCGGATAGGCTTTGGCGACAGCCTCGGGAATGGGATAGTACGGCAATTCATCGGACGGGATGTCCTTATTGATCAAATTGCGCTGGATCAGCGATTTGCCGGAGCTGGCCGGCGCAGCAGCCGCGAACGCCCCCGGCGTCGGCTCGGCGGCGAAGGCCGCGGTGGTGTTGGGCCAGGTGTACCAGACGGGCCAATCGAGCCCTTTCGCCGGCTGCATGATGCCCGCCCACATCCGCCAGCCATGGTCGCGCAGCACGGCGTGGTCGCCGTCCTTGACCGCGTTGGCCAGCAGCGAGATTTCTGAGGGGTCCATATAGCCATAGCCGTCGGGGAATGGCCGATACTCCGCCGCCCGGGTCGCCGTCGCCACTGGAAGCGCGAGGAGAAGCGAAGCTGCGAGCGCAAGGCAATGTTTCTTCAGCATCAATCCCTCCCAATGTTTTTGTAGAGAACCCATTTGCGCGGACGCGAAAATTCACCGGTTAGTCCCACCATTATATGCCGCGGAAATTTCGCTGGCAATGTCAGGACGAAAGAGACAATTACGCAGTAGAATAGGATCGCGCGCTGATTGCGGCGTGCGACGTCGAGGGCGCCGCCGGCCGAGGCACCAAAGGTCGCGGCGCGACGTTTCGGCCCCGGCTAATCTGTCAAAAGCGCAATAAATACAGTCTGCCTACAAGGTTACCCGAGCCTATCCTGGGTTGGTGCAGATTTTGGACACCCTTCGCCAGGGAGAAGACAATTATGGAGCGAAGTATCGCCTATCCCCGAACCCAGAAGATCGGCATCTTCGTCTTCGATGGATTCGAGCCGATTGACGTCTTCGGCTTCGCCGAAGCCTTCACCATAGCGCGCTTTCTTGGCGCGGAATACTCCAGCCCGCCGCCTTATCCGTTCGAGGTCGTGCTCATTGGCGCGGCGATTGAGAAGGTGAAAAGCGCAAACGGACCGTCGGTCATACCGGACTGGACGTGCGCCCAAGCGCTCCGGGAACCGTTGGACCTTCTCATGGCGCCAGGCGGTGGAGGAACCCGGCGGCTCCTCGACGAGCAGTTGGACCCGAAAGGTGTCGCAGCGCTTCTGGAATGGCTGATCGCCATGGATAAGAAAGCAGGGATCATGGCCTCCGTATGCACCGGCGCCGCTTTGCTGGCGAAAGCTGGGTTGCTTGACGGTCTCCCCGCGGCGACGAACCATGCGGCGTTCGGCTGGGTGACCGAGCAAGGCCCGAAGGTCCTTTGGGACAGCGTGTCGCGCTGGGTCGATGCCGGCAAATACGTGACCTCGGCGGGTGTGTCGGCTGGCGTCGACATGGGCTTTTATCTCGTATCGAGGCTTGCTGGCCGCGCTGTGGCGGAGGCGGCGGTGACCCGCGGAATACGACTGGCGCCGGGACCCGCAGGCGGGCGTCTTTTGCCCGCAGCAGGCGCTCCTGCACCCAGTACACAAGCACAAGCGCTGCGATGGCCCGGACGAGGGAGGACAAAGGCGGCTGTGATGGCGGCCTCGGTCGCATCGAACATCATTTTCCGAAGGCAGTGTGGAGGACCAGCCGATGTCTCATGCGAATACGATTGAAGAAGTCATTGAGCGGTTGACGCAGATTGTCGAAGACGCGAAAGCGAAGGAATCGAGGCTTGGCTATTTCGCTGTCCTCTACCGTGAAGTGACGATCACCGTCAAAAAGCGCATCGACGAAGGCAACTACTTTGACGACAATGTGCGAATGGAAAAATTCGATGTGAATTTTGCGAACCGCTATCTTGCCGCCTACGATCAGATGCAGAGTGGATTAGAACCGACCCGGTGTTGGGATTACGCCTTCCAAGTTGTGCAGCAGTGGTGGCCCATCACGTTGCAACACCTGCTGCTGGGCATCAACGCGCACATCAATCTGGACCTCGGAATTGCCGCCCTCGAAACCGTCGGCCCGCAGGGCTTGCCGGCGTTGCAGGCGGATTTTATTCGTATCAACGCCCTGCTGGCCGACCTCGTTGGCGACGTTAAGGAAAAGCTGGCGTCGGTCTGGCCCCCGCTGCGGTGGTTGAATCGATATCTCGGCGACGTCGAGACGGGAGTCATCAATTTCAGCATGACCAAAGCGCGCGACGCCGCCTGGTCTCTCGCGCAAGAACTCGCAGCGCTCGATCAGAACGATCGCGACCAAGCCATCACCAGGCGCGACAACGAGACGCTCGGTCTTGGCCACGTCATCCGCAATCCAGGCTTTGTCCTCGGTCTCGTCACCAAGGCGGTCCGCCTCGGCGAACGCGGATCCGTTGCTCAGATCATCACTGTCCTCGAAGGCGAAGCACGGCTTTGGAGCCTTGCGGTCGCGCGTGGCAAACCACTTCGCACGCTGCCGCCTCAATCAGACCGTCAATTGCAAAGTTAAGGCCGATGCGTCGCTCCGGCTGACCTGCTTGACGTGCGGACCGCTGCGGTTGCGTCAGGGAGCCAGCCGCCGCGGGGCTTCACTCGCCCAGGCAACGGCGCCTCTGAACATCCGACACGATCTTCTCGCAGACGGGGGCGATGCTCCTGTGTTGCGCGTCGACCGCCTGGTCGAATTCCTTTTGGCTGTCCGCCTCCCGGTCGCGCGTCATCTGACAGGCGGAAAGGGAGAGGACAGTCGCGGCCAAAACCAAGAACTTCAGCACCTGCGACCTCCGTCATCCCCAGCTTCGAAAATGCCGGGAAACGCGGCCTCGGACAAGTTGCCCGTTGGCGCGCTGGGGCGGGAGGCGGAGTAGGGTAGTCACCGTCCACGCGTCCTAAGCCTGACCTTGACTCGATGCCGGACTTGCCATTTAAAGTGAGACTGATGGTTCCCTTCGGGGATCAAAAGGGAATCCGGTGCGCGCAAATTGCGCTACGCCGGGGCTGCCCCCGCAACTGTAAGCGGCGAGTCTTAGGACCATAAAGCCACTGGGGAACATCCCTGGGAAGGCGGTCCAAGGCGGTGACCCGCGAGCCAGGAGACCTGCCATCGATCGTGGTCACGCGCGAGAGCGTCGGGCGGGGTGCACCGAGGCGGTTGATCTCTGTCGCTGCGCGCAGCCTGCGCCGATGACGGAGAGAGACCTTTCGCAGTGACGGCCCACGTTGCTGCGAGTCCAGGCTCATGCCTTCCCCGTTCTTCCATGCCACCCCGAGCAGCCTTCGCGCGCTGCTGCGGCGCGCATCTCCTATCGCGTTGTGTTCCTTTGTGACCGCCGTTTTCCCGGCCCCGGCTTTCGCACAAGAGACGCTGCCCACCATCTACATCCGCAAGCCGAAACCCGTTCGTGCGATCGCGCCGCAAGGCGCGAGCGCGCAAAGCTCGCAGCCTCAGCCGGGCGCCGGCGCTGCGCCCGCTGTCGCCGCCCCGGGCGCGGCCGGCACGGGCGTCGTCGGCGATAACGGGAATGCGATCGGTCCCGGAAACAACGGCCAGCTCTGCGCCGGCGGCCGGTGCAACGATCCCACGTCCTATGCGGCGCCGATCCAATCGGTCGGGACCAAGGTCAATACGCCGGTCATGGACACGCCGCTCACGACCAGGACGGTCACGCATCAGATGCTCGAGGACCAGCAGGTCACGACCCTCGATGAGGCGTTGCGCAACGTCAGCGGCGTCACCACCTCGGGCGGCGGCAACCAGGCGGTGGGGAACGCCTTCACGAAGATCATGATCCGCGGCTTCCCGACGCAGAACTATTTCCGTGACGGCTTCAGGGTCGACAGCTTCGGCCTCAACTTCGCGGGGGCTGGCAATGTCGAAATGGCCAATGTGGAGAGCGTCGAGGTGCTGAAGGGCCCCGCCGCCATTCTCTATGGCGCCGTGGAGCCAGGCGGCATCGTCAACGTCAACACGAAGCAGCCGCTGGATAAGCCGGCCTATTCGATCCAGCAGCAGATCGGCAGCTACGCCGCCTACCGCACGTCGCTCGACGCCACGGGGCCGCTCACGCAGAACAAGGACCTGCTCTACCGCTTCACCATGTCCTACGAGAACGACGGGTCGTTCCGGACGTACGACTACAACAGGAATTTGATGTTCAATCCGGTCGTGCGCTGGAACATCGACGCCGACAACTGGATCAGAGTCTCCGACCAGTATCAGCAGAACGCCTTCAACCAGGACCAGTATTACATCCCCTATTTCAACAACGTCATCCCGCTCTGGCTCGGGCGCAGCTTCAATTTTGGGGCGCCGTCGCCTTACGAGCAGCAGCAGAATTTCGCCGAGGTCACTTGGCATCACGACTTCAACAAGGACTGGTCCTTCCAGCAGACCGTCTTCATGCAGACCCTGCGGAATGACTGGCAGGACGTCGGCGGCACGAGCTACATCTCTGACTGCATCACCAATGGGGGCATTTGCTTTAATTTCCCCTCTACCAACAACGTGGTCCTCTACCAATCCTCTTTTCCGTCCGACAACCGGCAGGCGGAATATGCGACGATGGCCAACCTCGTCGGCCATTTCGACACCACCGAGGCGATCAGTCACACCCTGCTGGTCGGGGCAGACTACTACCGCTACAACTTCCGAGGCTTCAATCAGGCCCCCTATTATCCCGCGACGCTCACGCTGCTGGGGCAAGCCCAACTCCCGACCCAAGCCTATGGGCTGATCCCCTTCAACGCCACGGAGCAATTTGCCGACAACGCCGGCGTCTATATGCAGGATCAGATCAAGCTGCCCTACGGCTTCAACGTGCTCGGCGGCGCGCGCTGGCAATATATCAACAACAGGACGGGGGCCTCGGACACGACGAATTTCTGCGGTCCCTATTCAAGCAATTGGAACCCGCAAGCCTCCTCATTCATCTTCAACACCGGAATACCGATACCCTGCAACTTCGACACGATCACCAAGAGGGGCCAGTTCATCGACCAGAGGGTCACGCCGCGCGCCGCGCTCTTGTGGCGGCCGCTCGAGTGGATCAGCTTCTACGGGAACTACGCCGAGTCCTATAGCCCCAATTACAACGGCCAATTGGTTTATGGCACGAACCAGCCGACGCCCCCGAGCTTCGGCCAGCAGGAAGAGGGAGGTGTCAAGCTGTCGCTCTTCAATGACAGACTGCAGATCACGGCCGATTATTACCACCTGGTCAAGACCAACATCCCCGTGGGCATTCCGAACGCGATCAACCAGGTGCTGCTCATCGGCGAAGGTCGTTCTCAAGGCCCGGAGCTCGACATTCAGGGCGAGCTCATGCCCGGCTGGAACGTCAACCTCGCCTACGCCAACACCGACGCGATCACGACGAAGTCGATCCTGAACAACCTCTTTGCTCTGCCCCAGGGCTCGCCGATCCCCTTCGTTCCGCGAAATGTCGCGACGCTGTCCTCGACCTACGAGTTCAAGGAGGGCCAGCTGAAAGGGTTGAAAGTCGGCGCGCGCTACGACTACACCGGCTACATCCCCTTCTTTCATTACGCGAATGACGGGAGCTACATCTATGGCGCCTCGACTTCGAGCTATGGGCTCGTCGGCATTTTCGGCTCCTACGAGTTCAACTACAACGGATACAAGATCACCACGCAGCTCAACGTCGACAACCTCTTCGACCACACCTTTTTCACGACGGGCGGCTTGACCCCGTCCTCCTTCGACCCCTTCAACCCTAGCGGCTCCGGCGCTTTCTTCTCGCCGCTGACGCCAGGATGGAGCACGTCGTACTACAATTTCAACGTGATCGGCGCACCGCGCACCTTGCGCGGATCAATCAAGCTGGCGTTCTGAGCCGATGCGGGGAACGATGCGCGGCTCAGACGAACAAGGAGAGAGGCGACCATGACGACATTGGCGGCAGTTGCGCCCACACGCATTCTGGAGCCCGACGGAATGCCCCTCGACGTGTTCGCGCTGCCGACGGACAGCGCGAGCCTCGAAGAGCTCATTCGCGATCTCTTCGAGAACCACTGGCGCGACATCGTCTTCGGCACGCTCATCGAAGGGGCGGCCTGGGAGATGCGCGCCGACGGCCCCCCCTCGCGCATCGGCGTGCTCGACGGCTACATCACCGTGGCGTTCGGCGTCCCGCATTTCCACATCTGCATCGGCGAGACGAAAGGAATCGCGCAACAATCCGACGCCGCCCGAAGTGGCGAAGCGGCGGCGCACCGCGCGCGCCGAGCTCTACCGCCGAATGCGCCGGGCTTGCGTTCCGATGTCCTGGGGTCTGCGGCTTTTCAACGGCGCGCGGCGAGCAGCAGATGACCGTGTTCTCTGCCCAATCCGTTCCTCGATGGCGACACGGACCGCTTCCTGCCCGAGCCCGATTGGTCGCGCCTCGCGCTTTGGGACAAGCTGCGGGCGCGATGGTTCGGCCTGACCGAACCGGATCCCATCGACCGCTCCGCGACAAGATTCGCGAGCTCCTGATCGCAACCCGAACCGAATTCTCGTCGTCCACGCCAAAGCGCCGCGACGACGAGCCCAAGCGATGGCGACGCCATCGATTTAACTGAAGGAGACCTGCCATGACCGCACTCGCCCTTTCTTCTCAAGCCTCCCGAACGACTCTGTCGATCGTCGCGCTCGCCGTCCTTCAGCCTGCTCTTCACGCTCGGCTTCGCCTGCGCGGTTCCTCTCGCCGCATTCGCGGCCATCTCCGCCATGTCCTTCGATCGGCGAACCGCGCTCCTGGCGACGGCGCCGTGTGGCTCGCGAACCAGGCCATCGGCTTCGGGGTCATGCATTATCCGATCGACGGCGAGACGCTCGCCTGGGGCGCGCGCTTGGGGCGATCGCGCTGCTCTCTTGCGAAGCGGCGGGGCTCGCGTCGCGGCGTGTTCGCGGCGTCGCCGGCGCCGGCGCGGCCTTCCTTGCCGCCTTCGTCGCCTATGAGGGCTCGCTGCTGCTGATCGACGCGCGGGCTCGGATTGCTCGAGCACGTCGACTTCCTCGGCACGGTCCGCATCTTCCTCATCAACGCCTGCGCCTCGGCGGCCTTTGGGCGCTGAGGACAATCGTCTCGTCGACGCAGTTCGGACGAAAGCTCACGGCGGGCCTTTCGGCCCGTCACGCTTGACGAAATTGTCGATAAGCGAGGAGCCGGCCGCCGGCTCCTCGATCTTCGCCCGAAGACAGGTGAAGGCACCTCGATGCGTCCACCTTTCGGAACTCTCTTGCTGAGCCTCCCTTGCTCGTCGTTCGCTTCGACGAGTCCGATGGACACCGTGGGATGGCCGGTCCTCAAGTCCGGCTTCGCCTCGGCGCGCGAGATCGTCTGGCTGGAGGTCCGCAACATGGATTTGCCGTTGCATGTCGACCCCGTCGCCTTGTTGAAGGAGAAGCTCGCCGCGCAGGGGCTCCGATGAGGCCGCCGCCTTCATGACGTCTCGCGACATTCGTCAGCATCAGATCACGCAATCCCGTGTCGGCGCCGTTACCGCGACATGCGTCGCGACGGTCGGGCTCTCCAACGCCGAGAGAGTGGGTGCGCGCCGTGAGAGCAAGACGCCGGCCTTCGGAACGATCAACACGCTCGTGCATGTTTCCACTCCACTCGCCCCGGGCGCCTTCATCGAGGCGGTCTCCATCGCGACCGAGGCCCGCACGGCGGCCATCATGGAAACGAGTACCTCAGCACGAAGGGTCCCCGGTCACGGGCACGGGCACCGATTGCATCATCGTCGCCGCGCCGAAAGGCGGCAGGCCTGCGAGCTGTGCGGGTCTTCACACCGATATCGGCGAGGCGATCGGCGCCGCCGTCTATGACGCGATATTCGCCGGCGCGACGGAATGGATGGCGGAGATGACGCCGGCCGCGGCAAGCGCTACGGACCCTTCTGAATATTGACGTTTCCGCAAACGACCGTTCCTCCCATGATCGTCTTGCATTCGCGCTCGGTGGCGTGATCGCCGAAGAACAAGGTCAGCCCGGCAAAGAGCGCCGCCACGACTCCCGCGACCGCCGCCGAGATACTCAGCCAGCGCGGCACGCCGTCATCCGTCTTCACCCGCACGAAAACCGGCTTCTCGGCGGGTCCGGCGTGCGGCTCGTCGGGTGCCTCGCCCGCGACCCTCTCGAAAGCTGGCTTGCGTTGCGGCGGCGCGGGCCCCTCCACGCCTTTGAGAAGGCGCTCCCGCGCTTCGTCCTCGCTGCAATTTGTCAGATCGATACGGCTCAGGCCGCGCAGCAAGGGGGGAGATTCGGCGTCGGCCGCACGACGACCGGAATGACCGCGCCCCGGGCGCTGTCAGCGTCCTCCCAGATTTGCGCCGCCCATTCCATCGGCGCATAGCGGGCCGGCAGATAGTCCGGCGAGATGACGGCGATCAGGCGGTCGGCCCAGGCGAGCTTCTGGTCCATCCAGAGCGGCGCATTGCCGCGGGCCGGAATTTCCCAGTCGTGGACGGCGAGCTCGTGTCCGGCCGCCATGAGCGTCCAGGCGATCCAATGCGCCTTGTCGCGATCGGCTGCGTTGAAGCTGATGAAGAACTTTTGTCGCATGAGCGTCACCGGCGAGAGCTGACGAAGCTCTCTCGCAAAGTCATCGTGCAGGATGATTGGATAGGGCGCCAGGAGGCGCGATCTCCATTTCCATGAAGTCGGCGCAAGAGATCGTAGTTCATTTGCAGCGTCACGGTGTTCGGATGCTCCTTGCCCAGCGCCTTCTCGTCGATGGCGATCGCCTGGCAGTAGAGCGACTCTGCTTCGGGATATCTGCCCTGGGCCTGAAGCAGAAAGGCAAGATTGTTATAGGCGTCGCAACTTCGGTATGCTCCAGCCCGAGGGCGTTCTCGTCAATGGCGATCGCCTGGCGGTAGAGCGGCTCGGCCTCGGCCTATTTACCTTGGGCCTGAAACAATCGCCGACATTTCCGTAACCCTTGCGACAGTCCGATGATGCTTGCCGAGAGCCTTCTCGGCGATCGCGATCGCCTGGCGATAAAGCGGCTCAGCCTCGGCGTATCTGCCCTGGGCGCGAAGCAGGTCGGCGAGATTGTTGTACCGGATCGCAACGTCGGGATGCTCTTTTCCGAGGACCTTCTCGTCGATGGCGATTGCCTGGCGAAGAAGCGGCTCGGCCTCGGCGTGTTTGCCCTGCTTTGAAGCACGCCGGCGAGATTGTTGTAGCCGCGCGCGACGGTGGGATGCTCCTTGCCGAGCGCGTTCTCCCTGATGGCCATCGCTCGGCGATAGAGCGGCTCAGCCTCGGCGTAATTGCCCTGCACTTCAAGCAGTAGGGCGAGATTGTTGTAACCGGTGGCGACGTCAGGATGCTGCTTGCCGAGGCTCTTCTCCTCGATGGCAAGCGCCTGGCGAAAGAGGGGCTCCGCCTCGGCATATTTGCCTTGGTCCTGAAGCGATAAAGCTAGATTGTTGTATGCGAGCGCTACGGTGGGATGTTGTTTGCCGAGGGTCTTCTCGCCGATCGCGGTAACCTGACGAAGGAGTAACTCGGCGGCGGCGTAGTTGCCCTGGTCCTTCAGCAACATGGCGAAATTGTTGTAACTGAACGCCAGGTCGGGATGCTCCTTGCCGAGGCTCTTCTCCTTGATTGTGATGGCTTGGCGATACGAGTGGCTCTGCCTCGGCGTATTTGCCTTGCTCATGAAGCACTGACGCGAGATTGGCGTAACTCGTCGCAACGTCGGGATGCTCCTTGCCGAGCGCCTTCTCGGAGATGGCGATTGCGTGTCGGCAAAGCGGCTCTGCCTCGGCGTAGCGCGCAAGTCTTCCATACGTGATCGCGAGATTATTCATCGCCGTGGCCGTTTCGGCGGCATCTGGACCGAACTCCGAGCTGGCGAGACGTAGAGCGCCCTCCCGGAAGGACGCCGCGGCGGGTAGTCGCCCGTTTCATCCGCCAATCTCCCCGCGCTCTCCGCGTATCGCACACTGTTGGGCTGCAACCCCGCGGCGCGGCGAAAATCGGCATAGGCCGTGCGCCAGTCGATACGCTGTTCCGCCAATTCTCCCGCCTGGAACATCGCGCGCGCTTCGACCACGTCGGCTTTCTCGCGGAGCTTGGCCACGAGATTGGCAATCTCGACGAACTTGCGTTCCGCCCCCCTGCGCTTCCTCAAACGCGTCCTTGGAGAGCAGCGGCGCAAAATCCTGCAGGGCGGCGTTGGCCTCGGCGAGCTTCTGCACCAACCGGTCGTAGCTCGCCTGCAGGTCCTTTGCCGCTCGGCGACCCCTTTGCTTTCCGCCTCCAGCGCGCGCTTTTGCACCTCGATGACGCCAATCTCTTTCCGAAGACTGTCCTTCTCGGCGGCCGTGGCGCGCTTCGTCAGCTCCAACTGCCTAGTCATCAGCCGTTGAAACTCGTCGCGCTGCTTCGCCTCTTCGCGGATCTCGTCCGCTCGCTTTCTCAGCCCTTCTTCATATTGCTGGAGCGTGATCCCGACCACGAGATCGCCACAGACGACTTGACCGCCGACAACAGTTTTGCAGTCGCGCGTCTCGCCGTCCTTCGCTAAAGCAACCGGAGCCGCAAAGCTTGCAGCGCAG
>CAVXEI010000035.1:0-34931 GCA_963760695.1 uncultured Alphaproteobacteria bacterium | reverse complement strand
TTCGCGCGCATGCCCAAGGCCCGCCCGGAGCGCGACGATCTACTGCGAAAGCGTGCGTCAGACGGCCTTTCTGATGCGGGTCGGCAACGCCGATGTGGACATCGTCGAGGAGTTGCCCACCGAGGGGCTCTACGCGCAGATCGACCGCCGTCTCCTCTCCCAGGCGCTGCAAAATGTCGTGAAGAACGCGATCGAGGGGATCGCGGCGCGCGAGGGTTCCGACCTCAAGGAAAAGGAAGTCGTGCGCATCGCCCTCAAGCGCAGGGACGGCATGGCCCAGCTCGACGTGATCGACAACGGCAAGGGCTTCCCGCCGCGAACCGGCAGCGCCTGCTCGAGCCTTATATGACCACAAGAGCCGAAGGCACCGGATTGGGCTTGCCCATCGTCGCCAAAATAGTCGAAGATCACGGCGGTAGTCTGGAGTTGCTCGACGCGCCCTCCGGGAGGGGGGCCTGCGTGCGTATTCTGTTGCCCATCGAGCCACCCGCAGGGGCTGCGCCGGTTCGGTCGGAAAGAACCAAGGCGATAGCGAGCCAGGTCGGCGGGGCGTGATGGCGAACGACATTCTGATCGTTGACGACGAAGAAGACATCCGAGAGCTCGTCGCCGGCATATTGAGCGACGAGGGGCACAACGCCCGCACGGCTCGGGACGCCGACGAAGCCCTCGGGGCGATCGCGACGCGCCGTCCGCACCTGGTCTTCCTCGACATTTGGCTTCAGGGCTCGCGGCTGGACGGGCTGCAGGTGCTCGAGGCGATCCAGAAGCTGCATCGCTCCTTGCCCGTCGTGATGATCTCGGGCCACGGCAACATCGAGACCGCGGTCAGCGCGATCAAGATGGGCGCCTATGACTTCATCGAGAAGCCCTTCAAGGCGGATCGTCTGGTGCTCGTCGCCGAACGCGCGCTCGAGGCCTATAAGCTGCGCCGAGAGGTGTCGGCCTTGCGCCAGCGCGCCGCCGTCCAGGATCGCATCATCGGCTCCTCCATGCCGGGCAAATCAGCTGCAGGCCGCCGTCACACGGCTCGCCCCCGTCAATTCGCGCGTGCTCATCACCGGCTCGTCCGGTGTGGGCAAGGAGCTCGCGGCGCGCGTCATGCACGCCCAATCGAGCCGCGCCGAGGCGCCCTTCATCGTGATCGGCTCGGCGACGATGACGCCGGAGAATATGGAGGTCGAGCTCTTTGGCTTCGAGGGCTCCTCGCCCGGTGAATTCAGGGTCGGCGCGCTCGAGGAGGCGCATGGCGGCACGCTCTTTTTCGACGAGATCTCCGACATGCCGAAGGAGACGCAAGCGAAGATCCTGCGCGTGCTGGTCGACCAGAACTTTCAGCGCGTCGGCGGCTCGACGCGCGTCGAGGTCGACGTGCGGATCATCTCCTCCTCCTCGCGCGATTTACAGCTTTGCATCGAGGACGGCCTTCTCCGCGAGGACCTTTTCCATCGCCTCGCCGTCGCGACGCTACGTGTCCCCTCGCTTGCCGAACGGCGCGAGGACATCGGCGAACTGACCGAGTATTTCATCGAGCAGACCTCGGCGGCGTCGGGCCTGCAGCGCCGCAAGCTCACCGAAGATGCGCTCGCCGTGCTGCAGATGCACGACTGGCCCGGCAACATCAGGCAGCTACGCAATGCGGTCGAGCGCCTGCTGATCCTCACCTCCGGCGAGCCGGGGGCGGAAATCACCGCGGAAATGCTCCCGGCGGACGTGGGCGAGCTCGTGCCGGCGACCCCCGCCGGCGTGCGTGGAGAAAAGCTCATGAGCCTGCCGCTGCGCGAGGCGCGCGAGGTCTTCGAGCGCGAATATCTGGTTGCGCAGCTCAACCGATTCTCCGGCAACATCTCCCGCACGGCCGAGTTCATCGGAATGGAACGTTCGGCGTTGCACCGCAAGATGAAATCGCTCGAAATCGAGTAGCGAAACCGCCGCCGCCCTCGCTTGCGCCGGGCGCTGCGACAATCTAGTGCAACGCAGCAATTGCGCCCCGGCTTGCTTTGTGGTTGAAAAGAGGCGAGATCGGCCCGAGCGGCGGCAAGACGAATCCGCGACGCTCGGAGGCGTCGCGGCCAGCCACAGGGGCCATGCTTTAACGCGCGAGGCGGCGCCCCTGGGGCGTGCGCCGACGGATCGGACCAGATGAGCCACACGACTTTCGCGACGGACGCCGGGCGGGGCCTCGATCAACCGTTTTCCGCCTCTCCCGCCGACTATTTCGCGCTGTTGAAGCCACGCGTGATGTCGCTCGTCGTCTTCACCGCGCTGGCGGGTCTGCTTCTTGCGCCCCAGCCGCCGCATCCGGTGATCGCCTTGGCCGCGCTCCTCGCGATCGCCATCGGCGGCGGCGCTTCGGGGGCGCTCAATATGTGGTACGAGGCCGACATCGATGGGATCATGTCGCGCACGCGCGGGCGGCCGATTCCGGCGGGGCGACTCGGAGGAGATGAGGCGTTGGCCTTCGGGCTCGTGCTCGCCGGCGCCTCGGTCGTGACGCTCGGCCTCGTCGCCAATTGGCTCGCCGCCGCGCTTCTCGCCTTCACGATCTTCTTCTATGTCGTCATCTACACGATGTGGCTCAAGCGCGTGACGCCGTGGAACATCGTGATCGGCGGCGCGGCCGGCGCGCTTCCGCCGATCGTCGCCTATGCCGCGGCGACGGGCGAGATCAGCGTCGCGAGCGTCGTGCTCTTTGCGATCGTCTTCATGTGGACGCCCCCGCATTTCTGGGCGCTGGCGCTCGTCAAGAACGAGGATTACACGCGCGCGGGCGTGCCGATGCTGCCGGTCGTGGCTGGCCCCGACCGCACGCGTCTCGAGATCCTGGTCTACACGCTGGCGTTGGTCCCGCTTGGGCTCGCGCCTTACCTCCTGGGCTTCGCCTCGGCCTTTTACGGGGCGGCGGCCGTCGTTCTGGGCGCGGCCTTCATCTGGTTCTCCTGGCGCGTCTACGCGTTGCGTCACGGCGCCGCTGCAAGCAAGGCCGCCTGGCGGCTCTTCGGCTTCTCGATCGCTTATCTTTTTCTTTTGTTCGCGATCATCGTCATCGAGCGGCTCTCGTCCATCGCGGGGGTCCTGTGAGCGCGAACAACTCAGACGATCCGCGCGAGGCGGCCAGGCGCAAGCGCAATATCGCGATCGCCGTGGGCGTGGCGCTCTTCATCGCGCTTATCTACGTCGTCACGATTGTGAAGCTCGGAATCGCCTCGCACCATCCTGCGGGCTGACGGGCTTTGCGATCCGAATTCGGTCCGGCGTCTTGACCGGGCGCCATCGCGCTCGACGGAAGCTTTTCAAAGCCGCGTTCGACGCCATCGAATCGTGCGCGATCTAAATCTCGTTGATATAGCGAACGCTTCTCAAAAACCGCTTCGCGCGCTCTTCGGAGGCATGCTATTTCGCAACCTGGAGCGCGAGGAAGGACGACAAGGTCTTTCCTCTGGCGGCGATCTCCATGCTAACATCCTGGCCGCCTAGATCGGCGGCGCCACGCAACGGAAGTTGGGCCTTGCATTATCTTTCTTCTCGAGGGCGCGCGCCCGAGCTTCCCTTCGATGAGGTGGTGCTCACCGGCCTGGCCTCCGACGGCGGTCTTTATGTTCCGAGCCGCTATCCCTCCTTTGGCGAAAAGGAGATCGCCGCCTTCGCCGGCCGCCCCTACGCCGAGACGGCCGAAGCCCTGATCGCGCCCTTCGCCGAGGGGCTCCCGCGCGGGCTGCTGCACGAGGCCGCCCAGGGCGCCTACGCTGCCTTCTCGCATGCAGCCGTCGCGCCGCTGATCCAGATCGCCGACAATCTTTTCGTCCTGGAGCTGTTCCACGGGCCGACGCTCGCCTTCAAGGATCTGGCGATGCAGCTTCTCGGGCGGCTGATGGACGCCCTCCTGCTGAAGCGGGGGCTGCGCGCGACCATCGTTGGCGCGACCTCGGGCGACACGGGCGCGGCGGCGATCGAGGCCTTTCGCGGCCGAAGCAACGTCGACGTGTTCATCCTCTATCCGGACGGCCGCGTTTCCGACGTGCAGCGTCGACAAATGACGACCGTCGCCGACGACAACGTCCATGCGATCGCGCTCGATGGCTCCTTCGACGATGCGCAGACGCTGCTCAAGGGCCTCTTCCGCGACGAGGCCTTTCGCTTGGGCGTCGGCCTCGCGGGCGTCAATTCGATCAATTGGGCGCGCGTCGTCGCGCAGATGGTCTATTACTTCACGAGCGCCGTGGCGCTTGGCGCGCCGCATCGGAAGGTCTCCTTCGCCGTGCCGACGGGCAATTTCGGCGATGTGCTGGCGGGCTATGTCGCGAAGCGCATGGGGCTCCCGATCGAACGCCTCATCGTCGCAACGAATGAAAACGACATTCTGGCGCGCGCGCTGGCGACCGGACGCTATGAGCCGCGCGGCGTGACGCCGACGCAGTCGCCGTCGATGGACATCCAGCTCTCCTCGAATTTCGAGCGGCTCCTGTTCGACGCGATCGGCCGTGAGCCCGCAAGCGTGACCCAGGCCTTCGACGCGTTGGACCGCGACGGCGGCTTCGAGATCCCGCCGCCGGCGTTGCGGGCCATCCGCGAGGATTTCGACGCCCTGGCCGTGAGGGAGGACGAGACCCGCGCCGAGATCGCCCGCACCTATCGCGAGAGCGGCTATGTGGTCGATCCGCACACCGCGACGGGCGTCCGCGCGGCGCGCGCCCGGCTGGAAAAGGACCCGGGAACGCCGGTTATCGCGCTTTCCACCGCCCATCCGGCGAAATTTCCCGATGCGATCGAGCGCGCGATCGGCCTGCGCGTCGAGCCGCCGCCGCGACTCGCCCCGGTTCTCCAGCGAAAGGAGAGAATTGCGCGCGTGACGAAGGACGCCGAGAGCGTGAAGCGTTTCATTCTGGATCATGCGCGGGCGGCGCGCGTCGACGCGGGGGCGTGACCATGGCGCTTTTTGGCGTGAGCTTTCCCAGGCGTGAAGTGACGATTCGGGGCGAGGGGATTTATCTGCGTGCCTGCCAGATGCGCGACTATGCCGAGTGGGCGGCGCTGCGCGAGAAAAGCCGCGCTTTCCTCACCCCCTGGGAGCCCGTGTGGCCGCATGACGATCTGACGCGCATGGCCTTCCGCTTTCGCGTCAAGCGCCACGCGGAGGAGGCGTCGCGCGACGAGGCCTACAGCTATTTCATCTTCCGCGACGAGGACGACGCGCTCGTCGGCGGATCTGTCGCTCGGCCATGTGCGGCGCGGCGTCTCGCAGGCGGCGACGCTCGGCTATTGGATGGGACAGCCTTATGCGGGGCAGGGGATCATGACCCGCGCGGTCCGCGCGACGATCGATTACGCCTTCGAGTTTCAAGGCCTGCACCGGATCGAGGCCGCCTGTCTGCCGACGAACGAGCCGTCGAAGCGCTTGCTGCTGCGCGTCGGCTTCCAGCAGGAAGGCTATGCGCGCTCTTACCTCAGCATCAACGGCCAGTGGCGCGATCACCTGCTCTTTGCGATTATCGAGGGCGACGCGTCGTCGCGGCCGCAGCCGCAACTGCCGACGGCGGGGTAGGGCGTTCGGAACCCTGATCGACGTAACCTTTAGCCCCCTCCCTCACCCTCCCCCGCTGACGCGGGAGAGGGGACGGCGGGCATTGCGCGCAACCTCGATGACGCGCGCAACCGGACTCCCTCTCCCGTGAAACGGGGGAGGGCCGGGGAGGGGGTATTCGCATCTGCGCGGAGCCGCTTGACGCTACTATGCCCTTGCGGGAGAAGACGGCCTCCCTCTTCTCCCGGCGGCTTCCTTCATGCACGACATCAAGCTCATTCGCGATAATCCTCAAAGCTTCGACGCGGCGCGCGCGCGGCGCGGGCTCGAGCCTATCGCCGACAAGCTCCTCGCCCTCGACGACGCGCGCAAGGCGGCGATCTCGACGCTGCAGCGCGCCCAGGAGCGCCGCAACGCGGCCTCCAAGGAGATCGGCGTCGCGCTGAAGGAAAAGGATCAGGCCAAGGCCGAGGCGCTGAAGGCCGAGGTCGCGAAGATCAAGGAGGACTGGCCGCAGCTCGAGGCCGCCGAGCGCTCCGGCGTCAAGGCGCTCGACGAGGCGCTCGCCGAGCTTCCCAACACGCCCCTGGACAGCGTTCCCGACGGCAAGGACGAGCACGACAACAAAGAGGCGTTGCGCTGGGGCGAGCCGAGACAATTCGACTTCACGCCGAAGGAGCATTTCGAGCTCGGCGAAGGCTCTCGGCCTCATGGATTTCGAGGCGGCGACGAAGCTCTCGGGCGCGCGCTTCGTCGTCAACAAGGGCAAGCTCGCGCGGCTGCATCGGGCGCTCGCGCAATTCATGCTCGACCTGCACACCGACAGCACGGCTATACGGAAGTCGATCCGCCGCTGCTCGTGCGCGACGACGCGATGTTCGGCACGGCGCAATTGCCGAAGTTTCGCGAGGATCAGTTCTCGTCGGCGGCACTCTCGGCGAGCAGCATGGGACGAGCATAACTGCGGCAAGCTGAGACGAGCATCTGGTACAGGCGCGTTGCAGTCAGCAATTATCGAAGACCAGCTGAGACCGGCTTGCCGAGCTCTGGCTCATCCCCACCGCCGAGGTGCCGCTGACCAATCTCGCCGGCGGGCTCATCCTCGACGAAGCGCAACTGCCGCTGCGCCTGACCGCCGGCACCTATTGCTTTCGCGCCGAGGCCGGCGCGGCGGGGCGCGACACGCGCGGCATGATCCGCCAGCATCAGTTCTACAAGGTCGAGCTCGTCTCGATCACGACGCCGGCGCAAGCGCTCGAAGAGCATGAACGCATGACCGCCTGCGCCGAAAAAGTGCTGCAACTGCTGGAGCTTCCCTACCGCAAGGTCGTGCTCTGCACGGGCGACATGGGCTTCGCGTCGCAGAAGACCTATGATCTCGAAGTCTGGCTGCCGGGGCAGGGGAAGTATCGCGAGATTTCCTCCTGCTCGGTCTGCGGCGACTTCCAGGCGCGGCGCATGAACGCGCGCTATCGCTCGGGCGAGGGCTTAAGCTTCGTGCATACGCTTGAACGGCTCCGGCGTCGCGGTCGGCCGCGCGCTCGTCGCCGTGCTGGAGAACTACCAGGAGGCCGACGGCTCGATCACCGTGCCGAAGGTTCTGCGGCCCTATATGGGCGGCGCGGAACGCATCGCGCGCTGACCGTCCGGCCTCGACGCTCGTCAAGCCGGCGTTTCGTCGTTGATGCGAAGCCGCGCCGGTTTCGTCCGACCAAGATTGACCTTGCTCCACATGAGCGATTCGGCGCATTCTGGCAAAACGCATAATCTGAAGAAGGTCGCCAAAGCGCCTTGCGGGCTTCGGCGGCTACATTTGTGAGAGATTGGGCATGCTGGGGTTTCGCGCTCGTCAGTCGGGGTCAGCCGACGCAATTGGAAAGGTATTTTTGGACGAGCGACGTTTTGATCGACGAGTTCAAGACGCTGCACCCCAATGAAAAGGAGCTGATCGAATTCCTCGAGGCCCATCGCGCGCCGCCGCGCCCGGAGCAGAAAGACACGAAAGGGGACGATACCGACGAAACGAAACGTCGGGCCCTCGAAGACGCGGAAAGTCGCGCGCTCGCGGCCTATTACGAAGCCGTTCACAAATTCAGAAAGAACGACAAGGATCCGGGACAAACGGCGCTCTGCCTGTCGGGCGGCGGCGTTCGCAGCGCCGCATTCGCTTTGGGCGTCCTCCAGGGGCTCGCGCGCCTAAGATTGCTTTCGCAATTCGACTATCTCTCCACCGTCTCCGGCGGCGGCTATGTCGGCGGATGGCTTTCCGCCTGGGCTGCGCACGAAGGCAAATCGGCCGCTCAAGTCGCGGATGAACTCGCCCAGATTGAGGGGGCCGACGGGCGGCGGGTCGGAGACGAGCCAGTCCCGCTCGTGCAACTAAGGAAAAATCAGGATTTCATCACGCCGAAGGTCGGCGTCGGCTCGCCAGACACCTGGGCGGCGCTGGCCATCGTCATTCGAAACATCTTGTTGAATTGGGCCGTTTTCGCTCCCTTCATTGCCGCTGCTCTTTTCGGTCCCCGAGTGATCGAGTGGGCCTTAGTGAGCTGGGCGGAGTCGAAACCACCCGGCAACACCTTTCTTCTCGATCTTGGATACGGATTTTGGAATCTTTTCTTGGGCGGGCCGTCGCAATGGACGCCGCGCGGCGAGTGGGGAAACTGGCACTATTGGGTCGATACGATCGGTGTCGTTTTCGTCATCGCCGCTCTCTTCAATTCGATTGTGAATCGCTTCAAGCCGCCGAATGAGTCATTCAACGAGTCGGGCTTCGTCAAATGGGTGCTGACGCCCTTGGTCCTCGGCGCCGTTCTTCTCGTGATGCAAAGCTGTTACTGGGCGCAGAAGAATGAGCCCCCAAATTCGAGGCAGTTTTTCGAATGGGTCACCTTCGGCGCGGGCGTGCTCACCCTTCCCTTCCTGCTCGCGGTCTTGTGGTGGTGGGGCGAGCGGAGACTACGTCCGGAGCGCAAGAGCCGCGGCGCTCTCACTCCCGGGGAAGTCAGAAGGGGGTTCCCGGAATTCGCCGCGCAATTTTTCTCCGGCGCTTTCGTCGGCGCCTTGATCTGGTCGGGACTTTGGCTGCGTCACCAGGCGACTGCGGGCCACGCCGCATGGCCCGCCAAAATTGACGCGGTTTTCGGTGTACCCTGGTTCCTCACGTCGTTTCTCCTGGGTCAGGTGCTCCTGGCGGGCCTAACGAGTTGGCTTTATCACTTGAAGAGCAGCGTCGAGAGCAGCGCTCGTATCGCAAGCAACGACTGGAACCCGATGGACGGGGACCGTTACCGGGAATGGTGGGCGCGGGCAGGCGGATTTTATGGGGCTGCCGCCCTCGGCTGGGCCTTGGCGTCCGGGGTCGTCATCTTCGGCTGGGACATCGTCAGTTATTTTGGCGCCGAGGTCACGCTGGCGGTCACGGGAGCAGGCTCTGGCGCCGTGAGCCTGCTCGGCGGAAGCCCTCTTTCCCCCGCGCTCAAGGAGGCGCTGAAGGGCGTTAAGCTCTCGATCGCCAGAGTGATCACCTTCGCCTCGATTGTGTTCCTAATCTGCCTCGCCATCGGCATTGCGCACGGGTCGGCGCTGCTGCTGCAGGCGATCGTTCACGACGGTCTGAATTTGGAGCCTACGGAAGCCGTGAAGGTCACGCAGGCCGAACAGAATCTTGTTTGCGCGGCGATCGCCGGCTTCGTGCTGCTTATTTTCAGCCTGGTGGCCTCCTATTTCGTCAACGTCAATTACTTCTCCCTGAACGCGATGTATCGGAATCGCCTCGTACGTACCTTCCTCGGCGCCTCCAATCTCGCCGCCAAGGATCGCAACAAATTCGACGGCTTTGCAGCGAGCGACAATTTGAGCGTCTGCGATCTCCTCCACAAACCCGACGCAAAGCTGTTTCACGTCATCAACATCACGCTCAATTTGACGGGCTCCGACAACAACGCCTGGCAGGAGCGGAAGGCGGCGCCCTTCGTCTGCACGCCGCTGCACACGGGCGGCCATCTCGTCGGATATCGCTCATCGGCGCTTTACTGCGACAAGATCTCGCTCGGCACCGCCATGTCGCTGTCCGGGGCCGCGGTGAGCCCAAATTGGGGTTATCATTCGTCCACGGTGACAAGCTTCGTTCTGACGATCTTCAACGCCCGCTTAGGCGGATGGTTCGGCAACCCCTCCTATGACGAGGCTTGGAAGACGAACGGTCCGGACAAAAGCTTCTCCCGCTTCTGGCAAGAGGCGCTGGGCTTCACGACGGCCAAGGAGCCCTACGTCTATCTTTCGGATGGAGGCCACTTTGAGAATCTAGGCCTCTACGAGATGATCCGGCGCCGCTGTCACATCATTGTCGTTTCCGACGCCGGCGCGGACCCGACCTGCACGCTCGAGGACCTCGGCAATGCGATCCGCAAGATATACATCGATCTCGGAGTCGAAATCGATTTCGAGCGCATCGACGTGCGCGCCCGTGACGCGGGACTGCCCAAGCAGGGCATTTATTGCGCGATCGGGAAAATTCGATATCCCGACGAGGACGCGAAAGAGGGCAAGCTCATCTACATCAAGCCGGGCCTATACGAGGACGCCCCCGCGGACGTGAAGGCCTACGCGGCCGCCAATGCCAAGTTTCCGCACGACGTCACGCTTAATCAGTGGTTTACCAAGTCGCAGTTCGAGAGCTACCGCGCGCTTGGCGAACATGCGATCAAGATGATGTCGGGGCTGCGAGATCCGCTCCGCGAAACCATCACCGGTTGGCCGCCACAGTCGCGGGGCATCGTCGATCTTCGCGACTTCTGCCAGGCGGTCGAGAATTACTTCCAGGCGCGGGAGCCGTCGGCTGGAGTTTCCGCCTAGCGTCGGGTTCGAGATCCTCGCCTCCTCGGGTGGAGGCGGGGAGAAGCGGCATCTTTCCCGATTGCGGCGACCGACGAAGATAGTGACCCCAGATATGGGGCGCCTCGCGATCCCGCAGTGGGTTGTCGAGCGAGGACGCCGACCCGAGTCGACTGATAACGTCCCGCCTTCGGCCAGGACTCCCCCTGGATTCCGCGAATCCCTTCTCGATTCCCGTTTGGACGGGATTTCCGCGCAGAAACGACCTCCGCCATGCCGTAAAGCGCTATAGAGAGAGTCGGGGCGAGACAAAAGGGTTCGGGACGCCGATGCGGATTCTTCTCAGCAATGACGACGGCGTGCACGCGCCGGGCCTCGCGCTGCTCGAAAGGATCGCCCGCGAATTCTCCGACGACATCTTCATCGTCGCGCCCGAATCCGACCAGTCCGGCGTCGCCCATTCGCTGTCTCTCTCCGATCCTCTCCGCATCCGGGAGATCTCCCCGCGTCATTTCGCCGTGAAGGGCACGCCGACCGACTGCGTGATCGTCGCGGTCAGAAAGCTGATGCTGGACCGTCCACCCGATCTCGTGCTGTCGGGGGTGAACAGTGGCCAGAACGTCGCCGAGGACGTGACTTACTCCGGCACCATCGCGGCGGCGATGGAGGGGGCGCTGCTCGGCATCCCGTCGATCGCGCTGTCGCAGGCCTATGATTTCTTCGCCGGGCGCCCGAACATGCCCTGGGATTGCGTCGAGACCCATGCAGTCTCGGTGCTGCGGCGGCTCATTGCGGCGGGCGTGCCGCACAACGTCCTGATGAACGTGAATTTCCCGCCCTGTCCCGCAAAGGACGTCAAAGGCGTCGCGATCACGGTGCAGGGACGCCGCAGCGCCGATCTGATGTATGTCGAAGACCGCCGGGATGGGCGCGGCAACCCCTATCATTGGATCGCGTTCCGCCGAGCCGACTTCACGCCGGAAGCGGGGACCGATCTCCAAGCGCTCGAGGAAAGGATGATCTCGATCACGCCGCTCAAGCTCGATCTGACCGATCATCCGACGGTGACGACGCTCGCGTCGACCTTCGAGGCCGAGCGATGAGCGCGGAGCCTGCCGGCGCGGCGGCATTCGAGCAGCGCGCGGCGCTCCTCCTGCAGCTGCGCCGCGCTGGGGTGCGCGACGTCGCGATCATGCGCGCGATCGAGCGCCGCCCTCGCGGGCCTTTCGCGCCGCATCGCTTTCGCGATCTCGCCGACCGCGACATGGCGCTGCCGATCGACTGCGGCCAGTCGATGCCCTCGGCGGCCGATCTCGGACGGCGCATCGAGGCGCTCCGCGTCGCGCCCTCGCATCGCGTGCTGGAGGTCGGCTCGGGCTCGGGCTACGCCGCCGCGGTGCTGGCGCAGCTCGCGCGCGAGGTGGTCTCGCTCGAGCGCTTCGCGTCGCTTGCGGCCGAGGCGTCGGCGCGGCTCGAGCGCGCCGGCGTCACGAACGCGCGCGTGATCCATGCCGACGGGCTCGCGCCGCCGCAGGAGCTCGGGACCTTCGACCGGATCATTCTCCACGTCGCGGTCCGAGAGACGCCCGCCGCGCTGATCGAGCGGCTCTCTCCCGGCGGCGTCATGCTCTTCGGCCGCACGGCGCTTGGAAAGACCCGCAGCATCCGCGTCGAGCGGACAGGGGAAGGCCCCCGGGAGAGCGATCTCGGGCCTTGCCGGCTGCCGCTCGCGGGAAACGGGCTCGCCGCGCGGCTTTGACTTTGCTGTAACGCGCGCCCAGCCCCGGAAAACCAACAATTTTAGCAATTCGCGTGCGCAGGACGATCACCTTAAACGCTCCCTTAACCGGCAAAGCGTAAACAAGGACCATAGGGTTTGCGTTCGGGTGGGTCGCGTCATGGCTACAATGCGTCATTTACTACTCTCCAGGGTTGCGCTGCGATTTGCGCTCGCGGCTGGCGCGGCGGCTTCGATCTCCGGCTGCTCCGACGCCAGCCGCTTTGCGTCCGATCCCTTCAACGATCCGTTCGGCGGCTCCACGAAGGTCGCGCGCGCCGGACGTCCGGTCGACAACGTCAGCACGGGCTCGATCCCGGGCTCCTCTCCCACCGCCGTTCAGTCCCAGCCATTGGCTCCGCCCAGCGCGACCGCCAGCGCCGCGCCGGCGGGTTCGGGCGGCTATGATCACTGGACGGGGCAGGGCGGCACGCCCGTCACCGTCGCGGAGGGAGAGACCGCCGAAGTCGTCGCCAATCGCTACGGCGTCCCGACGGATGTCCTGGTGCGGACCAACGGATTTTCCAGCGCGTCCGAGGTGGCTCCGGGAAGCCGTGTCGTGATCCCCGTCTATCGCGGCCATGTGGCCACGGCGCCGAAGCCGGCCCCGGCTGCCGCTCCCCCGCGCCAGGTGGCGGAAGCCCCTAAAACCGCTCCCGCGCCCGCTGCTCAGGCTCCGGCGAAAGTCGCAGCCGCTCCGGCGAAGCCCGGACGTCCCGGGCAGCTTGCCGCCGCAGCGAAGCCGATGGCGCAAGCAAAACCCGCCCCCGCCAAGCCGCAGGCGCTCGCCGCCGCGAAGCCTCAACCCACGGCTCCGGCGAAGCCGCAGGCGGTCGCACAGAAGGCGGCGCCAGCCGCTGCCTCTAAGGGGGCGGCAGCAGCGGCTGCGCCGGCAGCCATCGCCGCCGCCTCTCCGCCGCCCGCGGCTGCGGCCGCGCCGGCGTCGCCCCCGCCCTCCGCAGCGCCCAAGGTCGCAGCGGCCGCGCCGCAGCAGAAGGACGAGGAGCCCACGGAGAAGGTCGGGTCGGGCGCGCATCCGGAGTTCCGCTGGCCGGCGCGCGGACGCGTCATCCAGAACTTCGCCTCCGGCGGCAATGACGGGATCAACATCGCGCTGCCCGAGGGCACGCAGGTCAAGGCGGCAGAGTCCGGCGTCGTCGCCTATGCCGGCAACGGCTTGAAGGGCTACGGCAATCTCGTGCTCATCAAGCACCCGAACGGCTTCGTCTCGGCCTACGCCCACAATGGCGAGATCAGCGTGAAGGCGGGCGATCAGGTCACCCGCGGGCAGACGATCGCCAAGTCCGGACAGAGCGGCGACGTGCCGACCCCGCAGCTTCACTTCGAGCTGCGCAAGGGCAAGACGCCCGTCGATCCGATGGGTTACCTCGCCTCGCTCTAGCGTCGCCGAGCAGGAAGCTCCGGCGCATGCGAGACACACCGCGCCGGAGAACGGGGCGGCGGGTCCCAGGAAAGGCCCGCCGCCCCTTCGCTTTTCTTGGCGATTTCCCTTAAAGCTGCGGGCCTTCGACCGGGGAGGGCTTAAGGACGTGCAGTGGCGACAGCCGATCGGCGTGAAGCTGCCTGACTGGGGTCGGCCGCGCCTGGCCCCCTCCCCAGCCCTTCCCCGCTCCGCGGGAGAGGGAGTCGATGCGGGGCGTCTTCTCGCTAACACTCAAGGCCATTCGTTGGGGTCCCCTCTCCCGCTTGCGGAGGAGGGACAGGGAGTGGGGGCGCTCTACAAGCCTGCCCCAAACTTCTGCGAGCGCCTTCTGATGCCCTCCTACCGCGGCGATCGGTCTCATGTCGGGCACGTCGATGGACGGCGTCGACGTGGCGCTGCTGGAAACCGACGGGGACGAGCAGCTCGTCTTCGGCCCCGCGGGGAACTTTCCCTACTCCGACGCCGACAGGGCGTTGCTGCGCGGCGCGCTGGCCGAGGCCGCGACGCTGCAGGATCGCGCGGCGCGCCCCGGCGTGCTGGCGGTCGCCGAAAAAATGGTGACGGACCGCCACGCAGAAGCCGTCGAGGCTTTTCTCGCCAAGAACGACATCGACCGGGCGTCGGTCGCGGTGGTTGGGTTCCACGGGCAGACCGTGCTGCACCGCCCGAAGGATCGTCTGAGCGTCCAGCTCGGCGACGGGGCTGCGCTCGCGGAGCGGCTGCAGATCGACGTGGTTCACGACTTCCGCGCCGCCGATCTTGCCGCCGGAGGCGAAGGCGCACCGATCGTTCCCGTGTTCCATCGCGCGCTCGTCGCGGCGGCGGGCTTTAAGGGGCCGGTCGCGCTGCTCAACATCGGCGGGGTCGCCAATGTCACCTATGTCGAGGATGGACTGGAGCCCATCGCCTGCGACACGGGTCCGGGCAATGCGTTGATCGACGATCTGATGCTCCAGCGCACCGGCGCGCCCATCGACCGGCACGGCGGCACAGCGGCCAGAGGGCGGGTCAACGAGGCGGCGCTGCTACGATTGCTAGCTCATCCATTTTTTGAGGAAGTTCCTCCTAAATCGTTAGACCGTAACGCGTTTTCACCTAAGGCGATAAGTAATCTCTCAACTGAGGATGCCGCCGCGACGCTCACCGCTTTCTCGGCCGCTTCGGTGTTGCGCTTGTTCCCGCATCTTCCCAAGGAGCCCGAGCTGCTGATCGTTTGCGGCGGCGGCGCGCGCAATCCCATCCTCGTGCGCGAGCTCGTGCTGCGCCTTCCCTGCAAAGTCACGACGGCGGATGTCGTGGGCTGGTCGCCCGATTTTTTGGAGGCGCAGGCCTTCGCCTATCTGGCGGCGCGGGTGCTGGAGGGCCTGCCGCTCACCTATCCGACGACGACCGGCGCGCCGGCGCCGACGACGGGCGGCGTCATCGCGCGCGCTTCAGCGGCGGAGTGAATTCGAGGGGTTGCGCCCCACGCCGCTCCAGCCTCCATCGACAAAAGCGCCCCGTCTACGGCTCAGCGTAACGGGCGGCGATCCTCTCCGCTTCTTCGACGGCGGAATTGAGCACTGCGCTTTGCTCTTCAAGCTCCTGCGCTTTTCGGCCCCAAACTTGAGCGACGGCGTTCCGCCCCCCTGCCGCCGCGTCGCGCTGAAGCTGCGCCGTCAGCGCGACGCGCTCTTTGAAGGCCCGCAATACGGTTCCCATCGCCACTTGCAAATGTTCATCAGCGGCGGCGTCCATTGGCTCCGCCGTGTAGGCGTGACCGACGTGACAGCGGTAGCGCAGCAAGCCGCCCTTGTTGATCTCCCACATCAATCCACCGCAGTCCGGGCAGGTGAGCACGGAGCGGGATCCTATTTGATCGAGCTCAGTCATGGTTCCGTCAGCGTTCTTGGCGATTTCCACCTCGAGTTTCAGATGCGCAGGCGGAGGCGACCGCTCTCCCGCCGGCTGCCGCACCAGTTCCGCCAGCAACGCTGGAAGCGCTCGTAGCGCAACCACATGGTCAGGCTTGAGTCTCTTGAGGGCGGCCTCAGGCATGTCGCGAAAAGCGGCGTCGTCAGGGTCCTGAATGACCGTCAAGCCCCCGCACTGCTTCAGCTCCGCGAGGCCTGCAGCGCCATCGCTCAAGGTTCCGGTCAAAACCACCCCGATCGCGCGCTCGGCGCAGCACACCCCCACCGAACGCAGCATGGGATCGATGGCGGGACGGGAATGATTCTCCCTAGGCCCCTTGCCTGTCACCAACCGTCCCGCCTCGATCAAGAGGTGACGGCCCGGCGGCGCGATATAGATGTGGCCTTTGGCTAGGGTCTCGCCGCCCGAGGCGAACGTGGCCTTTAAGGGCCCCACTTGCGTCAGCAGTTCGTCGAGACGGGAAGGAAAGCGCGCCGAAAGATGGATGGTGATCAGAATCGAGGCCGGCAAATCACTGGCGAACTGGCTTGCGAGGAAACGGAGAGCGTCGAACCCCCCAGCCGAGGCGCCTATGGCCAGAATATCACGATTGCCCACTGGGCCTCCGCTAGGCGCTTCCTTCTCGAACGGAATCGTTCGAGCATCAGAAAATGCGCCAATAAAAAGGTGAAGCCGAACCGCGTCGTACGACGAAGCCCTATGCGAGTCCGCTTTAGATACGCACTAGATCACGCTGCTTTCACGCGGAATCGCCTGAACGCAGAAAACGTGATCGATTTGAACAGTTTAGAACGCATTAATGCGAAAAACCGGTTTCTACTTTTTCGCATCGCGCTCTAGGATAACTTGTCCAGGCTGGAAAAGTTCCTGCGAGAGGGTCCGCTCAAGCACGCGTCCTATTTGCGAAGTTGTTGGAACCTACGAGCAGACCGGGGGTTTCGATGAAGGGAAAGCTGCGCAGGGAGCGAGCCTTGCGGCTGCTCATTGAACAAAGACTTACAGGATTTAAGACGGTTGATGAGAAAATCTTGCCGAGTGGCTCCAAGTCAAGAGCCGAAAAGGTCGGGAATTGGGGAGGATCGCGTCGGCGCTCAAGCGCCCGCGACCCTCACGATGAGAGCGGGGTCGCTCGCCTTATAAGCCGTAGATCTTCGCGAACTCGGGATCGGCGGCGGCGACCTGCCGGGCGAGGTCGACGATGACCTTGGCCTGTTTCCAGGTCGCGTCGTCCTGCATGCGGCCGTCGATCATCACCGCGCCGGCGCCGTCCGGCATGGCCTCGACGCACGCGCTTGGCGAAGGCGACCTCGGCGGGGTCAGGCGAGAAGACCTTTTTGGCGAGGGCGATCTGCGTCGGGTGCAGCGACCAAGCGCCGGCGCAGCCCAGGAGAAAGGCGTTGCGGAACTGCGCCTCGCAGGCGGCGGCGTCGGAAAAATCGCCGAAAGGCCCGTAGAAGGCCTTGATCCCGGCCGAGGCGCAGGCGTCCACCATCTTGGCGATGGTGTAATGCCAGAGGTCCTGCTGATAGGCGGCGCGCGCGGCGCCGGGCTCGGTCGCGTCGGCAAGCACGCGATAGTCGGGATGGCCGCCGCCGACGCGCGTCGTCTTCATCGCGCGGGAAGCCGCGAGGTCCGCCGGTCCGAGGCTGATGCCGTGCATGCGTGGCGAGCAGGAGGCGATGGCGTCGACGTTCTTGACGCCCTCGGCGGTCTCCAGAATCGCATGGATCAGGATCGGCTTCCTGACGCCGTTGCGCGCCTCGAGCTGCGCCAGGAGCTGATCCAGATAGGCGATGTCCCAGGGGCCTTCGACCTTGGGCAGCATGACGACGTCGAGCTTGTCGCCGACTGCGCCGACGATCTCGATCATGTCGTCCAAGGCCCAGGGGGAGTTCAGCGCGTTCATGCGCGTCCACAGCCCCGTAGAGCCGAAGTCGGTGGACTTCGCCAGCTCGATGAAGCCCTTGCGTGCGGCTTCCTTGGCGTCGGAGGGGATCGCGTCCTCGAGATTGCCGAGAACGACGTCGACCTGTTTGGCGATCTCCGGGACCTTGGCGCGCATTTTTTCCAGATGCGGCGGCACGAAATGGATCATCCGCTCGACCTTGACGGGAAGCTCCCGAAGCGGGGCCGGGGCGCCGATCGCGAGCGGACGATAGAATTGGTTGGGAAGTTTCATGAGGTCTCCAAAGGTTGCGGCGGAGCTAGCAAAGGGATGGCGGGGATGCAAGGCGCTGTCCGCGATGGCATGCGCGCATCGCGAAGCGATCCCACGCCGACTTGGCCGGCTCCCTGGAGATGTGCGCCTGTCGGGGGATGCGGCTGGTTCGTCCGGACCATGGGGCCTGGGTAAAATCATTGTCTTATGAATTTGATAGTGTAATCTCAAGGTTTCGCGGTCAACGGAATCGCGCGCAGGCAGCGGAGGGCTGGACGAGATGCGCACAATCAATCTGATGACCCTCATTTTGGCGGTCGGTTGCGTCAGCGCGACATCAGCCGCAAACGCCGCCACGGCGGTTTTGTCCTCTCCCGGTAGTGCGGTCGCCACCGGGGTAAATGGCGTATTCGTGAACGGCGCGGTTTATGACGTCACGTTCGCCGCAGCGCCCGATACGACGTTCAGCAACAATTCGGCCGGCGCCGCGACCGCGATCGGTGAGATGAACACCGCGCTGAATGGCTCGACGGCGGCGTTCGTCTCAATCCCCGGGTTCGGATCGATCGATCAGTTCATCGTGCAGACCGGCGGCTTCGGCAGCGGTCTAGGGACCACCAGCAATTTCACTGTCGGCGGCTGGACCGCCGTGGGCGCGGTCACCGCGGACGCCAGCACTGCGCAATTTCAGAAAATCGCGACGGTGTTGTTCACCTCGCCGAGCGATCAGGTGGTCAGCGCGATCGACGGCTTGAAGATCGCCGGCGTGACCTACAACGTCACGTTCGGGGCCGCGGCGAACAGCACCTTCGTCGGCAATCCGAACGCTGCGCAGGCCGCGCTCGCGGAGCTGAACACCGTGCTCAACGCGACGCCAGCCGCGTTCGTCTCAATCCCCGGGTTCGGATCGATCGATCAGTTCATCGTGCAGACCGGCGGCTTCGGCAGCGGCCTAGGGACCACCAGCAATTTCACTGTCGGCGGCTGGACCGCCGTGGGCGCGGTCGCCGCGGACGCTAGCACAGCGCAGTTCACGGTCGTCGGGGCCTCGGCGCCGGAGCTCGGGAAGGGCGGGCTATTCGGCGCCGGCCTGGTGCTGTTTTGCGCGCTCCGGTATCGCCGTCGCGCGCGCTGCTGAGGCGCGCTCGACCCGCTGGCCCACCAGAAAGGCTCGGACGGGTGGGCGGCGCCTCGCGCCGGCGCTGCAGATCCTCCTGCGAGGGGAAGGCGTCGTCCAAGCAAGCGGCTCCGCGAAAGCGTTAAACCTATCGTGAGCCGACATCTCTGAAGCGGCTTGCATCTCTTGGCGGAGCATTTCGGCGAGACGGATCGGCCGTTGTCAAGCCCGCGTCTCATATCTCTCTGGACCCGGACAGGTGCACACGATCCAGACTATTGGCCTTCATGCATCGCGGGGCCATGCATCATGATTGCATAGATTTCGGCGACGCGTTCCGCGGAGATCTCGCTGCGCTGCTCCAACGCCAGCGGATGGTGGGTGGGCTCCAGTTCGATCCGGGGTCGTAGTCCGAGGTCGCGAAGATGAATCCGGGTCTTCAGAATTCATGGTCTCTGGATAGGGCTTCAGCCTGGCGTTCAACCAGCCGAAGAACGGCCCTATATGCGAGCGATGCTCCTCTTCGAAGACGCTCAGCCACGCGACGAAGTTTGGCTCGCTGAGAGAGGCCCAGACGCCCCAGACGAGCGGCTAGGCCTCGCCATGAACTGGAATCTCCAGGCAACCGCGCACGAAAAAGGAGGTGCGATCGATGACGCAATCATCACTGCCAAGCCTACAGCGGGCGGCGCGCTCCGCTTCCCGGACGGCATAGTAGCTCTGGGGAGCAGAGGTTCCGAAGCCGGGCATTCCTTTATGGATTTAGCCGCAGTCCCGGCATCGAAACTTGAAAGTCATAGAAGATGTTCCTCGACCTGAAGGACCGCGGACTGAAGCTGGGGCGGGTCAGGGCCTCGCAAGCGGCCGGCTTCCTTCTGCGCGCTGGCGTTGTCGCGACGGGCGATCTTCACAAAGCGGTCGCCCCCTCCTCGCGCCCTGGGGAGAAGGCGCGCAAGACGAGGGCTTCCGCCCATAGCCTCGGTGCAAGAATAGCGCTATAGGCTCAAAGTAACTTCCCTTTTCCTCCCTGACTGCCCAAACCCATCAAGGAGACCCGCCATGTCGAGCTCCAGCGATTATCTCCTTGATCGCCGCCGCATGCGCCGCAAGCTCGGCTACTGGCGGTTGGCCGCCATCGGCGCGGGGCTGCTCGCTGCGCTGATCGCCCTGTCAAAGTTCTCGGGCGTCGACTCTATCGACAAGGCCTCGCCGCACCTCGCCCGCTTCATCGTCGAAGGCATGATCACGGGCGACCGCGACACGCTCGATCTCATCAAGGAGCTCGAAAACTCGAAGGCTGCTGGCGTGTTGCTCGCGATCGACAGTCCCGGCGGCACGACGACCGGCGCCGAGGCGGTCTATCTCGCGCTGCGCAAGCTCGCCGAGAAGAAGCCGGTCGTCGCCGTGGTCAGCAACACCGCGGCCTCGGGCGCCTATATCGCGGCGCTCGGCGCCGACCAGATATTCGTGCGCGGCGGGTCGCTCGTCGGCTCGATCGGCGTGCTGGCGGATGTCCAGAGCGTATACAAAGGCCTCGACATGATCGGCGTGAAGGTCGACGAGTTCAAATCCTCGCCGCTCAAGAACGCGCCCAACGGCTTCGAGCCGACGAGCGACGCCGCGCGCGCCGCGGTCCTGGCGTTGATCGACGACAATTACGTCTGGTTCAAGGGCTTGGTGAAGGAGCGCCGCCGCCTCACCGACGAGGAACTCGCCAAGGTCGCCGACGGGCGCGTCTTCACCGGACGGCAGGCGGTTCCGTTGAAGCTCGTGGACGCCTTCGGCGGGGAGAGCGAGGCGGTCGAGTGGCTCGAGAAGACGAAGGGCGTCGCCAAGAAGCTGCCGATTCGCGACTGGAAGAAGAAGACCAAGCTCGATCAGTTCGGAATCCTCGGCCTTGCCTCGACCGTGCTGCGCGCGGCGGGCCTTCCGCAATTCGCCATGGCGCTTGAGGGCGTCGTTGCGCCGCACGCGCTTGACGGCGTGCTGGCCATTTGGCAAGCTCCTCGCAGGATTGAGTTTTAAGGCTCGCGGTGGAACGCCGGGGTGGGGGAAAAATGATCAAATCCGAGCTGATTCAGCGTATCGCCGATCGCAACGATCATCTCTATCAGCGTGACGTCGAGGCGATCGTGGGCACGATCCTCGGCGAGATCAGCTCGGCGCTGGCGCGCGGCGACCGCGTCGAGTTGCGCGGCTTCGGCGCTTTCTCGGTCAAGAAGCGCGACGCGCGCACCGGCCGCAATCCGAGGACCGGCGAGCGCGTGTCCGTGCAGGAGAAGAACGTGCCTTTTTTCAAGACCGGCAAGGAAATGCGCGAGCGCTTGAACGAGAATTACGAGGGCTGAAACCCGCAAGCTCGCTGCCCGCCGGGTTTTCGCAAACCCGTTTTTTGGGCGAGAACTCCTGCTTGACGGGAAAGGGCGGCCGGTCGAGGCGTCATCGCCCGGGGACTTGGCTTTCCGGCCGAAAGGACACATGAAATGATGCGCTTTGTGCGCCTCCTCTTCTTCGTCGTGGTGACTTTGGCCGCGCTCTATCTGGCGGAGGCCAATCGGGCGCCGGTGACGATTTCGCTCGATCCCTTTCAGGGAAACGACGCGTCGGAGCTGACCTTCAAGGCGCCGTTGTTTCTCGTGATCTTCGGGGCGGTCGCCGTCGGCGTCGTCCTCGGCGCCGCGGCCTCCTGGCTGCGTCACGCGGACGCGCGCCGCACCGCGCGTCTCGCGCGCGCCGAACTCGCCAAGACGCGCAGCCAGGTCGAAGGCCTGCGTCAACAGGCGCTCTCCAACCTTCCAGGAGAGGGCGCAAAGAAATAGGCGGCGTTCTGAGGAGCGATGCGGCTTGAAAAAGCGGCGCTCGCCCGATAGAAGAACCTGCGCCGACGGAAGCTTGTTCGCGGCGCAACGGGTCGGAGAGACCCGCGAGGGCCGCAATAGCTCAGCTGGTAGAGCACATCATTCGTAATGATGGGGTCGGGGGTTCGATTCCCTCTTGCGGCACCAACAAAATCAAACAAGTTTCCCGCCCCGGCGGCGCTGTCGAACATCTCCTTTCGCCGCCCGCCAACAGCATCGAGGTTTCCGCCGGCAATATCGCCGGCGCCCGCTCATGAGGAACAGATGGCAGGTCGTTCGCTTATCTCATTCGCCCAAGCTCAACTCGACGAAGCGCGCCGCGCCCTGAAGGACGCCGCCATCGACTTTTCTGTTTCTGACGAGCAGGTTTTGGAACTGCGCGCCGCCGCTCGGCGGGCCTATGAAGAACTTGCAGCGTTTGACCGAAAGGCCGCGAAGAAGGGGTTCTTCGGCTTTTTGGGACTTTGAAGCCCCTTAGCCCCAGCGCGACGCTGCACGAGCGCATTCGGCGCCCTGGAAAGCGCCGCGCGGTTTTCATGCGGGCTTGCGAAACATTCGGCCGCCGCCCCAGTTATTTTACGACGTCGCTCCACGCATGACGTAAGCATCTTTCAAAGGAGCAGCGCCTTGAAAACAGCGCCGATCGCAGTTGGCCTTCTGACGCTCGCCCTTGCGGCGCCAGCGCAGGCCGAGACCGGGAAGGCTACCTATTACGGGGGGAAGAGCCGCACCGCGAGCGGCGCCTTCACGGCCGCGCATCGCTCGCTGCCCTTCGGCACGAAGGCGCGCGTCACCAACCTGCAAAACCACCGCAGCGTCGTGGTGACGATCAACGATCGCGGCCCTTTCGCGCGGGGCGGCGTCATCGACGTCTCGACCGCCGCCGCAGACGCACTGGGCTTCCGCACGGCGGGCGTGGCGACGGTCAAGGTCGAGTCCTTGCGCTAGAAGAGATTTCCATCAGGCTGTATTAAATTCGCGGCGGGATGGTGGACCGGCGCGAGAGAAAATGGACGCTGCGGATTTTGACGTGATCGTCGCGGGGGCGGGCGTGGTCGGCCTCTCGGTCGCGCGCGCGGTTGCCGAGGCAGGACTTCTCGGTCTTGACGATCGAAGGCGAGTCGCGAATAGGCTCAGGGATAAGCTCGAGAAGCTCCGAAGTTATCCACGCCGGCCTCTATTATCCGCCCGCCTCGCATAAGGCCGCGTTATGCCGGCGGGGCGCGGAAATGCTCTACCGTTATTGCGAAGAGCGCGGCGTCGACTTCAAACGTCTCGGCAAGCTCGTCGTCGCCACCGATCCCGACCAGGAAGCCAAACTCGCCGCCATCGCGGACAACGCGCTCGAAAACGGCGTTCGGGATCTTCTCCCGCTCGATGCGGCCGAGGCGCAGCAAGCTCGAGCCCAATTTGCGATGCCACTGCGCCATCCTCTCGCCCTCCACGGGCATCGTCGACAGCCACGGGCTGATGCTGGCGCTGCAGGGCGACGCCGAGGCCGCAGGCGCAGGCTTCGCGTTCAACGCCAGGATCGAGGGCGGGGCGCTGGACAGCGGCGGGGTGCTCGTTCGCGTGCGCGATCGCGACAGCGCGGAGCCGATTGCGCTGCGCGCGAGAGCCTTTGTAAACGCGGCTGGCCTCGGCGCCATCTCCATCGCCCGGGCTATTGAAGGCTTTCCACAGGACGCGGTCCCGCCGGCCTATCTCGCGCGCGGCTGTTATTTCGCCCTGCCGGGCAGAGCGCCCTTTTCGAGGCTGGTCTATCCGATCCCGGTCGTTGGGGGCCTCGGCGTGCATCTCACGCTCGACCTGGGCGGGCAGGCCCGATTCGGGCCGGACGTGGAATGGATCGAGGAAGAAGGCTACGAGGTCGATCCGCGCCGCGCCGACGCGTTTTACGAGGAGATCCGCCGCTACTGGCCAGACCTCACTGAGGGCGCGCTCGTCCCCGCCTATGCGGGAATTCGCCCGAAAATCTCGGGGCCGCGAGACCCGGCCGCGGATTTTCGCATCGACGGCCCCGCTGAGCACGGCGCCGCCGGCGTGATCAATCTCTTTGGGATCGAGAGCCCGGGGCTTACGGCGTCTCTCGCGATTGGCGAGCTCGTGCGCGATCGTTTGCGGGAGATGCTGTAGAGCTCAGGCGGTCAGAACTGCCAGAGCCACTCGCCAACGCCGGTGAAGGTCTTCCCCAAGATCTTGCCGAGCGACAAGAAGAATTCCGCGACGGGCTTCAACCAGGGTGTGGAGCCGAGTCGCAACGCGCCTGTGCCTGAGGCCTCCGCATCCGACATGTCGTCTGCGAGCTTCAAATATCGAAAGGGAAGGCGTTTAACTGAAAATTGACCCCTTAATTTGCGCATGCTAAAAGCCCGCGCTTTAGGAGAACCTATGGTCAAGCTTGCGAAATCGGACGATGCGGGGCGCGCGGAACGGGATCGAGTGCTCGAAATGGTGGCCAAAGCAAGCCACCAGTCGCCCAATGACTGGGAGACAAAAGAGATTTTCGAATACCTGTTCGAACGGCGAGCGTATCTGGACGCCGCGAATTGGCTTTCTCGCCAAACCAGTCTGGTGTTCTACGATCCAGAGCAAATCCTAGGCGCTAAGAGATCTTTTGCCGAGGCCCTATTTGAACATCGGGGGCGGTCCGTCCTTCGCTTATCCATTTTGGGAAAATCTCAATTCGTCCATCAGCCCGCTCAATCCGAAGCCATTCTATTTCGGTCCTGACATTCCCCTTCCGTTCAAGGCCCGCAGCCTGGATCTCGTCTATACATCGCACGTGTTGGAGCATTTGGACGATGCGACGGTCGCGATGGTCCTTTCGGAGGCTCGCAGGATTTTGCGGCCTGGCGCCCCGTTTCTGGTGAAAATCCCCGACTTCGACGCCACCGTGGAAGCCGCCCGCGCTTCCGATTCCGAATTTTTCCGGGAAGATGGCTGGAATTTCGAAATTTGCGCGCCGACCTACAAGAACCGAAGCAATGTCGTGGACAGCGTGGTCTCGCGCGCGGCGAGCGCCTTTTGCTCCTACTGGAACGAGCAATACGGCGACGTGTACGGAAAATACAATGTGTCGGCGCCTGGCGCCTATCATGGCCCGGCGCCCATCGGAGACGCGGAGCTTGCCCGGATCATGCTGGAGAATTCGCCGCACGAGGCGGCCGCAGTCATGGTGGCGCATGTTCGCGACACGGAAAAAGATAAGTTCACTTGGAACCATCAGAACGCATGGAGCGCCGAAGAAATGACGGCGCTCTTGGCCGAGAACGGGTTCGAGATGATTTCGACTGACAAGCGGAAGATCGTGGACCGCTACAATTTCGTTCCGCACATACGCGACATGTATAAGATCAGCGCATTTTTCTTGGCAACGGCAAAGTAGAGGGGCGGCGAAGTGACCAATGCTGCTGAAATCCGCGAATACGATGTTGAAGAGATCGTCGAACCCGAGCCCGTCTTCGGCGACACGACGGGGCTCGACCGCGGCGAGGAGATATCGTCTGCCTGGCGCGCTCACGATAGTTCCGTTCGGAAGGCGGTTGGCAAGGAGACGCCGGAATCTCGCGAATTCGATCGCACGCGCGTCCATGTCGGCCGCCCGATTGAACTCGAACTTGCGCGAGAGGCTCTGGGAGTTGATTCATGCGTCCGAGTCTGAACCGATAATGAACCGGGACTTCGCGCCGGGTTTTTACACTTGCGAATTGCTGCCCGAGGTGATCGCCGAAGTAAACCGCGCCTCCAGCTATCGCGTGTTCAACGCGCAGAGTTCTTGGGCGCTACAGGACGCGCTCGATGCAATGCGCGACGAGGTTGCAGCGGCGCTCGGGACACCGTGGAAGATCCTCGGCGTTCACGCATGCACGACGCCGCCCAAGGCTCAGCCGACGGGCATGTACGCTTGGCATTCGGACGGCTTCGCCCCTGAAATATTTAAGATCTTGCTGTACCTTACACCAATGTCGCCCCAAAACGGCTACATCGAATTCAGGCTCGATGAGCGAACGAAGCGCGTGAAATCCAGCCGCGGGGGTTTGTGGGTATTGCTTGATACCACCAGCGTCATTCATCGCGGCGTACCCGGAACAGAACTGGAGCGCATGCTGGTCGACATAACGATATGCAGGGCCGCGGATTTCGACCTTCGCGCGCGCTATCCCGGCCTGAATTCACACTGGCCCCTTTTCCCTTGGACAGAGGCGACGGGGTGCTTGAACCTCGAACTGCAGCGGATTGCAGAGTGGTCCGTCCCTCTGTCGGACCCAAGCTACGTTCGCATCGCTGACCCACTGTTCAGGAGGATCCACTTTGGTCTTGCTGAGCTGCTGTGCTCATTGGCAAAGGTCTTGACGCCCTTGGCGAACCACCTGCCTGCGGCCTCAAATTTGGTGACGCGAATAGATCAGGCGGGCAGGGACATGTGGAACCGCGCCAAGACGAGAAGCCACTATGCCGAGCCTCTGTTGGGGCAGATCCAGCTTCGCGTTGCTGAGCTGCTGTGCTCATTGGCCAAGGTCTTGACGCCCTTGGCGAACCACCTGCCTGCGGCCTCAAATTTGATGAAGCGGATAGATCAGGCGGGCATCGACATTTGGAACCGCGCCAACAAGCGAAGCCGCTACACCCCTTTCATGTCGCGATCCTGAATTTCTATCGATCGATGATGATGAACTCGGCGTCGCCGGCTCCTGAAGGGCGGCTGACGTGGTCATCGCAGGGGAAGGAGTGGTCGGCCTCGCGTGTTGCGCGAGCGCTTGGGCGCGAAGGGCTCTCGTGCGCGATTCGCTTGCGCGAGATGATATGAGCCCAGGCGTCAGATCTGCCGAAGCCAATTGCCAACGCCGGTGAAGGTCTTCCCCAGAATCTTGCCGAGCGACAAAAAGAACTCCGCCACGGGCTTCAGCCAGGGACGCGGACCCGATTCGAATCGCAGCGGAACAGCAGGGATGTAGGTGCTGCGGTGGAGTTGGATTTAGCTCTGTGCATGGGCACATGGGCCTTCACCCGGATCAAAGCGCTCACCAGTGGAGAGATTCATGTAGTGCTTCGAAGTTGATGTGTTGCTGCCAAACACCCTACAATCCATGCTAATGCGAAATGCAGATGCATCACCTGAAACCTCAGCGGAGCCGTGGATTAAGTCTGGTTGGAAAATGATTAAATCTCCAACACTATATTGTGGGAAAATCGCTTTTGACATTCCGTTACTCATGTCCGGTATCCAAAATGTCTCAGAAGGATTGCATATTTCTTGTGACCTTTGATTGGGGAAGATCGACAGGCCACCATCTACCCCCCAAATGCTTCTGAGCGGAATCCAAACGGTCAAAAACAATTTTTCTAAGCTTTCAGTGCAGCCTTCTTGATATCGAAAATGGGGATTATATGAAAGATCATTGTGTGGGGGTACATGCGCACATGTAAGGTTCGGATGTATTACACGCACTGCGGGACTTAGGTGTAAAAATACGTTTTTAGAATCAAGCAAATCCGATAAAACGTTAATTATTTCGACTTTTCTGAGCAAATCTGTGAAGCATTCTGATAATCGTGTGTTCACACTCACCGATCCAAAAAGAGTTGGCGCGAGAGCTGGCCTCTCTCTCATGAAGTTGAGTATATCATTCTTTAACAGTGGGGAGAGACAGGGGAATGGATTATCCTCGCTAAAATACAGGGGCAGCAGATTACTTTTGATAGCTAAGTGGTGTTCTTTTAGATATGCCTGTTCCGCGCAGAGTGCTGCGGCGGTGAGACTCTTCTGCGACAGCAGGTTCTCGATCACCACGAAGCCACTTTCGGATAGGTTGCGCTGAAAGCTCATATTTGTTATTTACTCAATCTCAAAGTATGATATCCGTGGACACCACGGAAAACATCTCATGCGTACATTGGAAATTCCTATGCTGTCGAGTAATGCTTTAGTTTCTCCGGGCCAAACGTGATCAGAGTATTGATCAAATACTACGATAGCACCCTTAGGCATTCGAGGCAGACATGCCCTTATAGTATTAATAGTTGGTTCATATAAATCTAAATCTAAATATAATAATGAAATTGTAATGGAATAATCAGATTCCAAAGTTGCGGGAACAGTTTGACTAATATCGCCATCAACGATCACCAAACGGTTAACATTTTTTACCTTTCGAGTCTCCTCGATTGCCTGCAAGGTAGATTTGATTGCGGTTGCTGCATCCTTTAAACTAAAGTCACCGATTTTTGGTTCGTGGTGTTTTGAAACATCCTCTGGATTTACTTTCGGAAAGCCTGCAAAAGTGTCAAAGGCGAAGATTCTTCTACTGAAAGCAACGGGTTCGAAGATTTCGCTAAGATGTAGCCACGAGCTAACGCCTCCCCCCCAATGCACGCCACATTCAAAGATCGAGCCTGGAACATTCTCAATGTTCTTAAACAGATGGTAGCGAGCTAAAAACCTAGTTAAATCACGTGTTCTTGCCCAGTTTGTGAAGTTCGCAACTTTGTCAGACCAAGGCATCTGAATTTCTTCGAAGCAATTTCGAACGGCTTGAATCGCTTCGAGCTCATGGCTGGAAATCCTCTTAGAAGCCAGTAATGGTTCGCTACAACTATCAATTTCATGGCTCATTTATGAAGCTCCTTGTGGTATCTTCCATAGGTTCAAGGTAGTCAGACCGGCGAGGCGCTGGCTGGCGACGCTCGTTCCGTCGAACCTATACTGCCTAATTCGCTGCCATGTCAAGGTGAAAATGATTGTGAAACAAGAGTTTAGAAAAACCAACATTCCCGCCATTTTTTAGAAAATCTGGCACCGCTTAAGTGATTGATCTCGATTCGCAATCGGTGGAGGCAGGCGCTGCGTGAGCCCCCGCAAACGAATGAGATTCAGCAAAACTAAATTTGCGTCGCGAGATGCGGTGACCTGCCCCCGAACTTTCATCCAGCGGCAATTAGCGTCTCGGGCGGGTTTTACGCCGTGAGGCGCGGGGGACCAACATGCGATCGGCGAGCTCGTTCGCGATCGTTTGCGCGAGACCTCGTGGAACTTCAGCGTTCAGACCTGCCAAAGCCACTCGCCAACGCCGGTGAAGGTCTTCCCCAGGATCTTGCCGAGCGACAAGAAGAACTCCGCCACGGGCTTCAACCAGGGACGCGGACCCGATTCCAAGCGCAACGGAACAGGCTCGACCGGCCCGGCGACCTCGTTGAAAATCTGCCGCGCCTCGCTCGATTTGCTCGTTGAGCCGATTTCCAGGCGGGCGCAGTCTTCCTGCAGCTTTGCAACGAAAGCGGCAGGTTCCGCCGGGAACATCTGCCGCTCGGAGGGAGGCACGGAGCCGCAATATCCGCGTATCGTTTCGAACAGCCGCCGCTGGTGAAATTCGGCCGTGCGGCTGGCGATCGTCGTCGTGCGGAATTGCGCCCAAATGCGCTCGTCGGCCTTGAAGGGCAGGGGGAGCGCCCGGAGCTTTTTCTCGACCAGAGCATGGCGGCGGAAAAAGTCGTCGTCGCTGGCGGAACCGCTGTAGGTCTTGTCCGACACGCGCGCGACGGCGACGGGCGAGTCGATGAACACGGCCCCGTGCAACGCCGCCAACGCATGAAAAAAGTAATAATCGCTTTGCGGCCCGAGCGTCTCGTCGAGAAAGTCGAGTTCGCGTCATGAACGAGCGCCTTAAGAGCACCGAGCAGCCCGGAATGAACATGCGATGAGAAGCAAATCGCGTCAGAGCCTCTTGCGGCGGAATGAACTGCAGCGGGATTCCCGTGGCGGGGTCCTTCAACGCGGCAGGGGCGCCCCGTGCCGGAACGTAAGAACCCATCGAGCCCAATTCGCGGCCGTCGTCTGCGTTAACGATCGCGGCGCGACCATAGGCAAGCGCCGCCTGCGGGAAGCGCTGCAGGGCGGCCACGCCCAGCTCAAAATATCGAGGATTTAAGAGGTAGTCGTCCGCGGCGAGCGGGCACAGCAAATCGCCGCGACAAAGCTCGAGGAGGCGCCGCGCGGCCGCATGAACCCCGCGATTTTCGGGAAAGCGCTCGGCGACGATGCGCGCATCCCGGTCGCGATAGCGCTCGATGATCGCCCAGCTGTCATCCGTCGAGCCATCGTCGACGATGTGCAATTCCCAGTCTTGATAGCTTTGTGAGAGAATGCTCTCCAGCGCTTGCCCGATAAAAGCCGAGTGATTGAAATTGGGGAGGACGACCGCGATCTTCATGCTTTCTCCTCAGGAGTTCACAGGCTTGGCGCCTTCGCTCATCTTTCACGTCGCGCGCAGCCGGCCTGTATTCCCCAATTCATCCCTTCACGCGGCGTCCCGGTGCTTCCCGTAGAGCACTGTCTCGATCACGCCGCCATTGTGCTGGCGGAGATGGAACTCGTAGCCGGGGACGATTTCGTTCACGACTTCGGCGACTTCCCAAAGATCGGACGGCCGATGATACACGGCGATGGCGAGCTTGGGCTTGTGACGCAAAAGGGTCGCCGCCGAGCCGCGCAGCGCATGCAGTTCGGCGCCTTCAATATTCATCTTCACGACGGTCGCGCGCTCGCCGTTCAGGACTTCATCGAGCGCGGTCACCTTGACCTCGATGTCTCCGGACGCGTCGAGGATCGAGGCCCGGTTGGCTCCATCCTGGAAGCGCAATGTGTCGGCCTTGCTCCAAAGGCCGGCGTTGACGGGAACGACGCGGGGCTCGTTGGCGAAGTTCGCTTTCAGGCGCGAGAAAGTTTGCCGGATCCGGTTCAAACCCCAAGACTTTCGCATATTTGCCGCCGACCCGGTCGATGAAGAGGCGGATCGTATCGCCGTCGAAGGAGCCGCCGTCGACATAGACCTCGTCGTCTCCAAAGGAGAAGAGATCGTCGGGCACGTAGGGATCGAGCGGACGAATGACGTCGGCGAGCGTAGCGGGGTCGAGCGTCTGGCGGTAGCCCAGCACGGCGTCGAGCACTTTTCGCGACGGTGCATCGGCGAGGCGCTCCGCCAGATCGGCATAGCGTTGACGATTCTCGTAAAGATCTTCCAGCCAGCCAACATGGAACATGTGGGGCGGGAACGTCTCGGGGTGCAGCAGCTGCAGGACGGCGAAGGGCGCCACATTCGAAAATCCCCGCGCCTTGAGGCTGCGAGAGGCGTTGACGGTGCGATGCGAGGCGATGATCAGCGGAATTGCGCGGTCGAGCGTGTCGAGCGCAGCGCCCGGTTGGACCTGGTGGGCGCCAACCGATCCGCGTTGGCGCGCCGGATCGTCGTCGACAATGGCCGCGACTTCTACGCCATGTAAGTCGCATAGGCTTGCGAGGCGAGCGCCTTCATCCGCCGCGCCGACGATGGCGATGCGCTCCGGCAGGCCGTCAAACATAGGCCAGCGACTGAGAAGGAACCGGCGCAGGTCGGCTTGGCTGGGCGCGTCCGCCAGCCGTCTTACCCACGGAAGTTCGATGTTTTTCATCAGGGCGATCCAGCTCGGTTAAGCAACGTTCGGCGCGCGTGCGCGGAAGCCAGCCGAGTAACAAGGGTATTGCGGCAATTCAAAGTCCTGGCGCTGCGATGACCGGCGGGTCTACGCGGCGAAAACCGCCTCGACCTTGGCTATGGCGCCGGCGCAGTCTGCGGCTTCCCGCTCCCCGTATTTCTCGTTGAGATAGAGGCAGAAGCTCGCGTCGCGGGCGGCCCGCGCATTCGGCGTATCGAAGCCGTCCGCGAGATAGGGCCGCAAGAAGGGCCATTCCGCCGCGACATAACGGTAGTTCGGATTGAGGCCAATGCCCTCGGCGCGCACGGCTTCCGCGAAAGCGGCGACCGAGCCGCGCAACCGCGTCGCGTCGACCATGACTGGATAGACGAAAGGGGAATCGCCTTCGCTGTAGCCGTAGGGCCGGCAGAGCGAGCATTCCGCCTCGATGGCGCTGGTGACGGCACGCACGAAGGCGAGGCGCTTCGCGATCGTGTCGCCGAGCCGGCCGAGCGAGGCGATTCCCACCGCGCAGGACAACTCGTCGGTGTGCAGATTGAGCGCGGGAAAAAGGAAACCGCTGGGATCGCGGTCGTCGAAGCCTTCGATCCAGCGGGGCTTGCCGCGGTCGGCGTGGGCCAGCGCCATGCGATAGAGGTCTTCGTTTCGGCTGAACACGACGCCGCCCGAGGCGCCGGTGATGTGAGCCTTGCGATACATGGTGGAAAAGGCGGCAATGTCGCCGAACGCGCCCACCTGCCGCCCGCCGACGCTCGCGCCATGCGCCTGGCTGCAATCCTCGACGACGCGAACGCCATGTTCGGCGGCGCAGCCGACGATCGCTTCGATCTCGGTCGGCCGTCCCAGCGCGTGGACGACCACAACGGCCTTCACCGCCGGCGTGATGCGCGCGCGGAACTGCTCGACGCCCATGTTGTAGCTGCCGGGCATGGAATCGGCGAGGCGCGGCGTGAGCCCGTTCATGATGATGGCCGACAGCGTGCCGGGATCGGTGATCGGCGAGCAGATCACTTCCGACCCCTTGGGGAGGCCGAGCGCCGCCAGAGCCAAAAATACGGCGACCGTTCCGGTCGCGACGGCGTCGGCGAAGCCCCCGCCAAGCGAAGCCGCGAAGGCGTCGCAATAGCGCTGCTCGAACGGCCCCTGATAGCCCGGATCCTCTTTGCGCTCGCGATAGTAGGCGAGGCATTCCGCGATCATGCGCTCCTCATCCGCGCCGAGCGCGATCCGCGCAGGCATGGGGCCGCTGCGATAGGGCTGACCTCCGTGGATCGCTAAGGCATTGGAGCGGTTTGACATGCGCTGGACGCTCGGTAAGCGGAGTACTTCCCGCCGCTTTCTTGCTCGAGTCGAGACACTGAGAGGCTAGACGGCTTTTGGATGCAAGCCGACCGCGAGCAGATAATGGCACATCTGCGGGAAACCCGTGTGCACGATCTCGTCGTTGATCCCGAACATCAGCACATACTCGAAATAGCGGCTCATGTCGGCGCGCAACCCGTCATGCGTCTTCAGATTGATGTGGCCGATGCGGCTGTGCTCGGACTGATAGGCCTCCGCCGATCTTGTTGGGCGTGCCGACGATGGCCATGCTGCGCTTTCCGAGGCTGCGAGCGATGTTCTTGTAATAGCCGTCGTCAAGCTCCGCCGGGATGTGCTCGACGACGTCCAAGCTATAGGCAAGCTCGTAGGGACCGCCGGGAACGGGCGCGGCAAGGATGTCATGAAGATCGAATGTGACCTTCGCGTCGAGAACAGGATTCTTCGCGCGATTGTCGAGCGTCCGCTTCTCGATGTCGACCGCGTGGATCGAGTCGACGACCTGAGCCACGACCGCCGTCGGGAAGGCGTCGCCGCAGCCGACTTCGACGGCTTTCTTGAAACCGGCGGACGAGGCCATTTTCGCGACGAATTTATAGCGCGCGAGCACAAAGCCCAGATGCCGCGGATCGAGCGTGAACCCAAGCCCCGTCTGCTTGCCCATGATGACGTCGGGCGCGTCCATGATCGCGTCCCAGGTGGATTTTGCAACCATTACTCATTTCCATCTTCGGGATGAGGGGGTCCGTCGACGCAAGTCCCTTCCGCAGACGACAACCGCCCATAACAAATACAGAATCGTCATGCAAAGCCGCATCCATTCGAGGGATGCGGCTGGGCGCGAGGATCGACAGACAGGCGACGAAAGCTCCTCGCGATTTTCGTCGAAAATCTGCTCCAACTTCTCGTCGAGAGCAAGCGGAATAAACTCGTGGCTGCAGGGATGATCGTCCCCGACGGCCCAATTCTTGGACGCATTCGGCAGGTGATGCTCGAAATTTCCCATGAGGTCGATCTCGAATTCATAGGCGCGCGCGCAGACGGCCGCGAGCGAATCCGTCGGGAAGACCGGAATGCGCATGCGTCGCAGGATCACGCCACGGTCGATTTCAGGATCGATGACATGTAGGGTGACGCCAATCGGCCATTTGTTCACGATGCGACCATTTGAACGCGTCCACGCCCCTGTTTTGGGGCAGCAAGCCGGGATGGCAGTTGAGGATCGTGCGGCCGGCGATCAAGGAGGCCGGAACGATCTTTGCGATGCAATGCAGATAGACGTCAGGCCTGTCAGGCTGACCGGGCTCGCCGATGCAGCGAGCGAATTCGTCGCTCCAGCCCGCAACGGGAACATAACCTACGCCGTAGCTTTGGCAGAAAGTCGGGACGTCGAGATCGATGAGCTGGCTCGGCCGGTCGTTGAAGCGCGCCGGCCCCGGCTTCGGCGGTCGGAGTTTGAACGGGAAGGCGTAGACCGTCACGCGATAGCCTTTGGCCAGCATCATCCGGATCATTTGCCAGGTTTTCAAATGACCCGTCTGATAGGTCACGACGCCGACGTGCATGTTCGCAATCAATCCTTCAGCGCCCGCTCTCAGGCGAGCGCTTTCATCGGGCGGCGCCCGCTTGCGCGCCGCGCACTTCATATGCATCCAGAGCGCGACGGCGTCATAGGGAGTCACGCGTTCGCGTGTCAGCAACGCCCGGCCCTCGAAAGCCCGCATCGCCCGACCTTCGCCGAGCACGAGACGCTCCATTTGCGCCGTCGTCAGCGGAACCTCGAAAAAGTGGCGCTCGACGGGCCCGTGTCCGCATGACGTGAAGTCGAGCGTGATATTCGTGAACCAAGAGGCGACGATCGGCTCTTCAAGGCGAAGCTCCTCATGCAGCTCGCGCCGCAGCGCCGTCTCCGCCGTCTCGCCCGGCTCCATGCCGCCGCCGAACAATCCCCAATGTCCCGGATAGAAGATTCCGGGCTTTTGGTCGCGCTGCTGCATCAGATAGCGGCCGTCCTCGAGCACGAGCAGAGCGACGGCCGCGTCGCCCGGCGTTAGCTCGCCCTCGGCGAGAAGAAATCGGCGGCGTCCTCAGCCACCGAGAATTTTCCTGGTCATTTCGGCGACGCCGAGCCCGTGCGCGTCGAGAATGTCGTCGTGGCTTCCGTAGCAGTGAATGAATTCGTCTCGCAGCGTGAAGGAATGTATCTGCGCCGCGCGCAGGGCGTCGAAGGCGATCGCCTTGACCTGCATCGCCAGACCGCCGTTCGGCGCGCATTCCTCGATGACCACGACGGTCGAAAATTGCTTCACGATCTCGACGATTTCCTCCTGATCGAGCGGTTTCAACGTATGAACGGAGACAATGGCCGTGCTCCGCCCCGCCGCCTCCAACCTTTCAGCAACGGCGAAAGCGCGCTTCATGATCGGACCGTAGCTCAGGATGCAGACGTCCGCGCCCTCGCGAAGCGGCGCAGCTTGCCGAAAACCCAATGTGGCGCCGCCTGCGTGAAGTTTGG
>CAVXEI010000034.1:0-35215 GCA_963760695.1 uncultured Alphaproteobacteria bacterium | reverse complement strand
ATAGAAGATTCCGGGCTTTTGGTCGCGCTGCTGCATCAGATAGCGGCCGTCCTCGAGCACGAGCAGGGCGACGGCCGCGTCGCCCGGCGTGAGCTCGCCCTCGGCGAGAAAGAAATCGGCGGCGTCCTCAGCCACCGAGAATTTTCCCGGTCATTTCGGCGACGCCGAGCCCGTGCGCGTCGAGGATGTCGTCATGGCTTCCGTAGCAGTGAATGAACTCGTCTCGCAGCGTGAAGGAATGGATCTGCGTCCGGCGCCGGCGTCGAAAGCGATCGCCTTGACCTGCATCGCGAGACCGCCGTTCGGCGCGCATTCTTCGATGACCACGACGGTCGAGAATTGCTTCAAGATCTCGACGATTCCCTCCTGATCGAGCGGCTTCAACGTATGAACGGAGACAATGGCCGTGCTCCGTCCCGCCGCCTCCAACGCTTTCAGCAACGGCGTAAGCGCGCTTCACGATCGGACCGTAGCTGAGGATGCAGACGTCCGCGCCGCTCGCGAATGCGGCGCAGCTTGCCGAAAACCCAGGGTGGCGCCGCCTGCGTGAAGTTTGGCTCTCCCGCCTTGCCGAGCCGCAGATAGACGGGGCCCCGCTGCTGAACCGCGCACCAGCGCGTCACCGCTTCCGTCTCCAACGGATCGCAAGGCGCGATCACGGCTAGATTGGGCACGGCGCAAGCGATCGACACGTCCTCTTGCGCGTGATGCGTGGCCCCGAGCGTGGAATAGGTGAGGCCTCCGCCAATTCCGACGACGGTTACCGGCAGATTCTGATAGCAGAGGTCGTCGCGGACGAACTCGAAAGGGCGATAGAGCGAGAAGGTCGCGATCGTATAAGCGAAGGGACGCAGACCCCGCTGGGCCATGCCGGCGGTCATGCCGATCATGATCTGCTCGGCGACGCCCGTGTTCACGAAGCGCTGCGGGAAGTCCGTGCGAAACTTCTCGATGCTGCCCGCCGGCGAGATGTCGGCGACGACGATGCAGAGTCTCGGGTCCTCTCTCCCCAGCTCGTAAAAGGTATCGGCGAATTTGTTCCTCATGGCGCGGTCTCGATTTCCATGAGCGCCTGAACATATTCCTGCGGGTTCGGGCGAGCGATAATGCCAGATCGGCACGTTTTCCATGAAGGAGACGCCTTTGCCTTTCGTCGTCCGGCAGACGACAAGCGTCGGAGCGGCATGATCGGCGGCGGAGGCGGCGGCGTCGAAGATCGCCGCGCCGTCATGTCCCGCAACCTCGACCGCTCTCCAACCGAATGCGCGCGCCTTGTCCAGCAACGGATAGAAAGCCTTGTGTCCCTCGCTCATGCGCTCGAGGCCGGAGAAGTCGTTGTTGTCCATGAGCGCGATCAAATTGCCGAAGCCGAGATTCCCGGCCATCATCATCGCCTCCCAGGTGGAGCCCTCCTGATACTCTCCATCCGAAAGAACACAGAAAATGCGCGTGTCGCTCCCCTTGAGCCTTTCGGCGAAAGCCTGCCCGACGGCGAGGCCGAGGCCATGGCCGAGCGAGCCGGTCGACGCGGCGACGCCGGGAGTTCCGTAATCGGGATGAGCGCCGAGACGTCCGTGCGGCTTGCAATAGGCGTCGATATCGGCCCGGGACAGGACGCCTTGCTCTTCGAGCACGACATATTGGATCATGCATCCATGGCCCTTGGACATCAGGAAGACGTCGCGATACTCGCCTTTGGCGTCCCTCCGCATGGCGCCATTGTAGAGCGCGTCCACGATCTCGACGCAGGAGAAGGCCGGCGCGACATGCAAGGCCGAAACCTGCTGCGAGATTTCCAAAATGCGCTTTCTGTATCGCCGACACCGCTCTTTCGCGGCATGCGGGTCGAAGGCGTTCCGGCGCTCTTCGATTCGTTCCCTGCTGCGCTCGAGTGTCATGCTGCTCGTCTCTCGTGGTCGAATTGGATTATCACCCCCTCAGCGTATAGTCGCGCGGGGCGCGTTTGAGCGCATCGAGGTTCGACCTCCCCCAATCCACCATCTCCGCCAAGCCTTGGTTCCAGTGGATCTGCGGCTCCCATCCGAGATCGCGCTTGATCGCCGATGAATTGAGCCAGTAGCGGGAATCCTGCCCGAGGCGATCGCCGGTGACCTCGCAAAGCTGCTCGAAGGGCACGCCGACCGCTTCGGCGCAGAGTTCGACGACGCGGCGGATGGAGGTGGGCTCCTTGGGGCCGACATTATACACCGTCCCGAGCGGCGCGCCTTCCGCGGTGAGATGAATTGCTCGCGCCAGGTCGCGCGCGTGGATGTATGATTTTTCCGCTCGCCCGCCGCCGTGCAGCGGCAATTTTTCGCCGAGCAGGCCGCAGACGATCGCCTTCGGAACCACGCGGTGCAGAAGCTGCCCCGGGCAATAGGCGTTCGACGGCCGCAGGATGTTCATCGGAAATTTCATGAAGCGCGCGATCGACAGGAGGTACATGTCGAAAGCCACTTTCGAGGCGGCGTAGGGGCTCGAAGGCTTGATCGGCTCCTCTTCGGTAACCGCGTGATCGACGGATCCGTACATCTCGGACGTGCCGATCTGAATGAAGCGCTCGAGCCAGTCCCGCTTCATCAGCTCCTCGCACAGCCGCGCGAGCCCCATCGAGTTGGTCTCGAAAAAGCGCCAGGAATGCTTCCAGGAGACGGCGCCTTCGCCCTGCGCCGCGAAATTGACGATGACGTCCGGCCGCTCTTTGTCCAGCAGCTCGAGCAGGAGATCGAGCTCATAGGTCACGTGGCGCGCGTGGTACTCGTACCCAGTCGACGCCGATCGACGTCGAGCGAGAAGGCCGAATCCCGCAAGGGATTGCGACCGATTCCGATGACTTTCTTGGGGTTGGCGTGCTCCAGCAGCCAGAGCGCCGCGTGAATGCCGAAGCTGCCGCCGCCGCCGAGAATTGCGTAAGTTTTCTGGGACATGATTTCGTCTCGCGTTCTAGGGGCGGCCGTTCATTCGACGATCGTCCAATAATGGTCGCCCGAGTAGCCGGCTTCCGCAAACGCATCGAGCCAACCTTGCGGGTAGTCGTGGAAGCGCGCCGTGAGCACCCACTCCTCGAAGAGCTCTTTCTGCTCGGGCGTGCGATAGGAGTTGACCTGCACGAAAGAGCGGCCCCGCGACACGCGCTCGATTTCGCGCAAGGCGGTCAGCGCGCCCGTCGCGATCGAAGTTGTGGATCGTGTTGATGCTCAGCACGCAGTCGAAGCTTTTGTCGGGAAAGGGCAGCCTGTCCGCGCTTCCGAGATGTAGACGGCCGACGACTTCCTCCTCGCAATGTTTCAGCGCATATTCGGAAATGTCCAATCCGAACGCTTCCAGCCGCGGTTCGGCCAGCATGAAGTCCTTTACCAGAAAGCCCTTCGCGCAGCCGACGTCGAGGACGCGCATGCCCGGCTTCAAGCCAAAATGCGCGATGATGTCCTTGGCGACGGGCAGCCAACGTCCATCGTAGCGATAGCCGCCATAGCCGTAGTCCCTCGGCCCATCGAAGTAGAGCTCGCCGTATTCTCTGGCGGCGGCGATGACCTCGGGCGTCTTCGCGTTGCCGCGTTGCGAGATGTTGCGCTTGGCGCGGGGGAGGGACCGCAGAAGATTGACTTCAGCCAAGTGATCGCTCCGTCAGCTCTTGCAGCCGCCCGATGCTCGACTCGATCGGGCTGTATTCGAAGTCCGGAAAGGCTTTCCGCGTCGCCGCGATGTCGAAGGGCCGGTAGCCGTTGTGCGGCATGGGACCGCTGCGCGGCGTCTCCTTGAGCGCGACATCGCGTGAGGACGCGTGCGCGACCATCTCCGCAATGGCGCGGAAGGAGTGAACGCGACCCGCGGCCACATTCAGCACCCCCGTCGATCGTCGCTGCAACACACGCAGGACGACTTCGGCGAGATCGTCGATCAGGACATGGTCGCGCCGTTCCTCTCCGCCGCCAAACAGCACAATGTCTTCCCCCGCCGCGGCCGAGCGTCGGAAACGGTTCGGGCCGTAGCCGTTATGGGGGTCCTCCGCGCCATAGAGGAGGGTAGGGCGCAGGATTGCGAGAGGGGCTGCGACCGCTTCGCGAAAGGCGATCTCGCGCATCAGATGCATCGCGCCGTGCAAGGTGGCGGGCGCTGTCGGCGTCTCTTCCGTGATCGGCGTCGGCTCGTCCGCATAGACCGCATCCGAGCTGATGTTGACGACATGCGAGACCGAGGCGGCCGCGATGCCGGCGAGCATCGATCGCACCATGACGACGTTCTCGATCATCATGTCGAGATTTCTGCAAGGAGCGCGAGCGGCGGCGGCGACGACGGCGTCGCCCGGCCGCAGAGAGGAGGAAAGCCGTGTCGCCGCGTCCTCCGCCAGAAGATCGATCTTCGCGCGGTCGAGCGCCAGAACCTCGATCCCTTCCGCCTCCAGGCGACGGCAGACCGCCCCGCCCACGAAGCCGCCGGCGCCGATGACGACGACGCGGCGAGGTTTTGCGGGCTCTGCAGCGAGGTGATGAAGCATCACGGCGCTCCCGGCGCCGGCTCGTGCCGGGACCCGAGCGAGTAATAATCGAGCCCTGCGGCGTTGACCGCATCTGCTTGCAGAACGCGATAGGGATCGAGGACGATACGGCCGCGCATCGACTTGGCGATGTCTTGCGCGGAGATCGTGCGATAGAGCGGCCAGGGCGTCAGGATCAGCAGCGCTTCCGCTTCCGCCAGGGCCTGCAAAGGCTCGTCGACTTGCGTGATATGGTCGTGGGCTATGGCTTCGGCGCGCACGACGGGGTCGTGGACCACGAAGCGCGTCTGCGGCAGGCCAGAGATCGTCGCGAGCGACGGCGAGTTCTTGATCGAATGGGTGTTTTCCTTATAGGCCAAACCCCAGACGGCGACCTTGGCGTCCGGGCGCTCGGATAAGAGCGCGGCCTCGATCGTGCGACGCGCCCAGTCCCGGCGATGCTTGCTGTTCGCGAGCCAAGCGCGGACAACGTCGCTGTTGGTCTGGTGGCGCTCCGAGAGCGAAATGACCGTCGCCAGATCGCGCTCGAGATTGCCGCCGGCAATGCCGAGGCCCGGCGACAGATAGGCTGACGGTCCAATGCGCGCGTCGAGCTTCAACGCGGGCGCGATCTCGGACCATTCCGCCCCGATGTTCTCGCAGAGCTCGGCCAATGTGTTCGCGACGCTGATCGAGGAGACCAGACAGCAGTTGATCGCGATCTTGGCGAGCTCGGCGCTTTCGTATCGCATCGGCAGCAGCGGGCAACCGAATGCGGAAAGCAGGGCCTGATAGCGCGCGTCCAGCGGCAGGGCGGGGTCGGCGCAGCCGATGATGGTGCGTTCCGGATGCAGAGCGCGCGCGACCGCGCGACCAAACACCAGCGTCTCGACCTGATAATAGAGTCTCGCAGGCGGAATGAGATCGATCGCCCGCGTGAATCCGGGCGGGACCTGGCAGAGAACGACCAGCAAGCCGTTGGGCTTGAGAACCTTCGCGACGGCGGAGATGAGCGTCGAAACCGGACGAAGATCGCTCTGCGCCGCGTCGTCCGTCGGCACGTCGATTGAAATATAGACGATGTCGCATTCGCCGAGCCGGGCGAGATCGGACGTGAAGAGCTGGCGATCCCCATTCTGTCGAACGAGATCGTCCAGATCAGGCTCCTTGATGGGGAGCTTTCCCGCGGAGAGCGCCCCGATCAGGCTGGCGTTGGCGTCATAGCAGATCGTCGGAAAGCCCTTCGCCGACACGGAGGTCGCAGACACCAGGCCAAGGTGGGTCATTCCTGCGAAACCGACGGTGATCGGCGAGGAGGATTGAGCGGAGGATGAGGACATGGATCGCTTTCAAGCCCGTTGTAGTTGTTCGATGGCGCGTCGCCCCAAGGCGGCGAGCTCGAGGCCGAGCCAAACATCGTTCGAGAGATCGGTTTGCGCGCCTGACTGACAGAGCCTCTTGAAATGTTCGTATTCGGCTTTCCAGGTGGGATCGTCTTGGGTCAGGGTGATCGCTTCCTCGGGCGGTCGGCCGCTCGGGAGCACGCGTCGTCGCGTCGTGAATGTCGAGGGCCCCCATTTGCACAGCGATTCGATGTGCGCGCTGCCATTTTCCGCGAAGACGTCGCAGGTGAAATGATTGCGCCAGGAGAGCAGCGTCATCTCGAGCTCGATCCTTAAGCCGCCTTGCGCGCTGCCGATGACCACATGATCAGGCGATCGGTTTTCGAAACAACTGACGGAAATGACCTCCTGAGCGCGCTTGGCTTGGTCCCCGAACCAAAAGCGGCAGGTGTCGAGCAGGTGAGAGCCGAGATCGGGCAGGACGCCCGCGCCCTTGTCTCGCCACTCGGAATTGCGGACCAGGCGCGCCGTTCCATTTCCATAGAACATCCTGCACGAATAAATCCGTCCCAGAACGCCTGAGGCGATCAAATCTCTCATGCGCACGAAATGCGGCTCGAAGCGATGATTATAGGCCGTGTAGCAGACGACGCCGGCGCGTCGCGCCAAGCTCTCGAGTTCGGAAATCTGTTGCGCGTCCTCGGTCCACAGCGGCTTCTCCACGAGAACATGCTTGCCGTGGGAGAGGAGGTGCTTGAGGATCTCATACTTCGGCTCGTCGGGAATGCAGCAGAGCGCAGCGTCATAATCCGCAAGCGGCACATCCTCGATCGACCGGTAGTCCGCGTCGCGGTTTTGCGGGTCGACGCTCGCCACGAAGTCCGCGCCGGCGAAAGCGCGTCGCTTGTGTCCCTGAATGCCCAGTCCGACGACGATCGCCTTCATGTCTTCACGCATAATTGATCCGCTTCTCGACGCGATCGAGCTTCTTTAAGACAGATTCGGGAGTGATCGGAATGTTTCCATCCAGCTCGCATTCGCAGGCTGCGGCGAGAAGCCCGATGATGGTGGCTTGCACCTCGTCGCGACAGGCCAGCATCGCCAATGTCGAATAGGCAAGAAGGGCGTCGCCTGCGCCGACAGCGTCCACGAGATTGTCGACGAAGCTATCGAGAGAGAAGAAGCTGTCCAAGGACTGGTGATCGGCGCTGTTGCAGGTGAGGACCCCACGGTGGCCGAGTTTGAGGATCAGCAGCTTGCACTGTGCTTCGTCATAGATTTTGGAGGCGAGCGGCCGAATGCCCGAGTCCTGATCCGCCAGAGCGAACCGCGCTTCCCTTTCGTTCGGCGTAATGAGATCGAATCCGCGGAATTCGGTGATATTGCCCCATCGGCTGGCGACTTGGCTATCCGCGACGCGATAGGCGTTCTGCGGGATGGCGTCGATGAGCGCCGGGATCGTGCGCCGATTGAAGATTCCGTGCCGGAAGTCCGAGAAGATAACGGCGTCGGCCTTCGCGCCCTGGACCCTTGCGGCCATTTCGTTCAGAGTCGCGTCGGTTATGGAGTTGTTGTCCAAAGTGTCGATCTTCAACAATCGATATCCGGAGACGACCACGGCGTTCTTGTTGACCGTTGGTCGTCCCGCCTCGACGCTCGCCGCCAGCTCGATCCCTGAGTTGCGCAGATCCTCCCTAACGAAGCGGCCCTGCTCGTCGTCGCCGAGAACCGTCGTGAAGGCTACCCCGGCGCCGGTCGCCCTGCAGTGCTTCGCGACGATCGCCGCGCCGCCGACATAATCCGTCTTCTTCTCAAAGAGGACGGAAAGCGTCGGCGTCTTCGTCTGGCCGCCGATCATGACGCATTGGGTATAGCTGTCGACGATCGTGTCTCCGATGACGTGAACGCGGTGAGAGGAGAGCGCGCCGATGGTCCGTCTTAGGTCAGCGAAGGTGATCCCCTTGCTGTCCATTATGATTTGAAGCTTGTCGTACTTGAGAACCGGCTCCTCGAGGGTGAGGAGCCTGGAGGACGAATAGACGATATCGCCGGGCGTGAAGAGCAGCGAGCCTCCGTAGCTGCGCAGGACCTCGGCTTCCTCCTGCGTCTTGGGGGGCAGTCCGCGCTCCGAATATTCATAGCCCTTCGCAAAAAAATCCGGCTGGATCGTGCGGATATTCTCGAGAGGCGTCGCATTCGCGTCGATCACCACATAGTCGACCATCTCGAAGGCGGCGAGATTTAGCGCTCGCAAATCCTGCGGAATGTGCGGCCTGTGAACGCCCTTCGTGATGTGCCGATCCGCCGTGATGCTGGCGATAAGGATGTCGGCCCGGCTCTTGGCATAGACGAGATGGCGGATATGCCCCGGGTGAACGACATCGAACACGCCATGACACATGATCGCGCGCCGCGCGCGCGGCATCGGGCCGAGGATCTCTCGAAGGGCTTCCGGCGTCTTGATCTTGTGCTGGTATCGTTGGCTCAAAGATTCCGGCATTCGACTTCTCTATTTGGTTTTCCCACCAAGATACTCAAACCAGGTCTTCGTCGCCTCGGCGATCGATTCCACATCCCACAGTGGCGCGTTTTGCCATAGATGAATTTGCTCCATCATTTTCGCCACCCCCTTGTCGAAGGGGACTTCAGGGCGCCATCCCAAAGTGGCGGTGATCTTGCCGATGTCCGCCCATGTGCAGTCCGGCTCGCCGGGACGCTTGGGAACGTGGACAATATCTCCGCCGAGAAGCTGGACGAGCTCGAGAACGGATTTCGGATCGCCGGCGCCGACGTTGAAGCGCTGCCGGCTTACGTCGGTCTCTGCCGCGGCAAGAAAGGCTCTCGCGACGTCGGTGACATAGACGAAGTCTCGCCTTTGTGTGCCGTCGCCGACGACCGTATAGGGCTTTCCGGCGAGCTTTTGGCGGAAGAAGACGCCAAAAACGGCCCCGTAGGCTCCCGTTGTCCGCACCCGGGGACCGTAAGCGTTGAAGATGCAGACGGAATTCACCGGCAGACCATACACGTCGCCCCAGTGAAACACCGCCTGCTCGCCTTGATACTTCGAAAGCGCGTAGGGGTATTGAGGCGCGATGGGATGGTCCTCGCGCGTCGGCGTGGCGGCCAGCCCATAGCAAGACGAGGACGCGGCGTAGACGAGCTTGGCGACTTTCGCCGCGCGAGCGCATTCGAGCACGCGCACCGTCCCCTGGACATTGATGTCCATGTAGTCGAGCGGCCGCTCTATCGAGGGCACGATGTCGCCTATTCCTGCGAAGTGGAAGACGTAGCGACAGTCGGCGAAAATCTGCTCGCCCGGCGTGAGCGAGCGGATGTCGCGTTGGTAGAACTCCAGGGCTGGATTGTTCTCGAGATGCGCGAGATTGGCCTTGTGGCCTCCCGACAAATCGTCGATGACGCGGACGCGGTAACCCCGTTCCAACAGGAGATCCACCATGTGGCTCCCGATGAAACCCGCGCCTCCCGTAACGACCGCGACGCCTTTGTCGATCATGCCGCTTTCAGCCTCTGAAGACGCTTGACGTTGAAATACACGTCATCTTCGAAGCTGTTGGGCAGTAACTTATCGCGGAACGCCACGCACAGCTCTCGCACCGCGTCTTCGATCGTGTGGCGCGGTTTGAAGCCGAGAACCCGCGCAACCTTGTCGGAATTGATGTGATAGGAGCGGATGTCGTCGCTCGGCGTCGTGACGATTTCGAGAGCGCCACGATCCGCGAACTCTTCCAAGACAACCTTTCGAACCAGCTCGGCGATTTTCATCAGCGACAGGTTCTGATAGCCGATGTTGAAAATCTCGCCGCGGATTTTTTCGGCAGGCGCCTCGAGAAACATCTCGACCGCGTCGACATAGTCCTGAATGTGCAGGTTCGGCCGCAGCTGAGAGCCGCCAAACACCGTGATCTTGTTCTTGTTCACGGCGTGGTTGGTGAGGATGTTCACCGAGAGATCCAGTCGCTGGCGCGGCGCGTAGCCGCAGACCGTCGCCGGGCGAAAGGTCACGCCCGTAAAGGCGTCATCGACGTGCTTGTTCAGCAACGGCTCGCACATGCCCTTGTATTTGTTGTAAAGCGTCAGCGGCACGAGCGGATGGTCTTCCGTCACGTCCGGCTGGTCCGAAACGCCGTAGACCGACGAAGACGACGCATACACAAACCGTTTGACGCCGGCGGCCTTCGCCGCAAGGACCATCGGTTCGAAAGCGTCCAGATTGACGGAGGTGGAGAGCTTTTCGTCGAGCTCGAAACTCGCGTCGTTGGAAATGCAGGCGAGGCTCACGACGGCGTCCTGGCCTTTGAAAAGGCTGGCGAGTCGGGCCGTGTCGCGGATGTCCCCCTGCAGGACGGTCAACTTGGGATTGTCCTTCGGAAGGAATTCGCTTCCGAAATACATGATGTCATAGACGGTCACTTCGTAGCCTGAGCGCAGCAGCTGAGGCACCAGTCGGCTGCCGCAATAGCCGGCGCCGCCAGTCACGAATACCCGATTGAATTGTCGCGCCATCAGGCGTCCCTTTCATTTTCTTCTGAGCGGTCGGATGAGAGCTTACACGGCCAGTTGCGGCGCCGGCGCGATGCTGAAACCGGACTCCGCGGCGTCGCGATAGAACATGCGCACGGTCTCCAGGGAATACTGCCCCAAGTCCTTACCCAGCAACGCCAGCTTTGCGAGTATGTCCGGCGTCGCGGTGATGATGTGGCAGCCGGCTTCCTGCGCATGGAAGACATTGAGCAGCTCTCTCGGGCTCGCCCAAAGCAGCTCCGCTTTCGGTCTTCCGGCCAAGCAGCCGCCGCACGCGATCATGTGCGGCACAGGATCGACCCCCGTATCGGCGATGCGTCCCGCGAAGACGGAAACGATTGCCGGAACGTCGGGATTGAGAGCCGCGGCGACCTCACGAACCTGATCGACGGTCATGATCGCGGTGACGTTCAACGCGATTCCCTCATTCGAGAGCGAACGGATGAGCGGCGCCAAGGAGACTCCCTTGGTGTCCGTGACCGGCACCTTGACGTTAACATTTTTGCCCCAGGAGGCGATAATGCGGGCTTGCGTCTCGATCTCGTCGAACTCGTCGGCAAAGACCTCGAAAGACACGGGACGGTCGGGAACAATTTCCAGAACCTTTTGCGCAAAGTCACAATAGTCCCGGACGCCGGCTTTACGCATCAGCGTGGGATTAGTTGTAAATCCAGCGATTCTTGGATCAGAATAGAGCGAAGCTATTTCAGTGAGGTTCGCCCCATCTGCAAACAATTTGATCTTGATGTTCTCCAACTCAAGCCTCATTTTCGCGCGACACGGAATCGACCGATACAATAGTTAATAGCGGAGTTCAAGGGCGGGCGCGTGGCTTGGGCCTAGGCAAGCGCTCGCGTCTCGCATGCCACGCTGCGACCTGGCGCGACCGTGAGGACGCAGCCTGCAGCCGAATCTACGCTGGCTCGATGCGGCCAAACACTTAGGCGAACAATTTCGACGGGAGTTGGGCGCTAACGAAGCCCGCTAAGCCGGATGCTCTGACAGGATCCAGTCCGTCGCCTCGCTGAGTGAGGCGACGATTGTGCAGGGATGACGGGGAACGGGCTCCGCCGTGTAACCCAAATCAATGAAAACCGTCCGGCAGCCGGCCGTGGCTCCGGCTTCAACGTCGCTGGCTCGATCGCCCACCATGACGCTCGCGGAGAGGTCGACCTCGAGCTCGGCGGCGGCCTCAAGCAACATGCCCGGTAGCGGCTTCCTGCAGGCGCAGCGTTGCTCTCGGGTATGATAGCAGACCTTTACGAGGTCAATAGGCATCGCGTCACAGAGACGTGCGTTCATTTCCTCGACGACGCGCTGCGAGACGCGGCCAGCCCCGACGTCCGGCTGGTTCGACACGACGACAATCGCGAGGCCGGCTTTTTTCAGGAGATTCACGCATTTTGCGGCGTCGGGATAGATCGAGAATTCATTCAGGTCGGTTGGCGCGAAGCTGCGCCCCTCGCGAAAAATCGGCACGACAAGAACCCCATCGCGGTCCAAAAAGACCGCTCGGCGCAGGCCGGCCTTCGTGACCGCCGCTTTCACCACTTGGTGCTGCGCGACTGCAATATCGGGTGCGAGACGAGGCAATGCCAAAGAACCGACTGAAAGGCCTCCGAGAGCGGAGTCACATGCCGCGCGTCGACTTCCGGCACCACGATGACCTCGTCTCCGACGGTGGCGGCGTGACCGCTTGCGCGTCCGACGATGCCGAAAACACGCGCGCCGCGCTCTTTCGCGAGATCAATCGCTCGCACGATGTTGAGGCTGATGTTGCGCGCCGCGTCGCCGCCTCCGACCGACAGCACGAAGAGCGCGTCCGCGCTCGAAAGACGGCTGACTTCAAGCCAGGCGGAGAAAACCGTCTCCCATCCCTCGTCGTTGGTGCGAGCCGTCAATTCCGACACATTGTCGGTCGCCGCATAGGCTTCGATGCCGCAGAGCTTGCGGAAGTCGTTCACCGCATGGCCGGAATTGCCCGCGCTTCCGCCCACGCCAATGATGAAAAGCCGACCGTTTCGCGACCTTAACTGCGCCAGCTCATTTGCGAGGCGTTCGAGAGCGGCGCTGTCGAGCAGCCCCCGCTTCCCATGCGCCTCGTCTTCATCGACGAAACCTGGCGAAAACCAATATGACGCGCACCCATGGCTGGACGGGCGCGGTCTCGCGCTCATCGCCAAGGCTCCATACGGCCATTGGAAGACTACGACCTTTTTGGCGGCCTTGCGCTGCGATCAAATCACCGCGCCTTGCGTGCTCGACGGGCCGATCAACGGCGAAAGCTTTCTCGCTTATGTCGAGCAGATTTGGCGCCGGCGCTCTCGCCGGAGATGTCGTCGTCATGGACAATCTCGGCTCGCACAAAAGCGCCGCCGTCGAGAGGCCATCCGCGCAAAGGCGCGCGCCTCATCTTCTTGCCCAAATACTCGCCCGACCTCAATCCGATCGAACAGGTGTTCTCGAAGCTCAAACGCATGTTGCGCAAGGCCGAGGAGAGAACCATCGACGCGCTCTGGCGAAGGATCGGCTCTCTCGCCCAGGCAACCTGACGGACTTGTTCCATGAACTGGGCGGCGTGCGATGCGGTCATTATGGGTCCCAAGGCTAAAGCGGTTCGTGATGATAGCGCAGCCAGGAGGCGGCAAGCAACGGACGAGCCTTTTGTCCTGACTTCGCTGAAGCGCTGAGGCATGTTCCTGACGCGCGATGACGGGAACATTGCGACGACATCGGCGCAGCCCGCCAATATCAACGGAAGCGACGCTTCGCCCGCGCGATGACGCTTTACGGGTTGGCGCGGGGTATGGTGAGCGAAAGCGGCGAGTCAATCATTGTGCCTCCTTCGGGCGGCCCGCATGCCCGATCGTCCAGACATAGGACGACACCGCCTTGAGTTCCCGCTTCGTCAGCGGCGCGCCGCCGAGCGGCGGCATCGCGCCCTGATATTGCTTGGGATGGGGTACGCCCTTTTCGATCGTCGCTTCGATTCCCGGAAGACTCCCGTCGCTCCACAGCCAATGGCCTCCCGTCAAAGGAGGACCTTGGGGCGTTCCGCCGCCGTCGGAGCCGTGACAACCGCTACAGGCGCCTTCGGCCGCCTCGCCGTGGTAAATCCGATCCCCCAGGTCCACCAGCTCGGCGCTCGATCCGGGCGGGACCTGGAGCGGAGGCGGAGCACGGCCCGCCGCTGCATTGACGCCTTCGGGCGGCTGAGCGGAGCTTGCGGTGGAGACGGCGCGGACCGGCGGCGCCGCGGCGACACGGTCAGAGCCGTCGCCGACATAAGCGACTCGCCAGATGCGGCCGTGCACGTCATCGGCGACATAAACCGCGCCATCGGGCGCTTCGGCTAAGCCGGTCGGCCTGAACGCCGCCTTTTCCGGTTCCTTGATCGCGCCGGCGAAGCCGTCCGCGAACACCACAAAGGCGCCCGAGGGCTTCCCGTCCGCGAGCGGCTGAAAGACGATGTCATAACCTCCCTGAGGCAGGGGAGCGCGGTTCCAGGAGCCGTGAAAAGCGATGAAGGCCCCGCCGCGATAGCCATCGGGAAATGCCCTTCCGTGATAGATCAGCAGATCATTGGGCGCCCAATGCCCCGGGAAAGCCGCCACGGGCGGCGTCCGATCCGCGCACAGGCCGACCTTCTTGCCGCCGTCGCCGCCATATTCGGGCGCAAGCACGAGCTTGCCCTGCTGTTGGTCGAAGTAGCACTCCGGCCATCCGTAATCGGCGCCATTTTCGAGAAGCAGGAGCTCTTCGGCCGGAAGCTCCGCGCTCTGCTGCGGCGTGTAGAGACGCGGCCAGTTCTGGAACAGCTGGTCGCGCCCGTGCTGAGTCACGAAGGGGCGACCCGCCGCGTCAAACGCGAAACCCTCGCCGTTGCGATTGCCGCTCGCATAGCGCTCGGCGGTCGAAAACGCCTGATCGGTCTTGTTGGCGTCGAATCTCCACGTTCCCCCGCGGGTTTCCTTCTCGATGCAGGGGGTCAGCCCAGGGGAGAGTGGAATGCGGTTCTCTCTCTGGCAGGCGTTCGTCGCCGATCCGGAATCGACAAAGAGCGACCCGTCTCGGTCGATGATGAAGGGATGCATGGGATGGTCGCCCGTGAGCGGCAGACCGGAGACGACCACGCGAGGGGGCGCCTTCGGGAGCATCGAGCCCGCTTCCAGCGCATATCGCAGAATTCTGCCGTTCTCCTCGGCGTAGAGGCCGCCGTTGAAGAGGGCGATCCCGCTGCCTCCCGTCCCTCCCTGCTCGACGGTCACGCCAAACCTCGAGATCACGTCGGCGTGGCCGGCGCCCTTCGTATCCCTGAGCGCCAGCAGGAAGCCGCCCGGCGGGGCGGGAGCCTTGGGAAAGTATCGTCCGCTCCAAGTGTTGGCGTAGAGCGTGCTGTCGGGGGCGACGACCATGTGGCGGACGTGGCCGAGATTGTCGGCGAACACCGTCGCGCAAAATCCCGGCGCGAGCGAGAGGCCGCCATTGTCGGGGTCGCACGAGCCCTTGCCTGCGGCTCGTGCGCTGGGCGCGAAGAGCGCGATCGCCGCGACGAGCGCCAAAGCGGCGCGCCGCGCATGAAAGAAGGTCTTCATGAGGAACCTCGGGACAAGAGCGCCAAAATCCTGCGCTCCCGCATCTATCGAGCGACGAGCGAACGTCAAGCTTGACGACGTCGAGCCGGCGATTCCTTATTGCTTCTTGCGCGCCATGTTCTTCTTGAGAGCGCCGTCAATCGAGTAGTCTGGCGGCGTTTCGACGACGCCGTTCTTGCGCACATAATCGGCGTAAGCGCTTTGCAAAGTCTCGACCAGCTTGGGGTTCTCGGCCGAAATGTCCTTCGTCTCGGCCGGGTCGAGCTTGACGTTGTAGAGACGCCATTGGGAATCGCCGAACGGCGGGGCGTTGCGCACGAGCTTATAATCGCCCTGAAACAGCGCTGACCCGCCCGCCACCTCCTGTGCGACGATGTCGTCGTTATGGAGCGTGCTCGGCTTGCCCGCCAGCAGTCGCGTCAGGCTCTCCCCGGCGAGGTTCGCGGCGTTGGCGCGGGCAGGCAAAACCCCGGCGAAATCGAGAATGGTCGGAACGACATCGACGACGGAGGCGAGCCTGTCGGTGGTCTGACCGATCTGAACCGTCTTCGGATAGCGGACGATCAAGGGCGCGCGAATGCCGCCCTCCGAGGCCGAGCCCTTATAGTTCGCGAGCGGCGTCATGGAGACGCCGGCCCAGCCGGGGCCATACTCGGAATAGGAGCCTTTCAAGCCGATGCGATCGTAGGAGAGGTCGAAGTTCTTCTTATAATAATCCGGGAACATCTTCTGCAGCTCGGCGCTCTCGCCGCCGTTGTCGCTGAGAAAAATGATCACCGTATTGTCGAGTAGACCCTTCTCCTTCAGGTGGTCGACGATCCTGCCGATGCTCATGTCCATATATTCGACCATGCCGGCATAGACGGCCATGCGCCGGGACGCGATCTTCATCTCCTCGGAAGAGAGCGTGTTCCAATCGGGCCCGCCGGCGGCGTTCACATCGAGTCCTGCCGGCATGATCCCGAGTTCGACTTGGCGCTGATAGCGCGTGTCGCGAATCGCAGGCCAGCCCAAGTCATAGACGTGGTCATAGCGATGGATGAAGTTTTCGGGCGCCTGATGCGGCTGATGCACGGCCTGGAACGCGAGGTAACCGAAGAAGGGCTTCTTATCGCCGGCGTTCTTGTCGATATAGGCGAGCAGCCTGTCCGTGTAGAATTTCGTCGAATAGAAATCCTCCGGCAGCTCGATCTCGTTCGCGCCTTCGTAGAAATGCACGGCGGCGTAGCCGGGCGTGTAGGACTTCTTCTCGAAATTGTCGGCGCCGCCCTCGGCCAGGACGAGCGACTCCTCGAACCCCTGCGAGGCGGGAAGCTTGTCTTTGGTCTTTCCCAAATGCCACTTGCCGGCCATGTAGGTGTGATAGCCGGCGTTCCGAAGGGTCGTTGCGACCGTCGGCGCGCGCCCGTTCAGAGCGCCTTCGTATCCGGGCTTGCCGATCTGGTTGTCGGCGAGGAGCTCCGTCATATTGCCCAAGCCGACGACGTGATTATCCGCGCCGGTCATGAGCATGCTACGCGTCGGCGCGCAATAGGCCGAGGTGTGGAAATTCGTGAAGCGCACGCCCTGCGAGGCGAGGCGGTCGATGCTCGGTGTGTAGATCTCGCCGCCATAGGCGCCGGCGTCTGAAAACCCCATGTCGTCAGCGAGGATCAGGAGGATGTTGGGTCTCTGCGACTGTGGCGCGGCGTGAGCCGTGGCGACAAGAAAAACCACGGCCAAAGAAGCGACGATGGTCGCGGTCCGCATCGACGCCCCGTGGCGCATTTCGTTCTCCTCCAACATCGAGGTCGCATCGTCCGAGCGGATGATTGGCCGCAATCGCCGCGCTTGGCAACGCCGTAGCCTGGATGAAGCTGCTTTTTCCACCGCTGGATCGACGAGATGCTTGTTGGTAAATCGCTTTGGTTTTGCCGCGGTACCGGCATCGTTCGGGCGACGAAAAATCGAGCTAGCCAAAAATTCTTGAAGCGGTTTCCGACAGGCGCTGGCAAGATCGGGTCGGCTCAGCCTGTCGGAAAGCCGCGTTAGCGCGCGCCTGCTGGGCAAACAAAAACGCCCCGCCGGTCCATCCGCGGTCGGGGCGTTCTCGCCGACGGCCGAAGCCATCGTCTGTGGAACAATCCACTTAAGCAGCCGGTCCGACGTTTCAAGCGACGCCGCGCGCCGACCTTCCCCGAGAAGGTAACGCCTTCGGGCAGGGCGGTGGGCGCGGCAGGTTCCCTTAGCAACGCTCACGTGTGGCGCGATTTCGCCAGCATAGTCCTCACAATTAACGTTTCGTTCCTCTGACTTGATCGCCCCGACGCTTGCTCCAGGTTCCAAAAACTCACAAGCGACGATCTCCGTCGCGGTCAAGATGCTGGAGACGCGCATGCCCCTCAACAAATTTGCGGCCAGCTCGGCCATCCTCCTCGCCCTCGCCGTGCTGTCGACGCCGGTAAAGATCACCGCGGTCGTGGCCCCGTATGACGCCGGCGATAAGTCTCGGCTCTATGCGACCGCACCCGACGCCTTTCCCTGTCTCCGGGACTATTATGACGGCTTCGATCCGCATCTTTCCGGGCTCTACGGACCTTATCGGCTCGGAACCCGTTGAAAGCCAGTGAAACGCGCGAGGCTTGGTTAGGCGATGTCGCCGCGTTGCGCGCCGCCGCGGCGCGAGGGCTGCCGCGAGCGTTGAGCTTTCAGAAAATTTAGAAAGGCCATGCGGGTCGGCTCGGAAACGAAATGCTCCATGCCTTCGGCGTCGGCTTCCGCGGCTTCTTCAGGGACGCCCAAGGCAAGCAGGATATCGACGACGAGCCGGTGCCGCGCCCTGATGCGCTCCGCGAGCGCTTGTCCTTCCTCTGTGAGAAAAACGCCGCGGTAGGGCAGGCCCGTCGCCAGCCCGTCGCGTTTCAGCCGCCCAATCGTTTTGATGGCGGTCGCGTGCGATACGCCCAGCCGGCGGGCGACATCGGTAGGCCGCGCCTCGCCGGTCGTCGCCAGCAAGTCGGCGATCAGCTCTACATAATCCTCATGCCGCGCGCCTGACTGCGCCGCCCTCGTCTTGGTAAATCGACGCGCTTGAATCCGCTCGGCTGGAAGCGAAAGCGCCGTCGCGGCGCCGAAGTCTCTCTTCTCTCGCATCGGCATCTCAAGAATTCGACGCCACGCCGGCGTCTCCCAGAGCCTCGCGGCGCCGCTCGTCTGGGGCGATCAGAACACGGAAAGATACACTATCGGCCTTGCCGACGATTTCAAGCCGCCTACATGTTTTGTAGCCCAGGCTACAAAGGTGAAGCCCATCCATGCGCGCCGCAGTCGCTCTAGACCCTCGCTCGCTCACGGCCCGCTCCGTTCTCGCCGCGCGGCGGGCGCTCTCGGGCGAAACCGGAGGCATGCGGACCGCGTTGACTTTCACCGGCCCCGCCGTGATCGCGTCCATCGCCTACATGGACCCCGGCAATTTCGCGACCAACATCCAGGCCGGCGCGAAATATGGCTATGGGCTGCTCTGGGTCGTGCTGCTGGCCAATTTGATCGCGATGCTGTTTCAGGCGCTCTCCGCAAAGCTGGGCATCGCCACCGGAAAGAACCTCGCGGAAACCTGCCGGGACCACTTTCCTCAGCCTGTCGTCTGGGCGATGTGGGTCGTCAGCGAGATCGCCGCCATGGCGACGGATCTCGCCGAGCTTCTCGGCGGGGCGATCGGATTGTCGCTCTTGCTGCATACGCCGCTGATCGTCGGCATGGCGGCGACGGCTGGCATCTCATACGGCATATTGATGGTCGAGGGCCTCGGATTTCGACCGCTCGAGCTCGCCATCGGCGCTTTCGTCGGCCTCATCGGGCTCTGTTACCTTGGCGAAATGTTCATCGCTCCCATCGACTGGGGCCAAGCGGCGTGGCATTCGGTGACGCCGCAGATCGCGAACTCGGGCGCGCTGGTTCTCGCCGTCGGCATCGTCGGGGCGACCGTCATGCCGCACGCCATCTATTTGCATTCCGGTCTCACGCAGGCGCGGACCCCGACGCTCAACGATCAGGAACGGCGGCGGCTGCTGCGCTTCTCGAACCGCGAGGTCGTGGTGGCGCTCGCGATCGCGGGCTTGGTGAACATGGCGATGGTGATGATGGCGGCCAGCGCCTTCCACGTCGGCCATAGCGACGTGGCCGAGATCGAGACCGCCTATGTCACGCTGACGCCGCTGCTCGGGGGCGCTGCGGCAGGCGTGTTTCTGCTGTCGCTCATCGCCTCGGGTCTCTCCAGCTCCACCGTCGGAACGATGGCGGGGCAGCTGATCATGCAAGGCTTCGTGGGCTTTAGAATCCCCGTTTGGGTCAGGCGGGTCGTCACCATGGCGCCGGCCTTCGCCGTTGTGGCGCTCGGAGCCAACGCGACGAACGCGCTGGTGCTGAGCCAGGTCGTGCTGAGCATCGCCCTGCCGGCGCCGATGATCTCGCTCATCCTCTTCACGGGACGCGCCGACATCATGGGGAGTTTCGCCAACAGCCGTCTCACTCAGCTCCTGGCAGCAGCCGCCGCCTGCGTGGTGCTGGCGCTCAATATATTCCTGATCGGTCAGGTTGCGGCAGGGGGCTGAAACCTAGACGGCGGCGGAGCAAGAGAGCGGGCCGTGACTGAAACGACTGGAGCGCAGTCAGGGGGGTCGCCCCGCCGACACCAGCCGCTTCCCCGCTTCGGCAGCCGCCAGAATGCCGTGGCTCCAAACGCGGCGAGGATCGAGCTGAGCTGCTCAGGGCCTTGCGCGCCGTCGAGCCGACACCAAAATCTTAGCCCGGATTAGGAGAGGACAGGCAGCTTCCCGCGCAACGAAGCAGGACTGCAACGAGCTCATCCAGGTCGATGGGCTTGGCCAGGAAATCGCTGGCGCCCGCGTCCATGGCCTGGCGACGCTGTTCGGTCAGAACTCCAGCGGTGAGCACGATGATCGGCAGATCCTTGAGGTCGAGTTCCTGCCGGATCGTCCGCGTGGCCGCCAATCCGTCCATTACCGGCATTTGCACGTCCATGAGGACGGCGTCGAAGGGCTCGTTCTGCGCGCTCAAATATTGCAAAGCTTGTTGACCGTCTCCGGCGAGGACGGCGCTGGCGCCTTCCCGAGTCAGCATGCGCTGCACGACCTCGCGGTTCATCCGACTGTCATCGACGACGAGGCATCGCAATCCTGGAAGTCGCATACCGGGCTCGAGAGACGCAGCCGCGGGCGCCTTGTCTGTCGCTCGCCTCCCGGCAGAGTGCTCGAAGAACGCCTCGAACCAAAAGGTGCTGCCAACGCCCGGAGCGCTGTCGATCCCGATCTCTCCCTGCATCATCTCCACCAGGCGCTTGCAGATCGAGAGCCCCAGGCCCGTGCCGCCGAAGCGTCGGGTAATGGCGCCGTCGGCCTGCGTGAATGGCGTGAACAAACTCGCTTTTTGCTGCGGCGAGATGCCGATGCCCGTGTCTTGCACCTCGAATCGGAGGCGGACATGCGAGGTCGTGATCGATCGCGCCTCGACGCGCAGATTGATTTCGCCCTTTTCCGTAAACTTTACGGCGTTGCCGACGAGATTCATCAGAACCTGCTCCAACCGCAGCGCATCTCCTATGAGACCGCCAGCAAGCGGCGGCGGATCTCCGACATGGAGGGCGAGCCCTTTTGCGTGCGCGGTGGCCCCCAAGAGACTGCCGATTTGCGCTAGCATGGGCGCCAGCTCGAACGGCTGGGGATCGAGCCGTAGCTGACCCGCCTCGATCTTCGAAAAGTCCAAAATGTCATTGAGTATCCCGAGCAGTGATTGGCCCGCCTGCCGCAGCCGGCTCACCATAGTCAGCTGCTCTTTCGAGAGCGGTTCTCGCTCCAGAAGCTGCGCAAGCCCGAGCATCCCATTCATGGGCGTGCGAATTTCGTGGCTCATATTGGCCAGGAATTCGCTCTTGGCCGCGCTGGCGGCGGCGAGAGCGAGGGTCCGCTGCTCGACTTTGCGCTCCAGATTGGCGTTCAAGTCGCGCAGCGCGCTTTCGGCTCGCTTGCGCTCCGTGATGTCGGCGACGGTGGCCTCAACAAATCGCTCATCGCCAGCCTTAAACGAGGCCAGCGCCACGTCGATGGGAAAAGTGGAGCCGTCCTTGCGCCGACCGTTCAAATCGGCGCTCTGGCCCATTGGCCGGGTCCTGGGACTCCGTGCGAAACCGCCTCGGAAAAGCACGTGTTTTTCGCGCATCGACTCCGGAACGAGCGTCTCCACCCGATGCTCCAGAAGCTCTGAGGCTTCATAGCCAAACATCCTGTCCAGCGCCGCATTGGTCATTTTGATGCGGCCCTCGTCGTCGATCAGCAAGATCCCGTTCGGGCTGCTTTTTACGATCGCCTCGAGCTGCGATTTATTGCGCTGCAGCTCCCGGGTCCGGTCCTCGACGATTTCCTCGAGATGCTGTTGATATTTCTCGATCGTTTCGGCGGCTCGCCGGCGTTCCAGCACCCGCCCGATCTGCGCGCCCACATGGGCCATCACTTCTAGCAATGCGGGATCTGGCTTCTTCGTGCTCAGGGAAAAGAACTCCAGCACCGCGCCCACCTCCTTCTGGACAAGCACCGGAAACGCAAATGCGGAAGTGAGGCCCAAACCTTTGGCGATTTTTGCCCGCGGGAAATGGGTCTTGGTAATATCGGTAATCCAGGCCGGCTTGCCGGTGACGAGAACCCGACCCGGCAAGCCAACGCCGGGCAACATCCGCAAGACCTCCGTCTCCCGGAAGAATGGGATGAAGCGTTTGTCATCGCTGGTGTGCCAGAGCTCAGAAGGCCTGAGGCCATTCGCGTAGTCGCCATCTCGAAGATAGGCGTGGCCCAACGGCCAACCGGTAAAGGCGCAAACCTGGTCGATCGCGGTCTGTAACGCAGTATCTACTGTGTCTGCCTGATTGGCCGACACCGCGACCTCTTGCAATAAATGAACGGCTTGGTCCGCCGCTTCCAAGCGGCTGTCCACCAGCGTCATGAAAATCGTTAGCCCCGCGATGAAGAGCGACGCGACACTAGTCCAGGCGCCGAGATATTGTGGAGCCAAGCCCGCGCCGGAGTCGGTCATTGGAACGCCGTCGCCTGGGAAAAAATGCGCCGCCGCCATCCCGGTGTAGTGCATGCCGGCCACGGCGCAACCCATGAACAATGCGCCCCCAAGTTTAGGCCAGTTGAAAAGCGCCGTTCCGCCTTTGCTCGTAACCAACGAACCGGCATACGCCGCTATAATGGCGAGCGCCACCGCGACCAAGATAGAAACCCCGAGGAGCACTGGATCGAAGAGCATCATGGCGTCCATACGCATGGCCGCCATACCGATGTAATGCATCGCACCGATGCCGGCCCCCATCAGCGTGCCGCCAATCACCAGCCTCGATGTATTGATCGTAGATCGACTGATGAGCCAAAGAATGAAGCCGCTCGCCAATATGGCGGGAACCGTGGACAGCAAGGTTATCTGAACGTCGTAGGTGACTGGGACCGGAAGCCTGAACGCGAGCATGCCGATGAAATGCATGGTCCAAACGCCGACGCCCATAGTGAACGCCCCGCTCATCAGCCACCAAAATCTAGCCGTTCTCTTTTTCGTTGTGGCAATCCGTCCTGCGGCGCTCAGCGCGGCATAGCCCGCCAAGCAGGCGATAATGACAGAGGCGCAAATCAACGAAGGATCGTAAGTGTGGGTTAGCTCGCTCGCAAAATCGCGACGAGCGTCGAGAAACCAAGGAAGCATGCCTATCGGCTCCTCGCCCTCATGCCTATCGGCTCCCGCCTCCCATGACTGCGAGACTATGCGACCGCATTTTCGTCGCCGCTACAAATTTTCTTGAGAGGCCGTCAGGCTCAAGACCAATTGTTGGGGGGTGGCGTGATCTTGGCCAAGCATGCGCGACGACCTCGGCACAGCTTCAGGCCACCGCTTCTCGTCGCGGCGCGCAGCGCCTGCGCCCTCTATCCCGCTATCCGCGCCAAACCGCCTGGTATTCGTCCACGCGGCGCACATACGCGCGCTTCTCTTCTTGTGAAAGGAACGCGGCATGGAAGGAGTTGCGCGCGAGCTCGGCGAGCGTCTCGTTTGAGAGGCCGAGCGCCTCCTGAACGGCCATGTAGTTTTGGTTGACGTAGCCGCCGAAATAGGCCGGATCGTCCGAGTTGACGGTAACCAGCAAGCCCTTCTCCAGCATCATGCGCAGAGGATGGCGGCGCATGTCGTCGATCACCCGCAAGCGCAGGTTCGAGAGCGGGCATAGGGTGAGCGGCGCGCGCTCTCGCGCGAGGCGCTCCATCAGAGCGGGATCGTCGCAGGCATGATTGCCATGGTCGACGCGGGCGACGTGCAGCAGATCGAGCGCCTCGCGAATATAGTCGGCCGGACCTTCCTCGCCCGCGTGCGCGACGGTCAGCAGTCCCTCGTTCCGCGCGCGATCGAAGACCTCTGTGAACTTTGAGGGCGGATTGCCTCTTTCCGCGGAGTCGAGCCCCACGGCGACGATCCTGTCGCGATGGCGCAGCACGTCATCTAGCGTGGCCATGGCTTCGTCGGCGTCGCGGTCGCGCAGGAAGCAGGGGATCAGCCGCGAGCCGACGTCCAAGCGCTTGCGTCCATCCTCCAGCGCGCGCCAGACGCCGCCCAACGCGGTCTCGAAGGCGACGCCGCGGCTCGTGTGGCCTTGCGGGTCGAAGAAGATTTCGGCGTGAAGCACGCTCTGCGCATGCGCCTTTTCGAGATAGGCCCAGGTGATGTCATAAAAGTCCTGCTCGGTTTGCAAGACCGCCATGCCTTGGTAGTAGAGTTCGAGGAAGTCCTGGAGATTGCTGAAATCATAAGCGGCGCGCAGGTCCTCGACGCTGTCGTAGGGCAGGGCGAGGCCGTTGCGGGCCGCCAGACGGAAGAGCGTTTCGGGCTCGATCGTGCCTTCGATGTGGAGATGCAGCTCCGCCTTCGGCAAACCTTCGATGAAGCCCGTCATATGTCTCTCCGAGACAAGCCCGTGTGACCTCAAAGCCTAGCGCCGTCCGACGCGTGGGGCAACCGTGACCGATGCAATATGCCCTTCTCGCGGCAGCAGGGACGCGCAAATGAGCGGCTTACGCATTCTTTTGAGCGAAACGGAGATCGCCGCGCGGGTCGAGGCGCTGGCCGGCGAGATCGCGCAAACCATTCCCGGCGATTTCGTCATGGTGGGGCTTCTCAAAGGCGCGGCTGTCTTCGTCGCCGATCTCGCGCGCGCCCTCGACCGCGCCGGCGCCCAACCCGAGATCGAGTTCATGCGGCTCGCCAGCTACGGTCCCGGGAAGGTGAGCAGCGGCGATGTGCGCCTCTTGGGCGACATACCGAGGGACATCGAAGGGCGGCGTGTGCTGCTCATTGACGACATCGTCGATACGGGCCGATCGATCGCTTTCGCCGCCGGATTGCTGCGCCAGCGCAAGATCGGCGGCCTGTGGACCTGCGCGCTGCTCGACAAGCCGCAGCGCAGAGAGGTCGAGGCGTCGGTCGATTTCGTCGGTTTTCGCATCGACGACGTCTTCGTCGCCGGCTATGGCGTCGACCACGCGGAGAAATACCGTCATCTCCCCTACATCGGCGTTGTCGAGTGAACGACGCCGCGGCGAGAAGGAGCACGCCACGTCTTTCGCAAGGACTGAGTCGCGGTCGCCGCTTTCGCTGAGCAAGGATCGCGACCCGACGTCACCACCCGCTCGTCAGGCGCCGATCTTATGGCATTCGTCCGCGCAGGCCTTGCAGGCCTCGCCGCAGGCCTTGCACTCCGAATATTGCGGGAACTTGTCGCATTCCTTCTTGCACGCCATGCAGACATCGGCGACCGTCTTGGCGAAGGCTGGCGTGAAGTTGGAATTGACGGCGGCGATCGTTTCCAGCGCGCCGCATGCCGCGATGAGATCGTACGAGGCTTTTGTGCACTCGGCCATGCTCGTATCGTTCATGGACAGCATGCCGAAACAGTGACGCAGGCAATTGTTCCCCTCGAGGACGCATTTGCCCGCCGCATCGCTCAAGGCCTTGTATTTGGGCGGATGCATATGATGCGCGCCCATAGCCGCCTCTTGCGCGATTGCCGGTATGGCTGAAAGCATGGCGGCGGAAGCGCAGAGGCTCGTTACGAATTCGCGACGTTCCATCGAAAATTCTCCTGCGTTCTTCGACCCGCCCGAATGGACAGGGCACGGACATAGCTAGGTGTCGCGAACCCCGGGACAACTCTGCGGCTCTTGCCGCGACGCGCAGTTTGTGATAGAAAATCTATTAAATTCTAAATGGCTGATAGATTGCTGATACGAACTCGAAACACGAGGACGCCGTGGTTTCCGTAAGACAGGTTAAAGCCGCGCGGGCCTTGCTGGCCTGGTCGCAAGGCGCGTTGGCCGAAGCGTCGGGCGTGTCCGAGCCCACGGTCGCGCGTCTCGAAGCGCAAGACGGCGACCTTGGCGGGCGCGCCGACACGGGCGCGAAGATCGTCGCCGCGCTCGAGGCCGCGGGCGTCATTTTTCTCGCCGAGAACGGGGAAGGGCCAGGCGTGAGGCTGCAGAAGCTTCGAGGCTCGGCTCCCATGTCGATACGGATCGAGGATCTGAGCGCGGAAAACGATGAGTAAGCGAGCGGCGACCCTGGATGTGAGGCGCAGGGCGCACTACTTGCTCATTAGACCTCCTTAGGTTGCCTCAGCCCGACCCGTATCCGGTCGGGCTAATTTTTTGTGCGGGCGATGGCGGCGGCGCTGCGCGCGTCACTTCGCCAGGCGGCGAAGGTTTTTGCGGACTCCCCGCCGGTAAACGCTGAGCGCACGCTTGGGCGCAAGATGCGCCTTGCCGGTGATGATCGCTTGCGCGGCCGAAATATTCGCGTCCTGGGCCGCTCTGATCTTTTCTTCGACCATGCGGCGGCTCTCCGCTTTCGCGGTGGGGCCGCCCCAGGCGATTTTGGCGAGCCGCATCGCGATGACGAGATTGGCCTCGACGCCCATCCGCAGGGAATCGGCGAAAAGCCCCGGCCAATCGGGACGCTTGCGTCGCGGCATGGCTCCTCCCCTCCTGCCTTCGCGGCGGGCCCCAGACGCCGAGGCCTCAGGCCTTGGGCGGCAGGCTTCCGCCGGGCGTGGACTTGTCGACCGCCGTCGGCAGATGCTTCGCCAGATAATCGGCGGCCTGATCGATCGGAACGCCCGTGGACGCGGCAATCTGCTTCAGTTTTTCCGAGCCGAGCGCTTTCTTCACATCGTCGGCGCTGATCGGCAGGTTCGAGCCGTCGCCGATCCAGGATTTCACCTGCTGTCCGTAGCCGGTCTTCTCGAATTCCGCGACGACGCCTTCAACGCCTCCATGACTCTCGAGATAATGCTGCACGACGGCAAGCGCTCCGGCGCCGACGACGCCGCCGAAAATTCCATCCAAAAGTCCCATGTTTCCACTCCCTGAGTTGTCGTTCTTTGGAGGCATTATGCTCCCGTCGGGCGGTTTCGAGTAGAACCGCCGGCCTCATGTGCGCCCGAAAGAAATGCCCGTGAGGCTCGTAAAAAAGGTCGCGGCTCTATCAGGCCGCCTTTTTCATGAGGGAGTTCTTGATGAGACCGACGATCACGGTGACGATCGCGCCGGTCACGCCGCCGCCCACCGCCTGTCCGGCCGCGGCCGCAATGTCGAAGCCCCCCGGCGCCGAGGCCACGCCCGCAAGAGCGGGGATCACCGCCTGCAAGATTTGTCCGCCAATGCCGCCGCCGACGGCGCCGCTGATGGTCTTGGCGATGGGGCCAAGGTTGATGTTCTTGAGCAACCCGCCCGCGGCGTTGCCGCCGAGCGCGCCCGCGATGGCCTGAATGGCGAGATCAGTGAGAATAGACATGCTGCCCCCCTGTTGCGAGGGAGCGACGCTCCCTCAACGGCATTCTAAGAAAATGATCTCGGATAATGATAGGTTCACGGTTCGTGATGTCCAGCCCCCGTCATTCCAGCGCATGGACAGTTAGGCTCGAGCCAGGACCTTGCGCAAGGAATCTTCCACTTTACCGGCTCGGAAGCGCCAGCCTTTCATGAGGGAGGCCGCTATCGTCGATATCTGGCGGGCGGGCTCTCGGCCAAGGCCGGCGACGCTGCGAGCGCTCAAAGATTAAAGGCGGCGACAAAATCTTGAGCCTCGACATGTATCCCCTTCGGGTCGCTAGCTTGGCGGGCTTGGGTCCCGCTCGCGAATTTTGTGGAGCAGAGAGAGGCCGGCCGAGCGCGACCCGCTCGAACGGACTGCCCGCCGCCGCTCGCGGCGCCGGGCAGCGCGCGCTGTCTGGATGCGGCGGGCTACGCCGCCAGCCGCCGGGCCCCGACGCCCGCGAGGAGGAGAAAGCCGAGGCTCAGGAGGCCCGCGCCGGGGATGGGAGCGGGAGTCGCCAACTCCACCGTCACGAAATCCACATTCGAAACCCAGCGGCCGAGCTTGTGGCCCGCAAGCGAGTCGGGGAAGGGCGTGACGGCGCGCGCGAACCCGGCGCCCGGGAAGCCCGTACCTGAATAAGCGAGAGTATCCAGCGGATTGTCGAACAACTCCGCCAGCGAGAACGCCACGGTGTAACCGTCCGTCGCTGTCACCGCCACAACCTGGCTGTTGATGGACCCCAACAGGCTTGGGTTGACGAAAGCGGAAAACGGCACGCCGGTATAGGTGCTGCCGTTCGCAGGATTGATCGTCTGGGAGCCCAAGGCTTGGAGCGCGGCCAGGTCATATTGACCAGGGCTGTTCGTCTGACCCGAGAGGGTGACGATCGACGATTGTCCGCCGCCCGTTCCGGCCGACGGCGCGACCCATCCGATGACGAGTTGCTGCAGATTTGCCACGTCGCGACCCGGGTCGGCGGTATCCACGAGCGTGTAATTGCCCGCGCTCCCGGAAATAAAGGGATAGACGCTGTTCCCGCCGAAGCTCGGATTGATCTCGCCGAGCGAGAAGACGGATTCCGTCCCGCCGCCGAAGGCCATCACATAGCCGCGCAGCTGCGCGTTCTTGTTATTGAAGCCGGGCGGGGTGGGGATAGCGGCGCCGCTCACGATGCTCCACAGCGTGTCGCCTGACGTCGGCGTGACCGAGCCGGAGAGCCCGCCGCCCGAGACGGCAATCTGCGCCTGGGCAGGCGCCAAGGCCATGCCGAGGACACATGCGGCGAGCGCCGCCGGCAGGACTCGCGAGGACACGCATTGAAAGTATTTCATTTTCCGCTCCATTGCGCGGCGCGCGCCCCGGGGACTCTCAGCCGGCGCCGCTTTCCCTGTCTGTCGAGATCGTGGAGTTCGGGTCCCCTGAGGCGGCGGACGCCCCCGGTTCGACCAGAGGAATGAGGCAGCCTCTATCTATACAGCTTATATAGCGATATGCGGCGTATACAATAGACGAAAGCTCAACGGTAGAAATAGTCTTTGGATGTGGCGAAAATGTCGCAGCTGATGATGATTGCGGCGGTTAGCCTGCCCGCCACGCAGGCTAACGCATGTGCGCGAAAACGTTTGCCTTCAAGGGCATGCGCCAGCGGCTGGTCCCTCTGCCGCCTCGCCTGCAGGGACGCTATATATAGAGTTTACCGCTCAAGGGGCAAATGAGCGCCGCCGCCGCCATTGCGGCAGTCGCGCCCAAGACGCGTGCGTTTGCGAGTTTTGCAGAAGGCAAAAAAGAACCCGGCGGAAGCCGGGCCAAGTTACCTTTAGGGAGGGATTAAACGGCAACCTACCGCGAGCGGCGGCGCAAGCGAGGGACGGGGCTGACAATTTCCGGACGATTTTCGCCATTGCAGCTAGTCGGGCGTCGCATGGGCGCTCTCACTCGTAGAGAAACGCCACGACGCGCGCCGGGGCGGCGGAGGCGCCTTTGAGGCGCAGCGGGAAGACCGCGACGTCGAAGCCGTGGCTCGGGAGCTGATCGAGGCCGCGCAACTGCTCCATCTGCCAGTAGGGCTTGCGCCGCCCGACGAGATGCCCCTGCCAGAAGATCGTCGCGTCGTTCTTGGCTTTGGCTTCCTTGATCTGATGGCGGAAGGGGCGATCCCAGCCCCATTGATCGACGCCCATCACGACGACGCCTTTGTCGATGAGCCATTCCGTCGCTTGCGCGCTCATGCCGGTTCCGTTCTTCCAATAGTCCTTTGTGCCCTGCAATCGATCGCGCCCCGTCATGATCAGCGCGATCACGCCCGGCCCAAGCGTCGCGCCGCTCTTTGCGAGGCAGGCCTCCATGTCGGCGACCTCGATCTCCTCGCCTTCGCTCTTGTGGCGCATGTCGAAGACGACGCCGGGGCCAAATCCGAGCTCCAGCGGCATTTCGTCGACGGCCGCGGGTCGGCTCCCATCGGCAAGAATCGGACCGTAATGCCAGGGCGCGTCGATATGCGTCGTCGAATGCACGCCCATCTTGGTGATCGTATCGTCCGCCCAGCCCGCGAACTCCTTGGGGAAGAGCCGGAAGGGAAGCCCCAGCATCCACACGAGCCAGCGCGCCTTGCCATGCGCATGATGCTTGATCTTCACGCGCATGAAGAAGGGGTCGTTCGGATTGTCGAAGATCTCTTTCGAGAGATCGACGATGCGCTTGGGGCGGATGGCGGTCATGGAGCGCGCCTTTCACAGTCATTGCCGATCTTACGAACGAAGAGGCCGCCGAATTGGTGGCGGCTCCTTGATCGGAAACGCGACGCTCAGCCAGCCCTTCAATGACAAATCAACGATCTTTGTCCGCTCTCGTCGTAAATGGGATTCGCTCGACGAGCTCATGCGCGATCTCGCCGACGCCTTCAATAACAAGGCGCAGGCGATCGCCGACCTTGAGCCAGCGGCCCGTCTCCATGCCGCTGCCGCCGGGCGGGGTTCCAGTTCCGAAAAGCTCGCCGGCAAAAAGCGGCTCGTCTCGCGAGACGAAGGCCGAGCGCTTCGCCGAGACTATAGCGCATGCCGCCAAAGCTCGTCTCGATGACGCGTTCGCCGTTGATCTCGACACAACCTTTGAGGCTCCCGAGGCGCGGCCAGATCTCGTCCTTCGTGACCGCGGTCTCGGACATGGAGTTCAGGAAATGCTTCGCCTTCTGGGGACCGAAGCCGCTTCGCATCTCATCGCGCTGCACGTCGCGGGCGGAGAAATCATTCAGCACGACGAAGGCGCCGATCGCTTCTTCCGCCTCTTGCGGCGTGGCGTTGTAAAGCGGCTTCGCCAAGACGAAGCCGAGCTCCAACTCGTAATCGAGCGCCAGGGAATAGGCGGGCGCGGCGACGGGCGCGCCGCTCGGAACGAAAGAGAGCGCGTTGCCCATGTAATAGATGGGCTGGCGGTAATAGAGCGGCGCCGGCCGGAAGGCGGGAAAGTCGCGACCCGTAAGGGTTTCGTAGGATTGCGCAAGGCGAAAGACGTTCGGCGCGAAACGCCTCGCCCAGCCGCGCGCGGCGTCGATCGCATGGCGCTCGAACAGCATGAAGTCGCGAAAGGAGAGCGGCTGAAAGGGAAGCAGCGGCAGGGCCGGAGCGAGGCCGCGGTCTTTGCGCTTTGCAAGCTCCCATTCGGGCGCGAAAGGCGACGGCGGCGCATCGATGCGGCGCCAACCTTCCTCGTCGCGGGCCTGAGTTCTCGATCTTTGCGCCGTCGGGACAAAGCGCGCGGCGAAATTGCATGGGGCGCTCCGAGCGAAATGCGGCCGGGGAGGTCGTCGCGACCCAGCTTAAAACTTTAGGCCGGTCTGGTGATCCCGTGCAAGGGAGGATGCCGCGCGATTGTTCTGGCGTTTTTGCGCGTTGGCGCGCATAATCGGAAAATGAAAGAAGATGCCGCCCCGCTAATGACGCCATTCAAACGCCTGGACAACTCGGGTTGGCTGGTCATCGTTACGTGGCCAGACAAGCGGGAAGAGCGCCTGAACGGGTTTCGCTCGATGTCGGACGTGACGAGCTGGCTCGATCATGGGGCGCCGGTATGGCTAGCGCAGCATCCCCGGAACAAAAGCCCCTAAGGACCCAAGGTCTTTACCGCGCGTGGGAAATCGCGCCGACGCCGCGCGTGATGAGGCCTCGCGGCGATCCCCTGTTTCCAAGTAGACCGCAAGCGCGCTCCGTCCTCGCTACTCCTCCTCCCTCACCGCCTTCACCGCATCCTCGAGTCGCATCTCCGCCGAGCCCGGCTTGAGCGGCTTCTGCTGGCTCTCATGCGGCGCCCAGCCGGAGAGCCAGATGATCTCGATCGTCGCGCGCACGCGGCCGTCGGGGTCGGAGAATTTTTGCGCATAGATCTCCGCCGCGCGCAGTAGCGTCCTTCGCGAAAGCGGCCGGCGCGTTCGCAGGGCGTTGCCCGCGCCCATCTTGTGCAGCTCCGCGCAGAGCGCGAGCATAAAGTCGTAGCGGAGCGTAAAGCTGTCCACATCCGTCACCGGCAGCGCGAAGCCGGCGCGCTGCAAGAGGCCGCCGAGATCGCGCATGTCGACGAATGGCGCGATTCGCAGGCTCGCGCCGCCCGACATCTCGCTTTCGGCTTCGATCAAGGCCTGACGCAACTCGCACAGGCTCACGCCGCCGACCATGCAGGCGAGAAACAGCCCGTCCGGCGCGAGCGCGCGCCGCACCTGCGCGAACACGCCCGGCAGATCGTCGACCCATTGCAGCGCCAACCCCGAGACGACGAGATCGAGCGAGGCCGGAGCGAAGGGCAGGGCCTCTTCATCCGCGACGAGGCGAAGTCCCTGTTCTTCAGGCCTCAGCGCAAGGGCGGCGCGCAGCGGCGCCGGGCGCTTCGGCGTCGTGAGCGCGCGCGCGAAATGCGCGCTCGGCGTGCCGAGATCGAGCGCGCGCGGAAACTCGCGCTTGATCGTGGAGAGACGATCCTCGAGGTCCTCCGCCGCGCGCGCGATCAGGAAATCGGGCGCGCCTTGGTCGAGCGCGCGCGCGAGCCTTCGGCGCAACAGCTTGCGATCAAAAAGCCGCGGCGGGGGCTTCTGCATATCGTGGAGCGATCCTTTCAAGCCCGCAGGCGCGCTGTTGCGGCAGTGCCACAGTAAACGGAAATTTAGGGTTACCCGCTAACCGGAAGCGCATTTTAATTTAGACAAAAGCATGGCCGAAGTTAGATTGGGTCCTACCTTGAAGTTTCAGCCCGCAAGCGTCGCGGGCGTTGGGTGATGGAGTGGAGTGATGGTCTTGACGAAGCTCGTTTCGCGCGCAGCTCGCCTGCGCGTCCTCAATCTCGCGCTGGCTCTGGCGGCGCTTGGCGGTCTTTGGACATTGGCGCCGCAGACGGCGGAAGCCGGAGCGAGAGTCACCTTCCCGGACTCTATCGCGCCCGGCACAATCGTGATCAGCGCGCATCAGCGCAGACTTTATCTCGTCAACGGCGACGGGACCGCGATGTCCTATCCGATCGCCGTGCCGAAGCGCGGCAGGGAATGGTCAGGCTCCACCTATGTCGCCGCGAAGCACGACCATCCCGACTGGTCGCCTCCGGCCGTCGTCCGGGCCGATCATCCGGAACTCCCCAATCTTATCCCGGGCGGCTCTCCGCATAATCCCATGGGCGCGCGCGCGATCGTTCTCGAACGCAACGAAGTGGCGATCCACGGCACGACGAACAGAATGCGCGCCTCGATCGGCACCGCCGCTTCCTACGGCTGCATCCGCATGCGAAACGAGGACGTGGCCGACCTTTACAACCGTGTCAGCGTCGGCACGCCGGTGCTCATGGAGCCCTGAAAGCATTCACAACTTTGCACGAAGGCGCCGGCGCGGTCCGAAAAGTCCGCGCCGTTTTTGTTGCAATGCGGTGATAGCCGCTCGCCTCATCGGTCGGCGAGGCCCGGCGTCAGCGCCAGCTTGATCGGCAGCTTCTCGTCCAGCGTGTAGGGGCTCGCCTTGTTTTCCTCGACCCACCGCTTCTCCGCATGCAACTCGAAGGGCGGCGCAAGCTCGCCTTGCAGCGTCCAGAGATCGCAAGGGGTTTCGTCGATGGAAATTTCCCAATCGCAGCCGCGATCCTTCGCGAAGGGAGCGACCGCTTTATCGAGCGCTTTGATCCACCACTCCCGAAGCACGGGGCCAGGGACAGTGCGCGCGATCTGATCGACCGTGAAGCGCACGAACTTTTCGTGAGGCTTGCCGCCGACGAAGCAATCGCCTTTCGGCAACGCCTCAAAGAGGATCACGACGTAGAATTTGGGAAGAGGGATGCTCGCATAGATGTTCGTGATCCGCTCCGCCAGCGCCTTCTTGTCCTCTGGCGTGTACAGCCCCTCCGGATGATAGATCTTCCACAGCGGCATGTTCCCCTCCCTGTTGGATGGCCCTTTTTCTCGGGGCCGTCGTTGCGCCGATCATTTTTGCGGATGCGACTTCTCTCTTCCGAGCGATCCCGATGCGAGCGCGGCTCGAGTGGCTGCGAGAATGCGGATCGAAAGTTCCGGCTCGTCGACAGCGCGGGCCAGGACGACGGCGCCGACCAACGCCGCGACCGCGGCGAAGGCTTCGTCGTCGCTCTTTTGCGGAGGTCCGGCGCGCAGCATTTCGCTCACGCGTCCCGCAAGACGCCGAAAGCCTTCGGTGAAGCGGCGGCGAAGCAATTGGCTTTCGCGCGGCATGTCGCAGCCGAGCGCCGCGAGCGTGCAGCCCTCGCCGGGCGCGTCGCGGTGTTCCTCAGAAAGATAGCCCTGAGCATAGGCCGGGAGGCCCAGACGCTCGAGGGTTTCGAGATTGCCCGCGAGCGCGACGCTCAAGGCCTCCGCCGCCAGGGCCTCCTTCGAGCCGAACTGGCTGTAGACCCCGCCATAGGTCAGTCCCGCCGCGTCGGCGAGCGCGTCCACGCCCACGCCCGCAACGCCGCGCTCGCGGATGAGGCGCGCGGCGGCTTGCAAGATGCGTTCGCGGTTCTCCGCAGACTTTTCCTTGGTGACGCGCATCCCGAGCTCCTGCCAGGCACTTTAATGGCGACCGTCACCAAAAGCAATAGTGACGATCGTCATTAAAATTCCGGCGGTCTCGCCGGCGGTTGAGCAGGGGGGCGTCTCTTATCCCCAACACTTGCCTGTGGAGCGTGGCAGCATCGGCTTTACCGGGCGCGACAAATCCCTCAGGCTTCGTCAAAAGCCTAAGCGACCGGGGACAAGGTTAGGAAAGCTCGCCAATCAAGCTTTTCCGACTATAGTCGCAGTTGAGACAATTCGAATGTCGTCGCGGTCCCTCCATAAGTCGGAGGAGGGGCTGCACTGCGCTGCTTCTGTCCTTCGCCGCGTTCGTAAAACCTAGAAACAAAGGTTGGCACATGCTCATCGCAGCCGAACAGGACACGATCCGTTCCCAACATCCCGTCGATGTGGTGGAGCAGCTCGCCGCCAGCAACGACTGGGCCTTCGACCGCGAGGAGGAGGACGAGATCGCGATCTCGGTCGCCGGGCGCTGGACCGAATATCGCGTGGCGTTCACCTGGCTTTCCGACATCGAGACCCTGCATCTGTCCTGCGCCTTCGACCTCAAGGTTCCCGACCGGCTGCGCGGCGAGATCGGCGCGCTCGTCGCCGCGATCAACGAGCAGCTGTGGGTTGGCCATTTCGACGTCTGGCGCAAGGAAGGCGTGATCATGCATCGGCACGGGCTCATGCTCGTCGGCGGGGCCGAGCCCTCGCGCGCGCTCTGCGCCGCCCATCTGGACAATGCGTTGCAGACCTGCGAGCGCTACTATCAGGCGTTCCAATTCGTGCTCTGGGCCGGCAAGAATGCCAGGGAGGCGCTGGAGGCCGCGAGCTTCGAGACGAAAGGCGAAGCGTGACGCAGGAGAGCGCGGCGGACAGGATCGTCTTCGTCGGCGCAGGCAAAATGGGCGCGGCGCTGCTCTCGGGACTCGCCCGTGCGGGGGCCCCGGGGCGCGTCGAGGTCATCGAACCGCAGCCCGGCATCGAGGTCGCGGCGCTGTGCGACGCGCAGGGCTTCATGCTTTGCGGCGCGCCGCCTGACGGGCCGCCGGCCGGAACCTTACTGCTCGCGATCAAGCCGCAGATGCTCGACAGCGTCGCGCCGAAGCTTTCGAAGCTCGTCGGACCGGAAACGCTCGTCGTCTCGATCCTCGCCGGCAAGCGCATCGCCGATCTTTCCGCGAGGCTCCCCGCCAAGGCCTTCGTGCGCGCGATGCCTAATACGCCGGCCGCCATCGGACGCGGGATCACCGGCGCCTTCGCCAATGCGCTGACGAGCGAGACACAGCGCGCCGTGGCGCAGCGGCTGCTTGCGGCGGCGGGC
>CAVXEI010000033.1:0-16146 GCA_963760695.1 uncultured Alphaproteobacteria bacterium | reverse complement strand
ACCGACATGGCCGTGTAGTCGACGGCCGGATCGTTATAGGTGTCGGTATAGGCGAGCGTCGCGAACGAGGAGCCCGTGAAAAGCACCGCACAGGTCGCTGCTGCAGGCGTCGCGAAGCGCCGCCATGGCCGCAGACGCGGCAGCAGCCAGACAAGCGTGGCGAGCGCAAGGAAGATGACCGCGAGCAGCCCAGACCAGGCGGGGGCGAGATACCAGTTGGGCACGTCGATCCACGGTAGCTTCGCGCCGACATAGCCCCAGGTCGCCGACCAGGAGAGACGGAACGGCAGCGGCCAATAGAGATCGGTCTCATGCGAGGCCGGAGTGATGACCGCAATCCAGCCGGCGATGAAGACAAGTCCGGTCGCTGCGACGGCTTCGGCGAGGCCCACCCGCCCATACCAGTCGAAATCGAATTCCCCAACCGTACGGCGGTTGAGATAGAGCGCCAGCGCCAAGGCCGCAAGCATGGAGGCGCAAAACAGAGCGAGCTTAATCGTCAGCAGGCGCCCATAGGGGGTGGCCAGCAGATTGGCGAAGCTGCCCACGTTCTCCCACGCCATTACGATCCCGCTCATCACCACGATCACGATCGCGATCTTGGCGACGAGCGACCAGCGGTCCGCGAGCTTCGCCGCGACTTCCGGCGACTTTTCGCGTCCCGTGAACATCCACCAGACGAGGCCGATAAGGCCGCCGAGCCAGGTGAGGCCCGCGACCGTGTGCAGAAGGAAGCTCGCCTGCTGCCACCAGCTGAAGCTGTCGTCGATCGCGTGGCCGGTGACAGAGGTGAGAGCGAGCACGAGCGCGCCGAGCCCGAGCGCACCCTTGTCGAGGAGATCGGAATTGACGCGCAGGCGCGCGAGCGTCGTAGCCGCAAAGAGCAGCGCGACGAGCTGCGTCAGCAGCCACGCCCGTCCGACGGAGGTGCCCAGGCAGAAGGTCACGAGACCGTCGAAGCTGAGCGGAACGTCGGCGGGAATGATCGCGCGCGCAATGAGCAGGATGAGGCCGAAACCGAGCACCGCGCGCAGCGCGCCGCAGAAAGCGATCACGCGCTTGAAGCGCGCGCCGTCTTCACCGCCGAGGAGCGGCAGCAGCAACAGTCCGACGGCGAGCGCCGCCGGAACCGACTCGAAGAAGCGAAGGAAGGTTTGCGACATCTTTTTCTCGGCTTCCCGCTACGTCGTCTCGATCGGCGTTTCATTCCGGAGAGGATTTTTTGCTTTTGCGACGAGAATTCGCTCCGGCCTGCCTACGGGGCGCGACGCTCGCGAAGACGTTTCGCGACCGCCGCGCGGCAGGTTGGCTATTTCTTCGCGTCGAGGAAGAATTCGTAATTGCCCTCGACGATGTGGCCGTCCTGCGAGAGCACGCGGAAGCGGATGACGTAGCGCCCGGGGGCCAGGTCGGCCGGCGCGTCGAGCGTGAGCTCGCGCGGCGTCTCCGGCTTGCCGACCGCACCCTTGGCGAGCACCTTGCCGTCGCCGGTCTCGATTGAAAGCGTCGAATAGGCGGGCTCGACGCCGGCGCCGAATTTGAGCTTGATCGTCTTCGGGAGGGCGTCGACGTGGTCCTTCGACGAAGGATTGGCGTCAACGAGGAAGGAGTGCGCCAGCGCCGGCGCAGCCGCACCCATCAGAAACGTCGCGATCGCCGCGAGCGCTAGTCTTCGCCCAGTCGATCCGCTCCGCGCAAGCTTGGTCGTGCTCATGGTTTTGGTTTCCTCTCAACCAGCGTAGCCCGCTGTCGTCTTCGCATCAGCTCACGGCCTCGGTTTTTTTGGGGAGAGAAGGATGCGTGTGGCGCCAATAGAAGAAGCTGAGCATGGCGATCAGTACGGCTCCCAAAATGTAAGGAACCCACTGCCACAGCGTCTCGCCGACTGAGAACTTGAACATCTGCGTCTCCTGTTCCCCGTTCTCCTTCGTCAGCGTCACCAACCCGATGTAATGACCGTTGTTCTTATAATCGTGCTCGAAGCTGAACGTGCCGGTTCGATAACGAGTCGCCGGGAAATGCACCTCGGTGAGGGGATCGAGCTTCGTGTCGGCAGTGACCGGGGTCAGGGGATCGCGGATGATGCGGATTTCGATCGGCAGATCCCTGAATCGCACGGTCTCGATATCGAAGACCATGATGACCTTCCCCGTGGCCGGAATCTCCTCGCAATACTCGCTGCGGGACATTCCTGGCAAATAGGAGGTGATGTGGATCATGTCATAGCCGAACATGACCATGCACATATTACCCATCATCATCGCTTCGGGACCGGCGCCGCCGTCTGCGCGCGCCGGGGCTTGCGCGAAGAAAAGAAGAAAAGCACCGAAGACCGCCGACAAAATTGAAGCTCGTCTCATCCTCGGGTTTCTCCTGCATCTTCACTGAGTTGCGCGCCAGTCTCGTCGCCCGCTGGAGCGGCAAGACGGTAAGTTGGCGCCTTATGATTCCGCCGTTCCCTCGTCGAACGTGACGCCTAGTCTAAATACAGTTTTGAGCAAAAGCGAAAGAGCGAATTGCGACCAATCGACGCGCGCGAGCGATTGCAACTCAGTCATTGGGACCTGAAAAAAAGCCGGCCGGAGATGTGATCTCCGGCCGGCGATTTAGCTTATGGCGCGTCGATCAGGGCATATCGCCCGCGACGAACTTCGGAATGACCGGGCCGCCGATTTCGGCGCCGTAGCGCTGGCCGTCCGGCGTGAAGAAGAAGAACAGGCCGCCGATCTGGCTGTCCGTGTCATAGGCCAGGTCAGACAGACGCTCGATGTCCCAACGCGCGTCCTGCACCTTCACCACGATGTCCTTCGTCTCGCCAGGAGCGATCGGCGTCGGGTCGGTCGACAGACCGCGGTCCGCAAGCAGATAGTCCGGGAACTCAGGCTTCGTCGTGAACACGTCCGGGTTGAGGAAGCGCAGGCCCGCCGTCGTATATTCGCCGAGGCGAAGCGGATGGGCGGTGGTGTTCTTCACCTTCACGTTGATCGTCAGCTCACGGCCCGGCACCTTATAGACGCCGCCGCCGAGGTCAACGGTCACCTGCTCTTTGCCCACGCCCGTCGTGCCCGTGCTGGTGATCGGCGTCAGCGGCTTCTGCAAGCCGGCCTGAAGCGGGATCGTGCGCGGGAACTGCGAGTTCGTGTAGGCGTAGCCGAAGATCGTCGCCAGGATCGTCAGCGCCAGGACGATCGCGCCAATGCGGCGGTCTTCGTCGGTGACCTGCTCATCGTCCTTGCCTTCCGCAATGCGGAGGTAGGAGGCGATGATGCCCTTGCGCACGAACCAGAACAGGATCCACGCCGCGCCCACGGCCAGCCACGGAAGATGCCAGGCGTAAACCCGGCTGATGCCGTAGTGCTCGAGGTCGATCGTCGTGCCGTCGAGGAGCGTCACCGGATCGGTGAAGTCCTTCATGTCGCCCTTGATCTCGATCCACTGGCCCGGGCCGATGATCGGTCCGCCGCCTTCGACGTTGATCTGAGCATGCACGTGCCAGCGACCGGCGCGACGGCCGCGCAGGTTGACCGAGAACGCGTAGTCGTTGCCGGGAACCAGCGAGAACGAGCGCGGCGCGAACTGCTCGCCGATGAACTGCGCCGTGCGAACCAGAACCGGACCGGGCTCGCCCGCGTTCAGGAAGGACACGCGCGGATTGGCCACAGCCTGCGGCCAAGCCGAGAACACGTGCACCTTGCCCGAGAGCACCAACTCTTCATTCACCGCCACCGAGGTCTTCGACCAGGCGACGTCATACCAGTTCAGCGTGCGCATCCGAAGGAACGCCTGCTGAGACTTCTCGCCGTGCGCGAAGGCCGGAGCCGCAGCTCCAACCGTCGCCACTACCGCCGCTGCGCCCAGCGCAGCGAGCTTGACTAGGGCTTTCATCAACAACCTCCCAGTTTCTTTCGTTTGGAGCCGACCCCGCTCTTCGCGCAGTTTCCGGCTCCCGCTCGTCTTTCCCTCCCCGCGGACCGCTTGGCTTAACGCCAAACCGGGTCCCGCGAGGAAGCGCGTCGTCAAGCTTTGCTTAGATTTCCTTGATGACCTTCGTCGTCGAGTAGAAGCGGCCGACCCACCACCACACGTAATACACGATCATCGACACGAAGCCGGAGAAGAAGGCCGCAACCGGCACGACGTCCTTACCGAAGGTGCGCAGCGTGCCGCGCTCGACCATGCGGATGTATTCCGGCATCGACGTGCGGACGTAGTGGAAGCCAATCAGATCCGCAAGCGACATCAGCTGACCATGCTGCTCGGTCGCCTGGTGATACTGACCAATCGCCGGCCAGTTGTTCGGGTAGAACAGCAGGCCCCAGCCCAGCGCGCCAATCACCGCGGTGATCACATAGCTGCCCGAAAGCAGAAGGATCACGTCCAGCCAGAGCGCCGGAACGATCAGAGCCGACGGGAACACCAGCGAGATCGGGAAGTAGGTCCAACCCCAGAAGTTCACGTAGCGGTTGATCCACTCGCCAATCAGCAGGCCAAGCGCCGCAAACACCGCGCCGAACGGCAGACGGAAGTTCACCCAGAAAAACGCCTGCGTCGCCGCGCAGAAGGTCACGCCCAGAATTGGCACGACCGTCGGCCACATACGACGATCCTTCCAGTCAACCCAGAAGTCCCAGTCGCCCGCGGTCAGCATGAAGTGGACGTGGTAGCCGCCCAGAACCGCAAAAAACAGCAGCGTCAGAAGCATCCAGTCGGTTGTCTGTACGCATCCCGCCGCTTCCGCGACGGAATGGAACGGACCGACCGCTCCTCCGCTTTTCGATGTCGACATCTCTCTTCTCCTTGGTCAGAACGCTCCGGCTTCTTCCCCGCCGGATTGTCGCTTCTTTTCAGTGTGAACGCTTTTTCTAGAGAGCCGCGCCCAAAGGCGCGACCCTCCGATGTCTCGCGACCGCCCGATCAGGCGAGCAGCGCGACGCCTTCCTTGCCGATCAGCGCATGGATGCGGCCGAGGATCTGCAGGACCACGCCGAACACGCCGAGCGCCATCCAGCCGAAGAACACGAAGCCCCAATGCAGCGGAGCCACGAACAGCTCTTCCATGAACCAGAAGGTGTGGCCCCACTCATTGAGACCCACGTTCGGGATGATCATGAACGGGCCGATGGCGACGATCAGGAACGCCAGCGAGTAGCCATGAGCAAAATACGGGATGCGGGTCTTCGCATAGAAGAACGCGCCCACCGCGATCACCGAATAGATCGGGTAGCTCATGTAGAACTCGATGATGTGCGACGGCGTGAAGTCCGTGTCGCGAATCACCGTCATGTGCCACGTGCCGTCCTGCTCCGTGAAGAAGGACGCGCCCCAGTAAATGGCGATGCCATAAACCGTCAGCCACTGAACGAGAACCACGAGACGGCGCAGCTCCTCGCGAGGAGAAACCGCGTCAACGTTGCGGTCGCGGGTCTTCCAGAGAAAGCCCGCAAGGCCGATGCCCGAGACGAGCTCCAGCGGGATCTCGGTCCAAAGGATCGACAGCCAGTAGGTCTGGAACTCCGGGGCGAACGAGTTGAGACCCGCGCGCCAGCCATAGATCTGCTCGTAGATGCGAACGAGAAGATAAAATACGTTCAGCACCACAAGGCCGATCCACATGCCTTTCAGATCGACGATGGTGTCTGTGGCGGCTGCGCCAGCAGCCGTGCTTGTTGTCGAAGTCATGCTTGTCCTCCTAAGTCTGCTCTGTATCCAAGATTTGCGCGTCTTTCGGCTGCTCCGCCCTCTTGATCAAGGCGGCGCAGCCCTCGTCCTGCTCGAGCTTTCAGGCTTCTCAACCCCCGACATTTCAGGCCTTCGCGCTTGTTCTTGCTCTTCTTAAGCGTTCGGCTCTTCGCGTTGCGGCGCTCTTCGCTCTTTTTTTGCTTTTGTCGCTCTCGTTTGTCTTCATCGTTCGGCTCGCGGACCGCGCGACGCCACCGGCGCCCCGCTCTCCCCAAGCTCCCCGGACTTCAAACGCCGCAAGCGCAAGCCGCGCCCCTACGTCCGTCCGATGTTTTTTCCAAACGAAATGCGCGAAGCTTTGCGCCCTTCCCCCTCGTTTCTTCTTCTTGTTTTTCTTCTTGTTCTTGTTCTTGTTCTTGTTCTTGCTTCTGCTCGTTTTCTTAGTTCGTTCCCGTCGCAGCTCAAGCTGACGAGTTCGACGCGCCGCTTGGAGCCGCCCGCTGCGAAATGCGAAAGAAAGCGCCTGCGCGCCCCTCCTCGGACCTCGCCCCGAGCCAAGCCCAGCGTGCCGTGAGCATTTCTGTTTGGGGACCTAAAAACAATACTCGATAGGACGGGAGATGACAATCTATCGAAGGGGCTTATCGACCCATTAGGGCGGGATTTGAACTACCCTCAACCCGCCGCGCCTTTTCCCCCAGGCGCCCTTCGCGAGCGCAAAAAATACGATCCTGCCGCTATTTGGCCCCTCTCTCCCCAACGTCACGCCCTCGCCGCCGCCGAAATCCCCCTCTAAATAGCCCCCCAACCCAAAAGACTGCGACACCTATGTTGCACCGCATCAAAGCCGCAGCGCCGCGCCCGGGGGGAGTTCGAACGGCTGGAATCCCTTCGGCGATACAGCGGTTCCATCCAAAAAGAAGAAGCGCCGGCCCTCGCGGGAGGACCGGCGCCCGAACGTGCGGAACAACCGCGCCTCAGTATTGGGGTCGCGGCGTCTCCTTTTCGCGCGGCGGCAAAGTCGGGTAGGCGACCTTCGGCGCTTCGCCGGTCAGGGTTTCCAGAAAGGCCACGATTTCCCGCTTTTCGTCCGAGCTGAGCGCGCTTCCCAATTGATGGACCGCCATCAACTCCACCGCCTCGTCCAAATTCCAGACTTTGCCCGTGTGAAAATAGGGTGCGCGCAAGGCGACGTTGCGGAGCGGCGCAGCGCGGAAAACGAAGTCGTCGGCCGCGTTCTTGGTGACCGTGCTACGGCCCTTGTCGGCGGCCGGGCGAAGCTCTTCGGCGGGCGCTGTCGCGACGCCGAAGGAGAAATAGGCCGTTCCTCCGAGGTTCGGCCCGCTGTGACAAGAGGCGCAGCCCTTATCGAGGAAAAGCCGCAGTCCCTTCTTCTCCTCGTCGTTCAGCGCAGCGTCGTTCCCCGCGAGGAATTGGTCGAATCGGGCGCCCGGCGTGACCAGCGTGGCTTCGAAGGCTTCGATCGCCTTCGCCATATTGTCGAAGGAGACGGACCGCGCCTCGTTCGGGAAGGCGGCCTCGAAGTCCTTCACATAGCCCGGCATGCTGCGCAGCGTCGCTTCGACCGCTGCGGGCGTGTTGTTCATTTCGACGGAAGCCTGCACGGGCCCCTTGGCCTGCGCTTTGAGATCCTCGGCCCGCCCGTCCCAGAACTGCGCGCTGTTGAACACCGCGTTGAGCACGGTCGGCGCGCGCCTGGGGCCCTTCTGCCAGCCGTGGCCGACCGACGTCGATCCCGTGTCGGCGCCGCCGAGCGAGAGATTGTGGCATGATGCGCAGCTGATCAGCTGACTTTTGGAAAGGCGCGGATCGAAGAACAATTTTTGCCCGAGTTCGATCTTGGCCGGCGTGACGTTGTTGCCCTTCACGGCCTTCACCGCCGCGGCGGCGTCGATCGGCGCCAAGGACGCGGCCAGCGCGTCGCGCCGCAGATCGTCCGCGTGAGCCGCCAATGGAAGCAGCGTGAGAGCGAAAACCAGAGTGCGTAGCGTCATAACTCCCCTCTTCGTGCCGAGCGCGTAGACGCCGTGTCTTGTGCGCCGCGATGCCCCCTATCATGAGCGCGCAAGGACCGCAAAGCTGGGGGATTTCGAACCTGCGCGCCGGAGGGGCGTCGCGGACGGTGAGTATGAAATCTTGTGCGCTTGCGAAGAACAGCGCAGTCCAAAACATAGCGAAGTCGCTTGCCGTGACTGAAAAGCTAGAGCAAGATGACTGAGCCAGTTCGGCGCCGCCGATACGCGCTCAGAGCGATGCAGAAAGACATAACGGCGGAAAACGCTGGCCTCGTAGGCATCCTGGGGAGGAAGGAATGAGGCGCAAAGCATCGAAAACGCTGCTCCTGGCGGCGTTGGGATTTGTGACGGCTTCGACGTTCGTCCGCGCTGAGCCGCTGGGGTTGCCGCCGCCGCCTATTCCCGCCGACAACCCGCAGTCCGACGAGAAAGTCGCGCTCGGTCAGAAGCTTTTTCACGACAAGCGCTTCTCCGGCGACGGCACGGTGAGCTGCAGCACCTGCCACGACGACCAAAAGGCCTTCACCGATTCCCCGCTCAAGACGTCGCGCGGCATCGGCGGCCAGTTCGGGACGCGCAACGCGCCCACCGCCGTCAACGCAGCCTATTATGACAGCTTCTTCTGGGATGGCCGCGCGTCCTCGCTCGAGGACCAGTCGCAGTTCCCCTTCCTCAACCCGATCGAGATGGGTCTTGCGTCGCATGACGCGATCCTCAAAATCGTGCGCGAGGACCCCGCTTACACCGCGGCCTTTATCAAGGCCTTCGGCACGAGCGGCTCATCGATCACGATGGATCACGTCAAGAAGGCGATCGCGGCCTTCGAGCGCACGCTCGTCTCGGGCGACTCGCCCTTCGACCGCTGGTATTTCGGTCACGACAACCAAGCGATCAGCGCCGACGCCAAGCGCGGCTTCGAGATTTTCGTCGGCCAGGGACGCTGCGTCTCCTGCCACACGATCGAGCAGGACCGCGCGCTCTTCACCGACAACCGCTTCCACAACATCGGCGTCGGGATCAACAAGATTCAGCCCGACGTGCCGCGCCTCTCCGCCGAATTTCAGAAGGCGAAAGCATCCGGCGCCTCGGTTGACAAGACAGTGCTGGCCGATCCCAAGGTCTCGGATCTCGGGCGCTTCGCCGTGACGACGCATTTCGACGAGATCGGCGCGTTCAAGACGACGACCTTGCGCAACATCGCCGTCACGGGACCCTATATGCATGACGGCTCGCTGAAGACGCTGCGCGACGTCGTCAAGCATTACAACGACGGCGGCAAGAGCGCCGGAGACCCTTCGGTCAATCCCTATCTCTCGGGCGGCATCAGGCCCCTGAACCTGACGGATCAGCAGATCAGCGACCTCGTCGCTTTTCTGGAGACGCTGACGAGCCCGCAATACGCCAACGCCATGACGAAAGACGTCGCGACGCCTTGAGCCGCAGTGGCGCCGCTACTAAGCGTCAGAGGCAACAAGCCAATCGCCACCCGAGAGGCAGAAAGATGAGCAAACTGATCACGAGACGCAGCGTCATGGCGGCCGGCGCCGCCGGCGTCGCGGGAACTTTGACGACGCTTCCGATCAGCATGGTGCGGCTCGCCTTCGCGGGCGAACGCGAGGACTTCTCCTTCACCTATATCTCAGACTCGCATATCCAGCACATCAAAGGCGCGACCTTCGTGCGCAACTGGGACATGGGCCTCAAGCGTGCGGTGGCCGAGGCCAATCTGATCAAGCCCGAATTGGACTTCGTCATGTTCGGCGGCGATCTTGCGCAGCTCGGCAAGCGCGAGGAACTCGACCACGGCGCGGAGATTTTGTCGCAGCTCACCCCCAAGCTGCACACGGTGATGGGTGAGCACGACTATTATCTCGATCTCGGCGAATATTGGAGCAAGCTCTACGGCGATCATTGGTACAGCTTCGATCACAAGGGCGTGCACTTCGTCGTGCTGAACTCGATCATCGTCAGCGACGATTGGACCCATCATCGCTGGCCCACGCCCGAGCGGCGCATGCTGGAGATGGCGGGCCTCGACAATCCCAACGGGTCGCCGTTCATGGTCGGCGAGAAGCAGCGCGCCTGGCTCAAGGAGGACCTCGCTAAGGTCAGCCGCGAGACGCCGATCGTGGTCTTCTCGCACTCGCCGCTGCAAAAGATATACAAGGGCTGGAACTTCTGGACGGACGACGCGGAAGAGGTGCAGGCGCTGCTGCAGCCGTTCCGTTCGGTCAATGTGATCTACGGCCACGTGCACCAGATCCAGTACAACCAGATCGGCAACATCTCCTTCAATTCGGTGATGGCGACGGCTTGGCCCTGGCCCTATCCGCAAAGCTACGCGCAGGTGGAAAGCCAGCTGCCGGTTCTCACCGTGCAAATGAACCGCGGCGATCCCTTCTTCGAGCGCGACGCCACCGGCTGGCAGCTCATCGATCTCCATTCGGGACGCGTCACGGCGCGTTACCAGCTCTGGGACAATGAGCCGCGCACCGTCGGCTTCGACCCGGCCAAGGGAGCGCCCGTCGATCTCGCCTATCAGGAGCCGAGCCGTCGCCGGCCGCCGCAAAGCCACTATTGACCAGGAGCCGACGATGCGCCTCACTCTTGCCGCCGCTTTCCTGCTCGCCCTTTCGCTTCAGCCTTCGGCGCCGGCGCGGGCCGACGAATTCACCAAGGCCGACCTCGACCGCTGGCAGGCGGAATATCAGAAGGTCGTTGCCGAAGGCCGCGCGCTGTGGACCGATGGATCGCTGGGGTCGAACGGCGTCGCCTGCGCGCAATGCCATCCCAACGCCGCCAATACCCATCCTGAGACCTACCCCAAGTTTCAGAAGCAACTGGGCAAGGTCGCGCAGCTCTGGGAGATGGTGAACTGGTGCCTGCGCAATCCCCTCCAGGGCCAGCCGCTCGGCGCCGACGATCCGAAGATGACGGCAATGCTGTCCTACGCCACTTTCGAGCGTCGGAACGTCAAGCTGGCTCCGGGGACGCATTAGGGCCTGTTGGATTTCGGATTCTCATCCTGTCCTGGATGTGATTCAAGCTTCGGATGGAGCGATTCTATTAACTGACGCCTTGTGGGCGAAGATGGAGCCGCACTGTCTGGGCAAGCCTGGCGATCCTGGGCGCGCTGGCCAGGATAATCGGCTTTTTGTCGAGGCTGTTCTGTGGATCGTGCGGACGGGAAGCCCCTGGCGCGATCTGCCGCCAATCTTTGGCAATTGGAGCACCGTCTACACGCGCTTTCGCGATTGGGTGAAGGCGGATGTGTGGAAGCGGATCTTCGACGCCGTTCCGGATGAGCCCGACATGGAATACGCCATGGTCGACGCCACGATCGTGAAGGTTCACCGCCACGGGCAGGGCGCAAAAGGGGGACTTCGAGCCAGGCCATCGGCAAGTCCAAAGGCGGCATGACCACGAAAATCCTGGCGTTGACGGACGCCTTCGGCAATCTCGTGCGCTTTGAGCTTTTGCCCGGACAACGCTTCGACACCGTCGGCGTCTCGCCCCTGATCGACGGATTGTCCTTTAAGGCGCTGATCGCCGACAAGGCCTTCGACAGCGATGCGATCCTCGCAAACCTCGATGATCGCGGCGCCAAGGTCGTGATCTCGCAGCACCCGCGCCGCGCAAACCGCGCCTGATCGACCGGGAGATGTATAAATGGCGGCATCTGATCGAAAATTTCTTTTGCAAGCTCAAGGAGTTCAAACGCATCGCTTTGCGCGCCGACAAGAGCGAATTCCGCAAAAGTTCAGACTTTTGCGATCAGAATTCGCTCCAACATTTTGGTTTGGCGCGGTTCCTAACCGCTCGAACAATTTTGTTCGAGCGGGAAGCGCGCTAGCGAGCTCGGCGCGAATTACGCCAGATTAACGTGCTGGAGCGATTTCCGTGGTCGAAGCCCTGCCGGGCGTGCATGCCCGCCCAGCGCGCCCAGGTCCAAAGCCCTCGACAAAGCGCAAGTCCTTCCCGCCCGGCTTTGTGCTCTGAAGGCGAAGGCCCATCGCCTCCGCCCTCAATATCAGAACCCGTCACGCCGCGTCGCGCAGATGCGCGATGCGCTCCGGCACGGGTGGGTGCGAATAATAGAACATCGCATAGAGCCGGTCGGGCGTGAGCGTCGAGAGATTGTCCCGCGTGAGGCGCGTCAGCGCCGAGACCATCGGTCCCTCGCCGACCATCGCCTTGGCGAAGTCGTCCGCCTCGAATTCGGCCTTGCGCGAGCGCCAGGAGAAGACCGGCGTCAGCACGTGCATGACCGGCTCGCGCGCCAGCAACATGATCACGAAGCCGATCGCGGGCTCGACGGGGAAGCCGAAGGAAGGCGCAAGGCCTGTCGGCCCGAGCGCCCAATAGAGCACGGCGAAGGCCGCAAGCGCGACGGCCGCCATGAGCGCCATGGACTGCTTGATGTGGCCGAATTTGAAGTGCCCGAGCTCGTGCGCGAGAATGAACTCGATCTCGTCGGGAGAATGCTTTTCGATCAACGTGTCGAACAGCACGATGCGCCGCGTCTTGCCGAAGCCTGCGAAGTAGGCGTTGCCGCGCGTCGACCGTTTCGAGGCGTCCATCACATAGAGATTTTGCGCCGAGAAGTCGCAGCGGTTGAGCAAGGCCTCGAGCCGCTGGCGCAGCGCGTCCTGCGGCATGGGCGTGAAGGTATTGAAGAGCGGCGCGATGAAGTTTGGATAGACCATCGTCATGGCGAGCACGAACACCATAAAGCCGGCGTAGGCGAAGAGCCACCAGCGGTCCGGGAACGCCGCGAGCAGCGCGAACATTCCGAGCAGCATTGGGGCGCCGAGCGCGAACTCCAGCGCGCTGGATTTGATCCAGTCGAGGAAAAACCCGCCGAGCTTTTGCTTGTTCAGCCCGAAGCGGGCGTCGAGCCAAAAGGTGCGCGCCAGCGAGAAGGGAAGATCGAGCAGGCTTGCGAGGGCCGCGAAGGCCAGAACGATGGCGACGCTCCGCCAAAGCCCGGGCGCTGTCGCTGAGGCGATCGCCGCATACAGCGGCGCCAGCCAAAGCAACAGCCAGGCGAGAGCGATCGCGGCGCCGTACAGCGTTTCGGCGATCGACATCTTTGCGTTGGCGACAGTGTAGTCGGCGGCCCGCTGGTGTTCATCGGCGCTCACGCTGCCGCGAAAGTCTGGCGGCGTCTCCTCACGATGATCACGGACAAAGGCGATTTGCCGCAGACGCAAGTAAACGCCGAAGCCGGCAGAGAGGAGGATTGCGCCGCATATTAGGACGGCCAGGGAATTCATCAGAGGCTCCGATCCTTACTTAGACGGATGCGCCGGCGGTTCCCGGCGAGCATCCCGTGAATATAGGCCCTCCCTTCGCAGACGCCATGCAAAACTTCGCCGGGGGGCTGCCGACGGCGTCATCACCGCTGCGACAGCAAGAGGGCGCGCGCATCATTCAAGGCTGCGGCCTGCTCGGCGGAGCCCCCGTGGTCCGGATGCGCGCGCTTGATCCTGGCGCGAAAGGCTTTTTCGATCTCGGCGCGGGTCGCGCCCGCCGGCAGGCCCAGGGTCTCGAAAGCGCGCGCCCGCGGGTCTCCTTGAGGCTGCGCCCTGCGCGCGCGGCCCCGTCGTCCGAAGCCGTCCTCTCCTCCTTCCGCGCGAGAGTTGCGCGAGCGGTTCTTGGCCGCGCGGCGAGGTTTTTCCTCTACCGGTTCGTCCGCTGCGCCGATCGAGTCCGGCTTATCGGACTCCGCTTCCACCAGGCCGAATTCAATGAACGCCTCGCGCAAGCGATACGCCGCGTCATGGCAGGCCAGGGAGAGAAAGGCCGCCGCGAGCGCCGCGAGGCCCGCGCGGGTTGCAAGCACGGTCGCCGCATCGAGCTTCAGCGGCAAGACGGCCGCTTGCAGAACGCGTGGCTTCGAGGCCGGTAGGCCGGGACCGTGCGCAATGCCCAGGACCGCTGTGACGGCGTAGTCGGCCCGCTGCAGGGAAAGCTTCGGAAGCGCCGCCGGCGCGAAGAAGAAGAGGCAGACGGCCGAAACCCAGAAAAGCGATCCCCAGCCCCGCGGCCGAGGATTGGCGTAGCCGCGCCACGCAAAATAGATTCCGATCGCGCAGAGCCCCAAGGCCGCGATCCGCGTCTGTCCCGCGAAAGCCGCCGCAAGGGCGGCGCGCCCGCTTGCCGCCGCGGCCTCGTGAAAGGGAAACCTGTGCAGCTCGAGCGCCGTCGCCGCATGGAGGGGGTCGACGGTGAGCGCCCCGAGCTCTCGACGGGCGACGAGCAGAACATAAAGGACAGGCGCCGCGACCGCGACGGCGAGCGCGAGCGACGCCGCGCCAACGGCCAGGGCCACGCCGCGCGGCGAACCCTGGGCGACGCGCGCCAGTCCTGGATCGACGGCCTCGAAAGTAATGTCAGCCTCCGCCATTTTACGCCGCGCGCGCGCCGCGCCAACGATTTGCGAAAGCAAAGGGCGCGCCGCTCAGGAGAACGTCCATCGCGGCAAGGTTCTGGCGCCGCCCGTTTACCGAGACCCGCGGCAAGGAGAAGGGCTCGGCGCAATGCTCCGGAAGGAGGACCCCGGGCTGCGTCGTGACCGCGCTCGAGAAAATCCTAGCTCCCGCGCAAGCGCAAATTCCCGCGGGCCCGCCGACCCGAGATCGCCCACCGGATAACAAAAGTGGCGGAACGTCTCGCTGAAGCTTTGCCGCTATTTGCGCCCGACTGTCCGCCATTTCCCGCCGCGCCGCGTTGCGATCGAGCTTTGCAAGCCGCGCATGCGTCACCGAATGGGCGCCGATCGTCGCGAGCTCGCAGCGCGCCAACAGGGCGAGCTCGCGCCAATCGAGACATAGGCGCTTGGCTATGCCCAGCGGCTCGAAGCCCGCTTGCGCGCAAAGCGCGGCGGCGACGCGCAGCAGCTCCTCCTCCGATCCCGCCCGCAGGTGCCAGTAGAGCTGGTCGAAAGCCTGGGCCTTTGCGCTTTGGCTCACGGTGTTGGCGGTAATGGGCGCCGCCGGCGTCGATCTCGATGCGATCGAGGCGGGCGAAGGCCTCCTCGAGCTCGACCCACCAGAGGCGCGCCGCGCCATCGGCGAAGTCCGTCGTCACATAGGCGACGAAGGCGCCGCGGTGGCGTTCGAGAATGGGCAGCGCGAAATCGACGAGGTCGCGGTAGCCGTCGTCGAAGGTCAGCGTCACAAAGGGCGCCTGCCCTGGATCGGGCGCCGCGACCGCCTCAAGCGCCTGATCGAGGGACAGGAAGCGGTAGCCGCGCCCGCGCAAATGACCAAGAAGCGCGTCGAGGAACTCGGGACGGATCTCCAGCCCGCGGTTGGGCGCGAACTCTCATCTTGGCTCGGACGAACATGGTGGAAGGTCAGGATCGCGCCCTCGCCCCGCGTGAAGGGCGCCGCCAGCCAATGCGCGCCGCTCGCGCGAAACAGTCCCATCCCCGCGTCGATGACCTTCTCGCGCCAACCGGGCATGAATGTTCACTCCGCCGCGGGAATCGCGGCTTTAGCCATTCTGGAGGGTTATTCTTGACCTTTCCTTGCGCTCGCCCGCCAAATTGCAGCCGAAGAAGGAATTCCCGTCGCATGCTGACGAAGGCGCGAAACCCGGAGGCCAGCTCGCCATCGCTGGCGGTCTTCACCCGTCTCGAGGACGCACGGGAAGCCTGGCGGCTGCTTTATGACGTCTCGCCCGTCAGTCCCTACCAGCATTATGATTATGTGAAGCTTTGGTTTGACGCCTTTGCACGCGAGCGCGGCGTCGAGCAGCGCATCGCCGTCGCGTTCGACTGCGAGGGGGCGCCGCTGGCGCTCCTGCCTTTCGCGATCCGCCGGACGCTGGGGCTACGCTTGGCCAAGTTCCCCTGCGGGCGCGAGAGCAATTTCAACCTCGCCCTCGTGCGGCCGGGCGTCTCATTCGACTTTCGCTCGCTGCTCCTCGAAGCGGCGAGCCGGTCGCCCGAAAGGTTTCGATCTCTATTTCCTCCGCAATCAGCCGCGTCGCTTCGGTGGCCGGGAGAATCCCTTAATTTTTTCCGATTCGGCCGCAGCCCGAGCGCGGCCTATGGCGGCGCGCTTTTCGGCTCCGTCGAGGCCCGCGTCTCCCCCCGCGCCAGGAAGAGGGCGAGCTATCGCCTCCGCCGATTGACGGCGCTCGGACCCCTCGTCTTCGAGCACGCCGCGGCGGGAGCGCGCCGTAGAGCTATCGTCGCGGCGCTTTGCGCCCAAAAAGCCTCGCGGCTTTCGCATCTCGGCCGCTCCAACCCCTTTTCCATGGGGGCGATGGCGCGTTTCCTGACGGCGCTCGCCGAGAAAGAGCTGCTCGAAGCGCATGCGCTCACGCTCGGCGGCCGCATCGTGGCGACCTATGTCGGGGTCGCCTGCCGCGGGCGCTTTTCCGTGCTGGCGAACTCCTTCGACGCCGATGAGGCGGTCGC
>CAVXEI010000032.1:0-49980 GCA_963760695.1 uncultured Alphaproteobacteria bacterium | reverse complement strand
GAGGCTCACTACTGGTCGCGCTCGCGCCGAACTCTGTGGCGCAAGGGCGAGACTTCCGGCCAGCTCCAGCGCGTCGTGAGCTTGAGCGTCGACTGCGATCAGGATGCGCTTTTGCTCGAGGTGGAGCCTCAGGGCGATGGAGGCGCCTGCCACACGGGGAGAAAATCCTGCTTTTATAGGAGACTGGAGCGTGAACGTGACCGGCTCGTTTTCGTCGAATGAGGCGAAAAGCGCCGGTCGTTAGCAAACCCCTCACTTTTCGGGAGCAGCCTTCGGTCCTAAATCTCATTCAATAGCAATGCTTGCTAGGGGCTGGAACAGGGACGAAGCTGCTCAATGTTTTCCATCATGCGAAAGAGCTTCGACATGTCGGACGAGCGGTTGAGCGTCCCGCCGCCGCCTGCTTCGGAAAAGATGAACAAGGAGCAAGCGCCGCGGCGCGTGAAGATCGGCTTGGCCCTGGGCGCGGGAGCGGCTCGCGGATGGGCGCATATGGGCGTCTCCGGGTCTTCGCGGAGCATGGGATCGTCCCCGACGTGATCGCCGGCACCTCGATCGGCGCGGTGGTCGGCGGCTGCTACGCCGCTGGCAGGCTCGATCAGATTGAAGCCTTCGCGCGCTCGCTGACCAAGCGGCGCGTCTTCGCGCTGATGGATCTTTCCTTTTCCGGCATGAGCCTACATCAGCGGCGAGCGGCTGAAGGCCGCGCTCGAGCACGAGGTCAAGGGCGTGCAGAATCGAAGACCTGCCGATCCCCTTCGCGGCGGTCGCGACCGAGGTCGGCACGGGCCATGAGATCTGGCTGCAACGCGGCGCGCTCGATCTTGCAATTCGCGCGTCCTACGCCCTGCCGGGGATTCTCGAGCCTGTGCGCATTGGCGAGCGCTTTCTTTTTCGACGGCGCGCTGGTCAATCCCGTGCCGGTCACCGTCTGCCGGGCGAAGGCGCCGAACGTGATCGCCATTAACATGGCGAGCGACATGACGTGATCGATCGAAGGTCGTGGCCGACCAGCTGGCCGCTGCGTCCACGGGAACGCCGGTTGAGGAGACCTCCGGGGGCGGGCGAGCGCCGCGCCCGAATCAGTGCTGTTGCCGCGTTATTTCCGTCGCAGCGCGGGCGGCGCCGCGCCCAATGTGGCGACCGCCATGGTCGACGCCTTCAACATCGTCCAGGACCGGATTCTGCGCTCACGCCTCGCCGGCGACCCGCCCGACGCGATCGTCAACGCGCGCGGCGACGACATCGGCATGTTCGACTTTCACAGGGCCGAACAGTCGATCGCCATGGGACGAGACGCGGCCAAGCGCGCCCTGCCGACGATCTTCTCGCACATCCCGGCCGCCGCGCTCTCGAGTTGAGGAGCGATCCGCGGGACGAGCGCCGATAGGCGGTCCCGAGAGGCTTCTCAAACCGAAGCGCCCGCCGGCCGGCGCGGCTCGAACCAGCCGTAGAGCAGCAGTCCCGCGAGAAACCCCCCCAGATGCGCCTCCCAGGCGATGGGACCCGCGCCACCGGGCGCGGTCGAGAGCGTTCCAAACAGAACATTGGCGAGAAGCCACGTCACGACGAAGATCGCCGCGCGCCGATTGTCGAGAAGCCCGTGCAGCGGCTCGGTGGCCCCGCCCGCGCCCGCGCGCCCCCAGTCCTCGTGAAGCGCGCCCCCGGGTGCGAAGGCGAAGCGGGCGATCGCCGCGATCGCCCCCGAAATGCCCGCCGAAGCGCCGACGACGGCCTCGAGCGAGAAGGGATGCGTCACGAGATGCGCGAGCGCGCCGGCGACGGCGGTCGCCATGAAAAATAGAGAAAAAGCGCAGCGATCCAAGCCGTCTTGCCACTGGCGAACCAAAAGCCGCCAGCGACACCGCATTCACGCCGACATGCGTCCAATTCGCGTGAAGAAAAGCATAACTCGCCATGGTCAAGGTCGCGAAAGGTCCGAGGTCGAAGAGCCCCGTCAATTCGTCGGCGTCGAGATCTGCGAGGGCCTGGAGCGTCGCCACGGGCGCCACGAGAAAGCTCACGCGCGCGGGGATGAAGGCGAATCGTGAAAACAGCCAAACCCCGAAGGCTTGCGGCAGGAGTTCGACGGCAAGTTGAACGCCGACGATGACGCCGACGAGCGCGACCACCGCTGGAGGGACGTTGAATATCGGCTCCCGCTTCACCACGCCTCCTCATCCGATGGCGCTTGGCGCGCTTGGCGCGCTTGTCGCTCGAGCCATGTCGTTCGAGCGCAAAGCGCGCCAGGATCATGCGAGCCGCTATGCGGCCGGCGGAGCCAAAAGGCCGGCGATCGCACGCTTGCGTTCGGGAGGCGGCGCCTACGAGCGGAGCCCTCGCGAGCGACTTCCCGACGATCGCGAAAGAATGCCATGCGTGGCTCCGAGGGGCAATCATAGCCGTGAGCAAAGGTAAACACAGATATGGCGCGCCGTCTGCAATCGGGGAGTCGAAGACGCCCCTCAGGCGCTTCCGTCGTGCCGAAGCGACGCAACTCCGTTCAAACTTCGGAATGAGGAGCGCGCATGAGACATTCCGTCAGCAAGGAGCTTTACGCTTATTGGGACAGGCTGCGCGGGGCGCGCGCCGCTCCCGATCGCAATGACCTCGATCCCGGCGCCATTCGTCACCTGCTGGCCGATTGTTTCATTGTCGAGATCGATCGGGCCTGCCTCTTCCCCCTGAGACTCTCCGGGACGCGGCTCAACGCGCTTTGGGGCGCCGAGGGCAGGGGCGCCGCCTTCCTCGACATGTGGCTGGACGCGGATCGGCGGGAAATGGCGGCGGCCCTGCTGACGGTCATCGATGGCGCGACGCCGCTCGTCGGCGGCGTGAAGGCGCGCGCCGGCGCCGCCCATTCCGAGGGGGTGGACGCCTCCCGCCGCGCGCTCGATTTGGAACTGCTGCTCTTGCCGTTGCGGCATTTCGGCAAGACCCGTTCGCGGCTGCTCGGCGCTCTCGCGCCCTTAGGAGAGGTCGACTGGTTCGGCCGCGTTCCAGCCGCCAAGCTCGAGATCGTCTCCCTGCGGATGATGAGCGCCACCAGAGAACGCGAAGGGCTCAGCAGCGCGCGCGCGACCCGGCCCTCCATCCCATCTCAGGAGAGCGGCGGCCGCCGCTTTATCGTCTACGAGGGCGGAAAAGCCCGCGCGTAGATCAGAGGAAGTCGCACATCCCAGGGAGTCGCCGTGGCTGGAACCATCCCGGCCAAGACGGCGTCGGAAACCCTCGAGATGCGCGCCTGCCGTCGCCCACGAGACGCCGGGAGTCGCATCTTCGCCGCCGTAAGTCCGCGTTAAGGCAAGGTCGTTAACCTCATTGACAGTTGATGGCTCGACCAGACGCAATTGATGACGGGCATGACGTCGAATTCAGAAATGGCGCTCGAAGTTGCGGAAAGCCGACGCTTCCAGCGCGTGACCGTATCGCTGTTTGGCCGATACATGCTCGAAGTCGAAGCGCGAGTTTCCCTGCCAGACCACCCAAATGTCGCCAGGCGACATGGTCTTGCAGGCGCCGAGCAAGCCGGGCCTCGGCGAGCAGGTCGTCGTCTACCTCGACGACTTGGGACGATTTGCCGGGCCCTGCGTGCGCCTTACGGACGCCGGTTTCGCGCTCATGTTCGATCTGCCGCCGGGAAAGCGCGACAAGCTGGCCGATCAGTTGACCTGGTTCGCCAGTCGTCACGATTTCGGCATAGCCGACGATCGCCGTCACGAGCGCATCGTGCCGGTGAGGCGCCGCGCCGTGCTGCGCACGCCCGACGCTCGCGAGATCATCGTCAGGATCCAGGACATCTCGCTCTCCGGCGCCGGTTTGGAGAGCGACTGCCAGCCGCCACTCGGCTCGCAGGTCGTCGTGGGCTCGACGCCCGCCGTCGTCGTGCGCCATTTCGACGGCGGCTTCGCCTGCGCCTTCGAAAAGCAATTCCCGCCGGGCTCAATCAACGAGTCGACAAGGTTGTGAAGAGCTCTCGCCTTTCGGCGAAGTGGCGTCAGGGCGCTGAGCCGTGAGGCTCTTTTGAGAGGCGCGAGCGGAGCCGTTCGCCGCTGAAATCGGCGACGACGATTTTTGCTTTTCGAAATTGGTATATTAGTTGGCGGCTTCGCCTGCGCTTTCCAGAAGCAGTCCGCTCCGGGCTCGATCAACGAAGTCCGCGGTCGTGACGGGCTCTCTTGCGTTGACGGTCGGGGAGCGTCTTGCAGCGTTGAAGCTTTGATAATCGAGAAGCAGCAATTAGAAACGCAAGAGCTGTCTAATGCTGTGCATATTGGCTTGATGCGCTAAAGGTTTCAAACTCTTTTCGGCCGGGGGGAGGGAGGGATACAGATTGGCGGACGCTTCCCTTTTGGCGCAGCAGCAACGTGACATCCCACGGATCATTCGAGCCTAAGAAGTCGGCTATCCAAGAAACCGGATTACTGAAGTCCGCGAGCATTTGCCCGAGAGACAAGTCGCCCGCTGGCCTGTTCAAACCCAAGAAAATTAGCTCGTGCTTCGCTTCGTCAAAAGTGCTCCCGCCGCCCGATGTGCCTGCGTCACAGTGTGGCGTAACGTCTCCACTGCTCACTTGAGCGGAACTGCGATCGAAAAGATCTCCGCCTGTGGGAGGCGGGGGGCCTGGAATGATGCCAGTGCCTATATAAGGGACTTGCCAGTGTATGTACCACTTGTTCGCCAATGTCCTGCCCAGACGAGGCCGAGGTCAGCCTGTATTTGACCCAGCCTTCTGTTCCCCTCAACAGCGCACTTGACTCTGATTGCCACGCAGCTGTCGCCGACTGGGCTTGAATAGTTGGTGGCGGCTCCCAGCCACCGGGCGTCCAATCTCCATGACACAGATGGTGATCCTGACGCGCTAACTTGAACTCTGTGCCATTCCAGAGGTGCACACGGTAAACGCGGGCAGGCATGGTCAATCCCTTCCTTCGATGTGCTATTGCAGCGCAATTAGAATCGGAATCAGATCCTGACCCGTCGCAAGGGGGCGCAGAGCTTTACCAATCACGGCCCCGAATGCCCTGTTCTGATCCGTTGCCCTCATGGCGTGACCCGGCGTCGGTGAGGTCGTTAAAAGATCACCGATCTTAATCGGCCCGTAATTCGCATCCACCTTGCAATAGACTTTGCCAAGCAGGGCAATTGGCTTACGATTTGGCCGCGACTCCTGCTTATCAAGCACGATACCAGGCTTGTAATCTCCGGCGCCGGAGATGACGCCAGCGACTCGCCTGTCGTAGGCGCATTGGCTGGGCTCCAAAACCTCGCTATCAGTTAGCACCATGACGGTGCCGGGTTCCACAACCTCCGCATTCGCGATATCGAAATCTTCAGCGCAGTCCGCGTTCGCCAGGATGACGTCGCCTCCACCGTTCAAAAAAAGGCTGCCTCCATCATTGATGACAATGCTCCCATCGACTTGGTTTCGGTGAATGTTTGGATTCTTTGGCCCGGGACCTTTGCCGACAACGAGAGCGCCCTTGAAGACTGCAGCAAACGTTCCCCCCTGAGCAAAAACGCCAATATCGTTATCACTAAAAGCTGTAACGCCTTGCCCATTTTGACTAGTAGCCAGCAAGCCATTTGCTGTAGTGCTTCGACCAATGACGCCAGCGCCATCTTTGCTATATCCACTGACACCGGCCTCAGGCCCGTCGCCCTGCACGCCGACGCCCTTGGTGCTATTGTTCGAGCCGAAGACCCCAGCCCCGCCAGGAACTCACTGACAGTCCAAAGACGCCAGCCCCCCGGCTCCCCCACCAGTAGGCGCATTGGGCAAGTCGTTGCTGCCGAAAATCCCGAAGTTTCCGCTGTTTTGGGTGATACCTCGCAGGCCGGCGCCATGCTGACTGAACCCGCTGACCCCTGCCTCAGGTCCATCGCCCTGGACGCCCACGCCCTTCGTGCTGTTGTTCGCACCGAAGACTCCAGCCCCGCCAGGACTGACTGACAGTCCAAAGACGCCAGCCCCCCCGGCTCCTCCACCAGTCGGCGCGTTGGGCGAGTCGTTGCTGCCGAAAACCCCGAAGTTTCCGCTGTTTTGGGTGATACCCCGCAGGCCGGCGCCTTTCTGGCTAAAGCCGCTGACGCCCGCTTCCGGCCCATTGCCCTGAACGCCCACTCCCTCGTCGGTATCGTTGACGCCAAAGACCCCTGCCGCCTTACGGACCTTGGTGAAGCCGAAAACGCCGACGCCCCCGGCCCCTCCCGAAACAGCTTCATCTTGTGGGTTTACCGGATCAGCGCGTCCTGAAAGTCCAGTATTGGCGTTCGACTTCGTGAATCCAAACCCGCCGGTGTCAGAAGCCGCTGCTCCAGCTTGGAAAGGCATGGTCAATCCTCCAAAGTAAAATTGTGAGACCCACTTGCTACCGAGCGGGCCACATTCGTAGAATGCCCTAAGTTATCGTTCGTTCCGGCCAATTCCAGTCGTCTTGCAATGGGCTTCCACTCTTGGGAATTCGCAACACGCGGCCGGTCATTGAAAATCAGCGCGATATGCGGGGCAAAAATTTGCATGCCAGGTCCGCGAGCGGTTACGCTCGAAGGGAAGCGCAAAGCGCCACAGCAAGCAGCCCCAGCGTGTCGTAAGGGGCCGCAAATCCCTTCTCCCCGCCTCGGGATTCACGTCTGTAACCAGCCCTTAAAGCGCCTCGGTTAATCCTTAAGCGCTCGGCGGTCGCGAGATCGCGGCGCAGGGGAGATCCATGGCGCGCACATACGACCGTCGCGAGCCCCATTTCGAGGAGGCGAGGCGCGCCGAGCTCAGGGCCGATCCGCGCGATCGCTCCGACGCGCCGCGTTCCCGAAGCCGTTCCGCGCCGCCGCCGCCAAAGGACCCGCCGCGCAAGGAGCCCCCGAAGCCGCCCCGCGCGCGGGGCCGGGCAGCTTCGCGGTCCTCCTCCTCGCTCTTTGGGCGCCTCGTCTACTGGTCTTTCGTGCTCGGCATCTGGGGCGCGATCGGGCTCGGCGCGCTCGTGATCTATTACGGCGCGCGGCTCCCGCCCATCGACCAGCTCACGGTGCCCAAGCGCCCGCCCAACATCGCAATTCTCTCGGCGCAGGGCGAGCTCATCGCCAATCGCGGCGACATGGGCGGCGCGGCGATCCCGATCGCCGAGCTTCCACCCTTTCTACCGAAGGCCTTCGTCGCGATCGAGGACCGCCGCTTCTATACGCATTGGGGCCTCGACCCCCAGGGCCTTGCGCGCGCGCTTTTGCGCAATGTGGTCGGGCGAGGGGGCGTGCAGGGCGGCTCCACGCTCACCCAGCAGCTCGCCAAGAATCTCTTCCTCACCCAGGAGCGCACGCTCTCGCGCAAGATTCAGGAGGCGATCCTGGCGCTCTGGCTCGAGCGCAAATACAGCAAGAATCAGATCCTCGAGCTTTATCTCAACCGCGTCTATTTCGGTTCCGGCGCGTATGGCGTCGAGGCGGCGGCGCGCCGCTACTACGGCCACGGCGCGCGCGAGATCACGCTTCCCGAGGCGGCCGTGCTCGCCGGCCTGATGAAGGCTCCGAGCAAGCTCGCGCCGGACCGCAATCCCGAGGGCGCGCAGGAGCGCGCCGGGCAGGTCCTCAACGCCATGCTCGAGGAGAGCTTCATCACGCCGGCCCAGCAGAAGGCGGCGCTGGCGAAGCCCGCCCAGATCCGACGCGACGGCGGCGCCGGCACGATCAATTACGCAGCCGATTATGTGATGGACGCGCTTGCCGACAAGATCGGCTCGATAGAGGAGGACATCGTCGTGACGACGACCCTCGACAAACGCCTGCAGGGCCTGGCCGAGCAGGCGCTGAAAGACGAGCTCGACAAGAAGGGCGAGAAGTTCAGCGTCACGCAGGGCGCCTTGGTGGCGCTCGATCAGACGGGCGCCATTCGCGCCCTCGTCGGCGGCCGCGACTATGGCGAGAGCCAGTTCGACCGGGCGAGTTCCGCCAAGCGCCAGCCGGGCTCGGCGTTCAAGCCTTTCGTCTATCTCGCCGCGATGGAACACGGCCTGACGCCTGAACTCGGTGCGAGAGGACGGCCCGCTCAACGTGAGAGGCTGGCGGCCCGAAAACTACAGCCGCGAATATTTTGGGCCGGTCACGCTGACGCGCGCGCTCTCTATGTCGCTCAACACGGTCGCCGTGCGCCTCGGGCTCGAGGTCGGGCCGAAGACGGTCGCGAGTACGGCGCATCGGCTGGGCATCGCCTCCGATCTGCAGGCCAACGCCACCATCGCGCTCGGCACCTCGGCGGTCACGCCGCTCGAGCTCGTCTCCGCCTATACGCCTTTCGCGAATGGCGGGATCGGCGTCCAGTCGCATGTGGTCGCCAAGGTGCTGCGCGCCTCCGACGGAAGCCTGCTTTATCAATGGAAGAACGCCAGCAACGGACGCGTCATCGAGCCGCGTCACGTGGCGATGATGAACACGATGATGCGCGAGACGCTGCTCACGGGAACGGCGCGCAAGGCGGAACTGCCCGGCTGGCAGGCGGCCGGCAAGACCGGCACGAGCCAGGATTTCCGGGACGCCTGGTTCGTCGGCTACACGAGCCGAACTCGTCGCCGGCGTCTGGCTCGGCAATGACGATAATTCGCCCACCAAGCACGTCACCGGCGGCAATCTGCCCGTCGAGGTCTGGAGTCGCTTCATGCGCGAGGCCATGCGCGGCGCGCGGCCCGACGAGCTCCCCGGCGGCTACTGGAACGCCTCGCAGGACGTGGCTCCGCCCGAATTCGTCGAGAACGTGCTCGACTTCCTGCGCGGCGGCGCGCCGCGAGCGAATCCCGAGCCGCCGATTCGGGCGCGGACTCCTCCGCCCCAAATCGCCCCGACGCAAGACGACGCGCCGCAGGACGATGCGCCCGCGCCGGTAAGCCGAGCGCCCGCCAGCCGGGATGCGGACGGACTCATGCCGCCGGAAGACATCCCCTCCGCGCCACCCAGCCGCGCCGGTCGCAGGACGCCGCAGGCGCAGCGCGGCGAGGTTGAGCCGGGCGTGTTCGACCGCCTGTTTGGGCGCTGAGGCTGTTCCCCAAGCAGGCGAAGCGGCTTTCGGGAAGAGACGTCTCAGTTTATGCGCCAAGAGCATTGCGCGCGCATTCGCCCGGGCGACTCCGAACTCGCCAAAGGCGAGGCGGGCGGGGGCGCGCCGATGCTGGCGAAAAACGCCGTCCAATCAGGCTTTTTACGGTCGTCCCGACTTTTCCTCCTCTTCGGGGCTTGACAAGAAGCGGTCCGAAGGACAACTCTGTGCCCCGCGGCTCCGCTGCAAAGAAGAAAGTCGCCACTCAGTGGCGCATCAAACGGGAGGATATAATGGGTTGGCTGATCCCCGGCGCCATGGTCGCCATGGTCGTGATTCTGGCCGTCACTCTGACGCGCCTTTGATCTGCAAGCTTCGCTAGGTATTGGCCCGCCGCTGCGAAACGAAAGTTTCGCGGCGCGGGATCATTTGGCGACCGAGCGCCCTTCTGGGGCGGTCGGACGGGTTTTTGCGACGCCGTTTCTGGCGCGAAGTCCTGATGACGGCGTCGCGCCCTTCGCAATTAATTTTCCGATTTCCCTGGATTTAGCAGACGGAAGCGGGCTTTTTGGGCGCCTGCGGCTCCTCATTTTTCTCTGGACTCAGCGCGTAGAAGCCCTTATGCCGCAGCGCACCCTCGGCGCGACGATTTGTCCCTCCAAATGCGACCTCGCGTCGATTGCGCCCCAGCAGGGCTTATGGTTGAAGGGAACCGGCACAAAGGTTGCGTCGCGTATGACCCGCTGAAGCGCGCAGGCGTTTCGGACGCTCGGGGGAGAACGAGCGAGGGCTCCGCGCGTAAGTCGCCACGATGGGCGGACCATCGACAACGGGGAACGACATGTCGAAAAAGACTTTGGCCTGCCTTTACGGCAGCGCCCTTTGCTGCGTCATCGCGGCCCTTGCGGCCAGCAACTCCGCATTCGCTCAGGAGGGACAGCCGACGCCGGGCGGCATCGGTCTGCCGGCGATGGCGACACCCGCCGGCCACGAGACCCAGGCCTTCTACAATGACGTGCTGCTGCCGATCATCACGCTGATCCCGATCTTCGTGCTGGGCCTTCTGGTTTATGTGATGTGGCGCTTCAACGAGAAGGCCAATCCGGTTCCGTCGAAATACTCCCACAACCATCTGCTCGAGGTCGTCTGGACGGCGATCCCCTGCCTCATTCTGATCGGCATCGCCTTTCCGTCCATGCATCTGCTGACGACGCAGGTCGTCGTTCCGGAGCCCTCGGTGACGATAAAGGTCACGGGCAATCAGTGGTACTGGAAATACGAGTATCCGAAGGACCAGGGCGGCGGGTTCGCCTTCGAGCAGCGGATGAAGCCTGACTCGGATCTTCAGCCCGGCGAGTTGCGCATGCTAGCCGTCGATAACGAAGCCGTCGTGCCCGTCGGCGAGGTGGTGAAGGTGCAAGTGACGTCTTCGGACGTGATCCACGCCTTCGGCATTCCCTCCTTCGCCGTGCGCATGGACGCGATCCCCGGTCGCTTGAACGAGACCTGGTTCAAGATCGATAAGCCCGGGCGTTTATTACGGCGAATGCTACTTCATCTGCGGCAAGGACCACGCCTACATGCCGATCGCCATTCGCGCCGTCAGCCGGCCCGAATATGAACAATGGCTCGCGGAAGCGAAGGAAAAGTTCGCGAGCGGCGACGGCGCGGGGCCCAAAGCCCACGTCGCGGCCAATCAATAATCTTCATCCGCAGAACTGCAGTCCAGCCGAGGGGGCAAGGACGACTCACATGGCTCACATGGACACTCTGACCGCGGCCGACGCGCACGGCCATCACGCGACGCCAACGGGGCTTGCGCGCTTCCTGTTCTCGACCAATCACAAGGACATCGGAACGCTCTACATCTGGCTGGGAGCGATCGGCGGCGTCATCGCCTTCCTCCTGTCGCTCGGGATGCGCATCGAGCTCGCGCAGCCCGGCGTCCAGATCTTTCCGTTCCTTGCGCATATCATGCATGGCGCCGACGCCGACAGCGCCTTGGACGCGGGCAAGAACCTCTACAATATGTTCATCACCGTCCACGGCGTGCTGATGATCTTCTTCATGGCCATGCCGATCCTGATCGGCGGGTTCGGAAACTGGTTCGTCCCGATCATGATCGGCGCGCCGGACATGGCCTTTCCGAGACTGAACAACGTTTCGTTCTGGCTGCTCGTCGTCTCGCTCGTGCTCGCCGTATTCTCGATGTTCGTCGAAGGCGCGCCCGGCATGAAGGGCTTCGCGGGCGGCTGGACCTTCTACCCGCCGTTGTCCAGCAACGCGGGCACGCCTGGACCGGCCATGGACTTCGTGATCCTCGCCCTCCACGCAGCCGGCGCCTCGTCGATCCTCGGCGCGATCAACTTCATCACGACGATCTTCAACATGCGCGCGCCGGGCATGGGTCTGATGAAGATGCCGCTGTTCGTCTGGTCGCTCCTCGTCACTGCGTTCCTCTTGATCCTGGTGCTGCCGGTGCTGGCGGGCTGCGTGACGATGCTCCTGACCGACCGTAACTTCGGCACGAGCTTCTATGATCCGGCCGGCGGCGGCGACCTGCTGCTGTTCCAGCACTTGCTGTGGTTCTTCGGCCACCCCGAGGTCTACATCATCATCCTGCCGGCCTTTGGCGTCATCAGCCAAGTGATCTCGACCTTCTCGAAAAAGCCGGTGTTCGGCTATCACGGCATGGTCTATGCGATGCTCGCCATTGCGGTGATCGGCTCGGTGGTCTGGGCGCACCACATGTATACGGTGAACCTGTCGCTCACCGCCCAGCGCTACTTCGTGCTTGCGACGATGGTGGTCGGCGTGCCGACCGGCATCAAGGTGTTTTCCTGGATCGCGACGATGTGGGGCGGGTCGATCTCGTTCCGCACGCCGATGCTCTGGGCGATCGGCTTCATCTTCGTGTTCACGATGGGCGGCGTGACCGGCATCGTGCTCGCCAACGCCGGCGCCGACAGGCAGTTCCACGAGGGCTATTATATCGTGGCGCACTTCCACTACACGCTGTCGCTCGGCGCGGTCTTCGGCATCTTCGCAGGCTTCTATTACTGGTGGCCGAAGATGACGGGCTATTTGTACAACGAGCGTCTGGCCGACATCAACTTCTGGCTGATGTTCGTCGGCGTGAACGTGGTCTTCTTCCCGCAGCACTTCCTCGGCCTCGCCGGGCAACCGCGCCGCTACATCGATTATCCGGACGCCTACGCGCTGTGGAACTTCGTGTCGTCGCTCGGCATGATACCTCTGACGCTCGCCATGCTCACCTGGGCTTACGTGATGATCGAGTCGCTCGTGAAAAGGCGCGCGGCCGGCGACAATCCGTGGGGCGTAGGCGCGAACACGCTGGAATGGACGCTCACTTCGCCGCCGCCCTTCCATCAGTTCCTGACGCCTCCGGCCGTGCCGGTGATCGAGTAAGGCTGAAAGGCAAGGGAAAGCCGAACGGGTCTCGTTTTCCAACTCGGGCGCGAGACCCGTTGACTTAAGGCATGACGGAGGCGCGACGCGTGCGCCTCCACAGCGGAAAGGCCGCTTTGGTGGAGCAACAGCGCGAGAGCACAACCCAAAAGCGGACATCGCGCACAGCGATGGGCGTGGTGGCCTTCGCCGCCGGGATGCTGGCGCTGTCCTTCATCGCCGCGCCGGCCTATCGCGCCTTCTGCACGGCGACCGGCATCGCCGGGGCAACCAAGAGGGCGACGATCGCGCCCGCGGACAGCATCGACCGGACGATGGTCGTGCGCTTCGACTCCAACACGGCCCACGGCCTCCCGTGGCGCTTCGAGCCGGAGGTTTCGAAGGTCAAAATACGCGTGGGAGAAGTGGCGACGGTCTATTACCGGGTCGAGAATCTCTCCGATCAAGAGACGCGGGGGCTCGCCTCCTTCAACGTTAGTCCCGGTCAGGCGGGACCCTATTTCAACAAGCTCGCTTGCTTCTGTTTTCAGGAGCAGAGCCTCGGGCCGCATGAGAAGGCGGAGTGGCCGGTCGTCTTCTTCCTCGATCCGAAGCTCCAGGAAGAGCCCCTGATGGACAGGGTCGAGGAAGTGACGCTGTCCTACACCTTCTTCGCTGCGAAGGGGAAAACAGCGCAGAGGCGGCGGGGCCGCCGCGGCAAAGAAAACCGACTTGAACTAGCTAGAGGCGCCGTTAGCGCGCTAGAGGGGAATGCAAATGACGCATGCGCATGGAGTGACGGGAAGTTCTTCCGATCAAGACCGCAACTATTGTCTCGTCGATCCGAGCCCGTGGCCGATCGTCATGTCGTTCTCCGTGCTGGTCCTCGCGACCGGCGCGGTGATCTGGCTTTCCGGGCACAAGGGCGAAGCGATCTTCCCTCATTCGAAGGAGATTGGGAGCGCCTCTTTTTTCTTCGGGCTCGCCGCCGTGCTCGCGACGATGTTCGTCTGGTGGCGCGACGTGATCAGAGAGGCCAATCAGCCTGGCCTGCACACGCCCGGCGTGCAGAATGGCCTGCGCTGGGGCATGGCGCTCTTCATCTTCTCCGAGGTGATGTTCTTCGTCGCTTGGTTCTGGGCCTTCTTCAACTCCGCCACCTTCCCGACGGACGCCGTGCAATACATGCGTACGGAAGTTTTCGCGGGCATCTGGCCGCCGAAGGGCACGATGGTCATCAACCCCTGGCATCTACCGATCCTCAACACCATCATTCTGGTGAGCTCGGGCGGCACGCTCATGTGGGGTCTGAAGGGTCTGAAGGAAGGCAACCGCGAGCAGCTGGTCAAAGGCCTGCTCATCACGATCGCGCTCGGCCTGCTGTTCACGACCCTGCAGGCTTACGAATTCATCCACGCGCCCTTCGTCTTCGGCTACGACCCGCGTCACCCGACGGCCAACAACTACGGCTCGACCTTCTTCATGGCGACCGGCTTCCACGGCTTTCACGTGATCGTCGGGACAATCTTCCTGTTCGTGTGCCTGCTGCGCGCTCGGGCCGGCGCCTTCACGGCGCATAATCATATCGGTCTGGAATTCGCCGAGTGGTATTGGCACTTCGTGGACGCGGTCTGGATCTTCCTCTTCATCTGCATCTACGTCTGGGGCAATTGGGGCGGCGTGATGGAGTGAGGATGCGCCTCGCGACGCTCGCGTCGCGGCGCTCTCCCGCCGAGAAATTGGGCGCGGGAACGGCTCGGCCGTTCCCGCGCCTTTTATTTTTCCCCCGTGCGGGTTTCGAACGCCGACGCGCACGGCGGCTGGCGGCGCGGATGTTTTGCCGCTTTTGCCGCGTCGAGCTCCGCTTCGTTCAGGGGAACGCCGAGTGCTGCGCCGTTCGTCACGTCGAAGAGCGAGACGCTGTAGCGGGCGCAGAGCGCCGCAACATCCGCATCGCTGAGCTCGTTCAGCGCCAAGCGAATGGGTCGTTCGCGCAAGAAGGGATCGTTGCGCGCGAAATCGATTCCGTAGCGCATGCCGATCCTATCGATCAGGACGACGTCGGTTTTCGATTGACGAAGCGCGGCTTCGGCGCGCGCATAGGGCTCGGTGAGCGCGCGCGCGCTTTGCAGATGCGCGGGCAGCAGAACGAGCAGCGAAAAGGCGCTAGAGAGGAACAGCGCCGCGCGCATCGCCGCACTCTCGCGCGGCGTCGCGCCGTGCGTCATCGCGATCCAGCCGAAGCCCGCGAGCAGCGCGAAATTTCCGATGAGCCCATGCAGATAGCGATAGCCCCAGCCATGGCCCTGATAGGGCATCAGCAGGCCCATGGCGGCGAAGGTCAGGACGATCCCGGCGAGAAGCGCGCGCGCATAGCCGCTATCCTGCGCCGGAGCGCGCTGCGGAAACGTGGAAATCGGCTTTTCGCTCGAGGGGGGCTCCAATTCTTTAGAGTCGATCACGATATCTGCGCTTGATGGGCTCCGCGCAAACGCAGCGGGGTCGAGCGCGCTCCAGGAAAGCGCCGCGAGCGGCAGCAGCAAGGGATTTTGCCAGACGATGAAGCGCAGGCTGTTTTTCAGCATCAGCGGAATCGACTGCCATTGATAATCGACGAAGAGCGAGCCGATCCGTTCGAGAAGGAAATGCGCGCCGCCGATCGCCTCGGCCTGCGGGACCGCGCGGGGCGCGGCGAGGTGTTGCAGCGTAAGGGCTACTCTCCAGTAGCTGATCCAAAAGAGGCCAATGACGGCATAGGCAAGCGTGTAGACGAGCGCGAGTCGCACGCGCTTGCTGCTGTACAGCTCCAAGATGAAGGGCGCGGCGAAGAGCGGATGAAACACGAGCTGATGCAGCCCGCTCGCCAGAAGGGCGATGACGATCGCGCATGCGTGGCTCCATCGCTCGTCGTGCAGGAAAAGCCACAGCCACAGCATATTGAAGGCGAGATGCGCGGTCATCGCATAGGGGGTCATCGCTGTGACGAGCACTTGCGAGGAGGTGAGCACGAGCGCCGCCGCGACAATGGCCGCGTCGCTTCTTTCCGGCCACAAGCGACGGCCGACGCCAAAGGTCGAGAGGACCGCCAGGGCAGCAAGCAGCGGGCCTGTCAGGCTTTCATCGGTCCAGCGGCCGACGAGCGCGCGCAGCGCCGCATTAACGGGCAGATAGGATGAGACCAGCGCCGCATGCTCGGCGACGGGCTGCATGAAGTTCTGCCAGGCGAGCGCGCTGGCGTAGCGCCGCCATTCCTCCGCCAGCGGCGCGACGGCGAGACCGGAGCGGAAAATGCGGGAGTCGAAGCGAGCGAGGAACTCGTCCCGCGACAGCGGATAGTCTTGGAAGACCTGATGCGCCCCCAGTGCGCCCATCATGACGGCCACGAGCGTCGCGAGGAGGAGAAGCGACGGCGCCGGCGCATGCGGCAACGCGCGGGAACGGCGCACAAAGGCAGCGGCGGGCAGCGGCAATATGGCAAGGCCGCCGAGGAAGATCGCGAGCGCAATGAGCCAGAAGGCGTCATGCGCATAAAAAAACCAGTTCGATATATAAGTGAGCTGGGGCGTCGATAGCGCGCGGTCGATCGCAACGATTGCAGCGGAAAGTGCGATGACGAGCAGAGCGACCGCCAGAGCCGCATGTCGCAGCGGCGCCGGCAAGCGCGCGCCCCGGATTGCGCTTTGAGAAGTCGCTCTCGGCGAAGAAACGGTCATCTGACTTCGCTTTCTCTGGCGCGGGAAACGCAGTGGCGGCTGCGTTGCAGCACATCTCCCAGAAGCTCGCGATAATCGAGCGCGACGGCGCCCCACGCGTAGCGCCGCGCCGCGAACGCCGCACGTCTGGCGCGCGCCGCGGCGTCGCGGCTCGCCGCGACCTCGGCGGTCAACGCCTTGCCGAAGGCCCTCGCGGTTTCGTCGAGATCGGGCCCGATTTCGACGCCGACGAGAAGAGCCTCGGCCTCCGGGTCCGCCGCCGCGGTCTCCGCGCCGCATAGGACCGACAGGCCGCAGGCCATCGCCTCCTGAACGACCAGCGGAAAGCCTTCGCCGACGCTCGGCAGCAGCAACAGATCGGCCGAGCGATAGAGCGGCGCGAGCGAAGCGCCCGAGAGCGCGGAGAAGACGCGCGCGTTGGGAAGACCCCATTGCGAGGGATCGAGCGCGCCCCAGCCGGCGAAGACGAACAGAATCTCCGGTCGCGCGCGCGCGAGGCGCTCGATGATCGCGAGCCCTTTCTTCTCCACGAAGCGCCCGACGAAGAGGGCGACAGGAACGTCCGTCGGAAGCTTCAAACGGCGCCGCACTGCCGCGATCTCGGCTTCGTCCTTCGCCGGTGTGAAGACGGAGGCGTCGACGCCGTTGAAGATGACGAGCGGCCTGCGTTTGAAGTCGAGGGAGGCAAAGTGCCGTCGCGTGGTGTCGCTGATGAAGACGACCTGATCGGCCCTGGCGAGAAGGGGCTGGACGAGGAGGCGGTTGGCGGCGCGCATGAGCGCAGCGAGCAAAGGATTGCGATAAGGCACGAGCCCGATGTGCTGGACGACGACGAAGGGCTTGCGATAGACGCGCGACGCCAGAAAACCGATGACGCTCGTCATGTAGAGGGCGTCATGCGCGAGCACGACGTCGCATTCCCTCACGGCCGCGCTGATCGCGGCGAAGGCTTGCGGCGCTAGCAGCGGATAGGGCAGGCCGAGCGTCTCTTCGACGAGATTGGTCGCCGCAAGGCTTTGACGCTGTAGCGTGGGGCGGGTCGCCTCGGCGCCCTCGTCTCCCGTCGCCAGCCATCGCACCTCGCAACCTAGCGCCGCGAGTTCCTCCGCCAGGCGTCCCGCAACCCTCTCGACGCCGCCACGATGCGCTTGGAAATAATGCGAGAGGATCAAGATTTTCACGAAAGCCAGCGCCCTCAGCAGCAATTGACTTTGCGGGGGCGGGTGCGGAAATCGAACGCCCCCCGGACGGACCGGGCGATGGCCCAATGCGTCGAGAGATAATTGGCGATGAACAGCAAGAGCGCGCTCGCCGGAGCGCCGAGATAGATCGGCATCCCGAGACGATCGCAGAAGAGGAAAAGCGCGGCGATCCACAGCGGGTAGCCGGCGAGGATTCCGAGACTGTATCGGATGAAATCGGCGAGGCGAACGGGCCTCTCGAAGGTGATCGCAGCGTGCAGCGCGTAGCCGACGAGCAGCATCGGGCCGCAGACCGCAACAACCCCCGTGAGATAATTGAGCCCGAGCATCACGACCGCGATGAGCAGGAGGTTGTTCAAGAGCGCGCAAAACGCGCCGACGAAGAGGTAGCGCAGGCTGCTCGGCGACGCGCGCCAGCGGTCCCAGCGAAAGACCGAGAGCATGCGAACCGTCACGCCTTTCGTCCGGCGACGAGAAGACATGAGGCGAGCTCGGAGCGAAGCCAGCGGTCGCCGTTCCTGTCCACCGAGGCGCCGAGGCTTATGCCCCGTCCTATGGCGGCCGAGACGCCTTTGGGAAGCTTCTTGCTGTTTTGCAGCGCCCGCGCGCCGAGCGCGCGTTGGATTTCGATCGGTCGCTTGGTCTCGGCAAAGAGCGAGTAGAGCAGGCCGCCTGTCATGCGCGAGAGCGTCTCCCAGCGTCGCGTCTCCGCAGCGTCGAGATAACCGAGGCTCTCTTCAATACGAAGACCATGGACGGCGAGGGCCCGCGCCCACTGGGCAGGATCGAGATAGTTCAAATGCGCGATGCGCCGATCGAGCCTTTCGAGATAAGCCGCGCGAGTGATTCCGGGCGCGATCGGACCGCGAAGATTGGCGCGGAACATTGGTCCCGGAACGGTGAACAGGAACCGTCCGCCAGATTTCAGCACGCGCGCCGCCTCGGCGAGAGTCTGCGTCAGCGCGGGGATGTGCTCCAGCACCGAATTCGAGAGCACGAAGTCGAAGGTCCCGTCCTTTTCGGGAATGGCGTCGCCGGGCGCGCAATGCAGGCGTTCGTAAAAGGCGAAGCGTTTCGCGGCGTCGATCTCCGCTGGATCCGGATCTATGCCGACCAGTCGTCTCGGCCCGAGATGGGAGAGGAGAATGTCCGTCAGCATGCCGTCGCCGCAGCCGAGGTCGAGGCCGAAACCTTGCGGCAAACCAAGGCGCATGATCGCGCCGATCTCTATGGCGCGCCAATAAGCGGTCGCGGGCTGGGCCGGATAGGCCGCAATGAATTCGGCGAGCAATGCGCTGTTTTTCATGCCTTGGCTCCATTTCGGGCCGCGTCGATGATGTCGTGCTGCAGCTTCAGCCCCGCGAGCGCCGACCGGGCGTCGATGGGCTCCAGCCCCTTGGCGTCGTCCTTCAGAATCGCGCCAGCGAAGCGATCCATGACCGCGTCGTTGCCGTAGAAGAGCCGGCCGCGAAGATGAGGAACGCCGCTCGTGACGTGTTGCGTCCAATGCTGGAGCGTCGCCGCGAGACTGGTCGTCAGCACCCGGCGCGTGTCATGCGCGCCGTCGTTGGGGAAGGAGAGATAGATGTCGCGGAACACGTCGACGACGCCGAGCCGCTTCTCTCCGAAGACGAGGAGATGCCACTCGCTGACCGGGCTCTCGAAGTTGCAGCTCAGATGGATCGGATAGTTTGCGGCGGCGCTGAACCAGCAGTCGATGCGCGCCGGCGTCTTGAGCCCGTCTAGGCTCGGGACGACCGTCGCCTGCTCGAGCTTCAGCGGACCGGCCACCGCCGCCATCAGGTACAGAAGGTGCGGGCTCTCGTCATAGAAGAGGCCTAGGGGCAGCTCCTCGTACCATTCCGGCAGACGCCGCGCCGGATTGCCGAACTGCACTGCGTCGACGCCGCGCACGCGACCGAGCGCGCCGCTCGCTGATCTCTTCAAGGAGACGCTGTGTCGAGCGCGCGAACTGGAAATTATGGACGATCGCGAGGCGAAGCTTTTTCGACTCGCTCAGCGCTACAAGCTCTCCGCCCTCCGCGCGCGTCATCGTGAAGGGTTTTTCGGTCAGCACGTGCTTTCCAGCCTGAAGCGCCTCCTTCACCAGGGCGAAATGCGCCATGGGCGAGGTCGCGACGGACACGGCGTCGACCTCCTGGAGCCAGGCGGCGTCGCGAAGCGACGATCCCTGCGCGTGACGGCTTAGGCCGAACTGACCCGCGGTCCGCTCGGCGCGTTCGCCACTGCGATCCAGGACTCCCACCACGTCGAAGGACGGGTGGCGCGTCAGCACCGGCAAATGGCGCGCGCGCGCGACCCAGCCGCAGCCGACGACAGCGATCCTAATTCGGCGCATGCCGACGCTCCCCTTCGAGCGGTTGCGCCGGCGCGCCGCTCGGCCGACTTTCCGGTTTGAGGAACTCCGCCTCATTGCCGTTGACGATGGCGAGCAGAAAGCCGCCGAGCGCGTTCTGCGCGCCGAGGACGAGGAGCGTCGCGCCTACTGCGGCGGGCAGCGCGCTCCTGATCGCCGAAAAATGATTCTGCGACCAATAGCCGAGCACGCCCACGAGGATCGCGAGGCCGGCGGCGATCAGCGCGACGCCCGCGATCAGCATGGTCTCGAGCGTGATCCATTTGCTGAAGGCGTCGAGGCGGCCGGACTTTGGGCGATAGCCGGCGCGGCGGCCGTAAAGATGGCTGGAGGCGGCGAAAAGAAACCCGATATGTGCGAGCCCCAGTAGCGAACCGGCGAGGATGACCCAGTAATTGCCGAAGTGCGAGGTCTGCCAGCCGCCTCGCGCCCAGGCCGCCGTCGCGCAGGTGAAGATCGCCAGCGCCGCGAGCGCGGCGAGGGAAGCGGGAAGGGCGAAGACCCAGGCGGGGCTCAGCATCAAGAGATAGCGCAGATGGCGCCAGCCGTCGCGCCAGGGGCGCAAATGCGGCGCGTGCTCGCGCAAATCCTTGCGCAGCTTCGCCGGCGCCTCGACGATGCGCTCCCCTCTGAGCGCCGCCTTGATGATCATCTCGCTCGCGAACTCCATGCCGGAGCCGGAGAGTTGCAGGCGCTCGAAGGACTCTCTCGTCAGCGCGCGCAGCCCGCAGTGGGCATCCTCGACCTGCGCGCGAAAGAAGAGGTTGAGCACGAAGGTGAGCGCCGGATTGCCGATGTAGCGGTTCTTCCAGGGCATGGCGCCGGGCTCGATGCCCCCGGAAAAGCGCGAGCCGAGGCAGAGATCCGCGCCGTCGCGAAGGCGTCGCACCATCTCGACCGCGTCGCGAAAATCGTAGGAGCCGTCGGCGTCGCCCATGACGAGATAGCGGCCCCGAGCCCCGCGAAACCCGGCGATCAGCGCGGCGCCGTAGCCGCGCGGCGTCACGTCGACGACGCGCGCGCCGAGCGCCCGGGCGAGACGCGCGGAGCCGTCCTCGCTGCCATTGTCGGCGATGACGAATCTCGCCCACGAGCCCGAGCGTTTCGTGCATCTCGGCGAGCGCGGCGCGAGCGTTCACGATGCAGACGGGCAGGCAGCGCGCCTCGTTGAGGCAGGGCATGACGATCGAGACGTCGCAAGCCGGCTGCGCCGTCGGGGACACAAGTTTGAGCTGCTCCATGCCTGCCGTCTCGTCCGCGCAATTCGAAAAACGGGCGAGCTTAGGAAGGCGTGCATTGAGCGAGGATGGAGAGGGGGAAACCAGGGCGAGCCGATCTGTCGCCGCCGCGTGCGTGCTCCCGACGAGCGCCGGCTCGAACGCGCCCCACGCGTAGGCGATCTTCTGCGGAATCTCCTCCAGCCGTGGAACTCGCTCGAAACGCGAGCGACCGCCTGGTGGCGGCTCCATTTCATCTAGATGCGATTGAGCACAGCGCCAAAAACGAAGATCCGGCGTCGAGGGCTTGGCCCTGAGTTTCTATTCCGCCTGCGATTTTTCCTGCCGGCGCGCCAGCGCTTCCGCCTCGATCAAGTCTTCAGGCCGATTGACGTTGAAGAAGGGATCGTAAGGCGCAATCGGCCAATCCGCCTCGACACTCTCGTAGCGCGCGATGAAGCCGGAAACCCGCCGCTCGCCCTCGATGAGCGCCCGCCGCAGATCGGCGGCGAGAGATAGAGGCCAGAGCGCCACGGTGTGGTGCGCGCGTCCCGCCGATGTGGCGACCGCAACTCTGGCCCCGGCGCCCGTGCGCGCCTCGACGAGCCGCGCCGCGAGATCGCTTGGAACGAAGGGGGTGTCGGCCGGAACGCTCAACACATCGCGGGCGTCCGGAATGTGCGCCGCGGCGTAGTCCATGCCGGCGAGGACGCCGGCGAGCGGGCCGGCGAATCCCTCGATCTCATCGGCGGCGACGGGGAGGCCGAAGCGCGCGAAGCGGGAGGCGTCGCCATTAACGTTGAGGACAAGGGCGGCGCACTGGGGCCCGAGTCGCTCGACGAGCCGCGCAAGGATGGGTCGGCCGCCGATCTCGATCAGGCCCTTGTCGACGCCGCCGAGCCGCCGGGCAAGGCCGCCGGCAAGGATGATTCCGACGGGCTTCATCGCGAAAAAAATGAACCCCTGAAGCGTTTTGCGCTCGCGGGGGTCCAGCGCTCAAGAGGCGGCGCCTTATCGCGCGAAGCGCTCGCGAAGCTTGAGGGCGGCAGCAGCGAGCGCGAGACCGAAGAGGCCGAGATAGCCGGTCGCGGGCGCCGGACCGGGCGCGCCGAGGTAGCTGATGGTGTCGAGTTGCCCGCCATCGCGGGAGGCGTAAACCTCGTTGCCGAAGATGTCGAGAGAGTTGCCCAGAAGTCGCGGCCCACTTCCATCGTCGAAAGTCAGCACGGCGACCACCGTTCCGTCCTGCGCCTGGAAGGCGATCCCGTTGCTGTCAAACCATGTGTTCTCCAGGCTCGACGTCGGGGGGTTCGGGCTCACGTTGGGAATGAAGGTCTGCAGCAGGTTGTTGTTCACGCCGCCAAAGGCGTTGATGAACCCCCCGGCAGGCAGCAGCTGCGTGACGAGCTGCAGCGTGCCGCTGTTGTTGAAGCAGCTCGGCGCCGGACACGGGTCGAAGCCGAATGTCGTCTCGGTGCTGAACATTGGGTTGCCGCCGTTAACGCCGGGGATGACCGTGCCGTTGGCGACGAGCCCTACGATCAGTCCCGGAAGCTGGCCAGGCGTCGGGGGGAGCTGGTTCGGCGGCGGGGCGTAGAAGAAGATGTCGCCGTCCTGGCTCTGGGTGTGGTACGTCAGCTCGTAGATGCCGGCGGCAGCGGGTGACGCCGCTATGGCGAGAGCGGCGCCCGCGAGGCAACCGAGCAAAAGCTTTCGTGATCGGGAAACAGATTGCATAGCAGCCTCTCTAAGTTTGATCGCTGTTCAGAAAGACCGCCCCAGGCGAGGCGGCTCAGGTTAAGGCGGCGGATCAGCGCGCGGCGACGCGCTCCCTGAGGCGGAGCCCGGCGAGGCCGAGAGCAAGACCGATCAGGCCGACATAGCCGGTCGCAGGCGCCGGACCGGGAACCGAGAGGAGAGCTGTCCCCGGCGACAGGATGATGTTCCCGAATCTGTCTTTCAACTCGACGTCGAATGTCGGCAACCCGCCCGGGCGCACCGGCGGTTTGACGAAAATGTCGATCGTCGTAGCGTCGGCAGGACCGTTAATGGTGCTGTAGGCCAGCAACGCGAAGCCGCCGAAGGAGAACCAGGGGGTGGTGCGGGTCGAAGTTCGAGCTCGCGGGGATGGTGCTCAGCTCATTCGAGAAGGTCAGGAGCTTGTTGTCGTTCGGCTGTGCAAACGCGTTGGTGAAGGACCCGATCGGAACGATACTTTGGATTCGCTGGCTTACGCCGCTGTGATTGAAGCTTGAACCGGGTCTGGCGGTCGTGATCTCAAAGCTATTGATGACCTCGATCCCATTGATCTGCCCCGGCAGCGCGCCGGGGGTCGTCCAGTCCGGCGCGGTGAAGTAGACTTGGCCCGTTTGAGCCGCCGTGTGAAATTGAAGGACGTACAGCGTCGCCGAGGCCGGCGAGGCCGCGATCAGGAGTCCGCCCGCAATTGAGCTGACCAGGAGCCTCCTGCAGCGGGAAAAAATTAGATTCATTGCAGCCTCACATGTCTCAAGCACATCTGACACGATCGGCGCTATTCGCCGCCGCGAGTCTTCATTCATCGCGGCGAATGAAACACGGGCTGAAGCGTAAGTAAACCTACGTACGCACCAATCCTTAGAAAATTATTAGCTGTGGCAAAAATGCCACAGCGGGCGAGGAGAGACCGGGACCACAGCCTTTTGAGGTCTCCCGCTTCAGAGAGAGCCCGGAGCCGTCGCGCCGAGGCTGGCGCCCCGCTGGTCTGCGCTGAGGGGCGTGTTCGCGCGCCCCTGTCCGCCGGTCCGGGGGCGAAGGCTATAGCGCTTTGCGCTCAAGCGGAATCGTTCGAGCGATAAGAAATCGCGTTAGATCAAAATCCGGGAGCGAATTTTGATCGCAAAAGTCTGTCAGCTATTGCGAATTCGCACTAGAGGTCGAAGAGGAGGATGAGGAAGATGGCGAGGGCCTGGGCTGCCGTTATTGGGGGCTTGCGATCCCGGCGCGGCTGCGCTCGGAGCCAATAGCCCTGGCGCCTGGCGGTCCGCCGGGGGTCACCGAACACGTCATCGGACTCCAACTTCCGAAAGGCGTGGCGCTGGGAACTTGAGGGAGAGAGCCAGGAAAGCGAGAGGAGCCTATCAAGCATCCCGCGGACGCGGGAGTGGAAGGCGCGAGGCTCGCGGGATTGCAGACGTCGTTCGTTCTGGATCGCCATATCGCGCAGCGCCACTTACCAATTTCTATGGAAGCACTTCATAGTAGCCCCGTCGGAAAATAGGGGGTATCCGTAACAACGCTTAACGTCGAATTCTATTTCCGTCGAAATGGGCCAGCGGCAACCCGCCACGGCAATGGAGGAGCGTGGCGGGTTGCGCCTGGCTTCACCCCAACGGAGAACCTTGCCTATGCGCCAGGTGGACCTGCGTTAGCGGTGGTAGCCTCGACGATCGGCTTAAAGCGGAAAACGCCGCGGCCGCGCGCCGAAGAGAATCCCGACCCAAGACGATCACTCCGCGGGGAGTTGCAGAATGCGCCGTGGACAAAGGAAGGGTATTGAAGCCAGAGAGAACAGTCTATCCGCAAATGTACGCGACATAGATGCTTTTCATCATGACGTGATGAATCAGACAATATTTTATCGACGGACGCCCTATAAGTATGGACACTAGGTGGAAGCCGCATTCGTCGTCAAGCGTCTGACAGTTCGCTTAGTCACGCTCCGTTCCCCCCGCGTTTTGCTTGCGGCGCTTCTTTTAGGACGTCGGCGCGCCACGATGCAAAGACCGCCGCCTCGCTCACCCATGATTGGCGCCGGCTATCGCCAGGAATGGGCGAGCTGACGCACCAGCCTGCTCGTCAGCCGGAAGCCGGCGTACGCAGTCTTGGTCAGCCCGCTCATGCTGCGATATTCGGAACCGAGGCTGACGTACCGGCCGCCGAGGGTTTTCTTGAAGCTGTAAATCGGGTCGCTGGGGTCCGTCGTCGCCGATCCGCCGAGATCGTACCATTTAAAATCCCGGTTTTGGAGCCACTTCACGCCTTCCCACCTGAGAAGGTGGCCGACGCCATTTATTCGATTGCTGGCGCTGGCCCCCCACACGTCATAGGCGTAGGGCGGACAAAGGTAGATGAGATTGACGGCGACGACTGTGGATCCGGGCGCCACGGCGGCGGCGCTAATCATGTCGCCCGCGTCGATCATCCTCTCCACGAACTGCGGAGAAGGAATATCTAAATTGGCTCGCTTCGCCAAAGGTCGGTAGAAATCGAAGAAGCGCTGGAGATCCTCCGGGTTCGGCTTGGAGCAAATTCGTATCTCGACGCCTTCCTTGGCGGCCCGGCGCACTTTCGTTCGAGAATTCGGCTCCAACTTGCGCCAAAGTTCTTCTTCTGGCTCGTCGAGGTTTATGACAAGGGTTCCAATATTTAACATTCTGTCGTTTTGACAATGCTCGAAATGCCGCCCTCCGAGATCGAACCCGGCTGCGTCGGCCGGCCTCGAGAAATCATGGATGATCTGAATTGTCGTCGGGCCGCCAAAGCGACGGTCGCTGACCAATTCCGACAGTCGCCCGATGTCGAAGTCTTGGCAAAGGAAGAGGGCCTTGGAGAAGAGTCCCAGTCGCTTTCTGACGATACGTAGCCCGGGCTCTTCGTGGACGCATCGCCAGCCATAGTATTTCTCGGACGGGCAGCGGGGATCGAAAAAGATGGGCCGATATTCAGAAGTCGTGAGCGGCTCGCTCCCAACTGAAGCAAATTCGGCCGATCTCACAAGAACTTCTCCTCGGAAATGCGCCTGAGGCGCTTGTCCGAGTTCGCGCCGAAACCTTTCGGAACGCTCGCGGTCCGCGTCGCAGCAACAGCAATTGTCGAATCGGCGCTTCTAGAAATCACTCCAGCGCGTGGTCGCAGGAATTCTTTCTTTCAAAAGCTTTTGCATCTGGATCCGCTCTCCGCGTGCAAAGGGAAGAGCAAGGTTATTTAAACAGGAGCGACAAGACTATTCGTAAACGTACTGACATATATTTTTTTTACACTCTTATTAGTTCAATTACTGAGAGAAAAAGCCAGTGGCGCAGTCTTACGTACGAGAAAGTTAGGCAAAAATACTTATCTCGCGGAGCCGGCTGAGTCAAGTCCGATTGCTTGTGGGCGTCGGTCGGCTTTTTGGGGCTGACGCGGCTGCAGCGCTCGTGATCTGGCGCATGGCTTTTCGCTCAAGCGACTGCGTTCTTAAACAGGAGCGACAAGACTATTCGTAAACGTACTGACATATATTTTTTTTACACTCTTATTAGCGCGCAGTCTACGTACAAGAAAGTTAGGCAAAAATACTTATCTCGCGGAGCCGGCTGGTCCAAGTCCGATTGCTTGTGGGCGTCGGTCGGCTTTTTGGGGCTGACGTGGCTGCAGCGCTCGTGATCTGGCGCGATGGCTTTTCGCTCAAGCGACTGCGTTCGAGCACAAGCGCGGTCGAGCGGCAAGCCTCCCTCATAGCGAGCAACCACGAGCGCCCTATGGCGCCTCGCCGGCGCGGCTCACTGCGTCCGCTGTTCGGTCGGCGTGGCCTTGCAGGGAGCGAAGGGGTGGGAAGGATCCTCGGCTGCGCCGGGGGGACAGAAGTGATAATTCGCGGCGCAGCCTCCGAGCAGCGGCGCCAGACAGAAACTCGCCGCGAGGCATAAGGCGCGCAACCAGGACGAATTGAGCGAGAAGGCGTGCATCGTCATCCCGCTCGACCCCTTTTCAGCGCAGGCTTGCGCAGAAGCGCTGGATCTTCGCGCAGGCCCTCTCCAGCAGCTCGGTCGAGGCGGCATAGGACACCCGGAAATTCGGTCCGGTTCCGAAAGCGGAGCCCTGCACGACGGCGACGCCCTCGGCCTCCAGAAGCTCGGCGCAGAAATCCTCGTCGCCCCTGATCTCCTTCCCCGCGGGCGTTTTTTTGCCAATCGCCGCCGCGCAGGAGGGAAAGACGTAAAAGGCGCCCTCTGGCGTCGGGCAGGTCAGATGCGCCGCCTGGTTCAGCATCGAGACCACAAGGTCGCGCCGCGCCTCGAACGCCTTGCGGAAGCTCGCCAGATGGTCCTGCGGGCCTTCCAGCGCCTCGACCGCGGCCCATTGGGCGATCGAGCAGGCCCCCGAGGTCTGCTGACCCTGCAGCAAGTCCATCGCCTTGATCAGCGGCGCCGGCCCGGCCGCGTAGCCAATTCGCCAGCCGGTCATCGCATAGGCCTTGGAGACGCCGTTCATCGTCAGCGTTCGCTCGAACAGCCGGGGTTCGACCTGAGCCGGCGTCACGAACTGGAAGCCGCCGTAGACCAGGTGCTCGTAAATGTCGTCAGTCAGCACATGCACCTGCGGATGGCGCAGCAGCACCTCGGTGACCTTCTTCATCTCGTCGCGGCTGTACGCGGCGCCGGACGGATTCGAGGGCGAGTTGAGGACGAGCCACTTGGTCTTCGGGGTGATCGCCCGCTCCAGAGCCTCCGGCTGAAGCTTGAAGCCGTGCTCCATCTTCGTGTCGACGGGAACCGCGGTCCCGCCGCAGATGGCGACCATCTCGGGATAACTCACCCAATAAGGGGCGGGCACGATCACCTCGTCGCCCGGATTGAGGGTTGCGAGGAAGGCGTTGAACAGGATGTGCTTGCCGCCGGTCGCGACGATCGTGTCGGACGCCTTGTAATCGAGGCCGTTCTCGCGCTTGAATTTCTTGGCCACCGCGGCGCGCAGCTCCGGAATGCCGAGAACCGGCGTGTAGCGGGTCTCGCCGCGGTCGATCGCGGCTTTCGCTGCGGCGCAAATATGGGCCGGCGTGTCGAAGTCCGGCTCGCCGACCGATAGGCTGATCACTTCGCGTCCCTGCGCCTTGAGGTCGCGCGCCTTCTGCGTGGCGGCGATCGTCGCGGAGGGTTTGACGCGCGAAAGCGCAGCGGCGAGGAAGCTCATTGGTCGCAAACCTTGTTAAGGGGGGTTGGCGCGCTGCCCGAGGGGCGATCGCGCAAGTTCTTGTGCGTTGCACAGCGGAGGTTGGACCATAAGAGCCCGCAATGGGGAGGGCAACGAAAATTCGGTCGCGTCGCGCCCCTCACGCGAGGGCGCCGCAGCTCGAGACGGGGGTAAATCACGCGGCGTTCCGCGGCCAAGAAAAAAAGTTTTGGAAGCGAGCCGAGCGCGACACGGCGATTGGGGCGGGACAGCGGCGCCGAGAGCTGCGCCTTAGCAAGCGGCGCGGCGCGTCATCTGAGATTACAAGCCAATGTTTTTTCTAATCTTTCTGAACCGCCGCGCCGGCCCGACTCGGCTCGGCTTAACCACGCCGGAACCACACCCGCGACAATGGGGCAAAAGCAAGGTTAAAGGGAGTTAAAGAAGGATTAAAAAAAGTGATCCTTCGATGCAACCAAAACGAGGCTGATCGGTTTTAGCCTCAGAGACCGGTCGGGGGTCGACCGGAGGGGTAGCGCCGCCGAAGAGGGCGCAGATGCTTCAGCGGCCCGGAACGTGGCCGCGAGGGGGACAGAGAAATGTCTTTGGCAGACAAGTTCGAAAACGAGGTGGAGCCGGCATTCACCCACAGCTTCGACCCGGAAAGCGCGCGCCGTCAATTGCGCGTTTCGATTACGCTGGTCGTAGCGATGGGCTTGGCGGCCTTCGTGCTCGGGTTCATGTCCCCGATCGGCGGCCAAAATGTGGCCAAGCAGACCAAGATCGCTCCTGACTCGACCTTCTCGGGCCGGCTGGTGTCGCTTGGGCCGACGCGCTGAGCCGAATAGGCGGTAATTGAACGACAAAGGCGGGGCCTCGAGTAGAGGCCTCTTCGTGCTATTGAGTGCCGGCAAACGTCGGCCGGGCGGCGGTCCAGGCCGTTCAGGCGCGAAAGCTTCCGACCGACCCAGAGCGTTTAGTCAGGGGCCGGCGGGTAGAGTTTCGCTGGCATCCGCGGCTGTGGCAGAAAAATTTCTCCCGATAAGATTTCGCGGGCAGGGTGCAGGGTCGGGACAGCGATTCCCGTAAAAGCCCCTAGACAAATCTCACCGAAATCAGTCGCCGTTGGTTGCTCGGTCCGGAAGGCCTGTGTCGATCCGCTCTGAAAGAGCGTCTCCACCCAGCGCGCTGCAGGGCGGCTGGCCCGAGCCGGTCTTCCCGGTCGCGCGCTTCTCTGTCGCTTCTCACGAATTTCGATGATCGGGAGTTTCGACCCCGGGGAGGCTAGCCTGCGATTGCGAGGCGAGCAACAAAAGACGGTTCCTGGAAGAAAGTATGAGGCCCGCTTCCCGCCCTGTGAGGCGCAAATTCTCGTCCTTCGGAAAGTCCCGTGCAGCAGCGGGCCGGCAGGCGCTCAAAGGTTTGGATCGAGACCCTATCAAGAGGATGGCGGCGCAAATCCCCGCAAGTAGGATCTACGCCGCCTCCCTTCCACGACTAAACGGTCAAACTTCAGAGCGTAGAGCAAACGCTCTTTAGAGCACGTTGACCGTCGCGCCGATCTTCACCCGACTGTAGAGATCCGTCACATCGGCGTTCAGCATGCGGATGCAACCGCTCGAGACCGCCTGGCCGATCGTGTCGGGCTCGTTGGAGCCATGAATTCGGAAACCCAAGTCGTGATCGCCGTCGAAGAGATACATGGCGCGCGCGCCGAGCGGATTGTCCACGCCGCCGGTCATGTAACGAGGCAAATCGGGGCGGCGCTTCAGCATGGCCCCCGGCGGACGCCACTCGGGCCACGCCTCCTTGCGGCCGATGTGGCGCAGGCCATGCCAAGTGAATCCGGGGCGTCCCACGCCGACGCGGTAGCGATAGGCCTGCCCGTCCGGAAGCGTGAGATAAAGCGCGCGCTCCGCCGTGACGATCGTGATCGTGCCCGCGCGCGCGTGGGTTGGATCGGCGACGAGCTCGCGCGTCGTCAAGGGAACCTGCCTTGCGAGCTGCTGTTCTTCGGGCTGCGCATATTGCTCTTGCGGCGAGAAGTCGAAGAGCGCGAGAAAGCCTCGATCGTTGGCGCGCGCCTGCGGCGCCGCCGCCATCGCGCCAAGCAACATCACGGACAACAAAACTGACCTACGCATGTTGCGTCCCCGCATTCAAACGCCCCCTCAGCGTTCGCGGAGATAATGCCTGAGCGCAGCTTTAGTTCCGCGCCGACGCAAAGACTTTAGTCGAAGCGATGAAGATGCGCTTTGTTCACGGATTGGCGGGCGAAGCCGGCGCCGGGGGATGGAACGCGGAGTCGTCAGCGCGCCCGGCGCGTGGCGGCTGCGCGCCGCCCTTGACGAAAATATGGGCCGCGACGGCGCGTTCGATCGACGCCTCTTGCGCCGCCGTCTGCTTGGGGTCCTTGCGGGCGAGATCGTCGGATTTGGGGGCGGCGACGTTCGTCAGCGGCTGCACCTGGCCCACCTCGGCGCGCTCGGCGGGGAGCGTCGGCGGCTTGTCGGGGCTCGGCGTTTCGGCGGGCGGGCGGAAGACGACGGGCGCGGCGGGTTGCGGGGCGGCAGGCGGTGAGGCGGCGGGCCCCGGCGCGTCGGGCCCGGGTTTGGCGCTTTCCGGGGAAATGCGGGCCTCATGTTCTTCGTGCAGACGTTTGATCTCGTCTTCGACGAAGAGCGCGAGCTTGCGCGCGCCCGCATCGGTGAAATGGATGCCGTCGGTTGAGCGCAAGGTGACGATCTGGCCGCTTTCGTCGGGCCCGACAGCGGAATATTGGCCGTGCTCGTCGGTGAATTTGTCCCACAGGTCGATGAAGGGAACGCCAGCCTTTGCGGCGCTGGAGCGGAAGATCTCGTTGATCTGCGCGATCGCCGCCGAATAGCCGGTGGGCTGCATGACGGGCAGTCCCACCCAGACGACGGGAATATTCTTGTCCTTGAAGATCTGGATCAGCCCGTCGACGCGCTCGCCATAGGTTTCTCGCCATCGCGGCGAAAGCGGCGCCTGCGCTCCCGCGCCCGCGTTGAGCGCCTGCCGATCGTTGCCGCCGATCATGATCACCGCCATGTCGGGCTTCTTCGGGTCGTCGGCGATTTCCCGGGCGGCCTTCATCCAGTCGTAATAGTCGCTGCGCACGAGCCCGGAGTTGTCGTTGCCTCTGCGCAGCACGGCGATCTTCGGATCGGCGGCGAAGCTTTGCTCGAGACCGGCGGCGAGGAGCTGCGAGAAGGCGTCACCTAGCACGAGGACGCGAAACGCCGTGGCGTCTTTCTGTTGCGCTTGAGCCTTGGCGGCGTCGCCCGTCGCCGGAGCGACGCCCTGCGCGTTGCGCCTCTGCGGCTGCGCACGCGGCGCCATTCGTCTTACGCGCCGCTCTCGCCAGGCGTCGTAGCGCCGCTCTTCATAGCCATAGTCGTTGTCATAGTCGCGTTGGCGGTGGCGTCGTCGGCCTCCGCTTTCGCCGCCCCATCCCCCGCCTCCAAAGAGGTCCGAGAAGAAATCCTGGGCCAGGGCGTCGGAGAGTTGCGTTGCGCTGAGAAGGGCAAGGAGCGCCGCGAGGCGCCACTTGCGCGCGAGGAAGGAAAAGGCTGGCGGGGGCGTCATGGGCATATTATAGCCCAGCGTCGCCGATCGCAGAAGGTCAGAGCGCGCTTGTCGCCGAAAACGGGCCCATTTTCTCACCAGCCGCCTTTCAGAGCGATCCTTTGCGCGCTCTCCGGGCTCGTCGCCTCGGCGGGCGTGGCGCAGACCCTTCCGCCCCCTGGCGACCCGCCGGCGGAAGCGCGGCTGTTGCCCTATTCGGGCGATCTTCCCGATTGCGCGAACGAGTTGGCGCTTGCAGAGATCGCCCGGCAGTTTTGGGATCGCGAACGCGATTATTGGGGGAGCGCGCTGGCGATCGAGACCTTCGGCGCCATTCGCGAGACGGGATTTCGCACCCGCGGCCTGAGCTTCATTCCACGTCGCCATTGCGAGGCCTCGGCGCTCTTCAACGACGGCGCAACCCGCCGGGTGATCTACTCGATCGGCGAGGGCTTGGGCTTCATAGGCTTTGGCTGGGGCGTGGAGTGGTGCGTCGTCGGACTAGACCGCGGCAAGGCTTACGCGCCCGCCTGCTCAGGCGCGGGGCCCTGAGCGCGGAGGCGGAGCGATGAGGGATGGACGCCGGCGGCAGGATGCCGCGGCCGCGATTGAAGAATGAATTATCGTCACGGCTTTCACGCCGGCAATTTCGCCGACGTGTTCAAGCACGCGCTGCTGGCGCGCATTCTCTCGCATTTGACGAAGAAGGACGCGCCCTTTCGCGTCATCGACACGCATGCGGGCGAAGGCGCCTATGACCTCTCCTCCGCTGAAGCGGGGCGCACCGGCGAATGGCGCGAGGGCGTCGGGCGCCTCGTGGATTTCGCCCTTTGGCCGGAGGCGGCGCGCGCGCTGCTTTCACCCTACGTCGAAAGTCTTGGCGCTTTCGTCGAGGGGCGCCCGCGGCTCTATCCCGGCTCGCCTCTCCTCGCCCAACGCTTCTTGCGCGAAAGAGATCGAGCGCTGTTTTGCGAATTGCGCGCGGACGCCTATGCGGCGCTCAGCGAGCGCTTCCGGCGCGACGCGCGCGTGAAGGCGCTTTTCCTCGACGGCTATAAGGGTCTTGGGGCCTTCGTGCCGCCCAAGGAGCGGCGCGGGCTCGTCCTGATCGATCCGCCGTTTGAGCGCACGGATGAATATAAGGCCATGCTTTCCGCTTTTCTCTCGGCTCATTCTAAGTGGCCGACGGGGATTTACGCGCTGTGGCATCCGATCAAGTTCCAATCCGAGACCGGCGCCTTCCATGACGCTTTCCTGAAGGCGAACGTGCGGCGCGCCTTGCGCCTCGAGCTCTGCGTCGGCGGCGGCGCGCTCCGGCTCAATCGCTGCGGACTCGTCGTCGTCAATCCGCCCTATGGATTTACAGAGGAGGCGCGCGCGATCCTTAGCCTTCTTGCGCTGCGCCTTTCGCAAGGGGAGGGCGCCGAATTCATTGTGGAGGAATTGACAGGGGAGTAAAACACGGCGCTTTCTGCATTCCTCAGATGAATCGGACTTTGCTGTCTCCTTTCGAATAGATCGTGCTGGGGCAGAGACGACTGGCGAGGAAATCGCCTTGCGGACGTCGGCTTAATTGGTGATGACAAAGACTCATGAATCTGTCGGCCGCGCGGTTTCAGGAGCCAGGACGAACCCATGAGCGATTGGAACTCGGCCCTTTATCTGAAGTTCGAGCGCGAGCGCACGCGCGCCGCGCGCGATCTCTTGATGCAGCTTCCGGCTTTCGATCCGCCCCTCGTTTACGATCTGGGTTGCGGGCCCGGAAACAGCACGCAGCTCCTCGCGCAGACCTTTCCCAACGCAAAGATCGTCGGGATCGACTCGTCGGAGGAAATGTTGGCCGCCGCGCGAGCGCGGGTTAGCGGCGCAAGTTTCGTCGCCCAACGCGTCGAGGACTGGCGCCCAGCCGACAAGGCGGGCCTTATCTTCGCCAACGCCGTGCTCCAATTTGTGCCCGATCACAACGCCCTGATGCCTCGCCTCGCTTCCTATCTCCTGGATGGCGGTTGGCTGGCCGTTCAGATGCCGCATAACCTCCAAGAGGTGTCGCATGCGCTCATGCGCATGGTGGCGGCGGACGGCCCTTGGGCTGATCGTCTCGTGCCGATCGCGAAAAGCCGCCCTGTCATTGGACTCCTTGAAGACTACTATCACCTGCTGGCGCCTTCGAGCGCGCGCTTCGAAATATGGCAGACGACCTATGTTCATCCGCTCGAAGGTCCCAAAGGCATCGTCGAATGGTTCGAAGGCTCCGCTCTAAGGCCGTTTCTCGATCCCTTGAGTCCAAAGGAGCGGGAGGCGTTTCTGGCGCGCTACGAAAAGGAGCTCGCTACCGCCTTTTCCAGTCAGTCGAACGGCAAAGTCTTGCTGAGCTATCCGCGCCTGTTCTTCATCGCGCAACGATAGGTCGCAAACGCTTCGCAGCCGCGGGCGCGCGCGTACCGAAGGCCCGCTCTCAAATCCCGGCGCCGTCGGAAAAGGTTTCGACGCGCGCCTTGGCTTGCGTGATGTTGCTTCCGGGCGGAACGCTGTGCGTGAGCCAGACATTGCCGCCGATCGAGGAGCCGCGGCCGATCGTGATGCGTCCCAGGACCGTCGCCCCGGCATAGATCGCCACATTGTCCTCGATGATCGGATGGCGTGGCTGACCCTTCACGAGCGCGCCGCTCGCGTCGGTCTCGAACCGCTTCGCGCCGAGCGTCACCGCTTGATAGAGGCGCACGTGCTTGCCGATGCGCGCCGTCTCGCCGATGACGACGCCCGTGCCATGGTCGATGAAGAAGCTCTCGTCGATCTCGGCGCCGGGATGGATGTCGATCCCGGTCTCCGCATGGGCGATCTCGGCGATGATGCGCGCGAGCATCGGCGCGCCCAGCAGATAGAGTTGATGCGCCAGTCGATGCCGGATGACGGCCGCGACGCCGGGATAGCAGAAGACCACCTCGTCGAGGCTTTTCGCCGCCGGATCGCCGTCAAAGGCGGCGCGGATGTCCGTATCGAGCAGCGCGCGCGTCTTCGGCAGCGTCTGCGCGAAGGCGCGCGTGATCTGCGACGCCTTCAGCGCCTGTTGGGCCGCGTCCAGCCCGTTGGCGAGCTGCAGCTCGCGGCGGATTTCCTCGCGCAGGCTGGAGAGCGCGGATTTGAGCGTCGACTTCAGAAAGCCGTCGATGTCGGAGAGCGCGTCGGGGGGCGCGAAGTGACGCGGATAGAGCGTCGCGACGAGGTTTTCCACGATGGCCTTGACGGAAGCGCGAGAGGGCAGCTCGGGCAGAACGCCGTTTGGATAGCGGCGCTGCGACACTTTCCGGAGCTCGCCGAGGGAGCGAACGATGTCGCCGACGTCGATGGCGTCGTCTTGAAAAGACTGCGGCACGGCGTGTTTTGTCATCATCTCTCCCAAAGCTCTCACTTTGAAGCGTCGCACGAGCATGGGCGCGATGGGATTTCCCTCTGCGCCCGGTCCGCATGCTCGCCTGTCCGGGGCTGCCTTCGTTGCTTCAAGGACTCCATGAGTCGGCCGGAGCGGGGGAAGCGCGCTCGGCGCGGGGAAAAGAACGCCAGCGGGGGTCGGGGCGTCCTTCCTGCCCATGGGTCCTTGAAGTTAACGCATTATATCCATAAAAATGATAGAGTAAATGGCAAAGTTTTTTGATCATGTGTTGTCAGCCATAAAAGCGGACCGCGCTCCGTGACGATCATGGCCAGAGCGCGCTCCTCGTGATCGCTCGCGAGGGCTGCAAGCCCGGGTTGGCGGGGGCATTTCGCCTCCTATCGGTCGGCGCGCCCTTGGGCGCCCGATCGCGCCGGAGAGACGAAGCTCTAGTAGAAGCACGTATATGTTCACCTTTTTTGTATACGTACATATGATCTGTCTAGCTAATACATCTAAAAAATTCATGAACTTGTAGCCAGAAAGAGCCTTGTCGTGCAGGCAAAGCTAAAGTAGAAGAGTCCGCGATCCGGAGGCTGCGAGCCTCTCGAGACGACCCACCTCTGCTTTATGAGGCGCGCGGCCAAGGCTTTAAGCCAAGCGCTACCGTTCCAGTTGCCCCTGAGGGAAACCAATGACTGATCCCGAAATCCGCCGAACCTTGAGCGAGTCGGCGGCGCGCCAGCTCGCCAATGCGACCAAGACGCGTCCGCAATGGTCCGGCATCACGCCGCGCTGGCTCATCTCCTTTCTGCCCTGGGTTCCGGTCGAGGCCGGCATCTATCGCTTGAACCGGGTCAAGGAAGAGTCGGCGCTGATGGACGCCGACGTGCAGTGCAGCCCGGCGCGCGACCGCGACGCCGATCTGCCGGAGACCTTCGTCGACTATGAGTCCGCGCCGCGCGAATATTCGATGAATGCGGTGACGACCGTTCTCGACGTCCAGACCCGCGTCTCCGACCTTTACAATCATCCCTACGACCAGATTCAGGAGCAGGTTCGGCTCCTCACCGAGAAGGTGAAGGAGAAGCAGGAGGCCGAGCTCATCAACAATGCGGAATACGGCTTCCTCGCCAACGCCGCGCCGTCGATGCGGATCAAGACGCGCAGCGGCGCACCGCAGCCCGACGATCTCGACGAGCTGATCACCAAGGTCTGGAAGGAGCCGGCCTTCTTCCTCGCGCATCCGCGCGCCATCGCCAGTTTCGGTCGCGAATGCACGCGCCGCGGCGTGCCGCCGCCGACCGTGACGCTGTTCGGCTCGCCCTTCATCACGTGGCGCGGCATACCGTTGGTGCCGAGCGACAAGCTCTATATCGACGACAAGGGTAAGACCAACATTCTGCTGTTGCGCACGGGCGAGAAGAAGCAAGGCGTCGTCGGCCTGTTCCAGCCCGGCATTCCTGGCGAGGTGGCGCCGAGCCTTTCGGTGCGATTCATGGGCATCAACCGCAAGGCGATCGCCTCCTATCTGATCTCGCTCTACTGCTCGGCCGCGGTGCTCACCCATGACGCGCTTGGCGTGCTCGAGGACGTCGACGTTAGCAAGTACCACGACTACGGCGACAAGTACCACAAGCATTGACGCTCGGAGCGCCGCTCGCGTGAAGCGCGCTCGTTCAAATCGATCACGTTTTCTGCGTACAGGCGCAAGCGCCTGAACGCAGCGTGATCCGACCGTCGGCCCAGCGCCGCCGGCCGCCCGTTTTTCGTCAAGGAGCGCCCAGCATGTCATCTGCTCCGTCGATCCCGGCGTCGCCCAATATGCCCGCGACCGACGTTCCCTCGGAAGAGATCGTGGAGCGTCATGCGTCTGCGCCCTTCGATGCGCAGATGATCGCGCAAATGGCCAACGCCTTTTTCCAGTTGCAGCCACATCAGGTTCCGCCGGCGCCGATCGCGCCCGGCGTACCGATCGTCGCCCCCCTTGCGCCGGACATCCCTGCGCCATCGGTCGTCACGACCGTCGCCCCTTATGCGCCAGCGCGGCCGTCCTACGGCCCGCCCGACGTTCCGCCGACGACCATTCCCTCGGTGGTCCCGACGCCGGTTTTCGCGGCGCCGGCTGCGCCCACAAACGCGCAGCCAGGCTCGCGTCCGCTCGGCATGCCTGATCCGCCCCAGCCCGGCGCTTCCGTCGGGGCGATGGAGACCGACGCGCCGAGCACAATCGACTATGCGTCGATCCCACGACTATTCGGAGAAGGCTTGGCGCTCGAACGGCGGGAGGACTCCGCGCCGCAGCTTGCTCCCGCCCCGGCGCCGATTCCGGGAGGATCGTCGCCGTCACGCGCCGACAATCTTTATTTCCTGCAAGAGCGCTCCTCCGTCGGCGCGCCGAGCAGCGCTCCATCCGGGAGGCCGGGAGAGCCGCGCTTCGAACAGCCCCCCGCGAGCTATTCCGGCCCGGGGAGCGCGCCAGCGGCCTACCCGACCGCGGCCCAGGCCTATCCCATCGCGCCCGCGTCCTATCCGGCCGCGCCAGCGAGCTATCCGGATGCGCCGTCGACCTATCCCAGCACGCCGGCGAGCGCCGGCGCCTCACCGGGCGAAGCCTTCACCATTCCCGCGCCGTCGCAATCCGATCCGCATCGCCTCTCCGACGCGGCGTCGCTCGCTTCTCCGCCAGCGCCAGCGCCCGGCTTCGAGGGTTTCGACAGCGCGCTGTCGCCGGCGCCGCGGGGCCGGCGGCGAGCGACGCGCTGTATTTCGCGACGCATGGCGGCGGGCATCCGGGCCTCGTCGAGACGGTTCCCGCTGAGCCCAGGCAGGCGCGGCCGGGCTATTCGCCGCAGCTCGCCGAGAGCGCGCCTTCGGCGCCCAAGCCTTTCGATCCCTATCGCGTGAAGCGGGACTTCCCCATTCTGCAGCAGCAGGTGCACGGCAAGCCGCTCGTGTGGCTCGACAACGCGGCGACGACGCAGAAGCCGCAGGCCGTGATCGACCGGCTGTCGCATTTCTACGCCTATGAAAACTCCAACATCCATCGCGCCGCGCATGCGCTCGCCGCGCGCTCGACCGACGCCTATGAAGCGGCGCGCGAGAAGGTCAGGCGTTTCCTCAACGCGCCTTCGGCCAAGGACGTCATCTTCGTCCGCGGCGCGACGGAGGGGATCAATCTCGTCGCGCAGGCCTGGGGTCGACGCAACGTCCGGGAGGGCGACGAGATCGTCGTCTCCTGGCTGGAGCATCACGCCAACATCGTGCCCTGGCAGCAGCTCTGCGCCGAGAAAGGGGCGCGGCTACGCGTCGCGCCAGTCGACGACCGCGGCGAGCTCATTCTCGAGGAATATGAGAAGCTCCTCAATCCGTCGACGCGCATCGTCGCGATGACGCAAGTCTCCAACGCGCTCGGCACGGTCACGCCGGTGCGCGAGATCACCGCGATGGCGCATCGCCACGGCGCGCGCGTCTTGATCGACGGCGCGCAATCGGTTCCCCACATGGCCGTCGACGTGCAGCAGATCGACTGCGACTTCTTCGTCTTTTCCGGACACAAGGTGTTCGGTCCGACCGGCATCGGCGTCGTCTATGGCAAGGACGAGGTGCTGAGAGACATGCCGCCCTGGCAGGGCGGCGGCAACATGATCGCGGACGTGACCTTCGAGAAGACGATCTTCAATGGCGCCGCCGGAGCGATTCGAAGCCGGCACCGGCAACATCGCCGATGCGGTGGGCTTGGGCGCCGCGCTCGACTATGTCGAGGGAATCGGCATGGAGCTGATCGCCCGCTACGAGCACGATCTGCTCGTCTACGCGACCGAGAAGATGTGTCAGGTCCCCGGCCTGACGCTTCATCGGCACGGCGCCGGAGAAGGCCTCGCGTGCTCTCCTTCGTGCTGCGAGGGCACGAGCCCCTGGACGTCGGCAAGGCGCTCGATCGCGAAGGCATCGCGGTGCGCGCAGGCCATCACTGCGCACAGCCGATCTTGCGGCGCTTCGGCCTTGAAGCGACGGTGCGGCCTTCGCTCGCCTTCTACAACACCTGCGACGACGTCGATGCGCTGGTTGCCGCCCTGATGCGCCTGCAAAACGGGCGGAGCCCGGGGGTCTAGAGAGAGGAGACCGGCTCCACCAAAACTGTTTTGTCTATAGATTAGGTTGACTAATCTCCCGGCCTCGTCTAGGGTCCGCAATCCTTGAGGAGTTGTGGGCTGCAAACGCTGTGCTGACGAAAAAGGGCAAATACGGTCTCAAGGCGATGGCGCATCTTGCGCAATTTCCGCCGGGCGAGTTCGTGCACGTCGTCGACATCGCCGAGCAGCAAAACATCCCCAAGCGCTTCCTCAACGCGATTCTCTTCGAGCTCAGAAGCTTCGGCCTGGTGAACTCGAGGATGGGCAAGAACGGCGGCTACACGCTCGCCCGCGCGGCCGAGACGATCACGGTCGGAGAGGTCGTGCGCGCGATCGACGGGCCGCTTGCGCCGATCGCCTGCGCCAGCAAGACGCGCTATCAGCGCTGTGACGACTGCGTGAGCGAGTCCGCCTGTCCGGTGCGCTTCGTGATGGTCGAGGCCCAGCGGGCGCTTTCCCGTGTCCTCGACAATTGCTCGCTCGCGCGCATGGGAGAGCTTGCGCGATCCGACGACCCCCACGCGCTTCTCGACGCGCCTGCGCCTCCGTCGCCGCCGCGACTGGCGGTGGTGAAGAATTAGAGAGTTCCCCTGCGCCGTTAAGTTAAAGAGGGTTCAGTCGAGGGGTGTGTGACAATACCGTCGCGACGAATCCTTTGGCGTCAATTTTTTTCACATTCGACCAAAACAGAAATCACTCGCGCTCTTTCGGCAAGATCTGCTGAGGGCATGGGTTGTTCCAAGTTTGCCGTCGAGTAATTGATACCGTTGGCGTCGAGAAAATTCATCAGCACCGATGCTTTGATCGCAAAGTTGACGTTCTGGGGCACATCCTCGATTGCGGCGGCGAGCTTTATGGCGTCGAGCTTGCCGACAACCACGCCCACAACATTGCCGGCTTGGTCGATCATGGGGCCGCCGCTGCTTCCGGGTTGCACTGGCGCAGTGATTTGCAGGAACCTCGAAGTCGTCCCCCAGCCCCGTCACTGCGGAGATGTTGCCCGTAGTAAAATTTCCGCGGGTGGACAGTAGGCCAATCAGCGGATAGCCGAAAGTTGCGATCGCTTCACCGATCTTGACGCCTGCTCTGAGAGAGGCGAAGGCGATCGGCTTCAAGTCGCCTTTCATCAAGGCAAGATCGTTCGAGCTATCGCGGGCGAGCACCCGCGCCGAGACAGGAGAAGCGCTACCAGAAGTGATCTTTGGAGCCTTGCATCCCTCCACGACGTGAGCATTGGTGATCAAATACCCCTCAGGACCAACGAAAAATCCGGTTCCGCTCGTCGCCCTTTCTTCCGATTGGGAAGGACGCGCGTGCGCCTCGGGCTCCGAATTCCTCCCCATCGGCCCAACCGCACTGCGGGTTGATTGTTGAAGTTCGTCGAGCGCCCTCGCGACTTCAATATCGTTCGGCCTGGCTGCGATCACGATGGACAAATCGTTCCTCGCTAAGTCGATCTCGCCAAGGGAAAGATAGGTAAGGCCACGCTCTCTTACGGCATCCATTTGGTATGGGTCCGTTGAGATCGCGCGTGTGAAGTCGCCGATGGCGTCGGCGGGGCGGCCGGCTTTTATCTTCATGCGTCCGCGATCAACGAGAAGACCCGAATCGTTCGGCGCCATGGCCAAGGCTCGGTCGAAGTCCGCAATCGCAGCAGCAAATCTGCCGAGGTCGGAATACACGAGAGCGCGTGATCGGTAGACGAAGGAGTAATCGGGCGCCAATCGGGTCGCAGCATTCGCGTCAGCCAGGGCTTCTTTGTAGCGACCGATTGCTCTCAATGCGTTGAGCCGGTTGTCGAAGTAGCCTGCTATGTGCGGGTTGATGGCGATGGCATGGGTGAAATCGTCAACGGCGTCATCGAAATTGCCCAACTCCACGTTTGCGTTCCCGCGCCCCAAGAATCCCCTTTCCGCAAACTTTGAATTTTTGGCCGTGCGAATAAGTTTCGTGCAATATTCTAATTTCTGGATCGGCGTTTTCGCGGAGCCGCAAAGAGTCCACAAGTCGTCAGTGAGCGCGGTGCTAACCTGCACAATCGAGATGAGCAGGGCAACCGCGTACGCTGCAGACAGTCTCGAAACTCGCCCCATGCATCCCACCCCACCGCGGCGAACGCAAGTTATCAGGAAGGTTTTGGCATCGCAAAAGAGGTAACGCGGATAAAGCTGAAGCTGTCCCAATGGACGCACGACGTGCTATGGCTCGGCCATGCTCGTCCTACGCCATCACCCCGCCTCACCCTATGCCCGCAAGGTCAGAATCATCGCCTTCGAGCTCGGCCTTGCAGATCGCTTGGAGCTCTCGACCACCGACACGGCCGATCCGACCGACCCGATCCGCGCGCAAAACCCCCTCGGCAAAATTCCGACGCTTCTCCTTGACGACGGCTCGGCGCTCTACGACAGCCGCGTGATCGTCGAATATCTCGACCATCTCGCCGGCGGCGGACGGGTCATCCCTCTAGATTTCACCCGCCGCTTCGACGCGCTGCGGCTGCAGGCGCTCGCTGACGGAATTTGCGACGCGGCGCTGCTCATCCGCTACGAGCAGACGACGCGCCCCGAGCCGCTGCGCTGGCCGAACTGGCTCGAGCTGCAGCAGGGCAAGATCAATCGTGCGCTCGCTGTCCTTGAAGCCGCGCCGCCCGCCGGGCCGCGCGATGTCGGCCATGTGGCGACGGCGTGCGCGCTGGGCTATCTCGATCTGCGCTTCGGCGGCGCTTGGCGCGACGCGGCGCCGAAGCTCGTCGCCTGGCTCGACGCTTTTGCGCGCGAGATCCCCGCCTTCAAGGCCACGGAGGCTTAGACGCTAAGCCTCGTGGCGAGGAGGCCGCTCGTGCGCCTTCTCGTTGCGAAAGGCCTCAGCGGCGGCGCTTCGCCTCGCCTTCTCCGCTTCGCTACGCTCCCTGTCGTAAAGCGGTGTGTCGAGATCCGCCGGGGGCGGGTTCGAATCCACATCGCTCGCAGTGCGGTTGATCTCTTCGTAGGGACGATGCTCGGCGTCCGGGTGCTTGGACGTTGCCATGATGCGCGTTTCCTCGCTCACTGTTTTTCTGCGCTTTAGGCTTCATGCGCGGGTCATAGGTCGCATATAGCCGCCTGAACCTACCGGGCAATGCGCGCAGGCACGCGAGCAAGAAAAGGTCGCGCCGTTTTTGCCGATCAGAATGTCGTCGGCAGCGCTCCGCCCTCCCCGTAAAGGGGAGGGAGAGCCTGCATCAACTCGCCGCCTGCTTTTTGGTTCGCACGGGGCCTGCCTCTGCAGTTGCAAGTTTAACCGGACAGCCGTGTGAACTTCAGGTCGTCGGCGACTTCCAGACGACCCCGTCCTCCTTCTTTCCGCCCTTGTCCGCCGAGGCGACCTCCTGCGGCGGCTTCCAGTCTCCAGTCCCCCCCGCCGTCTGCGCGCCGCCGGCGCTCGGATGCGCGAGGTCCGGAATCCTGAGCACCTGACCCGGGAAAATGCGGTTGGGATCTTTCAGCAGCGGACGATTGGCCTCGAAGATCTGCTGATACTTGGGACCCTGGCCATGGCCGTAGAAATGTTCCGCGATGGCCCATAGGGTGTCGCCGGATTTCACGGTGTAGAAGCGTGACTCGGCCTGCGCCTGCTGCACGTCGATATTATTGACGACCTGCGTGACGCCTTGCGTGTTTCCGACCGCGAGCGCCAGCTTCTCGGCTTCGGCCGTCGTGGCTGCTGAGCCCGACAGCGTGACCTTGGAGCCGTCGACCGCGATCTCGACCTTGGAGGCGTCGAGTCCGTGCCGCGCAATTTCGGCCTTCAACGCCTCGGGCGATGCGGCGCTCGTTTCCGTCGCCCCGGCGGGGGCAGGCGCGTCCTTTTTCTTTCCGAAGAAATCAAGAATACCCATGTCGCGCTCCTTTGCTTCGCGACCGCCGATTTCGGCCGCGACCGTAATGTAGAGCAGGACAGCCGCCCGACTATGACGAGACCCGGGCCATTTGCGCGCTCGCGCTCGAGTTTCCTCCCGTGGGAGCGCCCTCAGAAATGGTAGTTCACGCCTACGCGCACTTGCGAAACATTGGTCCCGAGTTGCAGAGCCCAGGGGGAGTAGTTGAAGTAGGAGGTAGAGCCGAGCGAGGTGAACAGATATTCGGCTTTCACCGAGATGTTGGGCACCACCAGATATTCGACGCCGGCCCCCAGCGTCCATCCGAGCTGATAGCTGGACTGCTGACCCCAGAAATTCCCCCACCAAACGTTCTGCAAGGTTACCTCGGTGCGACCGCCCGCGAGGCCGCCGGAGACGAAGAACAGCGCCCGGTCCATGGTGTAGCCGACGCGCCCGCGCAGCGTGAAGAGATCGTTCACGTTGCTGGAGGTCTGGAGGCCCGGAAAGGGGTAGCCCGTCGCACTGATGCCGGCGAAGGCGAAATCGGCTTCGGCGCCGATGAGAAAATTTGGCGCGACCATATGGTTGTAGCCGGCCGTAAAGCCGAACTCGCCGCCGGTCGGCTGGGCGAAAAGCCATTCCGAGTTGTCGGTGAATGAGCCCCAGCCGTAGCCGGCGTTGAGGCCCGCGTAGAAGCCTTGCCAGCGAGCGACGGGAGCCGGCGCGTAATAGTCGGCGGGCGCCGACTGGCGATACGGCAGATCGGCGGCGGCGGCGGGGAGGGCCGCGAAAGCCAGGGGCGCCGTCAGCGCCGCGAGAAACAGGTGTCTCATCGTCATCAACTCCGTGGTCCGTCGCGAGCCTCGCTCCTCGGACGCGTCCTGCAAAAGACGCGGCCTAATGGCGACGGTTTGATGTATAATCGTTCAGCTTAACGAGACCTTTCCGGAACGACTTTTCTTCACATGGTTAAAGCAAAACTTTGCAAACCATATAGAATGAATTGTGTCGATAATGGGGAATCCTGGCATAGGTCACGCATTATACTGTCCAGCGCTGAGGGGCGCCAGAAATTTTGGCTTGGTTTTCGGTTGATGATGGCTAATAAAGCGTCAACATGGGCGCAAGCGCCAGCGGCAGGCAACTGCGGAGGAACGCATGGAGGCGGCGGAGCAGGGCGGCCCCGTTCTCGTGACGGGAGCCGCGCGGCGCATCGGCCTTGCGCTGGCGGAAGCGTTTGCGCGCGCCGGCCGGCCGGTCGTGCTGCACGCCTCGCCGCACTCTCTGGCCCAGGCCGAAGGCGCCGCCGCCGCGCTCGTCGCGCAGGGTTACAGAGCCCGGTCGCTCGCCTGCGATCTGGCGAACGCAAGCGAGACGCATGAGCTCATCCCACGCGCCGAGGCGCATTTCGGGCCGCTCGCGCTGCTCGTGAACAGTGCGGCGCTTTTCGAGCCCGATTCCGCAGTAGACTTCACGCCCGAAGGGCTCGAGCGCCATTTCGCGGTTAATCTTCGCGCGCCCCTGCTGCTCGCCCAAGTCTTCGCGGCGCGTTTGCCCGAGGGCGCGAAGGGCGCGATCATCAATGTGATCGATCAGCGCGTGCTTCGCCTCACGCCGCGCGATTTCACCTACACGCTCTCCAAATCCGCCCTGTGGACCGCCACCCGCACGATGGCGCAGGCGTACGCCCCGCGCATTCGAGTCAACGCCATCGGGCCGGGCCCGGTGCTGCCGAACAAATCCGCGGGCGAGGCGGGTTTTGCGCGCGAGGCGGCCGGCGTGCCGTTGCAGCAGGCGATCGCGCTCGAAAGCGTGGTCGAGGCGGCGCTGTATTTGGCGGAGGCGCGGCACGTCACGGGACAGATGATCGCGGTGGACAGCGGCCAGCATCTCGCCTGGCGCACGCCGGACGTCGAGGACGCTTGAGCCGGCCCTAGTTTCTAGCCGGAACCTTGAAGCAAGGGAGATCGCCATGAGCCAATTCAAGATCCTCGTTCTGGTCGGCAGTCTTCGCCGCGATTCCTACAACCGCAAGCTCGCGAGCGCCGTCGCGAAACTGGCGCCGCCTGAGTTTGCGTTCACGCAGGCGCAGATTGGCGACTTGCCTCTCTACAATCAGGACGACGATGCGGCGCAGCCGGAGGCGGCAAAGCGCCTCAAAGGAGAGATCGCCGCCGCCACGGGGCTGCTGTTCGTCACGCCTGAGTACAACCGCTCAATCCCCGGCGTGCTCAAGAACGCCATCGACCACGCGTCGCGCCCCTACGGGCAGAACGCCTTCGCGGGCAAGCCCGCGGGTGTCATCGGCGTCTCGGTCGGCGCGATCGGCACGGCCGTCGCACAGCAGCATTTGCGCAATGTGCTTGCCTATCTGGACGCGCCGACGCTGGGCCAGCCGGAGGTTTTTCTGCAGGTCAAGGAAGGGCTCTTCGACGCGGAAGGCGACATCGGCCCGGCGAGCCGCTCTTTCCTGCAGGGCTGGATGGACCGCTATGTCGCCTGGGTGAAGCAGCACGCGGGATAGGCGAGGCGCACCGCATCGGATTATTCGTCTTGAAGCGGCGCCAAGAATACGAGCCAGAGCCTCGCGATCCAGCCGCTACTGGAGCGCGGGCTTGCAGGAGATCATGACAGGAGGGCTTGGCTATGACGCAGCAGACAGATGCGACGAACGCGGTCCCGATCCTGGGATTGGCCCATATCGGCATTCGCGTGCACGAGCTCGAGCGCGCCGTGCGATTCTACGCGCTGCTGGGCTAACGGCCTCAAGCGCGCAGCAGCTTCAGCGCAAAGACGAATCCCAGAAAGCACATGAGCCACAGCGTGATCGGTCCCGAAGGCCCGCTGAACTCCAGGCCGAAGGCTTTGAACTGAAGCGCGGAACCCGCGTCCGAAGACGTCGCAAAGGCTTTCATGAGAACTGCGACGATCGCAAAGGACGATATCGCGGCGCAGGGGAGGCCAAGGTTTTGCGCGGGGTAGGCCGTGAACCAGGCGGCGAGCTTCGCCCCTTTCGACCCCGGAGTGTCCGAGGCGAACGCCGCCATCACCAGGGCGACGAGATAGCCGAGAAGTCCGGCGCCTAGGAAAAAAACAGCCGCGCCGATGGCGATTTCGGTGAGTGCGGTCATCGATCGCTCCGTCAAAAGGTTTTGAAAGTCTGGCCACGGGAATGGCGCGGCAATGCTTCATCGCGCGTTTATCATGGCCCATTGACGCCCGCCTGACAACGTCGTTTTCCAGCGCTCGGACTGGTTTCACAGCCAGCGCTGCCGGCGAAAATAGAGGTAAAGCATCGCGGAGGACGCCACCATCAAGACGAGCGCCATCGGATACCCATAGCTCCACTCCAACTCGGGCATGTGTTTGAAATTCATTCCATACACGGAAGCGATGAGGGTCGGCGGCATGAAGATCACCGCCAGGACCGAAAACAGCTTGATGATGTGGCTCTGCTCGAGATTGATCAGTCCCATGGTGGTGTCGAGCAGGAATTGAACCTTCTGACTTTGAAACGTCGCGTGCTCCTCCAGCGATTGGAGGTCGCGGATCGTCGCGCGCACGTCGTCGCGGAGCTGCGCGGGGATGCGCGGGGATGCGCGAGCTCTGGTAGTCGGGAGCCAGAAACAGCAGCACGCGCTCCAGGGAAACGAGGCTTTCCCTTATGCTTGAGATGCGCGTGCTCTGCTCGCCGAGCGCCTGCAAGGCTTCCTTGAACAGCGAGTCGTGATTTCCTTGCGCGCCGTGGATCCCGAAGATCGTTGTCGAGACGCCATCAAGAAGGTGGCCCGTCAGGTCGATCTGCTGCGCCGTGCAGTCGACGATCGTGTTGATGAGGCCCGCGAGGATCGCTTCCGGCGAGATGTCCTGCACATCGGCTTCGGCAAGCCGCTTCGTGAATAAGTCGAAGGCGACGAACTTTTCATAGCGAATCGTGAGGATGGTGGTGGCAGTCAGAATGAAGATCACGGAAGAGGTCGTGTTAAAACCGTTGGACGCGTGGACCAATCGCGCCCTGAGGTAGCGCGTTCCCTGGCTCGCATATAAGGACCCCACTTCCTCGGCATAGCCGATGTCGGAACGCGTCGGAATGTCGATCCCGAGTCGCGTCTCGCAGTTGCGATCCTCCGCCTCCGTCGGCTGGTGAAGGTCGACCCAAAGCGCATTGGAGTGGGATCGCGTCGGAAGGCCCCAATGCGCAAGAGATCATTGTCGGCGCGTCCATCGCACCGGTTGGACCCAACTTCGCCTCTTGTCGCTTGTGAACCAGAATCATCGCTCCCCCCGATCTCGCCGCCTATCGCCCGGCCGTCGAAGTTTCATGACGGGCTCGCGCGCAAACGAGGGGCGCCGCGACTCGGCTTCGGTTGGTTTGCTCAGCGACCGCCATCGGACCGCAACCGAAAGCTAACCCTTAAGTCCTCCAATGGCGACATCGTTCGCCCTGCCTCGCCGTAATCGGGCGAGGGTCTTGCGCGGACGCTCGAAAGCAACGTTGGGTCGAGCTGCGTGAAGCCGGGAGTCGAGGCGTCGTCAGGAGCGGGCAGGGAGAGGAGGCGCTGCCTCGCCTGGTTCGTCACCTTTGGCCTCCTTTCAGGCTATTGCTGGCCCAGCGGGGTCGGGCTCGCTTTCATGGGGCTGGCCTATCTCGGCATTCTCCACCTCGCCATGCTCGTCTTTGAAGAGGTGACGTCGCCGCAATTCCATGCGGATATGAGCCCGGAGGAATTCGAGCACTACTGTGCGTCCGTGCTTCGCGAGCGCAAATGGGACGCGCGCGTGACGCCAGCGAGCGGCGATCAGGGCGTGGACATCGTCGCCGACAAGCGCGGGCTGCGCATCGTCGTCCAGTGCAAGAAATATTCGAAGCCCGTCGGGAACAGAGCCGTGCAGGAGATCGTCGCCGGAATCGCCCACCAGGACGCTCAAAGGGGCGTCGTGGTCGCGACCAGCGGCTACACCTCTTCGGCCGTTAAGCTCGCGGCCTCGAACGAGGTGCTGCTGCTGCATCACTCGGAGTTGCATCGCATCGACAGGCTGCTGCGATGACAGAGCTTCCGGCGCCGCATCGCCGAACAAGCGCCGGGCGAGTGGCTCAAATCCAGCGGCAGTCTAGAGTTTTCCACGCTTTGGTGGGATAATCGCGCCGCGATCCCAACACCGGCGCGGACGCTCGCGCGGCCCATGCGGCGCCGGACCCATCGAAAACCATCCCCGGAGCACGCTTATGCGCCTCGACGCCCTCCCGATCGGCGTGAATCCCCCGCATGAAGTGAACGTCATCGTCGAGGTGCCGCTCGGCGGCGAGCCGATCAAATATGAGCTCGACAAGGCGTCGGGCACGCTGTTCGTGGACCGCTTCCTCTATACCGCCATGCGCTATCCGGGGAATTACGGCTTCATCCCGCACACGCTCTCCGATGACGGCGATCCCTGCGACGTGCTCGTCGCCAACACCCGTCCCGTGGCGCCTGGCGCGGTCATTTCCGTGCGCCCGATCGGCGTGCTGCGCATGACCGACGAGGCCGGCGGCGACGAGAAGATCGTCGCGGTGCCGTCCTCGCGCCTCACCCAGCGCTACAACGACGTGCAGAACTACACCGATCTCCAGGAGATGACCTGGCGGCGGATCGAGCACTTCTTCGTCCATTACAAGGACCTTGAGCCGGGCAAATGGGCCCAGGTCGCCGGCTGGGGCGACGCCGCCGCCGCCCGCGAGTTGATCGTCGCGGCGATCGAACGCGCCAAGGCCGAGGGTAAGTGAGGCGGCCGGTAACCGGGGATTCTGTGGCAGGTCTTTCTCTCTGACTTAACGAATGCGCCGGAGGAGCGCCGAACGAGCAAAAGCGCTGCTTAATTTCGGGGTTCGCGATATTCCGTTGCGGAACGCAGCGGGGTATAGGGATAGCCAGAAAATATACCACTGTCGGCGAACGCGTTTTTGGCTAGAGGCTTAGTGATGTTTTACACCATCCCTTCTGCGTGCTCGTTTCATTTTCGTTCTTCGTCAAGCGGATGTTGATCACCGCGGAAATCCTGAGCTTCGCCTTGGGTGCTTAGGGTCGCTGATGAGTCAATTAGCGGTGCCGTCGCGGAGTGTGTTGAGATTGGTTGGCGCGTCTCCAGGCCGCAGGATGCTATCCGATCAAGCAGCAGAGGTCAATGATTTGATCGGCAGGCTTTTCGGCGAGGCTTTGCCAGCCGTCGACCTTCCGCATGACGATCTGGCCTGACGCCATCAGCGCCCAGAACAACATGGCGGCTGTTTCGGCGCAGGGCAGCACGGTTTGAAGTCTTGATCCTGCGTTTGAACTCTTCATGCAGGCGTTCGATTGCATTCGAGGTGCGGATGGATTTCCATTGGCTTTGCGGAAAGCGCGTGAAGGTGAACAGCTTGTCGCCTGCCTCCTCCAGACTGTCGGCGACGGCGCGGCATTTCAAGCGCCATTTGCGGATGAACGCCTTGCGTTTCACTCCGACCTCCTGCTTCGTTTCGGCATAGATCATGTCTTTGTAGTCGTTTGAGATTTCTTCGTGCAGCCGCTCCGGCGCATGGGCGAGCAGATTGCGGTGCTTGTGCACGGTGCAGCGCTGGACCGGAACGTCGGACCACAACGCCGCCAGCGCTTTCTCCAGACCGGGGGCGCCATCGACAATGACGAGTTCCGGCGTCTTCAGGCCGCGCTTGACGAGATCGTCGAGCAGCGCCCGCCAGGCCGCCTCGCTCTCGCCGCCCATGTTCTTGACCGCGAGCAGCACCTTTTGGCCGTCCGCGCGCACGCCGAACGCGACGAGCAGCGAAATCGAGGTCGCCTTCTTGTCGAGCCGCACGCGCACGACCGTGCCATCGAGAATGAGCCGAATGATTGGCTCGTCGGTCAACGAGCGGGCGTTCCAGGTGTTCCAGTCGCCTTTCACCTTCCGCCAGGTCCGGCTCACGACGTCCTTGCCGACTTCACCGGCGAAAGCCGCCTTGAGCGCACGGCGCACACGGCGCGTGTTGGTTCCGGCAAGATAAGCGCCGGCGATCAAAGCGTCGGCGGCCTTGGTGCGGCGTTGGTAGGCGCGAAGCGATTTGCTCTTCCATTCGCGCGTCTTGCCGTCCTCGCCCACGACGCGGGCGCGCGGCACGGCGATCTCGGTCTTGCCGAACGTGCCCGTCAGCGTGCGCTTGCGGTG
>CAVXEI010000031.1:0-38940 GCA_963760695.1 uncultured Alphaproteobacteria bacterium | reverse complement strand
CAGATCGATGCTTCCTTGAGTCAGCATGCCGAAGGAAGCCGTCGTCGTGACCTGCACGCCGAAAGACACCGCGCTGGCGGCCGTCGTGATGTTTCCGTTCACATCAAGCCCTGTGTATTTGGTTGTCGTGGTCGTGCCGTCGAGCGCTTGCGACTGGACGCTAAAGGTGTTTCCCGTCGCGTCGGTGGTCTTGTCCACGATGTCCGTCGAGGGCGAAAGCGTCGCCGTCGCTGAGTTGTCAACAAGGGCGTTGAGCTCAGTGATCGTGTTGGCGTCGGTGACATTCGGCAAGGAGTTTGTGACGGTCGCGCCACCATTGGGATTGGAGAGAGCCAGCGTCTGGAGGGAGATCGTGTTGAAGCTTCCGCTGTTGTTGACGCCGTGAAGCCGGCGACGAAGTTCAGTGGCGCCGCGTCCTGGCTGCCGTCCAAGAGGTTCAACCCATTGAAGGAAGCGCCCTTGACGGCGTCTTTGAGCTGATGACCAAGCTCGGCCAACTGCGTGTTGATCTGCGTAATGTTGGCGCCGGGGTTGGAGGCTTCGGTGAGAGCCGTCTGGATGCTGTTGATCGTCGTGAGAACCGAGCCGATCGCGGAGCTGGCGGTCTTCAGAATCGCCTGGGTCTCGGACAAGGCGCTGTTGCTGGCGTTGACGATCCCGCTACGCGAAAGGGAAGCGCCCATGTCCATCAGCCCCCCGTCTGACATCGTCCTCGATGTGGCGCGCAACGCCGACGCCGATTTGGCCGCAAGCGCCACCCGTCGCCTGGGCGCGCTGGCGGCGACCAAACCGATGGATGTTCAAAGTTTTGGGTCAGCCCTCGACGGGGTGAGTCCAAAGTTATCCGTGGGCGGCGACAGCAAACTGGGAATGCCTCGTCTCACGCGACCTCCGCAGGCGGTCTCCTCCCGGCCCGAGCGCGAGAAAGACGTGGCGCTGCAATTCGAAGCGTCGGTGCTGAGCGCCTTCGTTAATGAAGCATTGCCAAAGAACATGTCGAGCTATTACGGACAAGGGACCTCTGGCGAGATTTGGAAGTCGATGCTGTCCGATCAGATCGCTCACCAGCTCGCAAAATCCGGCTCCTTGGGAATTGCTCGACATCTCTTTGCCACGCATCCCCTTAATGAAGCAGCTGGACCGACAGCTTTGCGTGCTGCGGCTGACAGAGAATTCCATGACGCTGAGCAAACGAGCGGCCTGCCTCTCTCGACACCGACGAGTCTCAGTCTGGGCCTGGGCGCGACGGCTCCTGCTGGTCGCCGCCGTTCATGACTTGGCTTGAAACCCGCCACTCCGCTTCCGCCGCAAGCTCCAAGCCAGCGGACGGTACCGAGGCCGCCCTCGCCGTCGTACGACGGCTTCTGCATACGCTGCGAAGCGAAAATGCGGAAGTGAATCTCAATCGGGGCATGATCGATCACAGCGAGTATAATATTCTCAAAAGCCAAGCGCTGCTGGCTTTGAACCGCTGCGCGCCGAAACTGGCTTACGCCGACTCCAATCCCGCCCTCCAGACCGCGCTTGAAGAGGTGATCATCGAGCTCGAAGCCAACCGCAAACTGCTCGCGACGCAGCTCCAAGCCGCGCAAGCCGTAGCCGCGATCATTTCCCGCGCGATCCGCGAAGTTCAGTCGGACGGGACGTACACACGGATGCAGTCGAGGGGCGATCTCCTGTGATCCGGCTTATTTTCATGGGAGTTTGGGCGATCTTGATGACGGTCGGGTCGGGATATGCGTTCCATCACTTCCGGCGGCTCCCTCAGACCTTCGGCGCTTCATCGACGGCCGTACTCGAGACCCGCAAGACGAAGGAAGTGAACATCCCGAAGATCCGCAACGGGACGATTTAAGGCTATGCGGTGGCGCAGCTATCTTATGTCGTCGACTCGGTCGTTGAGAAGAAGACGGGTGTTCCCTCGGACGTTTTCGTGGCAGACGAGACCGTTCGCCTCATCTATGACGACGAGTCCATAGATTTCACCCAACTCGAGAAAGTGGACCTAAACGCTTTGGCGCGCTCCCTCGTCAAGAACGTAAATATGCGGCTCAAGGCCGAGGTGGTCAAAGACGTCGCGATTCAGGAATTCACCTTTCTGCCTTTCGCGGAATCGAAAGCGACGCCGTGAAACTGATTACGCTGAAGCCCAGGGCACGAAGAAGGCGCCGCGCTTTGCACAAGTGTGACGATCGCGGGTAACATGGGTACGCGCCGGATCGTTTTTTTTGGAAACTGGCCGTCCGATGCAGGAGGCTGGAATGACCGAGTTACGGCAAGAAACCGACAGCCTTGGCGTCGTTGAGGCGCCCGCAGATAAGCTATGATGGGGCGCGCAGACCCGACCTTCGCTTGAGCATTTTAGCATTGGCCACGATCTGATTCCTCATCCGAAGCCACGTCTACAAGCCTGATTATCCCGTGCTCGTGTAGCGACCACCGGACGGATGGCGTTCCCTTTGCGCAGCAGGGAATCCCGAGGCGACTGCAAAGAGTCCGATGGAGGATAGGCCCGTGCGGTTCGATCGAAGCAACGGCAGCGGCGCCCTGACTGTCGCAAAGACGCCGGGAGTGGCGAACTCCCGGCGTGATGCGTCAGTAGGGTTTCATGCAAAGCGCCCGCAGACGTGGTGCGAGGCGCTGCGACACTGCGCTCGCGGGCTTGCGCCAGCCTTGCCAGAGCTTGCATCTAGCCGACTCGCATGGAATCGTCGCACGCCGGTGGACAATATGGACGCGGGGATCAATAAGAAACGCCCACATCGACCGCCTCGCACTCGGGTCGACGCGAACAAGGGAAGACGCCATGGATTTTGGCATGATCCTATATGGAGCCGCGATTCTCGCTGTCGGTGGGAACACGTCCGTAGCAGCGAGTGGCGCCACCCGGGCGTGGCGCACGCCGGTCCAGGCCGCGAGTGACTGCGTTAGCTATTCCGACTGCCAGTATCGTTGGCTGCGCTGCGGTAATGGCTGGTGTCGAGGTCCGTGGGATCCCTTTGGCGGCGGTAGCCTCCCGAAAATTGAAATGCATTGCACGATTACCGAGCAACCATGCGCGGCCAAACAGCCGGGCCGCGGGGACGGGTTTCGGGAATAGCTGAAGCGGGCAGAAGAGATTTCTCCGCGGTGGACTAGCCGAGCCGATGGCGCGCGACTTCGTTTCTCGCGGCGCCCTCGGTCGCGCGTCTGCTGGAGTACGCAGCCGCTTTGCTGGCCTCCAACTTTCCAGAAGCGGCGCAAACCGAACGTCAGGCCCTCATGTATGCGGCGCTGGTGCTGCTCGCGATCACCTATAGCTGGCTCATCCTTCACCAAATATATCCGAAAGATCAGGCGGCTGGCGTTGCGTCCTTTCTGGATTTCATTCTGGACGAAGGACAGAGCTACGCCCCATACTTCGGTTATCTGCCCCTTCCTGCTCTCGTCATTGAACGCGCGAAGGCTTCGCTGGCCCAGTTCAGATCCAGCAATGCTTTGGCGGCGATTCGGGCTCCTCAAGTTCCGGCAACCGAGGAGCAGCATGCCAAGGCTTCCATGGAGACGAGCGCGTCGAAACACGACGCGCCTCCTCCCTCCCCGGCGCCAGCGCGCACCTACACCGTCGCGGGCAATGAGTCCTCGCAGAATATCGCGCTCAAGCTTTACCGACATACCTCGCGTTGGCGCGACATCGCAGCCGCCAACCCGGGTGTGGACCTTCGTCGATTGCGCAATGGCCAGGTGATCAAGCGCCCGACGTCAGTTCCTGGAAGCGACAGGGCGCCCTAAAGTCGCATGTGTCGCCGGAGGACGCAGCGCTCTCGGCGGCGGGCACAGCTTTCGAGTCGGCTCCGATGGCTGGTCGGGTTTACCGACGATGCTCCAGCGGCGCGGGCAAGGCGAAGGCGGCTAAAATCATAGCGAAGCCGCCGGCTGTTGCCGGCGGCTCGAGATCCTAAAACTGGGTCTTTCAGTAAAACGACTTTTTCGACGATTCCGGATCCGGAGGCGGCAGCTTGCCTTCCGGCGTCGCCTTGTCGATCGCGATCGGCAGATATTCCGCGAGGAGATCCCGCGCCTTATCGTAATCCACGCCAGTCGCCTTCGCGATTTCCTTCAGCTTGCTAACGCCAACCGCTTGACCGACTTCGATGGCGCTGATCGCTTCGTTCTTGCCGGTGGAGACCCAAGAGTCGACTTGACGTCCGAAACCCGAAGTCTGAAAGTTCTTGACTACGGCGTCGATGCCGCCCTGCTTTTCGACGTACTCCTTGACCAGATTCAATGCCTCGGCGCCGATTACGCCGCCGACGATCGCCTTCAGCCAGCTCATATCTGTCCCCCGTGCCTTTCGGTCCACGAACTTACGCGACGCTTGCGCCGCAAAGGCATGATAAAGGGATGGTTCCAGGCTTACAATCCCTCCGGACGATACTTTTGAGACTTGCGAGATAAACCGATTTCTGCGCCTGCAAGTCGAATACGCGAGGGAGAATTATGACGGGATCGTCATCTTCCGGAGCGTAGCCTTGCTATCGGGGTTGCGCGCACTGTGAGCAAGAAAAAATCCGCCGAACGAGATTGCAAGCTTCAAGAGCGCGCGCAATTAGACCAGTGATTATGCGCGATGCGGCCGGGTGAAAGGCTTGCTAATCCCTCGTGTCGAATGTAGTTTATTGAGAGCTATTAAGTGGCGCGCGAAACGTTGATCTAAGCGTGCAGGGGGGAGCCCGTGGAAGAGAAGGCGCAGAGCAGCGGCGCATTCGCGCTCGTCTCGATTTTTGTCGTGCTGGCTGCCTGCAAGCTGGGGCAGTCCGTGATTGAGCCGGTCGTCTTCGCTCTTTTCATCATCGCTATCGTTTGGCCCTTAGCCAGCGCTCTCCAGAAGCGGATCCCGGGATGGGCGGCGTTATTGCTCACCGTCATGGTCAGCCTAGCCTGCGTTTTTGCATTGTTCTGGATGATTGGTTGGGGAGGCCATCAAGTCGCCGAGTGGACCACCGCAAATCTGGGCCGCGCTGAAGAGGCGCTCGTTTCATCGACTTCATGGCTCGAAGCGCATGACATCTATGTGATGTCGATGATCAAGGAAAACGTCAATCCTTCCGCGATGATCCGGCTGGTGCATGCCCTTGCTCTCAGGGTCAATACGGCTTTGGCCTTCTCCTTCATCGTTCTGCTGTTCGTCGTCATGGGACTGGCGGAGACCTCCTCGGCGCGGGAAAAAATAGCGGCGAGTCTCAATCAAGACACGACCCGTCGCCTGTCGGCGGCTGCGAGGGAGATCTGCAACAAGTTTCAAAAATACATGCTGGTGCGGACCATCGCCAGCATCGCAACGGGCATCGCCACCTGGGCGTTTATCAAGCTCTTAGGATTGCAGCTGGCCGCCGCCTGGGGCGCATTGGCGTTCGCTTTGAATTATCTGCCCTACATCGGTTCTCTGATCGTTACGGTGCTGCCGGCCGTCACGGCCTTCATAGAGACAGGATCGCCCGAGACGGCGCTCCTTGTGTTTGTCAGCCTTATGGTCATTCAATTTGTCATCGGGAGCTATCTTGAGCCCGTGTTTTCAGGCTCGGCGCTCGCCATTTCCCCCTCTGTTGTGATGTTCTCCGTGCTGCTGTGGGCATATATATGGGGCTTGCTTGGCGCGTTTTTAGGTGTTCCCATTGCTATCGCAACCCTCACCTTATGCGAAAAGTTTCCCTCGACGCGTTGGATCTCGGAGGTATTCTCGGGAGAACCGCGCAAGGAAGCTAGTCCACCACGCGTAACTGTGTGAGCGGAGAGAAATCGACGGCCGCTCGGCGACAATCGTCCCCGGAGAACCTGACGATCGAGGCCGAGATTTTTCTCGATTCCCCACGAATAGGCGAAGGACTTGCGCTCCAACATTGCGCGAGATCTCGTAGCGGTCCCATCGAATCGCCGTTCTTGCGATCGTCCTGATGCGCGGTCGAGACGGCTCGCAAGTCTGGCCCGTTGTCGGTCATGCAACGTTCAGCCCACTGACATCGGTATTGAGAACAGAAAACGCTTCAATCGTCAGGCGTTCGTTCTTGCGTTCCATTGGGTGACGCGATATCCAATTGAAGCACGTGCGCCGCATGTGTTCTGGGACAATCGAACAAGCCAGAGGAACTCCTCAAGGAGTGTGCAACGATGTCCGATCTGGTCGTCATAACCTATCCCACCGAAGCCAGAGCCGAGGAGATGCGCCAAAAAATACTCGAGCTCCAGAAGGAATATTTAATTGAGGTCGGCGACGCCGCGATCGCCGTCAAGCAACCCGATGGCGCCGTCAAGCTTAATCAGCTGTTCAATACGACGGCGGCCGGCACGGCAACCGGGGGCTTATGGGGGCTGCTGGTCGGTCTCATCTTCCTGAACCCGATATTGGGCGTCGCGATCGGCGCCGCTTCCGGCGCTCTCGCCGGCGCACTTTCGGACTATGGAATCAACGACGATTTTATGAAGCAGCTTTCCCAGTCTCTGCAACCTGGGAACGCAGCCTTGTTTCTCCTGATCAAGAAATTCACCGCCGATAAGGTGCTTGAGGCCTTGAAAGGCACGGGAGGGACGATCCTGAAGACGTCTCTCGACGACAGTAAGGAAAAAGCTTTGCGCGACGCAATCTCCGCTCACACCACATCTTGATTCAGGATCGAAACGCGGCGGCGTTATGCATCTTCAGATGTTCGCCGTCGCCTCTTCCGGAACCGCCGATACCGCAACCCGTAATGACGCCACCGGCACGGGAGCGCGACTCGAGGGGCCGGCGATCCCGACGCAAATCAATCCCGTCCCCCGCGCCGGATCTTCGCTCGATTTGGAACCGGTTCCCTCAGCAGGAATGAAAGCTTGATAGACGGGCATTCGCTCCCGGACATCCACGGGATTCGATGACCGTGATAAATCGGTTGACCGCAGACGTTTTCGCAAGAGCGCGTGCGGCCAAATTCTAGCGAGTGGCTTGAACTCGAACAAGGGCGGGACATAGTTTCGAAGAGCCCATTGTTTGGCTGCGGGAGGAATTACAAAATGACAAGAGAGACCAATCCTGAAGAGACCAAGGTTTCGCGCCGCGCGTTCTTGACAGCGCTTCTCGCGGGAGCGTCCATAGCGGTATTTACTGCTGGGCAACCGTCAGAGGCCGAGGCCCAAGAGCGGCAGTTCACTTCTTTCCACCATCAGCCTCGCGTCTCCCGCCCGCGCAGCTCGACACGCGGCTCTCGTCGTCATCGTCGCGTCGCGCGCGTCAGGAGGACGGGGAGTCCGCGGCCGGTTGAAACACCAGCGCAGTGACGTTTTGCGAGCCGACATTGTCGGCTCGCGTCCAAACGCTGCTCACTTTTACCGGCAGACCGCGCCTCGCTCGGTCTGCCGTCTCGGGGCGGCGGAAATCAGGCGCGAGACGCTCGTTGTGCAGGCTCCTCCTGCCTCCTCTATTAAAGTGAGCTTTGTCATTTCGACGGATTCTAAGCGTGGTTGAAGGTTGCTGGACTTCTCCAGGACTGCAAATCGAACTCTACAAGATCGTGAGTCCGGATGGTGAGAGAGTCGCCCGATGGCCCGAATGTGACAGAGGAGCGCGAGGCGAGGATGCCGATACGTCCCCACATGCCCATTTTTGCCTTTGTGCTTTCTGCCTGCTTGAAACCCATTAGCTTCTCAATGCTTAGCTGTTCGCTGCTCATTGCCTCCGCCGCGCCTGCCCAGGCGCAACAGAATTATTGCGTCGATGGTTCCTCGGGCGAATCCGTGCTGGCCGGCGCCACTATAAAGCAGGGAAATCAGTTGATGAGATGCTGCCGGATGGCGCCCATAAGCGGCATCCCGAGCAATGCGGCGTTCTTGAAAGAACAGCAATTCAAGAGAATATTGAACCCGCACCGGTGCTGGAGCGGGGGGCTGCGCACGCGAGACTTCGTCTCGGTGAAGATCCCCAACCATCCCCGCAGGGGACGTAGACTGGGTCGGTAGGCTCGCATCCAGCGACCGACACTCACCGCGGGATGCTCTGAAGTATCAGCGGGGAAGCTGTTGTCGTATTGGATTGCTGTTGCATGCTTCTTTCGCAAGAAGCGCCTTCGCAGTTTGTCCCCGGCCCGCTAAGAGCGGGTTTCAGCTTGGACTCCTCATTTTTGCCCGCGCCAAGGCTGCGTGTGGGCAAGGCGCGCCCTAGCGAGGGAAGCGAGAGGCAACGGTCATGCGAGTGAAGATTTTTGCGGGCCTTCGGCCGTGGAACGTGCGTGAAAGCGGGCGCGACGCCCTGGCGGGGCTCACTCTCGCGTCGATGAACGTACCTCAAGTATTGGGTTACACGCGCATCGCCGCGATGCCTGTCGTCACCGGCCTTTATACCGTCCTGCTGCCTCTCGTCGCCTTCGCGATATTCGGATCGTCGCGGCATCTCGTCGTGGCGGCGGACTCGGCGACGGCGGCCATTTTTTCAAGCTCGCTTAGCCATATGGCGCCGGCGGAAAGCGACAAATATGTAGACCTCGTCACCATGCTCGCGCTTCTGACGGCAGGACTTCTTCTCGTGGCGCGGATTTTCAAGCTGGGGTTCCTCGCCAACTTTCTCGCGCGCACAGTCTTGGTTGGATTCTTAACCGGCGTCGGCTTTCAGGTCGGAATCGCCATGCTCGGCGGCATGCTTGGAATAGATACGCCCGCTCATCGTACGACACAGCAAGTCGTGGAGCTTTTCGAGAATGGGTGGCAATTCGACCTTGAAACATTCGGACTGTCGCTCCTAGTGGTGAGCGCCATTCTGCTTGGGCATCGATTCGCTCCGCGTTTTCCCGTCGCGCTCGTCGCCGTCCTCGGGACGATCGTGGCCAGCGCTAAACTTCATTTCGAGGCCCGTGGGATCGCTGTCATCGGCGACGTGCCGGGCGGCTTGCCGTCGATCAAATTGCCGCGGGCGTCGCTCCAAGAGATCATCGCGCTATTGCCGGTCGCCGCTTCATGCTTCGTCATGATCATCGCGCAGAGCGCGGCGACATCGAAGGTCTATGCCGTTCGCTATCATGAAGAACTTGACGAGGATGCGGACGTTCTCGGCATCGCAGCGGCAAATGCCGGCGCCGCCATCAGCGGCGCCTTCGTCGTGAACGGTAGCCCGACCCAAACGGCTATGGCCGACAGCGCGGGCGCGCGCGGCCAACTGGCGCAACTCGTTTTCGCCGGCGTCGTCCTGGTGGTTCTGCTGTTTCTCACGCGGCCTCTACAATATTTGCCGCGATGCGTGTTGGCGAGCATCGTCTTCACGATCGCGGTCGGCATGGTGGACGTCAAGGGACTTCATTCAATCCTCCGCGAGAGCAAAGGCGAATTTTATCTCGCTGTCTTCACCGCGGCGGCGGTCGTATTCGTCGGCGTCGAGGAGGGCATTTTGATGTCGATCGTCCTCTCGCTCATCCGGCATGTGAAGCACAGCTATAAGCCCCATACGCACATACTTAGACCGGATCAGACCGGTCGTTGGGCGCCCACGCCGGCGACCCCCGGCTTGGAGACGGCTCCGGGACTTATCGTTTATCGCTTCGGCGCCGATCTATTCTACGCGAACGAGGAGCGCTTCGTGAGCGAGGTCAGAGCGCTCGTCGAACGCGCGCCCTCGAAGGTGCGGTGGTTCATCGTTGACGCCGGAGCCATCACGGATCTCGATTACTCCGCCGCCCAATCGCTCCGCAGCCTACTCGAGGAATTGCGTCATCGAGAAACGCAGGTCTGGTTCGCGCGCGTCACTCCTTATCTGCGTTCCGACATGGAGCGACATGGCGTCGCGGCGATCCTCGGAGACGCAGGGATATTCGCAAGGTTGCATGAAGCCATTGACGCGACGGGCGAGGGCGATGCCGGCCCCGGACCTTCAGTCAATACTCAGGAACACGCCGCGAAACCGGTCCATCCCGATCAAACAGCAAGATCAATGGCCCCGTGAGAGACAGCGCGCTTGCCGCAGCGAAGTTGCGTCCCGCGGGGCCCCAAGTCCCTGCCAGGCGTGAAGCTGAACAGGCCGCGACGCGCGGTTGTTCGAGCTCGGGCTCAAACGCGGTGCGTTGATTGTCCTCGAGTAGGCTTGACGAAAAATTTGTTTCCGTCATGAAGCATTGTTAGAGACGGGCGCGACGCGAACGACCCCGCTACGCTTTGATCCCACGCAGTCCTGAAGGAGCCGTCTTTGTCCAGACTCCTCGACCCCGTTCGTCTGGGCGAAATTTCTCTCCCCAACCGCATCCTGATGGCGCCCCTGACCCGCTGCCGGGCGAGCGCCGGTCGCGTCCCAAACGAATTAATGCAGGTATATTACGTTCAGCGCGCCTCGGCCGGCCTGATCATTTCGGAAGCGACCTCCGTCACGCCAATGGGCGTCGGCTATCCTGACACGCCCGGCATATGGTCCAAGGAGCAGATCGAGGGATGGAGCAGGATCACTAGCGCAGTGCACGCGGCCGCCGGTCGCATGCTACTGCAGCTTTGGCACGTCGGCCGTGTTTCTCATCCCATTTATCTCAACGGCGCTTTGCCTGTCGCACCGAGCGCCATTGCAGCAGCGGGTCACGTCAGTCTGCTGAGACCCAAGGAGCCCTATCCTGTCCCGCGCACGCTCGCACTCGGAGAGATACCAAGCGTCATCGAGGCCTTTGCCCAAGGGGCGGAAAACGCCCGGCGCGCGGGCTTTGACGGCGTCGAAATTCATGCGGCCAATGGCTATCTCCTCGATCAGTTTCTTCAGGACGGATCGAACGAGCGCGCGGACTCTTACGGCGGCGGGATCGAAAATCGCGCGCGGTTGCTGCTCGAAGTGACCGACGCCGTCGTCGGCGTTTGGGGCCCGGGCCGCGTCGGCGTGCACCTCGCCCCGCGCGGCGACGCGCACTCGATGAGCGACTCGAACCCGGCCGCGACCTTTGGTTATGTCGCGAAGGCGCTCAGCGATCGCAAAATCGCCTTCCTCTGTGTGCGCGAGCATGCGGGCCCGGGCGCGCTTGGTCCGCAACTGAGGAAGAAATTCGGGGGCGCCTATGTCGTAAACGAAGGCCTCACGCCGCAGATGGCGCAGGCGGCAATCGAAAGCGGGGACGCGGACGCCGCGGCCTTCGGAAGAACTTTCATCGCAAATCCGGACCTGGTGGAGCGGATTCGCCGGGGCGCGCCGCTCAACGAAGCCGATCACGAGACCTTCTACGCCAAGGGAGCCCGTGGCTACACGGATTATCCTACGCTTACGACGTGACGGCGCCTCTTGGCTTTTTCTGACGGGCTTAAGCCCGGGTGCGCCCGGCCGTTGCCCCTGCCGCCCTGAATCATGCTAGCATCCCATCTCAATGAGACGGACGGCGGCTCTCCGGGTTTGAGAAGATGACCGACATTCTGCACAAAATCGAGACCTACAAGCGCACCGAAATCTCGGAAGCGAAGGTGCGCATGCCGCGCTCGACGCTGGAGCGTAAGATTCAGGACCATGATCCGCCGCGCGGATTCGTCCATGCTATCGAGCAAAAGCTTAACGAGCGCCGCATCGCGCTGATCGGCGAGATCAAGAAGGCAAGCCCTTCGAAAGGGGTCATCCGCGCCGATTTCGACCCGCCGGCGCTCGCCAAGGCCTTCCAGGCCGGCGGCGCGGCCTGTCTTTCGGTCCTCACCGACGGCCCCTCGTTCCAGGGAAGCCTCGACTATCTCGAGAACGCCCGCAAGGCGACGCAGTTGCCGGCGCTGCGCAAGGACTTCATGTTCGACCCCTATCAAGTTTATGAAGCGCGCGCATTTGGCGCCGACTGCATTTTGATCATCATGGCGGCGGTGAGCGATTCCGAGGCGAGAGCTCTGAACACGGCCGCACATGATTTGAGAATGGACGTGCTGGTCGAGGTGCATGACGAGCGCGAGCTGGATCGCGCCTTGGCGCTGGAGACGCGCCTGATCGGCTTCAACAATCGCAATCTCCATGATTTCAAGGTCTCGCTCGAGACGAGCGAGCGTCTCGCGGAGCTTGCGCCCAAGGATAAGATCCTGGTTTCCGAGAGCGGCATAGAGTCGCATGAGGACTGCCTGCGCCTGGAAAGATCGCACATCTACACCTTCCTCGTTGGCGAGAGCCTGATGCGTAAGCCCAATGTCGAGGCTGCGACACGTGAGCTGTTGCACGGCGCGCCGGCGAAGCTGAGGGCGTAAGCCGCTTCGCTTGAAGCGGGAAGCGGACTGCAGATGAGCCAACTCACCCACATCGCACCCTCCGGGGAGGCGCATATGGTCGATGTGTCGGAAAAGCCGGACAGCGCGCGGTCGGCAATCGCGGAGGGGCGCATCCTTATGGCGCCGGAGACCTTGCGGCTCGCGCTCTCGGGCGACGCCAAGAAAGGCGACGTGCTCGGAACCGCGAGGATCGCCGGCATCATGGCGGCAAAGAAGACGTCCGAACTGATCCCGCTTTGCCACCCGCTCGCACTCTCGAAGGTAACCGTCGAAATCAGGCCGGATCCCACTCTTCCCGGGTTTGTCGTCACCGCGGAGGCCTGTCTTGTCGGCAAGACTGGCGTCGAGATGGAGGCGTTGACCGCGGTCTCCTTGGCCTGTCTCACGATATACGACATGCTGAAAGCGACTGACCGCGGCATGCGGATTGAAAGCGTCGCGCTCGTCGAGAAGCGCGGCGGCCGCAGCGGCGTATGGCGGCAGGATGGGCGAAGCGATGGCGGGTGAGAAGCTTCTGCTTGGCGTCGATGAGGCGCTGGAACGGATATTGGCGAGCGTGAGAGCGCCGACGGAGCGCGAAAATCTGCCGCTTGCGGAAGCGCTGGGGCGAACCCTCGCGGCCGACGTGGTCGCCGCGCGAACGCAGCCGCCTGCAGACGTTTCGGCGATGGACGGTTACGCCGTGCGCGCCACAGATCTTACTGGGTCCGGCGCGCGGCTAAGACTCGTCGGCGAGAGCGCCGCCGGCAAGGGTTTTGATGCGCCGCTCGCGGCGGGCGAGACGGTTCGCATCTTCACCGGCGCGCCGGTCCCAGAGGGCGCAGACGCGATCCTGCTGCAGGAGGACGCTGCCGTCGAGGACGGCTGGATCTCAGCCAGGGCGCGCCCCGGTCCGCATATCCGGGCCAAGGGCCTGGACTTTACACAGGGGGAGAAGGTGCTTGCGGCGGGGACGCGACTTGGCCCCGCCGAACTTGCGCTGACGGCGTCGACCAACACGGCGAGGGTCGATGTGGCGCGCCAGCCGCGCGTGGCTATCATCGCAAGCGGTGACGAACTCATGCCCCCGGGCTCACAACTCGGACCGGCGCAGATCGTGAGCACGAATAACTTCGTAGCAGCGGCCCTGGTTACGGAAGCGGGGGGCGCGCCCATCGATCTCGGCATTTTTCGCGACGATGTTGCCGATCTTCGGCGAGCGCTCGGCCTTGCGCGGCAAGACAAGGCCGATGTGATCGTCACCCTCGGCGGCGCTTCGGTTGGCGACCGTGATCTGCTGCGGTCAGCGCTCGAGAAAGAGGGTATGGCGCTTGACTTCTGGCGCATCGCCATGCGGCCGGGCAAACCCTTGATCTTCGGGCGGCTTGGAAATTCCCTTGTGCTGGGCCTGCCCGGCAATCCCGTCGCCGCGTTCGTCTGCGGCCTGCTGTTTCTGAAGCCCTTACTGCGCGCACTGCAGGGAGACCCCGCAGCCGACGCCGATCGAAGCGAGATTGTGCTGCTCGGCTCCGATCTTCCAGCCAACAAAGCGCGCCGGGACTATCTTCGCGCGCGGCTGACTTGGAATTCCGATGGGCTGATCGTTGCGACGCCGCAGCCCATGCAGGATTCCTCGCTTCTCACCGAGCTCGCCCGCTCGCAGGCTCTCATCGTGCGGGAAATCGACGAAGGCCCAGCTAAGGCTGGGGACCTCTGCCGGATTTTGAAATTTCGAGACGCTTAGAGCGAATGCCCTGAAAGCGACAGAAGGCCTGCTAGATCTGATTGAGGTCGGGGTCGTCCTGACGCGAAAGGAACCTTGCCGACCCTACCAAGTGGCGACATGACGGCGGCCCAGGCAAAACGAATTGGCAATGGCCGTCGACGATGCTTAACGATCAAGCCAATGATGAGGCCAACCCGTCTGATTTAGTGCGCCCCAACACCGCGCCAGCTTGATCAGGGACTTCATCGGCGGGTTTCCATCAGGGCCAGCGGCAGGAATCTCATGCTGCATAAATAGGCCAGAGACATGAAAGCAACCGATCACGCATTGCGCCAAAAACGCCTTGCCAAAGGGGGCGTCCACATATAAATCATGACAAGCCAAAAATGGGAACCCCGACTCCCAACAGACCCTAGCGCATTGTCCGGCGGGAATTGCGACGCGAAATCGGGGCGGCTCGGGTGGCGACGTCTCGACGCCCCCGACCCGACCCAATGCGCGCCGGACACATTCATCTCGCAAGCAGCGCGAAAAAAAGCAGAGCCAAGAGAATGAGGCTCACGATCTTCCAGAATGTGAGCGGATCGCGTTCGTAAAACGACCTCTTCGGCCGGGCCGGCACGATGCCGCGATGGGCGCCGTTCTCGAGTTCGAAGGCGAATTCCAAAACATCCTTATAACGATCGCGCGGATCGGCCGCGATGGCGCGCAGCACGGCGGCGCCGAGCCAGGCGGGCAGATCTGGTCTTCTGGCGTTGAGCGGGCGCAGCTTGCCGAAGCGGGGCCTGCTGAAGGGCTCGATCTCCCCATAGGGGTAGTCTCCCGCAAAAGCCCGATAAACGGTCACGCCCAGCGCATAGAGGTCCGAGGCCTCGTCGCCCTGCGCGCCGAGGAAGAGTTCCGGCGCCATGTAGCTCGGCGTGCCCGGGATGTCCTCGGCGCAGAAGTCCTCGAGACGCGGCGCCCGACAGACGCCCAGATCGACGAGACGCAGCCCGCCGTCGTTCAGCAGCATCACATTATCGGGCTTGATGTCGCGGTGGACGATCCCCGCGCGATGCAATGTCGCGATCGCGCGCGCCAGCCGCGTCGCGATTTTGACGCCCTCCTCCAGCTCGATCTTTGGCGCGCGTCGCAACCGCGCCTCCAGCGTCTCGCCGTCATAGAATGGCATGACGGAGTAGAGACGCGTGCGCCGATGCGCATGGTCTTCGACGATTTCGCCGATGAACGGGCTGCGCACGCGCGCCGCGACCCAGGCTTCGTTGACGAAGGCTCGCCGGTAGCTCGCCTCGTCGGCGACCCGAGGATGCGGAAATTTCAATACGAGCGGGCGTCCGTCACGAAGGTCGGTTGCGCGCAGCAGCCGACTATAGCGACCGTCGGAAATCACCTGCTCCAGCCGATAATCGTCGACAGTTTCGCCGACTTGCGGCAGCGCCTCGATCGGCAGATCGGCGACGGCTCGGGCAAGCGCCGTCTCGTCCGCGGGCGGCAAATCGATCACGTCCGCGACCAGCGCCGTCGCATTGTCGTCGCCGCTGGCCGCGAGCGCTGCCGCCACGAGCTTTTCGGCGGCTTCCTGTGGGGAGACGCGTTCGGAAAGCAGCGCGCGAATGCGTGCATCGCGCAGAAAGCCATGCACCCCGTCGCTGCAAAGCACGAAACGGTCATGCAAGCGCAGCGCATGCGAGGCGTGGTCCACGCGCAGCGTGTCCTCGAAACCAACGGCGCGCAGCAACGCATGGGCCAGCTCCCCCCGCCCAAGGACGTGGTCGTTGGTCAATTGCTCGAGATCGGAGTCCCGCAGGCGATAGACGCGGGAATCCCCGACATGCAGGAGAAACGCCGTGCGCCGCGAGAAGATCAGCGCCGAGAAGGTCGTGGCCATTCCAGCGAGCCTAGGATCGACTTGCCCCTGCGCGGCGATCCACGCGTTGATCGATTCCAGCGCGCGGCCGGCGGCGCGCGCGACGCCAAGCGTCTCGGGCTGTGCGAAATAGGCTTCGATAAAACCGCGCACAGCGGTCTCGGCCGCCTCGCGTCCGCCTTTGTGGCCGCCGACGCCGTCGGCGACAACGGCGACAACTCCCTGGAGCGCGCCAGGGCCGAGCAGTCCTGGGGCGCTGGCGACATAGTCCTGGTTCTCCCTTCGCCGGCCGGTCTCGCTGCAAAAGCCGATCTCGACGCGGAGGCCGTGATCGAAATGGGTTGAAGCGCGCTGCGAGAAAGCGGGAACCAGTCTTTCGCTCAAAGCGCGCTCCAACTTTTACTGTCACGCAGCGCGCCAACGGCTCCGCCTAAGCGCTGCGTGATCGACGAGCGCTGGCTTTGCGTCGTAATCAGATGCGCGCGCCCGAGACGGCGCCCCAGGTCGTGCGCCAGCGCGATTTCACCAGCAGTAGGCCGATGAGCCCAAGCAGCGCAAGCACGCCGAAGAAAGCGAAGCCGGCGAAGAAGCCTCCCGTCATGCCCTTCGAATAAGCCAGGGTCTTCGCGAGGAAGAACCCGCCGAAGCCGCCTGCCGAGCCCACGAGTCCGGTCATCGCGCCGACTTCGGCGCGAAAGCGCTGCGGCAGCAGCTGAAACACCGCGCCATTGCCCATGCCGAGGCTCAAAACGCCGAGCGAGAAGAGCGCGACCGCCGCCCAAGCCACAGGAGGCAACTGCAGAAGGCTCCAACCGCTCGCGCCCGCCGGTGCGGCCGGGCCTTCGGGCATCAGCGCGACGGCGAAGTAGCAGGCCGAGACGATGCAAAACAGCACGGTGAGCGTGCGGATTCCCCCGATGTGATCGGCGATGAAGCCGCCGACCGGACGAAAGCCGGAGCCGCAGGCGACGATGAAAGCGACAACGAGTCCCGCGGCGACGCCCGTCGCGTGGTAGTGGACCGTGAAGTAGAGCGGCAGCGCCGAGGCGAGGCCGACGAACCCGCCGAAGGTGATGAAGTAGAAGAACATGAACCAGAGGCTGTCGGCGTCGACCAAGAGCTTGCCGTAGTCGGCGAGCTTCAACCGAGCGCGCGGCGTCGGGGCGTCCTTCGCGGCGACGAGGTAGAAGGCGAGCACCAAGGCCATGCCGATGAGCAGCACGCCGTAGACGACGCGCCATCCCCAGTTTTCGGCGATGGACGGCGCCAAGAGCGTGTCGAGCACGACGCCCATGTTGCCGGCGCCGGCGATGCCCATCACGACGCCTTGATAGCGCGGCGGATACCAGCGGCTCGCCTGCGGCAACGCCACCGCGAAGGAAGCGCCGGCGATGCCGAGCGTGAGGCCGAAGAGTCCGATGGGCAGAGCGCCCGGCAGGCCGAAGACGAAGACGAGAGCCACCGCGAAGATCACGATCGCCTGCGCCATGAGGCCGGTGATTTTGGACCCGATGTTGTCGGCGATGACGCCCAGGGGCAGGCGGAAGAAGGCGCCGCCGAGCACGGGGATCGCCACGAGCGACAGCTTCTCCTCGACCGAGAGGCCCATGTCCTTCGCGATATAAATCATCAGCGGACCGAGAGACACCCAGGCCATGAAGCTGATGTCGAAATAGAGAAAGGCCGAGAGCAGCGTCGGCCAGTGGCCAGATTTCTTAAAATCCTCGAGCTTCATTGAGGGCGTCTCCTTTTCTTTGAGAGATCAGCGGGTCATTCCGCGTGTTCCAGCGCGCGATTTTCGCGGGTCGCTTGTGCGGCCAGCGCTGCGGCGGCGGCGCCTTTCAGCAAGGTCCGGATTTCGGAGCGGCAGGAGCCGCATCCCGTTCCGGCCTTGGTGTGGCGGCCCACGGCGTCGATGTCGGACGCTCCGTTAAGGATCGCGGCCTCGATCTCATTCACGCCGACGCCGTTGCAGACGCAGAGGGTTCGACCGAGATCGGCCGTCTCGCTCCGGGGTCGTCCGGCGAGCAAGCTTCGCGCGCTCCACCGCCGCCTCGCTCTCGAATTGCGCGCAGAGGAAGGCGCGCGAGGCCGCGAGCGGCTCGCGCGAGACGAACAACAGTCCGATCGGGCGACCCGCTCGCATGAAAAGCCAACGCCTTGCGCGCCGCTGCGGCTGTCCTGCGTTTGAGCGATCTCAACGGATGCGTCATCGCTTTCGCCGGTCAGCGCCGCTGCGAAAGCGTCCCAGCTCGCTGGCGGCGTTTTGCCGGCGAGCTCGATGCGCCAGCCGAAGCGCGTGCGTGCGACCGCCCAATAGTCGGCAGGGATTTCCTTCGGCTTCTCGAGGGTCAGAGCAAAGCCGATGCCAGGCGGCAGGCCAGGGTGCGATCCCCACGGCGGCGGCCTTTGATTCGGGCTGGCCGGAAACAGGATCGACCAGCGCCGGGAACGAGAGCGTCGACGCGCCCGGCCGAGGCGTTCTGGTCGGTCCAGTGGATCGGCGAGAACAGCACCCCGCGCTGCTGCCGCTCAGTGACGAGCACGCGCAGAACGACCGCGCCGTGCGCGCTGAAGACGCGAGCGAGGTCCGCCGGCGCGAGCCCGACGCGTTTTGCGTCTTCTGGATGGATTTCGACGAAGGGCTCGGCGACGTGTTGAGAAAGCCGCGGCGCCAGGCCCGTGCGAGTCATCGTGTGCCACTGATCGCGCAAGCGCCCGGTGTTGAGGAGGAAGGGCGTCTTTGCGCTGGTTTGGTTCTTTGACCCTCGAAACGGCGTCGCGATAAAGCGCGCGCGGCGGTCCGGCGTGTAGAACCCGCCGTCCGAGAAGAAGCGCTTGGGCGCCGTGGAGGCGGCTTCGCCCTTGCGCCAGGGCCATTGAAACGGCGCGAGGCTTTCGTAGCCTGCGGCGTCGAGGTCGGCGCAGGCGGAGATGTCGAAAGCGCGCGCGCCATCGTTACACGCGTCCCGAGAGCGCGGCATATTCGCGAAATATCGCCGCCGGGCCTGCATGGTCGAAACCCCTCGCGCCCATCGCGCGCGCCACGCGGCAGAGGATCCACCAGTCCGGCATGGACTCTCCCGCCGCGGGGCGGAACTTCCGCTGGCGCGAGATGCGCCGCTCCGAATTCGTAACCGTTCCGTCCTTTTCTCCCCACGGCCGGGCCGGCAGCAGCACGTTGGCGAAGGCGGTCGTGTCGGTCTGCGCCATCGCGTCGGAGACGACGACGAAGGGGCATTTGGCGAGCGCCCGTTTGACCGCGTCCGCCTCCGGCAGGCTGTCGACCGGATTGGTGCCGATGATCCAAAGCGCCTTGATCCGGCCCTCAGAGACCGCGTCGAAGAGCTCCACGGCCTTCAGCCCGGGCTTGTCGGCCACGCGCTCGAAACCCCAGAAACGGCGAACGAGCTCACGGTGTTGCGGATTGCCGAGCTCCATGTGGCAGGCGAGCTGGTTCGCAAGGCCGCCGACCTCGCGTCCGCCCATCGCGTTCGGCTGACCGGTGACAGAGAAGGGACCCGTCCCCGGCTGGCCGATGCGGCCGGTGAGCAGATGGCAATTGAGGATGGCGTTGACTTTGTCGGTCCCCACCGAGGACTGATTGACGCCTTGTGAATAGATCGTGACCGTGCGCTCGTTCTCGGCGAACGCGTCATAAAATCGTGCGAGACTTTCCTCATCCAAGCCCGTCGCCGCGCCGACCTTCGACAAGGACCAGCCTTCGGCGGCCAGCAGTGCGTCGTCCACGCCGTTCGTGTGCCGCTCGACATAGGCCGCATCCTGCCGCCGCCCCGTGCGTTTCAAATGGCGCAGCAGGCCGAGGAACAGCGCGACATCGGAGCCGGGCTTGAGCGACAGCTGCAGATCGGCGATCTCGCTTGTCGCCGTGCAGCGCGGATCGATGTTGACGACGCGCATGTCGGGTCGATCCGCCTTGGCCCGCTCCAGGCGTTGGAAGAGCACGGGGTGGCACCAAGCGAGGTTGGAGCCGACGAGCACGACGAGGTCGGCGTCTTCGATGTCCTCGTAGACGTTCGGCACGACGTCGGCGCCAAAGGCGCGCTGATGCCCGGCGACTGAAGACGCCATGCACAGACGCGAGTTGGTGTCGATATTGGCGGAGCCGACGAAGCCCTTCATGAATTTGTTGGCGACGTAATAATCCTCGGTGAGCATCTGACCCGAGACGTAAAGGGCCACGGAATCCGGTCCGTGCTTCTCGATCGTCTCGCGGAAATGGTTTGCGACGACACCGACCGCTTCGCTCCACGAGGCGCGCGCGCCGTCGATCAAAGGGTGCAGCAGCCGTCCTTCCAGCGTCAGCGTTTCGGCGAGCGCCGAGCCCTTGACGCAGAGCCGCCCGAAATTTGCGGGATGGTTCGGATCACCCGAAATCTCCACCGCGCCCGTGGGCGCGATGCGCGCCTCGACGCCACAGCCGGTTCCGCAATAGGGGCAGGTCGTATGAACGGTCCGCGCGGCATCGCTCATGGGACCACCGCTCGCGCCATGTCGAGGTAGATCCGACCCTTCTCGACCTTCACGTCGAAGCGCCGCGCGCAGCCTTTATCGGCGCCGGTCGCCTCGCCGTTCTCGAGATCGATGATCCAGTTGTGCAAAGGGCAGGCGACCTTGCGGCCGTGAACGATGCCCTCGCTCAAGGGGCCGCCTCTATGCGGGCAACGATTCTCCATGGCGAAGATTTCGTCGCTGGCGGTGCGGAACACGGCGATGTCGCGGCGCGGCGTCTTCACAACCCGAGCGCCGCGCGGCGGAATCTGCTCGATCGGGCCGATGTCGAACCAGTTCGGGGAGATCGCGTTCATCGCTCTATTTCCTCACTCGGCCGCGGCCGGCATGTCGACGGGCGCGTCGACGGCGTGTCGATGGACGCGACGACGGCGAGCGGCACGAACTCATTGGCGCCGAAGCCCGCGGCGCGCTCTGCCCAGGGGTCCTTGCGTACGGCGCGTTGCGAGACGAGGAAGCGTTCGTAAAGCGCTTGACGCGCTTCGTGATCTTTCATGATCACATGGCGCACGCGCTCGAGACCCACTTTCTCGACCCATTTGTAGAGTCGGTCGAGATAGGCGGCCTCCTCGCGATAGAGCTGCATGACCGCCGCGACATATTCGAGCGTCTGCTCCTCCGTCTCGACATGGCCCAGGAGATCGGTCGCGCGCACATGTAGCCCCGCCGCGCCGGCGATGTGGATGTCGTAGCCCGAGTTGACGCAGACGACTCCAATGTCCTTCACTGTGGCCTCGGCGCAATTGCGCGGGCAACCCGAGACGGCGAGCTTGACTTTCGCCGGCGTCCACGAGCCGCAAAGCAGCCGCTCCAGCTGGACGCCGAGCCCCGTGGAATCCTGTGTGCCGAAGCGGCACCATTCCTTGCCGACGCAGGTTTTCACCGTGCGCAGCCCCTTGGCGTAGGCGTGGCCCGAGACGAGGCCGGCGGCGTTGAGATGCGCCCAGACGGCAGGCAAGTCCTCCTTCCTCACGCCGAGAAGGTCGATGCGCTGCCCGCCCGTCACCTTCACGGTCGGGATCTTGAACTTGTCGGCGACGTCGGCGATGGCGCGCAGCTCGTTCGGCGTCGTGAGCCCGCCCCACATGCGCGGCACGACGGAGAAGGTGCCGTCCTTTTGGATATTGGCGTGAGCGCGCTCGTTGATGAAGCGCGACTGCGCGTCGTCCTTGTAATCCAGCGGGAAGGCGCACAGCAGATAGTAGTTGAGCGCCGGCCGGCAGGAGGGGCAGCCGCAGGAGGTCTTCCAACCGAGCTCCTGCATCACGGCCGGCATGGAGTCGAGGCGGCGCGAGACGATAAGGCCGCGGACCTCCTCATGGGTGAGATCGGTGCATTTGCACATCGGCTTGCGCTTGGAGGCTTGGTAGCCTTCGCCGAGCGTGCTCGCGATCAGCGCTTCGACCTTGCTCGTGCACTGACCGCAGGACGCGGAGGCCTTGGTTTGCGCGCGCATCTCTTCGAGCGACGCAAGGCCGCTTTTCGTGATCGCCGTGACGATCGTTCCCTTGCACACGCCGTTGCAGCCGCAGATTTCCGCATCATCCGGCAAGGCTGCAACGGCCGCCATAGGGTCGAGGGGATGCCCTCCCTGATAGGCCTGGCCGAAGATCAGCGTGTCGCGCATCGCGCTGATGTCGGTTTCCTTTTTCAGAAGATCGAAGAGCCAGGGACCGTCTTCGGTGTCGCCATAGAGCACGGCGCCCCTCACGCGGTCGCCTTTCAACAGAATGCGCTTGTAGATGCCGCGCGCGGGGTCCCGCAGAATGATCTCGTCGCTGTCGTCGCCCTCCGAGAAGTCGCCGGCGGAGAAGAGATCGATGCCGGAAACCTTGAGTTTGGTCGAGGTGGCCGAGCCGGCATAGGCGGCGAAGGCGTCGCCTGCGAGTTGCGCCGCCACGACCTTGGCCATCTCGAACAAGGGGGCGACGAGGCCATAGCACTGGCCGCGATGCTCGACACATTCGCCGACGGCGTAAACGTCGGGATCGCTTGTGCGCATATGGTCGTCGACCTTGACTCCCCGCTCGACGACGAGACCCGCCTCCTTCGCGAGCTTGCCGTTGGGGCGGATGCCGACGGCCATGACGACGAGGCTCGCCGCAATCTCGCGTCCGTCGTCGAGCCTGACGCCGGCGACGCGCTGGTCGCCGAGGATGGCCTTGGTGTTGGCCTCGGTCAAAACTTCGATGCCGCGCTTCTCGATGGCTTTTTTCAGGAGGTATCCGGCGGAAGGATCAAGCTGCCGCTCCATCAGCGTCGGCATCAGATGGAGGACTGTGACCTCCATGCCATTGGCCTTCAGCCCGGCTGCGGCCTCCAGCCCCAGGAGCCCGCCGCCGATGACGACGGCGCGTCCGCCCTTCTCGGCGGCGCGCAGCATGGCGTCGACGTCGTCGAGATCGCGGAAGGTCACGACGCCCGGGAGCGTGACGCCATGTACGGGGATGGCGATCGGCGTCGAGCCGGTGGCGATCAGGAGCTTGTCGTAGGTTTCGGCGCGTCCCGAGGCGGTGGCGATCGTTTTCGCCTTGCGGTCGATCGCGACGACGTTTTCGCCCCTGAGCAGCCTTACGTCGTGCTGCGCATACCAGGCCTCGTCGTGAATGACGATTTCTTCATAGGTCTTCTCGCCGGCAAGAACAGGCGAGAGCATGATCCGATTGTAATTGACGCGTGGCTCGGCGCCGAAGACGACGATCTCATAGCGCGTCGCGTCGCGCGCCAGCAGTTCCTCGAGCATGCGTCCGGCGGCCATGCCGTTGCCGATGACGACGAGTTTCGGTTTCGTCGGGGAGCCCAGCGGTTGCGTCATTCAACGCTCCTTGTTCGTGACCTCGAAGGTCCCGTTCACGGAGCGATAGTCGTCGGCGCATCTTGGGAGCATGGCTCAACGACTGACCGTGCGCTGGCGCCCCTGACAGGAGAGGCGACGCGCCGCCCGTGAACGAAATCCGACATTGGATTTCTTTCGGGAGACCGAGGTCGTCGTTGACCAAAAGGCTCCGAGCAAAACGCGGGCCAGCGCGCACCGCCAGCTGCAATCGAGAGGTCGCAGTCACAAGGCGACGCTCGGCGCCGCTCGTATCGGCGCCGCATGCGTCATTCCAGGCATGACGCCTAATCCTTCAGCGTTCTCAGATCTTTTGGCCAATCGGAAACGCGTCCAGGTAGCTCGGGAGATCGTCAGCGTCGAAACTGGGTCCTGCAAAAGCGCCAATCGGCGTGGGCGGCGCGGGCGCTTCGCCGACCGCTTGGTCATAAAGATCGGCCCGCATGACGTCTTGGGCTGCAGCTAACGCGTCGAGGGAATAGCGCGTCTGGTCCCAGCGCAGCATCTGCGCATAAAGCCAAGCCGCATGCGCCGCGCTCGGCCGGCACGCCCCCTGCCGCTGGATGACGAGATAGTCCTTGGCTCGCCTCTGGTCTCCCGCGGCGTTGAGGATCAGCCGTCCCTCGAGACTTCTGGCGATCAGCTCGGCGTCGACCCCGACGCGGTCCTCCCGGGCCAAAATCGCAGCGATCTCCCGATGCGCCTCGGCGTTCTCCACCAACCTCGCCGCGGTGACGATCGAGCGAACGAGCGCGCGGACGCGCTCGGGATCGGCCTCGACGCTGCTTTTGCGCAACGCCAAAACCTTCTCCGGCGCCCGCGCGAAAATCTCGCAGCCAAAGTGCAGGATGACGCCGAGATCGGCTTCGACGGCGACGGAGTTCCATGGCGCGCCCACACAGAAACCGTCGACATGACCCGCGCGCAGGCTCTCGACCATGAACGGCGGCGGCAGCACGACGAGGCGCAGATCGCGATCCGGGTTTATTCCTCCCTCCGCCATCCAATAACGCAATTGATAATTGTGCGTGGAGAAGGGAAACGTCATCCCGAACGTCAAAGGTTCGAGCCCTTCGGCTTCTCGCCGGCGCACCAGCGCGCCCAAGGCTCTCGCGCTCGCCGCGGGGCTGTCGAGTCCGCCGCCGGCTGTTTCCCGTAGCGCCTCGAACAATGAGGGCGAGAGGGTGATCGCATTGCCGTTCGTGCCAAGGTTCACCGGCGCCGCGAAAGGGACCTTCACATGGCCGAGGCCCAGCGTGGAGGCGATCGCCATCGGGGTCAACAAATGTGCGGCGTCGAAGTGGCCGATGGCGAGCTTGTCGCGAATGTTCGACCAGGACGCCTCGCGAACGAGCTCGACTTCGAGCCCTTCGGCCCTGGCGAAACCCTTGTCGACCGCGACGATGAGCGCGGCGGCGTCGACGAGCGGCATGAAGCCGATCCGCAATCTACGCTCGCCCGTCATTTCAACAGCTCCGCGGCTGTGATGATCGCACGCGCGAGCTCGCCGATTTTTTTCTTCTCCCGCATCGCCGCACTTCGCAGCGCTTTATAGGCTTCTTCCTCGGTCAACTTCTTGCTCGTCATCAAAATGCCCTTGGCGCGATCGATGGCTTTTCGGTCTTCGAGATCCGATTTCGCGCGCGCTAGCTCGTCCTGAAGTCGCGAGAAGGCGTTGAAGCGCGATACGCAAAGATCGAGGATCGACTTGATCCGCTCCTTCTTCAATCCGTCGACGATATAGGCCGAAACGCCCGCATTGACCGAGGCCTCGATGGAGGCGGCGTCGCTCTGATCGACGAACATGGCGACGGGCCGACGCACGGCGCGGCTGACCTGAAACATCTGCTCGAGCATGTCGCGCGACGGGTTTTCGAGATCGATCAAAATCACGTCGGGGTCGATGGCGTAGATGCGCTTCAAGAGATTGTGCATCTCGCCGAGCCGCTCGACATCTTCAAATCCCGCTTCGCGCAGACCCTCCTCGAGGATCGCCGCGCGCGCGGGGCTCTCATCGACGATGACGATTTTCAAGCGTTTGCTTTCCGGCGGGGGAGCGACGAAAAACGCCCCGCGAACGCCTCGAGGTCTTGGGGCGGCGACTGAGTTCCATGGAGCCGAACCGTATTTCCACAATCCCGCCGGTCAAGGGGAAGCGCGCTGCGCACCCACTGCAAGTCCGCGCGGGGTCGCCTCCTGTCGTTCATACCCGAATTCGCCACGAGCGAGCAGAGGCGATTCGGCTCGAAACCGCCCCCCAAGCTAGGGTGATCAGAACTTGTCGAAGACTGGCGGCAACGCGCCCCATCCGAAGTGATAGTTCACGCCGGCGCGGATGACGTCGCCGTTGAAACGCGCTTGATAGGAGGCGTTGGAGAAGAGCCCCTTCGATCCATAGACCGCTTGCAGCGGAAGCGTCGTCACGATTCCAAGATCGTAGTAGAGAAACTCGACCTTGGCGCTCCATTTCGGCAGAAACATCCATTCCGCGCCTCCGCCGCCGGTCCAGCCGGCGCGCAGATCCTGATAGCCGTAGGCCGTGCCGCCGCCATTCAGCTTGGGCGCGAGGCTCGGGCTGAACCAGGCGGCGCCCAGATCGGCCTCCCCGAAGGCAAGCCCGGCCGTTGCATAGGCAAGCAAGGTCGGCGTGACCAGGAAACCGGCCCGGCCGCGCACCGTGCTGAGATTATGCTGGCTGCGCACGCCTTGGACATAAGTGCGCGGCGAAGCGGCGAACCAGTTCGCTTCGCTGACGCCTACGCCAAGTCCTTGCACGTCGGTTTCGAGACCGGCGAGGACCCTGTCATTCGCGAGCCAATTGTAACCGATCTGGCCGCCGCCGATGAAACCGCTGTTGCTCTGGTTGAAGCCCGACGGGAGCGCCCCCGTCGCAAAGAGCGCGAGGTAGCCGTTGCCCGAACCGAAATAGGTGAAGCGCGTGGTGTCGTCGGCGTTCCATGCATAGCCCGCGTTCAGGCCGAGAGAGAGGCCGTTCCACACCGGGCCCAATGGGGCGCTCGTCTCAGCCGGTCCCTTGTGCGTGGGAAGTCCCGCCGCGACCGTTGTCGCAGGCTGATCGGTCGCCTTCCAGCGCAGCCCCATCGTCGCCTGCCATGCCTTCGAAAGCTGCGGCCCGTTCAAATTCTGATATACCGGAATTCCCGCCTCGGCGAGCAGAGTCAGGCCGGGAACGCCGATCAGCTTGCCGTCGAGCGTGGCGCCGCCGAACAATTCGATGCGCTTGCCGCCGTAAAAGAGGGGGTCCGCCGCCTGAATCTTCGCGACGATCCATTGATCGGCGCCGACAATGTGATCTTGAATATTGCCGTTGACGCGGAAGGTCGTCGTGAGGCCTGGAATCCAACTGTAGCCAACCCAGCCGTTCGCCTCCTGATAATTGCCCCACATATATCCTTCGTCATTGACGGTGAGGGGAAGGCGCGCGCGATAGGACAGGCCCCACGACCAGGGTCCCAGAAAACCGCCGTAGAGAATTCCCGGGAGCACGTCGAACGTGCCTGTGGAGGTTTGCATCGCGTAAAAGGCCCGCCCCGTCGACCAGACGCCGGTGGGCTGAAGAGACGACGCGATGTTGTGGTCGCTGCCGGTCGGGAACGACATGCCGAGATTGAGCTGAAGGCGGTGGATCGGGTCCTGATAGACGCGCCATATGGCCGCGAGCTGCGTGTCCTGCAGGCTCTCGGTGCCAGGATTGCTCGTGCCTCTCGGAAGGATCCCGCTCGTTCCATTGAAGATGATGTAACCGATGTGCTTTTCGATCACGCCCGTGTTGAGGACGATGGAAAGGTCCTTGGTGACGCCATAGGCGAGCGTGACCGACTGCAATTCGTCCCGCCGCTGCGTTGGCACAACCCTCAAGGGAACTGTCGGGCCCCAGTACCAGGGCGTCGTCGCCACGATTTGTTGCGCCGACACCCCTTGCGTGCCGATCAACGAGTGGGCGTTTCCTATAAATTGCGGCGAGAGGGTAATCAGGAGATTGCCCGCCCCCGGGAGAGCGTCGCCAAAGACCCCCAACGGAACCGGCGGGGGAGCGGGTTGCGCAGGCGTCGCCGGTTGTGCCGTGGGCGCCACATCGGGCTTGGAGACATCAGCCGCTTCGGCCGGGAGGCCTCCGGCGAAGCTCACCAGGGTCGCGGCCAGCAGGCCGTTGCGTCGCCGTCGAGAGTCAGGGCGTTTAAGCGCGCTCGGTCGCATGTCGCTTGCTCCACACCGGCGAGCGAAGCGCCGCTCGACCGGAAAAAGAAAAAGCCGCTGCTTCGAAAGCGCGCGTGAGGACGCGACGGCTTTCGAAACAGCGGCGTTGCTGCGGGGCCCGGCATTGGGCTGGGCGTCATTCATGACGCTTGGCTTGAGCCGGAGCAAAATCGGGGCCAAGCGTAACCATGGCACTTTCAACCGACCTCCGGATGATCGCTTGCTGCGAGCCTCTGGCTCGCATTCCTTGCGGTCTCTCAGCCGGAAGCTGTGTCATTCGTGAGTTTCAAAAAATGCAGGACGACTGTCTCACCCCGCCGACCGAGCGGCTCAAACGTTGGGCGCCTTGGCGAAGGCGTGAGCACGGCGGCGCTCTCCAGGGCCGTTATTGCTGCGCTTGGGAGCGGCCCAGAGCAGCTCGCGCTGGGCGCCGCTAGAACGACAGTCACCGCGGGGAAAACCTCTCAGGGGCAGACGCGTGGGACCTGCTACGCTCCCATAGATCTGCATCATCCGCATCTCTTGGCGCAGAACGGCCCCGCGCCTTCTGAGCCCTCGCCGCAATTTCATCAGCAGATGGTCTATGCGGTGGCCATGCGAATGGTTCGAGAAGGCGCTGGGGGGGCGTCGCTCTATGGGCGAAGGCGAAGCCTGGAAAATCGGCAAGGGCCACGAATTCGTTCGACGATTGCGCATCTACCCGCATCCGCTAAGCCCAAGGTTGCGCCAATTCTCCACGGAGGGACGCGAAAGCAATAATTTCGCCAGTGTCCAAAACATGATGCATTTCGCGTCGCGCCGGCCGCCGTCATTCCCGGCCGCGCGCCCCGTCGTGGAGCGGGTCGCCGTTGCGCCAACCCGCCATCGCGCTCTAAGTTGAGACCGACAACGCGATATTTCCGTCCCCGGGCCCAAGGCCGGCAAACATGCTTCCTCCCGATTTCAGAGCCAAGATCGAACCGCTCAAACGCCCCGGAGCCGCGCCGAAATTGCTGCTCCTTGCCGGCGTCGCCGCCGTCGCCGGCTTTTTCCTGAGCGGGATGGTGACGGTCTCCTCCCAAGCCAACCCGGCAGCCTGGGCCTATCAATGGGCGATCGTGTTAATCCTGGTCGGCCTTGCCGTGTGGGCGGCGGCCAAGCTCATCGGCTACCCGCCGGCGCAGTAGAGGCGGCGCGACGCCTGCGACGCCGGGACGAGGAGCGCGAGGCCCATCACTAATGGAACATCGCCGCGGTCTTCAGCAGCGTCACCCACACACCCCACGCCAGGGGCGCGCCAACGGCGAGCCAGGCGAGGCTCATGACGATCCGGCCGCCGACCCCCAGTTTCGGCGTCGTCGCCAGGGGCTGGGCGCGGGCCGCCCCCCCCTCGAGCGCTTCTTCCTCGAAATCCTCGAAGTCGGCATGCGTCCCGTCATCATCCCGCCTTACGGCCTCGACGGTCGTCTTCTTCTCGGCGGCCAGCTCCTCGTCGGTCATGAAATATTTGGCGGCGACGGGTCGCACGAGCAGATTGCAGATGAAGCCCACGACGAGAAGTCCCGCCAGCACATACATGGTTTCGTCGTAGACGGCCTCCCTCGGGGCGCCCGCGGCGAGCTCGCGCTCCCGGAAGGAGCTGACGAGCCATGGACCCAGCACGCCGGCGGTCGACCACGCCGTGAGCAGGCGACCGTGGATGGCGCCGACCATGTGCGTGCCGAACATGTCCGCGAGATAGGCCGGGATCGTCGAGAAGCCGCCCCCGTACATCGTCAGGATGACGCTGAAGGCGAGCACGAAGGCCGCCAGCACCCCTGCACGCGCGGCTGAGGGGGCGAGCGCGTAAAGCACGCAGCCGAGCAGGAAAAAGATGGCGTAGGTCAGCTTTCGGCCCAGCCGGTCGGAAAAGCTCGCCCAGCCGAGGCGTCCAAAGATGTTGCAGAGGGAGAGGAGGCCCGTGAAGCCCGCGGCGATCGTGGCGATCTGCGCTTTTTGCGCCGCGCTGAGACTGTCGAAGCCGATGTCCTGCCCCAGCAGCCGGCCGCCGAATACTTCCTGCAGCATGGGAGAGGCCATGCTGAGCACGCCGATGCCGGCGCTGACGTTCATGCACAGCACGCCCCACAGCAGCCAGAATTGCGGGGTTCTCCAAGAGGTCTCGAGATGCACGTGGCGGTGCGTCACCATGGCGTTGGCGGCGGCGGCGGGCGGTGTCCATCCCGCCGGACTCCAGCCATTGCGCGGCACCCGATAGCCGAAGGCGCCGCAGAGCATGAAGATGAAGTAGATCAGTCCCAGCGCCACGAAGGTCTGCCAGACCCCGACCTGGTCCGGCGTGGCGAAATGCTTGAAGAAGGCGTCGAGCGGGGCGAGCGCCGCCGGCGCGGAAGCCCTCGCGCTCGTGAAGTAGCCGATCATGGAGTTCGCGAGCGGCGCGCCGATCATCGCGCCGCCGCCGAAGCCCATGATGGCGAGCCCCGTCGCCATGCCGCGGCGGTCGGGAAACCATTTGATCAGCGTCGAGACCGGCGAAATGTAGCCGAGGCCGAGGCCAATGCCCCCGATCACGCCGGAGCCGAGCCAGATCAGCCAGAGCTGATGCAGGTAGACGCCGAGCGCCGACATCAGCAGTCCGCCGCACCAGCAGAAGGCCGAGGCGAGCCCGGCCCTGCGCGGGCCGGCGGTCTCCAGCCAATGGCCGAAAACAGCGGCGGAAGAGCCGAGGAAGACGATGGCGAGCGTGAAGGTCCACGTGAGCGAGCTGATCTTCCAGTCGCAGTCCCTCGCGATCGCCTCGGCGAAAAGGGCCATGTCGGCGGGGCAGGTCCTGGCGCTCGTGACGCCGATCGCCTTGGAGAGCGGCAGCCAGAAAACGCTGAAGCCGTAAATCATGCCGATGCAGAGATGGATGGCCAGGGCCGCCGGCGGGACCAGCCAACGATTGAAACCTGGCCCGGCGACCGTGCGCTCGCGGCTTAGGAAGCCCGGCGTCTCGGTGACTGACTGCAACATCGCATTCTCTCCAAAAATACTCGCCGGCGCGCCTTCATAAGTCCTACGCACGGAGCCATCAAGCAGAGGGAGCCCGAGGCCGGGGCCGTCGGATCGCTCAGTTTTCATGGCCCGCCGCAATGTAAACCCTAGACTCCGAGAACGCGGCAAAACAGCAAGTTACCTCGAGGCGTCCTGCAGAATACGCGTGGTCGATTGCCCCTCGACGAGATTGGCGCGGACGATCTTTCCTCCGCGAGCCCGAACCACCTCCGCGCCCACGATCTGCTCTTCTTGGTAGTCCGCGCCCTTCACCAGAACGTCGGGCTGCAATTGCTCGATGATGCGTTGCGGCGTGTCCTCGTCGAAGAGCACGACGACATCGACTCCCTTGACGGCGCCGATCACCTGCGCGCGGGCGACTTCGTTTTGCGCGGGGCGGGTGGGACCCTTGAGGCGCTTGACCGACGCATCGGTGTTGAGCGCGACGATGAGCCGGTCGCAGGCCGCGCTCGCCTGCGCGATAAGCGAGATATGGCCGGGGTGCAGCAGGTCGAAACAGCCATTGGTGAATCCGACCGAATAGCCCTGCGCCTCCCATAAGCCGCGCAGCCTTGTCGCCGTCTCCGTATCCACGAGCCGTCCGTCCTGGACCTCCGTCATATGCGAGGCCGCGATCGACGCCGCCAGCTCTTCCGAGGTCAGCGTCGCCGTGCCGAAGCGGCTCACGACGACGCCGGCGGCGTGATTGGCGATCTTCATCGCCTCGATCATCGGCAGCCCGGCGGCGAGTCCGACGGCGATCAACGCCACCACCGTGTCGCCGGCGCCCGACACGTCGAACACGGATTTCGCCGTCGTCGGCAGATGGATCGCCTCCCCCGTCGCGGGGAAGAAGGACATGCCCTTTTCCGAACGGGTCAGAAGAACCTCGGCGCCCGTCGCTTCGCGCACGCGCCGCGCCGCGGCTTCCGCCTCCGCGTCCGTCTCGCAGGGCATCCCCGTCGCCTGGGTCAGCTCGGCGCGATTGGGCGTCAAGATTGCGGCGCCGCGATAATCCGCGAGATCGCGCCGCTTCGGGTCGACGAGGAGCCTCTTGCCGGCCTCGCGAGCGCGCGCGACGCAGGCGGCGATGACGCGATCGTTCAACACGCCCTTGGCGTAATCGGAGAGGACGACGATATCGCCGCCGTCGATCGCCGCCGTCGCCTTCGCGATGAGAAGGCGCTCGATCTCCTCGCCGAGCGGGCGATCGTCCTCGTGATCGATGCGCAGCATCTGCTGAGCCTGCCCGACGACCCGGATCTTCTTGATCGTCCTGCGGCCCTTGTCCGCAATGACGCCGTCGAAATCGATCCTCCCCGCGGCGCGCAAGAGCGCCAGTAGTTGCTCGCGGTCGGCGTCGTCGCCCGAAAGGCCGACCAACGCGACCGAAGCGCCGAGCGAGGCGACGTTCGCTGCGACGTTGCCGGCGCCGCCGACAACCGCTTTTTCGGATTTCCACTTGATGACCGGCACGGGCGCCTCGGGCGAGATGCGCGTGACCCCGCCGTGCAGATAGGCGTCGAGCATGACGTCGCCGACGATGGCGACCTTGCAGCCCGCCAGCCGCTTCACGAGTTCATAGGGCATCGGAGTCCTCTTTTCGGCGGCGAAGGGCGTCACAATACAGGTTGCGCCGCCTGTCGGCCGCGGAAGCGATGGACCTCGCGAAAGGCGCCGTAAAGATGGTAGAGGCTGCTCGCGGGCACATGGTCGACGGTCGGCTCGAGATCGGCGTCGAAGCGGTCGATCCAACCCCCCGCGAAGGGACGGGCGAGGAAGCGCTCGTTGAGCCTTTGCAGCATTTCAGCGCAGAAGCTCAACCCCCGCGCTTCGCCCGCGGCATGGCGCGCAAGGCCCGCCTTGGCGCCCTCCGCGTGCGGCCAGAGGCGCGTGGAACGGTCGAGCGGCCGCAAATCCAGGCCGACGGTGTCGTAACAATGCCCTCGCGAATCTAGGCCAGAGGCCAGGGCTGACTCCCAGAGCCGATCCTCCGCCTGCGAAGCGACGCGACCGCCAAGCCGCCGAAACCAATCGAGCAGCCAAATCCATTCGAAATGATGCCCGGGCTCGAAGAAGGCCGCGACGCCGGGGTCCAGGGACCAGTCGGGGGTAAAAGTCTCCGGCAGCGCGCCCTCGCTCCAGCGAAACAGGCGCTCCTCGAAGAGCCTCACGACGCCTTGCGCCCGCTCCAGATAGGGCCCCTCCGGCGCCGCCTCATGCAGCGCGAGGCAGGCTTCCAGAAAATGCATCAGGGGATTCTGCCGCTTCACCGACTCTTCGGGCGGGCAGCGGTCAAGCAGTCCGCCATGATCTTTGCAGACGAGATGGCGATCGATGAAACGAAGCGTCAACTCGGCCGCCGACAACAGCCGCCTTTCGCCCGTCACCTCATAAAGCGACGCGAGAGAAAGCAAGACGAAAGCGTGCGTATAGGAGTTCGCGCGATTGCGATGCGCGGTTCCCCATGGCGTCTATCGAGAAGGCGAAACCCCCGCGGGGGTCTCTTTCGTCCAGATAGAGATTGAAGAGACCATGCGCTGCGCGGTCGGCGAGGTCGCCGCCTTGGCGAAAAACCCCATCCTTGGCGGCGGCGCTATAGACATGGATTTGTCGGGCCTGAACCATGGCGCGGCGCGGAACCCCGGGACAGTCGCGGCCAAAAAAGTCGAGACGCTCGCGAAAGACGCCGCAATCCTGGTCGAAGCCCTCTTCAGCCCAGAATGGCAGGATATCTTCACAAATCCTTCGCTGGTATTCGTGAAGCGGATCGATCCGGTCGGGGGCGAACGCCGCCGTGCTCTGCGCCGGTAGGCCCGACATGGTCTTTTGCCTCTGAAGTTTTGACTGGACAATATAGAGGCGGCCCTGCGACGCAAGGACATTTCCCCCGCTGGCGCGACAGAGGCCGCAGAACGAAGCGAAAGGGGGTGAGACGGAGGAGTCAAACTCTGGCCGCACTGGCGCGCTCTTATGGAGCGTACACGTCAAGCCCTCTTGCTTTCGAACCGGGCCGTGAAAAAATAGTTTTAGCTACGGAGATAGCGCAATGAAAACCTTTCGAAAAACGATGCACCCAGCCACGATCACTGCAGCAATATTCGTGATAAGTGCACCAGAGCCCCTGAAGGCCGATGTAATATATTCAGACGCGTGGTCTGAGGTATCGTCAGTTGGTGGATATGCCGTTTCGGGAGGTTTTTTATTTGATTCGACGAATCAAACATTATTATCGGATAATACGGCAATTGAAGGCATATGTGCAGCGGGAACGTGCGGCTTGACGCTCCTCCCCCCTGAGATCGGATTGCACCCTCCGTCGTTCTACGGACTTCAATTCCAGTATACGAATCCCTTCAATTATCCAAATCCATCCCATATTACTTTATTTACGCTGTCGTCTGTCTACACAAGTAATTTTGACATCCCCGGCGTCAATGTCCCTGCGAAGACATGGTATGGTATCGAAAACACAGGCATACATCCTGACTGCTGCTACATCAATGGAATGGCGCTAAACCAAACTCTAGTGTCGATCCCGTCTCCGACTCCTAGCACTGGCGTTCCCAGTCTTATCGCCCTTGGGTGTGTGGCGCTCTTTTTCCGCCGCGATTGGCTTCGGCAAGCATTGCGATGCTGAGCGGAGGCGTCGTCGCTGGGGAGTCAGCGACCACTCCGGCCATCGTCCAGCCCATCCACCTGCCAAACGTAAGGGAGCCGTTGGGGGCTCCTTGCGCCCATATAAACGAAATTTCTCTTTGAATTCAGAATGGTGGTGGTGGCAGTCCTGCGAAACTGGTCTCTGGAGGCCAGATTCCCTGCTAACAGGGAAAAGAACAGGGAAATTCTCCAAAAAGAGGGCGCGCGGGGCAGTTTGGGCTTTAAATTTAGGTGTTGAAACAGAGGGTTGCATAAGAATTCCCTAAGAAGCAAAACAGGGAATTAAATCGCACGAACAGGGATTCTGCGAGCGCCGAACAGGGATTGCCCCTGAACTTCAGGATAGCCGCGTCGCGCGATCAACTGGCGAACATAGTCGGCGCATTCGGGTCGATGTTCTTATGCCATTTGGTGTATTCACCACTCGTGAAGCGCTCTTCCCCACCGCCAGCAGGGCCGGATCGAGTTCCCGAAAGCGCGGGGAAAGCGGCGCGATCGACGGCCAGGAGCGACGGATATGGCGATCCCCGACCGCGGTTTCGTCGAAATGCATTTGAGGACGGTGCGGCCCGAGTGCGATCTGCCCGAGAGCCCGGACGACGATGCCGAGGTCAGGATCGGTCGCGGCCTCAAGTATCCCGAAGGACAAGGGTTACGCGAAGTTTCTCGTGACGCTCGGATACGATCGCAACTGGGCCGGCATGTTGGCGGCGATGATCGTCGAAGAAGGTCGCGTCCGGGCGGCGACGTCGAAAAAGAGCACGGAGTTTGCTCGGGCCCTGCGTCGGCTCGCCAACCCGCGCCTGGGAACAGAGGCGTTTCTTGCCAACGTCCAAGTCGTCCTCGAGGCGATGAGCGGGACAACGCTACGGATCGAACTATCCGATGAGCGTCGGCCCTTTGATGGCCTGGCGTTCATTTTCCAACTCCGGTTCTGCCTCGCCGGCGATCTGTCAGGACGTGCGGAGGTCGTCGAGAATCGCGAAGACCATGTGCCGCCGTGTCGTCGTTTGCCGTGGACCCAGGCTGACCCATGCCTCCGCTGCGCACGAATATTTTCTCGAGTCGCAATCAATCTTTGGCCCCGCCGCTTTCACCTGGTCTCCCGACGACGAAGACTTCACCGACCGCTTGACTCAGGCGACGCGCGAGGAATTCGACGATCCGGACTTCAATCCTGTGCCGGCGCAGGCGTCGCCTCAAAGCGAAGCAGAGATAAGCCGGCCGACGTTGGCGGTCTTGGTCCAACTGAAGGCCGACTTGGCAGCCGTTCGCACCCCGCCGAATTAGTATCTTAGACCGGCGCCGCCGCTTCGTGTTCGGATTTGCTGAATTCGAATCATGGAGCGTCAAATGGTCGAAGAACCGCAACCGCGCCGGAAAGCCCGCCCGGAGCAGGCTGGTCCCGCAGACGTCGACAGCGCCGCCGGCGCGGACGCGATTGACTCCGTCGGCTATCGGCGTCCCCCGAAGCATAGCCGGTTTCAGCCCGGGCAAAGCGGCAATCCCCGCGGGCGCCCGCCAGGCGTCAAATCGCTGCCCGACATTGTCCGCAAGATCGTCGGACAGAAGGTGACCATCACCGAAAACGGACGGACTCGGCGCGTCCCCCGGCTGGAAGCGATCCTCCTGCGGGCTGCCGGCGAGGCTTCGCGCGGCGACCCGCGCGCCCTGCGCCTGCTCCTGCAGTTGGCCGAGCGCTACGGCGCGAACGCTCAGTCCGGCGCCGAGCATGAAGCCATGGGAGCCGAGGACATCGCGATCCTGCGCCGCTACCTGCCGGATTTTGATGCCTCGGGCGACGGAGAGGCCGACCCCCTAACAAGTCTGGACGCCGCCGATGACCGCCGCCGCTGACGCCCGATTGCTGAGTGCGCTGCTGCGCTGGAACTTCAATGCGTTCGTCGAAAAGACGTTCGCGACGCTCGCGCCGGGCCAGGCCTTTGTTCCGGGGTGGCCTTTAAAGGCGATCGGCTATCAGCTCGAGCGCATCCGGCGCGGCGAAATCCGCCGGCTAATCGTCAACTTGCCGCCGAGGTCGCTCAAATCGATCATGGCGTCCGTCGCCTTCCCGGCGTTTCTGCTCGGTCACGATCCGACGCAAAGGGTCATCTGCGTCTCCTATTCCGGGGACCTCGCCAGGAAACACGCCAATGACTTTCGCGCGCTCATCGAGGCTCGTTGGTACCAAGAGCTGTTTCCGGGCGCGCGCATCGGCAGGAAGGATTCCGAAACCGAGATCGAGCTGACGAAACGCGGCTTCCGGTTGGCGACGTCGGTCGGCGGAACCTTGACCGGACGGGGAGCCCAGCTTCTGGTGATCGACGACCCGCTGAAGCCGGAAGACGCTTTGTCTGAGGCCAAGCGCAACACCGCCAACGAATGGTTCCGGACCACGCTGATGTCGCGGCTCGACGACAAGCGGACCGGGGCGATCGTGATCGTCATGCAGCGCGTCCACGTCGATGACCTCACGGGCTTCGTCCTGTCGCTCTCCGACGACTGGACGGTGCTGAACCTCCCGGCGATCGCGGAGATCGATGAGGATATCCAACTCTCGGCGACGGAAGTCCACCACCGCAAAGCCGGAGAAGTTTTGTTCCCAGAGCGCGAGCCGCTCCGGGTTCTCGAGGCGCTCCGGCTGCAGCTCGGCAGCGACGCCTTTTTCGCCCAATACCAGCAGGCCCCTGCTCCGCCGGGCGGAGCGATGATCAAGCGCGCATGGGTTCTCCGCTATGACGAACTCCCGGCCGAAAGAGACCGCCTGATGACCATTCAAAGTTGGGATACGGCGAGCAAGGGCGGTCCGGAGAACGACTTTTCCGTCTGCACGACCTGGATTATGACGCGCAACCGGCAGTTCTTCCTGATCGACGTCTACCGCGCGCGGCTCGACTACCCGGCTCTCAAGGCGACTGCGGCGGCGCTCGCCGTGAAGTTCAAGGCGCGCCGCGTGCTCGTGGAGGACGCCGGGGCGGGAACCTCACTCGTGCAGGAGCTGAAGCGATCGATTTCTGGGGTCATCGCCGTCAGACCGGACCGGGATAAGGTGAGCCGCATGGCCGTCGCCTCTTCGAAGTTCGAGGCGGGGCAGGTCCTGCTGCCGCGCCGTGCGCCGTGGCTCGCCGATTTCGAGGCTGAGCTGTTCGCTTTTCCCGGCGCCCGTCACGATGACCAGTGCGACTCCGTCAGCCAAGCGCTCATCGACCAGAACGCGCGACCGCCTATGATCATCTCGGAGGAACTCCTTCGGTATGCGCAGGAGAGACCGCTTTCCCGGGGCAGTTTCGGATATCCGAGCTGGTCCGCCTTTCACCGCTAGCCCAACGTGAGCGGCATACGCTCCGCGCCAGCCTGCACCCAATCCCGGACGCAATCCACGCGAAGCGAAGGAACAGCGGAGGCAAGGAAAACCACGCTCCCGCCCCGCACGCTACCGACTAGACTTCAAGAGGCCGACCATGAGCGATCGCGTCAAAGATCTCGATCCCCCGACAACCCTCGGCCGACAGCTGCGGGCCAGGGGCCGCCGACGCCGTGCGCAAATGACGGCCGCATCTCGAGTTGCGAGCCCGGCCCCATGCCGGAACGACCTTCTGCCCGCGCTGATGCTCGAGTACGTGCGATTGAGCGACTTGCGGCCGTCTCCGACCAAAATCCGCCGGCTCGACCCCGTTCATGTGCGTGAGGTTGCAACGTCGATTTCGAGGCTAGGCTTCTGCGATCCTCTGCTGATCGGCGCCGACGGCGACCTGATCGACGGCGAGATCCGCTACGCCGCCGCCGAGCAACTTGGCCTCGAACGCGCGCCCTGCATCCGCGTCGGGCATCTCGGCCGTGACGAGCTGAGGGTGTTGCGGCTCGCGGTCAACCGGCTGGCGGAAAAGGGTCAGTGGGATCTTGACGCACTTAAGATCGAGTTCGAGCAGCTGATCGTCGTCGACGCGCCGATCGAAATCTCGGGCTTTGCTCCCGCCGAGATCGACCACATCCTGCTCGGGGACGAGGCCGAAGGCCTTGAGACCGGACCGCTCGAGCCGGCGCCCGGCGCGACGCCGATCTCGAAGCCCGGCGACATATTTGTCCTCGGCCCGCACCGCGTCATTTGCGGCGACGCCCGCGACCCGGAAGTTGTCGCCAAGCTCATGCGGGATGACCCGCCGGCGCGGCTCCTTCTGACCGATGAGCCCTACAATGTGCGGATCGGCGGCAATGTCAGCCGAGGTGACCATCGTGAATTTGCGATGGCGTCCGGCGAGATGAGCGAGACCGAGTATCTCGCCTTTAACCTGGCCTGGATGAACGCATTCCTTCAGGTGCTCGCCGATGGCGCGATCATGGCGACCTTCATCGACTGGCGCGGCTATCCGATCGTTCACACCGCCGCGACCCGGTCGGCCCTGACGCCGCTCAATCTCGTGGTGTGGACAAAGACCAACGCCGGCATGGGGAGCCTCTACCGCTCGCAGCACGAGCTGCTGCCGCTATTCAAGAAAGGCGTCGCCCCGCACGTCAACAATGTCGAACTCGGTCGCAAAGGTCGTTGGCGCTCCAATGTTTGGACCTATCCGGGCGCGTCCTCTCTCGGTTCCGACTCTCGCCGCGGCCTGCAGGACCACCCGACCATCAAGCCGACGGCGATGCTCGAGGACGCGCTGCTCGATCTCACGCATCGCGGCGACATCGTCATCGATCCGTTCCTCGGTTCCGGTTCGACTCTCCTGGCCGCCGACGCGATCGGCCGCGTTTGCCGCGGCGTCGAGCTCGATCCGATCTACCTCGACCTGGTTGTTCGAAGGTATGAAGCGGTCACAGGTCGGAACGTCGTGCTTGAAGAAACCGGAGAAACCCATGGCTCGCTGGCAAACCGGCGCGCAGAGGAGGATGCGCCGCATTCAACCTGACGGCTTGAGA
>CAVXEI010000030.1:0-195390 GCA_963760695.1 uncultured Alphaproteobacteria bacterium | reverse complement strand
CATTTGGCGGAATACTCCGGAATCCTGCAAGCGGACGCCTACGACGGCTACAACTGGCTGTATCTGGCGGAGCGCAAGCCGGGTCCGATCCTCGAGGCGGCGGGTTGGTCACACGCCCGGCGGCCATTCTTCGCCATGGCGGACATCGAAGCGAACGCGCGGCGCAAGGCGGCGGGAGCGAAAGAAAGGCCTATGTCGCCGATCGCGATCGAAATCGTCCGCCGCATCGACGCGCTGTTTTCGATCGAGAGATCGATCGTCGGCAAGAGTGCAAAAGAACGTCTCGCCGTTCGCCAGGCGTCGAGTTCGGCCTCTCGTCGATGCGCTCGAAGCCTACATGCGCGAACAGGTCGCGGAACTTCTCGCGCGGACATGGCCTCGCCAAGGCGATGAAATACATGCTCAAGCGCTGGTCGGCGTTCACGCTGTTCCTCAACGACGGGCGCGTTTGCCTCTCGAACAATGCCGCCGAGCGTGGACTGCGCGGGATCGCCCTTGGCCGTAAATCCTGGTTGTTCTGCGGTTCCGACCGCGGCGGCGAGCGCGCCGCGGCCATGTACAGCCTCATCGTCACCGCCAAGATGAACGGCGTCGATCCGCAAGCGTGGCTCGCCGACGTTCTCTCGCGCATCGCCGCGCATCCGGCTCATCGGCTCGACGAGTTGCTGCCCTGGAACTGGCGGCCAAAGGCTCAAGGTGCGTCGGCGCTGGCGGCCTGAACATGCACGTCAACAAGGTCGATCACGTCACGACCATAGACCGCGTCGCCGAGCGCCTCGGCGAAAGCGTCGACTGGCTCTACGACGTCGCCAATGAAATGGACACCGAGGACGGCGTGATCTGGGTCTACGGCCTCGGCGACGACGGCGTCATGGCGTTCACCGACTTCGGAATCGAAAACCTCGTCGAGCTGATCCAAATCCACAAAGAGCTGAAATCACGCCGCAAAACTGACCGACGATCGCCGCCCCCTGCGGCCTACAGCGGATGCTTACGGCCTCAATGCCGATGCGGAGTTCTTATCGGGGCGTGGAATGGCCCTCCCCGAAGCTCGCCCTGATGATGGACGAGGCCGAAGCCGACGTGCTCGCCTACACGAGCTTCCCCAAGGATCATTGGCGCAAGATCTATTCGACCAATGGCCTCGAGCGCCTCAACGGCGAGATCAAGCGGTGCACCGAAGTCGTCGGCATCTTCCCCAACGAAGCGGCGATCACCAGGGTCGTCGGCGCCATTCTATTGGAGCAGAACGACGAATGGGCCGTGCAGCGCAGCCGCTTCATGACCCCGGAAACCATCGCCGCTTTGAGCAATGATCCCCGCGTCAAGCTGCCCGCCGCGGCGGACTGATCAGACCGGCGCCCGCCGGAAGCCAACGATGGCCCAGCCGTCAGCTACACCACGTCAAGGGGCACGATCCCGTCTTATCCGTCTTGGCACCGGAGGAGTGTTCACTCGGCGTCAGTTCCCAGCCCCCAAATGGTGAGCGTATTGAAGCTCGCGACGTAAACTTTGCCGTTGGCGATCGTCGGGACGATATTTGCGTTGGCTCCTGGCGTCGCCCAGCTTCCAGTGTTCACTTGCGTTTGTAGTAAGGGCAGGCTCTGATAGGCCGCCCAAATGGTCGATCCGGGCAGCGATTGAGCGATGGTCCCCGGCGGACCGTGTTGCATAGCCCAGCCCGGCGTGGGGTTGCCTGCTCCGAGACCGACGTAGTTCCACCATGTGCCCGCGGCGTTTTGAGTCCAAAGGACGCCGTTCCCGTCGAGCTCCATCAGCACGCCAAAGCCGCCGAGGGCTGGAAAGCCGTCCAGCAACAGCGCGTAGCCCCCCCTCGTCGGATAATTCGCTCCGAAGAACGACCAGACATGCCCTTGTCCGTCCACGAGCGTCCCGCCACCGGCACCTGTGATTGGTGACCCGGCCGGCGACTGCGTGAGCACCGTCGTCTGCGGCGGCGTCTGCTTCGCCACCCAGCCATTCGCGCTAACTGCGTTCGGATAGTTGTATTTCCACCAACCGCCCTGTTGGTTTTGGACCCACAGTATGCCGGCTCCGTCGATCTCCATCAGTCCACCCCAGCCAGGAGTTTGGACGCCATTGATCAATATCGCATAGCCAGACGGCTGCTGATACGTCGAACCAAAAGACCAGACGTTGCCAAACGCGTCGACCAGCTCAGCGCCTGAGTTCGGCGTGATCGTCGAGCCAGGCGGAGACTGCCGGACTATAGTCGTCTGTGGCGGGCCGGACTGCGCCGTCCAAACACTGCCGTTGTATTTGTACCAGTTGCCCTGCCCATTCTGGGTCCAAAGCACGCCATCAATGTCAATCTCCATCAACACACCAAGGCCGCCAGCCGCCTGACTACCATTTAGGAGCAATGGGTAGCCCGATGGCGCTTCATACTTCGAACCAAAAGACCAGACCTTGCCGAACGTGTCGGTCAAGGTGCTCGGCGCGGCGCTGAACCCAAGCGCCTGCAAATAGACGGTGTTCCCGATCGAGCGCGAGACCGACCAGATGATCGCGGTGTTGGGTTGCGTTCCGTTCGAGGAGACGCTCGTTACAAAACCCGGGTCCTGCGCCGACGGAAGCGCTGGCCCGATCAACTCCAGAGTTAACGTTCCGGTGCCAGTGGTCGGAAGTAGCCAGGTCCGCACATTGGTCCCTCCGGCGGAGACGATACGCGCCTTGCTGCCGGGCCCGACAAAAGAGGAAGTGCCGCCCCAGCAGCCCCCGTCTTTAACAAAGGACGGCTTGTCCGGGCCGCCAGCGACAAAACCGCCCAAACCGCTGCCCCGATTGAAGAGGAACAACCGCCCGTCCTTGCCGCTGGCGACGGCGAATTGGAGACCGTTCGCCTGATCTGGCACCACCATGACGCCAGCGGAGCCTCGATCCTCGTCTGCGGCGTCCAACGAAGCGAAATTAGACGGTGTGAAATAATCGGCGACGCGGGAAAGACTTGGCGTCAATTCTATGACGCTATCGGGATAATTGTTATTGTTATGGCCATTGGAGTTGCCGGTTTGAAGGAAGACATTTCCTTGACTGTCGGCAGCCAGCCCGTAGCCCGACATCCATACTGAGGACAGGAGGAGGTTCCAGCCGAGGCCCGTAGCCTGATTCGCTGTCTGTTGGTCCGTTAATTCCGCGTTGGCAAGCGGTTGCAAAGTGCTCGCGTTCCAACCGATAACCCACCCGCGCGACGCGTTGGCCTGGAGGTCGCAATAACTGCCGAAGCCCGCATAAACATTCCCGTTGCTAAGGAGCAGCGCAGGCCGCTGATGTTGCGTCGCGGGGTTGAAAGTCGTTAACGAACCGTCGGAGAGCGCGGCCTTCGCAGTGATGACGACCGATGGGAGATTGTCTGAAAGATCGGTTAGATTGAGGGCATGAATGCGATAGACTGGCGCGTTGTTTTCCCAGGTGTAGGTTATTGCATAAAGCACGCGCGCATTTAGATCGATTACAGGCGTCGATTTTATGCCGATCTTGGGCGCATTGTATACGCAGCTAGGAACAACGAGGCTCAAATTGACGGCCGTCCCGAGATTGCGTTGCATCAGTGTCGCGCCGGTCAAACTGTCGATGGCCAATATGTCGTTACCTTCCGTTGCGATGAGAACGACGTCATTGGGAAACTTCGATGCTAGGCCCCATCCGTTGAGTGTAGAAGCCGAAAGTACCAACGGCTGGGCATCGACTTGGTCCGAAAGTGCGATCTGCTTTAGCGCCTTGAATTTGTTCGAGCCAACATTAGCGGGGTTGAGCACTGTTTCGCCTGCGTTCCAGCCCGTGCGTTGCGCGTCATTGTGGTAGGTGGTCACATCGTAAGCGTGAGCTGTTGAGGAGCAGACCAAAGCGGCGAGGAGCGACATGCGCGACGTATGGAAAGGCGGATTAAAGCGGTGCATGGCGGAGTAGTCCGAGGAGAGTTGGGTCTGAAGGGAGGCAGTGCGACGTCAGGGGATATCAGGGAGCCAGCTCGCCGGGCTTGTTTTGGCGCGTAACACTTGGACCGCGCTGAGTCGGCCGTCGGGGGAGAGGCTGCCTTCCGCCATCACCAGAGCGCCTGGATAGACGATCACGGAGAGTTGCTTCCGCAAGGCTTGCGTCGCGTCGACCTGGATGCTTCGACCATCGCGCAGAACGAGCAGAAAATTGGGTTCGGAAACGGTCTTGACTTGGCCCGTTACACGGACCCCCCCCTGGGGGGGCGGCGGCATCTGCGCCTGGATGGGCTTCGGCAGTTCTGTAGCCCCTACGGGGATCGAAAATCCTGCAGCTAAAGCTGCGATTATCGCGATGCAGATTCGAAACAACATCCTAATTCCCCGGATTCGCCAAATGGCTTCCGACCTGAAATTTACTCCGATTGGACATTTTTGCAAGGCCGAGCCGTGGCCCCTAAACCCCGAGTAGGCGCATTGTAAGCGCTCGGCTGCTTTGGCGGCCATGTTGATTCTCTTATTTGTTCGGCGCTTTCTCGCGATTAGCTAAGTTTCACCTGATGGGTGAAGGGGCTCATGATGACCGGACGGCGGCTGGATTACGAAATCGGCACGGCGTTGGAGACGAGTTTGGTCACCGCGCGGGCGGGCGTGCCGACGCTCATCGAAGCCTTTTTTTGCAAAAAAATCCGCTCAGCTTTTCAGCGACTTCCGTTTGTTGCGACAGTGTTGATTTGTGCACAGTCCTACTTGAGCAGCGCGGGCCAGGACGAAGGAAAGTCCCTCGCCAGCCGGAGAGCGGAATGGGCTTGTTCGGTTACAAATGCCTTGCTCAAAACCACGAAGGCCGCGTAGCATTCATCGCAGCGACGTGAACCTGCGCTTTTCAACAGAAAGCGATACATCACCGCAGCTTGCTCCCGCCCGGCTTCACCACCTCTGGGGACGCGATCGAGTGGCATCTGCCAAATTGTCGAGTGAGCCGACCAGAAGAGGCCTTTAAAAGATGCGGCCGCGACTATTCTTGGCAATATTTTATATGGGAGCCGTCACGCTGTCTCATGGCTCACACGAAGAAGAACTGCAAGCGAGAACAGGACTGGGAACGAATGAAGGGCTGGCGATTGGATTTCGAGGAAAACTTTGAGCAGGCGATCGGAGAAAAAACCGCGCCCTGGATAAAGGTGGCCCCAGGGAATACGGACCCCTTTGACGATGACGGCCCCTATTTTCATGCTATCGGTGGGACGGATTTCGTCAAGCAATTGGACTCGTTCGACACCTACCGCCAAACATTTCGGTTTGGGAAGGATGGGTGGCTGACTGCGGAACTTTCGGCGCGCGACCCGGAGAAGCAAGGCAGACCCAAGAACCCGCCTTCTCTGACGAATGCCAAAATTGACGGAGAATCTGTTGGCCTGCTTAGCGAGCCCGATCACCATGGCGGGATCTTAATTCGGTCTACCCGACCTTTGCCGGCCCAATACCGAATCGAATATTCGCTGGTAGCGATTGATTTCGGCGGCAGCCGCCACGGCTCCTGGAACAATTCGGCGCGACTTAACGGCTACGCGGAAAAGCAGGCCAAAACACGTCACCCATGGTCGTTCGGTCCGAGCGATGAATTTTCAAAACCCTATGCCGATTGGCTAGATGTTCGATTTGCTAACGGCTTTTATTTTCTGGCCATTGTGGATTACCAGGACCCATTCCCGCACAACAACGTATTTATTCACACACATCGCAAGGTCGTGATGGATAGCTACAACGTGAATGAAAAGGCGACCTTCCAAACGTGCAACCCTATGGACAAAAAATACTACCTGAGCCAGGACAACACCGTGAATATGTTATTTCTATCTCCTGGCGAGCCGAAAGAGAGCCAGTCCATCGCCGAGACCGAGTGCGGAACAAATTATGGTGTCCAAAACGGCCATTCGCCCGTCGTTTCAGCCGTGCAGTTGCAACCGGAGCTGATGCCAGCACAAAAATACCGCTTTGCAATCGAGCGCGATGGAACGGGCTATACGCTGGAGATCAAAGGCAATTTTCGCTTTGTGGGGGAAAAGACGTACCGCTACCATCGTTCCTTTCTCCAGGATCACCATCCGATCTGGCATTACAACCAGACAAGCGAAGAGTATGATGGAGCTTACGACGATTGGTGGACCTATGACGGTCCCTATGGGAAGGTGGAAGTGGCGCACACCTGGCCTAAAGGCTCGGCTTACCCGGATTTCTTTATTATCGGTGATCCCCATACCAATTACTATGAAGGCTCCGCTGCGATAACCAATATTAGACTCTATTCTAAAAAAGGAAGATAAATTCAAAAACGAGCTGCAGCCGCCACATCCGTTCAGATCATTTTCTCCACCTTACCCGCCGCGGAAAGCCGCCCTCAACTTGCTCGGCGGCCTCAACAATCGCGCTCGAACTTGCGCTTGCGGAGCTTTTCGCGAAAGCGGCAGAATGACCCACAACGGGAGGTGATCCGAGATGAGGTGGTCTGAACGCGAAACGAAGAGACCAAGCAGGGTAATGAAGCTTCTGCGGCTCCTCGCGATTCTGCTCTCCGTGGCGTCGGCGAGCGTCACTGGAACGCCTGCTCTATCCGCGATCGCGGGCGAGGATAGCGTTTCACCGCTATTGATCGTCAAGAAAGGCAAGAGCGACGCCGTGATAATACAATCTCCGCAAGCTGGCCGACACGAACGGCAAGCAGCCGAGGACCTGGCGAGATACATAAAGTTGATGACGGGGGCCGTCGTGCCGATCGTGAGCGCCCCAGAAGCGAAAGCCACGCTTTCCAATGCGCAACCCGCGATCTTACTGGGCCGAGCGGCTCTGGAAGCGAACCCGCGACTGGGCGAGCGGCTGCAAACCATATTAAAGAAGAAGCCGTTTCTGCGGGCGGACGGGATCGCTCTATTGCGCGAAGGGAGCAAGGTATATCTCGCCGGCGCCAATGACGAGAGCCATTATTTTGCGACGGCCGAACTCTTGCGCGCATGGGGCGTGCGTTGGTTCATGCCCGGCGCTTTCGGAGAGTGCGTTCCGGAGGATTCCAATCTCGCCGTCGGCAATCTCGACATTCTTTATACGCCGCCCTTCGAAGCCCGCACATTTGCCGTCGGTTGGCTCGGCGCGGAAGCCGGCGTGGAAGATTTTCAGTTGAGAAACATGTTCATCGGGCCCCGACAGGTCCCAATCGCGGGTCACGCATTGTGGACTTACACGAAGGGTCTGGCCAGAAGCCCATTCGAAGTGCCGCTAACGGCTCCCGAAACAATGGAGCAAGTGGCGCGCAACGCAGCCGCCCGATACGCCGAGGGCAAGGCGTTCTCCCTCGCGATGGAGGATGGACTTTATAGCTCGAGCTATCCGCGCGACAAAGAGCTAATGGCGCTGCAGTGGGATAAATACATGATGCAATGGTCCGTCACCGATCCGATGTTGGAGCTCTTGAACGGCGTCGCCCATAGACTGCACGAGAAATTTCCGGACAGTCCCGCACAGATCCACTTCCTCGTCTATTCCAACATGTTTCTCCCGCCCAAGCGAGACGTGAAGCTCGAGCCGACGCTTTACGCGCAGGTAGCGCCGATCGACATTGATCCTATTCATGCGATGGGCGATCCGCAGTCTCCTCCCAAGAACGAGTATCAGGAGATCCTCGAAAAATGGGTGAAGGTTGCGCAAGGCCGTGTGCTCATCTACGACTATGATCAGGGGATGCTCGTCTGGCGCGACTTGCCGAATCCGTCGCACCTCGCCTTTAGCAGGGACGTAAAGCGCTATCGCGATCTGGGGATTCTTGGCTTCGCTACCGAATTGCGCATGGCGTTGGCGACGACCGGCATAAACCTCTATCTGCGCGGCCGGCTCATGTGGAATCCGGACGAAAACGTCGACGCCCTGCTCGAAGACTTCTACCAAAAATTTTTCGGGCCAGCACAAGCGCCGATGCGCGACTACTGGAACGCAATATTCGACGCTTGGGGTGATACGCTTGTAACTGAGCACGAGTACTTTCTTGCGCCAGCAATTTACACGTCAAAGCTCGTCGAGCGTCTTGGCGGCTCGTTGGCGCAAGCCGAAGCCGCGACGGCGTATCTGCGCAGCTCGGAATCGACCCTTATCGCGTAACGAACAGCTCTATTTGGAGCGGTTGCAGTTCGTGCGTCTCGGATACGAAACGCTCAAATCCTATATCGCAATGGTGACCGCGGGCGCAACCAATGCGGATTACGCTGCTGCGGTCGTCGCGGGCGAAGCGGGACTGCGAGCGCGCGACGCGCTCACCCAGATGAACGCGTCTTTCACGACGACGCGCTTGGAGAAAGGGGCGGCGTTTTGGCCTGGCGAGCTGCAACAATTCCGCGATTTGCACGCCTTGGTCGACGGTGAAAAAGGACATCTCATCGCCAAGCTCCCTCTCGAGTGGAGCTTTCATCGCGACAAGGCAGGCTCCGGCATGGCGCGCGGATTTTTGGACGGTCCGATTGATTTAACGTTCTGGCGTGCGCACAAGGATGAGTTCAAAGGAGACGCGCGCAAAGACTATCCCGCTGATCAATGGGAGACGGCGCGGACGGATCTTTATGTCCAGGCCCAAGGGGTTCGCGATCCGGATCGGCAGAGCTACACCGGAGATTTGTGGTATCGCACCGATGTAGAGCTTTCACCGGATCAAGTCGCCAGGCATCCGCACATCCTCTTTCCCGGCCTTTTCAATGAATGCGAATTCTATGTGAATGGGCGCGAAGTGGGCCGGCGCACTCAAAACGCGCTTTGGTGGCTCAACGATTACCGGTTCGAATGGGACCTGCCGGTGGACGAAGTGGTGCGCGTGGGCGAAAACGCCCTGGCGCTGCGTTGCCATAATCCGCATCACATGGGGGGCATGTTCCGTCGGCCCTTGCTTTACGCCCCGTCGGCTGGCGCAACACGGTGATCTATCCCTCGTCGAACTCGAAAACTCTGCGCCGCCGGGGGGCCAAAGCCAGCCTTGAGACAGGAGGGCAGGCGCGACGCTGAGGCGCAGGCTCCTAATCAGTTGCTGATGACCGCCGTATTTCAAACATCGGCGAGGAAGTTTGCGATCTTGCGATCGCGTTGCGTCATTCGATCGAACCCGCGCTCGATGGCGTTGCGGCTGCGCCAGAGCGAGGTTCGTTAACCCCGGCCATCGGCGCTTCCGTGTCGTTAGCGAACGTGAATCTCGGGCGAAATCTGAGCGTGAACGTTTGCGTCGATCGAGCGCCCTCTCACCGGCGCCGCCTGCAACACGCGTCGGCCTTATCCAAAACTTCCAATCGGGCGAATCCTGGTCAACACCAAGTGGACCACGACGGCCTTCGGCTCGCGGCGGTCTTAAGCCCTTGCCTTGGCACGCTCATCCCACTAACGCTCGCGGCCCTCGAGGCGGGCCTTCGCTGCGAAAGCCCTCGCGAGAACTTTCGGAGCCTCGGACGCGCGCTATCCGGCAGGCCGAGGTCGGCGCGGCGCAAACGATGCTGGAGCGCACGGAAGAGCGCTTCGGCCTGAGGCCGGATTCTCTGGTCGCGGACACCGCATATGGCTCGGCGGATAATCTCGCGTGGCTCGTCAAGCAGAAGCAGATCACGCCGCACATTCCCGTTTTCGATAAGTCAGGGCGAACCGACGGCACGTTCTCGCGTTCGGACTTCACGTTCGATTCCGAGGCTGAATGTTATATCTGTCCGGCCGGTAAGGATCTGGTCCAGTTCCGGCGCGCTTACGCCGTGCCGCGCACCGGCCTCGCGACTGAGGGCATGGCTTGCCGACGTCATCGCCCGCATCGTCGATCACCCGATCTCAAAACTCGACGAATTGCTCCCCTTGGACATGGGAGAAAGCCGTCCCGAACGCCATTGCCGCATAGCCACGCGTGGTCATCCGATCACGCTTACGCTTCGCCGTAAATGCGATCTCGATCACGGATGAGATATCTCGGCGCCTGAGGACCGCCGTCAGGAATGAAGAGGGATGACGGTTAACCTCTCAAAGCCGGTCCCAGACGCTGAGGCTGTAGTTGCTCCGCATATAGTCGAGCGCCTGGGTTGTAGAGTCCACCTGATCCGCGTAACGCGAACCTGGAAAGCCGGTGATTTCGTTGAGGTAGTCAGAAAGCCATGTCGCTTCCCTCGGCAACAAGACGCGCCCGTTTTCGAAAGCGGCCGCTTGCGAATGCAGTCGCATAATTTTGTCGGCGCCTGCGGGCGGCTTATAGGGGGTAATTGGAAAGAGCCCCTCGCTCTTCAAATCCTGGATTAATTGTGTTCCCGAGGCCTTGTCTTCGACGAGGATTGTGTCCGCTGAATACAATTCAGCGAGACGATGCGCTTCCCGCTTCAGGTCTGGAAAATTCAGACGTTTGCGAGAGACGTGCAGCAGATAGAAATGCTCATCGAAGACGCCCCAGGTCGTGCAGACGCTGTAGTCGTTCAACTCGCCGGATTTGTTCGCCGTGTCCCAGCTCTGCAATATCGTCCAAAACTCGGCCGGCTCCTCGCCGGGCTCGTAAAAGCGGAGCCATTCGGTTTTAACAATGGCTCCGCCAAGCGGGATCGGATTCTGCTGATACTGGCTCGCAAAACTAAATTCCGACATGGCGCGCCGCGTATTCGCCAGGGATACAGCGCTCTCGCGGGCTGGATGCAGGATGTCGCCTGCGTTACGCCGAAACCAACGGCGACCAAGCGGCCCCTGGATCAGATGACATTGGTCGACTTCTGCAATCGCCGGGAGGGACAAGACGTCCCAGTCTTCCTGCTCAAGAACGTGGCCGACGAGGTCGTCTTGATGCAGCCTTTGCATCACGATAATGATCGCGCCTTTGGTTTTGTCATTCAGTCGGCTGAGAAGGCTATTGTCGAACCATGTGTGTGTCGCCTTGCGGCTGATTTCGGACAGAGCCTCGTCCGCCTTTTGTGGATCGTCGAGGACGATGATATCGGCGCCGCGACCCGTAAGAACGCCGCCGACCGACGTCGCCAGCCGCCTGCCACCGACAACGGTCTCGAAATCGTTGACAGCCTGACGGCCGGCGAGCACATCGCCAAACAGACTACGATAGAAGGGGCTTCGCATGACCCGCCGGCACGCGCCGGCTAGTTCATCCGCGAGATCCTGGCCGTAACTCGCGCAAATCACGTGCTTAGCAGGATCGTGGCCGAGCAGCCAGGCGACGAAGGCGACGGACACGCAATGCGACTTCAGATGGCGCGGCGGCAGATTGATAATAAGGCGTTTGATTTCACCGCGACGCACGGCTTCGAGTTTGGTCGCTATAACCTCGATGTGGGGCGCCAGGTCGAGTTGATGCCCGGGATGCAGTTCATAGAAACTGCGCTCGATGAAGCTCGTCAGATCGGTTTTGAGGATCAAGGCGTACTCTTGCGTAGAAACCCTTGAAGCGCGCTCTCCGGCGATCGAGTTCTTCATTGCTCAGCCTCGTTTTCGTCCTGCCGCAAACTGGTTTCCGAATGCGGCTCCTCGGCCATGCGGATCCGCCGGATGATGTTGTCGATAACGCGTTCGTCTTCGGGACGTCCGACATAAATGGTGGCCGGTCCTTCTGGTGAATCCTCTGAACGCCGCGCATGATCAATGACCAGCGCCGCCGCCTTCAGATCATTGCTTAGAGCCCTGTTGGTCAGTTGCTTTGCAAGCGCTTGTTGTTTTGACATTCTCTTACGCTTACCGTTTTCGGTGAGGACCACCGGCCGCGCCAATTCCTCGGCGAGCAGAGTGCTGAAGTTCTTGGAGCCCTTCGGGCGCCCTTTTGGATTGCCGCTCCGGCCAGATTGAAAACGCGTGCGAAGTGGCGGGCGGCCATAGCCGATCGCGTAATCGTCATGGTTAGGAGAGTGCCGTTTCTTTTCGCTCATTTCGGCGCCTCATCCTTGCGAGATGCGTTGACGCAATCCGGCTCTACGCCCGCCATTGCGTTCCGCGAGTGAGCGCGGGGCCGGGCCTCCCTCACGATACGCAGCCAAGGCAGGTTTGCTCGCTGGACCGGCCGCCACCGCGCGCTCTGCGGCGATCTCATCGAAAGTTCGGCCGTCGCCTTCCAACACGGCGTCGTGGTTTGTGTAAGCTTGCCAGCGTCGGATCGCGACATCGACGAATGCGGGCTCGTATTCAATCCCAAAGCAGCGACGCCCGATCTTTTCGGCCGCCATGATCGTCGTGCCTGATCCAAGAAATGGATCCAGAACGAGATCGCCTTTCGTCGTGCAATCGCGCATGGCGTCCGCCACGAGCGCCACCGGCTTTACAGTGGGATGCATCGCTAAGGCGTCGTCGCGGCCGGCGCCAAAGCTGCTAACGCCCGGATAGCTCCAAACATTGCTGCGATTGCGCCCATGCCGGCCGAGCTCGACGTTGTTTTGATGCGATGTCTTGCCGACACGAAAGACCGCGATCAACTCATGCGCCGAACGATAGAAGGACCCCTGGCCTGGATTCGTCTTAACCCAGACACAGATATTGAGCGTCGCGCCGTAGATTCTGCGTCCGACGTCCAACAGAACGTCGATATGTCGCCAGTCCATGCAAACAAAATGCACGGCGCCGTCGCTTGAAGCACACGCCAGGTGACCAAGGCATGTTTCGAGAAAGACGCGGAATTCTGCATCACTCATCTCGCCAGAGGCGAAGTCGAAGTCGGCATGCTTTACGCGGCCACGGCCCTGAACATGCCCCGGAACCCGCACATTATAAGGCGGGTCCGCGAAAGCCATCGCGGCGCATTGACCATTCATGAGACGGGAGTAGCCAGGCTTGTTCTCGCGCGTCGCCGCAAAGAATGCGATGCTGGCGCAATATCCAGAGGTCGCCTCGGCGGGTCACCGCGGGTCCCGCGGATGGCGGCAATTGATCTGTAGGATCGAGCTTCTCCTCTCCTATGTCAGATAGAAGGATGTCGATCTCCCCGGTTTCGAATCCGGTAATGGATAAATCGAGGTTGATCGACGGTAACAGAATGGAGAGCTCGCCAAGCTCCTCCGCCAGGGTTTCGCGATCCCAACCTGCCCGTTCCGAGAACTTGTTGTCCGCCAACACGAAGGCGCGCACGAGTTCGTCGCTGAGACCGCTGACGCAGAGCGTAGGAACGCAAGTCAACCCTAACATCTTTGCCGCGGCATATCTGGCGTGACCCGCCAGAATCATGCCCTTCTCGTCGATGACGATGACGCCGATGAAACCGACCGCCCGGATCGTGTTAGCCAGGTCGTTGATCTTCCGCCTGGAATGGGTGCGCGCGTTTTTCGGATTGGGCTTCAGGTCGTCGAGCGACCGCATTACGACGTCACAAGCAGAAGGCGCGCAAGGAGGCGGCGTTGCCGGGTCCGGGCTCAAAGGCTTGGCGCGCGAATCCAAATGACGAGTGTTCGACATAGGTTGTCTCCGCAGGACGGACTTTCTTGCGGGATACAACCACGAAACGACTTGCGTTTCTAAGGCACAAATTGCGCGAAGTTTTCTCAAGGCGCCGAGGGGCGAACGCGGCTATCGGGCGTAGCGCGGCTCTAACGCCTAGGATCATTCCTCTCACTTGAGCTTGTGGCGGCGACAGGCCGGCCGCGAGTCAAAGTTCGGACTGTTCATGGCGACGCGCGTCGCTCGCGTTGCGCCGTCCGTGACATCGTCTTTAATCGGATCGTATGTGAAGCTCCGCTTCAGCAAGTCGAGCAGAAGCTCATGCGTGGCGCCTGCGACGGTGGGGGCCCGGCCTCGGGGATTTGCAAGATGAGGACGCAAAGCTTCGGATATTTCGATAAGTCGCCGACAGGCTGCGGTGTCCCGATCCACCGCCCGATCGATGAGTTCCTTGAGCGCGTAGATTGCCTCTGGGAACCCGGCAGTCGCCAATGCCTCATGGAGCGGCGCCTCCACCGCCGGTTCGTTCAGAACCAGTCTAAGCGACTTCGCGCGACGCGATATAACCAGCGGGCTATGATCATGACATTTGACAAGTCGACCTACTGCGCTCGCCAGCTTGCGTTCTGCAGCCCGTTCTCGACATAATTCCGCGCCGCACTTGACGAGTACGCGGGCGAGAAATCTTGATTCGAATGAATCACGACCCTGTTCGATCAGAAACGCCTCGTATCCCTCAATGGGCGGCGATCTCTCTATTTCCTCAAGCGCGCGCCCTAACCGAAGGAACAGAGGCGTCGCCCTTTCAAGTTGGCCTTCCAAGCCCTCTACGAAGCGTATGAGGCTTGGAATCGCGAGCCCGAAAAACCGCAGCTCGCGTTGTCTTAGGATCGCTCCATCAAAACCCGGCACGGACATTCGACGCCTCACTTTGTTCGCTCAGTGCGAGCCTCCATCCGCGGGTTGTTCGCGTCGCACGAACAAGGTCTAATCTCGCTTCATTGGTCGTCGAATCAACCCCTTCCCGGACTTCTCAGTCGACGGTTGCCGCGAGCGCTCATTGACGGCGCGTGCTCTTCCCTGAAGTTAAGAGGATAGGCCGGTGGATTTCCCTGTTTGCTCGATCAAATTCCCTGTTCGGTCGCGTAGGGAATTTGCCCGCAAGTGACTGATTTTCTGACGCTGTGGCGGACAAATTTTCGCCGAATCCGCCAAATTTCGTGCAATTCCCTGTTATTTACCCTGTTAGCAGGGAACTTCATCCTCGATACGAGTTGGCAAAGGACTGCGTCGTCATGGAGGGAAGCGTGGACGCCATCGCCTAGGATTGCGCTGTGACGTCCCTTTGCGTGGCGTCGTTCACAGCTTCCTCAGCGCCACCGCGGCGACGCAGTGGTCCGCGCCCTTGGTCAGAATGAGGCTCGCGCGTGGACGGGTCGGCGCGATGTTCTGGCGAAGATTCTCAAGATTGATGCGGCGCCAAATGTCCCTCGCGACGGCGTCGGCTTCTTTCTCGTCGAGCAACGCATAGGCCCGAAAATAGGAACGCGGATCGCGGAACGCCGTTTGACGCAGGCGCTGAAAACGCTCGACGTACCATTCCTCCAGCGCATCCTCGTCGGCGTCCAGATAGACGGAAAAGTCGAAGAAATCGGAGACGAACGGCCGCGCGCGCCCGTCACGCGGCGGACGCGGCGGGAGCAGCACGTTGATGCCTTCGACGATGAGAATGTCGGGGCGATCGACGACGATCTTCTCGTCCGGCAAAACGTCGTAGACGAGATGCGAATAGACCGGGGCCTCGACATTGCGGCGTCCCGCCTTCACGTCGGAGAGAAAGCGCACGAGCGCGCGGTTGTCGTAGCTCTCGGGAAAGCCCTTCTTGTCCATGAGGCCGGCCTCCTCCAGCGCCTGGTTCGGCAGCAGGAAGCCGTCCGTCGTGATGAGCTCGACTTTCGGCGTGTTCGGCCAGCGTGACAGCAGCGCCTTCAGCACGCGCGAGGTCGTCGATTTTCCGACCGCGACCGACCCCGCGACGCCGATGATGTAGGGGACCTTGCCGTCCTCGGCGCCGAGAAACCGCTGCGTCGCCTTGAAGAGCCCCTGCGTCGCCGCGACATAGAGCGCGAGCAGGCGCGACAGCGGCAGATAGATCTCGATCACCTCCTCGAGCGAGATCGGCTCGTGCAAGGATTTGAGGCGCGTCAGATCCGCGTGCGTCAGCGTCAGCGGCGTGTCGGCGCGAAGCTGCGCCCATTCGCTGCGCGCGAAGTGGTGATAGGGAGAGGCGATCTCCAATTCTCGGCTCGACGGCTGCGTGACGGCTTCGAGGGTCATGGAGTGGCGCTCCTCGACGCTTTCTCCGCGAGGCCCGACTGGCCGGTGCGGCGCTCCAATTCCGCAAGCACGCTGGAGAGCGCTACGCCGCGCGCCTCCATCAGCACCAGCAGATGATAGAGGACATCCGCGATCTCGCCAGTCAGCGCGTGCTTGTCCTCGCCGAGCGCGGCGATGACGGTCTCGACCGCCTCTTCGCCGAACTTCTTGGCGATGTGCGGCGCGCCCGCGGTCAGCAGGCTTTTCGTGTAGGACGACCCTTCCGGCGCCTCGTTGCGCGCGTGGATGAGCCTTGCGAGATCGTCCAGCGAGAAGCTCATGGCGCGGCGACTCCGTCGAGACGCATCTCGACCCCTGCTTCCGCCATGTGGCGTTTCGCCTGGCCGATGGTGAATTCGCCGAAGTGGAAGATCGAGGCGGCGAGCACGGCGCTGGCGCGCCCTTCCCGCACGCCCTCGACGAGATGGTCGAGGGCGCCGACGCCGCCCGAGGCGATCACTGGAATCGTCACCGAGTCGGCGACCGCCCGCGTCAAGGCGAGGTCGAAGCCGTTTTTCGCGCCGTCGCGGTCCATCGAGGTCAAGAGGATTTCGCCCGCGCCGAGCGCCGCGACTTCCTTGGCGTATTCGACGGCGTCGATCCCTGTCGGCCTTCTGCCGCCATGGGTGAAGATTTCCCAGCGGCCTTCGCCGGTTCGCTTGGCGTCGATCGCGACGACAATGCACTGCGCGCCGAATTTTTCGGAGGCCTCACGCACAAACTGACGATTGGCGACAGCGGCCGAATTGATCGAGACCTTGTCGGCGCCGGCGAGGAGCAGGGCGCGAATGTCCTCGAGCGTTCGCACGCCGCCGCCGACCGTGAGCGGCATGAAACAGGCTTCCGCGGTGCGCTGGACGACGTCGAGCAATATGCCGCGATCTTCGTGGCTGGCGGTGATGTCGAGAAAGCAGAGCTCGTCGGCGCCGGCCGCGTCATAGGCCTTGGCGCATTCGACCGGATCGCCCGCATCGCGCAGATTGACGAAATTGACGCCTTTCACGACGCGCCCGTCTTTCACGTCGAGACAAGGGATGAGACGGGTCTTGAGCATTAGGATTCCGCCTCGTTCGCGCCGCGCGCCGCGCGAATCATCTCCAACGCCACCTCGGCGTCAAGCCGGCCATCATAGAGTGCGCGGCCGGCGATCGCGCCGGCGAGCCTGGAGCAGTCGGGTTGCAGGAGGCGCTCCACATCCTGGAGCGAGGCCAGCCCGCCCGACGCGATGACCGGGATCGCCACTTTTTCGGCGAGCGTCAGCGTCGCCTCCAGGTTCAGGCCCTGCAGCAATCCGTCGCGCGCGATGTCGGTGTAGATGATCGCCGCGACGCCGGCGTCCTCGAAGCTCTTGCCAAGGTCGAGCGCCGACATCGCCGTCGTCTTGGCCCAGCCTTCCACGGCGACCATGCCGTCCCGGGCGTCGATTCCGACGGCGACTCGCCCCGGATAATGACGCGCCGCGTCTCGCACAAAGCCTGGATTCTTGACGGCGGCGGTTCCGAGGATGACCCGCGTCACGCCGCGGTCGAGCCAATAGGCGACGGCGTTCATGTCGCGAATCCCCCCGCCGAGTTGCGCCGGGATCTCGATCGAGGACAAGACGAGCTCCACTGCCGCGCTATTGCGCGCCTGGCCGGCGAAGGCGCCGTCGAGATCGACAATGTGCAGATATTCGAAGCCCTTCGCCTCGAAGAAGCGCGCCTGCTCGCCCGGATCGTCGTTGAAAATGGTGGCGCGCGCCATGTCGCCTTGGGCGAGGCGCACGCACTGGCCCTGCTTCAAATCGATCGCAGGATAAAGGATCACGGGCTCCACCTCAGGAAGTTGGCGATGACAGCGAGTCCGAGCCTCTGGCTCTTCTCGGGATGAAACTGGAGGCCGGCCAGATTGTCCCTGGCCACCGCGGCGGTGATCGGCCCTCCGTAGGAAGTCGTCGCCAGCACGTCCTCCGCGCGGGCTGCGTGGAAGTAATAGGAGTGAACGAAATAGGCGTGAAGGCCCCTTTCCCCCGTCTCCGTTCCCGAAAAGAGCGGATGGGCGCGCGTTAGCTCCAGCGTGTTCCACCCCATGTGAGGGATTTTGAGCGCGGGATCGTTCGGCTTGATCGCTTCGACCTCACCCTCGATCCAGTCGAACCCGGGAGTGTCGCCATGTTCGAGCCCGCGCGTCGCCAGGAGCTGCATGCCGACGCAAATGCCGAGGAACGGGCGACCGCGCACTCGGGCCGTCTCGCGCAGCGCGTCGATCAGGCCCGGTATGCGCTCCAATCCGGCGCGGCAGTCGGCGAAGGCGCCGACGCCCGGGAGCACGACGCGATCCGCGCGGCGCACCGTTTCGGGATCATCGGTGACGCAAATCGCCTCATCGAGCCCCGCCTCGCGCGCGGCCCGTTCGAAGGCCTTCACCGCAGAGTGCAGATTGCCCGAGCCATAGTCGATGATCGCTGTGGTCAATCCCATTCCTTACCGCAGGACGGCGAAGCGGGAGCGCGCCGATTGTGGAAGAACACTTCCTCCGCCTCCTGCGCGTTGTCGCAGGCCACAAGTCCCTCTTCACGAAAGCCCCGCCGCTTGAGCGCCCAAACAAGCAGGCGCACGCCCTCGAAGCCGAGCACGAGCGAAAGCGCCAAATTGATCAGAGCCGTCGCCTCGGGTCGAACGCCAAGGCGCGTTCCGCCCCAGGCGAGCAACGTCACCAAGGCGAGCCAAAGGCCTCCCGCAAGATAGGCGCGGTTCCAAAAGAGCCAGAACGGCCCGAAGATGAAGGCGGCGATGGAGAAGCCATCGCGAAGAAACACGACTTTCTCGGAAGCTTCCCATTCGCCCTCGGGCGTCATCACCATGTAGATCGCCATCACGCCCCCTTACTTCGTCAACGCGCCCTTGGTCGAGGGCACGCCCAAGCGGCGGGGATCGAGCGCGACGGCCTTGCCGAAAGCGCGCGCGAATCCCTTGAAGGCGCTCTCGGCGACGTGATGGCTGTTGGCGCCGGCGAGGCTGTCGATGTGCAACCCTATCCCCGCGTGGACGGCGACGGCCTGAAAAAATTCGCGCACCAGCTCGGTGTCGAACTCGCCGATCTTCTGGCTCGGGAATTTCAGGCCGTAGACGAGATAGGGCCGGCCCGAAATATCGACGACGACCCGCGTCAACGCCTCGTCGAGGGGGACATGAGCGTCGCCATAGCGCCCGATGCCCTTGCGTTCGCCGAGCGCCTTGTCGGCGGCTTGGCCGAAGGTGATGCCCACGTCCTCCACCGTGTGATGCGCGTCGATGTGGAGATCGCCGGTGGCGGCGATTTCGAGGTCGAGCGGCGCATGACGGGCGATCTGCTCGAGCATGTGGTCGAAAAAGCCGACGCCGGTGGAAATCCGCGCTACGCCCAAGCCGTCCAGGTCGATCGCGACGGAGATCTTCGTCTCGGAGGTGCTACGCTCTATCGCGCTGGCGCGCATGGAGGAGGTGTCCTGGCTGGGGGTCTGAGGCCGGCGGGTTGTATCAACTTCGGCGAGGCCGCGCCAGCCGACGTTGCGCGTGTCAGCCCTGCAAAGACGGCACACTTAAAAGTGAAAGCCCGGCGCGAGGCCGGGCTTTCCGCTGATCGGGCTTTTGGAGTCGATCAGTACTTCGCGAGAACCGGAGCCGGATCGGCCCAGTTGAAGTGATAGTTCACGCCGGCGCGGACGATGTTGATCTCCGGATGGAAGTGATAGCCGTAGTTGTATCCGAAGGTTCCCGTGATGCCGCCGCTCTGCAGATCGGCGTAGAGATATTCGACCTTGGCCGACCAGCGGGGGGCGAACATCCACTCCAGGCCGCCGCCGGCGGTCCAGCCGGTGCGGATGTTGGTCTGGTTCCAGGCGCTGCACGCCGCCGTAGGCGAAGCCCGCCGTGCCGTAGACGAGCAGGGTGGGCGTGAACAGCCAGCCGGCGCGGCCGCGCACCGTGCCGATGTAGTCGAGGCTCAGGTTGCCGCCGTTGATCGCCGCGACCGGAATCAGAGATTGGCCGCCAGCGAAGGGCGACGGATAGAAGGCGTAGTTGCTCGGGCCCTGGCCGCTCAGGCTCGAGCCCTGGAAGTCGGTCTCGACGCCCACCACGATCGACGGGTTGAACTGGAAGTTGTAGCCGAGCTGCAGGCCGCCGATGACGCCGCCGGCGTTGCCGGACTGATTGTTGTTGGGCAGGAAGAACAGGTTCGTCTGGCCGTTCGGGGCGAGGTTGGAGGCGAAGGCGAAGGTCGGATCCCAATAGGCGGAGGTCAGGTTGCGGCCGCTGTTGGCGTTCCAGCCGCCGCCGATGTTCAGACCGGCGTAGAAGCCGTTCCAGGTCAGCGGGGGCGGCGGCGGGATGTAGGCCGGCGGGGCCTTGCGCGAGGGGAGATCGGCCGCGAGCGCCGAGCCCATGCCGAGCGCCAGCGCGATGGCCGAAATAGCAACCTTCTTCATGTTCAACTCCTATGACGCGCCGCGGAATACACCGGCTTCGACGTCGATCTTCGACGAGCTACGGGACGCCCCGTGGCGAATTCGATGAGAAACCTTAGCCAGGACTTGTCTATAATCGCAATCCAAAAAATTTCGTAAAAAGTCTTTTGTTGGGAGCTGTGCCATTTTTGCAACAGGTCTTGCGTCTCACTTCAAAAACGAGAAAGCCCGGCGCGAGGCCGGGCTTTCTGCTTTGAGCGTGTTGACGCCGCTCAGTATTTGGCGAGGACCGGAGCCGGCTCCGCCCAATTGAAGTGATAGTTCACGCCGGCGCGGACGATGTTGAGCTGCGGATGGAAATGATAGCCCCAGTTCCAGCCGAAGCCGCCCGTCGTTCCGCCGCTGTCGAGATCGGCATAGAGATATTCGACCTTGGCCGACCAGCGGGGGGCGAACATCCACTCCAGGCCGCCGCCGGCGGTCCAGCCGGTGCGGGTGTTGGTGTAGCTCCAGGCCTGCACGCCGCCGTAGGCGAAGCCCGCCGTGCCGTAGACGAGCAGCGTGGGCGTGAACAGCCAGCCGGCGCGGCCGCGCACCGTGCCGATCCAGTTGAGGCTCAGATTGCCGCCGTTGATCGCCGCGACCGGAATCAGAATGCCGGTCCCGGGGCCCGCAGGCGGGGTCAGGAAGGGCGACGGATAGAAGGCGTAGTTGCCGGGGCCGTTGCCGCTGAGGCTCGAGCCCTGGAAGTCCGCCTCGGCGCCCACCACGATCGACGGGTTGAACTGGAAGTTGTAGCCGACCTGCAGGCCGCCGATGACGCCGCCGCTGTTGCCGGTCTGATTGTTGTTGGGCAGGAAGAACAGGTTCGGCAGGTCGCCCGGCACGGCCGGGGTGGAGCCGAAGGCGTAGTTCGGATCCCAATAGGCGGAGACCTCGTTGCGGCCGCTGTTGGCGTTCCAGCCGCCGCCGATGTTCAGACCGGCGTAGAAGCCGTTCCAGGTGAGCGGGGGCGGCGGCGGGATGTAGGCCGGCGGGGCCTTGCGCGAGGGGAGATCGGCCGCGAGCGCCGAGCCCATGCCCATCGCCAGCGCGATGGCGGAGATACCAATAAGCCTTTTCATGTTCGCCTCCTATCCAATCTGCGGGATCTGACGCGGTCTGACGTCGATATTTGACGAGTTCCGCGTGGCCTCGCGACGACTGCGATAAGAGACCTTATCCAGGACTCCGCTACACCTTCAATAGAAAAAAGGTCCGCAAGTTTCATTTTCTCGAGAGGTGTGCCATTTTTGCAACAGAAGGTGTGCTATTTATGCAACAGTGTTCAGAGCCTTGGCGGCGCCGGCTTGGGAAGTCTTGTCCGCAAAGACAAAAAGCCCGGCGCGAGGCCGGGCTTTCTGCTGATCGGGCTTTTGAAGCCGATCAGTACTTGGCGAGAACCGGAGCCGGCTCGGCCCAGTTGAAGTGATAGTTCACGCCGGCGCGGACGATGTTGAGCTGCGGATGGAAATGATAGCCCCAGTTCCAGCCGAAGCCGCCGGTCGTTCCGCCGCTGTCGAGATCGGCGTAGAGATATTCGACCTTCGCCGACCAGCGGGGGGCGAACATCCACTCCAGGCCGCCGCCGGCGGTCCAGCCGGTGCGGGTGTTGGTGTAGCTCCAGGCCTGGACGCCGCCGTAGGCGAAGCCCGCCGTGCCGTAGACGAGCAGCGTGGGCGTGAACAGCCAGCCGGCGCGGCCGCGCACCGTGCCGAGCCAGTTGAGGCTCAGGTTGCCGCTGTTGATCGCCGCGACCGGAATCAGATGGCCGGTCCCGGGGCCCGCAGGCGGGGATGAGGAAGGGCGACGGATAGAAGGCGTAGTTGCCGGGGCCGTTGCCGCTGAGGCTCGAGCCCTGGAAGTCCGCCTCGGCGCCGACCACGATCGACGGGTTGAACTGGAAGTTGTAGCCGACCTGCAGGCCGCCGATGACGCCGCCGCTGTTGCCCGTCTGATTGTTGTTGGGCAGGAAGAACAGGTTCGGCAGGTCGCCCGGCACGGCAGGGGTGGAGCCGAAGGCGTAGTTCGGATCCCAATAGGCGGAGACCTCGTTGCGGCCGCTGTTGGCGTTCCAGCCGCCGCCGATGTTCAGACCGGCGTAGAAGCCGTTCCAGGTGAGCGGGGGCGGCGGGGGGATGTAGGCCGGCGGGGCCTTGCGCGAGGGGAGATCGGCCGCGAGCGCCGAGCCCATGCCCATCGCCAGCGCGATGGCCGAAATAGCAGCAACCTTTTTCATGTTCGCCTCCTTTACGGATAGGGCGGGTCAAATCCCGGCGCCTGGAGCTTGGCCCCACGGCGGCTTCGACAAGACATGCGCAGGATTGATTGCGAACTTCAATGCGAGAAAAAGCGTTCGCATTGTTTTTTCAAAGAGTGTGCTATTTCTGCAACAGTTCTTGTCTCGTTTGTGCGATTGCCGTTATTTCGCCTTATTTCGTAAAGCTTGGGGAAAGGGCGTTTTCAAAAAAGCCGGGCGTCGAGACGGGTTTTTAACAAAGAAGCCCGGCCTCCAGACGAAGCCGGGCTCCTTGAGCGGCGAGGGAGCAGTCTCGCCCGCCCGTCAATCAGTATTTGGCGAGGACCGGAGCCGGCTCGGCCCAGTTGAAGTGATAGTTCACGCCGGCGCGGACGATGTTGAGCTGCGGATGGAAGTGATAGCCCCAGTTCCAGCCGAAGCTGCCCGTCGTTCCGCCGCTGTCGAGATCGGCATAGAGATATTCGACCTTCGCCGACCAGCGGGGGGCGAACATCCACTCCAGGCCGCCGCCGGCGGTCCAGCCGGTGCGGGTGTTGGTGTAGCTCCAGGCCTGGACGCCGCCGTAGGCGAAGCCCGCCGTGCCGTAGACGAGCAGCGTGGGCGTGAACAGCCAGCCGGCGCGGCCGCGCACCGTGCCGAACCAGTTGAGGCTCAGGTTGCCGCCGTTGATCGCCGCGACCGGAATCAGGATGGCCGGTCCCGGGGCCCGCAGCGGGGCGTCAGGAAGGGCGACGGATAAAAGGCGTAGTTGCCGGGGCCGTTGCCGCTCAGGCTCGAGCCCTGGAAGTCCGCCTCGGCGCCGACCACGATCGACGGGTTGAACTGGAAGTTGTAGCCGACCTGCAGGCCGCCGATAACGCCGCCGCTGTTGCCCGTCTGATTGTTGTTGGGCAGGAAGAACAGGTTCGACAGGCCGCCCGGCACGGCAGGGGTAGAGCCGAAGGCGTAGTTCGGATCCCAGTAGGCGGAGACCTCGTTGCGGCCGCTGTTGGCGTTCCAGCCGCCGCCGATGTTCAGACCGGCGTAGAAGCCGTTCCAGGTGAGCGGCGGCGGCGGCGGGATGTAGGCCGGCGGCGCCTTGCGCGAGGGGAGATCGGCGGCGAGCGCCGAGCCCATGCCCAGCGCCAGCGCGATTGCAGAAACGGTTAGCCTTTTCATGTTTGCCTCCTTGCGGTGAGGGCAGTCAATACCAAGACGCCTTGGAGATTTACTCCACGAGGACTGTCCAAGAGACCATGAACAGGAATCAGCTCAGAACCAATTCGCAAAACTGCGTATATGTTTGCTTTCTTCGAAGCCTGTGCTATTTTTGCAACAGTTGTTTACCGGCGCATTTGCCTTTCGTTAAGGATACATGAGAGGCTAAACTAATGGGACGCTGACTTTTTCTGCGCCCGAAACTGCCACGGTACAGCTGACGCGGTTGGCGCTCGGCGCGCGGCTAGCCCTGGACGGAAATCTCGAAAAGAATGAAGCATTGTAAATCGAACGCTTGGATGCGTTCGCGCTACAGTTTCGCCTTTTCCTTCAACTCATAGAGAACGGCGAGCGCCTCCCGGGGCGTCAGCGCGTCGGGTTCGATCGCGGTCAAGGCTTCGCGCAGCGGATCCTTGGCCTCGCGCAGGGGGGGCTTGCAGTCGGCCGCCGCGGGGCGATGCGAGAACAAGGGCAGATCGTCGATCATCTTCTCGATCGGCGCGCGCCGATCCTGCGCCTCGAGCTCGCTCAGGATCTCGTGCGCGCGCAGGACCACGCTCCTCGGCAGGCCGGCGATCTCGGCGACATGCACGCCATAGGAGCGATCCGCGGCGCCGGCGACGACCTCGTGCAGGAAGACGATCTCGCCCGCGCGGTCGGACACCTTCATCGTCAGATTGACGAGGCTCGGCAGGCGCTTCGAAAGCCGGGTCAGCTCGTGGAAGTGCGTGGCGAAGAGCGCGCGCGAGCGGTTCACCCCGCAAAGATGCTCGATCGCCGCCCAGGCGATCGACAAGCCGTCAAAAGTCGCCGTGCCGCGCCCGATCTCGTCGAGGATGACGAGCGCGCGCGGGCCGGCGCTGTTCAAAATCGCCGCCGTCTCGACCATTTCGACCATGAAGGTCGAGCGTCCGCGCGCGAGATCGTCGGACGCGCCCACGCGGGAGAAAAGCCGATCGACGACGCCGATGCGCGCCGATGCGGCCGGCACATAGGAGCCCGCCTGTGCGAGCAGCGCGATGAGCGCGTTCTGGCGCAGAAAGGTCGACTTGCCGGCCATGTTGGGGCCGGTGACGACCGCGATCCTGCCGCCCGAAAGCGCGCAGTCGTTGGGGGCGAAGACCCTACCCTGAGCCTTCAGCGCAGCCTCCACCACCGGGTGGCGTCCCCCCTCGATCTCGAAGTCGAGCGAGGCGTCGACCTTGGGGCGGACCCAGTCGCGCCGCGCCGCGATCTCGGCGAGCGCGGCGATCACGTCGAGCGCGGCGAAGCCCTGCGCGATGCGGCGGATTTCGGCCGACTGCGCGAGCGCCTCGTCGCTCATGGCCGTAAAGAGCGCTTCCTCGCGCGCCTGCGCACGCTCGCTTGCCTGCGCGATCTTCTGGTCGAGCTCGACGAGTTCCCGCGTCGCAAAGCGCATGGCGTCCGCCATCGTCTGGCGATGCGTGAAGAGCTGATCGAGCGGCGGCTTCAGAAGGCGCTCGCCCTGCGCCTGCGGAACCTCGACGAAAAAGCCCAGGAAATTATTGTGCTTGACCTTGAGCTGTCTCACCCCCGCCGCTTCCGCATATTTGGCTTGATATCCCGCGACGACGCGGCGGCTCTCGTCGCGCAAGGCCCGCGCTTCGTCGAGCTCGGCGTCGACGCCTTGAGCGATGAAGCCGCCGGCGCGCCGATCGGCGGGCGGTTCGGGGACGAGGGCTTCCTTCACACGACGCTCGAGCGCGGCGTCGGCGGCGGCGAGCGCCGCAAGCTCCCGCGTCACATGCTCCGGCGGCGGGAACGTCCCGTCGCTCCCCGAGAGAAACGCGGCGATCTCGCGGGCGACGCAAAGGCCCGCGGCCACGCCCGCGAGATCGCGCGGGCCGCCGCGCTGCAACGCGAGCCTCGCCAGCGCGCGGACGAGGTCCGGCGTGGTCGCGAGCCGCTCTCGCAAGCCCTGCCGCGCGACCGGCGACTCGAGGAAGAAGGCTGCCGCGTCGAGGCGCGCGCCGATCTCGGCGGGATCGGTCGAGGGCGCGCCGAGCCGCTCCGCGAAAGCCCTTCTGCCTCCGGGCGTCACCGTCAGATCGATTGCGCCGATGAGCGAGCCTTCGCGGCTTCCAGAGAGCGTTTGCGCGATCTCCAAATTGGCGCGCGTCGCCGCGTCGATCTCGAGAATCGGGGTCTCTCGGAGGCTCGTCGGCGGCGCCAGCGCCGGCCGTTCGCCGCGCTGCGTGCGCTCGACATAGTGGACGGCGAGCGCGGCCGCAGCGATTTCCGCTGCGGAAAGACAGCCAAAGCCTTCGAGCGTCGAGACGCGGAAGAACTCCATGAGACGGCGCTCGGCGCCAGCGCCCTCCATCGCCTCACGGCCGATGGGGCTGAGCGGCGCGGCGCAGCCTTCGAGGAGCGCGCGCAGGCGCGGCTCGCGCAGAAACTCTTCCGCGACGACGATTTCCCGCGGCTCCAGGCGGCCGAGCGCGGAGACGAGCTCCGCTTCCGCGCGCTCGCCGACCGTGAAGGCGCCGGTCGAAATGTCCACGCTCGCAAAGCCCCAACTCCAGCCGCCGTCCTTGGCGCGAAGGCGCGTCACGGCGGCGAAGGCGTTGGGCCTGCCGGGATCGAGCAGGGAATCCTCGGTGATCGTGCCCGGCGTGACCAGGCGAACGACGTCTCTGCGCACGACCGCCTTGGCGCCGCGCTTCCTGGCCTCGGCGGGATCCTCGAGCTGCTCGCAGACCGCGACCCGGTGGCCGAGCGCGATGAGTTTTTGCAGATAGTCGTTGGCGCGTTCGACGGGCACGCCGCACATCGGGATGTCTTCGCCAAGGTGCTTGCCGCGCTTCGTCAGCATGATGCCGAGCGCGCGCGAGGCCGTGGCGGCGTCCTCGAAGAACAGCTCGTAGAAGTCGCCCATGCGGTAAAAGAGCAGGCAGTCCGGATTGGCGGCCTTGATCTCGACATATTGCGAGATCATCGGCGTCGCAGCCTTGGGCGCCGCGGCTTCGCGGCTTGCGCCGACCTCGCCATCCGGCGGATATTTTGCGGGCCGAACCATAATTTTCACGCTACCAAGCTTCGCCGGGCGGCGCCACTCGCCGTGGTCCCAAATGCAGCGCGGCGTTTTTTGGCAAAGAAAGTGCTCGGCCAGTAAGATCCCAGAGCGACAAGAAACCGCGCCATTCTGGTCGCAAAGGTCTGTCAGATTGCGCAAATTCGCTCCGGCGACGGAGGAGATTTTCTGGAGCGGCTCGCGTCGGGAACCGTAGCATGGGGGCCATGAGCCAAAGCCTTACAGAAAAGGCGCTCACCGCCCCGCGGGAGGAGCGCCCGAGGCGCGACCGACTGTCGTCAGCGCTGCGGCGACAGGCGAAATTGTTCGCCGCCGTCCTGTTTCTCCACGTGTTTGTGCTGTCTGGGCTCGTGACGCTCGATTGGGCTGCGCGGCCCTTGGCGTCAATCGAGGAAATACCCGTCGAGGTCGTCACCGAGCCGCCCGCGGCGAAAGAGCCGCCGCCGGCGCAGCAGGCGCAGGAGCAGCCCAAGCCGCCCGAGCCGCCGCCCCAGCAGCAGCCTAAGCAAAAGCTCACGATCGACGACAAGCCGGCCTATGACGCGCCGCGCGCCGAAAACAAGGAGCAGGTGAAGCGCGAGGCGCCGGACGAGGCGACCAGCGGCCAGAGGCAGGCGCGTCCCGACCAGCATACCGCCGAGAAGCCCGAGGAGCATCAGCGGCAGCAGGAGATGCAGCAGGATCCGGGCGAGCAGCAGGGCGCCGCCGACGCCGCCGAGGAGGACAAGCGCGAGGCGGAGATCGTCCAGAAGGCGGCGCCGCGGCCGACCGAAAAACCTGAGAAGAAAGTCGGCAAGCCGGACCCGAAGGCGGCGATCGGACCGCGCCAAAAATCTATGTCCGAGCTGCTGGCCTCGCTCGAGCCAACGCCGCATTATCGGCTGGGCGGCGCGGCCAAAGTCGCGCCGATCTCCGGCGGCACGGCGGCGCCGACGTATTTTTCCGTCGTCCTGGGGTACATCCTGCGCAAATTCCACCCTCCCGGGGCGCGCCAGGAGACGGGAAGCATCGTCTTCTTCGTCGATCCAAACGGCAATTTGATGCATCAGGCGCTGCGCAAGTCCAGCGGCTCCTCGGCGCGCGATCAGGAAGCGCTGGCGGCCCTGCATCGCGCGCAGCCTTTCCCGCCGACGCCGACCGGAACCAGCATCGGCATGGTTTGGAACTACTGATGCCCCCGCGGGATCGTGCGATGGCTTGGGCCGGGCGCTTGACGCTCTCGTTTGACGCTGGCAAAGGACCTTGGCTCCGGCAACCGGCCGGGTGGAAGAAATTCGACGCGGACGGAGGAATTACGTGGCGCGCAAGAACTATCTCTTTACGAGTGAATCCGTTTCCGAGGGCCACCCGGACAAGGTTTGCGACCGCATTTCCGACGAGATCGTCGACGCCTTCTTCCGTGAAGGCGCCAAAGCCGGGATCGACCCCTACGCGATCCGCGTCGCCGCCGAGACGCTTTGCACCACGAACCGCGTCGTGATCGCCGGCGAGGTGCGCGGGCCGCATTTGGCTTTCGAGCATGTCGAGGACATCGCGCGCGACGCGATCAAGGCGATCGGCTATGAGCAGGACGGCTTCCACTGGAAGAACGCCAAGGTCGAGGTGCTGCTGCACGCCCAGTCCGCAGACATCGCGCAGGGCGTCGACGCCGCCGGGAACAAGGACGAGGGCGCGGGCGACCAGGGCATCATGTTCGGCTACGCCGTGCGCGAGACCCCGGAGCTGATGCCGGCGCCGCTCTATTACGCCCACAAGATCTTGGAGGACCTCGCCAAGGCCCGCCACAGCGGGAAGGAGAAGGGCCTGGGGCCCGACGCCAAGAGCCAGGTCACGCTGCGCTACGAAAACGGCAAGCCGGTCGAGGCGACCCAGATCGTGCTCTCACATCAGCACACCGACGAGAGCCTCTCGCCGCAGGACGTCCGCAAGATCGTCGAGCCCTACATCAGAGCCGTTCTGCCGGGCGATTTCGTGACGCCGAAGACGGCCTGGCACGTCAATCCGACCGGCAAGTTCTTCATCGGCGGACCGGACGGCGACGCCGGCCTCACGGGCCGCAAGATCATCGTCGACACCTATGGCGGCGCGGCGCCTCATGGCGGCGGCGCCTTCTCGGGCAAGGACCCCACCAAGGTCGACCGCTCGGCGGCCTACGCCGCGCGGTACCTCGCCAAGAACATCGTCGCGGCGGGACTTGCGGATCGCGCGACGATCCAGCTCGCCTATGCGATCGGCGTCGCCGAGCCGCTGTCGATCTATGTCGATCTTCACGGCACGGGCCATGTCGACGAGGACAAGATCGAGGCGGTGCTGCCGCAGATCATGCGCCTGACGCCGCGCGGCATCCGCGAGCATCTCAAGCTCAACCAGCCGATCTATGCGCGGACCTCCTCCTACGGCCATTTCGGCCGCAAGCCCGACGCGGATGGCGGATTCTCCTGGGAGAAGACCGACCTCGTCGACGCGCTGAAGTCTCACTTCCGCTGAACGAGCGGCGACGCTCGCGCGAGCGTCGCCGTGTCTCTTTTCGCAGGACCCCCTCGGGAGCGCTGCGTTAGGCGCTGCGCTTTTCAGACCGGGAGTCGGGAAGGAGACTGACGAACGGGTCGTACGGTCCGTGGGTCAAGGGAATGGAGCCGAAGCCCCATTCGCGCTCAACCTCGTGCACGTGAACGTCGCGCGCTCCCAAATTCTTCAAAATCTGCGTCGCCCGCCCCTCGCTTTCCGCCGTAGGCGTTTTCACCCAAAGCACGAGGCCGCCGAGCTTCAGCTGATCCCGGATGCGCCGCGCGTGCCGGCTATGAATGGCGAGCGCGAGAATGGCGCCGATACCCGCGCCTAGCCCTCCGAGCGCCACAGCGGAGGCGAGCGCAAAGGCCAGCGACCCTCCTGTCGCAGACACGGCCCAAACCCCCGCGGCTCCCCCGATGTAGAGAGGAACGCCAATCAGCGCAGCCGTTCCTTCCACGCGCGAGTCGCTGGAGACGAACTCCGTCTGCGGAGCGTCGCTGCTGTCCTCGATGTCCGTCACGCTGCCAAAGAGGCGGCGCAAGCCGCCCTTGGTTTTGGCGCTGGTGGCGAGCACGGAGATTGCGGCCCCGTTAAAGCCGGCCAGATTGAGCTCGTCCACCGCGGTCTCGAGCGTCTCCTCGTCGTCGAAAACGCCGACGGCTTCGCGCGCCCAATATTTCTGCCCGCCCGTCTCTGCGCCGCCCACGGGTGCGTGTCGGACGACGCGCGGCGCGTCTGCGATCGACACGATTCTCGGCGCCTGACGCGTCGGCGCAGGCAGGATCTCTCGAATTTCACGCACCCCCTCCGCGCCCATCAGATGCTCGGCGCGCGAGAGGGTTTCGTCGAGAAGCTTCCTGATCTGCGTCTCGTCGAGCCCGAGCCGCAGCAGCCTGCCGACGAGGATGTTGACGTCGGCGCGGCCGTAACCCGTGTAGCGCGTCAAGCCTTCGATCACTTGCGTGAGATTTCGGTCTTCGGTCGCTTCTGCGGCCGCGACGGCTTCCTCAGCCTGTGGCGTGCTCGCGACGAACTCCGCAACCCGACCTTGCGGCGTGGCGTCGCGCAAAAAGAGCAGCACATGGCCAATCGCCGCCTTGGCGATGGAAGCGTCCAGCCCTGTGGCGGCGATGAGGCTGTCGGTGAAGCTTTGCATGGGAGGGTCTCCCTGTTTTTTTCTCCCTCAGCAAATATCGTAGAGCGACAAAGCTTCAACCGAGGCGCCTATGATCTTTGTATGACTCGCATGCGCCAGAGCGCGGCGCGCCGACCCAACGCTACGCTGAAGTTCGACCTTAGCTAAGTCTTTTGCGGCGCCTCATTTGGAGCAGCCCCTCCCGTAACCTCCCCGTTCCGCGGGAGAGGGTACGGCGAGGCTCGCGCAAATGTTGATGAAGCGCCGAATTCGAACTCCCTATCCCGCGCGAGCGGGGGAAAGCCGGTTAGGGGCGTCTCAGGCCGCTTTGCCGGCCTTCGTCGCGCCGGGAACCTCCACGAGGCGGCCGGTCTTCACGTCGTAGACGTAGCCATAGATCGGGATGTTAGCGGGCACGAGCGGATGCTCGCGGATGCGGCGAACGTCGTCTTCGACGCTCTGCTCCTGCGTCTTGATCGTGTGCCACTTCACGAAGCGGCCGGCGACGCAGCCGCCGCCGTGGTGCGGATTCGACCAGGTCCTGCCATCGAAAGACGCAGTCGCGAGACTGTCCGCGAGAAGCTCGCCCATCACCTCGTCACAGAAGAGCTCCATGCCGCAATTCGTGTGATGAATCACGAACCACTCCACAGTGCCGAGCAGCTTGTGCGAAATCACGAGCGAGCGGATCGCGTCGTCAGTCGCGCGTCCGCCCGCGTTGCGGATCACATGCGCGTCGCCTTCCGAAAGCCCAGCATATTTGGCGGGATCAAGCCTCGCGTCCATGCAGGTGAGGATGGCGAAACGGCGCGCCGGGGGCAGTGCGAGATCGCCCTTCTTGCCGAATTCCGCGGCATATTTGGCGTTGGCGCCCAGCACTTCGTTCAAAACGGTCATTTTTTTCTCCCTGGATGGGCGTCTTGTCGGCCCACATTTTTCGCAGCGCTCAGGGCTTAACGGGGGAGCCGGCGCCTCCATTGGACTTTGTCACACGCGCGCGGCTGAATCTCAAAATTTTTTGCGCCCGAGACTGCGCAGGCGGCCGTTTTCTCGCACCCTCGTCCGGGCGCCCGCTGTCGCGCCTCGCCCGCGCCTCGCAGTCGCCGTCGGCGCCAGACTTCTGGTCCCTCATTTGCTTGCGGTGACCGTATGACAACTCCCTCAAAACGCGCCGACACCGGGCTTGCGCTGCTTCGACGCGCCGCGTCGATGGCGCGCGCGCCACAGGAGCCCGAGATCGAGGCGCTTGCGTCCCTGCGCGCCCGAATAAGAGCGGGTGAACTGGGTGAGGTTTCACCGGCCCAAGCATGGCCGGAGATCGCAGACTGCTTGATGACGCAAGCGCCGGCGCGATCGATGCGGCTGTTGCGCCATTGCGGAGCGCTCGACCACTTTCTTCCCGAGGTCGAGGCGCTGTTCGGCGTGCCGCAGATCGCCGAAGGCGAGGTCAACGCGGACCTCGGCGAGTTGCTGATCGACGCGCTCGCCGAGGCGGCGCTCTGCGACGCGCCGCTTCACGTGCGTTTCGCGCTCATGGTCATGAATGTCGGTAAAGCGGATTCTCCGCCCGAGCACCTTCCCGTGCATTACGGACATATCGAGCGCGGGCGACCGCGCATTGAGGCGATCTGCGCGCGGTTCTCAGCGCCGAAGGAGTGCCAGGACCTTGCCCTATTGGCGCAGGCCGAGTGCGAGCGCGTGCATCGCGCGTCTCGCGTGCGCGCCGGCCCCGTCGCCGCCATGCTCGAGCGATTGGGCGCCTTCGGCGAGCGCACTCTCTTCGATCAATTGATGATTGTTTGCGCCTGCGATTTTTGCGCTTACTCGGGCCGTTCGGGCCACGCCTATCCGAAAGCGGCGATCCTGGCCGCCGCGCTCGACGCCTGCCGTGACATTACCGCGCCGCTCGAGGATGCCGACCTCGCCGCCGCTCGCGCCAAGGCGATCGCGAAAGCTTTTGCCTCCGAGCGATGGGCTGACGCCGAGGCATAGTCCGGCGCGGCTTGCGGAACGCGAGCCTTCCGGCTCGCCGTTGCTTTCACGGCATCCCCCAAACGTGCTTTGACCGCCGGTTCGCCGAGCCTTTCATGCAAAATTTCCGAAGAGCAAGCAACGAAGGGCATGACGACGTCAAACTCCCAGCCTATGGTAGGAACGTCGCGTCGTGCCGAGTTTCAAGCTTCTTTAGTCAACACTTGGATAGCCAATGCCCAACCCAACCGAGACTCTCATCGCTCGCTGCTGCGTCGTCGGCGGCGGGCCGGCTGGCATGATGGCGGCCTTCCTTTTGGCGCGGGCCGGCGTCGATGTCGTCCTTCTCGAAAAACACGCGGATTTTTTTCGCGACTTTCGCGGCGACACGATCCATCCCTCCACGCTCGAGCTTTTCTACGAGCTCGGGCTGCTGGACGAATTCTTGAAGCTTCCGCACAGCGAAGCGCGCGAGATCTCGGGCTTTGTCGGCGAGGAGAAGATCCCGGTCGCGGATTTCACGCATCTGCCGACCCACTGCAAGTTCATCGCGCTCATGCCGCAATGGGACTTCCTCAATTTTCTGGCGGAGAAGGGAAAGCGCTATCCGTCATTGCGGCTGCTCATGGGCGCCGCGGCTGACGACCTCATTCTCGAAGACGACCGCGTCGTCGGCGTGCGTGCGACGCAAGGCGGAAAGACGCTCTTCATCCGCGCCGATCTGACGATCGCCGCCGATGGGCGGCATTCGACTTTGCGCGAGAGCGCCGGGCTCGAGCGCGTCGACTTCGGCGCGCCGATGGACGTGCTGTGGTTCCGGCTGGCGCGGCGCGAAGATGACCCGCACGAGCCGCTGGGGCGCTTCGCAAAGGGCCGCATCTTGGCCCTCATCGACCGGAACGACTACTGGCAATGCGGCTTCGTCATTCCCAAGGGCGGGCGGGAGGCGCTCGAGCGTCAGGGCCTCGAAGCGATGCGCCGTGAGATCGCGCAGGCCGCGCCGTTCCTTGCCGATCGCGTCGATACGCTCAAGAGCTGGGAGGACATCAAGCTTCTTTCCGTCGCACTTGATCGGCTGCGCTGCTGGAGCCGGCCGGGGCTTCTCTTCATCGGCGACGCGGCGCACGCCATGTCGCCGGTGGGCGGCGTGGGGGTCAATCTCGCGATCCAGGACGCGGTCGCGGCCGCCAATCTTCTTGCCGAGCCGCTGCGGCGAGGGCCGGTCTCGCCCGAGCTGCTCGCAGCGGTGCAGCGGCGACGCGAATGGCCCGTGTGGGCGACGCAGTCCGTGCAGCGCTTTATCCAAAACCGGATCATCGGCGCCGTGCTCGGGGGCTCGGAGATCGAGACGCTGCCGTTGCCGCTGCGGCTCTTGCGCGATTTCCCGTTTCTGCGCCGCATCCCCGCGCGGCTCATCGGCCTCGGCGTCCGCCCGGAGCACATCAAGACGCCTGAGGCGCCGCCCTAACTCCGCGCAGCGTGGCATGCGGTTGCTCGTTATAACAAATCCCGCAAGAGGTAATAGACTTTTGCGATGGGAATTCGCTCCAGCATATTGAATATAGCGCGATTGCTTGTCGCTCAAACGGCACCGTTTGCGCGATAAGCGCTAGTTGAGTCCAAGCTTAAGCAATAGTCTATCATAATAATATATCATATAATACATTTTATCTTCACATTTAAACCAATAATGATCTTTCGAATGCACGTCATGGGCGTGTGGAAGCTGGTTTGTGTTTTTCAGCTTGCGTAGTCGGGTGATGTCATCGCGGGTAAGTTTTTGATCGAATATTTTATAATTGTTATCTCTCATGAGAGGCGAGCTAGCGGCCTTTAAACGCTCTGCGTTCGTCACAGAGACATAATCGAAGCCGAAACTAGATGGCTGCTGTTCCATCGGAATTGCGGCGCTGCACGACCGGCAGTACTCGTCGCGCTGTCCACGACACTCTGGAATGCTTCGCTTCCACCAGCCAGGCTCGATTGGAAAACCGCCTGGGCCATCGAAAAGATTGTCAATCGTGCCGGCGACTTCGCAAAAGAACGCACCTTTAGGGGTTATCGAGGGTGACCAAAGCGTCTGTAACCAGCATTTGTCAATCAATTCATTGCGTAGCTCTTGGTCTTCGATCACGTCTTCAGATGCAACCAAAATTGGCTGGTGCGTGCCGACGTTGCCATGGTCATTATACAAAATTATGCCGAAAGTCTCGTCGATCAAGTCCTTGTGCTTCTTATAAAATTTACCTCCTGCGGTGAACAGTCCACGCTGGGACTTCGGAAAATATTTCTTGTACAATTCGCAAATTTCCGGGAACCGTGGATGCATGGTCGGCTCGCCGCCCATGCATCCCACTCCTCGGCGCCAGCCCTCCAAGGATTTTAGCGCCTTCTCGACAAACTCGAGATCCGCGAAGTACGGCCGTCGGATGTGAGGGACGGCGCGGGTGCAGTGGGCGCATCGGAGATGACAAGAGTTCGTGATGTCGATTTGGATAAGCCAAGCTTTTGCGATGGATTTCATGAGCGGTGCTCTCCCAATCCTTCGGAGGCGTCAGGAGGCGAGGTGTTTAGCCGGCTCGATGGTGGAGTCGAGCGAGCGCCGATAGCCACGAAGCATCGATGACGCGAGCGTGACCTTAACGAGGATGCGGTTCAGCCTATCCCCAGGCGCTATTTCAGCGAGCGGGACAAGGGCGTCCGCTACGGGGAGGGACAGGAGCGCTCGCAGGGCGATTCTCGAATATCCGTCTGTCGGGCGCGAAATCAGCCAGCCCAGCGCCCCCATATTGAGTTCCTCAGGAAATTTGGATGCGAGAATTCCCAAATTTTTCTCGCCGGCGGCGTGCACTTTCCGCACGTAGTCGCGGAGCGACTGGTCGTGATAGTGGTAGGCCCAGGCCTTAGGCTCGTATCTGAGCCTGCAACCCGGAATTTTGCTGAGCCTGAAGCCGAGCTCCACATCCTCCAGCCCGACGCGAGTGAGCAACTCGTCGAAGCAACCGGCTCTATAGAACAACGACCTGGACAGAGACAGGTTGTTTGAACAAAGCCGAATTGGCGGGCAGGAAGACGAACCCTGTCGCAGGTTCTGCGAATCGAAATAACGCGTCAATGCGTTCCGCCTGAGCTCGGGATGGTAAATAGCGCGCCCGACTACGGCCACGTCATCGCCGGATCTGTGGTGGGCCAGGTGAGCTTCGAGAGTCTCCGACCCACATTCCATATCATCATCGAGGAAGAGCAAAATCTTGCCGCTCGCCAGTTCCGCACCGCGGTTCCTCGCGGAGGCGGGCCCAAACTTTTGGTTTCTTCGAATGCACTGCAGGGGGAAAAGCGGCCGATGGTTCGCGAGCCAGCCTTCAGTGTCATCCGTAGAAGCGTCATCCACGACGATGACCTCGAACTCTGTTCCCCCTCGTTCGAATTTTTCCAGGGCCGCCAGAGTCCGCATCAGCGACCGACACTTGTTCTGGGTCGGAATAATGACGCTTATAGTGATCATGATCTATCCTGACCTGAGACTTGCAAGCAGCTGTGGAAGCAACAACTAGTCTACCCCGGCAACGACAAAGTGAGGATGACGAGAGAGCCTCCCATCCCACTGCGCCTCGACTTGACTAAGGTTCCGCGGGCGACGCCCGGACTGCCTACAATCGTGCTCCCGTTTGGCGTTTTCGACAAGCCAAGTTCGATCCGTGGAGGAGGCGCCCTCTGCCGATAAAGCCCGACCGGGAATTTCACTGGCCCGAGATCAATTTCTGCATTGCGAAAAACGATCGGACTATAATCCCCTCATGTCGCACCGCTTCTTCAGTCTGCACACGCACGGGTTCCTGCGCTTCGCCGTCGGCGCGCCGCGTGTCGCCATCGCCAATCCGGCCGCCAATGCGGGGGCAACGCTCGCGATGGCGAAGCGAGCGGCGGACCAGGGCGCCTCGCTCGCGCTCTTTCCGGAGCTGGGCTTAAGCGCCTACGCGATCGACGATCTGTTGCAGCAGGAGGCGCTTCTCGACGCGGTCGAGGCGGCGCTCGCCGATCTTCTCGAAGCCTCCAAGAGCCTCGACCTCATCGCCGTCGTCGGCGCGCCGCTGCGCCATCGCGGGCGACTCTACAATTGCGCGGTCGTGATGCTGCGCGGCCAAATCCTTGGCGTCGCGCCCAAAAGCTATCTGCCGAGCTATCGCGAGTTCTACGAGAAGCGCCATTTCTCAGCCGGCGTTGCCGTCGCTTGCGAGGAGATCGACATCGCGGGCGTGCGCGCGCCCTTCGGTTCGGACCTCATCTTTGTCGCCGAGGATTTCCCGGGCCTCACACTCCATGCCGAGATTTGCGAGGATCTGTGGACGCCGATCCCGCCCTCCGCGCGCGCGGCGATGGCGGGGGCGAGCGTGTTGCTGAACCTCTCGGCGAGCAACGCCATCATCGGCAAGTCGGACATCCGCCAGACTCTCTGCGCCTCGCAGTCCGCGCGGTGTCTTTCCGCCTATCTTTACTCGGCGGCGGGGGAGGGGGAGTCGACGACCGATCTCGCCTGGGACGGCGAGGCCCTGATCTATGAACTGGGCCACCCACTCGCCAAAGCCGAGCGCTTCGCCGAAGAGCCGCCGCTCGTCCTGGCCGACGTCGATCTCGGGCGGATCGCCGCCGAGCGGTTGCGCCAGACGAGCTTTGGCGACTGCGCCGACGCGGAGGCGGGCGCGAAATCCTTTCGCGAAATTCGTTTCCGGCTGCAGGCGCAAATGACGGACTTCGGTCTCTTGCGCGAAATCCCGCGCTTCCCCTTCGTGCCGGACGACGAGGCGCGCCTTTCGGAGCTTTGCTTCGAGGCCTTCAACATTCAGGCGCATGGGCTCGCCCAAAGGCTAAGGGCGACGGGCTTGAAAAAGCTCGTGATTGGAGTCTCGGGCGGGCTCGATTCAACCCAGGCGCTGCTTGTCGCGGTGACCGCGATGGATCGCCTCGGCCTCCCGCGGGAAAACGTGCTCGCCTACACGCTGCCAGCCTATGGCACGAGCGCGCGCACGCGCGCCAACGCCTGGGCGCTGATGCAGGCGCTCGGCGTCTCGGCCCAGGAAATCGACGTGACCCCCGCCTGTCAGCGGATGCTCGAAGACATCGGACATCCGGCCGCTCGCGGCGAAGCGGTCTACGACCTGACCTACGAGAACGTGCAGGCCGGCGCGCGCACGTCGCTTCTCTTCCGTCTCGCCAATCGTCATCATGCTCTCGTCGTCGGCACGGGCGACCTCTCCGAGATCGCGCTCGGCTGGTGCACCTACGGCGTCGGCGACCAGATGTCGCATTACAACGTCAACGCCTCCGTGCCGAAGACGCTGATTCAGCATCTCATCCGCTGGTGCGCGCGCGAGGCCCGTTTCGGGACCGGCGCCGTCGTCGCGCTTTATGACATATTGGCGACTGAAATTTCGCCCGAGCTCGTGCCCGCCGAGGAGGGCGCGCCGCAGCGCACCGAGGATTTCGTCGGTCCCTATGCGCTGCAGGATTTCAACCTGTTCTATGCGACGCGCTACGGCTTCTCGCCCGCCAAGATCGCTTTCCTCGCCTATCACGCCTGGCGCGACGCCGGCGACGGACGCTGGCCCGAGGGGATCGCAGCAGAAAAGCGCGTCGCCTTTGATCTCCCCGACATCAAGCGTTGGCTCGGCGTCTTCCTGCGGCGCTTCTTCGAGACAAGCCAGTTCAAGCGCAGCGCTTTGCCCAACGGCCCGAAGGTCTCCTCGGGCGGATCGCTTTCGCCGCGCGGCGACTGGCGCGCGCCGAGCGACTCGACGGCTGCGGCCTGGCTCGCTGATCTCGAGCGCATCCCGTGAACCGCGCCAAAGGGCTCGACTTCGGCGCCCACGCCGAAACGATCGCGGAACTGTGGCTCAGGCTGAAGCTCTACAAAATACTTGCGCGACGCTATCGCGTCAAAGGCGGCGAGATCGACATCGTCGCCAAGCGCCGCGACGTCGTCGCCTTCGTGGAAGTGAAGGCGCGCGCCGAGATGGATGCGGCGCTCATCGCCATCACGCCGCAAAAGGAGCGTCGCTTGCGCATCGCCGCCGCGCGCTGGCTCAGCGTCAACCCTTGGGCCGTGAACTACACGTTACGCGCCGACGCCGTCTTCGTTGCGCCAGGGCGCCTGCCGCAGCATGTCGAGGATGTGATGGGCCTGGAGCCGCCCTAACCGGAAGCCGGCGTGCGCACGAGCGCGCCGGAAAGGCCGTTCAATGAGCGAGCCGGGCGAGCCTGTCGAAGTAGCGCTTCAATGGCGTCGATCGACGCCGGCTTCGTCAAATGCGCGTCGAAACCTGCTTCCAGCGCGCGGCGTCGATCTTCCTCCTGTCCCCAGCCCGTCAGCGCAATGAGGAGGAGCCCACGGCCATGCGCGGCTCGAATTCGGCGCGCTGTCTCGTAGCCGTCGACGCCCGGCATGCCGATGTCACAGAAGATCGCGTCAGGCCGGAAGTTGTCGATAGCCGCAATTCCGGATGGGCCGTCGTGAGCGACTCGAACGGTCATTCCCAAGCTTTCCATCAAGAAGCTGAAGCTTCCCCCGACGTCGTGATCGTCGTCGATGACGAGAACGCGCGCCAGCCGATCGGCCTCGCCATCCATTTCATCCGCCGCCGTTACATTTTCTGAAGCTATGGTTGTCAACCCTTGCGACTGTGGCAGGCGCACGACGAATTCACTGCCGCAATGAGGTCCCGCGCTATGCGCCTCGATGCGCCCCTCGTGCAGTTCGACAAGCTTGCGCACCAAGGCGAGACCGATGCCAAGCCCGCCTTGCGGCGCGTCGGCACGGTCCTCGGCTCGCATGAACAGCTCAAACACCTGTGGCAGCGCGTCGGCGGCGAGACCCACGCCATTATCACGCACGCGAAGAACAATGTCGTCGGCCTCGACAGCCGCCTCGACCTCGATCAAGCCTTGGGGAGGGGTGTATTTCACTGCGTTGTCGATCAGATTCACCGCGATCTGCGTCAGGCGAACCGGATCGGCGAACACCCAGAGCGGCGCGCTTGCAACCTTCGTCGTGACGCGATGCGCCTTTTTGTCGATCAGCGGCTGACATGACGCCAAGGCGTCGTGCAACACGGCGACGATGTCGCTTTTCTCCTTGCGCAGCTCGATCTTGCCGGAGCTGATGCGACTGATCTCGAGAAGGTCGTCGACAAGCCGAACCAGATGGTCGGTCTGACGTTAAATCATATCCAGCAGCGCCGCCTCGGAATCGCCGAGGTTATGCTTCTTTCGTAGGACCAGCGTGGCGTTGTGGATCGGACTGAGCGGATTGCGAAGCTCATGGGCGAGCATTGCGATGAATTCGTTTTTGCGCCTGTCGACTTCTCGTAGGGCCTGCTCCGAGCGCTTGCGGTCCGTGATGTCGCTCGCTGCGCCGAACCACTCGGAGATTTCACCGCTATCGTTCAGAATCGGCACGGCGCGCGAGAACGCCCATGCCGTCTTCCCGTCCGCCCGCCGCAAAGGATGCTCCAACTGGAAGACGCCCTTGGTCCGGATGGCTTCCGCTATGGTTCCAAGAACGGTCGCCCTGTCGTCCGCCGGAATGTATTTCTCCAGCCACTCTCCCGTGTCGTCGTCCGTATCCAAAAGAGAACCGCGCCCCTGAAGTCGGCGCATCTTTTTCCAGTCCGGACTCATGCTGTAAATGATTTCCGAGCTCGCTGACAGCAGGCCGCGAAAACGTTGCTCGCTTGCGCGCAGCGCCGCCTCGGCTTCCTTCAGCGCCGTCACGTCCCGTGAGATGCCGACGACGCCGATCACGTCGCCCGCCGCGTTACGCAGAGGACTCTTCGTCGAGCGAAAGATGCGAGGCGGTTTTCCCGGCGTGGTGAAGAGTTCCTCGAACGTCTCGGCCTGGCCGCTCTCCATGATCCGCCGGTCATTGGCGTTTACGCGCTCGGCCTCTTCCGGATCGTGGTGCCATTTGGCCTCGCTGCGTCCAAGCACTTCTTCGGCCGGTTTGCCGATCGTCTCCAGCGTGGCGGAATTGGCCATCAGCATCCGGCATTCGACGTCCTTGGCGAAAATCGGGTCCGGCGTTGATTCGATGATCCCTTGCAAAAGGGCCGTTTTTTGCTGCAACGCCTGCTGATTCCGCTTGCGCTCGGTAATGTCCAACGCAATGCCGGCCATGCGGGAGGGTTTTCCATCCGCGAACACGGCGTTACCTTTGGCGTGAATCCAGCGGACGGTTCCGTCCGGCCAAAGCGCCCGGTATTCAATGTCGTAATCTCTTTGGCCGCAACTTTCCAAGCAGGCGCGGACTGCGCGGTTTGCGCCCTCGCGATCCCGCGGGTGAAGCGCGGCCATAAAGCGCTCGTAGCTCATCGGCTGCTGCGGCGGGACGCCAAAAAGCTCCTTGCAGGACGACGACCACTCCAGCAAATCACTTTCGATATCCCAGTGCCAATAGCCGACTTGCGCCCGTTCGGTGACGAAGCGCAGACGCTCCTCGCTCGCACGCAGGGCATTCTCCGTCCGCTTGCTCTCGGTGATGTCGCGGCTCACGGTCGCAAGGCCGACAGGCTTTCCATCGTCATCCGAAAGGAAGAAGACATCGTAGATCATCCAGATCGCTTCGCCGGTCTTGAAATGCCTGAATCGAATTTCGGTCTCAGCCCGGCCTTCCTCGAGAACGCGCGGGAAAAATTCATTCAGTACGAAATCCTGATCCTCGGGGAAAAAAAACGCTTTCACCGGCGTCTCGACAAAATTCCGTTGATCGTCGAGCCCCACGAGGCGCCGTCCCGCCTCGTTCACGTAGAAAGGCTGAAGGCTCATGTCGCACATGCCGATGAATAAAGGGCTGCTGTCCGCCAAGGCTTTGAAGAAGGAGGGCACATCGAGGCGCATGCTCATGGACTCGTGACGCATGGAACCTCGGATCCAGCCAGCCCCCGCCACCATTCCTGTCGCAAGCTCACGGCCAACGCCGCTTTGTCCCGCGGTACCGGTCCTGAAAGGCGGGAGACTTTCGCCTGCATCATACTGATCGCCATCGACCCGGAAGACCTCGCAGCAAGCATTTTTTTGCGATATGTCTGGGACGCCAGCTTCGCGATGCCAACCGAGAAAGCAATTGGGAGTTGTACCTAGTGGTAATGCTTGGTTTGGCCGCCTATCTATCGCGAGAAGCTTCCGGCTAGCGGCGTTTTAACGGCGCCGAACTGGACAACCGTTGGCGCTTCGGTCCCTGGGCTCTAGGTGTTCTCAAACGCCACTTCATCGCAAAGGATAGCGGACGTGTCGCTGCGAACCCTGATCTTCGCCATGCTTCTTTCGCTGGCCCCTGCCGGCGTGGAGGCCGCGTTGCGCGCTGGCGATCGCGCCCCGGATTTCTCCATACCCGCCTCGCAGGGCGGCAAGGACTTCCCCTTCCATCTCGCCGAGGCGCTGAAGAAGGGGCCGGTGGTTCTTTATTTCTATCCGAAGTCCTTCACCTCGGTCTGCACGGTGGAAGCGCATGAGTTTGCCGAGGCGATGGAGGATTTTGCGGCCGCTGGCGCGAGCGTCATCGGCGTGTCGAGCGACGGAATCGAAACGCAGCGCGAGTTCTCCAAGAAGGAATGTCGCGATAAGTTCCCGGTCGGCGCCGATCCGGACTTCAAGGTAATCGAAGCCTATGACGCGGCGTTCAAGGTTCCCCTGAAAGGCGCGGTCTTCGCCGAGCGCCTGTCTTACGTGATCGCGCCGGACGGCAAGATCCTCTCCGCCTATGCGGACGCGAACGCGCACGGTCACATCGTCAATGCGCTGGCGCAGGTGCGGAAGTGGCGAGATGAGCATCCGAGGTGACGCGGGCTCCTATCTCGATACGAGTTCCGAGTTGAGCAGAGAGCGAACGCGCGCGACCAAGTCCTCTAGCGTAAACGGCTTGCGCAGAACTTCCATATTCGGCGCCAGCCACAGTGTCTCCAGCGACTTATCCGCATAGCCCGTTATGAATAGGACCGGCAGATCGGGGTTCGCGGCGCGCGCGCCTTCGGCGACCTCACGCCCGTTCATGCCGGGCAGACCCACATCGGTGATCAGCAGGTCCAGCGGCGCGCTCATTTCCGCCATCCGCAATCCGACGACGCCGTCGCCCGCTTCGAGCACCTCGCAGCCGATCTCGTCGAGAGCGTCGACGATTTGAGAGCGCACCTCCTCTTGATCCTCGACGATCAGAATCCGCCGGTGACGCGCCGGCGAAGCCGTGACGGCGCCTTCGAAGGGAGGCTGCCGTGCGGTCCCGATGAAATCGGGGGGCGCGTCGTTTCTCGGCAGATAAATCAGCACGCTCGTTCCCTTGCCGGGAGCGCTCTCGATGCGCACGAATCCGCCCGATTGCTTGATGAAACCGTAAACCTGCGAAAGTCCCAGACCCGTTCCGCGGCCGGACCTCTTTGTCGTGAAGAAGGGCTCGAAGGCGTGGCGACGGACGTCCTCGCTCATGCCGACTCCGGCGTCCCTCACTTCGATTTCGATATAGTCGCCGGGTTCGACGCCCGGCTCGAGCTTGTCGGCTGCAAGAGTCCGATTAGCAGTCGCGATGGTGAGCGCCCCGCCTTGCGGCATGGCGTCGCGAGCGTTGATCGACAGGTTCAGAAGCGCGCTCTCCAATTGCGATGGATCGCAGATAATCCCCTGAACGCCTTCGCCTAGGCGGAGCTCGAGATCGATCTCGGGGCCGAGCGTGCGTCGAAGCAGCTCTTCGAGGCCGGCGACGAGCTGGTTGGGATTGAGCTGGCGCGGGAGCAGCGTCTGTCGCAGCGAGAACGCCAGCATGCGGTTGATGAGGCGCGAAGCGGTGCTCGACGCTTTTGCGATGGCCGCCAGCGCAGGCTTGATGTCCTGACCGAGCCCCCGCGCCATGAGGCGCTCGATCACATTGTGCGAGGCCGTGATCACCTGCAGCAGGTTGTTGAAGTCGTGAGCGATCCCGCCCGTCAGTTGCCCGAGCGCCTCCATTTTTTGCGCATGGGCGAGCTGCTCCTGGCTCGCGCGCAGCGCCGCATTGGCATGACGGAGCTGGTCGACGGACGGCAGGGCCAGGAAGTTTGGCAGCGCATACCACAGTGCGACCGCCGTGAAGATCGAAGCGATCGCCGTCGCTAACTTGGCGACGGCCTGCAATCCATAGAGCGGCGCCCAGAGGGTGATCACGTCGAGCCAATGTGTGGCGCCGCAGAGCAGGATGAAGGCGACGAAGAGCCACAGCAACGCGGGAGGGACGAGATCGCCGCGCCGTCTTCCGACAACGACGAGCGCCAGAGGGATGGAAAAATAGGCGAGGGCGATCGTCGCGTCGGACACCGCGTAGAGCCAAACAAGTCCAGGCGCCCAAAGCAGACAGAATCCGTGCGGCTCCAGTCCGGAACCGCCCAGCAGCCACTCACTCAGTGCGGATAACACGTTGACCCCCATTGCGCTCCATGCCGCGGCCCGGCCGGCCGAGTCTGCCGTCGACCTCCGGAAGAGCGACAAGCTAAGGCGCCGAAAGCAATGTTACCTCAGCTTATATCAGGGTTAACACTTAAAATAGCGGCGGGGAACGCCTCCCCGAGGAGGGAGACGGCTGGACGATGTGGCTGCCTGTTGCACTCTCAGTGCAGCGTGGTCTCGATCTCCTGGATCCTGCGGTTGATCGCGACGGTCCTTTTTGCTTGCGCCAAATGGATCGCCGCCTCGAGCATCCCGCCCCAGGGCGCGGCCACGACGCCTTTGCCGATATTCATGGGCTGGTCGAAGAGATCGATGATCTTCTCGTCACGGTCCACTTCGTTGGCGGACGGGCGGAAGGTGTCGTTCGCGATGCAAATCTGCGTGGGATGAATAAGCGTTTTGCCGTCAAAACCGAAAGCGTGTCCTTGCTTGCACTCGGCCTCGAACTCCGCTGAAATGGCTTTGTTTTCCTCTTCGCTTTTGTCTTTGCCGACGAATTTATTGAAAACTCCGTCGAGCGCCTGCAGGTTATTGTCGCGCGCGGCGATGACCACCTGAGCCAGAGCATATTGCAGAGGCTCGCGCCGCGGCGCGTCGAGCGCCCTCATTTCCTTTCGGATGTCGTTGGCCCCGAAAACCAAGGTCGTGAGACGCGACGACGGTTCGCTGCCGATGGCGGCGATCCTGGGGAGGTTTCCATTGAAGCAAGCGACGGTTTCGGCCATCACCCAGAGCTCGGTGTGGGGAGGGGCGCCTTGCATCGCGGCGAGATAAGCGCGCACGTCTCGTTCCGTATTGACCTTCGGCGCCAAGATCGCGTGCGGGCCGGCGGCCGCCGCTTGCTGCAAGTCTTCCGCTCCCCATTCCGTGTCTAACGCGTTGCAGCGCACGATAATCGTGTGATGTCCGAAATTTCCCCTGTTGACGGCTTCCACGACATGCCCGCGCGCCGAAACCTTGCTGTTGGGCGCCGTTGAGTCTTCGAGATCGAGGATGACGCCGTCCGCCTCGCTCAGGAGCGCCTTCAGGATCTTCTGCGGGTCCGTGCCCGGCACATACATAACGCTGCGAAGGATGGGAAAATTGTCGGTCATGTCTGACGTCCTTCCATCAGGGGAACTTCCAACCAGAGAATTAGCTGTGTCCCACCAAGAATAAGGCAAGTCCGTAAGCGTTGAAGTCTATCGTCTAGACCAAGGCGCGCCGAGCACACTACATTCAGGGGAGCGCCAAGCACATCGGGGAGGGTGAGGGCGCTTGGGCGGCGTTTGTCGGCTCAAAGCTGGCGGCGGCTCCTCCGGTTTTGCGCCAAAAACCCTTGCCCCGGCGCTCCGCCCGAGGCACAACGCGCCCCAAGAGAGCCGCGTTGTGCGGCGCAGTATTCATGAGACGCAAGCATGAACAAGCCCAATGGAGCCCACAACGGGGCGGCGGCGCTCTATGCGCGTTATCGCCGGGAGGACTTGCCAAAGCCTCCGGAATGGAACGAGACGCTCGAGCTCATCCTCACGCATCGCTCCTACCGCAATTTTCTCCCCGAGAAGCTGCCCGAAGGCGCGCTCGAGACCATCGTCGCCGCGGCGCAGTCGGCCTCGACCTCCTCGAATCTGCAGGCCTGGAGCGTCGTCGCCGTCGAGGACCAGGAACGCAAGAACCGCTTGGCGGAGCTCGCCGGCGGCCAGCAGCACGTGCGCGACTGCGCCGTGTTCTCTGATCTGGCTGTCCGACCTTTCCCGGCTCGAGCGTCTGGCCGAGCTCAATAAGCGCGACGCGACGGCGCTGTCCTACCTCGAGCTCTTCCTGACCGGCGCGGTGGACGCCGCGCTCGCCGCTCAGAACGCCGTCGTCGCGCTCGAATCGCTCGGGCTCGGCTCGGTCTATATTGGCGCGATGCGCAACCACCCGGAGGAGGTGGCGAAGGAGCTGAACCTGCCGCCGAACGTCTTCGCCGTGTTCGGCATGGCGGTGGGCGTCCCCGACCCGGCCGTGCTGACCGGGGTGAAGCCGAGGCTCGGGCAGGCCGCGGTGCTGCATCGCGAGCAATATCAATGGGGTGAGGCGCAGCTTGAGGCGGTCCAGACGCTCGACGCCAAATTCCGCGACTTCCAGAAGGAGCAGGGCCTCCCGGAGCAGGGCTGGGTGCGACAGGTTCTCTCGCGCGTCCGCGGCCCGGACGCGATGAGCGGGCGCGCGCGCCTGCGGGAGGCGCTGGAGGCTATGGGCGTCGGCCTCAAATAGTTTCCAAGGTTTTCCTTTTCGAGGGCTGGTCGAAATGGACAAGGGGACGATAACTGTACGCAAAGTCGGGATTTGCGCTCATCTGCGGTTCCGGGGTAGGCTTACAGTTCCGTTTACGGCCGGGCGAAAACAACGAAATGGACGCCCCTAATGGAGATGAAGCTTTGACGGCGTCGCCCAAGCCCCTTCTGGATCAGGTTGCAACTCCTGACGATTTGAGGAAGCTCAATCCCTCGCAATTGCCGCAGCTCGCCGACGAATTGCGTCGCGAGACGATTGAAGCCGTCTCGGTGACGGGGGGACATCTCGGGGCGGGGCTCGGCGTCGTCGAGCTCACGGTCGCGCTGCATTACGTGTTCGACACCCCGCGCGACCGAATCATCTGGGACGTGGGCCACCAGACCTATCCCCACAAGATCCTGACCGGTCGGCGTGATCGCATCCGCACGCTTCGCCAGGGCGGGGGTCTTTCGGGATTCACCAAGCGCGGCGAGAGCGAATATGACGCCTTCGGCGCCGGCCACTCCTCGACCTCGATCTCGGCGGGACTCGGGATGGCGATCGCACGCGACCTCTCGGGCGGCGACAACCACGTCATCGCGGTGATCGGCGACAGCGCCATGTCCGCCGGCATGGCCTATGAGGCCTTGAACAACGCCGGCGCGCTCAACTCGCGCCTGATCGTGATCTTGAACGACAATGACATGTCGATTGCGCCGCCGACCGGCGCGCTCTCGGCCTATCTCGCCCGTCTCGTGTCCGGCAGCGCCTATCGCTCAATGCGCGTGGCCGCTCGGGAAATCGCGAGCCGCCTGCCGCGGGTCTTCTATGACAAGGCGCGCAAGGCCGAGGAGTTCTCGAGGAGCTTCCTCACCGGCGGCACCATGTTCGAGGAGCTCGGCTTCTATTACGTCGGGCCCATCGACGGACACAACCTGGACCATCTGCTGCCCGTGCTGATCAACCTGCGCGACAAGGACGACGGGCCCGTCCTCGTTCACGTCATCACCAAGAAAGGCAAGGGCTACCAGCCCGCCGAGGATTCCGACGACCGCTATCACGGCGTCGCCAAGTTCGACGTCGCGACCGGCGTGCAGGTGAAGCCCAAGGCCAATGCGCCGTCCTACACCGGCGTCTTTGCGCGTTCGCTCGTCGCCGAAGCCGAGCGCGACGAGAAGATCGTCGCGATCACCGCGGCCATGCCCGGGGGCACCGGGCTCGACATTTTCGGCAAGGCCTTCCCCGAGCGCACCTTCGACGTGGCGATCGCCGAGCAGCACGCCGTCACCTTCGCGGCGGGCCTCGCCGCAGAAGGCTACAAGCCCTTCTGCGCGCTCTATTCCACCTTTCTGCAACGCGGCTACGACCAGGTCGTCCATGACGTGGCCGTGCAAAATCTGCCGGTGCGCTTTGCGATCGACCGCGCCGGGCTCGTCGGCGCCGACGGGCCGACCCACGCCGGCGCCTTCGACCTCTCCTATTTGTGCTGCCTGCCCGGCATGGTCGTGATGGCGCCTTCCGACGAGGCGGAACTGGTCCACATGGTCACGACGGCCGTCGCCCACGACGCCGGCCCCATTGCCTTCCGCTTTCCGCGCGGAGAGGGCGTCGGCGTCGAGCTTCCCGAACGTGGCGAGATCCTGGAGATCGGCAAGGGTCGCATCGTCCGCGAGGGCACGCGACGTCGCGCTGCTGTCGCTCGGCACGCGGCTCTCCGACGCCTTGAAGGCGGCCGAGGAGCTCGAGCGGCAGGGAATTTCCGCGACCGTCGCCGACGCGCGCTTCGCCAAGCCCATAGACCGCGATCTCGTGCGGGCGCTCGCGCTGAGCCATAAGGCGCTGATCACGATCGAAGAGGGCTCGATCGGCGGCTTTGGCGCGCAGGTGGCGAAGTTCCTTTCGGATGAAGGCCTGCTCGACGGGACGCGCGGCGCCTTCCGCTTCCGCCAGATGACGCTGCCCGACTGCTACATCGACCAGGACGGCTACGACAAAATGATCGCGAAGGCGAAGCTCGACGCCGGCTCGATCGCAGCGCTCGCGACCCAGGCGCTCGGCCGCGTCGAGCCCGCGAAGGTGCGGCTGGCCTAGGGCCGCGCGACACTCCGGATCAGTTGCTGCTCTGGCTAGAGCGCAATGCGAAAGCCGGTTTCTCGCACCAGGCGCGGTCTAAGCTTTTAAAATCGATCACGTTTTCTGCGTTCAGGCGATTCTGCTTGAGCGGAGCGTGATCTAGCGGCGCAAACGTTCCAAGCATAGGATTGTCGCGTTACACTGAAGTCCGCGTTTGAGCCGGGCGCGCGGAAAGATGCGAGCTGCGTGGGGCGCTGGTCATGTCGTTCAGAACAATCTTCGTTGGCGCTTGCTTCGGTTCGGGATTGGAGAGCGAGGGTCCGTCGGAATCGCTGGTCGATTACGCCGTGAGATTGGCCGCCTCGCAGGCCGCGCACCTTTCGGTCGGCTTGGGCCTTTTCGATGTCTTGGTCCGTTCGGCGGTTCCCGCCGCCTTGCAGCAACTCGTTGAGAGCTTCAACCAGGAACAGCGCGAGAAAGCGCAATCCTTCGCCGACCAACTGACGCCTCGTCTCGGCGCGTCAGGAGTCGTCGGCGACATTGAGGTTGTGCAGGGGCCGTACGCGAGTGTGGCGCAGCGTTTCGTTCAAATCGCGCGGCTCGCGGATGTCTCGATACTGGAGCCGAACACGCAGACGTTCTCACTGCGCGAGGGGCTTTTGGAAGAGGTCCTTTGTGACTCCGGCCGTCCTGTGGTTCTCGTTCCGAAGCACTGGAGCGGAAGAGTCGACGCCCATCGAATCGTTGTCGCCTGGGACGGCGGCGCGAAAGCTGCGCGGGCGATCGGCGACGCCCTCCCACTCTTGGAGGCGGCGCAGGAAGTCGAGATTGTCTCGATCTCTGGAGACGTTAACCCGAACGAAGCGCTTGGACGGCGCAGAGATCGCCCCCCATCTTGCTCGCCATTGCCGCTCTGTGAAGGTCACCCAACTCGCCTCGAGCGATGGCGACATCGCCGCAACGCTTGCAGCCCATGCGAGGCTGATTGGGGCCGATCTCATCGTCATGGGCGCCTACGGGCGCGCCAAAATAAGCGAGCTCATTCTCGGCGGCGTGACGCGCTCCATGGTCCTCGAGCCGCCCATCCCGGTGTTCATGTCGTTTTGATCGGATTGGGCGAGGTCGTGAGCACGCGGAGGGGCTGATCGCCGCGATGACATAGGCGCAGCGGCGCTGACTGCTTGTGGCGCAGCGTGAAGAGGAGCCCCAGGAGCGATGACGGATCCGGGCGCCTCTCAACGATCTGACGACCGCCACTGGCACTGCTTGTCGACGACGGAAAGTCTGCGGCGCCTCGCTTCTTCCTCGGCCGGTCTCACGAAGACGCAGGCCGACGAGAGGCTCGCCGGACACGGGCCGAACGCGATTACTGTTTCCGAGACGTTCAGCCCCTGGACGATTTTCCTGACTCAGTTCAAGAGCGTTCTGGTTTGGATCCTCGTCGCCGCCAGTATCGTTTCAGGAGCGCTCGGCGACGCCGAGGATTCGATCGCAATTCTCGCGATCGTGGTCTTGAATGCATTGGTCGGGTTTTATCAGGAGTATAGCGCCGAAAAATCGATCGCCGCGCTGAAACGGATGAGCGCGCCGAGCGCCAGAGTCCTGCGGGACGGAACAGCCACGACGATCCCGGCGTCTCAGGTTGTGCCCGGCGACGTCATCGAATTCGAAGCGGGCGACCTCATCGCGGCTGACGCACGACTGATCTCGGCGGCGGCGCTGTCCTGCGTCGAATCCGCCTTGACGGGCGAGTTGGAAGCCGTCGTCAAACAAATAGAAGCTCTGCAAGATCCCGATCTTCCCGTCGGCGATCGGGTCAATATGGTCTTTATGGGAACGAGCGTCGCGGCGGGCTTAGGGCGGGCCGTCGTCGTCGCCACCGGAATGCGGACGGAGATCGGCCGCATCGCAGCGCTCATCAAGGAAGCAGGTGAAGACCGGGAGACGCCGCTCCAGCTGAAGCTGGATCGATTCGGCCGGACATTGCTTTGGGCGACTCTCGGGATCGTGGCGTTGCTCTTCGGACTGGGGCTGCTGCGCAAAGAGCCCATCGTCGAACTCTTCATGACGTCGGTCAGTCTCGCCGTGGCGGCCCTGCCGGAAAGCCTGCCCGCTGTCGCAACCGCCGCGCTCTCACTCGGCGTGTTGCGCATGTCGCGGCGGCGCGCCCTCGTCCGCCGGCTGGCCTCGGTTGAGACGCTCGGCTCCACCAATGTGATCTGCTCGGACAAGACCGGCACGCTCACGGAGGGGAGGATGTCGGCGCAGACGATGTTCGTGGCCGGGCGAAGATACGAGATCGAGGGAGAAGGCTACCGGCCCAGCGGAGCGATCCGCTCCGGCGGCGTCGCGATCAGTCCAGAGCGCGACGCGCCCGTAAGGAAAATGGCGGACAACCTCGTCGGCTGCAACAACGCGCGTCTCGAGGGCTCGGGAGACTCCTGCACAGTCGTCGGCGATCCGACTGAGGCCGCCTTGCTGTGCGCAGGCCTGAAGGCTGGCGGCGATCCCTGCGCGCTTGAGCGCGCTTGTCCCCAAATCTACGAGTTTCCTTTCGACTCCGACCGCAAGCTGCACTCGGTGCTTCGCCAGCTCCCAGATGGGCGCGTTCGTTTGCTGACGAATGGCGCGCCGGAAGCCTTGCTCGCGCGAAGTTCTCAGGTCTTAGCGCGAGAGGGCGCTCACGCTGTGACGAACGACGAGCGCGAAGAGCTGCTCGATCGCAACGCCGCGCTGGCGAGCGAAGGGTTCCGGGTCCTCGGCTGCGCCTTTCGCGACATGGACGCCGCGCCTCCTCTGATTGATCCGGTAGAGGTCGAACGCGACCTGATCTTCGTCGGCCTTTGCGGACTGCGGGACCCCCCGCGGCCGGAGGCGAGGGAGGCCATCGCTAAGTGCCGGAGCGCCGGCATACGCGTTGTGATGATCACCGGCGACCACCCGCGGACCGCCAAGGCCATCGCTCTAGACCTGGGATTCGAGGGGGATGGCGAACCCGTCACGGGCGTCATGTTGGACGCGCTCGACGACCTCGCGCTGGCGGCGCGCGTTCATAGCATCTCGGTCTATGCCCGCGTGAGCGCGGCGCACAAATTGCGCATCGTCCGCGCCTGGCAGGCGAACGGCGCCGTCGTGTCCATGACCGGAGACGGCGTAAACGACGCACCCGCCATCAAGGGCGCCGACATCGGCGTGGCCATGGGTTTGAGCGGCAGCGAGGTTACAAAGCAAGCTTCCGACATGATCATTACGGACGATAATTTCGCGACCATCGTTGATGCTGTCGAAGAAGGCCGCGGGATATTCGAAAACATCAGGAACACGCTGCATTACCTGCTTTCCTGCAACGCCGCCGAGCTCCTGCTCATGACGATCTGCATTGTCAGCGGCCTGCCGTCGCCGCTGCTCCCCATTCATCTGCTGTGGATCAATCTTGTGACCGACGGCCCACCGGCCCTCTGCCTCGCTGCTGATCGCGCCAATCCGGAAGTTATGAGCCGGCTCCCGCGCGATCGTGGCCAGTCGCTGACGGACACGAGCTTTCTCGAAACGATGCTGCTTGCCGCAGCGCCTGTCGCCGCGGTTTCCTTTCTGGTCTTTCTCTATGGATTGCAAACGGGGGGACTGGCGCTCGGGCGCTCCTATGCCTTCACGTCGATGGTCTTCTCTCAGTTGTTCGTTGCGCTGAGCGCGCGCAACGGCATGACGCCCTTGTGGCGCCGCAACCCGCTTTCAAACCCATATTTGATTGTCGTCACAGGCGCATTGATCCTCATCCAATTGACAAGTCATCAGAGTGCTTCTTTCGCGCATATCCTCCAAGTGGCGGAGCTTTCCCTTCACGAGGAAATCTTGCTTCTCGCCGCTTCGGCCACGCCGATGTTGCTCTTGGAGCTCGTAAAATCGGCGTCGTATTTCGTGGCGTCCGGAGAAGCCGGAGCCGCGGCGCTTGGCAGGCCGTGGATGAACTGGATCACGGCAGGCGTCATTGCGGCGGGGGCCGCGGGCGCCTGGCTGCAATGGCCCGCGCGACAAGGGACGCCGGTGCGCTACGTCACAGGCGCGGTTGAGCGCGGCTCGCTGAGCCGCGCGATCGAGGGCTCCGGCGCAATGCTCGAGTCCGCCAAGACGTCGGTTTTCGCCCCCATGCGCGGCGTCGTCCAGTTCCATGATTGCGAGGTCGGAAGCAAGGTCTTCGAAAATCAGCTTTGCGCCACCATCGGAGCAGGCCCCTGCTCGCGCCTCGGTCGCTCGCTTGCAGGCCGCGCTCGCGAAAGCGCGCGCCGCGGCGGCGAAAAGCCAGGTCGCGTCTTGCCCGCGCGCGCGACAACGCTCGACCGAGCTCGCGCTGCGGGGGTCCGCCGCAACACGCTCACAGCGCAGAGAGGCTACGAGGAGGCCAGCAAAGCGTTGCGTCGGGCTAACGCGCTGGCGGCGCGCTACGAAGTGGAACTCGCCAAAACGAAGCGAGAGCTCCGCCCGCACGCAAATCAGAGCCCCCGTGGCGGGAGTCGTCTCCGAGAGGGCCGCCGAAGGAGCGGCGGTCGCGAAGGAGGGTCCGCCGCTTCTTGTCGTGAACAACGAGGAAGGCGCCAGGATCGAGATCGCGGTCGCCCCGGGCGACATCCAGGCGATAAGAGTCGGCGATCGCGCTTTCGTCGAGGTGGCGGGCGAAACAGCTGCCTGCGCATGTGGAGACGATCCGCGAGGCGCAAAACCGCGTCGTGATCGGTTTGGACAACGGTCCCGCGCGACGCCTGTCGCCCGGCGCTTCGGTAAAGGCCAGGATTGAAGTCGAGCATCGCGAAGGGCGGCTTCTCGCGCCGAACGAGGCTCTGCGCTATGCTCAAGACAAATGCACGCAGGAGGGCGCGGTCCACTGCGCTTCGCGGCTCTGGGTTTTGCGAGACGGAGCGCCTGTCGCCGTCTCCGTCGCGCTGGGTTCGAGCGACGGCAAGCGCACCGAGATCGTTGGCGGCGAGCTGAAGGCGGAGGACACTCTCATTCTCGGAGAGCGCGACTGACGAAGACGACGATCGCGCGGAAGCTCTAACCATCTCGCGTCCAGGGAGAACGAGCTCATGCAATATCACGTCCGCTCTTCGGCTTGATCCTCCTCGCGGTCATGATTGGCCTCGGAATCCAGGTCGTCGCGCCATTGTGGCCGCCTCTGGCCTGGGCTGCGATTCTCGCCTATGTGACGACGCCGATCTATCGACGCGTCTTGCGGTTGCTGAAGGGCCGGTCCTCGCTCGCGGCAGGCGTCATGACCACGCTCATGATCGTCGATCCTGCTGGTGCCCGCTTCGATCCTGCTGGTGCGTTTGCCCCGTGAGCTCGCGGAGAGCTATCAGGAGCTGTCGAGAGCTTTCGACGAACCGCTTGTCTCTACCCGAGGCGCTGACGCGAATTCCCGTTCTCGGTCCCATTCTCGACGAGACGCTCACCAACTTCTGGAACGATCCCGAGATCCGCAAACAGTATGTAAAGGACTGGCTGGAGCCCTGGAGCGGAGAACTCGCCTCCATCGTCGGCCGACTCGGGCGCAGCGTCGCGCAGCTTGCCGTGGCGATCATCGTGCTGTTCTTTCTCTACCGCGACGGCGACGCAGTGCTGCGGCAACTTCGCCAGGGACTGCGCAAGATCGTGGGCGAGATGGCCGACAAATATTTCAACGCGATCGGCGAGACCACCCGCGCCGTCGTTTTCGGCTTGATCGTCAGCGCCCTGGCTCAGGGGTTCATCGCCGGCGTCGGCTATCAGATTATCGGCGTCGGAACGCCGATCCTCCTTGGCTCGCTCACGGCCGTGACCGCGCTCGTGCCCTTTCTCGGCACGGTGGCGGTTTGGGCGCCGATCGGCATAGGGTTGCTCGTCGCCGGCAAGATCAGCACGGGCTTAGCCTTGCTGGCTTGGGGGACCTTCATCGTCAACCCGACCGACAACATCCTGAAGCCGCTCCTGATCAGCGGCGCCACCGACGTTCCCCTGGCGGTCGTCCTGGTCGGCGTCATGGGCGGCCTGCTCGCCTTCGGCCTTATCGGATTGTTCTTGGGACCACTCATTCTGTCGGTGCTGCTCGCGATCTGGAGAGAGTGGTTAACCGACGAGGGACGGGGAAGCATCGCCGCGCAATGAGGTTGGGCGATTGAGATGCGCCGGCCGCGCCGTTTGCGCCGCACTGGTGGCGAATTCGTCAGAAAGGCCGTCGCGGCGGCAGCGGCGCGTCATAGGCGCTGAGCTCCGGGCCGCGACCGTTGCTCTCGAAGGCCGCGCGCGGCGGCGCCGAACCGGTCTCCAAATCCTCGTCCTCGATGGACGGCGTCCCCCGGGCTGCGCTCGCGTTCGCGACCGACGCCTGCAGAGCCGGGGCGGCGGGCGTCCCACGCGCGACGGCCGCTGGGTAGGCAGGGGCGACGGTTTCGACCGGCGTCGGCTTGCAGATGATCCCGCCCCCCCGGCCGTGCATCGCCAGATCGACGTGGATATGGTTGTAATGGAAGGGGTTGGAGCCAGGCGACAGCACCGTGGAGAAGTGCCGGCAGGAGCCGCCGTGCACGTCCATGAGAAAAGCCCGCGTCTGCTCGTCGCCGCGCGTCCAGTCGCGGACGATGGCGATTTCCCGGCCGTCGGCGAGCACGAAGCCGCCGATGTCGATCGCATTGCCGAAGGCGTGCTCGGAGAGTGGCGCGCCCCACGCCCCGTTCATGCCGCGGCAGCTATAGGAGCCCATCGAGTTGATCTGCGTCACCGCTTGGCCGAACCGCGTCTGCGCGGCGGGCTGGACGACGTCGGCGAGCCAGCCTTCGAGCTCGGCGACCATCGGACAGTCGAGCGTTGCGGTCGAGTTGAAGGCGACCGCGCCGTCCTGCAGCGCCGTGACCTTGAAGGGGCGTGTCATGCCGCAGATGCCCGGCCCGTCCACTTCATTCCAGGGCTGCACATAGGCGGAGGCCCGCACCCGCTGCTGCGCGATGCAGGCGTGCTCGCGCTGCGTGCGCCAGGCCGGACGCTCGGGTCCCCCGCAGCTCGACAGCCCGACGGCCGTCGAGGCGAGCAGGCAGAAGGTCACGAAGGGGGATACGCAACGCGCCATGCGCCAGCATTCCCATCGCCCGGTTAAAGCCGCGTCGAAAATTCTAGTTAACGGGGTGAAGAAAGCCTCTAAACATCTACCGTTGGGATCGCTTTGGCGCGGCAGGGCGCGGGCAGGGCGAATCCTGCGTTCACCCGCTCGTTCGAGGTCTTGCCGCTTGACGGCGGCGCGACCGGACCGTTCACATGCGCTCGTCGCTCCAGGAGGTCGCGCCATGCCGCAGCGTTCGAGCTTGCTTCGCTTCTTCCTGATCCCGCTTCTCGCTGCCGCCTTCGCCGCTGCGGGACGCGCGCAGACCTTGGACCTCGCCGCGTCGAAGGTCGTCGATCTCACCCACGCCTTCGACGCCGACACGATCTACTGGCCCACGTCGCCCTCGGGCTTCGAGCTGAAACCCTTGCATCGCGGCTTGACCGAGCGCGGCTTCTTTTACGCCGCGAACGCCTTTTGCTCGCCCGAGCACGGCGGAACGCATCTCGACGCGCCTTTGCATTTTGCCGAAGGTCATTGGACGAGCGCCGACATCCCGGCCGACCGCTTCGTCGGCCCGGCCGTCGTGATCGACATCGCCGCGAAGGCGCAGAGCAATCCCGACTATCTGCTCACGCCCGCGGACATTCTGGCCTTCGAGGCCGCGCATGGGCGCATCAAGGAGGGAGCGATCGTGCTGTTGCGCACGGGCTGGAGCGCGCGCTGGCCGAACAAGAAGGCCTATCTCGGCGACGATACGCCGGGCGACGCCTCGCATCTGCATTTCCCGTCCTTTGGCCCGGAGGCGGCGGCGCTCCTCGTCAACGAGCGGCATGTGCGCCTCATCGGCGTCGACACGGCCAGCGTCGACGGCGGGACCTCCAAGGATTTCCTGGTGCACCGCATCGTGGCCGCGGCCAATGTGAGCGGGATCGAAAACCTGACCCATCTCGATCAGTTGCCCCCGAGCGGCGCCATCGTTGTTGCTTTGCCAATGAAGATTGCTCAAGGCTCAGGCGGCCCGGCGCGGGTCGTGGCGATCGTTGCGAAGGAGCCTTAAGCGATGAGGCGCCGAGGTGGACTGACAGGTCGAGAGCCGCGCTTCACGCGCAAGAGAGTGATCCACGGATTGCGGGATCGCTGGGGCGACTCCTTGCTCACGGCGCTGACCGTCCTGCTCCTGATCATGATGTTCGTGATCGCGCCGGCGCAGGCTGTGGTTGTCGGCGGCTTCTCCTATTTTGCAGCGGGGGTCGCGCTGCTGATGATCGCGGGCGCGCTCATCCTCTCGGGCAGCTGGTTCGTGATGCTGCTGATGGCCGCAGCCTTCGCGATGAACATCGCCGTCGTGATCAACAGAATTCCACACGGGCCACGGCGTGCATGATCTCCACATGCTTGCGGCGGGGTGGCTCGTGCTGTCGATCACGCTCGGGGTCGTCGTGGCGCGCGCGGTCTTCGCCGGCGGAGAGGTTTCCTACCACCGCATCGTCGGCGCGATCCTGCTCTATATCCTCGTCGCGCTGGCTTTCGTCGCGCTTTATTTGATGGTGGGTCTGATCTGGCCCGACGCGCTCAAAAACGTGGTGTTCGAGGACACGCCGGAACTGACGAGCCAGCTCATCTATTACAGTTGCTCCACGCTCACGACGCTCGGCTACGGCGACATCGTGCCGCTAAATCCCTTTGCGCGCAGCCTCGCCAATCTGGAGGCGTTTTTCGGCCAGCTTTATCCGGCGATCTTGATCGGGCGGCTCGTGACGCTGCAGATGCAAGAGAGGGGGTGAGCGATGGTAGCGGCGTCCCGCCCGATCCCTCCGCGAATCCTTTCTGATCCTTCCCCACCGCACCTCCATCCGCTAAAACGCCCCCCTGAGTCAGAGAATCGGAACAGCCCATGACCGCCATCATCGACACACTCGCCGCCGAGCTTTCCGCCAAGCCCTGGCAGGTCGAGGCGGCGGTCGGATTGCTCGACGGCGGCTCGACCGTGCCCTTCATCGCCCGCTATCGCAAGGAAGCGACCGGCCAGCTCGACGACATACAACTGCGCAAGCTCGAGGAGCGGCTCGCCTATCTGCGCGAGCTGGAAGACCGCAGACGAGCCATCCTCGAGTTCGATCGAACTCTCAAGGCAAGCTCACCGACGCGCTGCGCGCCTCGATCCTCTCCGCGGACAACAAGGCGCGTCTCGAGGATATCTATCTTCCGTTCAAGCCGAAGCGCCGCACCAAGGCGCAGATCGCCATCGAAGCGGGACTTCTGCCGCTTGCCGACAGCCTGCTCGCCGATCCGCGCAATGATCCCAGAAAGGCCGCCGAGCCTTACGTCAGCGCGGAAAAGAACGTCGCGACGGTCGACGCGGCGCTCGACGGCGCGCGCGCGATTCTCACCGAGCGCTTCGCTGAGGACGCCGATCTCATCGGCCAGCTTCGCGAGGTCTACTGGACGCAGGGCACGCTCAAATCGAAAGTGCGCGAGGGCAAGGAGACGGCGGGCGCGAAATTCTCCGACTATTTCGATTTTTCCGAGCCGCTGACCAAGCTCCCCTCGCACCGTATTCTCGCGATGTTCCGCGGCGAGAAGGAGGAGGCGCTCGATCTCGAGCTCGTCCCCGAGAAAGAGCCGGGGATCGCCGGCTACGAGAGCCGGATCGCCCGCCGCTTCGCAATCGAGGACAGGGGAAGGCCGGGCGACCGCTGGCTTCTCGACATGGTGCGCTGGGCCTGGCGCACCAAGATCGAATTACATCTTTCGGTCGACGCGCGTGCGCGCCTCTTCCGGCAGGCCGAGGAGGAAGCGATCCGGGTCTTCGCCGGCAATCTTCGCGATCTGCTGCTCGCCGCCCCCGCCGGCGCGCGCGCGACGCTCGGGCTCGATCCGGGCTTTCGCACTGGCGTCAAGGTCGCGGTGGTCGATTCGACCGGCAAGATCACCGCGACATCGACGATCTATCCGCACGAGCCGCAGCGGCGCTGGGACGAGGCGCTCGATACGCTGGCCAAGCTCGCGCGCGTCCATAAGGTGGAGCTCATCGCCATCGGCAATGGCACCGCCTCGCGCGAGACCGACAAGCTTGCGGGCGAATTGATCGCCAGGAATCCGGAGCTGAAGCTCACGAAGATTGTCGTCTCGGAAGCCGGCGCCTCGGTCTATTCGGCCTCCGAATATGCGTCAAAGGAACTGCCTGAGCTCGACGTGTCGCTGCGCGGCGCGGTCTCCATCGCGCGCCGCCTGCAGGACCCTCTGGCCGAGCTCGTCAAGATCGACCCGAAGTCGATCGGCGTCGGCCAATATCAGCACGACGTTTCGGAAACCAAGCTCTCGCGCTCGCTCGACGCGGTCGTCGAGGATTGCGTCAATGCGGTCGGCGTCGATGTGAACACGGCCTCGGCGCCGCTGCTCGCGCGAGTGTCGGGCGTCGGCGACCTGCTCGCGCAAAACATCGTCGCGCATCGCGACGCGAAAGGCCCGTTCAAGACGCGCGCGGCGCTCAAAGAGGTGCCGCGGCTCGGACCGAAGGCCTTCGAACAAAGCGCGGGCTTTCTGCGCATCATCGACGGCGACGATCCGCTCGACCGCTCCGGCGTGCATCCGGAATCCTATCCGCTGGTGCGCAAGATCCTCGCCGCGACGGGCAAGGACATCAGGACGCTGATCGGCGACGCGACGGCGCTGCGGGGCGTGAAGCCGCAAGCTTTTGTCGACGCGGCGCATGGCCTTCCGACCGTCGTCGACGTCATCGGCGAGCTCGAAAAGCCCGGTCGTGATCCGCGTCCGGCCTTCAAGACCGCGAGCTTCGCGGAGGGCGTCGAGAAGATCACCGATCTCAGGCCGGGCATGGTGCTCGAAGGCGTCGTCACCAATGTCGCGGCCTTCGGCGCCTTCGTCGATATCGGCGTTCATCAGGATGGGCTCGTGCATATTTCCGCGATGTCGAAGAACTTCGTGAAGGACCCGAGGAGCGTCGCCAAGCCCGGCGACGTCGTGCGCGTGAAGGTGCTCGAGGTCGACGCGCCGAGAAAGCGCATTTCGCTGTCGATGCGGCTCGACGACGAGGCCGCGCCGCGTTCGCCGCGCGAGCAGAAGAGCGCGCAGCCGCAGCGCCGCGAGGCGCCGTCGCGCGCCGCTCAGCCCTCGGGCGGGGCGCTTGGCGACGCGCTGCTGCGAGCGATGCGGGGCTCGCAGGGGGAGGGACGGTAGCCTCGCGCCCCCTCCCTGTCCCTCCCCCGCAAGCGAGGGAGGGGACCCTAACGACCGAGATTACGCGAAGCCGGGGTGAAGCGCCGAGTTCGCCCCCTCTCCCGCGTTAGCGGGGGAGGGTTGGGGAGGGGGCGCAAGCGGGGGAGGGGGAAAAAGCCCGCGCTTCCACAGCAGCCTCGTTTCCCCTAAATATCCGCCCAACAATTCTTCATGGAGCGCCAAAGGCATGATCGGACGCCTCAATCACGTCGCCATCGCCGTCGCCGATCTCGAGAAGGCGACGCAGACTTACGCCGGCACGCTCGGCGCGAAGGTCTCGAAGCCGCAGGTCGTCGCCGAGCATGGGGTCACCGTCGTCTTCGTCGAGCTGCCGAACACCAAGATCGAGCTGCTCGAGCCCTATGGCGACAAATCTCCCATCGCCGGCTTCGTCGAGAAGAATCCCGCGGGCGGCATTCATCATCTCTGCTATGAGGTCGACGACATCATCGTCGCGCGCGACAAGTTGAAGGCGGAAGGCGCGCGCGTGCTCGGCGACGGCGAGCCGAAGATCGGCGCCCATGGCAAGCCGGTGCTGTTCCTGCACCCGAAGGATTTTTGCGGCGCGCTCGTCGAACTCGAGCAGGCGTGACGGAAAAGCTGCACAGAACGCAAGACGAGAGCGCAAGCTTCGACGCGGGCGCTTCGCGGAGCGAAGCCTCGGGCTTCCCGCGCGACTCTTCCCGGCGCGTCGCGCTCTTCACCGACAAGATCGACTGGCATGTCGAAGCCTTCGCACGCGCGCTGAAGCGGCTCGGGGCGACGCCCGTTCCAGTGCGGCTCTCGGCCTGCAGGATAGAGACGACGCGCCCCAATGGCCTTGCGATTCCTGGCTTTCATGGAAGCTTGCCGGATCTCGCGATCGTTCGCGCGATCGGCGACGGCTCCCTCGAAGAAATCACCATGCGGCTCGGCGTGCTGCATGCGCTGCAGGCGTCGAGCGTTCCGGTCGTCAACGACGCGCGTGCGATCGAGCGCTGCACCGACAAGTCCATGGCGAGCTTTCTCCTGACGCGGGCTGGTCTCAAGATGCCGGCGACCTTCGTCGCGCAAAGCCTGACCGAGGCGCACGCCATTGCCGAGCGAGAGTGCGCCAAGGGGCCTCTGGTGCTCAAACCTCTCTTTGGCGCACAGGGTTGGGGCCTGCGGCTCATCCGCGACCCGGCCGAATTGCCTCAGCCTGCAGAGGCGCGTTTCGTCTATTACCTGCAGCGTTTCGTTGCGCCGCGCCCGGGCTCGCAGGGCTTTGAGGACATGCGGGCGCTCGTCTCGCGCGGCCGCATCGTCTCCGCCATGCGTCGACGCTCGACCAGCTGGATCACCAATGTGCGCCAGGGCGCGCGGCCCTACGCCGCGACGCCGACGCCCGAGGAGCGACAGGTCGCGCTCGCCGCGGCGCAAACGCTCGGCGCGGATTGCGCCGGCGTCGACCTGATCTGGGACGAGAGCGGCGCGCCTCTGGTGCTCGAGGTCAACAGCATGGCCGGCTGGAGCGGCTTGCAGCGCGTGACGAATTTCTCGATCGCCGAATGTCTCGCGCGCGACGCGCTCTCGATGATCGCGCCCGCGCCGGGCGTCATCTCGTGAGCCGTTCGGAATGGGTCGCCAGCGCCTTTCGCGCCGCGTGCCGCGACGAGCTCGAATTGCCCAAGCCTGGAAACGTCCATCTCTTCGCTCCTGGGCATCGTATGGAGGCGCAGGATTTTCTCAACAGCGCCGAGGCGGCGGCGCCGGCGATCGCCGCAGCCGATCTGAGCGTCGGCGCACGCATCCTCGGAGCGGTCGAAGCGACGCAGGCGCGGGTCGGCCAGAACACCAATCTCGGAATCGTGCTTCTCTGCGCGCCGCTCGCCCATGCGGCGCTGCGCTTTCCCGATGCGCCTCTGCGCGCGGCGCTGGAGCGGGCGCTCGCGGGCCTCACGCGGGACGACGCGGCGCTGGCCTTCCGCGCCATCGCGCTCGCCAATCCGGCGGGACTCGGCTCCGCCGCCGAACATGACGTGAAGGGGCCCGCGCAGGCCACGCTGCTCGATGCGATGCAAGCCGCCGCATCTCGCGACCGGATCGCCTTTCAATACGCCAACGGCTTTCCCGACATTTTCGGCTTGGGGCTTTCAGAGCTTGCCTCGGCGCGCGAAGCCGGGGCGGAGCCCTGGCTTGGGACTTTGCGCGTCTATCTGCGCTTTTTTTCCGCCTTCCCGGACAGCCACATCCTGCGCAAGCACGGCGCCGAGGCGGCGGAGCGGGCGCGCCGGGAGGCGGGGAGGTTTGTCGAAGAGCAAGGAGACTGGAGAGACCCCGAGACTGTGCGCGCGAATGCGCTCATCTTCGACGCGGCGCTGAAGGCGCGTGGCCTGAACCCCGGAACCAGCGCCGACCTCACCGTCGCGACGCTCTTCGCCGCGCGCCTAGAGCGCGATGCGAAAAAGTGGAAACCGGTTTTTCGCACGAATCGCGCTCTAAACTCTTAGAATTGATCACGTTTTCTGCGTTCAGGCGATTCCGCCTGAACGCAGCGTGATCTAGCGAGCCCGCCTTGACAAAGTTCGAGGCCTCGCCAGAGTGGCTGGCAATGCGACGCAAGCTCCGCCTTCTCATGCTCTTCGCGATCCTCGTGCTGGCCGCGCTTCTGGTGGAAGCGGCGTTCCGCATATCCGCCTTCGCAGAACCCGCCGCCCGGCCCGAGGAGAACGTTCCTCCTTCCTTCTGGGATCCGGGGCGGCGGCTGCAAAAGCCCGATCTCGGAGGGTTGAAGCAATTGCGCTTCGTCACCGAGGACGATTACCCGCCCTTCAATTTCGCGCTTCCCGACGGAGAGCTCACCGGCTTCAACGTCGAGCTCGCGCGGGCGATCTGCGAAGAGCTCGAGCTCGCCTGCACGATCCAGCGCCGAAAATGGGAACTGCTCATCCCGGCCCTGAACGAGAACGCCGCCGACGCGATCGTCGCCTCGCTCGCGGCTACGCCCGAGAACCGCGCGCAGATCGATTTCACCGACCCTTATTATCTGACCCCCGGTCGCTTCGTGACGCTGCAAAGCTCGATCTTGACCGAGGCAACTCCGGAGACTCTGGACGATCGGAAGGTTGCGGTCGTCGCCGGCTCGACCCACGAGGCCTATCTCAAGACCTTCTTTCCGAAGACGGAGATCGTCCCCTTCGAGACCGCCGAGGCGGCGCGCGCCGCCTTGAAGGCCGGCCATGTCAACGCGCTGTTTGGAGATGCGATCTCGCTCGCGTTCTGGCTCAACGGGGCTGAGGCCAATGGCTGCTGCGTCTTCAAGAGCGGCCCCTATGTCGACGTGCGCTTCTTTGGCGAGGGCGTCGGCATCGCCGTCAAGAAGGGGGCCACTCCGCTGCGGCTCGCGCTCGACTACGCCCTGGCCCGCCTCGCAAAAAAGGGCGTCTACAGCGAGCTCTATCTCAAATATTTCCCGATCGGGCCGTTTTGACGGCCCTCGGGCCGGTCGGGCTGCCGACCGGCCGCGGGTGGCGCTCGCCTCGCTGTGCTGGCGGCAGCAGCGGCGGCGGCGGAGGAGGATACGGCGGCGGAAACGGCGGCAACACGGAGTATTTTACCGGCTTTGGCGCCCCCGGCGCCGGTGGGGGGTCCTTCGTGGCCGCCGGCCTGGCTCCTTTTTATGCGGGAACGGGCGACGGGAAGAACGGCTTCGCGGCAATCGACCTCGTCTACGCGGCGCCGGCTCCGGCGCCGGGAGCCGGACTGCCCGCTCTCGCCGCAATGATCCTTATGGGTGTCATGAGCAAGGCGTCCGGGTTCCTGGCGCGATTGCCGCGATGGCGGAGACGAACGCGAGGAACCCCCGCCCCCGACTAAAGCAGTTGCGTGGCGGCGCGCCTTGCGTCTTCCAGCGCGGCGGCGAGGCGGCGCGCGTCGGCCGTCATGTCCTTCGCGACGCCGGCGCGAAGCGCCTCTTCATAGAGTTCGGCGGCCTGGGCGAGCGGGAAGGCGCCGACGGCTCGCGCGGAGCCTTTGAGCCGGTGCGTCAGGTCCGCGCGCTTCAGGGCCTCGCCCGGCGCGCAGGGGGCTTCGAGCCAAGCGGCGTATTGCTGCGCTTGAACGACGAAGAGGCGCAGTAACTCGTTTTCAAGCGCGACGTCGCCGAGCGTTTGACGTGAAAGATGCACGAGGTCGATCAACGGCGTCTGCGGTTCCGCGGTGGGCCTGATCTCCTCTTCAAGCAACGCAGCGGCGTCCATGAGCATATCTTTCTCCTGCTCTTCAGATAGGGGGAGCCATGGCGGCGCGCAATCCTGGCCGCGGTTCGGCGGCGCCTGCCCTCGTCGCGGGCTGCTCTGGCTCCAAAGCTTGGCTTTCGATGGTTAAAGCCGCGTTAACGACGTTTGCCTTTCGCGCTCGACCCCAGGTTTCCTTGCGAATGAAAGAGATGTAACATTTGGTTAATCACGGGCGTCCTTGCGCCTTGGAGTTGAGCGGCGTTGTGTCGACGGCGGCGAGCGCTGCTGGGAGTGGGGTGACTATGACGGGGAAGGCGCAGGAAACCGCGATCGCGGCTCGCTCCGCGACCGAAGACGCGACGATCGGCGCCGCCAAAGACGCCGCGGCGAAGGACGCGGCCCAGCTCACCGCTGACGTGGACGCGGCAGGCTCAGCTTCCGCCAGCGCTGCGTCGGAGCAGCCGTCCGCCTCGCCCAAATTCAACTTGCCGATGCCGGCGCGCGTGAAGGCTGCCGAAAAGTCGGAGTCCGAGAAGCCGCGCGCGGGCGCGGGTGTTCCGGCGCCGCAGCAGAGTCAGCGGCCGCTTCCGACGCCGAAGGCGCCGCCCGCCAACGACGACAAGCGCACGATCGGCGAATTGCGCCAATCTTTGAACATTGTCCCGAACCGCACGATCCCGCTCCTTACCTCGCTGTCGATCATGGCCTGGGCGGTCCTGTGGGTGGCCTTCGTGTATTTCAACCGCGACTCGATCGTCGACGAGTCCGGCAGTCTTATCGCGCCGAAGCCGGTGCTTGCGTTGATTAGTCTCTTTGGGCCCATCCTGTTCTTTTTCGTCACCGGCCTTCTTGCGCGCCGCGCCCATGAGATGCGCCAGATCGCCAAGTCGATGACCGAGGTCGCGATCCGGCTGATCGAGCCGGAATCGGTCGCGGCGGAGCAGGTCACCACCTTGTCGCAAGCGATCCGCCGCGAGTCCGCCTCGATGAGCGACGGGATCGAGCGCGCGCTGGCGCGCGCCGGCGAGCTCGAGGTGATCGTGCGCACGGAGATCACCAATCTCGAGCGGTCCTATTCCGAAAACGAGCGGCGCATTCGCGCGCTCATCGACGAACTGGCGCGTGAGCGCGAGGCGATCGTCGTCAACGCCGACAGCGCCCGCACGGCGCTTTACGGCGCGCGCGACCAGCTCGCTCAGGAGTTCTCGGCGGCTTCGGCTACGCTCGCGGAGCAAGTCAGCGAGGCCGGGAACCGCGTGGTCTCGGCGCTCGGCGCGAAGGGCGAGGAGCTGAAGATTTCCTTGGCGCGCGCCGGCGACGACGCGGTGCATCACATCGGCTTCACGACCGATCACATCGCCACGCAATTGTCCAGCGGCGTCAACGAAATCGACGAAAGGCTCGGCGCGCGCGGCGTTGCTTTGATCGATGACTTCGGCGCGCGCAACGCCGCGATCCTCGAGCAGATTTCCGGCATAAACGAGCAGTTGCGCAATAGTCTCGACGAGGCGGCGCGCGTCGTCGCCGATCGCTTCGCCAGCGGCGCAGCGGACGTTGACGGGCGCCTGACCACGGCGAGCGCGGCCATCATCGACACATTCGGAACTCGACACGCAGACCTCGTCGAGCAGATCGACCAGTTGACCGCGCGCCTCACGCACTCCCTCGACCACGCGACCCGGCAAGTGGGCGATCGCTTCGCAATCGGCGTGGTCGATGTGGACAGCAAGCTCCAGGCGACCGGGGCGGCGCTATTACAGGATTTCGGTTCGCGCCACGAGAGCCTTGTCGAGCAGATCGACCTGGTCGGGACGCGTTTGGCGCACTCGGCTTACGAGGCGAGCGAACGCTTCGCGAGCAGCGTGGCCGACGTGGATGGCAAGCTGCAGGCGACGGGCTCGGCGCTGATCGAGACTTTCGGCTCGCGTCACGAGGGGCTCGTCGGGCAAATCGATCAGATCGGCGCGCGTCTCGCGCGGTCCATCGACGAAGCCAGCGAGCGCTTCGCGAGCAACGTGGCCGACGTGGATGACAAGCTGCAGGCGACGGGCTCGGCGCTGATCGAGACTTTCGGCTCGCGTCACGAGGGGCTCGTCGGGCAAATCGATCGGATGGGGACGCATCTTACGCGGTCTATCGACGAGGCGAGCGAACGCTTCGCGAGCGGCGTGATCGAGGTGGATAGCAAGCTGCGGGCGACGGGCTCGGCGCTGATCGAGACTTTCGGCTCGCATCACGAAGGTGTCGTCGAGCAGATCGACCAGATCGGCGCGCGGCTTACGCACACTCTGGACGAGGCGACCCGCGAAGTGAGCGAGCGTTTTGCGACTGGCGTCGCCGACGTGGACAGCAGGCTGCAGGCGACGGGCTCGGCGCTGATCGATAATTTTGGCGCGCGTCACGAGGGCCTGGTCGAGCAGATCGACCAGGTTGGCGCACGGCTGACGCAGTCGATCGACGAGGCGAACGAGCGCTTCGCGAACGGCGTGGCCGACGTGGACGGCCGGCTGCAGGCGACGGGCTCGGCGCTGATCGAGACTTTTGGCTCGCGTCACGAGGGCCTGGTCGAGCAGATCGACCAGATCGGCGCACGGCTGACGCATTCCCTTGACGGCGCCACCCGCGAGGTCGGGGAACGTTTTGCGACCGGCCTCGCCGATGTGGACAGCAGGCTCCAGGCCACGGGCTCGGCCCTGATCGACGATTTTGGCTCGCGTCACGAAGGCTCTCGTCGAGCAGATCGACCAGATCGGCGCGCGCCTGACGCACTCCCTTGACGACGCCACGCGCGAGGTGAGCGAGCGTTTTGCGACCGGCATCGCCGATGTCGACAGCAGGCTGCACACGGCGGGCGCTGCGCTCATCGAGGAGTTCGGCGCGCGTCACGGAGGCCTCGTCGAGCAGATCGATCAGATCGGCGCACGTCTCACGCATTCGCTGGACGAAGCGTCGCAAGAAGTCAGCGAGCGTCTGGCGACCGGCGCGGCGGAGATGGATAACCGATTGCAGGCGACGGGCTCGGCGCTGATCGAGACTTTCGGCTCGCGTCACGAAGGCCTCGCCGAGCAGATCGATCACATCGGCGCGCGTCTGACCCAGTCCCTGGACGAGGCGACGCGCGAGGTGGGCGAGCGCTTCGCGAGCGGCATCTCCGACGTCGACAGCAAATTGCAGGCGACGGGCTCGGCGCTGATTGAAACTTTCGGCGCCCGCCACGAGGGCCTTGTCGAGCAAATCGACCAGCTCGGCGCGCGTTTGACGCAGTCCCTGGACGAAGCCGCCCGCGAAGTCAGCGAGCGTTTCTCGAGCGGCGTGGCCGACGTCGACGGCAAGCTACGGGCGACGGGTATGACGCTCATCGACGAGTTCGAGACGCGTCATTCGACGGTCGCCACTACGTTGGAGCAGACTCTATCGACGCATGGAGGCGTTCTCGGCGCCGCCCACGAACGCCTCATTTCCCTTCTCGATGCGCAACGCGGACAAACGGAAGCCGAGATCGCGGCGCAAGCGGAAGCCTTGCGTGTCTCGCTGCAGGGCGCGATTGAGGACACGACATCGGCGCTATCGACTCACTCGGCGGCGTTGCAGGATCGCTTCGCGACCACGGCCGGGGAAGCCGTCGTCGCGATCGCCGTCCAGGGCGAGCGCATCACCGAGAATCTGCTCGAGCGGCTTACCCAGTTCGAAACCGCCGTCGGAGGCCACGGCCAGGAGGTCTCCGACACGCTGACGAAGCGCGGCGACGCCATCGCCAGGAATCTCGGGGCGCATCTCGAATTCTTGGAGCAGTCGCTGTCGCAGGGCAGCGAGCGCGTCACCGAGCGCCTCGTCGAGCACTCGCAGGCGCTCGAAGCGCATACGCAAGCGCTCGACCAACACATTCAGCATGCGACGGCGTCTCTCGCAGAGCAAACCCAAAACGTCACAGAGGTTTTCCAGGAGCGCTTTGGAGCCATCGGCGCGACGCTGCGCGAGGAAGGCGGCGCGCTTCTCGATCAGCTTACGGCCGAGGCGCAGCGCCTCTCCGAATCCTCTCAGGCGCTCGTTGCGGAGATCGGTCAAAGCCTCGAAGCTGTGGATGGCGTACTCTCGTCGCGCGGCGGCGCGCTGACGGAGCGGCTCGAACTCGGCGGTCGACAAGCTTTCGACGGAAGTTCATCAGCGCTTCGAGGAGCTCGATGGCTTTCTCGAAGGACGTAATCAGCAACTCCTCGAGAAGCTCGGCGAGCGCGCCGAGTCGATGTCCACCGCCCTCGAGAAGAAGATCGAGACTTTCACGGAGGCGGCTTCCAACCGGGCTCAGCAAGCAAGCGAGCGCTTTGACGATCTCGCCTCGCGCATCGACGCGGGACTCGCGCTCGGTGGGGAGAAGCTCCAGCAGATCCTCACACGGCACGGGCTCGAGGTGCTTCGCGCCTTCTCCACGGGATCGGAACAGGCGACGGCCGCGCTCGACGAAAAGCTCAGAGAATTCGACGCTGCCGTCGCGACCAAGGCCGGCGACATTACGGGAGCGCTGGGCGAGCGGATCGAAGAATTGGCGGCCAATGTCGGCAAGCTCGATCGGGTCAAGGCCGAGATCGTCGATCGCGGCGGCGGCGTGACGCGCGAGCTAACCAATGTCGGCGAGCTCGTCGCGCAAGCGATCGAGAGCCGCGGGCGTGAGATCTTGCAGCAACTCGGTGAGCAACGCGAACAGTTGGTCGGGGCGATCGACCAGTCGACGCAGGCGCTCTCGACGGCGCTCGATTCGGCGAGCAACAGCTCGATCGCGGCGCTCGTGTCGACGAGCGACAAGCTCAGGGCCGAGCTGCCGCAGGTCGTCGATCATCTCAGCCGCACCAATAATGCTCTTCAGGGCATCATCGAGCAGGCTGGCGCCGATCTTTCGGCGGTCGATGAGCGGCTCGCGGCGCGGCTGCGGGAGTTCCAGGGCGCAATGACGGGGGTGTTCGAGCAGATCTCTTCGCTCGAGACGCTGGCGAGCGGCTCGCTCGGCGGCGCCGAATCCGTGGCCCGGCGCATCGAAGAGACGCAGACGACGCTTGCTCACAAAGTCGCCGAACTGGCGAGAAGCCAGCAGGAGCTCGACGAGACGGTCGAGTCGCGCCGCAATTCCCTCGTTTCGCTCGTCTCCTTGATCGAGGAGAAGCGGGGAGAGTTCCTGGGCACGCTGGAGTCCTTCTCGGGCACGATGGAAGAAAGCTTCCGTCACGTGGAATCTCGCGCCCAGGATGTGGGCCAGCTGCTGACGCAATCTACGCAAGAGACGGCGGGCGTCGTCGACGAGCGCTTCGCGCAGATTCGCGGAGCGACCGAAAGAGAGCGTGAGCGCACGGCCGCGGCGATGCAGGCCGCCTACGAGCAGGCGACGCAGGAACTCTCCCAGGTGCTGAACCAGGCGACCGAGCGCTTCAGCTCGGCAGCGGCCGAGATACGCGGGATCTCGCAGGAGGTGGCGAGCGACCTCGAAGCGACGCGCGCGGAGTTGCGGCGCGGCGCGGAGGAGCTTCCGCGTGAGACCGCCGAACAAGCGTCGGCGCTTCGCCGCGTGATCGGCGATCAGGTCAAGGCGCTGAACGAACTGACAGATATCGTCGCGCGCTCGGGCCGCACCTACGACATCGCTGAAAAGAGCCAGTCTCCAGCCGCTCTCGAAGCGCCCGCGCCCGTGCAAGCTGTCGCCGCCGAGCTTGATGCGGCCCCGGAGTCAGCGCCGCGCGCGAGGCCGACGCCGCCGCCTCCGCCGCCGCGCCTCCAGACTGCGTCGGCGAAGGGCGGCAGCGGCCAGGGCTGGCTGTCCAATGTGTTGGCGCGCGCCTCGCGGGATGAGGAGGTCGAGGCGCCGCAACCCGCGGCCCCCGAGCGCGCCGCGCGTCGTCCCGCGGCAGCCGGCAGCGCTCTTGGCAATCTCTCCGTCGAGATTGCGCGAATGGTGGACAACATTGCGCTTGTGGAGACCTGGCGACGCTTTCAACGCGGCGAACGCGAGGGCCTCTTCACACGCCAGCTCTACACGGCGGGCGGCCGACAGGCCTTCGAGGAGCTCCGGCGTCGTTATCGCAGCGAGCCGGAGTTCCGCGCCACGATCGACACCTATGTCCGCAACTTCGAGGAACTGCTCGCGGAAAGGGGCCGTAACGACCGCGATGGCGAGCAGTCGCTCGATCTGCTGACCGGAGAGGCGGGGAAGGTCTACACGATGCTGGCGCACGCCTCGGGCCGGCTGGGCTGAGGCGTGCCTCTGGCGCCTTGGGGAGGTCGACCGGCGCGCGAGCCTATGGTCAAGATCTGCGGCTTGAGGACGATCGACGCCTTGGAGGCTTCGATAGACGCCGGCGCGGATCTCGCGGGCTTCGTCTTTTTCGAGAAGAGCCCTCGACATCTGACGCTTGACGCGGCGAAAGCGCTCGCCGGGAGGGCGGCCGGGCGGATCGGGGTGGTCGCGCTCACGGTGGACGCCAGCGACGAGTGGCTTGAGGCGATTATTGACGCCATTCGGCCGGACTTTCTGCAGCTCCACGGCCGCGAAACCCCAGAGCGCGTGCGCGCGGCGAAGACGCGTTTCAATCTTCCGGTGATCAAAGCGATCGGCGTCGGCTGCGGGGAGGATCTCGTGGCCGCCAAGGCCTATGCCGAGGCCGATGTGCTGCTCTACGACGCCAAGCCCGCGCCGGACGCCGGGCGGCCCGGGGGCTTGGGCCGGGCCTTTGACTGGGACTTGCTGAGCCGGGCGCCGAAGGAGAAGGCGTGGCTGCTTTCGGGGGGCCTCACGCCGCAGACCGTCGCCGAGGCCATTCGCGTGACCGGCGCGCCGGGCGTCGATGTGTCCTCTGGCGTCGAAAACGACCCTGGGGAGAAGGACCTGAACCGCATCGCGGCCTTCCTCCGCGCCGCGCGCGGCGGGTCGGCGGGCGGAGAGACGCGGTGACGGAGGCGGATCAGCTAACCCGTGCACCGGGGCAGGAGACGCGCCTGCTGCTCGTCGTCGCGGCGGCGCTCGTTGACGCCGACCATCGCATTCTGCTGGCGCGGCGCCCGGAAGGGAAGGCGCTCGCGGGTCTGTGGGAGTTTCCTGGCGGCAAGCTCCATCCGGGCGAACGCCCGGAGCAGGGTCTGGCGCGCGAGCTTGCGGAGGAGCTCGGCGTTGACGCCTGCGTCAGCTGTATGCAGCCGCTGGCTTTCGCCAGCCACGCCTATGAGGACTTCCACTTGCTGATGCCGCTCTTCGTCTGCCGGCGTTGGGACGGGATAGCGACGCCGCGCGAGGGCCAGACTCTCGCCTGGGCCTTCGCGCGAGAGTTGCGCAAATATCCGATGCCGCCCGCCGACGCGCCGCTGATCGATCCGTTGATCGCGCTCCTGGGGTGAGGACAGCGTGATCTAGCCGCGCATTCCCTGCTTGGCGATGGGCTGGTCGGGATCGAGAGTGAGCGCGCGCTGATAGGCTTCTCGCGCCTTGGCGCGATTGCCGGAGCGGTCGTAGGCGAGACCGAGCCAGGCCCAGGACATGGCGCTCTTGGAGTCGACGTTCAGCGCCGCGTTGAAGTCCTCGATCGCCTTGTCATATTTTCCGAGGTTGACCAAGCTCTCGCCCCGCGCCTGGTAGGGCGCGGCGGCGAAGGGATCGCGGTCGATCGCATTGTCGAAATCGCTGACCGCGCGCGCGTTGTCGCCGAGCTTTTGATGAATGAGGCCGCGCGCGTGAAACGCCTGGGCGTTCTCGGGATTGAGCCTGATGGCCGTGTCGAGATCGGCTTTGGCCTGTTCGAGGTTGCCTTGCGCGCGCAAGAGGTTCGCTCGGCCGATGAGCGCGGGCGCATGATTGGGATTGGCCGAAAGCGCACGGTCGAAGTCGATCTGCGCCAGGTCATTGCGATTGGTCTGGCGATAGGCCAGCGCGCGATTGGTGTAGGCCGCGAAATTGCCAGGATCGAGACGGATCGCTGCGGTGAAGTCCTCGATCGCCTCCTGGAAGCGGCCGATGCGCGCATGGGCGACGCCGCGCGTGTTGTAAGCGTCCGCGCTCGAGGGATTGCGCTTGATGACGTCGGTGAGCGACGCGATGTTCGTGTCGGCGGCGCGGGCGTCGGTCTCGGTCGTTTCGGCGATCCCGCGTCCCGCGGGGCGGATGATGCCGTCGCCGGTCGCGCAGGCGCTGAGCAAGGTCAGCGCCAGCGCCGCTGCGGTCGGCGCGGCCCATCTGCGGCGTGGCGCTATCGCCCGACTCTCCCGCATTTAACCGGATTCTCCCAACCGCGTTTGACGAACTCCGCCGCCGACGGAGCCTCACCCATCGGCTAATGGGTCGTTGTGGCGATCATTTGGCCGGGCCGGCGTTAAGGGAAGCTTAACGGCCGGCGGGGGCGGGCTTCGCCTTGATCGGAAGCAGTCCCTCGCGCTGCAATTTCTTGCGGGCGAGCTTGCGGGCCCGCCGGACCGCCTCAGCCCTCTCGCGCGCCCGCTTTTCGGAGGGCTTCTCATAGTGCCCGCGCAATTTCATTTCCCGGAAAATGCCTTCGCGCTGCATCTTCTTTTTCAGCGCCTTAAGAGCCTGATCGACATTGTTGTCGCGAACGAGAACTTGCACGTAGCGGTCCTTGCTTTGCGCCCTCCAGTCGCAGGAGCGGCGGGTTTAGAGAATAGAGAATCGGGCGCTGGCGGAGCGCCTTACCCGTGTCGCCCGGATATCAGAGTCTCACACGCCTGTCCACGAAGAATCGGGAGGATGAACAAGAGCGTCCAAATCCGGCCCCACTTTTCTGGGATTTCTGCTAAGGCGAAGTAATGCGGTCGGTCCAGGCCGCGCGGAGACGTCATGCCCTTTCTTTTGTCACAGATGATCGAGGCCTATCGCTGGATCGGCGCGCTGATCGTTATCTCCGTCCACGCGACGAACACGTTCCTGAACCTCGGCGACATCATGACGGCGCCGCATGCGCCGCCGGTCTACGCTTGGTGGTTCGTGGCCAATTTCGCGCTCGGCCATGAGATGGTGCTCGGCTTCTTCGTGCTTTCGGGCTATCTCGTCGGTGGAGCCGTGCTCGCAAGCATCCGCAAGCGCAAGGACTTTTTGCGCGAATACTTCATCCACCGCTTCGCGCGCATCTATATCGTTACCGTCCCGGCGCTCGTCTTGACGCTCGTGCTCGACGGCGTTGGCCGGAGTCTCCCCGAATCGACCTTCTATGACATCCCCGCGTTTCAGGGCCATTCGACGGCGGCGATCTTTCTCGGCAACGTCCTAAACTTCCAGGAGATATTCGTGCCGCCGTTCGGCACGAACTCTCCCCTGTGGTCGCTCGCCTGCGAATTCTGGTACTATATCTGCTTCCCGCTCCTGGCGTTGCCGCTGGCCACGAACTATTCGAAGGCTCTACGCTACGGTGGCTTTGCGCTCGGCGTCGCGATCTTCCTGTACCTCGGCATGGCCTCGGCCTGGTTTCGTTTCGGCTTCCTGCTCTGGGTCATCGGGGCGTTGGCGAGCCTTCCCGCCCGCCCGCTGCTCGCCTCGCGCTGGGCGTCGCTGGCGATTTACGCCGCGACGCTCATCGTTTTCCGTTTGCTCGTGCGCGGTCCCGTCCTGGAGGCGCATCCTTGGCTTCAGGACATCGCCGATCTCATTGCCGCCCTGCTGCTCTCGAATCTGCTCCTTACCGTTCGGCACGGCGCAAAAGAGGGGTGGCGATGGCTGCACCATCCGTTCCATCACGCTTTCGCGAACTTCTCCTTCTCGATCTACAGCATTCACATGCCGATCCTGGTGCTCTGCCGCGTCCTCGTCGACTCGACTCTCGGACCGACCTACGCGCTGCAGCCCGCAACACTCGGCAATTGGGGCATCCTCTTTGCGGTGCTGGCGATCGTTCTTCTCGCTTCCTACAATTTCGCGCGCCTGACCGAAGCCCAAACCGGCGCGGCGCGGCGTTTCTTGAGCGCCTCGCTTCCTCGCTTCGCTTTCGCTACGCAGAAGGCGCAGGAGTTGCAATCATAACGGAATCGTCCCATGTTCGGACCGCTGGGCGGGCCCTGCGGAGGGAGCTTCGACGCTGACCAAGACAGCCGTTTCGATTGTGAGCGAAGCCGAGGCGCGAGGGGCGCCGGCGCCGCCATCCTTCAACGAATTGCTTTCCGCGGTTCATCGCAGCCTTGAAGATTCCAAGGCCGAAGACAGCGCCGTCATCGATCTCAAAGGCAAGACGGCGCTCGCAGATGCGATGATCGTCGCGACCGGCCGCTCCACCGTCCATGTCGGCGCGATCGCCGATCGCGTGATCAAGGCCTGCAAGGCTGTGGGTCACGCGGCGCCGCGCGTCGAGGGTCTTCCGCAATGCGACTGGGTGCTGGTCGATGCGGGCGATCTCATCATCCATATTTTCCGGCCGGAAGTGCGCCAGTTCTACAACCTCGAGAAAATGTGGGGCGGCGACCGGCCGCGCGAGATGCGTTCGGTCTAACGCCCCTCTATGCGCCTCGGCCTCCTTTGCGTCGGCCGCATGAAGGCGGGCCCCGAGCGCGAGCTCTTCCAACGCTACGCCCAGAGGATCGGCGAATTACGCCACCTTGGCCTGCAGGGCCTCGAGGTCAAGGAGATTCCGGAAAGCCGAGCGCGCGCCGTCGCCGCGCGGGTCAGCGAGGAGGGCGCGGCGCTGCTGGCGGCGCTGCCCGAGGGGGCGACCTTCGCCGTTTTCGACGAAAGAGGCGAGGCTGCGAGCAGCGCCAATTTTTCAGGCTTCATCGAGAGAGAACGCGACCGTGGCCGAGCGAGCCTATGGTTCGCGATCGGCGGCGCGGAGGGGCTCGATGCGGCGCTGCGGGGACGGGCCGCTGTAACCTACAGCTTTGGCCGGATGACGCTGCCACACCAGCTCGTGAGGATACTCGCCGCCGAGCAGGTCTATCGCGCGATGACGATTTTGGCCGGGCATCCCTATCATCGGGAATGAGGTCTGCGTGGCCGCGAATCTTGCCGTGTCGCGAGCAGCGCTTCGAGCTCGCTGACGCTGGCAGGCTTCCTCAGATGCCGGTCGAAGCCCGCGTCGATCGCCCGCCGGCGCGTTTCCTCCTCGCCAAATCCCGTCAAGGCGATGAGCGTCGCGCTCCTTCCCGCTGGCAGCGCGCGCATGCGCCGCGCCGTTTCGAAGCCATCCATTCCGGGCATGCCGATGTCGAGAAACACCAGCTCGGGCGCGAAGGTGGCGCAGACGTCGAGACCTTCGGCGCCGTTGCGCGCGACTCGAACCTCCGCGCCGAGGATTTCCAGCAGAAGAGCGAGGCTATCCGCGACGTCTCGGGTGTCGTCGACGACCAGCGCGCGGCGCCCCGCCCGGAGGGGCTTGGCGTTCCCGCTGCCAGGTTCGTCGCCGATCTCGCCTCCGAGCTCGCAGGGCAGGCGCACGACGAAGCGAGCGCCGCGCCCTTCGCCTTCGCTTAGCGCCTCTACGGTTCCTCCATGCAACGCCACGAGATCGCGCACGAGCGCAAGACCAATCCCGAGCCCGCCCTTGGGGCGGCCGTAGACGTCGCCCGCCTGCGAAAAAAGGTCGAACACGCGCGGCAGCATATCCTTGGCGATGCCGATGCCCGTGTCCGTCACGCTCACCGCCACATGGCCATTCTCGCGCTTCGCTTCGACGTCGATGCGTCCTCCCGCCTCCGTGTATTTGGAGGCGTTGTCCAGAAGATTGGAAAAAACCTGAGCGAGGCGGACCGCATCGGCGTCGAGCAGCACAGGTTCCTTCGGCAACATGACGCGAAGCTCGATTCCCGCTTGGGCGATCTGGTCGCGATTCATGTCGAGCGCGTCGCCGATCACGCGCGCAAGGTCCACGCGCTCCTTGGCCAGTTCGATCTTGCCGCGGCTGATCCGCGAAACTTCGAGCAGATCGTCGATGAGGCGCATGAGGTGGTCGGTTTGCCGCTCCATCATCGCCATGACGCGGTCGGCGTCCGCCTCTGTCTGCGCTCCGTGCTTCAGCACCGCGAGGCCGTTGCGGATCGGCGCGAGCGGATTGCGCAGCTCATGCGCAAGAGTTGCAATGAACTCGTCTTTTCGGCGGTCGGCCTCTTGTAAGGCGGCCTCCGCGCGCTTGCGGATGGTGATGTCCTGCGCGACGCCAATGAGTTGCAGGGGCGTACCGTCGGCGTCTCGTTCGACGCGGCCCCGCTCGAGAAACCAGGCGACGTCTCCGTCTGGGCGAGCGACGCGGACTTCGCTTTCGTAGCGTCCGTCCTTGCAGGCTAAAGCGGCGTCTACATTGGCAAGAAAGGCCTCGCGATCCTCTGAATGCACGGCTCCAAGGACCGAGGCGAAATTCTTTGACGTGTTCACAGGCGACGGGGGCGCCGCGTAGGCCGGGTGGAGCTGGCGCACCTCGTCCTGCCGGATGTCCCATTCGAATGAGATCATGGAGGCCGCGTCTAGGGCGAGTTGCAGACGCAGCTCATTGCGCCGCGCCTTTTCCTCAGCGTCTTTGCGCGCGGTGATCTCCTGCGAGAAGATGATGACTCCGCCGATTTCGCCATCGTTTGCACGCCATGGCCGCGCCGCCCAGGAGACCCAGTCGACCGTTCCGTCGGGGCGTTCAAAACGGTCTTCCTTCGCCTCGAGCGATTCGCCGCGCAGCACGCGGCGATGCGCCTCTTTCCAGCGGTCGGATATCTCGGGGAAGATTTCGAAATGGGAGCGGCCGATCGCGCTGGAATCCAGCCTGTAGTCCTTTAGCCAAGGGCTGCTGGCGCCGAGATAGCGCATCTCGCGATCGAAGATCGCGACGGGCATGGGCGCGTCCTGAAGAAAGGACAGCAGTTGCAATTCATTCAAAGCCTGCATTCTCCCTTGCGGGCGGCCTTGGTGCTTGGCGAGGGCCTCCAACACGTCGCCTTCAGCTTAGCTCTAAAAGAAGCGCGTTGATAGACCGGCGCCGAACCTACACGTCGGCCCGGAGCGCAAAGCTTGAGGGCGCGGATTCACGGTTCACGCCCCATTGCTTCACGAGCCCTAAACCGGTGCGCCCTGCCTCTCCCAAGCGAGGGCCAGGTCCTCGAGGCCCGATCGGAACAGGCCGCCGACCCGCCGCGCCGCGCGCTCGCAGTCGCGGCCCTTGCCGGCCGGCTGGGCTTCGCGGTTCTTGCCCTCGGAGCGGGCGCTCATGCGCGCGATCTCGCGGAAGGTCAGGCTCTCGCCGATGATCAGCACGACGACGCGCGCCGACTCGGCGCCGATCTCCCTCGTCATCAACTCCTTGAGGGCTCCCGCCGCGCGGCCGGCGTCGATGCGCGCGGCCATGGCGTGCTGCAGCGACAGCGAGGAAAGCTGAGCGCGGTGACGCTCGCCGAACTCCGTGCCGCTGCGCCGGCCGTTGGCGGCCTCGAGCACCGCGTCGATGTATCGGCCCGTCGCGTATGCCGCCGGCGTCAGCCGACCGCGTCCGTGCTCATATTCGAGAACGTCGGTGCGCGCATTGATCGCGACGCGCTGGCGGCGCGGACCCGGCGCCCGCCCACGCGAGGGAAGATCAAGTCCCTCGGCGAAAAAGGGGTCGATCTCTTGGCCATGGACAATTTCGATCTTGCCGCCAGCGCGTCGCCCCTCGCGCGGCAGTTCTGGGCCGGGCAGACCCTGAGCGGACGAATAACGTCCCAGCGCGGCTCTTGAAATCATGGCCATGAGAGAACCTTTCTTCTTGCAAGCAGGAACAAGCGGACGCTGCGACGTCCCAAAAAAGCGGCCGGTCCCGGAAAAGCGGAGACCGGCCGCAGTCGCCGCGCGAGCGAGGAGGGGGGCCCGCACGGACGAGTCTCAGGGGAGACAAGCAAGGCCATTATGATGTTTTAAAACACCGTGTCAATGGTTTTGTAACCACTACCTGGCAAGTTGGTAAAATTTTAAAATCTCGACATGGATATCTCCCGGGATCAGATCATGCGCCGCCTCGCCGAGAGGCTGGCCGAACTGAAAATCACCGAGAATGAGGCGTCGGGCCGCGCCGGCTTGGAGCGCACTTTCTTGAGCCAGCTGCGGCGCAATCCGCATCGGTGGCCGCGCGTCGATAACTTGCAGCGGATCTGCGACTCGCTCGGCCTGCGTATGTATTGGGTCACGACCGGGCTCGGGCCCCGGCTGATCGAGGAAAAGGACTTCGCCGCGGATGTCGCGAACGTCCCGATGGTGTCCTGGCACGTTCCGCTCGTCTCGTCGGTCGCGGCAACGCGGTTCGCGGAGACGGGCGCCGTCGAGAATTCCGCCGAGATGCGGCGGATCCTCGCGCCGGGCCTGCCGCGTGGGGACTATATCGCGCTCGAGGTCGTCGGCGACTCGATGAATATGATCGCCCCGGAGAAGTCGATCATCATTGTCGACCGCGCCGACAAGGTCCTGCACCCCAGAGCCTTCTACGTCTTCGCGACGGCCGACGAGGAGGAGGCGACCTTCAAGCGCTGGATGACGCGTCCCGACCGTTTGGAGCCCTATTCCACCAATCCCTCCTATGAGACGATCTTTCTCGAGGGACCGCCGACCGTGATCGGCCGTGTGCGAAAAGTGATGCTCGATTTATAAAGAGGGGACGCCGAGTCTGCTCCGTCATCGCGAGCGCGGCGAGGCGATCCAGGACGCGCAAGACTTCTGGATGGCGTCATCGCTGCGCTCCTCGCGATGACGCGGATCCACGCGGCGCGAATCGCCCGGAATGGTGTTTTCCAACATCGCTGTTAACCATACGATGTTTTTAAACATCTTACCTATTGACGTGGTAAAAAAACATCGTATCCTGGCGCCCTTGTTCCACGTCGCGAGGCCGCAGATGCGCCAATTCGCCTCCCTTGCCCTTTTGCCGTCGCGGAGCCGATGAATCCCGCCGTCGAAAGCTATCTTCAAGGCCTCGACGCGCATCTTTCCGGGGTCCGCGACAGCACCGAGCGGATCAGCCTCCTCGAGGGCGAAAGGCGGCGCGTCGATCGGCTGGAGCGCGCGCTCGGCGAGTGGGCCGCCTGCGACCGCAATATCTTCCCTCAGCCGACGCGTTTCTCGGCCTTCGACCTCGCGCTTCTTCACGGCGCGCTGAGCATCCGCCTGGAGGTCGCGCGGGCGAGCCGCGGGAGCCGGAAAAAGTGGAGACAGCGCCGCCGGCCATAAAATCGCCGGCAAAGTTTAGTTGAAGTTCAAACGACCGTTTAAATCTTCGGAGGCGTGGCTGCTCTCCTGGCAAGGGACCTGTTCATGGCGATAAAATTTTTGAGGGAAATCGTCGTTTCGTCGCTCGCGACGGCGCTGGTGACGGTGGTCTATACGCATGGCCCCGACCTCCCAGGGATCGGCGCGACGCGCGACGCCTCGGCGGCGACGCCCGCGCCTTTGGACGGGAAGGATCAACGGCCCGAAGGTCTCGCCCGATTCATGGAGCGGGTCGCCTCGTCGCATGTCGGCAGGTCCTCGCCGCCTTCGCCCGTTAGGGGGGCTCCGGATGCGGCTACCGCCGATCAAGAGCCGGTCTGGCCGACGCAGCTGAACAACGCCGGGAAATCGGCCCGCGCGACCGCTTCCGCCAAGCCCGCCGCGGCGAAGCCAGCCCTGCCGTCTGTCGCCGATAGCGCCACGGAGATCAAATCCGCGCCAGAGCCGGCCGCCGAGGCGCCGCCTGCGCAGGCCGAAGCCGCGCCGCCCGCGTCCTACACGTCGCACATCGTCGACCGGTTCAAGGACTATGTCTGGAACCCGAGCGCTTCGGTCGTGAACGGCGTGACCAATGGCGTCTCCTCGGTGACGAACAGGATCAGTTCCTTCGTCAAAAGACAGCCTTCGTGACGCAGGCCAAGGTCACGCGCGAGGCCTTGCTCTATCACGCCACCGACGTTTTCGCGGAAAATGGCTACGAGCTCGCGAGCGTCCGCGACATCACGAGCCGAGCCGGCGCGAATCTCGCCGCGGTCAACTACCATTTCGGCGGCAAGGAAGGTCTCTATCGCGAGGTGCTGTCTCTTGCGCTGGCCGCACTCAGCGAAGCCTCGCTCCTCGACGACGAGGCTCTCGATGGCGCGACGCGCGAGGAGGCGGTGCGCCTCTTCATCCGCCGGCAGGTCGCGCCGCTTTTGAGATACGCAGAGCTCAGCCGCTATCTGCGCATTTTCGCGCGGGAGGCGCTGTCGCCGACGCGAATCTATTCGACCTTCCTCGCCGAGGAGAAGCTGCCAGCCCTCGCGCAGGCCGAGCGGATCGTGCGTCGCTTTTGCGCGGCCGACGCGTCTCGCGCGGAGATCCTCATCGCCGCGATCTGGCTTTCGCAGCAAGCGGCGCCCTTCATCCGCCACTGCGCATCCTTGTCGAAGCAGCCGCTGCGCCTCGATGTCGACGCGTCATTCGTCGACCGGCTCGCGGCCGATCTCGGCGCCATGGCCGTTGCGGGTCTTGCGGCGCTGGAAGCGCAACGGCCGAGCGCATGAGCGTTTGCGACTTGCGGCGCTGTCGGCCGATACCGCAGGCGTCGTAACGAAGGCGCTATTTCCCGGGCGCGGTGCAGGCCACCGAACTCTCGTTGTAGACGTAACAGATGGACATCTGCCCGGTCTTGAGATCGACCCGGAAGACGCCGCCTTCCTGAGTATGGTGCGAGGACACCAAAGCGAAATCGCCGGGCGGGCCAGCTTTCGCGCCTTCGCCGGGGGGATAGCAGAGCGTCACGCCGATCGGCGCCCCCTCCTTTAATCCGTATTGACAAGCGCCGACCTCGCCGGTCGTCTTATCGAGACGGAAGACGCGGTTGAGATCGGTCTGCGGAGCGGCGAGAAACTCGTAAGTCCCGGCCCAGACGGCGCCCGCTGGAGCAAGTCCTGGAAGAGACGCCAACAAGACGCTGATGAGAAGCTTTTGACGCATCGGCTCGCTCCTTGCCGCGAATTGCTTGCGCAGTCTACACGCGGCGCGTGACGAAGGGGAGGTCTCCCTGCGCGAGGGCCGGGCGGGATCATAAATTGTTAACATTTTAGAGCGTGCGCGGAAGGGATTTTTGGCGGCTTTGACGCGCTTGCGCTTGATGGGGAGTTTCGTCGGCTCGCGCTTGAGCATATTGAGCGCGGCGTGGCGCAGGGTGGCGAGATTTTCGGCGCTGTGATCCTTGCGGGTCCGGCATTCGTCTTCGCGAAACGCCACGTCGAGCGTCCAATGTAGATTGTTTTCAATGCTCCAATGCTGGCGCACCGCGGCGAGGAACTGCGCCGGGTCGGGCGGCAGAGAGGAGATGTAAAAGCGTGTTTCCTTCGAGACGGCGCCCGTCTTCTTGTCCGTCTGCACGCGCGTGATCTCGGCGATCGAACGCAAAGCGGTCCATTGCGGATGCCGCTCGGCGAGCCAGGAGGCGTCGGCGACGTGTGCGCTGCGCTGCTCGATGCGGCCATGGCCAGCGTCGACGGACGCCTGCGCCGCGCAGGCCTCGGTCAGCGCCGGATCGGCGAAGAACTCCGCGACGTCGGCGTGCAGAGAACCCTGATTTTCCTTCAGCGCGAGGACGTAATCCGCCTCCTTCTCGACGATCTTGGCGGCGATGGCCTTTTGCGTCCCCATCGCGTCGATCGTAACGATGGCGCCTTCGATCGCTAGCATGCCGAGAAGTTCCGGAATGGCGGTGATCTCATTGCTCTTGCCCTCCACCGCCCGCGCCGCCAGCACGAGCCCGGCCTCATGCGCATAGGCCGAGACGACATGCAGAGCGCCGGCGCCGTTCTTGTCCTGTTTCGAGCCGCGCAGAGTTCTGCCGTCAATCGCCACGACGCCCGGCTTCCCTGCACACACCCGGGCGTGCAAGCTCGCCACCCAAGAAGCGAAGGCGCGTTGAAGGGCCTTGGGGTCGAGCGCCCGCAGCGCCCGCCGCAGCGTCTGCGCCGGCGCGACGCCATTGGCGAAAGGCAAAATGCCGCGCAGCCAGTCGAGCTGCTCCTCGGCAAACATGGCGATCTCGTCGAAATCTTCCATCCGGCACAGCAGCCCGACGAGAACCGTCAGCACTAAAACCTCGTCCAGCGGATAGGTCGTCATCCCAGGAATGCGGCCGTCCTCAATCTGCTTGATGTGGTCCAGAAAATTCGCGCATCAATCCAAGGGCCTCCCCTGCCGGCCCTTAAAATCCATTTCCGCGCACAATCAGCGCATTAACAATTTATGACTTTGCCCTGGCGCGAGGGCGCCCCTCGTCTAGGGCCTGTTGGGATTTAGGATTCTCATCCTGTCCTGGATGTGATTCAAGCTTCGGATGGAGCGATTCGTATTAACTGACGCCTTGTGGGCGAAGATGGAGCCGCACTGTCTGGGCAAGCCTGGCGATCCTGGGCGCACTGGCCAGGATAATCGGCTTTTTGTCGAGGCTGTTCTGTGGATCGTGCGGACGGGAAGCCCCTGGCGCGATCTGCCGCCAATCTTTGGCAATTGGAGCACCGTCTACACGCGCTTTCGCGATTGGGTGAAGGCGGATGTGTGGAAGCGGATCTTCGACGCCGTTTCGGATGAGCCCGACATGGAATACGCCATGGTCGACGCCACGATCCGCGAGGGCGCCTCTCGTCTAGAGCGAGCGAAAAAGGATAAACCGGTCTTTTGCATAAAGCGCGCTCTGCTTTTTAGAGTCGATCACGTTTGCGTTCAGGCGGTTCCGCCCGAACGCAGCGTGATTTAGCCTCGCGTTTGCGGCGCGGAACTAAGCAGAGCCTCTAGGTCCGGCAAATCGGCGGGCTTCCTCAGATGACGGTCGAACCCTGCTTCAACCGTGCGTCGGCTTATTTCCTGCCCGTCCCATCCAGTCAGGGCGACGAGGGTCGCATGCCTCCCGGTCGCCAGTTCGCGTATGCGGCGCGCTGTTTCGAAGCCATCCATTCCCGGCATGCCGATGTCGATGAACACGAGATCGGGCGCGAATTTCGCGCATATCTCGAGCGCCGCGGCGCCACCGCGCGCCACGCAAACTTCGGCGCCGAGAATTTGGAGCAAGAGGGCGAGGCTGTCGGCGACGTCAGGCTCGTCGTCCACGACGAGGACGCGGCGCGACGTTTGCGCCTGTGGCGCCGTCGTTCTCGAAGGCGAATCGCCTGCAGCGATGCTTGCATCCCATGGCAGGCGAACGATGAAGCGCGCGCCTTGCCCTTCGCCGTCGCTCTGCGCCTCGATCGCGCCTCCGTGCATCTCGACGAGACTGCGCGCGAGCGCCAGTCCAATCCCCAGGCCGCGCTCAGACCGCCCCTGCGTGTCGCCCGCTTGCGAAAAGAGATCGAAAACGTCGGACAGCCTGTCCTTGGCGATGCCGACCCCCGTGTCGGCGACGCTCACCGACACATGATCATTCGCGCGCGTCGCCGTCACGTCGATGCGTCCTCCCGGGTTCGTGTGTTTGGCCGCGTTGTTCAGCAGGTTGGCGAAAACTTGAGTGAGACGGACCGCATCGACATCGAGCCACAGGGGCTCATCCGGCAGGTTGACGTGAAGGTGGAGCCCGGCTTCGCCAATCAAGTCGCGGTTCATGTCAAGTGCGTCGCCAATGACGCTCGCAAGGTTCACGCGGTCTTTGACCAGCTTGATCTTGCCGCGTTTGATGCGTGAAATTTCCAGCAAGTCGTCGACGAGGCGCACGAGATGCCGGGTCTGTCGCTCCATCATTGTTAGGAGGCGGTCGGCGTCGGCGTCGGTCTTGGTCCCTCGCTTCAGCACGGCGAGGCCATTGCAGATCGGCGCGAGCGGATTGCGCAGCTCATGCGCAAGAGTTGCAATAAATTCGTCTTTCCTGCGGTCAGCATCTTGCAAAGCGGCCTCCGCGCGCTTGCGCTCGGCGATATCGACTGAGACCGCGACGCCCCCGAGAATTTCGCCATCCTTTCCGACGATCGGAGCTCCCGATCCCTCCAGAAAGACGCGTCTGCCCGTGGGGAGGATGACCTCCAGCTCCATGGGCGGGATCTGCGCCCGTTCCGAAATGGCGCGTTGAAGGGGAAGCTCGAGCGCGCTGATCTCCGTTCCGTTCCGAAAGAAGCGCACACGTCTGCCTGCAGCTGACGGGTCAGGAGCAGAGGCAGAAATGTTCTCTTCCGGCTTCATATCGAATTGAGAAAGCATCGCAGCGTTTCCTGTCGCCTCGTCGCAACTGATATCGGTTGAAACGGCGATGCCGACAGGAACCGCTTCCATGATCGCCATGAGACGCTGCTGCGTCTTGATCAGTTCCTCCCGCGCCTGCACATGCTTCGTGACATCGTCTGCGAAGATAATGATGCCGCCGATATTGCTATCAGAGGAATACCAAGGCCTCGCTTCCCAACGAACCCATTGAACCGAACCATCACGGCGATCGAAACGATCTTCTTTTTCACTCAGGGTCGCGCCTCTCAGGACGCGCCTATGTATTTGCTTCCACCTTTCGGGAATTGGCAATAAATCATAATGGCATTTGCCGGTAACGTCGTCTGGGAGCCCATAATCGTCCAGCCAACGACGGCTGGCGGCGATATAGCGCATGTCACGATCGAACATCGCCGCCGCCACAGGCGCGTTCTCCAGGAAGATATCGAAATGCGGCAACATCACAGCTCGCTTACGCTTCGCGGGGAGCGAAAAGGCTCGGGCGAAATTATTCGATTAAATGTAGCAACGTTCCTTAAGCCAAGCAATAAACTCGTCAAGCGACGACCGCGCGAAGCCGTCGCAATGAGTTGATTTCGTAGTGACGGTTTCTTGCCTCGGCCAAGCGGCCCGGCTTTGTTATAGTCACCCGACATGGATGTTCCTGCTTCATTGCAGCGATAGACGGGCTATGAGAGGCTAAGTCTCCGACCCGGAAGAAGCTCGAAGACGGGCGGGGACTTCTTCTGTTCGCGCTCACCGGCTGGAGCCAGAAGGAGGATCGACGCAAAAGCCTCGAAGCCGGTTTCGACAAGCACCTGGTGAAACCGATAAACCTCAGCGCTTTGAAGTCGCTGCTGGCGGGGACGAACGAGAGCGAAGCCCGCAAAGGTTGAAAGACTGCGGCTTTCTGATCTTGCCCGCGCTCACTTCCCCACGATCAGCGAGACGAGCCCGGCGCCGTGGCGCTCGATGCGACCTTCGAGGTCGAGATCGACGAGCGCGCCCTGCACGTCGCGCGCCGGCAGGCCCACGGCGCGGATCAACTCGTCGAGCGACACCGGCGCGGGCGAGAGCAGCGCGAGCACGCGCGCCTTGGCGTCTTCGATATCCAAAACCAACTCGGGCGCTTTCGACAGCGACGCGGCGGGCTGAGGCTCAAGCCGGGGAGGGCGCGGTGCGGGTTCGAAGTGCCCCGGCCCCGGCGAGGCTTCCCGGAGCGAAAAGAGATCGAGCTCGTCGATCAACGGCTCCTCCTCCCCGCTCGGCGCGCCCTCGCTGAAAAGGTCCGCGCGCATCGGCGGCCGGGCGGTGCGAACGGCGAGAACACGCGTCACGTCATCGACCGCGGCGCAGAGCGTCGCGCCTTCACGCAAGAGATCGTTCGTTCCTTCGGCGCGCGGGTCTTGGGGCGAACCCGGCACGGCGAAGACCTCGCGACCTTGCTCGGCGGCGAAGCGCGCCGTGATCAGCGAGCCGGAGCGCCGCGCCGCCTCGACGACGACCACGCCTTGCGCGAGGCCGGAAACGATCCGATTGCGGCGCGGAAAATCCCGCCCTCTCGGCTCCCATTGCAGCGGCATTTCGGAAACCGCCGCGCCGCCCGAGCCGACGATTTCGTCGAGAAGACCGAGGTTCTCGGTCGGGTAGGGGCGGGCGTGGCCTCCGGCGAGCACGGTGACGGCGCCGCTTTCGAGGCTCGCGCGATGCGCGGCCGTGTCGATGCCCCGCGCGAGGCCCGAGACGATCGCGTAATCCTCGCGTCCGAGATCGCGCGCCAGCCGCTCGGCGAAAGCGAGCCCCGACGCTGAGGCGTTGCGCGCGCCGACGATCGCGACGGTCGGCCGGCTCAACACGGCGGCGTCACCGCGCAGCGCGATGAGCGGCGGCGCGCTGTCGATCTCGCGCAGCGGCGCGGGGTAATCGAGATCGGCCATTGCGATGAAGCGCACGCCTTGGGCCTGCGAGGCCTCGATCTCGCGCAGAACTTCGTCGCGCGAGGCGATTTTGATGATCCGGCCTCTAAGCTTTTTTGCGACGAGCTGGGGCAGCGCCTCGAGCGCCGCCGCCGCCCCGCCGTATCGATTTACCAGCTCGCGAAAGGTGCGCGGCCCGATGTTCTCGCTGCGGATGAGGCGAAGCCAGTCGACGAGCTGCGCATCGGTCAAGCGGCTCGTGTGGCCTCGCGGCGCGCTCACGACTTCTGCCCGATGCGGGTCTCCGCGCCCGCAGCGAGCCGTGAGATGTTCTCGCGATGCTTCCACCACAGCAGCGCCGCCATCAGGGCGAGGACCAGCGCGGCCTGGTCATGGCCGAAGAGGAAGACAACGAGCGGCGAGAGCGCCGAGGCGATCAGGGCCGAAAGCGAAGAATAGCGCCAGACCGCGGCGACCGTCAGCCAGATCGCGCAGAAGATGAGGCCCGTCGGCCAATGCAGCGCGAAAAGCGCGCCGAGAAAGGTCGCGACGCCCTTACCGCCTTTGAACTTCAGCCACACCGGGAAGATGTGGCCCAGAAAGGCGCCGGCCGCTGCGGCGACCCCGCCCGCCGGGGCGAGTGCGGCGCCGAGAAGGACCGCCGCCGCGCCTTTCGCCGCATCGAGTAGCAGAGTCGCCGCGGCCAAGTCCTTTCGGCCGGTCCGCAGCACATTGGTCGCGCCGATGTTGCCCGACCCGATCGTCCTGAGGTCGGAGGTTCCTGCGGCGCGCGTCAGCAGCAGACCGAAGGGGATGGAGCCGAGAAGATAGCCCAGGAGGAGGGGCGCCGCGAGCGAAACGGGAAACGGCAGGGAAGGCATCGACGCAACACGCTCGCGCAAGAGGATTTACGCCCCCAGCGAGGGCGGAGCAGCGCTGAATGTAGATGAGCGGCAAGCGCGCCGCAACCGAGGGGGAGGGGGTCGACACGGAGAAGCCGGCGACCAAACCAAGGCGCGTTCGGGCGCGGGAGCGCGCCCCCCTCCCCGCAGGCCTGGGCCCCCGAGGCCGTCCGCTGCGCTAATTTGGGGGAATTGGAGGGTCTAAGCGTCAGCCTGGCCGAAAAACGGCGCCATTGCGCTTCAGCCGTCGCGGGGAAGAAAGCTCGAACGGACGCGCGTGAAGCGCGTCCAGGTTTTGGCCCCATGCGCTGGTCGCCCTTCTCTGGCTACGCCCGCTGGTGCGCAAAACGAAATCGGCCGCCTCCGATCTCGCCATCGCTCGCCCGTCGTGGCGCGACACGGCATGGTCGTCAGTCAGGAGAAGTCCGCTTCGCTCGTGGGCCTCGACATTCTGAAGCGTGGCGGCAACGCCGTCGACGCCGCCGTCGCCGTGGGTTTTGCTCTGGCGGTGACCCTGCCGCGCGCCGGCAATCTCGGCGGCGGCGGCTTCATGCTGATCCATCTCGCCGAAGGAAACAAGACAGTCGCCATCGATTATCGCGAAACGGCGCCGGCTCTCACGACCCAGGATGTCTTTCTCGACGACAAGGGCGAGCCCGACCGCAACAAATCGGTCTTCAGCGGTCTCTCGATCGGCGTGCCGGGAACGGTCGCCGGACTGGAGCTCGCCTGGCGCAAATATGGTTCTGGGCGCTTCAGTTTCGCCGAGCTCGTCGCGCCGGCCGCTCCGATCTTGCGCGCCAAGGCCTCACCGTTGACGACGACCTTGCGGACTCGCTTCCCTTCGCCGCCGCGACTTTCGCGCGCCATCCGTCTTCCGCGCGCATTTTTCTCAGACCGGACAAGACGCTGCCGCGCACCGGCGACCATATCGCGCTCGACGATCTCGCTGCGACGCTCGACGCGATCGCGGCGCAAGGCGCCGCTGGCTTTTACGCGGGCCGGTCGCCGAAAAGATCGTTGCCGCCGTGCGCGCCGCCAAGGGGCGCATGACGTTGGACGACCTTGCCGCTTATCGCGCGGTCGAGCGAGAGCCGGTGCGCGGGACCTATCGCGGCCATGAGATCGTCTCCATGCCGCCGCCGTCCTCCGGCGGCACTGCACATCATTGAAATCGCCAATATTCTCGAAGGCTTTCCGCTCGGCGAGCAGGGGCTCAACTCGGCGCAAACGATTCATGAAATGGCCGAAGCCGAAAAGCTCGCCTTCGCCGATCGCTCGCATTATCTGGGCGACCCCGACTTTGTCAAAGTTCCCGTCGCCGGCCTGACGTCAAAGGAATACGCCGCGCGCTTGCGGTCACGGATCGCGACGGACCGCGCCCGACCGGCAGGCGAGATCGCGGCCGGGCGGTCCCGAGCGCTACGAAAGCGACCAGACGACGCATTTCTCGATCGTCGACGACGACGGCAACGCCGTCTCGAACACCTACACGCTGAACATCCCCTATGGCTGCGGCATCGTCGCCGAAGGGACCGGCGTGCTGCTCAACGATGAACTCGACGACTTTGCCGCCAAGGCCAGCGCCGCCAATGTTTACGGCCTCATTGGCGGCGACGCCAATGATCCCTGGGCCCGGCAAACGCCCGCTCTCGTCCATGAGCCCGACGATGGTGTTCAAGGACGGCGAACTGGAGCTCGTGACCGGCGGCCGCCGGCGGATCCCGCATCATTTCGATCGTGCTCCAAATCATTCTCGACACCATCGACCACGGTTTGAATGTCGCCGAAGCCGAAGAAGCGCCCCGCATCCATCACCAGTGGCGGCCCGACGAGCTGCGCGTCGAGCGCGGCTTGTCCAAGGACACGATCCGCCTCCTCGAAGCCAAGGGTCACAAGATCGTCGTGCGGGAAGCGATGGGCTCCGCCTATACGATCGCGAGAAAGGACGGAGTGCTGACGGGAGCGTCCGACCCAAGACACCGCGGAACGCTTGCGCTGGGTTATTGAGCGCGGCTCTTCAAACATGAGCCGAGCAGTTCTCGCCGAGAGACTCAGTCACGACGTTAAGCCCGGTACGCATTTTTGCGCCTCGGAGCATTTCCGAATGGATTCTTTATGCGGTCTGCTTAGATGGTCGGTCAGCTTCTGTACTTCGTGACGGAAGACATGATGCCACGCCCCATCGATGCTCGCGCCTATTCGGCGGCGATCGACGAGACTTCGGTGTGGCGTTCCCGAGTTGGAGCAACGACGCGCGCTGTGCAAGCCCGCTTGCCAGCCGAACGCGATTAGACAAAGGTTTTTCCCATGGTGAGGAACCCTTCTCAGACGAGCAGCCACAAAATGGCGGAAGTCATTCTTTCCCTGGCGCCGGTGTTTTGGGGACTGGTGCTCCTCGGCGTCGCGATGTGGCTGAGCAGACGCCAAGCGGCTGCCGCAGCGATAGCTTGCCTCGTGTTCGGCGCTGGATATTTCGTGTTCGCTTGGTCCATCTTCAAAGACTCGACGTGTGATGAGGCGAGAGCCTTGGACGACGCCGAAGAGTCTCCGCTCTCCGAGCGCCGAGCGACACCGAACTCGCGCCGACGCTTGGTTCGAGACTCTAGCGGCGAAAACGGAAGTTGCGCAACCAAAAAGATGGCCGAACTTCGCTCCCGCCATCTGTGACTTAGCCGTGACGATGGGAGACGCTGGATCGCTTCGTCGCCGATCGTCGCGCTTGCGAGCAATTCACGCCGCTGCGCATTTCCGAATGGAACCCATTGGCGATCTTCGTACATGTTCCGTCAGCGGATGTTCTTCGTGACCTGGAGAGATCCCATGAGTCGACGCTTCATGCCTCGAAGCCCGCCGTCGGCTGATCGACGAGACTGGCCAGCTCTATGACCGTCAGGCTATCGATCGCGAACTCGACCTCGACGATTATCGCGACCGACGCGCGCCATTCTCCGCCGTCCGGCTCGTGCTGCGGCTGTTGTGAGAATTCGACGTCCGAGTTGTCCGATCGAATCCCGCTCAATTCTGGAGCGCTGCGTCGATCACATCGATCTCGCGAGTGCACTCGTCGAGTTGCCGCTACGACGCTCGCTACGCACGGCCCCGCGTGACCAATCCACCGCGATCTTGGTAGGCGATGCTCGATGATGATAAACCCGTCTCGCCGCAACCGCAAAACACGGCTCAGACCAGCGGCCGAGATCTTGCGAAGGATGATTCCTACTGTCGCCCGTGATGGGAGCTGGTGCTCCTGGCGTCGAGCCGCTGGCTCTCCCGCGCCAGCCCTTGTTGCAGCCATCTCGCTTCGTGATCAGCGCTGGGTATTTCGTGTTCGCTTCAATCCGTATCGGAGACCTTGTCGACGTCCAACGACTGCGAGGGTCTTGGCCGACGTCCGATGAGTCTTTCGCTTTACGAGCGCCGAGCGCCATCGAACAAACGCCGATTGGGTCGAGAATTCGAGAGGTCTCCAGAAACTCAGCCGCCGCGAAGCTCGGCGCTCGTCGCACGGTGGGGCGGCCTGGAACTTCTCGCCGCTCTTAATTCCCCCAACAAAATCAACAATCGCTCAAGTCGCCTTCTTGCTGTTTGCCCGTGCAGTCGGAGGAATTTCAAGCTGCAGCAAATGTTAGACCGTTGCCGTGGCAGAAGAAGGAACCTCGCCGCGGAAGGCGGAAGCTCGGCCAGACATAGAAAGGTCCATTTTGAGCATAAACTAGAGCCCTAGCGCAGTCGCGCTTAACTCCGCGATGACGTAAAGAACTGCCGCCGCGGTTGAACGGAGCCCGCGATTGGCGCGAGCGGCTGCAGAGTGAAGGGCGCTCGATGGGGTTTTGTTCGATTGCGTTGTACGACGATCTCTTTCCTGGCCCTAGCCTTAAGCGCCGTCTCGCTTCTGGTCGGCTGCTCGACCCTCAATCCGCGCGCGGTTCCGCCGGCCGAGCGCGGCGAAGCGCTCGTCCTCGGCCTGCCCAACGCGCGCTTCTTCGTCGACGAGCCCAAGGCCATGGCGGCGGAGCAGCAGCGCGCGCTGCTGCGCGAAGCGCGCCACGCCGGAGTCGGCAAAGGCGGCGAGCTCCCGACCGCCTATCTCCTGTCGCTGTCCGGCGGCGGCGACAATGGCGCCTTTGGCGCGGGTCTCATGGTCGGATGGACGGCGCACGGCGACCGGCCGAAGTTCAAGCTCGTCACCGGAGTCAGCACGGGCTCGCTGATCGCGCCCTTCGCCTTCCTCGGCCCGGAGTATGACGACGCGCTGACGCATGTCTACACCCACATTGACCCGAAAAGGTCTTCGAAAAGCGATTTGAGCCCGTGGCGGCGCTGGCCCAGGACGCGCTCACCGACTCGAGCCCGCTGTATGAGCTCATCTCGCGTTACGTCGACGAAGCGATGCTTGCGCGGATCGCCGCGGAATATGAGAAGGGACGGCTGCTGCTGATCCAGACGACCGACCTCGACGCCGGGCGCCCGGTGATCTGGAACATCGGCGCCATCGCCGCGAGCGGCCGGCCGGGCGCGATCGACGTCGTACGCCACATTCTGCTCGCCTCGGCGTCCATTCCGGCGGCCTTTCCCCCCGGTCATGTTCGACGTCGAGGCGGAGGGACGGAGCTATCAGGAGATGCACGTCGACGGCGGCGCGGTCAGCCAGGCGTTCCTCGTGCCGCCGTCATTGAACGCGCGCGAGGTCTCACAGAAGGTAGGCTACCGCCGAAAGGTCGTCGCCTACATCATTCGCAACGGTCGGCTCACCACCGACTGGAGCGACGTCGATCCGCTGACGCTGTCCATCGCCGCAAAGGCCGTCTCGACGATGATCAACTACAATGGACTGGGCGATCTCTATCGAATGTATCTGGAGACGCAGCGCGCGAAGGCCGCGTTCAATGTCGCTTACATCGAAAAGGATTTCCACGCGCCGCACCCTTATGAATTCGATCCCGCCTTCATGCGGGCGCTCTATAGTTACGCTTATGAAAAGGCCGCGAGGGGCTATCCTTGGCGCATGGGCCGCCGGGGTTTGACGGCGGAAAGGAATAAGCGCGGAAAGTGCGCCGAACGCCTCTCCGGATGCGATCAGACAAGCTCCGACCTGCATGCGTTTCAGCATGGACGCGACGGTGACGCGTTCCTTATTTATCTGCTCGCTACGGAACACGACCTGCTGCCCGGTCCGCGACTCGACAGCGGCGACAACATCTTGCGGACTTCGAAGGGCTCCATGACTGCTTTCCCGAGGCTTGACCGAATGTTGGGAGCGCTGAGTGAAATCACATCGTGCGCGCCGAAGATCTGACCCGATGGGCGAGCGCTCGCCCGAAGTTTCTGGACGATGACGATGCCGGCGCCGTAAGAACGACCGGCTTCGGGTTTTTCCGTTTTTTTGTGGTGGTTGCGGGAGGTTCGACGGCCGACGCAATTGCGCTGTGGATACAGGCCGACGGCTTGGACTGGCGATGGCGCGGTGACCATTACCGCGACAAAGTTGGCGTCCATCGCTCGGGCGCGTGGGAGTTACCGTGATGACGGACGAGTAAAGGCGCGCTAATCTCCAAGATTGCTCAAGATAAATCTCCAGGGGTGCTCAAGAATCTCGTCCACGTTGAGGAAGAGACGAATTTGGGTTTGAAACGCGTCTTTCCGACGCATTCGGCGGCGCGGTCAACCGGCTTAAGGCTCAGGTGGCGAGCTTTTCCTGCTGGGAAAGATCGAAGCCCAAAGAGCCGACAGCTTACCTGCGAAAATCTTCGAACATATATTGCAGATGGACGTTTTTTGTTGCCGCGGTTAGGAATATGCTTCCATTTGTTATCGCCGCAGTTTGCTTCCCGCGCCCTGGTAAAAATCAGGCAAAGCCGACTTGCGTGCTCCGCAGCGACCTTATTGTGTTTCTGAGCGTCGGCGCTACTCGGCGCTGCGGCCGACGGCCGACTGGCAATGGATGCGACCCCTTATGGAAAATCAAGAAGACCTCGCAAAAACGCTCGAACGACGTCTCGTCGAGTTGACCGGCCAAATTTCGGAGATCGATAGCGAGTTGCACAGCTTGCTGCCAGCGGATTGGGAAGACCAAGCCACGCAGCTCGAAGGCCAGGACGCGCTCGAAGGCATCGAAAAATCGAAGCTCCAGGAGGTCCGGCAGATTCGCGAAGCTCTGCGACGCATCGCGGAAGGGACCTACGGCGTCTGCGCCAAATGTGGCGAACCCATCAACCCCAAGCGCCTGAAGGCGCTGCCGACCGCGACCCGCTGCATCGCCTGCGCGTGACGTCGCCGCCAAGGTTGAAACGCGCGCCGCTATTCCCTCTCGATGCGGATCACCTGCGCCGGGCTGTCGATCGTGCCGTCGGCGAGGATCGCATCGAGCGCCTCGCGCACCAGATGCTCGCTCGTCGCATGGGTGATCAGGATCACGCCGACCGCGGCGGCCCCCGGCTTCGCCTTCTCGACGCGGCGGGCGCCCCTGGCGCGTCCGAGAGGAGGCCCGTCTTTTTCGGACGGGCTGTGTTGCATGATGCTCTCAAGGGAAATGCCACGCTCGGCCATGCGCGTCGCGATGTTCGCGAAGGCGCCCGGAACGTCGGGGACGGACAGGCGGATGTAATAGCCGCCCTCGTGCTGGCGCAGCGGCGCGCGCTTTAACGTTTCCAGCATCGCGGTGGGCAAGCCGAAGGGGGCGGAGCGCACGCCCTTCGCGATGTCGGCGATGTCCGCGACGACGGCCGAGGCCGTGGCCTCCCCGCCGGCGCCGGGGCCGACCAGCGTCAATTCGCGCACCGCATCGGCATCGATCGTCACCGCGTTCAGCACGCCCATCGTCTGGGCGATCGATGTCGTCTTGCGCACCATCGTCGGATGCACGCGCTGTTCGACGCCGTCGGCGGTGCGTTGCGCTACGCCCAGGAGCTTGATGCGAAAGCCGAATTCCTCGGCCGCCTCGATATCGGCGAGCGTCACGCGCTCGATCCCCTCGATGTCGATGGCGTCCGAGGCGATCGTCACGCCGAAAGCGAGCGAGGTCAGGATCGCGAGCTTATGCGCCGTGTCGAAGCCGCCAATGTCGAAGGTGGGATCGGCTTCGGCGTAGCCGAGCTGCTGCGCCTCCTTGAGGCATTCGTCGAAGGAAAGCCGCTCCAGCTCCATGCGGCTCAGGATGTAGTTGCAGGTGCCGTTCAACACGCCATAGACGCGGTCGATCGAATTTCCCGCCAGTCCCTCGCGCAGCGTCTTCACGATGGGAATGCCTCCGGCGACCGACGCCTCGAAGGCGAGCGCGACATGCTTCTGCTCGGCAAGGGCGGCGAGCGCGAGTCCATGCGCGGCGAGCAGCGCCTTGTTGGCGGTCACGACCGACTTGCCGGCTTGCAGGGCCGCCTCGACGCTTTCTCGCGCGGCGCCTTCCGCGCCGCCGATGAGCTCGACGAAGAGATCGATCTTGTCGGAGGAGGCGAGCGCGACCGGGTCGGCGAAGAACTCGACGTCGGAAAGGTCGGCGTCGCGCTTCTTGCCGGCGTCGCGAGCGGAAATGGCGGTGACGACGATGTTGCGTCCGGTGCGCGAGGCCAGCGCCTGTGCTTGCCGCTTCAACAGTCGCGCCACGGCGGCGCCGACCGTGCCGACGCCGGCCACGCCGACGCGCAGGATTTCGCTCATCTCGTTCTTTCGCAAGTCAAAACAAAGGATAGCCGCAGGCGCGAATTCTCATCGCTGGAACGTAATCGTGCGAGCGATGAGAAATCGCGCCCAGTCAGAACGTTGGAGCGAATACTGATCGCAAAAGCCTATCAACTTTTGCTGAATTCGCTCTAAGCGCCCGCGCCGCGAAGGTTCTGCCCGATTTCCGGACCGGGGATCAAGGATAGCGGGGGCGCGCATTTTGAGAGTGGGCGGGCATGCGGCCTTGCGCTCGAGGGATTGCGACCTTGCGCTCGAGGGATTGCGGCAGGCGTGAGCCTGGGGCAGGGTGGGCTTCGAAAGCTTCTCCGTTCAATTCGCTTAAGCCTCAGGTCCGGCGCCGCCGGAAGAGGCCGAGCCGATGAGGGCCGTCCCATGCGCGCTTGGACTCTTTCTCGGAATTCTGTTCCCGCTCCTTCTCGCTGGCCCAGCCGCCGCGGACGCGCTCGTCGATGAAGGACACGTCATCGTGAAGGCGAATTGCAGCCGCTGCCACGCGATCGGCGCGACAGGCGAGAGCCCCAACCCGAAGTCGCCGCCGTTCCGGACTCTGTCGAAGAAATATCCGGTGCAAAATCTCGAGGAGGCCCTGGCCGAAGGCATCATCGTCGGCCACGAGAATGAGCAGATGCCGCCCTTCGAGTTCTCGCCTTCGCAAGTCGAGGCGATCATCGCTTATCTGAGCTCCATTCAGGCGAAGTAAGGCGGAGCAACAGACAACGCCCCACCCGAAACGCGCGGGCGGGGCGTTCCAATTTCCTGATGCTTACTGCGCGGCGGCTTGAAGATGCGCCAGCGCCTCTTTCGCGTGTTTCACACCCACGTGGGCATGGCCCATGTTGGCGTGAGCAATGGCGGCGTTCAGATGCCCGATGGCTTCCTGGGTATGCGGATTTCCATCGATCTGCACTGCCGTCGTTGCATGCGAGAGCGCCGCCGTCGCATGCGTGGACAGCGCCTTCGCGTGCCCTCTCTGACCGTGGGCGATAGCCTCCTGAGTGTGGCCAATCGCTTCCTCGACGTGCGGGTGGGCCGGCACAGCCAGCACCGTTCCGACGGCTGCTCCTACCGTTGCGCTCACGGGGTCCTGCGCAAACGCGACGCTCGGCGCTGCGAGCGAAGCGACCACCAAACCGAAGGCGAATGCGACGTTGCGGTTCATTTTGGACAATCTCCTGTTGCCGTTCCTAGTTTTCAGCAAGAAGCGCCAAATCCCGCGGCTCCGCGGAAACGGTTGGCGCGCTTGCTCCTAATCCGGCGTTGCCCGGACAGGTCTCCGTTATTGTGCAGCTTTCCCTCAATTTCCGGGTTTTGACAAGTTCTTGAAGGTCAACCAATGAGGCATCTCTCACCCGCGCTGGGTCAGGTGAAGCAGGCGGCGCTCGACGCTGGATCGGTTTGAATAATGGCTCGTCACGCTGGCGGAGGCCCCGCCGGATACCGGAACATTGACGTAACTCAGAAAGTTAAAAGAGGTAGCAACACTCCTGCCTCATAGGCGAACCATGAAAACTCCGCTCACGCTGGCCGCTGTCCTGGCGAGCGCGCTCTTGGCCTCGGGGCCGGCGCAGGCGCACGGCTGCCTCAAGGGCGCATTTGTCGGCGGAATCGCAGGGCATTACATGGGGCGCCATGGTTTTCTGGGCGCGGCGGCTGGCTGTCTCATCGGTCGCCACGAAGCGCAGAAATCCGCGCAACACCACTATCAAGACCGACGTTACGACCAGGCCCGACATTATGACGGTGGAGGATTCTGATTGGTGGCGAGGCCGAGCTGGCTTTCGAGCTGCCGCTCTTGCCGGGATGCGCTGGGCTGCGGCCCGTTGAGCGCGCAGCCCCGCCTCGAAGTTTAGCGGCTATTCCACAATGCCGCGCGCGATGCCGCCGGGGATATGGCAGGAGCATCCGGTTCCGAGCACGCCCGGCTCCCGGAGCAGGCATGTCTTGACGGGAGTGGAGCAGTAGTCTCCGCTCGGCACGACCACCTCCACTGCCGCAGGATAGCCGTAATAACCGAACTCGACGGGGGCGACCGGAGCGACTGCGACGGGGGCTGGGTAGCCGCAACATCCGACTGGATCCTGCGCCACGACCGGCGCGGGATAGTCGAAATAGGCGGGCTCCTCGACCACGACCGGCTCGCTCACGACGGCGGCGTCGTAATCATCGCAGCACCTCGCCACCCGGCGCACATGACGTCGATGGTGGCAGTATGCCGCCTTCTCGACCGGCGCGCTCAGCCCGAGGCGATCCGATCCGACGAAGCCCACCGGCGCCGCCGCACGCCGCCGCCGCGAACGCGAGCGCGGCGCATCCACTTAGTATCGAGAGCTTTACGACGCCCATGACGCACCTCCCCTTCGGCCGGTCAACGCCGCCCGCGGCATTCAAGGAGCAGCCGAAACGATAACAACGCGGGGTTTCACGGGTTTGTTCCAGCTTGGCCGAGGGCCTTGCGGCCTCCTGTCTCGCTTCATCGCAGCGCCGTGTCGCGGACCAAGGAATTGCCTCGCCCATAGCGCGCCCCTTGCGCCGCCCCCCGGCATTTGCCAAATAACCCGCGGGAGGTTGGCGGTGGACGTTCCACTCGCCAACCGGGTCAGGTCCGGAAGGAAGCAGCCCTAACGAGCACGGGCGGGTCTTCGTCCAACCTCCCACCTTTTCGCGCGCCCTTTTGGCCACCGTCGCCTCCTCGCGCGCCTTTCCTCAAGCGGGCTTTAAGCGAAGCGGATGGACGACGGGCTCTTCCCAACCCCTTCCGCGCCCGCGGCCTATCGCGTGCTCGCGCGCAAATACCGTCCGTCGAGCTTTTCCGACCTCATCGGCCAGGAGCCGATGGTGCGCACGCTCGAGAACGCGTTCCGGCTGGAGCGCATCCATCAGGCCTATCTGCTCACCGGGGTGCGCGGCGTCGGCAAGACGACGACGGCGCGCATCCTGGCGCGCGCCTTCAACTACGAGCTTCCCGAAAAAGACGGCAGGCCCGCCGTCAGCCGTCCGACGATCGAGATGGACGAGCTTGGCGTCCACTGCCAAGCCATCATGGAGTCGCGCCACCCGGACGTGCTGGAGATGGACGCGGCCTCGCACACGAGCATCGACGACGTGCGCGAGATCATCGACAATGCGCGCTACCGGCCGGTCATGGCGCGCATGAAGGTCTACATCATCGACGAAGTGCACATGCTCTCGAAGTCGGCCTTCAACGGGCTGTTGAAGACGCTGGAGGAGCCGCCCGAGCATGTGAAATTCCTGTTCGCGACAACCGAGATCGAGAAGGTTCCGGTGACGGTGCGCTCGCGTTGCCAGCGCTTCGATCTGCGCCGGGTGGACGCGGCCCTTCTCGCCGAGCATCTGCGCAAAATATGCGCGCTCGAGAACGTCAAGATCGAGCCTGCGGCGCTCGCGGTCATCGCGCGCGCCGCAGAAGGCTCGGTGCGCGACGCGCTGTCGCTTCTCGATCAAGCCATGGCGCATGGCGCGGCGGGGGAGGGCGCCGAAATCCTCGCCGAGGATCTGCGCGCGATGCTGGGCGTCGCCGACCGCGCGAGCGTGATCGAGCTTTTCGAGGCCGTGATGGCCGGCCGCATCGCCGACGCGCTGAAGCTGTTCGAAGATCAATACAACGCCGGCGCCGACCCTGCGCAAATGCTCATCGAGCTCGCCGAGTTCACCCATCTCGTGACGCGGATCAAGGTCGCGCCGCAAACCGCGCAATCGAGCGCGCTGACGCCCGAGGAGAGCCGCCGCGGGACGGCGCTTTCGGGCGAGCTTTCCTTGCCGGCGCTCTCGCGCGCCTGGCAGATCCTCGCCAAAGGGATGGAGGAGCTGCGCAGCTCGCAGACGCCCTATGCGGCTGCCGACATGGTTCTCGTGCGGCTCGCCCATGCCGCGGAATTGCCGACGCCGGACGAGGCCTTGCGGAAGCTGGGCTTTGGCGCCGGCGCCGGCCCGACGGCGGCTGCCGAGGCGCGGCCAGGGGCGCGCGGCGCGCCCGTCTCGCTTGCTGCGAGCAGCGCGGCGTCTCCCGCTCAGAGCGCGCCGAACACGCCGAGACGAGCGGGCGCCGCCGCAGCCCCTCAATCCGCGCCGGCGCCGAGCGGCGGCCCCGCCTTGCGGGACTTTCCGGCCCTCGTCGCGCTCGCCGCCGAAAAGCGCGACATGCTGCTCAAATTGCAACTCGAGCAATATGTGCGTCTCGTGCGTTTCGAGCCGCTGCGTTTGGAGTTCGCGCTCGCGCCCGGCGCGCCGCCGCAATTGCCGCAGATCCTCACGCAGCGGCTGCAGAGCTGGACAGGCGAGCGTTGGCTCGTTTCGACGGTCGCCGCGGGCGGTAAGCCCACGCTCGACGAGGAGCGCGACGCGCGCGAGACCGAGCGCAGAAGCGACATCGCGCGCGATCCGGTCGTCGCCGCGGCGCTCGCCTGTTTTCCGGGCGCGCAGATCGTCGCCGTGCGCGGAAAGGCCGAGGAGGCGACGCCGGTGGCGTCCGAGGCCGAGATTGCTTACGCAGACGGCGCGGAGCCGGACGAGGACTAGAGAGCGGAAAGCACGCGAAGGGGAAACGACAATGGATTTCATGGGCATGATCAAGCAAGCGCAGGCCATGCAAGCGAAGATGCAGGAGGCGCAAGCGGAGCTCGACACGACGATCGTCGAAGGAGACGCGGGTGGCGGCCTGGTGAGGGTGACGCTCACGGCCAAAGGCGCCTTGCAGAAGGTCTCGATCGACCCGAGCTTGCTCAAGCCCGAGGAGGTCGAGATTCTCGAGGATCTTCTCGTCTCGGCGCATGCGCAGGCGCGCGGGAAGGCGGAAGCCGCGATGACCGAGAAGATGAAGGCGATCACCGGCGGGCTGCAATTGCCGCCGGGCATGAAGCTGCCGTTCTGAATCGATGGCGGAACGCGTCGCGGGTCCCGAAATTGAAAGGCTGATCCAGCTTTTGGCGCGCCTGCCGGGATTGGGTCCGCGTTCGGCGCGCCGCGCTGCGCTCCATCTCATGCGAAAGCGCGAGGAGTTGCTGGGGCCGCTCGCCGACGCCATGCGCGTCGCGCATGAGCGCATCGTGACCTGCTCGCTTTGCGGCAACATCGACACGAGCAATCCTTGCGCGATCTGCGCCGATCCTCGGCGCGACGCGTCGACGCTCATCGTCGTCGAGACCGTCGCCGATCTCTGGGCGCTCGAGCGAGCGCAGCCCTTGCGCGCGCTCTATCATGTGCTCGGCGGCGTATTGTCGCCGCTCGACGGCGTCGGCCCCGACGATCTCCATCTCCCCAAGCTGATCGAGAAAGCCAATAGCGGCGTTCTCCGCGAGGTGATCCTCGCCGTGAACGCGACCGTCGACGGGCAGACGACGGCCCATTACATCGCCGATCTGTTAGCCCCGACGGGCGTCAGGACGACACGTCTTGCCCATGGCGTGCCGGTCGGCGGCGAGCTCGATTATCTCGACGAAGGCACGCTCGCCGCCGCGCTCGAACGACGCACAATTCTTTGACAGTTCAGGACGCTGCGCGGCCCCTAAAGGCGCGGGCGCGCTGCATAAGCTGCTCGATCCATCGCGGGTGCGTGTTGTCGGCGACGAGCGTCACCTGCTCGCGCTGCCGCTTCTTCGGCTCGCCCTTATAGACGAAGCGCCGGCGCGCGGCGTGATGGGCGGGATCGGGGCCCCAGAAATTTTCGCGCATCTGCGCCAATTCCTCAGCCCGATAGGCGGCGAGGGGTTTTGCGCGTTCGTCGGTCAGACGGCGATCATGTTTTGCTCGCAGCAGAAGCCAAAAGTCCTCTCGCGCCGCGAGCGCCGCCGACCTCTCCGCGAGGCATTTTTGAAACTCGGCGACATTTGTTCCGAACGCCTCGTCGATGAAGCCCATGCGCCTGGCCTCGCTCGTCCCCATGGGCTTCAATCCTTCGGTGAGTTCGAGCGCGCGCTCGGCGCCGACCCGTCGCGGCAGCGTGTAAGTCCAATATTCGGAGCCGTAGAGCCCGCCCATGCCCTTGTAATGCGGATTGAACACGACGCCTTCCCGCGCATAGACGTAGTCTGCCGCGAGTGGCAGGATCGCCCCGCCGGCGCCGGCGTTCCCGCAGAAGCCGGCGACGACGAGATGCGACATCGTGTTGAGGATTTCGAGCACGACGTCGTCGATTGCGTTGATGTTGCGCCAGGACTCTAGCGCGGGGTCTTCCGCGGCCTCGATCACGTTGAGATGGATGCCGTTGGAGAAGAAGTCGGCGCCCCCCAGAAGCTCGATGACCTTCGTCTGCCGGCTGCGGGCATAGAGAAACGCGTCGCGCAGGCGGTAGCATTGCTCGGTGCTCATGGCGCCATTGCAAAAATCGAAATGGAGCCTGCCGACGCTTCCCTCCTCGACATAGCGGATCTCCTGGAAGGTGCGATGGTCCGGCGCGGCGTCGATCGGCAGCGGCGCTTTCGGCGCATTCGCGGCGCGGCGCCCGAGCGCCGTCATCGCCGGAAGCTTGATTTGGGAGGCCGGACAAATCTCGAGCACGCAATTGGCGCAACCGGGGCCAGGGTCGGCGACGCCGCAGCCCGCTTCCTTTGGATCGAGCTGATCCTTGGCTTTCATATGCGTGATCCAGACCGCGCCGTCCCTTGTCCCGACGCAAATGGCGCCGTCTCGCTGCGCGAGGATCGCGCCGGGCGCGCCCGCCAGGCGATCTTCAAAATGCGCGCCATAGAGATAGTAGGCGGCGCCGAAGGAATGGTCGAGCACGCCCGGCGCGCTGTCGGCGCTGTTGATCTTGGCGACGATGGCCTCCGTTCGCATCCTCGCTCCAGTCGATGGCGCGATCGGCCTGACGCATCGGCGGACGCAACATCCCGCGCACGTCGGGGCGCGAATAGTCGAGCGGCTGAGGCGTAAATCCCGGCGTTTGGAGTTTTTCCAGAGCCTCCAGAACGGCCGCGATCGCGGCTTCCGTCACCTCCTGGCGATAGAGCTGGCTCTTGGACACGGCCGGCGTCGGCATCTTGAATTCGCGTCTCGCCCAGATCGGCCCGGCGTCCCATTCTTCACAGGCCTCTATGATCGTCACGCCCCAGATCCTCTCGCCATTCTTGATCGCCCAGTCGAGCGAGGAAGGTCCTCGATCGCCCATGACACCGGGATGGACGATGAGGCAGAGATGCTTCTCCGTGATTGCTTTCGGAATCGATGCCTTCAGCATCGGCGCGATGATGAGTTCCGGTTCGTTCTCGGCCGCGCCTTTCAGCATGGCTTCGTCGCTCGTCGCCAGCGTCACGGCAACCTCATGGCCGCGATCCGTCAATTCGATCAGCAGCCTTTGGCTCAGGCTGTTGTGCGCCGTCGTGAGAAACAGAATCTTCATGGGGCGTTCTCCCTTCTCTAATTGCGGTGGAATGAAACCGCGCGCGGAAACCCCGCGAGCTGACGTTGAGCAGACGCTCTCCGAGCCCCTTTCCGTCGCGATGGCGTCGAGCAGCAGCCGGGTTTGTTCGAGCTCGCAACGCCCCGCCTCGAGGCGCGCGCCTGCTCGACGAATTTCCCCGGCTTCATTTCAGTACAGGGGCCTCGGTGCTCGATAGTCCCTGGAAGGCTTGCACATTTGCGACTTACCCCGTCCTCACTAGGGTCTCCTCCGGCCCGAGCGGTAAGAACAGAGGCGCTTTCGACTCGGAGAGGAATATGCGCGCGCCACGGGTTCCCCGCCTCATCAGTTTTAATGAGCGGCGGGAGCTTTTTTCGCCGGAGCTGTCGAAGGACGCTCCCCCATTAGATCGCGCTGCGGCGGTCAGCAGCCTTTGGCTCAGGCTGTTATGGGCCGTCGTGAGAAACAAAATCTTCATGGGGCGTTCTCCCTTGTAGCCGGGTGATCGATTGAAACCGCGCGCGGTAATCTTGCGGGCTGACGTTGAGCAGACGCTGAAACGAACGCTGCATCCGCTCGGCTGAGCCAAAACCGGTCTCGGCGGCGATCGCTTCGAGCCGCAGGTGCGTCTGCTCGAGCCTGCATCGCGCCGCCTCGACGCGCGCATGCTCGACAAATTTGGCCGGCGTCATGCCGCTCTCGGTGAGAAACTGGCGCGCGAAATTGCGTGGAACTCATGTTGATGCGCGCTGCGAGACGCTCAACGACGTGGTCCTCTTTGGGATTGGCTAATATGAAGGCCTGCAGCTCGCGAATGTCGGGGCGATTGGTCGCCTCGGCCTGAAGAAATATGCTGAACTGGTTCTGCCCGCCGGGGCGGCGCAGAAAAACGACCATCACAGCCGGCGATGAAGCGCGGCGCTTCCTGGCCGAGATCCTCCTCGACGAGCGAAAGCGCGAGGTCGATCCCCGCGGTGATCCCGCCCGATGTGTAAACGTGCCCGTCGCGCACGAAGATCCGGTCGCGATCGATCCGCAGCGACGGATGGAGCGCCGCAAGCTTGTCGCAATACATCCAGTGAGTCGTGACCGCGCGGTTCTCGAGCAATCCTGCTCCCGCAAGGAGAAACGCGCCCGTGCAGACGGAGACGACCCGGCGCGCGCCGGGCGCCGTCTTGCGCAGCCAGGCGATCAGTCGCGGCTCCGCGCAGGCGTGCTCGATCCAGGGGCTCCCGGGCACGACCAAAGTATCGATCTCGCCCAGTTCGTCATCGCAGCCGTGGGTTGCGATGATCTCGAGGCCGCCGGCCGTCTTGACGGGACCGGCTTCGCAAGGCGACGACAAGCGTTTCATAGCCGAGCTCGTTGTCTCTACCGGTGAGCTGCAGCGTGTTGTTGGCGTGATGAAACACGTCCAAGGGGCCGCAAAGGTCGATGATCTCGACGTCGGTGAAGGCGAGGAAGACGACTCGACGTCGCCGCAACGGCTGCTTCGAAGGACCAAGCGCTTCAACGCCAGGGAGATCGGGCAATGGCAGTAAAGTCGTCATAGCAGGAACTTGCGCCTCCCTTGCGTGGGCGACAATGACAAGAATCCCGCGAATTCTGCCATGCGCGATACGTACGTAAAAAGTCCAAGGCCCCTGGGATAACGCCACGATTTCTTCTAAGTTCCCTCTGCGTTGCTCGAGCCTCCAGGAGCGCGGGTCGCGAAAAAGCAGAAGCCGGTCTTGTGCGTAAAGCGCGCTCTAACTTTTCGGAATCGATTATGTTTTTGCGATCAGGCGATTCGCATGAAGTCAGTCTGATCTAAGTGTCGAAGCGCCAGAACGCTTTCGAGTTCGACTAGGACAGTATCAGGCCCAGCGGCCGGAGCGGGCGATTGCCAAGGTCACGATCCTTCTCTACTGGACCCGCAAAACCCGAAGAGGCTCCTCCTTGACCAGACATATCGCCGTGCTGATGGGCGGTCTCTCCGCCGAACGCGAGGTCTCGCTGCGCTCAGGGGAGGCCTGCGCGCAAGCGCTCGAAGGCGAAGGTTTTCGCGTGACCCGCCTCGACGTCGGCCTCGATGCGCCGCAACGCCTTGCGGAGCTGAGGCCGGACGCAGCCTTCAACGCGCTGCACGGCCGCTTCGGCGAGGACGGCGTGATGCAGGGCGTGCTCGAGCTCCTGCGCATCCCCTATACGCATTCCGGCGTGCTCGCCTCGGCGGCGGCGATGCACAAGCAGATCGCCAAAACCATTCTCGCCGCGGCGGGCGTTCCCGTGCCGGCGGGGCGCGTCCTCACCCGCCGCGAGGCTGCGCGAGAGCACGCGCTGCCGCGCCCCTATGTGCTCAAGCCCGTCTCGGAGGGCTCCTCCTTCGGCGTCTTCATCGTGCGCGAGGACCAGCAGCATCCGCCCCAGGAGCTTTCCCGCGAGGACTGGAGCCACGGCGAATTGATGCTGGCGGAGCCCTTCATCCCCGGGCGCGAGCTGACCTGTGCGGTGATGGGCGATCGGCGCTTGGACGTGATCGAGATCGTCGCGGCCGGCGGCGGATGGTACGACTATGAGGCGAAATACGCCAAAGGCGGCTCAAAACACATTCTTCCCGCTAATCTTAAACCGAATGTTTACCAAAAGGTTCAAGAGTTGGCGCTCGAGGCTCATCGGGCGCTCGGCTGTCGCGGCGTCAGTCGCGCGGACTTTCGCTACGACGACAGGCCGGACGGCTCGGGCGCTCTCGTCGTGCTGGAAGTCAACACCCAGCCCGGGATGACCGAGACCTCGCTCGTGCCAGAAATGGCGGCCTTTGTAGGACTTCTCGTTCGGCGAGTTAGTGCGATGGATGGTGGAGGACGCTTCCTGCGATCGATGAGCGCGCAACTCTCCGCGCCCCTTTCGGCCGCCCGCTCGCATGCTCCTTCCTTCGCCCTCGTCCCCGTCACCCCGCTCGACTCGCCGTTCGCCGACCAGAATTTCGCGCGCGCTTCCGAGCCGCCGCGCGTCGCGCCCACCTGGACCGACCGTCAAGTTCACCCACTGGCGCGGGCGGGTGTGGGCTCCTTCGCTTTGCTCTTCGCTTTCTGCGTCACGATCGGGCTCGGCCTCGTTCACAGCGGCGTTTATGCCGATTTCGTCGCGCGCAATGGCGCGCCGCATGAGCTGTTGGCCCGTCTCTTCGGCTTTCCGATCAATTCCGTGACCATCTCGGGCGAGACGCGCCTGCATGAAAACGAGATTCTTCGCGGCGACCGGCATCGACGCCCACAGCTCGCTCTTGTTCCTGGACGCGGCCGAAACGCGGCGCAGGCTCATGCAGCTGCCGCTCGTTCAGTCGGCGCGGGTCCTCAAGCTTTATCCGAACCGTCTCGTCATCGCTATCGAGGAGCGCAAGCCCGCGGCGCTTTGGCAGCGGGAGGGCAGGGTCAAAGTCATCTCCACCGACGGCACCACAATCGCCGACCTCAACGACCCGCGCTTTCTCGGGCTTCCCTTCGTGGTCGGACCCGGCGCCGAGAAGCGGCTCCCTGAATACGGCGCTCTGCTGCGGGATCTCGGCGATCTCTCGACTCGCGTCAGAGCAGGCGCGCTGGTCTCGGGTCGTCGCTGGTCCTTGATCATGACCAATGGCGTCGAGGTCAAGCTTCCCGAGGTCGATCCCGGCGCGGCGGTGGGCGTCCTCGTTCGTTTGCAACGCGAGTCGCGCATTCTCGACAAGGACATCCGCTCGATCGATCTGCGCCTCGCCGACCGCGTCGCCGTGCGCCTGACGGAGCAGGGCGCGGAGACGCGCGAGAACGCGACCAAGCGGAAGGCCCCGAAAGGCGGAGCGCACACATGAATCGCGACCTCGCAAGACGCCTAAAGCCGCTCTCCCCGCGCCGCGGCGCGACGGTGGCCGCGCTCGACGTCGGCACCTCTAAGGTCGTCTGCCTGATCGCGCGGCTTGATCCGCTCCGCGGAGAGCAGAAGGGCTGGCGCACCCATCGCGCGCGCGTCCTCGGCATCGGCCATCAGCGTTCGCGCGGCGTCAAGGCCGGGCTCATCGTCGACATGGCCGAGGCGGAGCTCGCCATCCGCCAATGCGTCGATGCGGCGGAGCGGATGGCCGGCATCCAGGTGGATCGCATCATCCTCACGGCGGCCGGCGGTCGCCTGGACTCGCAGCGCTTCTGGGGGACGACGCCAATCGGCGGACGCGAAGTCGAAGCGGCGGACGTGAGAAGCGCGCTGGACGCCGCCGCCGCGTATCCGACGGTCCCGGGACGCTACGTCGTTCATTCTCTGCCCGTCGCCTTTTCGCTGGATGGGGCGGTGAGCGTGCGCGAGCCGAGCCACATGATTGGCGACGAGCTCGGGGCGGAGCTGCATGCGGTGTCCGTCGACAGGACAGCGGGACGCAATCTCGTCACGGCCGTCGAACGCGGACATCTCAGCGTCGAGGGGCTCGTCGCCGCCCCCTTCGCAGCCGGCCTCGGCGTGCTCGAGCCCGACGAGGCTGAACTCGGCGCGGTGCTCATCGAGATGGGAGCCGGCGCGACCTCGCTCGCCATGTTCGCCGGCGGCGTGCTTGTCCACCTCGATTCGATCTCGCTCGGCGGAGGCCACGTCACGATGGACATCGCGCGCGTGCTCAACATGCGCCTCTCGGACGCGGAACGGCTGAAGACCCATCACGGCGCGGCGATCGCATCGCCTTCGGACGAGCGCGAGATCCTCACCTACGATCAGGCGGGCGAAAGCGGCGAGACGCCGTCGCATGCGCCGAAGTCGCATCTCGTGCGCGTGATCCGTCCGCGCTTCGAGGAAACTCTGGAGATGCTGCGGGACCGCCTGGCGCGATCCGGACGCGGCTCGACCGCCGGCCAGCGCATCGTGCTGTCGGGCGGGGCGAGCCAGCTCGCCGGCGCCCAAGAGGCCGTCCGGCGCATCCTCGGCGGCCAGGTGCGCCTCGCGCGCCCGCTCGCGCTCGAGGGTCTACCCGAAGCCGCGGCCGGCCCGGCCTTCGCCGTCGTCGCCGGTCTGCTCGTCTATCCGCAAGTGGCGGCGAGGGAGCATTTCCACGTCCCCGGCGCGGAGATCCGCGCGACGGGAACGGATGGATATTTCATGCGCGTCGGACGCTGGCTGAAGGACAGTTTCTGAGGCGGGACTAGATTTGGCGAAGGGCGCGCCGACCCTTCGCCAGCAACGGAAAAGCAAGGCGAGCACGGTAAATAGGGGAGAAAATCTCCCGCGCATCGAAAGGCTAGGTTATGACGATCACTCTGAAAGCTCCCGAGCTGCGCGAATTAAAGCCGCGCATCATCGTCTGCGGCGTGGGCGGCGGCGGCTGCAACGCGGTCAACAACATGATCACCTCCGGCCTCTGCGGGGTCGACTTTCTGGTCGCCAACACCGACGCGCAGGCGCTCACCTCCGCGCGCGCCGACCGTGTGGTGCAGATGGGCCTGCAGGTGACCGAGGGACTCGGCGCCGGGGCGCAGCCCGAGATCGGCCGGGCGGCGGCGGAAGAGGCGCGCGAGGAAATTCGCGAGCATCTTACCGGCGCGCATATGTGCTTCGTCACAGCCGGCATGGGCGGCGGCACCGGCACGGGCGCGGCGCCCGTGATTGCAATGATTGCCCGCGAAATGGGCATACTCACCGTGGGCGTCGTCACCAAGCCTTTCGACTTCGAGGGCCAGCGCCGCAAGCGGATCGCGGACACCGGGATCGGCGAGCTCTCCAAATGCGTCGACACGCTGATCGTGATCCCAAACCAGAACCTTTTCAGGATCGCCACGGAGAAGACGACCTTCGCCGACGCCTTCGCCATGGCCGATCAGGTGCTCTTCTCGGGCGTCGCCTCGGTCACCGACCTGATGGTCAAGGAGGGCCTGATCAATCTCGACTTCGCCGACGTGCGGTCGATCATGCGCAACATGGGCAAGGCGATGATGGGCACGGGCGAAGCCTCCGGCGAACGCCGCGCGATCCTGTCGGCCGAGGCGGCGATCGCCAATCCGCTTCTCGACGAAGTCTCGATGAAGGGCGCGCACGGACTCCTCATTTCGATCACCGGCGGCCATGATCTCACGCTCTATGAGGTCGACGAGGCGGCGAGCCGCATTCGCCAGGAGGTCGACGAGGACGCCAACATCATCCTCGGAGCCACCTTCAACTCCTCGCTCGAGGGCGTGATTCGCGTCTCGGTCGTGGCGACGGGAATCGACAACGACGCGTTCTACGCCGCGCAGGGCGGCGAGGTCGACACGCGGGCGGCGGAAATGGCCGTGGAGCGTCTGCGCGCGCAGCTCGCGCAGCAGAGCCAGAAGACCTCGCAAGAGCGAGCCGTGCCGCCGCTGGTCCGCGCGGCCATCGCGCCCGCTCCCGCGCCCATCCCCGAGACTTACGCCGCCGCGCCGGAGCCGCAGGGCTCTTATGAAGAGTTTTCGGAAGAGGAGACGGCGGCCATCGTCCACGAGGTCGATGGGTATTCCTACGAAGTTCAAAGAGAGGCCGTCGCGGCCGCTCCGGCTTTCGTCGCCTCCACGCGCGAGGCCGCGCCGCGCGCCGCTAGGGAAGAGGCGTATGAGGGTCGCTACGCGCCGGAGCCTGAGGCGCCCGCGCCGCGGTCGCCCCGCATGCCGGCGATCGAGGACTTCCCGCGTCCGGCCCAGGAGCAGCTGCGTCAGGCGCGCGGCGAGGGCAACCAAGCGGAGGCGCGGCGCCGGTCGCTCTTCGACAGGATCGCGGCCTTTGGCGCGAGCCGCCAGGAGGAGGCCTATGAGGCCGGTCTTGCGGAGCCAGCGCCCTCGCGCGCGCCGCGCAGCCAGCTGCCGCCTCAGCCGCCGCAACCCTCACCGGCGCACGCGGAATACGCTAAGCGCGTCAGCGCGCAAGCCAACGCCGCCGCCATGCGCGCCAGCGCAGATCAGCAGGCGAGACGCGCCCCGCCGACCCGCAATGTCGAAGAGGATCACCTGGAAATCCCGGCCTTCCTGCGTCGCCAGGCGCACCGCTGAGCCTGGAGCCGGATAAAAAAGCAAAAGGCCCGCTTCGGCGGGCCTTTTTGGCGTCTGGCGCGCTCATCTCTCTCGAGAGAGAATTCCGCGAAAGTTGACAGACTTTTGCGATCAGAATTCGCTCCAGAGTGTTGATCTGGCGCGATTTCTTAGTCGCTGGAACGAGCGGAGAGCGCGCTGGAGGTTTGAGACGACCGCTCTCACCACCCGCAAACCATCCGCCTATCATGTCCCCGTAGGCCGTAGCCTTCGTCGAGCGCAACCGCTTCCTCGCGGCATTTCCCCGTTGAAGGCTCCTGCTGCTGTTCCGAAGCGGCGACGGATATCGCGGCCCTCGCATGGGCGACGTCACCCCTCGTCTGCAGGATTACGCCGCAGAAAATCGCCACCTGCGCAGCGATGAACAGCAGCCCAAGCCTCGCGGCTCCGCCGAGGCGGAAACGAGGTAGCGCCGAGGTCAAGACCGATAATGCCGACATGATCTTCTCCCTTCTTCGCGACCGCCGGTGGGTGATTGTGTTTTCGTGTTATCGTCGAGCGGTGCGCTCTTTAAAGCTCAACTTCGAATAAAAAGCCGTGCGGCGCCGCACGTCGCGTGTTGGTCCGCGCCCTCGCCGCGGGCCTGCTCCCACCGCTTGTCCCGCAAATCGCTTTTGGATAGGGTCTGCGGGCTTTTGAGGGGCGCGCAATAGGTCGCTTGCGAGAGCGGTGAATTTTACGCTCAGGCGACGACCGAGCGGTCAGGGAGGAGCCGACGGTGGCGTTCGCCGGAATTGCGTTCTTCGAGGGCCTGCCGCCGCAGAAGGCCGAAGCTTTCGGGCGCAGCGCGGTCCGCCGGCGCTACCGAGAAGGCGAGCTGGTGCTCGACTTCGACGACGACTCCAGCGACGTTTATTTCGTCGTGCATGGCGAGGTCCGCGTGCTGATCCGCACCGCCGCCGGCCGTGAGATGATTCTCTGCGAATTGGGACCGGGTCGCTGCTTCGGCGAAATGTCGGCCATCGACGGCCTGACGCGCTCCGCCAATGTGACGGCGCTCACCAACACGGAGCTTTGCGTCGTGCCTGCGGCGACTTTTCTCGAGATCGTGCTCGGCGAGCCGCAAATCTGCCAGCGCCTGCTGCGGTTGCTCACCTTGCGGGTGCGCGAGCTCGACACGCGCCTCGTCGAGCACAGCATGCTCGACCTGCGCCACCGGCTCTATGCCGAGCTGCTGCGCCTCGCGGCGCCTAGGCACGGCGCCCCCGGACAATTGATCGTGTCTCCGCCGCCGCGCCAGCAGGATCTTGCCGCGCGCATCGGCTGCCGTCGCGAGCAGGTGAGCCGCGAGCTCACGGCGATGATCGACGAGGGGGTGGCGGAAAAAACCAAGGGCGGCCTTGTGCTGCCCCGCCCCGAGACCCTGCGCGCGCGCGTGCAGCAGGTGCTGGACGGGGTGGAGTGACGTCTCGGCGCGTGCGCGGCCGCACAGCGGCCAAGGCGCCGTCCGCGTAAAACCGGCCATAGATCGCGAGGGGCCTTGGGCTCTTCGCTCGATGACCGGATGGGGACGAAGATGCCTTCTCTTTCGCCGCTCTCGCGTTGCTCGCAAGTTTGCGGTCTCACCTCCAAGGAAATGATCGTCGGGGCCAGCCCGCGGCCCGAGCATGAGGTGCTGGCGGCGCGCTATTTCCGCAGCTCGACCGTCGGCAAGGCGACGATGCGCAGGGCGATGGTCGCCGCGATCAGGGCCGCGCTGAAGGCCTCGGAGACGCGCTCGGCCGCAGAGCTTTTGGTCGTGCTGCGCATGATGCTCGGCAGCCGGCGGGACCGCTCGGGCGCGCCGCGACGCCGCCGCCGCCGCCGCTCTTACGAGAGCCGTCGCGCGGTCGAGGCTGCCGGCCCGACGCGCCTCGTGGACCGCGGCGGGGGGAGCGCCGAGATCGTCAGCCTCGCCGAACGTCGCGCCGCCCTCTCTCGCCGCACTTCGGCTTGAAGCCCGAAAATCCCGGTTCTCGGATCCCCCGCCATTGCTTGAATTGCCTCCGGATGGCATATCGCGGGCTGAAACGAGCGACGCGGGCTTGCGGGCCCGCGCCAGCCTCGCGCCTCGCGAGGCTGGACGCCGAGCGCCGAGGCGAGCCGGGGGACCATGAGCACCGTCAATCACATCAGGAAGGTCTTCCTCGACTATTTTGCGCGTTTCGACCATGAGATCGCGCCCTCTTCGTCGCTGGTGCCGCATAACGATCCGACCTTGATGTTCACCAACGCCGGCATGGTGCAGTTCAAGAGCGTGTTCACCGGCGTCGAGAAGCGCGCCCGCCCCCGCGCGGCGACGGCGCAAAAATGCGTGCGCGCCGGCGGCAAGCACAATGATCTCGACAACGTCGGATATACCGCGCGGCATCTGACCTTCTTCGAGATGCTCGGCAACTTCTCTTTCGGCGATTATTTCAAGGAAGGCGCGATCGAGCTCGCCTGGGGTTTGATCTCAAAGGACCTCGCGCTCGACAAGAGCCGTCTTCTCATCACCGTCTATCACGACGACGATGCGGCCGCCGAGCTCTGGAAGAAAATCGCTGGATTCTCGGACGACAGGATCATCCGCATCGCGACGAAGGACAATTTTTGGAGCATGGGCGACACCGGCCCCTGTGGGCCTTCGTCGGAAATTTTTTACGATCAGGGCGAGAAATTCGCCGGCGGCCCGCCCGGCAGTCCCGACGAGGACGGCGACCGCTTCATCGAGTTCTGGAACCTCGTGTTCATGCAATACGATCAGGTGGCGCCCGATCAGCGCATCGAGTTGCCGCGTCCGTCGATCGACACCGGCATGGGGCTCGAGCGCATGGCGGCGCTCATGCAAGGCGTCGGCTCCGTGTTCGAGACGGATCTCTTCCGCGCGCTCACGGAGGCCGTCGCGGATCTGACTCATGTCTCGTCGACCGGGCCGCAGGCGGCGAGCCATCGCGTCATCGCCGACCATTTGCGCACCTCGGCCTTCCTCGTCGCCGATGGCGTGACGCCGTCGAACGAGGGACGCGGCTATGTTCTGCGGCGGATCATGCGCAGGGCCATGCGCCATGCGCAAATGCTCGGCGCTGCAGATCCGCTGATGTGGAGGCTGGCGCCTGCGCTCGTGGAGGCGATGGGCCACGCCTATCCGGAATTGCATCGCGCCGAGTCGCTCATCAGCGACACGCTCTTGACCGAGGAGACGCGCTTTCGCACGACGCTTGCGCGCGGTCTCGCGATCCTCGACGAGGAAACGGCGTCGCTTGCCGCCGGCGACCGACTTCGGGGGCGAAACCGCGTTCAAGCTCTACGACACCTACGGCTTCCCGCTCGACCTGACGGAGGATGCGCTGCGTCCCCGCGGCATCGGCGTCGAGAAGGAAGGCTTCGACGCGGCCATGGCCCGCCAGCGCGCCGAGGCGCGCAAGGCCTGGGCCGGCAGTGGGGAGACAGCGACGGAAGCCGTGTGGTTCGCGCTCAAGGAGCGCGTCGGCGCGACGGAATTCCTCGGCTACGAAGCGGAAAAAAGCGAAGGCGTCGTGACGGCGCTGTTGAAGAACGGCGTCGAGACTTTTTCGCTCAAGAAGGGCGAACGCGGCGCCGTCGTGCTCAACCAGACGCCCTTTTACGGCGAGTTGGGCGGCCAGGTCGGCGACACCGGCGAGCTCAAGGGGCCGGGGCTGCTCTTTCGCGTCGAGGCGACGCATAAGAAGCTCGGCGATCTGATCGTCCACGAGGGCGTGCTCGAGGAAGCGGGCGAGGGGGGCCTCGTCGAGGGGGAGAGCCTCGTGCTCGAGGTCGACCATACGCGCCGTCGCGCGACGCGCGCCAATCACTCCGCGACCCACATTTTGCACGAAGCGTTGCGGCGCGTGCTCGGGGATCACGTGCAGCAGAAGGGCTCGCTCGTCGCGCCGGATCGACTGCGTTTCGACTTCACGCATCCCAAGCCGATCGCGACCGAGGAGCTCGCCGAGGTCGAGCGGCTCTGCAATGAGGTCGTGCAGGACAACGCATCGGTCGATACCCGCTTGATGGCGCAGGAAGAGGCGATCGCCTCCGGCGCCCGCGCGCTTTTCGGGGAAAAATACGGCGACGAAGTGCGCGTCGTCGCCATGGGCCGCAAGGAAGCGACCTCGGGCCATGCCTTCTCCGTGGAGCTCTGCGGCGGCACGCATGTTCGGCGTACGGGCGACATCGGTCTTCTCAGCATCGTGTCGGAAGGCGCCGTCGCCTCGGGCGTGCGGCGCATCGAAGCGCGCACCGCCGAGGGCGCGCGCGCGGGGCTCGTCGCGCAGTCCAAGGCGCTCGCCGAGATCGCGGCGCTGATGCGCGCGCCCACTGAGGAAGCGCCCGCGCGACTCGCGGCGCTTCTCGAGGAACGCAAGCGCCTGGAGCGCGAGCTCGGCGACGCCAAGCGCAAGCTCGCCATGGGCGGCGGCGCGGAGGCGGGCCAGCCGATCACCGAAGTCGCCGGGATCAAGCTCTTCTCGCGCGCCGTCAGCGGTGTTGAATCGAAAGATTTGAAGGGACTGGTCGACGAGGCGAAAAAATCCATCGGCTCGGGCGTCGTCGCAATCGCCAACAGCGCGCCCGATGGCAAGGCGGGCGTCGTCGTCGGCGTGACCGACGATTTGACCGGCCGCTTCAGCGCCGTCGACTTCGTGCGCCTCGCCGCCGAGAAGCTCGGGGGCAAAGGCGGCGGCGGGCGTCCCGATCTCGCGCAGGCGGGCGGTCCCGACGCTTCGGCGATCGACGCGGCGCTCGCTGCGATCGGCGAGGCGCTGCGCGCCAAAGCGGCGCAGTGAGAGACGCCAGATCCCCTCGAGCGGCTTCGCTTTTGATCGCTACATTCGATGCGGATAGTGCGCACATCCCGCAGCCTGTGGCGGATTTGCAACAGTCCTCGAAGAAATGCGTCGCTGCGGCTTAACGCTATTGCGCGCACATTCGCGCTGAGAGATGAATTGCTTTCATCGCGAATGACGCTGATTCTCTCGTCGTGCGCGTCTGGCTTTGCTCGAAGGGATGGGGGCGGACATGCGTCGGCTCGGACTGCTTTGCACCATTGGCCTATTGGCTTTCTCGGGAGACGCTTTGGCGCGCGCCCACAGAGCGCCGCCGCCGCCACCGCCGCCTCAAGATTACAATCCCTTCTCCTTCCTGTTCAATGCCGCGCCGGTGGGCGGGGGCGAATATCGTCCGCAGGCGAGCGCTATTCCGCGCGAGGTGGTGGGCTATTCCGCGGGCCTTCCCGCCGGCACGGTGGTGATCAACACCTCGGAGCGGCGCCTCTATTACGTGCTCGGCGGAGGACAGGCGATCCGCTACGGCGTCGGTGTCGGACGTCCGGGCTTCGAATGGTCGGGCTCGCGCTACATCGCTTCAAAGCGCGCCTGGCCGGACTGGACTCCGCCCTCAGAGATGCTGCACCGCCGCCCCGACCTGCCTCGACACATGGCCGGCGGGATCAACAATCCGCTCGGCGCGCGCGCCATGTATCTCGGCGGCACGCTCTATCGCATCCACGGTTCGAACGAGCCCGAGACGATCGGCCATGCCGTCTCCTCCGGCTGTATCCGGATGACAAATGACGACGTCGTCGATCTCTACGGTCGCGTCCATGTGGGCACGCGAGTGATCGTGCAGCGCTAGATCACGCAGCGTTCGGGCGGCTCCCGTGAACGCAGAAAAAGTGATCGATTCTAAGAGTTTAGAGCGCGCTTTGTGCGAAGAAGCGGTTTCCGCTGTTTCGCGCCGCGCTCCAGGGTCCGTTGGGGCTCTCTAAAGACTTTCCCCCAGCGTCGCGATCGCGCGGCCGCCGTCGCTGCTGTCTGCGCGGTCCGCTTCCGGCGCGAGCAGCTGCGCGGCGGCGAGCGTCGTGAAGCGGCCGCCCATCAGCACGAGCTCGTCGAATGAGCCGCTCTCGACGATCTCGCCGTGGTCAAAGACGAGAATGCGGTCGGCGTTCCGCACCGTAGCGAGGCGGTGGGCGATCACGAAGGTCGTGCGGCCCGCCGTCGCCGCTTCAAGCGCCTTCTGGATTTGCTTCTCCGTCGTCGCGTCGAGCGCGCTCGTCGCCTCGTCGAAGACCAGGATCGGGGGGTCCTTGAGCAAGGCGCGCGCGATGGACAGGCGCTGGCGCTCGCCGCCCGAGAGGCTGCGGCCCCTTTCCCCGATGATGGTCTCCAATCCCTGGCTCTGACGCGAGACGAAGCCTTTGGCCTGCGCCAGCTCCAGCGCGGCGTCGATCTCGGCCGCCGTTGCGTCGGTCTTGCCGATGCGGAGATTTTCCTCGATCGAGCGGTTGAAGAGCATCGGTTCCTGGAAAACGACGCCGATGTTGCGTCTAAGCGCGTCGAGCTTGATGTCACGGATGTCGTGACCGTCGATCGTCACGCGGCCGTCGCTCGGATCGAAGACGCGATGCAAAAGCCCCAACGTCGTCGACTTTCCCGAGCCGGTGGCGCCGACGAGCGCGATCGTTTCGCCAGGCTTGGCCGAAAAGCTCGCGCCTTTCACGGCCATGCGCTTGCCGTCGTATGAATAGCTCACCTTCTCGAAGGCGACGGCGCCCAAGAGCTTGCCCGGATCGACGGCGCCGGGGCGATCGTCCACCATGGGGCGCGTGTCGAGCGTCGCGTAGAATTCGCGCAGCCGCGCCGATTGGGAAAACAGGAAATTGACGAAGCCGACCGCCTGCTCGAGCCGCCCGATCAGCATCGTCGCGAAATTGATGAAGGTCACGATCTCGCCGACCGTGACGAGGCCCTCCGAATGGAGATAGGCGCCATAGAGAAAGATCGCGAGCACGGTCAGCGTCGCCGCGGCTCGGCTCGCCACGACGACCACGGCCCACCAGGACAGCACTGGCAATTGCGCAGCGAGCAGATCGTCGCTGATGCGCCTCAGCGCCTGCGATTCATTGTGGACGCGCGTAAAACTCTGGACGACCGGGAACATTGCCGAAGGCGTCGCCAGCGTGGCTCGCGAGCGCGGCGTTGTGGCGCTCGACGACCGCTTGCAATTCGTCGGTGCGGCGCAGCACGAACGCGGTGACGACATAAAAGACCCCGACCATGACGATGAGCAGGCTCGCCAGACGCCAGTTGTAGAAAAGTGTCGCCGGCAGCAGGACGAACAGCGCGATGAAGGAGGCGCAATTCTCGCGAAAGAAGGAGAGCCACAGGCTGAACATCGCGGATGCGCCTTCGAGCATCGATTGCAGCAGCCGCCCGGAGTGGACGTTCGCGTGAAAGCTCAAGGGCAGATTCAGCACGTGGTCGAAATAGCGCGACATGACGAGGAGCCGCGCGCGGTGCGCGAGCCGGTCGGCGTTGAGCCCCACCGCCATCGAGGCGACGATCGAGAAGAGGCCGAAACCCGCCCAGGCCGCGACGGTGGGCCAGATCTCGCGCAAGCCGACGGGCGCGCCGTTCGGCTGTTCATGCGTCATCAGGTCGATGATCTTGCCAAAGAGTATGGGCTCGGCGAATTGCGCCGCCGCGAGCACCAGATTGGCGATGACGAGGCCATAGGCGAGCTTCGCGTGACCGCGCAGCTCGGCAAGAACGCGCCAATAGAGCGAGAAAACCGACATGAGGGGCTTTGCCTGCGCGGTGGAGGCCAAGCGATACCAGGGGGCGTGGCGACGACGCAAGGGCAGGGGAGGGTTGAAAGGGGGAATAGTCAGCCGTCCGCTGGTCGCGGCGTCGCCCGTTCTGTGGGAAATCATCGCCCTTTAAGCAACGGACGCATGCCGTTGACGCTGGCCAGGATCGCCGAGCCGTTGCTGATCACCGCCGTAAGCGAGGGGCTGACGAGCCCGCCGGGCAAAGCGAGGCCCAAAGCGAGCGTGTTGAGCGCGACGACGACCCCATAGTTCTGCTTGATGAGGCCGACGGCGTCGCGCGAGATTTCGACCGCCTCGACCATCTTCCAGAGCGAATCCTCCATCAGCACGACGTCGGCGGACTTCCTGCGTCACCTCGGCGCCGTGCTTCATCGCAATGCCGACGTCGGCGAAGCTGAGCGCGGGAGAATCGTTGATCCCGTCGCCGACCATCGCGACGACGCGGCCCTCGCGCTGCAGCTGGCGGACGAGGTCGGCCTTGTCGGAGGGCATCATGTCGGCGTATTGGCGCGTGAGGCCGAGCTCTTCGCCGACGGCTTTCGCGACGACGGCGTTGTCGCCCGTCATCATGATCGTGTCCTTGATCCCGAGCGCATAGAGCCGCTCCACGATCGTCGCCGCCTCGGGGCGGATCTCGATCGGCGTAAGCCAAAACCGCCGCCAGCTTGCCGTCCAGCGCGACATAGAGGCAGGAGCAGCCGTTCTCCTCGAATTGAACGCGGTCGCCCGCCGCTTTCTTGCCCTCGACGCCGCTCTCGCGCAGGAAGCGCTCGCTGCCGACATGGATGTAATGTCCGTCGACCTCGCCCTCGACGCCGAGCCCCAATCGATAGCGCGGCTCCTGGCACATCGGCACGTCGACCAGCAATTCCTTCGCCTTGGCGCGCACCGCGTCCGCGACCGGATGCGTGAGCCGGCTTTCCGCCGCCGCGGCGAGCCCGATCAGCCGGCGCGGATCGACCCCACGCTGGTAGGGAACGATGTGAAGCACTTGTGGATGGCCCCGGGTCAGCGTCCCGGTCTTGTCGAAGAGGATCGTGTCGGCTTCGGCCAGGCGTTCCATATGGCGGCCGCTCTTGATGACGATGCCGCGCCGCGCCGCGAGCGTCATCGAGGAGAGCATGGCGGTCGGCGCCGCAACGCGGATGCCGGTGCCATAGTCGACGATCACGAGCGACAGGAATTGGTTGAAGTCGCCGGTGAGCGCCGCGGTACCAACCGCAACCCCGAGGGTCGGGGCGACGAGCCGGTCGGCAAGCTTTTCGGCGTGGTTTTGCATGCGCGTGTCGCCGACCGGCGCCGAGTTCGATGAGCCGCACGATCTGCCCAGCGGTGGTGTCGGAGCCAACGCGCGTCGCCTTGATCGTGATCTGACCCTCGCGCGTCACCGTGGCTGCAAAGGCCGCCTCGCCGACGCCGCGCGCGACCGGCAAGCCTTCGCCGGTGATCGTCTTCTGGTCGATCATGGCGAGGCCCTCGACGATCTCGCCGTCGACGGGAATCATCTCGCCCGGGTAGACGATCACATGATCGCCGACTTGCACGTCGCGCGCGGGGATCGACACGACGCTGCCATCGCGCAAGATCCAGGCCGTCTTCGACTGGAACTCGAGGAGATCGCCGATGGCGCGCTTCGAGCCGGCGGCGGTGAGATCGCGGATCCAATCGCCGAGCTTGATGAGCCAGGTGATGAGCGCGCCAGCGAAATGATTGCCCTGAGCGAGAGAAGCGACGATCGCCAGCGAGTTGAGAAAGTCGACGTTCAGTCGGCGCTCGTCACGGACGACGCGAAAGGCCCGTGCGGCGATGGGATAGCCGTTCCAGAGCATCAGCGGAACGTTGACCGCCATCGCACGAGGATTGGCGAAAAAGGCGAGACCCAGCGAGACTGTTGGCAGCAGCAGTGGATGCCGCTTCGGCTCCTCGGCAGGCTCGACCTTGGCGATGAGCTCCTGGGCCAGATGCTGGCCATGATCGAGACGCGTCGCGGCGAGCTGCGTCAATTCGCGGACGTCCTCGAGCGACATCAGCCGCATCTGTCCGAGCAGCAGGCGGAACATCGGCTCGTGCTCGACGTCGTACTCGACGACCAGGCTCGCGCAGGCGAAATTGATGCGCGCCGAAATCACAGCGCTCTGGGCGCGAAGCCACGTCAGCAGCGCCTCGGCAAGCGTGCGCTCATAGCCAAGCGCGGGGACGGCGAGGCGCACGCGCCCCGGCATGAAATGGCGTATCGCAAACTGCATGAGAAGCGGCTTTTCTCGCTCAGATCACGCAGCGTTCGGGCGGAATCGCCTGAACGCAGAAAACGTGATCGATTCTAAAAGAGAGAGCGCGCTTTGTGCGAGAAAACCGGTTTCCACTTTTTCGCATCGCGCTCTAGGCGGGGGGCTGCGTCTTGTCCTTCTCGCCCTTGAGGACAACGGGCGCTTGCTTGTGCACCTTCTCCTCCAGGGCGTTGTGCTGCTGCAGCTCCACGAAATGGTTGAGCGTGAACACGCCGAGCGTCAGCCACACCGGGGTCGCCGCCGTGGCGCCGAGCTCCAAAAGCGTGAGACCGATGATCGTGCCAGCGAGGCCGATCTTGAGATCGACGGTGTTATTCGAACGCAGCTTGATCTCGCGATCGAACCGCTTGCAGATATGAACGATCATTTTCGCCGTCTGCGAGTGCTCGGCCAGGAACTCCGCCTCGCGCTCGATCTTGCTCGCGATTTCGTCGATCTGCGTCGGCGGCGGCTCAGGCGCCTGGTTGGCGAGACGACCGCGCAGAGTGCGCTGGACGGAGTCGTGCTGCTTGTTGTCGTAGTGCAGAACGAGGCTGCCCGTCGTCGGATTGGCGGTCACGCGCTCGATGCCGGGGATGCCGGCGAACGTCTTCCCGATCTGCTGCAAGAGCTCCGGATTGCCCTTGCCGGCCGGGACCTTCATGCGCACGCGGCCAGCCGTCTGATGCTCGATTTGCATACCGAGCTTCAGTTTCTTTTTCTTTTTCTTCTTCTTTTTGGCGATCGCGCCGCTCTCATCGGGGGCGCTCTCATCGGGGGCGCCGGCGTCGTCGGGAGCGTCAAGCGACCTGCCTTCTTCTTCCGATGCCGCCGGGAAGGGCGTCGGGCTTGAGGCGGGCGCGGCCTCCAGGGCCGGGGCCGGCGTAACTTCTTGCATGGGCGTCAGGCGCTTGGAGCCGGTTCCTTGGCGGGTTCGGCGGCTTTGCTCTTCGTTTCGGCGTCGACCTCGGCAACGATGTCTTGGACATGCTCATTCGCCTCGGCGACGAATTCCTTCGTCTTCTGGCCGAGCTTGTAGGCGCCGCGGACCGTCGACTTGAACATCGGCGACAGCGCTTCGCCAAGCTTCGGCACGAACTTCGGCGCGAGCATCGCAGCGACTCCGAGCGCGACGCCCGGCAGCAGCGCGGCCTCCAGCACTGCGACTCCGACGCCGACCACGCCGACAGTGGCAACCGTCGCGACCAGGTCTGTTTCCTCCCGGCTCAATTCCTCGTCCGCCTCATGCTCCGGCCCGGTGTCGAAATCTTCGACATTGGCATGGAACTCTTCAGCCGGCTTATGCATGCGTATGCTCCTGGAGGATTAAAAGTCCTTGAATTTCAAGGATAGGCAGCAGCAAGACTTTGAACGCACTCTGTGACAAAGGGATGACGTAGAGCCCTACGGAACGATGCGAAGAGTAGGGCTCAGACCGTTTGCCGCACTGCGGCCTCGAGCCATTGCTCTTCGGCGGCCGCCAGCGCCTCGGCCAAGTCGGAACGCTGCGCCGAGAGCTGCGCCGCTTCCTTTGGGTTTTTTGCAAATGTCTCGGGATGGGCGAGTTTGGCGTCGACGCGCGCGAGAAGGCTCGTCAGCTTCTCGACCTTCTCTTCCGCGGCGGCGAGACGGCGGCGAAGGGCGCCATTGTCAACGGCGCGCGGCTCCTGCGGACGCGGCGGTGCGGCCGTCGGCGGCTGCCGCGCCTCGGCGCTCGTGCGCGCGAGCGCCTGACGCGCGTAATCGTCGAGATCGCCGTCGAAGACACGAACCCCGCCTTTCTCCACGACCAAAAGCCGATCAGCGCAGGCTTCGAGCAGGTGACGATCGTGAGAAACCAGCACGACCGCGCCTTCGTAGCTATTGATGGCTTCGATGAGCGCCGCGCGGCTGTCGATGTCGAGATGGTTCGTCGGCTCGTCGAGGATCAGCAGATGCGGCGCGTCGAAGGAGGCGAGCCCCAAGAGCAGCCGCGCCTTCTCGCCGCCCGAGAGGGACTCGATCTTCGTGTCGGCGCGCGCGCCCGAGAAGCCGCAGCGCGCCGCGGCGGCGCGCGCCTTGGCCTGCGGGGCCGCCGGCATGAGCCGCGCGAAGACTTCATAGGGCGTGGCGTTCAAATCGAGGTCGTCGAGCTGATGTTGCGCGAAGAAGCCGACAGTGAGCTTCGCCGCCCGCACCGATTTTCCCGCCAGGGGCTCGAGCCTGCCGGCGAGGAGCTTCGCGAAGGTCGTCTTCCCGTTGCCGTTCGCGCCGAGGAGCCCGATCCGGTCGTCCTCGGAAAGCGATAAAGTCAGGCGCGACAATACGGCGCGCTCGCCATAGCCGACGCTCGCATTCTCGAGCGCGATGATCGGCGGCGACAGCGGCCGCTCAGGGGAGGGGAGCTCGATTGGCAGCACCTCCGCATCGACGATCGGCTCGGCCGGCTCCATCTTCGCGAGGAGCTTCAAGCGCGATTGCGCTTGCCGCGCCTTGGTCGCCTTGGCGCGGAAGCGGTCGACGAAGGCCTGCAGCTCTTTGCGGCGCGCCTCATCCTTCTTTCCGGCTTTGGCGGCGAGCGCCTGCGCCTCACGCCGCTGCTTCTCAAAGGCGGAGTAATTGCCGCGATAGAGACTGAGCCGCGCCCGGTCGAGATGGACGATATGCGTCGCCACGGCGTCGAGCAGGTCGCGGTCATGGCTGATGACGATCGCGCTCGAGGGATAGCGCGACAAATAATCGACGAGCCAGAGCGTCCCTTCGAGGTCGAGGTAATTGGTGGGCTCGTCGAGGAGCAGGAGGTCGGGCTGCGAGAAAAGCACGGCGGCGAGCGCGACGCGCATGCGCCAGCCACCCGAATATTCGGCGAGCGGGCGCCCCTGCGCCTGCGCATCGAACCCCAGACCGTCGAGGATGGCGGCGGCGCGCGCGGGCGCCGCATGCGCCTCGATGTCGGAAAGCCGCACGTGGATTTCGGCGATGTCATGGGGGTCGTGCGCCGTCTCCGCCCGCGCCAGGAGCTCGGCGCGCTCGCGATCGGCGGCCAGCACGAAGTCGATGAGGGGCTGCGGGCCGCCAGGCGCCTCTTGCTCGACGCGGCCGAGCCTCGCGCGGGCCGGCAAGGAGATCGTTCCGCTCTCCGGGGCGATCTCGGCGGCGATGAGCCGGAACAGGGTCGTCTTGCCGGCGCCGTTTCGCCCGACGAATCCGGCGCGCGCGCGCTGCGGCAAGGCCAAAGAAGCCTTGTCGAAGAGAATTCTGTCGCCGAGACGATAGGTGAGAGCTTCGATCGTGATCATCGTGCGCGGGGCCGCAGGCCCGCCTCAGGGGGAGGTCAAAGGCTTTAGGCCATTTGGCGGCGAAGGCGCAAACCTTCCGCGCCAGGAGGCGCGCCGAGCTTGTCAGGGGGCCGCGTCGCCTCTATAGATCGCCCGCTTCGCCGCGACCGTGGCGACTGCGCGCCCATCGTCTAGAGGTCTAGGACGTCGCCCTTTCACGGCGAAAACAGGGGTTCGAATCCCCTTGGGCGCGCCATTTGCGTACAAAACTGCGAACACCCTTGCCGATTTGTTCTCCGGCGATGACGGCCTGTTCGAGGCTCGCCTTCGAGCCATGGATGCGGATGACTTTATCGTCGACCTCTATGGCGTCGACGATCGAGCGCAGATAGGCCTTGCGGAATGGTGGTTTCGCCTTCGGTGATCCTCTCGCGCATGAAAGAGCCGAATCGTTCGATCTGATCGGCTTCGAGCGCGATTTGGGGCGCGGATTGGACTTTGATCCGCTCCAGCGCGGCCTTGGCGCGTTCGCGCTCGGATTTGAGCGCGGCGAGCCGGTCCCCAGCACATCGTCGAGATCGGTGACCCCGTCCTCCACCATTTTGTAGAGGCGGCGGAGTTTGTCGTCGGCCTGGGCGATTTCGGCTTGTAGCGCTCTGGCCCGCTCCCGGACCTCGGCGTCGCTCGACGCGCGCTTTTCAGCAAGCGAGGTCAGCAGCGCCGCCAAACGGTTTGGGCCGAGCAGGCGGTCGGCGAGATGGGTCGTGACCAGCGTGTCGAGCTTGGCCATGGCGATCGAGCGGCCCTTGCAGCCAGTTTTGCCGACGCGGGCGGCGGTGGAACAGGTGTAATAGCGATGGACCTTGCCGCTTTTCGACGTTCCGGTGCGGAAGAGTCATCGCCCCGCCGCAAGAAGCGCAGAGCGCCAGACCGGTGAGCAGGATAGGACCGGTCACGACGCGCGGCGGCAGGACGCGCGGATCGCGGGCGGCCAGACTCGTCTGGACCTTGTCGAAGACATTCCGTTCGATGATCGCCGGGACCGCGACCTCGATGACTTCATTCTCGGCTTTGGCCCGGCCGGTCTTGGCCTCGCGCTGGTTGAAGCGCCAGCGGCCGACATAAACGGGATTGGTCAGTATTTTGTGAACCGAGGCGATGCCAAACCGCGCGCCAAGGCGCGTCCTGAGCCCGCGGCTATTGAGCGCCTTGGTCACCTCCTTGACGCCCATCGGCCCCTTGCCGGCATCGCCTTCGAGATAGAGGCGGTAGATCAGCCGCACCGTCTCGGCTTCGACGGGATCGATGACGAGCTTCTTCTTGGTTCGATGACCGCGCTTCTCGACCTCCGAACAGCGCATAGCCGAGCGGCAGGCGCGAGCCATTGTAAAAGCCCTGGCGGGCGTTCTCCTTCATCGCGCGCAGGACATGCTTGGCGTTCTCGCGGCTCTGATATTCGTCGAAGAGGGCTATGACCTGGCGCATCATCACCTGCGCCGGATCGTCGCCAAGTTCCTGGGTGATCGAGACGAGCCGCACGCCGTGCTTGGCGAGCTTGCGCACATACATTTCGAGGCCGAAGGCGTCGCGAAAGAAGCGCGAGAAGGAATGGACGACAATCATGTCGATCGGACGATCGTCGTCGCAGGCGCGTTCGATCATCCGCTGAAACTCCGGCCGATGGTCGTCCATGGCCGAAGCGCCGGGCTCGACATATTCGGCGACGACGCGCCAGCCCTGCCGCGCGCAATAGGCGCTCGTTTGCGCCTGCTGATCCGGAATGGAGAGATCGACCTCCGCCTGCCGCGTCGTCGAGACCCGAAGATAGAGGGCGGCGCGGACGGGATCGGTCATGAGAAACTCCAAAGTTCATTGCCGAGACCGGAGAAAAGCGTCGAGCAAATCGCCGAGAAAGGTCGCCAGCACATCCACCTCGGAGGTGGTGATCGGAACCTCTTCCGGCCAATCATCAACGACGAGGTGATCCGCGTCCTCGGCTTCTCTCGGACTCCGAAATCATACCGCTTCGGCGCGCGAACGCCATCGCCATTTCTGTCATGGACAGAGGCAATTTGACGGCGCGCGCGGCGAGGACCAGCCATGCCGCACATGATGGCGGCATCCACTCGCGGCGCGAACGGCTCAATCCCACGACACACTACGATGCGCGCCACAGGCGAGAAAAAGAAATCGAAGGTCGAGCGCGCCTGCGGCAATCACATCAACGACACGAGGCGTGCTTTTGGCGCTCACATCCCAATTCCCAAGACCGCGTTTTCGCTCAAAGTCCCATGAGATCCCGGAATCCCGAACGACGCCGCTGATCTGCCGCCCGAGCCGTTCGTCCATGACAGGCCGCCAAGGGACGAGGGTGAACTCATGGGCGTTCTCGATGAGGGCGTATTTGCCGGAGACAAGCTGCGTCGTTCCGGTGAAGACGCCCGTGATGCGCTCGCCTTCATTCGCAACGCGGAAAGGCAAGCGCGGTCTGGCCTTCGAGCGACTTTCCGACGCGCTCGATTTCTTGCCGCTCCAGGCGCGCGATGAGATCCTTTGGCGCACGGATGCCGCCCTCGGGCGTGCGCCAGGCGTGCCCTTGTTCAACGAGAGCCTCCTTTCGCCGCTCCAGCGCCCGGCTCACGTCGGCGCCGAAGCCCGCCTGGATCAGCGGCGTGCGATTGGGGGAGACCAGCTCCCGGTCGAGCCAGGTCGCGCCGTCCGCGCCGATCTGCGCCTCGAGGTCGAGAGCGGAGAGAAGCCGGATGGCCATCCGCCCCCGGCGCTGGGCGTCGTAATCGGCGGCGCGCGTCTCGAAATCTTCTGGGATGCGCCAATGATCGGCGTCGATCCGCTCGACGATGCCGGCGCGGCGCAGCGCCTCCAGCCGGCGGACATGGCTTTGACATGTAGGACTCGTAGTCGCCGCCGGGCACGCGAACGCCTCCGGCCTCGGCCATGGCGCGATGCACGCTCGGACGATAGTCGCCGGTGGCCTGCGGCAATCTCGGCGATGTTGCGGTCAGCCGGACGCGGGCCGGCCGGCGCGGGACCGATCGCGACGATGGCGCCGATCTTCGCCTCCTCGGCTCTCGCCGCCTCTCCCACCGCGACATGGTGGACGCGGCCGTCGACGCCATCGACAATGAGGCCGATGCGCTCGCCGAGTTCGTCGGTCAGCCCCTTGTCCGATCACCCGGCCGACGATCGGCGTCAGCGCCTGCCTCGCCATGCAGGACGTAGCTGCCGAGCGCCCGCTCTTCGCCGCGATCGTCAGCGCGCGGTTGATCGCCTTGACGATGTCGCCGCGCTCGCCCAAGTTCGCGCAGCGTCGGCTCCAGCTTTTCCGACAACACCCAGACGCCGGGCTCGGCCTCCGTTGCCAGGCCGTAGCGCTCCAATGTCTGCAAGCGGCCGATGCGAAGCGTGCGGTCGAAGTCGGCGCGGACCTGGCCGGCCTCCGGCCGCAGGTCGAGCATTCGATCGGTGGCCTCCTCCAGCATGGCGCGGTCGATCCGGGTGAAGCGCTCGGCGGAGATCTCGGCCTGGAGTTTCGGGCGCAATTCCAGGTCGGTCTCCGGGCCCAATTCCAGGGTCGCCCGCTCCTGGGCGCGCAGCCGCACGCCATCGGTGATGTAGTCCTGGGCGATGATGAGATCCTTGCCCGTCTCGTCCTTGCCCCGGATGACGACATGGCTGTGCGGATGGCCGGTGTTGAAATGATCGACCGCGACCCAATCGAGCCTCGTTCCGAGATCCTCCTCCATCTGCCGCATCACGTCGCGGGTGAAGCCGCGCAGATCGGAGAGCCGGTCGCCGTCCTCGGGCGCGACGATGAAGCGGAACTGATGGCGATCCTCCCGCCCGCGCTCCACGAACTCCCGTCCGTCCGCCGCGTCGGTCTCTGGCCCATAGAGCCTGCCGCGTCTCTCCTTCCCGGTCGTTCCATCGCGTTGCAGGTAGCGGAGATGGGCGTCGGCGCCCTTGCTGCCGCGCTTCAACCGGACGATCCGCGCCTTGACCACGACGCGGCGCATCCGCTCGCCCGGGCCGCGTTGCTCGGCCGAATGCTTCAACCGATCGGCCGCCGCCTGACCCCGGCCGATACGGGAACATCTCCCTTTCCGGGGCCGGCTCCACGCGCCGTCCGCCGCCGTCGCGCCCGTCGCCGCGCATCTGCGCCGGCGTCAGCGGACCGCCATTCGCCTTCGTCCGGCCTTCATCACCTGAGCCACGAAAGACCGCGATCGCCGGCCCGTGCGCGCTCCGCGATCGCGGATGCGGCCGGGTCGCGGGCCGGAAGTTGGAAGTCGTCGTCGTGGCTCATGCCAGCAGCTGCGCCGGCTCCGTCGCAAGGCAAGCCCAAACCCGCGCACCTCGTGCCATGGCGTTGAAAAAGAAACGAAATGCGGAAGGCGCACACTGCGAAAAGTCGTCACGACCGGCAAAAAACAATGTGCAGACAAGACCTTACAGGCAAACGCCAGTTTGCTTTAATCTTGCCCTCTTAATCGGGCGCATTCTTGGCAGACTTCTGGGACATCGTCGTCTCTCCGATCTTGCGCGATAGTCTACTCTATACTTCGCTGCGAGCAGGAAGCGCTGCGACGGCGAGAGTTCTGGCGCGCCGTGCACTCTTCCGCGCTCATCGACGGGATGATTTTCGTCGCTCGGCTGCAAAGCCAAACGACTTCGGATCCGTCGCGGCGCATTTTGCCGTCGGATTCACGGGGCAGCGTCACAGGCATTCCGGCGTGGTCGCGCGAACGCGCCACAGGCAAGATAGCGTGCTTCCCGTCGTCCTTGGTCTGCACCAGTTCTCATCCGCTTGCGCGGAGCTCCTCTGCTCAAACGACGATCGCGTTTGGCGTGACCGTCAGCAAAAATCTTGGGTCTGTCGCCGCTCATGCGTGCGCGCCGAGAAGCTTGCGATTCTTGACGGCCGCCCGCGCGGCGACGTCGGCTTTGCGCGCCGTGGCGTCGCCAACATAGGCGGCGCCGTCGCGCCACATCGCGTGCATGACGACCGCCATTTTGCGCGCCACGGCGACGGTCGCCTTGCGGTGACAGCTGCGCTTCGCCAGCATCAAGCCCCAAGTTTTGAGCTTGTCCTTGCCCTTGAAGCGCGTCAGCATCGCGCTCGCCGCCTCGTAAAGCGCGCGTCGCATCTCGGGGTCGCCGGCCTTGCTGATGCGGCCCTGAACGTCGATCGACGCGCCCGACTGACGCCGCCGCGAGGTCAAGCCAAAATAGGCGGCGACGTCTCGCGATCGACGGAATCGCGACGGATCGTCGATCGCCGTCATGAAGCTCAGCGCCGTCACCGGACCGACGCCTGGGATCGTCATGAAGCGCCGGCACAGTTCGCTGCGGGCGACGAACTTCACGACCAAATCGTGCAGCTTGCAGTACTGTTTCCACAGCGCCGCGCGCGCCGTCAGCATCGCGTCCATCAGCTCGCTGGTCAGCGGATCATTGGCCACCGCCGCGCGCACGGCCTGCTCGAACTCCCCTCTCGACGTGCCGGCGAGCCGTATCCCGAAGGCCTTGAGCGAGTGGCGGATCGTGTTCTCGATGTCGAGAAACTTGCGTTTGAGATTGCGCCGCTGCGTCAGAAGAAGCCGCATGCGGTAGCACGGCTCGCTCTTGATGAAGGCGGCCTTGAACCAGCCGGTGCGCACGATATGAGCGATGCCGAGCGCGTCCGTCGCGTCCGTCTTGTTGCGCTGCGCCGACATCGCCGCATGCACGTGGCGCGTCTCCAAACACACCGCCGGCAGGCCGAGCGCCGTGAGCTCGGGGTGCAGCCAGGGCGACAGAGAACCCGCTTCATGGCCGACGCGCCGCAGTCGTGGAAGGAAGGGCTGCAGCGCCTTCATGATCGCCGCCGCATCGGTTGCGACCGTGGTCTGAAGATGCACCGCGCCCTTGTCGTCGACCACGCAAATTGCCGTTTCGTCGATCGAGACGTCGAGTCCGCTGAAGAATTCCATCGTCGCGCTCCTGCGTTGTTTGACAGGCGCGACAATAGCAGTTGATCGCTTCGCTTTGGCGGGTCCGATATGGCCGCGGAACATGGCCGTCGCCGTAAAACCCGCTCGCCCCGATTGCGGCAGCGATCGTTTCCAGAGTCCTTGGTCGCCAAGCCCACTGCAAACGTCCGAGCTTCGCTTTGGAGTGCAGCTTCGAGACGTATGCCTTCGCGCATCGGGAGAATGTCGTCCACCGGGACGTCGTCCTGGCCAGCCGAACGAAAACCCATTAAATTCGGCATTGCAGGCCGACAGCGGAAGACTTGTAACACGCGCTGGAACGAGGCATTCTTGCGTCCGTAACTTGGGTCTTGACAAATTCGCCTAGCGAATTAGGGGAAAAGATGTTGGGAGCAAAACGGTGGCAGACGTGCGTCAACTAGCCCAAGCGCGAGGCGAGCTAGCTGCGAATATTATTTTGGTACATGGCCTCACCGGCAAACCTTTAGAGACTTGGACGACACCCAAGCAGGAACTTTGGCCGCTTTGGCTCGCACAGGACATTGAGGGCATAGCTGTCTACTCAGTCGGTTATGACGCACCCGTCTCAAATGCTGCCGGGGTGACGATGCACCCCACGCAAATTGCAAGCAATCTGCTCAGTCGTCTGCTGAATAGTGACGAACTGAAGCAGGGGCGGATCATTTTCATTGGCCACAGCCTGGGTGGTTTGATCATCAAAATGATGATTTCGACGCGCCCACTCGGAGAAGGCTCGCGATGAGGTCGGGAAATTCCTGGAGCGTGTGCTCAAGGTGGTGTTCCTGGCGACGCCGCATTCTGGCGCGGATTTAGCCCACTGGGGCGATTTCTTGCGTGTGATCGTAAATCCCTCGCCAGCGGCAACTTCGCTCATTCGCAATGATCCAAATCTCGGTGAACTGAATGAGGCTTACGTTGCAATCGCGAAAGAATTAGGCATCGACCATCTGATATTGACCGAGACCAAACCTCTTATTTGGCCATCAAAATGGTTGTGGTGGACATTAGATGTGAATATAGGCGTTATCGTCAAACCGGATCAGGGCAATCCGGGTGGTCTCGGGACTGCCATTCCCATTCCAGCAGATCACGTTAGTATTGCGAAGCCAGAGGACCGCACAAGTGATGTATATGATTTCGTCAAAAATTTTGTCATGCGGGCAGAAAAAGAAAAGCCCTCCAAACCATGGGGCCATACCGGGCGGGTTTCTGTTTCAGGACCGACAGCCCTCGCGGAAGATATTTTGAAAGAGAAGTTGGCGGTGCTGGAAAACGAATGGGCGACGACTTCTGACGAGGCAAAGCGCTTCGACCTAGAAAAGAAAATTGCTCGGACTAAGTCGGATATTACCAAATTTGGTAGCAAGGCATGACGCACTCGCAGGCAGCTGAAGATATTCTGAAAGAGAAGTTAGCGGCGCTGAGCAGAGAATGGGCGACGACTTCTGATGAGGCAAAGCGCTTCGACCTCGAAAAGCAAATTGATCGGACTAAGTCAGACATTACCAAACTAAAAGATAACTTCAGCGAAAATGGCGATCGATACGCGGCACTAAAGCCTAACAAGCTCGGATGGTCCAGCGCAACTATTATGGGGGTCGCAAAAAATCCTCATAGTAGGGCAATCCAATACGACATATCTATCGTCTATACGCCTGGAACCGATGAAGGTGCGATAAAACCCTTAAGGGCGGTGGTGGGGCCAGATACACGAACTCAAACACTCGGACTAGGCTTTAGAAACAAGATTGTCCACTTCCCGCAACTTGATGAAATTGTCCTCCAGTCGCATTCGATCATCCTTCTTATAAGCAGGAATTCGTTGTCGCTTTTGCAAGAAGCCGGTGCTCCATCGGCATTCAAAATCATTCGGAGTCGCTGTGCAGTGTTCGCATTGTTAGTTGGTGTGAGCGAGAACGACATTCCTGAGAAATTCAAGGATGTATTTCTCGACGTCTTCCCAACTTCGTCCAACGAGTGGGATGATCCGAACAAAGATCTAGACATTCGATCGACTTCGAAACTGGTGTCATGCGCGATTAGATATCGATAATGTTCGAAATCAGGTGATTGTGCCTTATCTTATTTGTAACACTGACACAAGACGAAATTCATAGCTGGTGTAACGATCCGACACCTATTTTTACTAAGTTTGATGACCCTGACGACCAGAAAAAAATGCCTGATTTTTTTGGCGAGATAAAATCGCGTTTGACCAATATCTCTCCGCAGTGGCCGAACGGCTTCTATGGAAACTCGCGTGAACAGTGGCGTCCATTTGGTGGAGAAGATAATACTATTGAACAACTAATTTCAAATGCCGTGAAGGCAACAAATAATGAGGTGGAGAGTGATGGCACCAGAGAATACCGCATTATGTCCAATTGCCATATCAGCTTGCGTCAGTATCGGCTCGATGAGTTTTGGGATAAAACACCTGGTGTTTCTGATAATCTACTTGAAAGTATTTCAAAAAGGGTGCCATTGTGGTGATAGATGAGTTAGCTCTGCTTCACCCAAAGCTTCGGCCTGCGATTGAAAAATTGTTGATCCGCGAGAAAGTCGCAGTCGTTTCCCTATTGTGTCCCTCCGATCCATTGCATAAACCACTTCGGCAATTATTGGTGAAAAGTTCGTATTTGAGCGTAGGGCCGCTGTTCACACGCTTTCGTGACAAACGCGATGCCCATTGCGAGATTGCCCTAAATTGCGTCGAACGATTGGAACGATGGCTGGGACTCGTGCTTCCTGATCTGGTCGCGGGGGACGAGCAGCCAATTACGGATCTCCGCAATCGGATGGATCAACAGCTCCAATCCAGCGGCACTCAATCATGATTTTTACCTTCTATTCCTTTAAGGGGGGCGTCGGTCGATCAATGGCGATGGCGGCTGTCGCCAACAAGCTAGCACTGCGCGGCCTTAAAGTGCTGGCCATCGATTTCGATTTGGAAGCGCCCGGCCTCGAAAGATATTTTTTTGATGACGACCAGTTTCTTGAAGGAATCGAGGGAGCAAAGATGGCTTTATTGATCTCGTGTGCGACTACAAACGCGCACTAACCAGCGAGGAGGAATTCGAGCACCCGAAATTTAGGAAATTGAAAGACAACTACATCATCGAAGCGATCTCGAAAACGCCGGCCGGTGGGTCGGTAGACCTGATGATTTCGGGAAGCGCGGGCCGCGCGATCGTTATGCTGAATACGCGACCATTGTAAGAACCTTTGATTGGCAAGATTTTTTCCACAACTGGCTCGGCGACCAATTCTTCGACTGGCTACGCAGTGAGCTAACTACGCCCGAAAGAATGGGATACCAAATTGTATTGATCAATTCGCGAACCGGCGTGACGGAAATGGGCGGCATTTGCAATTGCTGGTACCAGCTTGCTGACGTCGCCGTGCTGCTTTGCGCCGCGAATAATCAAAATCTGGATGGCACGCGAGAAGTCGTATCAGATTTTCGATCTGACGCCGTGTTGTCTTTGAGAAATGGACGCGCCCTTGAAATTTTGGTGACACCGGCCCGAATTGAGCAGGGATGCGATCCATATAAGCTCAACGAGTTTATGGACAAATTCGAGGAGGTCTTTGGTTCGGACGGTTTGCCGAAGCGTTTGGCGGATGCGGGACTTAGTTATCGGCGTCTGGCCATGCCTTATGCGCCAGAGTTTGCAATCGTTGAGCGACTCCTCAAAGAAACGGAGATTGACGGGACGCCGACGCGCAACTCCCAAAAAGATATAATGGCCAGCTTCGAGACCCTGACGGACGCCTTGTTGCTGCTTTGCGAGGGCGAGCAATGGGCGGAAAAAAAGCAGGAAGCTCTTGCACGCCTGAGAGGGGATACAGCGACTACATCTTCCGTCGCTGATCTTACGCGCCGCAATGCAGGTTTTGACGTTTTTATCGGAGCCGCCCGAGACGCCACCGATTACGCCCAGGACTTGCTGAAGCAACTTAAGGCGGCGGATTTATCGGTTGCTCCAATTCACGCACATTCCCTCGTTGATACGCATAGACTCATCGTGGCAATCGATGATCAATCGCGATCTGGAATATTCTTCCGTATTCCTCGTCCTCATCGGGAGTTCAGTAACCAGGAGAGTTTTTCGAAGACCTTCTCCGCAACACCCGCAAGCAGCGCAAGCCGATAGTGCCGGTGATACTGCCGGACGCAGAGTCTCCCGAAAGGAACGTGTAGGATTCTTCCGGATTGTCGGATATTCAGTGGATCGACCTAAGAGACAATTTCAATTCCAAAGACTCTGCCGATGCCCTCATCAATGCAATCAGGAGGGGGTTGCGCCAGCGTGAGCGAAATGAGAGCTCGATTTCCTCTATAAGAAATCCCTTTCCTGGCCCCGAAGCTTTCCCGGAGGATCTGGCTCGACTATTTTCGGGCGCGAACGAGAGACCAACGAACTCCTCGCTGCGCTCGAAGATCATCACGTGGTCGTGATCGCTGGACCGGCGGGAGTAGGCAAATCCTCGCTTGTTCGAGCCGGTTTGTGTCCGCGTGTGCGACGGCAAGAGGGAGTGTTTTCCGGCGACAGTTGGGGGGTGATAGAGAAAAACTTTTCCGGCGCAAGCGAGTTCGGATTTGGTCGATGAATTGGCGCAGCCATACGCTTTGCCAACTCTTATTGTGTTAGATGAAGTCGATAGCTTTCCCGCGGTCGGGGCGTTTGAGAGCCGACGCCGGCGGTTCGAAAGAATCAATCAGTTGCTACCGACGGCGTCCTCCGCGACGCGTAAATTTGTGCTCATCTGGAGGGAGTCGATTGTCGGACTCCGAACGGGATCGATTGATTGCGTCGTGGATAGAGATCGCTTCAAGTGTCTTCTCCTTGGCTCTGAAACCTCTGGGCAAAGACAACCTACGCGTGGTCATTGAGAAACCGGCAGCCAAGGAAGGACATATTTTCGAGCCGGGGTTGGTCGACCGAACCGTATTGAGGCATTCGGGTACCGACTCAGGAGCTGTCTCTCAAATCCAATTCGCGCTGGGCGACATTTGGTCCGCTCGTCAACGTGGCTGGCTTACGAACAAGAGTTATGACGCCTCTGGGGGCATCGCGGCCTGCTTTTTGCTTCGCCTTGAGCGTTTCATGGGCGCTCACCGCGAGCAATTTGGCTCAGCTACCGAAGCGCTTCTCAAGAACATGCTGCAGTTCGACTTCAGCTTGCGTTTGGCGCCGAGACCCGCGGGAGTGGCCCGTGCTGGCCAATATTCCTGCGATCTGCAATCCGGACGGCACCGCCCTTCGTGACCTGCTTGCCCAAGAACGGTTGATCGATTTGTGGCGACAAGAACCTTTTGAAACGGCGCTCGCCACCGAGCAAGTCGAGTCTGTAAAACGATTGTTGTGTGGACTACCTGAATGTGTGCGGAATAGCTCGCTGAACAAACTTCTTCCCATTACGGAAGATGAGGCGTCTTTCATTCTTTGGCGGCAGCGTTTCTCGACGCATGTCGACAGTTTTGTCAGACGGGGGCGGTCTGCAAAGTACATCCTTCCAAAAGACACCTTCGCTGAGGCAAGACATTGGATGGAGAGCCAATTTAGCAAGCACCTATCGGACGACGAGCGCGGAGTGGTGATTGCTTCTGAGAGTGCATTTGGCAGCACGCAAAGCAATTTCCGCAAAAGGCTGGTCATTTTCTTCGACGGGACTTGGAGCGAACCGGATGAAAAGGCAGGGACAAATGTATTCAAGATGTTTAGGTCTACTCTACCTTTCGACACTAACGGCATTCCACAGATTTCACAATATTTTAGCGGGGCTGGCAGTCTCGAACGAAGGCTGTTGGGAGGCGGTTTCGGCTGGGGGGTTGCGTTGGATATTAAGACTGCGTACCAGTTTATTTGCACCAATTATGAACCAGGGGTTACGAAATATTCTTGATCGGATTTTCACGCGGCGCGACTCTCGCGAGGAAATTAGCCGGATTAATCGCCAACATGGGAATTTTGCGCGCTTCGCAGATTCTATTTGGTCGATGAGGCTTATGTCCACTATCAGGATCGGTCGGCCGAATGGAGGCCTCGCGGTCAACTTGCGACGGCATTCCGGAAAGAAAACTCCTATCCCAACGCAACGGTCGCCTTCCTCGGCGTCTGGGAGACTGTGGGTCCACTCGGCGCTCCCTTTGGCCAGGTTAACAGGTTCGATCTCGGACAAACTGTTTCGATCGACTTTCCATGACACGAGACGGAAGTTCAATCGTTCTAAACGTGTACCATGCTTTGGCAATCGACGAACGGCGTTGGTCCTTCCGACCTACGGCAATGGAGTTGAGCGACGTTCATTTCGCTTCGGGTCGAAGGCGATGCTCAGCGAAGAGGGAGCATTTCGCCTTACGAAGTGAAGTGGTTTCCGGGGGTGCATTCTGACGTTGGAGGAGGTTATTATGAAACGGGGCTTTCTGACCTTGCATTGGAATGGATGGCCGAAAAAGCGAGATATCATGGCTTGCATACCGATTTGACAGCGGTGCTTGCCCCTGATCTGAACGCGCCAATCCATGATTTCGCAGAACTTTTACTATCGCATTGCCACTTTGCTGTTCGTCAAACTGCCAAGCTACTTGGCACTGCTTGTACTGCCGAGGACATACCGTGGGTTATTGTCTAATATCATATTGAACGGCGATTACGTGCGTCTGATCGCTGAATATGACGATATTTCTGAGGCAGCTTTCAGCAAAATGAAACAATCACCGTATTATCGGCCACCAAATATATTAGCACTACAACAAAACGCTAGCGAGAAATCAATGGGGTGATCGCGATGTGTCGATTAGGGCGGCACGCCGCGAAGAGCTCGGTGACCCGCGCGAGCGTTCTGGACCATTCCGCGCTCTAATATAAGTCGTCCCGAACTTTGCAATCTCGGCTTGAACGGTCAAAAGCATAGTTGCGATCGATGCCCACTTTTGGCCCCACGTCGAGCTTGGCCTTTGTATTTGGCATCGTCCGCCACGTGAGGCGAAGCAAACACTACGTGGGAAAAATTAATACCAGATTTCAATGACATATGTGTTCGCACTTTTATCCTGACCGGCGCGCCAATGAAATCAAACGATTGTCGGCGAGATTGCGCCGGTTCCGGCTGCTCGAATCCATGGCGCCGGCCCGCGCCTCAGGCCGAACAGCGCACATCCCATGAGCGACAAATTTCTCTAGAACAGCTGTTTAATTCCAATCACAATCAACAAAGCGCCCCCGACGGCCGCCGCTTTCTCGGCGATGTTTCGTTTGACGAAAAACTCCGCCATGTAGTTTCCCGCCCACAAGGCGAGGAAACTGACGAGCGCAGAGAGGAGCGCCACAAGAAATGGGTCGACGCCGATAATCCCGGCGCTCACACCTCCTCCAATGTTGTTGATCGAGAGGGCGATCCCGAGCACCGTGCCTTCCTTGAAGTCGATGTGTCTGGACTTGTCCACGTCCGCCTTATGCGGCTTCAGCAAGATGGTCCACAAACTCGCGCCCTCGTTTGAGAGGGACTGACTCCTCGCGCCAAGCGGGCTTGCGCGCCTGAAGGATCATCCATGACCCGAGGGCGACGAGAAATCCCATGGCGAGCAACGAAGCGGCTCTCTCCCCAAAATAACCGATGGCCGCGGCGCCCGAAGAGGCGGCGGCGAGAGAAATCACGAAAGTGATTATCGAGATCCAAAAATTGACAAGATTGCTTACCCGAGTTCCCTGAATGCTGTACGCAATTCTGGCTCCGAGATTATCGACGTTATTGGTTAGAGCGATTAGAAAGGCGTAGAAGAGCAGCTGGAAGTCCAATTCGCCGGTCTCGCCTCTGGTGGCCTGAAAGAGTTCGCGCGATCACGAAGACCATGAGGATTAGCGTCGCGACCGCCACCCACAAGGCCCGCGTCGGAACGGAGAAGGTTGGAAGATTTTCCGGATCAGCGATCCGAACGCCGATTTTTTGCGTCGGTTGGGCTTCGGGGCGACGTTTAGGCTCGGCTGTCAAGAAAGATCCTTCCGGTTTGTGGATGTCTTGAGGCGAAACGGCCTAGAGCTCGTGCAATCCACGCGCCCTTGGCGGCGCAAGAGAAGTAGCGGTTGAGCAGCGCGCTTCGAGCCCGAGAGACTGGATCGCCTTCTTTCATCTGATAGGGTTGCAAAGAGTTGACGGCTCGGAAAACCGCTAATGCGGCGAGAAGAAGAGGGGGAAGCTATGCGCAGGCTCGCGGCGGCACGCAAGGCGCTCATCGCGCTGGCTTCGATTTCCGCAGCACTCCTGTGTGTGGCGGCGCTGGCGGGCGCGGTGTTGTTGCGGCTCAGCCTGCCGAATCTCGAGGGCGACGTAAAGGCGCCGGGTCTCTCGGCCGCCTGTCGACGTGGCGAGGGACGCCCGCGGCGCGCCGACATTGAGCGGGCGATCGCGCGCCGATCTCGCCTGGGGGCTCGGCTATCTGCACGCGCAAGAGCGCTTTTTTCAGATGGATCTGCAGCGCCTCGCCGCAGCGGGGGAATTGTCGGAACTCGTTGGCGCCGCCGCTCTGCCAGCCGACAGGGCGGCCCGCGTGCATCGCTTCCGCCAGAGAGCGGTTGCCCGATTGGCCACGATAGCGGCCGCTGAGCGCGAAATCTTGGACGCCTATGTGGCTGGCGTGAACCGGGGTTTGAGCGATCTCGCCGCGCCGCCGTTCGAATATCTGCTGCTCGCCAAAACGCCTCAGCCCTGGCGCGCGGAGGACACGATCCTCGTCGCCTACGCCATGTATCTGACGCTGCAGGAGTCGGACGGCCTGACCGAGCGGCGACGCGGCGACGCGATCGATGCGCTCGGGCAGCCTATGACGGATTTTCTGTTTCCTGGCGGCACGAGTTTCGACGCGGCGATGGACGGGACTTTCTTGCCGACGCCCGCCGTTCCCTCGCAAGGACTGAAGCACGCGATGAACGCCGCGCCTGCGATCAGTGTCGAAGAAGCGCTCGCCATTCCCGGCAGCAATAGTTTCGCGGTCGCCGGCGCGCTCAGCGCAAGCGGGGCGGCCATCGTCGAAAACGACATGCATCTGCGCCTGCGCGAGCCCAACATCTGGTACCGCGCGCGGCTGAAGGCGAAAGAGCCGTCGCTCGACATCAGCGGCGTGACCTTGCCGGGCGCGCCGACGATCGTCGCCGGCAGCAACGGCCGCATTGCGTGGGGTTTCACCAACAGCATGGTGGACACGAATGACGTCGTCGTCCTCGAGTCGGTGGATGGCGACGCGAACCGCTATCGAACGCCGGACGGCCCCAAGGCGCTGCGTCGTCTCGAAGAGCGCCTCTGCGTGACTTGCGCCGTCAGCGAGACGCTGACGGTCGAGGAAAGCATTTGGGGACCGGTCATCGGATCGGACGCCAAAGGGCGCAAGCTCGCGTATCGCTGGGTCGCCCATGATCCGATCGCCGTCAATCTGCAGGGCTCCCTCGACTTGGAGCGGGCGCAGAGCGCGCGCGAAGCGCTCTCCATCGCGCATCGCTTGGGCGTCCCGCACCAAAATATCGTCGTCGGCGACGCCGATGGCGAGGTCGGCTGGACGGTGACGAGCGCCCTTCCGCGCCGCTTCGGACATGACGGAAGAACGCCCGCGTCTTGGGCCGATGGCGACAAGGGCTGGAGCGGCTACCTCACGCCCGAGGAAACGCCCACCGTCATCAACCCCGAGAATCGGCGGATCTGGACCGCAAACGCGCGCGTCGTGGGCGGCGAAGCGCTGCAAAAGCTCGGGCAGGATGGATATGCCCACGGCGCCCGCGCAGGGCAGATCCGAGACGCGCTTCTGGCGAAGCCGCATTTCGACGAGCAGGACCTCCTCGCCATCGCGCTCGACGACCGAGGAGGGGTTTTGCAGCGCTGGCGGGATCTCCTTCTGCAGTGTCTGCGCAACCGGATGGACCAACCCCGCTTCGCCGAGCTCGTTCCGCAGGTGGAAAACTGGGGCGGCCGCGCGACGCCCGATTCCATCGGCTATCGCCTCGTGCGCAGCTTCCGGCAGCAACTGATCTCGTCAATCTACGGCGGCTACATGGCGACAATGCCGATCATCGCGACGCCGCTGGCGAAGCCGGGTCCGATTCGCTTCGCGACGCCGCAAGCGGACGAACCGGCGTGGAGGCTGATCAGCGAAAAGCCCGATCGACTTGTGCCGCCTGGCTTCAAGAGCTGGGACGAGGTCACCGACGCCGCTCTCGCGAAATTGCGGTCGGAGATCGAGACCGAGGCCGGCGGCAAGCTCAACGCCTTCACCTGGGGCGCGTTCAGCCACGCGGGAATCAAGCATGCGCTGACCTTGGCTCTCCCGGCCTTGGGTCTGTTGCTCGATCCGCCCGACGAGCCTCTTGCGGGCGACCTCTACCAGCCTCGTGTGGCCGGACAGGGCTTTGGCGCGTCGGAGCGCTTCGTCGTTTCGCCAGGTCATGAAGAAGCCGGCGTTTTTCACATGCCCACTGGCCAGAGCGGACATCCGCTATCGCCGTACTACAATTCGGGACATGTCGACTGGGTGCAGGGCCGTTCGACCCCCTTCCTCCCTGGCGAGACAAAATGGCGGCTTCGATTCACTCCCGGCTGACGCCGTTACAGGGCGGCTCGCATCGAGCGCGCAGCGGGAGCGCCTACCCAGCGCAAGTCAAGCAGTCAGCATCGGTTCATGAAGGGATGGCTACCTTGCACGCGCCGTACGAATTCGGCGAGAAGGGAAAAAATCCAATGACACTGACGACAAAACTGCTCACTGCGGCCGCGATCACCGTCGCCAGCGCGACGGCGTCTCAGGCCATGCCGTTCGCCTCGTCCGAGTCCTTCGGCGTCGCGTCGCCGATCCAGCAGGTCGGATGGCGCTGCGGGCCGGGCTGGCATATGAACGGCTGGGAACGTTGCGTTCCCAATCGTCCTCCCCTATCGCCGTTATTGGTGGTAATTCGCTCACCTTTGGGACGCCGCGCGCTTACGCGGCGTCCTAGCCCGGGGCTCCACCGCGAGGAACGGACCCGTGAAGGAAGACCCCGACGCATTGCGCCAGCCCGATTGGTTCGACGCGAAATTCTTCCAGCTGATCATCCGCCTCGGATTGGCTGTCGCGCTCACCTATTTGACCTTGGCGATCGTCTACCCTTTCATTTCGATCATCGTTTGGAGCGTCGTGCTGACCGTGACGGCCTATCCGATTTTCAATCGGCTGGCTGCGGCGCTCGGGGGCCGGCCCATCCTCGCGGCCATCTCGCTCACTCTGCTAGGCCTACTGATTATCGTCGGCCCGCTTAGCTGGCTGGCGATCGATCTTGTTGACGTCGTCAGCGAATTCCTCGGGCAGGTCGACTCGGGCGCATTATCCATGCCTGCGCCGCCTGACTTTGTCAGGCGCCTCCATTTCGTCGGCGAACAACTCTTCGACTATTGGTCGCGCGCGTCGACGCATTTTCTCGCCGCCGTGGCTCCGCTGCTTCCACAGTTGAAGCCCCTCGGGGAGCAGGTCCTCGTCTATGCCGGCAGCGCCGGGATGGGGACGCTGAACTTGCTCATGTCACTCTTGGCCATGGGCTTCTTGTTTTCAATCGGCCCTTCTTCCGTCGGGGTGGGCAAGAAGCTGGCTCGAAAGATAGATCCGGCGCATGGGGAGGGGTTCGTCGAGCTCGCGGGCGCGACAATCCAAGCCGTTTCCCGAAGCGTCATCGGGGTTTCACTGTTACAGGCGATTGTGGGCGGCGTTGGAATGTCGCTCGCGGGCTTGCCCGGCGCGAGCATTTTGACCTTCGCCATTTTGGTGCTCGGCATTGTCCAGATCGGTCCCACACCCATAGCGCTCGTCGTCATCATTTGGGCATGGACCCACTTGACGGCAGCGCCCGCCCTGGCGCTTACCGCCTGCATGGGATTGGTCGGCTTCATCGATGCGTTCGTGAAGCCTTTTTATTTGTCTCAGGGTCTCGCCACTCCGATGATCGTGAGCACGATTGGAGTCATGGGAGGGCTGCTGGCCTTCGGCATGACCGGGCTTTTTTTGGGACCGATCGTTCTTGCCGTCGCCTGGAATCTCATGAAGGCATGGATTGACGATCGCACGCAGTTTACGGTGAAAGGCGCCTCGAGAACTTTGTCTTAGCGGCGGCGCGTGCGTGCAGCTTTGGCCGATCGCTGAACCCGAATGAGCTGAACTGAGCGTCGCTCAAGCCCAGGGCATGCTGCGCCGCTCGATGACAACCTTCTCCGACCGGCGCATAATGAAGCCATGGCAACTTCCGAAACTCCGGGAGTGTACCTATGTCGTCGTTCACGTTGGAAATTGTTCGAAGCGGCGAGACGCCCGTTGTGGTGGACGTTGTCACGCTTCCCCAGGGAAGGGTGAGTTGGCGTCAGGTCGAAGCTCTGGCGCTCATGATCGACGGCCCCGACAATACGTTCATTCGGGTCAAGAACGACGAAGGGAAAACGGTTATTCGGGCTGGCGTCAGGACGACGCTCGCATCCATTCACCAGTGCCCCTGCATGAGCTGTCCTCTCAAGAGAGCGTTTGCGAAACGTTTGGCCGCAGACGGCGGTCCCGGCAGCCAGTTCCGATCCGGCCGCCGCCTCCTCGACGACCCAGCCGTCTACCCCTGCGAAATGGGAGTGAGGCCTCAGGATTTCGCGGCGCTCTTCGAAGTCTTGCGTGGGGCCGAGTTCCCCTTCGAATGACCAGGACAGCGCCTGCGCCGCCGGCGCAGGTCAATGCAGCATCTTCAACCCGTGGGTCTCCAGGGCTTCGATAACCCCGTCGAATATCAGGCCTACGCCCATTGCCGAGACAAAGAAGCCGACGATTCGCGTGATGGCGTCGATGCCCGCCGCGCCAAGACGGCGGGCGAGCCTTCCGGCGAAGAACAAGCAAAGAAAGGTCACGAGCATCGTCGCGAGGATCGCGGGGACAATCGCGACGAACGAATTGATCTCGTGGGTTGAATGTTTGACGCTTGCGGCCATGCCCAGGATCGTGGCGATGGCTCCCGGTCCGAACATCAGCGGCATCGCCAGCGGCGTGAAAGCGATATTTGCATTCGCTGCCGCAGCCGCGGTGATTCCGCCTCGCCCCGGCGGCGGCGGCGAAAACAGTTCGAAGCCAATGCGCATGAGTACGATTCCGCCGGCGATGCGGACCATGCTCAAGGGCACGCCGAACAACTGCAGCATCAACGTGCCGAAGATCAGGAAGAACAGACACAACAGCGTCGTATAAAGGCAGGAGTTTCGCGCGACGCGTCGGTGCTCGGCCGAGTCCTTTCCTTCCAATAATTTCAAGAAGACGGGCAGGACCTCGAAGGGGTTTATGATCGCCAGCAGGGTCGTGAAGGTGCTCACAAACAGGGTTATTTCGCTTTTCACGGATTTCCTCTCCCGGGCCGAGCCGAATGCCAAGAGCGAACGCTGAAGGCCCGCGAGCCTGCCTGCCTCTCATCGGGCGGACGGACGGCGTATCAGCTCGAGCTTTAGCTCGCTTTAGGGAGAGTTTATGTCGGTCCTGCGGCCAAGGTCAGTCATGACCGTGAGAGCCTGCGACCATATTCGCCGCGTGATCGCCTCCGCGCTTTCTTCGTTCGCCAGAGCCGCCGCCTCGCCCGCCCAGAGGGGCGAGAAATCGCCTTTTCCCTGTCCTTCAGCGGCCGCGCGCAAGGGCGCGACCGCCGCGCTGGCCAAAGGGAACGCCGGCGCGTCCGCACACATGGGGCCGAGTTCGGAGACGAGCCGGTTGACCACACCGCGGGCCGGGCGCCCGGTGAACACGTTCGTCAATCGCGTGGCGTCGTCGCTGGCCGAGGCGATGGCTGCGCGATGGATCGACGAGGTCAACGCCTCCGGCGCGCGCAGATAGGCGGTGCCGATCTGAACGGCGTCGGCCCCAAGCGCGAAGGCCGCCGCGACGCCGCGTCCATCGCCGATAGCTCCCGCCGCGATGAGCGGCGCGCGCACCGCGTCGCGCGCTTGCGGCAAGAGCGAAAACAGAGCGGGCTGCGCCTCCGTGTCGTCGGAGAGAAACATGCCGCGATGGCCGCCCGCCTCACGCCCCTGCACGACGATGCCGTCCACGCCGCGCTCCTCCAGCCACCGCGCCTCGGCGACGGTCGTGGCCGTGGAGAGAACCCGCGCGCCGATGGCCTTCACCCGTTGCAACAGCGCCGGACGCGGCAAGCCGAAATGAAAGCTGACGACGGCGGGGCGGACCTCCTCGACGACTTCGCACATTTCCTCGTCGAAAGGCGCACGCGACGGCCCCGCCTGAACGCCGGAGACGTCGAGACCGACTTCGGCGTAATAGCGGGCGAGTCGCGCGCGCCACCGCATCTCGACCGCCGGATCAGCCGCAGGCTCGATGTGACAGAAAAAATTGACGTTGAACGGAGCCTCGGTCTTCGCGCGCACGAGAGCGACGTGCTCGCGCAAGACATCCGCCGAGAGCATCGCGGCGGGGAGGGAGCCAAGGCCGCCGGCGCGACAGACGGCGATGGCGAGCGCATAGCCTTGCGCTCCTGCCATCGGCGCCTGAATCAAGGGAAGTTTTGAAGGGAGAAACGTCATCGATACTTTGCCCTCACGACACGCGCGCGGGGCGAGAATAGCCTATTTACGGTGGCTGCGTCGCGAACCTGCAACGGTCGCAATCGGCGGTAGGCGTCGCCTAAACCTTCTGAGCCGCACGGTGAAAGGCGTCCGCGCTCGCGCCGGAAGGATCGACGGCAGTCAGCGCGGCGTTGACCTCGTCGAGCATCGGGGGCTCTCCACCCGACATGCTTTCGTCGGTGGCGCGCTGAAGCGCGCGCGCGTCAAACTGCCATCGAAGCAGGATCTCGATCTTTTGCGGCGTCGGGAGGTCCAACGAGACCACCTCGTTCGGATGATCGAAGACGGATGACGGCGATGTCATCGCGGTCTCGATCGCAGCCGCGCTCGTCAAGGACGCTTTCATTGCTAATGCTCCGCAGGCTCGCGCCTCGATGCGCGACACATCGGGCGATGTCTATTTTTGGCAAGCTTGGCCGGCGGGCGGCCAGGAAGAGCCGCCGCGGTGAGGACTCGAGATGCCAACAATCCTTTGAGCGCGAAGACCGGCCCGCTTCGATCTGCGTGTCGCTTTCGACTTAGTAGATTCCGACATTTCACCCATCCGCGGCTTGTTTTATGGAGCCGCCCGCCGTCGCAGCGAGCGACGGCAGAAGCCATAGTCACCGCTCGGTCCGGCGGTGGACACGAAGGAGCAGAGACAGCATGTTCAACTACTTTGACACCGTGCAGAAGCTGAGCAGAGAAGGGTTCGAGGCGGCGACCGCCGTTCCCGCGGCGCTCACCAAGGAGTTCCAGGCCGCGGCCGAGGGCCAGAAAGACTATTCGAACAAAGCCATTCAGGAGGCCCAGGCCTATGTTCGCAGAATTTCCGGCGTGAAGTCCTTCGACGAAGCCGTGTCGGCGCAGAACGACTTCTTGAACATGGCGCGGCGCGATTTCTGGGATCAGGCGGGCAAGCTCAACGATTACTATTTTGATTTCCTCAGGGCGCTGCTCAAGCCGGTGGAGCGCGCCTCCAGCGAAACGAAGTCCGCCAGTGAAAGGTCCCGCAAGGTCGAAGGCGGCCTGACGACGAGGGGTAACCTTCAAAGAGGTCTGGGGCGCGCGCCGCCTAACGCGACAAAAGGAGTTGCGGCGCGCGCCCCCGCAGGGCGCTGACGCTTGAAACGGCTCATCAGAAGCTTATCCTTTGTCGTGCAGCGGTTCGGGTAGGGAAGGCGCATGCCGAAAGCATCAAGTAGCGTCATCGCGCTATTCGCAGCGGGCGTCTTGTTGTCCCCAGGGGCCTTGGCGTCCGAATCCGACATAACGTCCTTCAATACTCTGGAGACGGCCTCCGCGGCGACGATTGAGAAGGTGCAGCTATTGCAGCCAAGCTTCAAATTCAATAAATCCGTCATTCAGAAATACGGAGGCTTGGAACAACCAACGATATCGTTCACCGTCGTCAACAAAAGCGCCGTCACCATAAGCAGAAGCTTTACCTCACCGGCATGTTGAAAGAGCGGAACAGAGCCGTGCCCTCTGGCCGCTCAGGATTTGCACATTTTCATTCCCGGCGGCATCCAACCTGGCGAGCAAAAGCATTTCGATCTCGACGCGACGTCCTATGGGGACTGGAGCAACGTGACGAAGCCGAGCTACACAACGCCGCGTTTCACGCTGACGGTCAAGGCCGTCGATGACGCAAAGGGCGATAGGATCGTCAAGCAATAGAAAGAGGCGCCCTTCCGACGACGTCGCGGCCCGGTCAACGTTGCGGGAAGAGGGAAGGTCCGGTTTGGACCCCGAACTCTCCCGGAAGTTTCGATCTGTCCCAACCGCCGCCCGAGCGCCTCGATCAGCGCGACGCTCGCGAGGAAAGAGATTCTGCCGCGTCGTCAGAGCCAATTGCTCCGCCGCGAGCAAATTCGCCTCGGCGACGACGACGGAGGTGAAGGCGACGACGCCGGCGCGATACTGGTTCGGAAATACGGTCACGGCCTTTCTCGCTTCCGAGACGGCCTGCTCCTGCACCTTGAGCTGCTTGGCCTCAACGCGCAGGGCCGCGAGCTGATCCTCGACCTGTTCGAACGCCGTCAGCACGGTCTGCCGATAATTCGCGACGCTCTGCCGATAGGTCGAGGTCGCGGCGTCGACCTGCGCCGAGCGCAAGCCCCCCTCGAACACGGTCTCTGCCGCCAGAGCGGTCAGCGACCAGAACTCATGCGCGGGGTTGAACGGCAGCGGCACATGGCCGGTAAAGCCGAGGTCGGCCGACAGGGTGATATTGGGGTAATAGGCGGCCACGGCCACGCCGATCAACGCGTTCTGCTCCTGCATCGTGCGCTCGGCCGCGGCGATGTCGGGACGGCGCTCCAAAAGCGCGGACGGCACCTCGACAGGAATGGAGGGGACAAATCCGGTCAGGCGCATCGGCGGCAGCGACAACGCCGCCGGCGGTCTGCCGATCAGCAGCGCGATGGCGTGCTCACTCTGTGCGATGGCGATGCCCGTGTTGATCGCCTGCGCCTGCGTCGCGAGCAGTTGAGTCTCGGCGCTCGCCACATCGGCGGCGGACACCGTGCCGGCTTTGTACTGATTTTGCGTAATCTCGAGGGTCCGCTGATACTCGGCGGCGGTCCTCTCGAGAATTTCCTTGAGTGAGTAAGCGGCGCGAAGATTGAAATAGGCGGTCGCGAGCGCGGCCTGAGCCGTGAGCTTGGCGGTGGCGAGATTCGCAGCGCTCACCTGCGCGCCCGCGGTGCTGCTTTCGATCTGTCGGCGAATCTGGCCCCAAATGTCGACGGTCCAGGTCAGCGTTCCCTGCGCCGTGTAGATGGCGGTCACGCGGCCGCGGTTTCCGGTCGTGCTCGGCGTTGTCGTTGTGGTGGTCGTCGTCGAACTGGACAGGGGCGCGGCGGTTGTGGTCGAGGATCCGCTGTTGAAGAGCGCTGAGCCGGTGTATTGGCGCGTCGTGCTGTAGCCTGTGCTGACAGTGGGGAAGAGGGCGGACTGCGATTCGCGGATAAGCGCGCGCGCCTGCTCATAGGCCTCCGCCGCGGCGGCGACGTTTTGGTTGGAGAGCTCCACCTGCTCCTCCAGCTGATCGAGCGTCGGGTCCCTGTAGACTGCCCACCAGGCGCCCGTGTCGACGCAGCCGCAGGGCTCCGCGAGCTTCCAGCCCTTGACCGGAGCGCCCTTGAGCTCCTTGAATTTTTCTGGCGTCAAAACCGGCGGCTTCACGTAGTCGGGACCGACCATGCATCCCGGAAGCGCAAGCGCGAGCGCTAGGGCGAGCCCCGCGTGTCTTACGCGTCGCTCCTCCTGGCGTTGCATCAAGGCTCCCCCTCTGGCCTGGCCATGTCCCTTTTCATCATGTCCATCACGGGGACCTCGGCCTTGAAGAATTGCCGCCGCGCGGGGATGATCGCACGAAGGGAGCAGAAATGCGCCGGTCAGGCTCCAACCGCCTCGGCGTCCGCCGACGTTCAAGGCGTGGCAACAAAATTCCCCGGAATTATGGCGGCCCGACACGGTCCGGACGTTCTTGGCTCGCGTCAGCGGTATAAGAACGGTTGCGGACCGGTCTGCTTGACACGACGCGCTTGTCTTGATGGAGCATTGGCCTTTCAGTGTTGGGGAAACCTGTGGAGACGATGACTTCGGAACAAGCAACCGAGGCTCCGACGGCGAGTCCGCGTCCGCGCCGCCCCTACGGCCGCGTGGCGCTTGCGATCGCGGCGCTCGCGCTCTTGATTTACCTAGCCTGGAATTGGGCGCCCACGAAAAATGCGAGCCGCGGCGCGCCGCCGCAATCGGTGGGCGTCGCCACCGTCGGCAAGGGCGACATAAGGGTCTTCGTCATAGGCCTCGGCACGGTGGCGCCCCTCGCAACCGTGAACGTCGTCACCCAGATCAGCGGACAGCTCACGCAAGTCGCGTTCAAGGAGGGCCAGATCGTCAAGAAGGGCGACCTTCTGGCGCAGATCGATCCCCGTCCTTACGAGATCCTGCTCGCGCAATACGAGGGGCAGCTCGTCCACGATCAGGGCCTTCTCGATCAGGCCAAGGTCAACCTTGGCCGCTATCAGACGCTCCTGAAGCAGAACTCGATCGCCCGCCAGACGGAGGAGGATCAGGTCTACCTCGTCAAGCAATACGAGGGCTCGGTCAAGACCGACCAGGCGCTCATCGACGCAGCAGAAGCTCAATCTCATCTATGCCCGCATCGTCTCGCCCGTCGACGGCCGCGTCGGCCTTCGCCTTGTCGATCCCGGCAATTACGTGCAGACGAGCACGAACAGCACGCTCGCCGTCATCACCCAGCTGCAGCCCATCACCGTGATCTTTCCTCTCCCCGAGGATCAGGTTCCCGACATTCTGCCGCAATTGAACGCGGGCAAACGGCTGCAAGTCTTCGCCTTCGATCGGGCCAACGTCAATCAGCTCGGCGTCGGCGAACTCTACGCCATTGACAGTCAAGTCGACACGACGACCGGCATGGTGAAATTTCGCGCGAGTTTCGAGAACAACGAACACAAGCTCTTCCCGAACCAGTTCGTCAATGCGCAACTGCTCGTGCGCACCTTGCGCGACGTCGTCAGAATTCCGAACGCCGCGATACAACGGGCGCGCCCGGGCGCCTACGCCTGGGTCATGGACGCTCACAATAAGGTCGCGGTGCGCACGCTCGCGCTGGGTCCGACGGAAGGCGACATGACCGCAGGTGACCTCGGGCGTCGCTCCTGGCGACCGGGTCGTGACCGAGGGCACCGATCGCCTGCGCGAGGGCATGAGCGTCGTCGGCGCCCGATTACGAACAATCTCGAACGTGAAGAGGATCGATGAACGTTTCCGAGCCTTTCATCATGCGCCCGGTCGCCACCTCCTTGCTGATGGTCGCGATCCTGCTGACGGGGCTCTCGGCCTTTCGCCTGCTGCCGCTCGCGACGCTGCCGGCGGTCGACTATCCGACGATCCAGGTGCAGACCTTTTATCCCGGCGCCAGTCCCGAGGTCATGACCTCGGCGGTCACCGCGCCGCTCGAAGTGCAGCTTGGCCAGATGCCGGGCCTCAACCAGATGCTCTCGGCGAGTTCCGCCGGCGCCTCGATCATCACGCTGCAATTCAATCTCGACATTTCGCTCGACGTGGCCGAACAGGAAGTGCAGGCGGCGATCAACGCGGCGAACAACCTTCTGCCGGCGGATCTGCCGACGCCGCCGATCTACGCCAAGGTCAATCCCGCCGACGCGCCGATTTTGACGCTCGCGGTCACGTCGAAGACCCTCTCGCTGATCGATCTCGAGGACTTGGCCGAGACGCGGCTCGCGCAAAAAATCTCGCAGCAGCCCGGCGTCGGACAGGTTGCGATAAGCGGCGGCCACAGGCCCGCGGTGCGGGTGCAGATCAACCCGCGCGCGCTCGCCGCCTATGGCCTCAACATCGACGACGTGCGCACGATCATCAGCAATCAAACGTCAATACGCCGAAGGGCAATTTCGACGGCCCGGAGCAGGCGTCGACCATCAACGCCAACGACCAGCTGCTCAACGCCGATCAATATAAGCAGATCATCATCGCCTACCGCAACGGCAATCCGGTGCGTCTGTCCGACGTCGCCAACGTCGTCAACGGGCCCGAGAACAGATTTCTCGCGGCCTGGATCAAACGAAACGCCGGCGATCATTCTGAACATTCAACGCCAGCCGGGCGCCAATGTGATTGAGGTCGCCGACGGCATCAAGCGGCTTTTGCCGCAGCTTAAGGAGAGCCTTCCGGCCGCCGCGTCGATCTCGATATCATCAACGACCGCACCACGACGATTCGCGCCTCCGTCGCCGACGTGGAATTCGAGCTCGGCCTCGCGGTCGTTCTCGTCGTGCTCGTGATCTTCGTCTTTCTGCGCACCTTCGCGGCGACGCTCATCCCGAGCCTCTCCGCGCCCCTGTCGCTGATCGGCTGTCTCGGCGTCATGTATCTGCTGCGTTTCAGCCTCGACAATCTCTCGCTGATGGCGCTCACGATCTCGACCGGCTTCGTCGTCGACGACGCGATCGTGATGATCGAGAACATCGCCCGCTACGTCGAAGGCGGCGAAGAGCCGATGCAGGCGGCGCTGCGCGGCTCGGGACAGATCGGCTTCACCATTATTTCGCTGACCGTCTCGCTGATCGCGGTGCTCATTCCGCTGCTGTTCATGGGCGACGTCGACCGGACGGCTGTTCCATGAATTTGCGATCACGCTCGCCGCGACGATCGTGATCTCCGCGGCGGTCTCGCTGACCCTGGTGCCGATGATGTGCGGCGCGGCTCATCCGTCATCGCCCCGACGCCGAACGCAACCGCTTCGATCTCGCGGCGGATCGCGGCTTCAAAAGAATCATCGAACACTATGGCCGCGCGCTCGAGGTCGTGCTCGATCATCAAACCGCTGACGCTCTTTGTCGCGCTGGCGACCGTGGCGGTGACGGCGTTGCTCTATATGCTGATCCCCAAGGGTTTTTTCCCGGTTCAGGATGTCGGGCTGATCCAGGCGATATCGGAGGGGCCGCAGAGCGCGTCCTTTTCGGAGATGACTCGGCTGCAGGGCGAACTCGCCGACGCGATCCTCAAGGACCCCGACGTCGAGAGCCTGAGTTCCTTCATTGGCGTCGACGGGACCAACCAGACGCCGAACGCCGGTCGCTTTCTCATCGCCCTGAAGCCGTTCGATCAGCGCAGCCTTTCCGCGAGCGCAGATCATTCGCAGGCTCAAGCAGGAAACCGCCGAGGTCGCCGGGCGCCGCGCTCTACATGCAGCCGGTGCAGGATTTGACGATCGACGCCAGCGTCACGCGCGCGCAATATAAATTCGTGCTCGAAAATCCCGACGCCTCCGAATTCCAGCGCTGGACCCCGCAAGCTGGTGCAGCGACTGCGGCAGTCGCCCGTGCTCGCCGATGTCGCGAGCGATTTGCAGCAGAACGGCTTGGCGGTGATCCTTACGATCGACCGCGCGACGGCGGCGCGATTCGGCGTCACGCCTTCGACCATCGACAATGCGCTTTATGATTCCTTCGGCCAGCGCATCATCTCGACGATCTACACGCAGTCCAACCAGTATCGCGTGATCCTGGAGGCCGATCCCGTCGCTGCAAGCCGCGCTCGACAGTCTCTCCGCGATCTATCTGCCGTCGTCGTCCTCGACCACCAACGGCCAGGCGCCGCTCGCGGCCTTCGTGTCGGTGACGCAACGGAACCGGCGCCGCTGCTGCTCAGCCATTTCGGTCAGTTTCCCGCGACGACGATCTCGTTCAACCTGGCGCCGAAGGCTTCGCTCGGCGAGGCGATCGAGGCGATCGAGCAGGCCAAGAAGGACATCGGCTGCCCGAGAGCTTCATCATGGCCTATCAGGGCGCCGCGGCGGCGTTCCGCTCTTCGCTCACGAACGAACTGCTGCTCATCGCCGCCGCCATCGCCACGATGTACATCGTGCTCGGCGTGCTCTACGAGAGCTTCATCCATCCCGTCACGATCCTCTCGACGCTGCCGTCGGCCAGCGTCGGCGCGCTCGCTGATCCTCATGTTGTTCGGCTACGAACTCGACATCATCGCGATCATCGGCATCATTCTTCTGATCGGCATCGTCAAGAAGAACGCGATCATGATGATCGACTTCGCGCTCGACGCCGAACGCCACGAGGGAATGGCGCCGCGCGACGCGATCTACCAGGCGTGCCTGTTGCGCTTTCGGCCGATCCTGATGACGACGATGGCGGCGATTCTCGGCGCGCTGCCGCTGATGCTCGGCGGCGGCTCGGGATCGGAACTGCGGCGCCCGCTTGGCTACGCCATCGTCGGCGGCCTCATCTTCAGCCAAGTGCTGACCCTCTTCACCACGCCGGTGATCTACCTGTTTTTCGACCGTCTCGCAGAGCCGGTTCGGAAACATCGCGCCGTCGCACGAGGCGCCGCGATGAACATCTCCGCGCCTTTCATCGCGCGTCCGGTCGCGACGACGCTGCTGACCATCGGCATCGCGCTCGCCGGCGCGCTGGCCTTCTTCGAGCTGCCGGTCGCGCCAGTGCCGCAGGTCGATATTCCGACCGTCGTCGTGCTCGCGCAGCTTCCGGGCGCGAGCCCGGAAACCGTGGCGAACAGCGTCGCGAGCCCGCTGGAGCGCCATCTCGGTCAGATCGCCGACGTGACCGAGATGACCTCCTCGAGCAGTCTTGGCCTCACGAGCATCGCCTTGCAGTTCGGACTGGATCGCGACATCGACGGCGCCGCGCGCGACGTGCAGGCGGGCATCAACGCGGCAAGGGCGGACCTGCCGACGAACCTGCGCACGAACCCGACTTATCGCAAGGTCAATCCGGCCGACGCGCCGATCGTCATTCTGGCGCTGACCTCGAAGACGCTGACGCGCGGCCAGATGTACGACGCGGCGAGCAATGTGTTGCAGCAGCGGCTCTCGCAACTGGAAGGCGTCGGACAGGTCATCATCGGCGGCGCGACGCTGCCCGCCGTGCGCGTCGAACTCAATCCCGAGGCGCTGAACAAATATGGCGTCGAGCCTGGAGGACGTGCGCGCCGCGCTCGCCTCGGCCAACGCCAACAGCCCGAAAGGCGTCGATCGAAGAGGGCTCGCGGCGCTATCAGATCTACGACAACGATCAGGCCACGCGCGCCGCCGACTATGCGCCGCTGGTCATCGCCTATCGCAACGGCGACGCGGTGCGTTTGAGCGACGTGGCCACGGTCGTGGACTCGGTCGAAGACCTGCGCAACGACGGATATTTCGACGAAGACCCGGCGGTCGCGGTGATTCCCTTCACGCAGCCGGGCGCCAATATCATCGACACGGTGGATCGCGTCAAAGCGGAATTGCCGCGCATGGAGGCGGCGATGCCCGCCGGCATGAACGTAAGATCGCCGGCGACAAATCGCTGACCATCCGCGCGTCGTTGGAAGACACCGAGACGACGCTGGTGATCGCGGTGTTGCTCGTCATCATGGTCGTGTATTTTTTCTTGCGCGACGTGCGCGCGACGATCATCCCGAGCATCGCCGTGCCGGTCTCGATCATCGGCTCGTTCGGCGTCATGTATCTCGCCGGCTTCAGCCTCGACATTCTCTCGCTCATGGCCTTGACCATCGCCACGGGCTTCGTCGTGGACGACGCGGTCGTCGTCGTCGAAAACGTGTCGCGACACCTGGAAGCGGGCATGCCGCGCCTTGACGCGGTGATGCTCGGGGCGCGCGAGGTCGGCTTCACGGTGCTATCGATCAGCCTGTCGCTGATCGCGGTGTTCACGCCGATCCTGTTCATGGGCGGCATTCCCGGACGATTTTTCCGCGAATTCGCGTTGACGCTCTCTATCGCCATTCTGATTTCGCTCGTCATTTCCCTGACGACGACGCCGATGCTGTGCGCGCTGTTGTTGCGGCCAGAAACCTAGCGAGGAGGACGGCGCGAAAAAGAAGCGGACATTCTTCGACCGCATGCTTTCCGGCTATGAGCGCACGCTGATCGCGGCGCTCTCGCATCCGTCGGCTGGTCATGCTGATTTTGTTCGGCGCGATCGCGCTGAACGTCTATCTGCTGATCATCGTGCCCAAAGGCTTTTTTCCGACAGCAGGATACTGGGCGCATCACCGGCGTGTTGCGCGGCGATCAGTCCGTCTCGTTCCAGGCCATGCAAAAGAAGCTCGTGGAGATGATCGCGCATCGTGCGCCAGGATCCGGATGTGGAAAATGTCATCGGCTTCACGGGCGTCGGCAGCGGCGGCAACGCGGCGGCGCTCAACACCGCGTCGGTCTATGTAAATCTTAAGCCGCTCGGCGTGCGCAAAGCCTCCGCCGACGAAATCATCGCGACGCTTGCGGCCGAGGCTGGCGCAACTGCCGGGCGGGGAGATTTTCCTCACCGCCATCCAGGATTTTCGCGTCGGCGCGCGCCAGAGCAACGCCGAATATCAATATACCTTGCTCGGCGGCGGCCCCGATCTGTATTCCTGGACGCCGAAGCTCGTCGACGCCTTGCAGCACGGGCGGCGTGCTTCGCGACGTAAGTTCGGACCAGCAGCTGCAGGCGCTGGAGTTCGATGTCGTGATCGATCGCGACACCGCCTCGCGGCTGGGGCTCACCGCGGCGCAGATCGACAGCACGCTTTATGACGCCTTCGGACAGCGGCAAGTGTCGGTCATTTATCAGGCCAACAACCAATATCACGTCGTCATGGAGATCGACCCGCGCTAGCACGCAGCGCCCCTCGGAGTTGCTGAACAGATCTATGTTTCGACTTCCGGCGCGCCGGCGAGAGGCACGAGCTCGACCAACGCGCCAGCCGGAAACGTTGTCGTCTCGACCGAGCAGCGATCACGCCCTCGACGCCGTCGACCAGCCAAAGCGCCGCCGCCACGAATACGCCGCCGTCACCGCGACGGCCCGCAACGCGCAGAACAATGCGATCGCCGTCGTCGGCAATGCCGTGGCGTCGACGGGTTCGCCCGTCAGCACGAGCCAGGAGACGATGGTTCCCCTGCCCGCCTTCGCCCGTTACGAGCCGGGCCACACGGCGCTGGCGATCAATCATCAGGGGCTGTTCGTCGCGACGACGATCTCGTTCAATCTCGCCGTCGGCGCTTCGCTTGGCCAGGCGGTCGAAGAGATCGAACGCGCGATCGAAGGAGATCGACATGCCATCGACCTCGCGCGGCGCGTTGACGGGCACGGCGCAGCTTTTCGCGGAGTCGTTGCGCACGCAGCCATTGCTGATCGTGGCGGCGGTCATCGCGGTCTATATCGTGCTCGGCATCCTCTACGAGAGCTACATCCATCCGATCACCATTCTCTCGACGCTGCCGTCGGCGGGCGTCGGCGCGGTGCTGGCGCTGATGTTGTTCCACACCGAATTCAGCATCATCGCGTTCATCGGCGTGATTTTGCTCATCGGCATCGTCAAAAAGAACGCGATTTTCATGATCGATTTCGCGATCGACGCGCGGCGCGCGCGCGACGCGTCGTCGTACGACGCGATATACGAGGCCTGCATCCTGCGTTTTCGCCCCATCATGATGACGACGATGGCGGCGATCCTTGGCGCTCTGCCGCTCGCCTTCAGTTTCGGCAACGGCGGCGAGGTGCGCCGTCCGCTCGGCATCGCCATCGTCGGTGGGCTGATCGTCAGCCAGGCGCTGACGCTTTATACGACGCCCGTGGTCTACCTCTACCTGGACGGCTGGAGCGTAACGGCGGCGGCGCGATGGGCTGAGGTCATGCGACGCCTGGGCGGTCGCCCATCCGACCAGAGCGTGTAGCAAGCCCGGCCACCCCGAGTTCTGGATCGCCCGAGCGCCATATTTGCGGACGAATTCAGGCGTATTCGACAAGAATTGGGGGAGCAAATTTTTTAAGCCCAAGAGAGGGCAGGGATGCGGTTTATCGGCCCTCAGCGGCTTGACGATGCGCAGATTGTGGAACGTCTCGACGGGGCGCTCGCGGCGCTGTCGCGGAGATCAATTCCGCCTTCGGCAGGCTCGCTCCGCCTTGCGCGAGCTCCAATTGGATTTTCGCCATCTGCGAAATTTCCAAGGGGGCCGCCATTGTCGCGATCGGGGACCTGGTGATTGCGGACGACTTGGGCGAGGTTGTCAGGATCGCCGCGACGGCGCTGCCCGAAATGCGCGGCCCACCACGTGCAGCGGATGGCCCGAGCTTCGGGCGGAGCGGCAGGGCGCGCCTAGGTTAACCCGGCGTGGCCCGCGCCGGCGCCGGGGCCCTTGTTCCTGGTGGTAGACGATTGATTTTGGTGGAGCTGCGGGGAATCGAACCCCGGACCTCTGCAGTGCGATTGCAGCGCTCTCCCATCTGAGCTACAGCCCCGGCCAGGCGCGCTGACTACACTGCGCCTCTCGGCCCTGTCAATCAGTTCCGGGAAAACGTCGTCAGCGCCGTCGCGCAGCGTCGCCTTGACCTGATTGCATGGCCCTGCGGCGGGCGCTAGAGAAGCGCTCCGAGGGTCTTGAGGCCTAGAGCGAATTCCGCAAAAGTCGGCAGGCTTTTGCGACCAGAATTCGCTCCAGCATGGTGAGCTGGCGCATTCTTGTCGCTCGAACGATCCCGTTCGAGGGATCGAGAGCGCCAAAAGCGAGTGGCAAATGCAATACGCTGTGATCAAGCTGCTTTTGACGGTCATCGACATCTATTGGTGGGTCGTCGTCGCCTCCTTCATCGTTTCCTGGCTCGTCGCCTTCGACGTGATCAACACGCGTTCGAGCACGGTCTATTCGATTCGCCGGGCGCTGGCGGCTTTGACCGAGCCGATCTATGAGCCCATCCGCCGCGTCATTCCGACCTTCGGCGGGTTGGACTTCTCTCCGATGATCGTCCTGCTCGCGCTGCAGTTCTTGAGCGACATCATCGCCCACAGCCTCAGCTACGGCTCGCTTGGCTGACCCCTGGATCGAGGAGGGGGACGGCGTCGCATTCTGGCTGCGGTTGACGCCGAAGGGCGGCCGCGACTCCCTGGAGGGATTCGAGGCGCTCGCCGACGGGCGTCTCGTCCTGAAAGCGAGGGTTCGTGCGGCGCCGGAAGACGGGCGCGCCAACGCCGCGCTGATCGCTCTTCTCGCCTCGGCGCTGCATGCGCCAAAAAGCGCGCTGACGCTCGTCTCGGGCCAAACGGCGCGCTTGAAGAAAATTCACGTCGCGGGGGATCCCGCGAGCTTGCAGACAGCGCTGGCGCAATTGCTGGCGCAAGGCCCACGTTGAGAGAACGAGCTTTAGAAGATGACCGCCAAAAAATCGAACATCGGAAATTTCTTCGAGGATTTCTCGCTCGGTCAGATTATCCGCCACGCCACCCCGCGCACCGTGACGGTGGGCGACGTCTCCTTCTACACGGCGCTCTATCTGCCGCGCTTTGCGGTGCAGTCCTCCTCGGCTTTCGCCAAGGCGATCGGCTACAAGGACGCGCCGATCGACGATGCGCTGGTCTTCCATTTGGTGCTCGGCAAGACCGTGCCCGACGTTTCGCTCAACGCGCTCGCCAATCTCGGCTACGCGGACCTCAAGTTTCTTGCGCCCGTCTACGCCGGCGACACGTTGACCGCGACCTCCGAGGTGATCGGCCTGAAGGAGAACTCCAACAAGGAGACGGGCGTCGTCTATGTCCGCTCGACGGGCCGCAACCAGCATGGCGAGGCGGTGCTTGATTATGCGCGCTGGGTGATGGTGAAGAAGCGCGACAAGAACGCGTCCGTGGGTCCCGAGGTCGTCCCGACGCTCCCGAAATCGGTCGAGCCGAAGGACCTCGGCAAGGCTGTCCCGAAGATACAGGTCGCGGCCTACGACAGGGCGCTCGCCGGCTCGCCTTTCTTCTGGGGCGAGTATGAGAAGGGCGAGAAGATCGACCACATCGACGGCATGACGGTCGAGGAGGCGGAACATCAGCTCGCGACACGTCTCTATCAGAACAACAGCAAGGTTCACTTCAATCAGTTCTATGAAGCGCAGGGGCGCTTCGGCAAGCGCATCATCTATGGCGGGCATGTCATCTCAATGGCGCGCGCGCTCTCCTTCAACGGCCTCGCCAACGCATTTCACATCTCGGCGATCAACGGCGGCAAGCACGTCAATCCGCTCTTTGCCGGCGGGACGATCTTCGCGTGGAGCGAGGTGCTGGACAAGGCGGAGATTCCAGGTCGCGACGACATCGGCGCGCTGCGTCTGCGCCTGGTGGCCGCGAAGGACAAGCCTTGCGCGGAGTTTCCGCTGAATGGCCCCGATGGCAAGCCAGATTCCAGCGTTCTTCTCGATCTCGACTACTGGGCGGTCATGCCGCGCTAGCGCGCTTTCCGCTCGGACGGAATCGTTCGAGCGATAAAATCGCGCCAGATCAATATGCTGGAGCGAATTCTGATCGCAAAAGTCTGTCAACTTTTGCGGAATTCGCTCTAATCGGCTTTCGGAATCGCGACGACGAAAAGCCGCGCGTCCGAACCTCGAACGCGCGCTCAAAAGGATCCTTCCGGACCTCTCAGAAGAACCAGCCGAGGATCGGAATGACCGGCGCGGCAGGCGCGGCGTAAGCGAAGGTCGGAGATCTATAGTCGATCTTATAGTGCTCGATGCGATAGACCGGATAGGTGACCGTCCCCGCGGCTACCAGCTGCGTGAAGATGTGGTGGTGGCGATGACGGTGGCAATACCACCGCACATAGTCCACCGGACCCTCGACCTTCGCGGCGTCGTTTTGCGCCAGCGACGGAACGCCGGCCGTTGCGCTGGAAGCCAAGCCAAAAGCCAAGCCTAGCCCCAGCATCGTCGCTGCGATTTTGATGTTAATGTTACGCATGTCCTCACCTCGCTTTTCGCAATCGTAAGCTTCGGTTGCACGGTCACCGCCGTGCAACCGGCAATTTACGCAAAATATGTAATTTGGTCAATATTGCGGCGAAAAAGCGGCAAAATTTTCTTTTTCCTGAAAATACATGAGGTTGTGAGACGCTGCGGAGCGGCCGCTGGTCTGGCCCGTTCGCCAGGAAATCGACAGACGAGAGTTTCGCGCCAACAAATGGGCTTGTAAGCGTCAAATCCGTTGAAACGGCGCGTTCGCGCGCAATGTTCTGTGTGACCGCTCGAGGGGACGCGTCGCCGCGAGGCCCGTGAGTGTGAGAGGCGCCGTCGCCGAAGTCGGATTGGACGGCGTCCTTTGGTTCAGCGACCCGGGCTCGCCTGGTTATAAGCCCAGCTCCGGAGAGCTTTTGCTTAGCGTTTGCGACGCTGGCGTCTTGTCTAACGTCGCTAACAGAGTCACTATCCGCGCGCGAGCAGGAAGCGCGACAGAGGCGAGAGGATTATTGCCGTGAGCGACGAATCTCCCTCCGCGGACGGCCCGGCAGGCGGGTTGAAGCGAGTGAGTTCGGCCGAGATGGCCAAGCGCTTCAGCGCCTACTGCGATCTCGCGCTGAACGCGCCGATCATCGTCACCAAGAACGGCCGCGACCGGCTCGTCGTGCTGAGCATCGACGAGTTCAATTTTCTGCGCGATCTCGTGGAAAGATCGGGAGCGACGCTCTCGCATGACGAGGCGCAGTCCGCTCGTTCTCGCTTCCTGGCGAAAAAAGCCGCCTCGTAACCCTTAACGGGCGGAGCCTCGGCCGCGTCCGAGCCCTTCAACCGGGCCCGGCGGAAAGCGCCTCCAATCGCGTGCGGCCAAAGGCCCGAAGATATTTGAAATATTCGCGCAGCAGCAGGCGCAGGACTTGCCGATCCTCGAGGTAAGCTTCGACGCGCACATGCTCGCCGACAACGGGGTAGGGAAAGAGCGCCACGCCCGGCAGAGCGGCCTGAAGCTCGAGAAGCGCCCTCGGCATGTGATAATTCGAGGTCACGACGATGAGCGGGCCTTTCAGCCCGCGTCGTTGCATCCACTCGCGGGTTTCTCGCGCGTTGCCTTCGGTGTCCTGCGCCTGATAGCCGAGATCGACGCAGCAATTGAACAGCTCGCGCGAGATCGGAAGGATTCGCTCGAGCGCCGCGCCGTGCGTCATCGGATTGACGCCGGTGATCAAGAGACGATGCGCCTGGCCCCGCGCGAGGAGCTCGGCGGCCTCCAGCACCCGATCGGAGCCTCCCGTCAGCGCCACGACGCCTTCGGCTTCGAGCGCCAACGGAAGCTCCTCACGCGCGAGCGAGCTGGCGAATCCAACGAAGCCGGCCGAGATCACAGCCGTCAGGAAGGCCAAGAGGCAGAAGCCAGCCGGCGCCGCGCTACGCCATCGCGCTTGCAAGTGTCGCTTCTCCTTTCGCAGCGCCGAGCGCTGGCTCGGCTTGAGCGACTTCTGCGACAGGATGCTTCGACGATCAACGCCTTTCGCGCGACCTCGCGCTTACTGCAGCTCGCGCAGCCGTCCGAGCACGATCAGGCGGGACAAGAACCCCGTCGCTAAGGCCGTCGCGGCCGCGAGCAGGAAGATCGCAGCGAAGCCGCGTGCGTCGAGCGCCGCCTCGCCGAACATCGCCGCAACCTGCTCGCCGCCCGGCGTTGTCGCGAAGCTCCGCGCCACAACTCGCGCGATGAGGAAAAACACCGCCGCCGCGCCGCCGCCGACCGCCGCCCCGCGCAGCCCCAGACTGAGGAAGCGGTTCTGGAATTCGCTGGCGATGAAGGCGTCGTCCGCCCCGACGAGATGCAGCACCTCGACGATCTCGCGATTGGTGGCGACGGCCGCGCGCGTTGCCGAAGCGACAGTCACCGCCATCGCCACGACGATGAGGACGAAGACGAGCGCGGCGATCGCCACGACGGTGCCCGCCATGCGAGACAGGCGTTCAAGCCAGACACGATGGTCGTCGAGCACGGCGGCGGGCGTGGCCTGCGCGAGGTTGATGCGCAGCTTCGAAAGATCGGGCGGATCGCCCGGGTCGATCTTCACCACCACCATGCGCGGAGTGGGCAGTTCGGCGAGATTGAGCCCCTCGCCGAGCCAGGGCGCGAGCAAGGCTTCCGATTCCTCCTTGGTGTAGGGGCGGGCCTCGCGCACGCCCGGGGCCGCCAGGACGGTTCGCGTCACGGCCTCGACGTCGGCCTCGAGGTTGCGTCCCTCGACCGGCTTCACCTGCACGGTGATTTCGCGCGCGAGCTCCTTGCGCCAATCGGCGCTGGCGTCGGCGACGAGCAGCGCCGCGCCCGCCGCCAAGGCCGCGAGGAAAGTCGTGATGGCGATGACGATGACGAGCGAACGCCCCGCAACCGAATCGGTGGGCGCCAGCGGCTGCTGCGGCGGCGGCGGCTCCTCGGCCGTCGTCGGCACTGGCGCGGCGGGCGTCGCCGGCGGGCGTTCACTCATAGACATGCAGTCGCCCTTCCGCGAGCACGAGGCGGCGCGCCGCCTCGTATTGATCCATCAGATCGAGGTCATGCGTCGCGATCACCACGGCCGCGCCCGATTTGTGCAACTCCACGAAGAGCCGCAACAGGCGGCGTGCGAGCGGCGGATCGACGTTGCCCGTCGGCTCGTCGGCGATCAGCAGCTCGGGTTGTGCGATGACCGCGCGGGCGATCGCCGCGCGCTGTTTCTCGCCGCCCGAGAGCACGCTCGGCGGGCTGTAACGCCGCTCGAAAAGCCCGACCCAGCGAAGAAGCTCGAAGACCTCCGCGCGATAGCCGGCCTCCTCGCGTCCGAGAACGCGCAGCGGCAGCGCCACGTTCTCGTAGAGCGTCAAATGGTCGAGCAGGCGAAAGTCCTGGAAGACGACGCCGAAACGGCGACGAATCTGGGTCACCGCCGCTTTGTCGAGCGTCGAGGCGTCCTTGCCGAAGACCTCGATCTTGCCGCGCGTGGGCTTGAGCGAGAGCATCAGCAGCTTCAAGAGGGTCGTCTTGCCGGCGCCCGACGGGCCGGTGAGGAACTGAAAGGTCTTGGGCGCGAGAGCAGAAATTCAAATCCTTGAGCGTCTCCTCGCCCGTCCCATAGCGCAGGCCGACGTTTTGGAAGCTGAGCATCAAGCGCCCTCGGATCGAGGCGCTAGGAATCGGCGCCGAGGCGGGGTGAGATTAAAGCATGTCACCAAAAGGTCTGATTTGCAAAAGAACGTGTCCCATCAATGAGATTTGCAGCGCGTTTGACTCCGGGTTTTGTGCGGCGCGGCGTATTGCGACGGGCGAATGAAGCGAATGCTGCAGGCGGCTCGGTTTGTTTCGTGTGCATCTTGATGTTAAGCTTTTGCGTCTGATCCTCTCTTTGGGGGATGCCGAATTGCGCCCTCGATCCCGTTTCGCATCCGAGGCCCTGCCGCCCCGTGGAGGGAGGGCGCCTTGCGCCTCCCTCGTAAGTCGATCGGCCTTGCGGCGCATGCGAAGCGCGTTGCTTCGGTTGATCGTGCTTCCTGGCTTGGTCGTATTCCCGTGGGACGTCGTTCGCGCGCATGATCCCGCGTCGAATCCGACCGGCCACAAGGAAGCTCCCGTGGAGGCGGTCCCAGAGGCCGAGCAGCCGTCGATCACTTCGGCTGATTCCGGCGCTTGGGGATTTCAAGAAAGGTCTGCTCGATCTCGGCGTCAACTTCCAATTGAGTTACATCCAAGACACTTTCGGAAATCCGACGGGCGGAGTCAAGCATGGCGCCACCTACGGGAGCGTGCTCTACATGGCGATCGACGCCGACCTCGCAAAAGCTTGCAGGACTGCCCGGCACGACTTTCCGGGTCAATGCCTACCAAATCCAAGGCCGCAACCTTTCGGCCGAGAATATCCTCAACTATTCGACGATCAGCGGCTTGGCGGCGCGGCCGACAACCCGACTTTTCGAGCTTTGGATCGAACAGAAGCTGTTCGCCGACATGGCATCGGTTCGCGTCGGTCAATTAACGGCCGATAATCAATTCTTCATCAGCGAATTCGGCAATAGCTTGTTTATTAATGTTACGTTCGGCTGGTCAAATTTATTCATACAGGATCTCCCTGGCGGTGGCGGACCGAATTATCCGCTGGCGACGCCTGGCGCTCGTCTCAAAGTGACTCCAACCGATCAGATCACGCTCCTTGCTGCAATCTTCAACGGCGACCCAGCTGGGACGGGGTTCACGGGCTTGCAGGAGATCAAAGACCCCGCGGGAATCAATTTCCGTCTCAAGGATCCGCCATTTTTGATCGGTGAAGCGCAATATAAGTATAATCAGGAGAAGGATTTCAGAAGGTCTTGCTGGGACGATCAAGTTTGGAGGATGGTATCACTTCGGCCCGTTCAACGACAATCATTTCGGGATCGACGGCAGATCGCTCGCCGATCCGTTGAGCAATGGACTGCCGCTCGTCCATCTCGGCAATTTTGGTGTCTATGGCGTGATCGATCAGATGCTTTGGCACTTGCCCGGCGAGGGTCCAAAAAAAGGCATTGGCGGATTTGCGCGTATCGCGGCAAGCCCTTCGGATCGCAATCTGATGAACTTTTATGCGGAGGCCGGAATCAATTTCATGGGGATTTGGAAGCAACGGCCGGATGATACATTTGGATGCGCTGCAGCCTTTTCACAGCTCTCCCCATCGATCAGCGCCCTTGATCGAGACACGGCATTTTTCGCGGGCGAAGCCTTGCCGATCCGCACCTATGAGCTCGCACTCGAAGTTAGCTATCAGGCGCAGATCGGTCCCAGCTGGATCGTTCAGCCCGATTTCCAATACATCTTTCGCCCGGGCGGCGGCGTGATTGATCCGATCAACCCCGCTGTGGGGCGGATTCCAGACGCTGCGGTTTTTGGGCTGCGCACGTCGATCAGTTTTTGAGTTCGTTAGGCCTAACTCGCCGTAACACGTCCGTGTTTGTGTAGCGATCTTCTGAGGAGATGACCTTGATGCTGTCACGCCGATCCGCCATGCTCTCCGCTCTCGCCGCCTGTGTAATCGCACCCCATCGCTCTTGGGCGCAGCCGGCCCCCGCGGCCGCTGGGGAAGAAACCCGAGCCGGTTACGATCCTCCATGTCCAGCGGCGCAGCATCGAAGTGAACGGAAAGCCGGCATCGGTGCTCGGCATTCGCCAGCCGGATGGCACGCCGGGCCTGACCACGGAAGTGGGAAAGCAGTTTCGGGTTCGCGTCGACAACGAGCTCGACGTGCCGACTCTTCATCCATTGGCATGGCTTGACGCCTCCCTGGCGAGCAGGATGGCGTTCCTGGCGTCTCCGGGCCGCCGATCCCGCCCGGCGCCAGCGCCGAATACGACTTCCCGCTTGCGCTTCGGCGGCACGTTTTGGATGCATTCGCATCAGGGCCTACAAGAACAGGAGCTTCTCGCGGCGCCGCTCATCATTCGCGACGGGCGCGACCGGCCGGGTCAGCAAGAAGTGGTGGTCATGCTGGCCGATTTCAGCTTCACCCCGCCTGAGCAGATCTACGAGGGATTGCGGAAACGAAGCGGGATGTCGGCCTCGGTGATGCGAAGCCCCGGCCACAGCGCAGGCACGCGTTACAGCCAAGACGTTGTCGGCGAAGCCAGGGATGGCGGCGGAATGGCCAAGAGCGGCGCATCTCGCGGGCCCCGATCTGAACGATGTGAAATATGACGCCTTCCTGGCCAACGACCGTACGCTCGCCGACCCTGAGGTGATCCAAGTTGAGCCGGGCGGATCAATTCTGTTGCGCGTCATCAACAGCTCGTCAATGAGCGCGTATCACCTCGATCTTGGCGCTCTCAGCGGCAAGCTCATCGCAGTTGACGGGTTCAGGGTCCATCCGGTTGCGGGACAGCGCTTTCCAATCGCCGTCTCCCAGCGTCTTGACATCCGCATCGCAATTCCGCACGCCCCAGCCGCATATCCGGTGCTTGCGATCCTCGAAGGTGAGCGAAGACAGACCGGCGTGATCCTGCTTGCGGGGCGTGCGCCGGTGACCCGTATTCCAGAAATCGCGCCGTTGCCGTCGCCCGCACTCACCCTCGATCTGGAGCGCCGGCTGCGCGCCGCCGAGCCGCTTGCGCCGCGCAAGGCGGACCGCATCCATCAGATCGACCTGACGGGAAACATGGAAGGCTATGTCTGGTCGATCAACGGCGTCGCCTGGAACAAGGATGTTCCTCCGCTCCCGATTTCAAAGGGCGAGCGCGTCGAGCTGGTGATCACGAATAAAACGCTTATGCCTCACCCCATGCATCTGCACGGGCACGAATTCCAGGTGGTGGAAATCGACGGCAAGCGGCTTTCATGGCGCGGTGCGCGATTCCGTGCTGGTGACGCCCGGGACACGCGTTGTCGTAGCATTCGATGCGAACAACCCTGGCTGGTGGGCATTCCACTGCCATCTGCTTTACCACCTGGACGCGGGCATGTTCACCACTTTGCGCTACGTTTGAATTTGGAAGGTGAGCAGCGAGCGTCTTCAACCTTTACCCGTTCGCCGGCGTCAACTCCCCGATTGACCTCCGCACAGTCTTGCTGTAGCCAAGAGCTGCTGCGTCGCAGCATGAGGCGCTCCAGCCGCGTAGATCAGGATTTTGCCGCCACCGCGCGCCCGATCCGCTGTCGAGCCTCCCCTTCTCAGTTGACGGCCCGATACGCGGGGCCGGTCTCCTTAATCCCGGATCGTTGGATCTGCCTTTCGCGAGGCGGGAAGCCTGCGATCGCCCATGAAAGACTCACGTGACGAAATTTTCCGATCTCGGCCTCGCCGAGACGCTGCTTCGCGCTCTCGATCGCGAAGGCTATGAAACGCCCACCTCCATCCAGGCTCAGGCCATCCCGCTACTCCTTCAGGGCCGTGATCTGCTCGGCATCGCGCAAACCGGCACCGGCAAGACGGCCGCGTTCGCGTTGCCGATCCTCAACCGGCTGCTCGCCGACCGCCGCCGCGCGGCGCCCCACACGGCCCACGCCCTCGTGCTGGCGCCGACGCGCGAGCTCGCGGCGCAGATCGCCGACAGCTTCCGCGCCTATGGCCAGTTCATGCGCCCGAGCGTCGGCGTCATCGTCGGCGGCGTCTCGCAGCGCCCGCAAATCGAGATGCTTTCCCGCGGTCTCGACGTGCTGGTTGCGACCCCCGGCCGCCTGCTCGACCATCTCGCTGCCGGGCGCCTGAAGCTCGCGGCGACGCAAATTCTGGTGCTCGACGAAGCCGACCACATGCTCGATCTCGGCTTCATCCTTCCCATTCGCCGGATCGTCGCAAAGCTGCCCAAACAGCGACAGACGCTGCTCTTCTCGGCCACAATGCCGAAGGAGATCGCAGGCTTGGCGCAGGAGATGCTGAACGCGCCTGTCGAAGTCTCCGTCACGCCCGTGGCGACGACCGCCGAGCGCGTCGATCAGCATGTGTTCCTCGTTGACGGCGCCGCCAAGCGCGACATGCTCGTCGAGCTGATGTCTGACGCCCAAGTTTCCCGCGCCATCGTCTTCACGCGCACGAAGCGCGGCGCCGATCGTGTGGCCCAGCATCTGGGCGCGGCGGGCGTCGGCGCCGAGGCGATCCACGGCAACAAGAGCCAGAGCCAGCGCCTGCGCGCACTCGACGGTTTTCGACGCGGCCATACGCGGGTTCTGGTGGCGACCGACATCGCCGCGCGCGGCATCGATGTGGACGGCGTGACGCATGTCGTGAATTACGAGCTGCCGGAAACGCCGGAAGCCTATGTGCATCGCATCGGCCGGACGGCGCGCGCCGGCGCCTCGGGCCGCGCGATCTCGCTCTGCGATAATGGCGAACGCTCCCTGCTGCGTCAGATCGAAAGACTGACGCGCCAGACCCTGGCCTTCACCGATCGCCGCAGCGCCGAGGGTCGCCGCGACGAGGGGAAGACGGTCGCCCGCGTCCGGAACGCCGGCGCCCCGAAGGGCGATGGCGGGAACCGCGACGCGCGGCATCCGTCGAGCCGTGAGGGGCAGCATCGCGACGCCCCGCGCCCGAGCGGGGCGCGTGCGGGTCGCCCCTTCACGGGCGCAAGGCGCCACACCGCCCATGGCGGTTGACGTAGGCTCCCGCCACTGAACCCCCTCAGCTTGATGAAAAACGCCCCGATCGCGGAAGCCGCGGTCGGGGCGTTCTCGTGTCCGGACTTCGTTCCCTAACGCAACGCGCTCGTCCCCCGAGCGAATGCCGAGAGCCAAGAAATTGCGTTAGATCAAGGATTTTGGAGCGACTCTCCGGTCGCAAAGCTCTGTCGGCCTTTGCGAATCTTCGCTCTAATACCAAAGGTCATGACGTCTGACCGATGTGGGCCCAATCTCGCAGTCCGATTGAGGTGATTGTCTCTGGCTGGGCGGCGAGCCTTCGCCAGGCGTCGCAAGCGGCGTCGATGATGGCTTCATAGTTTTCGAAGACGCGGTTCGAGAGCCAGTTCTGTCGCAGATACTGCCAGACATTCTCGACCGGATTGAGTTCTGGCGCGCGCGAGGGCAGCAGGATCGGGGTGATGTTTTTGGGAACATCGAGCTTTCCCGTCGTGTGCCAGCCGGCGCGATCAAGCAGCAAGACGGCGTGCGCGCCCTTGGCGACATGGCGCGAGATTTCCTCGAGATGGAGCTGCATCATTTCCGTGTCGACGTAGGGCAGCGCCAGCGCCGCGCCCTTGCCCTTGGCCGGACAGATCGCGCCGAAGAGATAGGCGTTCTCATAGCGCTGGTCGGCGGGCTGGCGCGGACGTGTTCCGCGCCGCGCCCATTGCCGCACGAGGCCGTTCTTCTGGCCGATGCGGGCTTCGTCCTGGAACCAGATTTCAATCGGCGTTTGCGCAGGGAGGTGAGCGAGATGAGCGTTCAGCGTCGATTGGAAGTTTTTTTGTAAGCCTCGACGATCCGCTCGTCTTGCGCGGGGTGGCGCGGCCTTGCGCTGACATGGGAGAAGCCGAGTTTCTTCAAAAGCGTCCCGACGTAGCGCTCGTGAAAATCGACGCCGAAGCGCTCCTTGATGACGCGCTTGAGGTCGACGCGTCGCCAACGCACGACGCCGTCGCGCTCGCGATCCGGGCCGGCTTCGACAATCTTTGCCAGCTCAGCCAGCTGCTCCGTCGACAGGCGCGGCTTGGGGCCATCCGTCCAATTGTCCAGGAGGCCTTCCGGACCGGCGACGTTGAAGCGATGAACCCAATCGCGCAGCGTCTGTCGATCCATGCCGCCGATCTTGGCCGCCTCGCCACGGTCCTTGCCGTCGCGGACCGCCGCCAGCGACAGCAAGCGCCGGCTCTGATTGACGTCCTTCGAGCGCCGGGCCAAGCCCCGAAGCTGCTCAGCCGAAATATCTTCCCGCAATTTCACCGCTGACGGCATGGCGCGAATCTCCTTCGCACCCAATGAGTTAGAAAAATCGCGCCGCGGGAATCCCCCATGAGTCAGCCGGCGGAGCCGCTGGTATAAGTCAGACAATGAGACCGCGGTGGCGAACGCGTTGAGGGCGGCTCCGCCATCGCGCCGGTGCTGGTGGTGAGCGTGATGAGCCCAGTATTCACACCGGTCTCACTATAAGGGTTTCCATTGATCGTCCCTGACAGGTCCGCCGATTGGCCGGCGAACCCGACGTTGGTGACGGTGTAATCCGTCGCGCTCGCCGCCGAAGCCGCAAGCATCGCCGCAACCGACATAGCAGATGGACGAGTATTCTCTCCATTGCGTTCATGAGAACCTCCTGAGCCGCCCGACTCACGCTCGCGTTCATCGCCAAGGCCGCTGGGCGGCAGCTGAGTACTATCACTGACACTATGTTAGCCGAGCCGGCGAAGAGCAGTGGAGTGGAATTATGGAGGTGGGACATTTTTGCTGCATGCAAACACTTCCGAGTACCTACAAACACTTCAGATGGTAGGTACAAACGCAAGTAGTAGGGAAGAGCCGTGGATAGCGTTGCAGTTCTGTGTATATTTGCGCAATGACGCGGCTCGCGCGCTGGTGCTGACAAAACTTGCGATGCCGATGCGCGGACGCTGCGCCTCCGCTGTCGCCTTCCGAGCGCGCACCGCGCCCGCGACTTCTGCCGTGATTTCCGGCAACTCTGTCCGGCCCGGCGAGGTGTGACGACAAAGCCACCCATCGGATCATTCGATTGCTGCTGGGGACTTCAGTCTTGAATCGAAATTACCGATAAGTTTAGATACTTAGGAGCGCCTCCGGCGCCATCCGGGCAGACTGCGGGCTCGGCGTTGCTCAGAAACTGGGCCTTAGCAGGCGGCGCACCATATTCAAAATGCAGAACGAACGGAGCTTCCGCGATGCCGCCCGAGGATCAGCCGTTGTCCTCATCCTCGAGCTCCCCAAAACCGATCAAGAGGGCAGGCGAGACCTCGAGAACGGTGACTCGACATGACATCGCAACCGCCATCATGAAGCGCGTGCCGTCGCTCTCGCGGCGGGAAGCGCAGCAAATATTCGAATGCGCTTTGCAGGAAATCGCCGCCGCGCTGTCAGAGCGCGGGGAATGTGTGAAGCTTCACGAGTTTGGAACCTTTTTGGTTCGCGAGAGCGCGAAACGAATAGGCCATGATCCTCTCGACCCCGAGGGCGGGTGTGTCCGCCGAAGAAAAGCGGTAAATTTCAGGCCCTCACTTGCATTGAAACAAAAAGTCGAGAAAAGATAGGCTCAAGAGCGACGGCGAGAAAACGACCTCGAAAGCGCGAGCGGCGCGAGCCGTCGCCCAGGAGGCGGATGAAGCGCAGCCTCTCGTTACAAGGACTTGAAACGTGATGCCAGCCCGAGCCCCCCTGTTTTTCTTTCGCGAAACCGCGTATCGGGCGATCCGGATGCTCGCCGTAGCGTCGGTGTTCGCCGCGTTGGGCGCCCCCGCGGAAGCCGGCTTTTTCGAGGATCTCTTCGGCGTGGCGGAAACGCCGAGCGCCGCGCCGATGGAAGGCCGCGGGCGGCACGTTCGGCGCGTGAAGATCGCCTCCTTGGCCGAAGCCGCGCAGCCGCAACGCGCTCGTTTCTGCGTAAAGGAGGACAATCCGTCCAAGACCATCGACTCGACCCAGGCTTTGATGCGGGATCCAACGCTGCGATACGGTGACGTCGTCGTGACGGACGAGGGCGTGCGCGTTTTCGAAGGCGGTGGGGCTTGCCCCCACGCCATTTCCGACTTTCGCACGCTTGCCGAAACGCGTGATCTGAACCTCGGGACGCGCAGAGTTCTTGCGGCGATCGAGCGCGACATGAAGACCAAGTCGATCGGTCGCGTCGGCCGACCGATCGTGGCGACCGATCCGCCGAGCGGCCCCGGTCGATAAGCCCGCCTGCCGAGTTCCCTTGACGGGCGACGGGCTGATCTGATGCGGAGCGGCGCGCTTTGAAGAGCGTCCTCTCTTGAGCGCGCGACGGGTGCGTCCCGAACTGGCGCGCTTGCGCTTGCCGCGTCGTCTCGGCCCATGGCCCTGACAAGCGCCGAATTGGCGCTTATATTGCACGAAAGACAATTCCACCCCTTCAGCCTTCGGCGTCGCGCCGAGGAAAGGCGCCGATGCCTCAGGCCCATCTCAACCCGGCTCAACCCTCCTCATCCGGCCATGGCGGCAAAGCCAAGGTCGACCATTGCACGCTTCCCAACGGCATGGAGGTCGTCACCATCGAAGATCGCCGCACGCCGGTCGTCACGCACATGGTGTGGTACAAGAACGGCTCGGCGGACGACCCGGTTGGGAAATCCGGCATCGCGCATTTCCTCGAGCATCTGATGTTCAAGGGCACGAAGGAGCACAGCCAAGGCGAGTTCTCCAATCTCGTCTCGGACCTCGGCGGGCAGGAGAACGCCTTCACGAGCTACGATTACACCGCTTACTTTCAGCGTATCGGCAAGGAGCACCTCGAGACGCTTATGCGCTTCGAGTCCGACCGCATGAGCAATCTCGTGCTCAGCGACGAGGTGGTCGATCCCGAACGCGAGGTGGTTCTCGAGGAGCGCCGCATGCGCGTCGAGAACGATCCGGCGGCGCAGCTCGACGAGGCCCTGCAGTCGACGCTGTTCGCGCGGCATCCTTACGGCGCGCCGATCATCGGCTGGACGCACGAGATCGAGGATCTCTCGCGCGACGACGCGCTCGCCTATTACCGGCGTTTTTACACGCCGGAGAACGCGATCCTCATCGTCGCGGGCGACGTTTCGGGGGACGAGGTTCGCCGCCTTGCGGAAGAGACCTACGGCCGCCTCCCCGCCCATGCAGCGCCGCCGCGCCGCCGCCGCCCGCAGGAGCCGCCGCCGCGCGCCGGGCGCCTCGTTGCGCTCGCCGACGAGAAGGTGGAGCAGGCGGCTTATGAGCGCATCTTCGTCACGCCCTCTTATGCGACCGCCGCGCCGGGAGAGGCGGAGGCGCTGGAGCTGCTCGCGCACATCCTCGGCGGCGGTCCCGCGAGCGTGCTTTATGAGCGCCTCGTCGAGGACGAGCGGCTCGCCGTTTCCGTCGGCGCCTATTACATGGGCTCGGCGCTCGACGACACGCGCTTCTATCTTTTCGCGACGCCGGCGGCAGGGGTCGAGCCTTCGGCGCTCGACGTCGCATTCGATCGCGAATTGGCGCTCTTTCTGGAGCGGGACGTTTCCGAGGAGGAACTGCGACGCGCCAAGACGCGCCTAATCGCAGACGCCGTCTACGCGCAGGACAGTCAGGTGTCGCTCGCGCGCTGGTACGGCGAGGCGCTCGCCACCGGACTGTCCGTCGCCGACGTCGAGAGTTGGAGCGACCGCATCGACGCGGTTCCCGCGAGCGCGTTGCGCGAGACGGCCGCCAAATGGCTCGACAAGAGGCGCTCCGTCACCGGCTATCTTCTGTCGAAGGAGGTTTCGGCGTGAACCGAGCCTCTTTTTCCGACGGGCTTGGGAAGGGCTACGTTCGATGACCGCGCACCATGCTCTGCCGAAGCAAAGCTCGCGCGGTGAAACCGTTCAGCGGGTCAAGGCGGCCTGCGGAGTCGAGGCTTGGCTCGTAGAGAGCTACGCCGTGCCGCTCATCGCCCTGGAGTTTGCGGTCGGCGGCGGCGGCTCGCAGGACCCGCAGGGCAAGGAGGGCCTCGCCTCGCTCCTTGCGGGCCTGCTCGACGAAGGCGCGGGCCCTTATGACTCGCGCGCCTTCCACCGAAGAGTTGAGGATCTGGCGATACACCTCGGTTTCGGCGCCGACCGCGATCACCTCGCGGGTCATTTCCAGTCGCTCACGCGCACGCTCGACGAGGGTTTCGAGCTCTTCGGCCTCGCGCTCAACGCGCCGCGATTCGAAGCGGAGGCGGTGACGCGCGTGCGCGGCCAGCTCGCCGCGAGCATAAAGCGCGAGGCGAACGATCCCGACGCGATGGTTGCGAAGGCCTTCCGCGAGGCGGCCTTTCCGGGCCATGCGTACGGCCGGCCGCTGCGCGGCGATCTGGACTCGCTGGAGCGCCTGGGCCGATCCGACATCGAAGGCTTGCGCATAAAGCTCTTCGGGCGCGAAAATCTGAAGATCGCGGTGGTCGGCGCGATCGACGCCGCGACGCTCGCGCAAAAGCTCGACGCGGTTTTTGGCGAGTGGGCGCAATCCGCTCAGCTCGCGGCCACGCCCGAAGTCGCGGTGGCGAACGTCGGCGAGCGGCGGGTGATCGACCTCGACGTCCCGCAGTCGACCTTCCGCTTCGGCCGCGCCGGCGTCGCCAAGACGGATCCCGATTATTTCGCCGCCGTCGTGGTGAATCATGTTCTCGGCGGCGGGGCCTTCACTTCGCGCCTCTTCACGGAGGTGCGAGAGAAGCGCGGCCTCGCTTATTCGGTCTATTCCCATCTTCAGGACTATCGTCATGCCGCCGCGCTCTTCGGCGGCGCCGCGACGAAGAACGAGAGGGCGGGCGAAACGCTCGGCGTCATCGAGGAAGAGTGCCGTCGCCTCGCATCGGAAGGCCCGAGCGCCGAGGAACTCGACAAGGCAAAGAAATATCTCGTCGGCTCCTACGCCTTGCGCTTCGACACCTCGACCAAGATCGCAAGCCAGCTCGTGCGCCTGCAGCTCGACGGCGAGGAGCCGAGCTATTTGGACACGCGCAACGAAAAGATCGAGGGGGTGACGCTCGATCAGGCGCGCGCTGTGGCGAAGCGGCTGCTTGGCGATGGCAACCTGCTCGTCGCCGTCGTCGGCAAGCCGCAGGGTTTCAGCTGACGCCCTTTTCTCAGCCGCCGGGAATCGGCGGCTCGAGTTCGCCCGTCGGGGCGGCTTCTGCGGATGCGGCGCCGGCCGCTAGCGCCTCCGCCGCGGGCAGGGGATGCGCTGGCGCCGTCGAGTGATCCATTGCAACCGGGGGCGGAGAAGCCGCGGGCTTGCGTTTCTCCGGAAGCGCCGGTTCATGACGCTCCGCGGCCGCCGGATGGACCTTGGCGCTATGCGAGATCGATCCTGTCGTGAGGGGTTCGTCCGGCTGGTCGCCGGAGGGGCGCCCGGGGCCTCGCGGCCTCGCGGCGACGGCTTGCGGCGGTGGGGGCGGGATGTCGCCCCGCATGTCCTCGGGGCCGTAGCCCTCGGGCCCGGCAGAACGCGGCAGGGGCCGCGCAGCGAGCACCGCGCCATCGTAGGGATCGATGACGAAGCGGCGCGCGCGGCCGGCCGGATCGACGCCAATCGCGACGATGTTCGGTCCGGCGAATTCCAGAGGCCCGTCGAGGCGCAGGCCGCGGCCCCCGAGAAGGCCCGCGATCGCCCGGCGCGAGGCGAAGGGCGCGCCGGCATGCGGTCCGCCAAAGCGCGGGCCTGGTTCATAATAGCCGGGTGGGGGGCCGTAGCCAGGCGGCGGTCCATAGTCGCGGTAATAGGGAGGCGGGCCGCCATAGGGCGGATAGCCGAAAGCCTGCGCCTGTGCGCTCTGCGGCGCCAAGCCCGAAAGCGCGACCAGCGCCCCCGTGAAAAGAAATTGCCGAGCGACGCCGCTCATCGTCATGTCGCTTTCCCCCGTCGCTCCCCGAATCCGAATGATTCCACGCCATTGCGGCGGGCCTGGGGCGGGACGAGAGGAAAGGCTGCGAAAGCCTGGCGTGAGACGGGAAACCGGATCACGCTCTCCGCATCTAGGCGATGCCGCGTGAATCCGGCGTGTTCCAGCAGCTCAGCCCGCGACGCCGACTCCAGCGCCGCCTTGCCGGGAAGCCACGCCGAGCTCCGCTCTTCGCTCCTCGATTGAGCGCCGGGCGTGGTCGATCGCCAAGGACACGGCGGCTTCTCCGGTCTCGCTCGAGCCCTTGGCGAGCGTTCCGACGCAAGTCGCAAAGATCGTCCTGAACTCCTGCTGGAGAGCGTCCAGCTCGGCGGGGCTGGCGTTCGACGCTTCATCGCCAATGGTGAGAAGTCGAAAAATCTTATCCTGATCGCCTCTAAGCTTCCTGTTGCTGACGAGGCCCGAAATCAGGGCGATCGCCGAGCCGATAACACTCAGTGGGATGCCGATGACATAGAGATAGGTCTGCAGCGAGTCGAAGAAGCTTTGATCCCCGCTGGCCAGGTAAGCGGCGACGCCAGGATGGATCGGCAATATCGGATCCTTTTCGTCAGGATCGGGGGCCTGGATCTGGCTCGCCATAGGGGTCAGAGCCATCAGCTTCGACTTGGTCTTCAATATGGACCTGGCCAGCACGCCAGCGACTGCATTGAGCATGGTCGTTGGGACGACGAAGCGATAGCTGACCGCGACCCCCTTGCCGTCGTCGCCAGGGACGGCCGGACTGCCCTTGAAGGCGCCTTTCGGAATATCGATCTCCTCGAAACCCGGAAATCTCGCGGCGATCGCGTCGGCCTCATCCAGGTCGAGAATGCTGGGCGTCCCTCTCGTCGCCTTGGCCACCGCCGCGACGACGTCGACGACTTGTCCGGGCCCGATCGGACCCACGGCCAAAGCCGCCGCCGCGCGCTTCTCGCGAAGGACAGCGCCGATTTTAGCCGGCTCCACGAAGATGCGCTTCACTGCCCCCGGCGAGACATTGAAATAGCTCAGGATCAGATCGAGCGCGTGCGAATTTTCGTTCTGAACGGGGCCCGTTGGGATCGCCAAGGTTTTCCCCGCAAGCTGCGCGAAGCTCTCTATTGGCGAGCCCGGCGGCAGCACGATCGCGAGCACGTCCCGGCGCAGGATCAGCAGCGATTGACCATTGACGGGCGGAGAAACGTCGCTCCGAACGAGGGCGATGTTGACCTTGCGCTCCTCCAAGGCCTTGGCGCTGGCCGCTAGGTCCGGCACGGTCACGGTCTCGAAGTGAATGCGCGGATGCGCGGCTTCGGTTGCGGAGATGAAGGTCGAAATGAAACGTTGCGCCATGCCCCCGTTCGGGCCCGTCGTGATCCGGATCGTCGCCCTCGGTGACAAGAAATAGACGCCCACCAGGATGAGGGCGAGGACGAGGAAGGCGGCGGCCAAAAGCATCGTCACCGTTCGAGGCAGGCGTATGCCAAGCATGCGAAGTCGCCTCTTCTTCTCGACGCCGTGTCGCGCGATTGCGAGATGATGATCTGCGAAAGCGCGGTTTTAAACAAGCGTGCGCCGGGCAGGGCGGGCTGGAAAAGGCGAAATCGCAAAAAAGAACCGCCGCCTGAAAGGGCGGCGGTTGGACCAAGCGCCGAGACGGGGAGCGGCGCCGCTCAGGCGCGGCGCATCCGGGCGTAGAGGCCGGCGAGTGCAAACGCGGCCAAACCGGCGACGCCAGTTCCCGGAACCGGACCGGGCGCCGTGACGGAGATATCGGCGACGCCGAAATACCACGGCTCGTCAGAGCCGGTCAGCGTGAGCGTATCGTTGCCCGTGCCGATGAAGCTAAAGAATATTGGCGTCCATGCTGGCGTCCCGGTGACCGGATCTATGCCGGTGTGTGGATCGAGCAGCGCGATCGCGTTAGAGCCGACGCTGAGCGTGAAAGCTGAGGGGCTGTCGCCAGAAGCCGCGATCAGGGCGGAGGCGATATACGGGTGGCCGGCGATGTCGGTGAAGCTCTGGCTCAAGGTAAAGGGGTTGGCTGGATCGGTTGCGCCAACGCTGAGCAGATATAGGCCCGCGCCGGGGGGCGACGTGCCGACGCCAGGGACGGAGGTGTTGATCTGGGTGTAGCTCTGGTCGCCGCTGACCGTCCAAAAATCGAAACTTCCGTCATTCGCAGCGAAATCGCCATTCTGGATCAGGTTGGCGGCGGCCTGGGCCGAGGAGCCCGCGCCGAACAGCGACAGCGCCCCGGCAAAAGCGGCGAGCGTGAGCAGCGCCTTCAGATTTCTAGTCTTGGTCTTCATAGGAGCCTTCTCTGGCTGGCGCCGGGACGCCAAAGGATGAAATCACGGAAGACCGCCGTCAGCTGGAGGATTGCGCCGCCCCCGCGACCTCACGCGTCGCTAGGAAGACAAAAGAATCGCCGTTAGTAAACGTACCTAAGCCGTTCCGCGGAAGTTTTCCCCAGCATGTGGCAAAAGTACCACACTCGTTAGCGATCGTAACGCCATGGTTCTTCAACGGGAAGCCGCGCTCCGCGCTTGCTCCTTGTCCGCTAACTCGGCCAAGGTCGCGTCGTCGAGGCGCTGGCCATCGCCATCCTCGACCCACACCTCGCAGCCCGTGGCCTTTTTGTCCTTTTCGATTTCGAGCGCGCGTCTGGGGTCGTCGCAGATGATCGTGTGACCGGCGCCGCCCAAGTCCTTGGCTTTGACGAAGAGATTCATGGCCGGCTCCGCGGGTGGAGGGCGTCGCCTGGCCACCTAGCGCGCCGCGGCGCTCTTCAAGCCGACGCCCTATTTTCGCCCTCGGATCGGCTATAGAAGCGCGCCGTTGCGCGATGCCTCGCGTTGTTTCGATGAACTCGTCAAAGCTTCATGCGCAGAACGATCCTTCGGAAACGCCTCTTCGCCTGCTCCACGTTTCTCGCCCTTGCCGGCTGCAACGTCACGGAGCCGGGGCCGACCGTCTCTTCGGAGCCTTCCCATCGTCACGCGCTCGCGGACGGCGGCGCGGTTCTCGACGAGGCCGTCGCGCGCGAGATGATCTCGCTCTACCGCAAGACGAATGGGCTCTCAGAGGTGGCGGTCGACCCGGCGCTGCAGAAGGCGGCGCAGTTTCAGGCGAACGCCATGGCCGAAGCCGGACGCCTCGACCATAATGCGAAGGGCTCCTTCCTCAAAAGGATCGCCGCGAGCGGCCGGGGCAAGGGCTATGCGGTCGAGAACGTCTCGGCCGGCTACCAGAGCTTCGAGGCGGCGCTGGCCGGCTGGCGGCGCTCGAAGCTCCACAATGAAAATCTGCTCGAGCCGCACATGCGCCGCATGGGGATCGCGACGGCTTACGCCCCCGATGCGCGCTACAAGGTCTTCTGGGCGCTCATCATGTCGGAGTGACACAGCGCGGCCCGCCGGACGGCGAAAGGGCAGGACGCCGCCGTGAGCGGCTCGCTACAATCGCCCGCCTTCGCCGCGCAGGGAAATGTGCGTGCCGCAAGTCATGGGTCGATTTCAGCGTCCGCTATGCGCCACAAGCAGCCCTTGCCGGCGTTCCTGTGAGGGGACTCTCCACGGGGCCGCTCAACGTAACGACGACCCGCTTATCTCGTATTCGACAGGGCGCCATATGGCGCCCATGCGATCAATTTCCGAGATCATTTTGACGCCGCCTTCGACCCGCTGGCGACTCCGTTGAGCTTCGTTGGTTCGAATGAATTGCTTGTGAACGCGATTGCGGTATGTCGCGACGAGCAAATCCCGCTTTCGCAAATGGGGGTGGGTCATCGATCCAATCAGGGTGGCTTTCCACGCCTAACGGCAGAGCTTATCGATCCCGATTGCTGGTACAGCTCAGTGTTCCAACCCCACGCGTCGCAGGAGCGCGACAAATCGAGCGTCCGTTCGCATATCCGCGTAGATTGGATCCACTTTCATCATTACGGCCCAGACATCGCGGTCAGTGCAAGCCTTTTCCAGCCAAGCCAGCGCTTGTTGACGGTCACCCAATCCGAGGAATGTGAATGCGACCCCAATCGCACGAACATACGGATATTGGCTGGGATCCTGAAGCTCTGCCAGAGTTTTCTGGGCTTTGGCCAATTCACCGAATACCGCCCAGGCATGACCCAGCACACACCGCGTCCAAGCCGCACCTTGTGAGAGCTCCTCAGCTTTGACAAGGGCTGTGACAGCCTGCTCCCTCTTTCCTGCGGCGACATAGACCCTGCCCAACAACCAAATTCCGAAAACGAAGCGTTCGTCCAGTTCGATGACCTTGCCTAACTGGCGCTCGGCTTCGTCGAACTTTCCGGCGTTGTAATACATCCATCCGAAAAACGTGCGGGCGATAAGCGAAAAAGGCTCGAGTTCGACCGCGCGCCGGCAATGTTCGATAGCGGCATCGTGGTTCCCGGCGCACGAGGAAACCCATCCGAGCCAGTACCGCGCCGGGACAGTCCGCGCGTTCAACTCGATTGCACGACGAAACTCGCGCTCGGCGTCTGCCAAATCACGGCTTTTACACAGTCGGGAAAAACCGAGCGAAGTGTGCGCCTCGGCAAGTTGCGGATCGAGCTGCAAAGCGTGCTTCGCAACAGCGGTGGCTTTCGGAATCGCCTCCCGCGGAGGCAGGTATCCGTACCAATTCAGCAGACTGTATGTGTCGGCAAGGCCGCTCATCGCGGGCACATAGTCAGGATCTTCGATCAAGGCCAGCTCGAAGTAATGCTGCGCCTTCTTCAGCCCGATTCCGCGCTGGTTCCAGAAGAAGCGACCCTTCAGATACAACTCGTAGGCTTCAGTGCTGGTCGTTGGCATCTTAACAAGAGGCTTGTCATCGAGACTGGCCAAGCGCAATTTCAACGCGGCCATGATCGCCCGCGTGACGTCGTCCTGGATCGCAAACACATCCTTCATCTCCCGGTCGAAACTCTGCGACCAAAGGCGGAAACCGTCGACGACATTGATCAACTGGGCCGTGATGCGGAGCTTGTTGTCCGACTTGCGGACGGTGCCTTCGAGCACCGTCTCCACGCCAAGCGCGTCTCCAATCTCGCGGATGTCTTGGCTGCGACCTTTGAACGCAAAGCAGGAGGTGCGCGCCACGACATGCAGTCCTTCAATTCCCGAGAGGGCGTTCAGCAAGTCCTCGCTGATCCCATCGCTTAGAAACTCGTTCTCGCGGTCGGAACTCATATTGACGAACGGCAGCACGGCAATGGATTTCTGTGGTGCGCGGCTGGATTGTTCCGCCGCAGATGACATCTTTCGTTTGCCCATGACCGCCGCTGCGGATTTCGGCGCGATTACGATCCGATACACCTCCACCGGCCGCTCAATATTTTTCAGCTCGACTTTGCCGATGGGCGCCAGGCTCTGCGGTATCTTGTTGTACACCTGATCGAACACCTGTTGTGTGACTGCAATCCCACCCGAATCGGCTAATGGCTCAATCCTTGCCGCGATGTTGACGCCATCACCCACGATGTCGTCGCCACGCAGCAGCACGTCGCCGAGGTGAACACCGATGCGCACCTGAAACAATCTGTCGGCCAAAGCGTCCGCGTTGTGCCGGGCCACCGCCTCTTGGATTTCGATCGCGCAATTCACCGCGGCGACGGCGCTGGCGAACTCGACCAGGAAGCCGTCACCGATCGTTTTGACCTCATGTCCTTGATGTTTGCGGAAAGCGGACCGCAAGAGACCGCGGTGTTCTTCAAGCAGCTCCAAGGCCATGGCCTCGTCACGCTGCGCCAACGCGCTAAACCCCACCATGTCGGTGAACATGATCGCGGTGAGCCGGCGTTGGTCTACGCCATGCGGCTTATCAGCCACCACTTTCCAGGCACTCCAGAGTTGCCGCGATGCGAGTCTCGATTGAAGCGGGCTTATGGAACATTGCATTATTGCGTGCTCAAGAGCCATTTTGAACAAATTTTTGGACCTGGAGCGAGACGGTGAAAACCGAACATCGTTTTTGACCTGCGGTCGAATGGCGACAGCGGCCTGCGGCTATGCGGAAGATACTTGCGAACGCCGTTTGGCGGTCGAGCCAAGCCGATCGGAACGTCTCCTTAGGGTCCAGACTGTGTGGAAACTGCGGTTGACGGGATTCTGTTAGCGTGAGCGTTGCGTTAGAATCGGGACATGACGCACATTCCCGGCTCCGATCGCTCGCAGTTGCTGCTATTGCCCGAAGCCATCGACGATTACGTCGCCGCCGACAATCCGGTGCGCTTCATCGACGCCTTTGTGGACGCGCTCGACTTGAAAGCCGCTGGATTTGCGCGGGTCGAGGCGAAGGCGACGGGACGTCCGGGCTATGCGCCGGGCGATCTGCTCAAGCTCTACATTTACGGCTATCTCAACCGCATCCAGTCGAGCCGGCGGCTTGAGCGGGAGACCAATCGCAATATCGAGCTGATGTGGTTGACCGGCCGCTTGGCGCCGGACTTCAAGACCATCGCTGACTTCCGACGCGACAACGGTCCCGCGATCCGCGCGGCCTGCGCGCAATTTTTGCAGCTGTGCCGGCAGTTCAACTTGTTCACGCGCGCTGTCGTGGCCATCGACGGAAGTAAATTCAAGGCCGTCAACAACCGCGACAAAAATTTCACGGTGGCCAAGGTCGCCAAGCGCATCGAGCAGGTGGAGGCCAGCATTGCGCGCTACTTGACGGCGCTCGACCATGCGGATCGACAGGACAGCGATATCGCCGAGGCCAAAGCGACGCGCCTGAAGGAGAAGATTGAAGGCCTGCGCAGGCAAATGCAGTCGCTCAAGGACATGGAAAGGCAGGTGGAGGCAGCGCCAGACAAACAGGTCTCTCTAACCGATCCCGACGCCCGCTCGATGGCGACCAGCGGCAAGGGTACAGGCATCGTCGGCTACAACGTCCAGATTGCTGTCGACGTCGAGCATCATCTCATCGTCGCGCACGAAGTGACCAACATCGGCACGGACCGGGCGCAACTGGCGTCAATGGGTCGCAAAGCCCGCGACGCCATCGAATGCGAAGAAGTCACCGTGCTGGCTGACCGAGGCTATTACAGCGGCGAGGAGGTGCTGGCTTGCGAAGGAACTGGCGTGTTGCCCCGCGTTCCCAAGACGCTGACCTCCGGCAACGACAAGCGTGGCCTCTTCACCGTTCGGGACTTCATTTATGACCCGGAAAACGACCACTATACCTGCCCGGCCGGCGAACGCCTGACCAAGGGAAAGGCGCGCTCCGATCGCCAAGACAACATCGACCAATACCGCAACCTCACGGCCTGTTCGACTTGCGCGCTCAAGCGCAGATGCACGCCCACGAAGCACAAGCGTCTCAAACGCTGGGAGCACGAGGGCGTTCTCGACAAAATGCAGGCTGCGCTCGACCGCATGCCCGACGCTATGACCATCCGCCGACAGACCGTTGAGCACCCGTTCGGAACGCTCAAGGCATGGATGGGAAGCACTCACTTCCTGACCCGGACCCTGGAAAAGGTGAAAACCGAAATGAGTCTCCAGGTGCTCGCCTACAATATGAAGCGGATGCTCAATATCTTCGGGATCAAACCGCTGATGGAGGCGATCGCGGCCTGACCGCGACCGGCAGCGATCCCCGAATTCCTCGTCTGCGCGATCCAAAAATCATCAGGGTGACTTCAAAACGAAGTTTTCACACGGCCTCGGTCATAGGCCACCATTCGATACGACCCGCCGCCGCGTCTCTGGCTTTCTTGTCACCCCCCTTTAAATCTGCCAAAACTGCAGTAGGCGAGCGGTCCCGACTCGCGAGCCGTGCCGACCCGCGCCCGGTCGCCGGGGCGCCACTCTTGCAACGCTGGAGGACGCCGCTCGCCCGGAAGGCTCCGGAGGGAGCAAGCTTCTCGCGCCCTAGAGCCGCCGCCGTTTTGAAAGCAAAAGGATCGAAGCGACATGCCGCGCAACCCTCACTTCCCCGATCCGTCGTCCGCGGCGACGCCCGAGCGCGAGATGCTGGGCCGCGATCCTCTGCTGCCGCCCGCCCAGGGCCTCTACGACCCGGCCAAGGAGCACGACTCCTGCGGCGTCGGCTTCGTGGCCAAGCTCGACAATCAGGCGAGCCACGAGATCGTCGAGATGGGCTTGCAGATCCTGCTCAACCTCGACCATCGCGGCGCGGTCGGCGCCGATCCCAAGCTTGGCGACGGCTGCGGCATTCTCGTTCAGATCCCGCACGGCTTCTTCAGGGAGGAGATGCAGAAGCTGGGCGTGACGCTCCCCGCGCCGGGCGACTATGCGATCGGCCAGTTCTTCCTGCCGCGCGACGCCGACATGCGTAAGAAGGCGCGCGACATCGTCGACGCCGCGATGCAGCGCGAAGGCTTGGAGCTGCTCGGCTGGCGCGACCTGCCGATCGACTCGAGCGATCTCGGTGCGGCGGTGCGCGCGGTCGAGCCGGACCATGCGCAGCTCTTCGTCGCGCGTGGCTCCGGAAATGAAGGAGGAAGCGGACTTCGAACGACGCCTCTACCTCGCCCGCAAGACCGCCTCTAACGAAATTTATGCGCTCGGCCCAGCGGGGCGCGAGTTCTATGCGGTGTCGGTATCGTCGACCACCATCGTCTACAAGGGCATGGTGCTCGTCTCGCAACTGCCGCACTATTTCCTCGACCTTCAGGACAAGCGCTTCGTCTCGGCGCTGGCGCTCGTGCATCAGCGCTTCGCGACCAACACCTTTCCGTCCTGGCGGCTTGCGCATCCGTATCGCTTCGTCGCGCACAATGGCGAGATCAACACGCTGCGCGGCAATCTCAACTGGATGGCGGCGCGACAGGCCTCCGTCGCCTCGCCGCTCTTCGGCAATGACATCAGCAAGCTCTGGCCGATCTCCTATGAGGGCCAGTCGGACACCGCCTGCTTCGACAACGCGCTCGAATTCCTCATGCGCGGCGGCTATTCGATGGCGCATGCGGTGATGATGCTGATCCCCGAGGCCTGGTCCGGCAATCCGTTGATGGACGCCGAACGCAAGGCCTTTTACGAGCATCACGCCGCGCTGATGGAGCCTTGGGACGGGCCGGCGGCCATGGCCTTCACCGACGGAAGGCAGATCGGCGCGACGCTCGATCGCAACGGCCTGCGCCCGGCGCGCTATCTCGTCACGGACGACGGGCTCGTCGTGATGGCCTCCGAGATGGGCGTGCTGCCCATTCCGCAGGAAAAAATCGTCGCGAAGTGGCGCTTGCAGCCAGGCAAGATGCTGCTCGTCGATCTGGAGCAGCACCGCATCGTCTCCGACGACGAAATCAAGAAGGCGCTGGCGCAGTCGCATCCCTATCAGGAATGGCTCGCGCGCACGCAGATCCAGCTCGAGAATTTGAAGCCTGTGTCGGCTGTCGGCGCGCAGCGCGCTGACGTCACGCTGCTCGATCGTCAGCAGGCCTTCGGCTACACGCAAGAGGACCTCGACCTTCTCATCTATCCGATGGCCGTGACCGGCCAGGAGGCGGTGGGGTCGATGGGAACGGACACGCCGATCTCGGCGCTCTCTAATCGCGACAAGCTCCTATACACATACTTCAAGCAGAACTTCGCGCAGGTGACCAATCCGCCGATCGACCCGATCCGCGAGGAACTGGTCATGAGCCTCGTCTCCTTCATCGGCCCGCGGCCCAATATCCTCGATCACGAGGGCTCGGCGAAGAAGAAGCGCCTTGAGGTGCGTCAGCCGATTCTGACCTCGGAAGATTTCGAGAAGATTCGCGCCATCGGCTCCTTCGAGGATAGTTTCGACACGAAGACCCTCGACATCACCTACGACGCCAAGGACGGGGCCGCGGGGTTGGAAGGCGCGCTGGCGCGACTTTGCAGCCGCGCCGAGGAGGCCGTGGGCTCCGGCTACAACATCATCATTCTTTCCGACCGGCGCGTCGGTCCGGACCGCGCGCCGATTGCGGCGCTGCTCGCCACCGCCGCCGTGCATCATCATCTGATCCGCAAGGGGCTGCGCACGCTGGTTGGGCTCGTGGTCGAGACCGGCGAAGCGCGCGAGGTGCATCACTTCGCCTGCCTCGCGGGCTATGGCGCCGAGGCGATCAACCCGTATCTCGCCTTCGAGACACTCGCGGCGCATGCCGAGGAGCTTCCCGGCGGCGTCGATCCGGAGACGGCGATCACGCGCTACATCAAAGCCATCGACAAGGGTCTGTTGAAGGTCATGTCCAAGATGGGCATCTCGACCTATCAGTCCTACTGTGGCGCGCAGATCTTCGACGCCGTCGGCCTCGCGCAGAGTTTCGTTGACCAATATTTCACCGGCACGACGACCCGAGTCGAGGGCGTAGGGCTGGCCGAAATCGCGCAGGAAACCGTGCGCCGCCATCGTCTGGCTTTTAGCGATGCGCCGGTCTATCGCGACGCCCTCGATGTGGGCGGCGACTACGCCTTTCGCATGCGCGGCGAGGCGCATAGCTGGACTCCGCAGACCATCTCGCTGCTCCAGCACGCAGTGCGCGGCAACGCCCGCGACCAGTATCGCGCCTTCGCGGAAATCCTCAATGCGCAGAACGAGAACTTGCTCAATCTGCGCGGGCTCTTCCGCGTCAAGGACGCCGAGGAGGATGGCCGCAAGCCCGTCCCGCTCGACGAGGTCGAGCCCGCGGCCGAAATCGTCAAGCGTTTCTCCACCGGCGCCATGTCCTTCGGCTCGATCTCGCGCGAGGCGCATACGACGCTCGCGATTGCGATGAACCGGATCGGCGGCAAGTCGAACACGGGCGAGGGCGGCGAAGAGCCCGACCGCTTCAAGCCGGAGCCCAACGGCGACAGCAAGCGGAGCGCGATCAAGCAGGTCGCCTCGGGACGGTTTGGCGTCACGACCGAATATCTCGTCAACGCCGACATGATGCAGATCAAGATGGCGCAGGGCGCGAAGCCCGGCGAAGGCGGACAATTGCCGGGCGACAAGGTCAACTCGGTGATCGCCAAGGTGCGCCATTCGACGCCGGGGGTGGGCCTCATCTCGCCGCCTCCGCACCACGACATCTATTCGATCGAGGACTTGGCGCAGCTGATCTTCGATCTGAAGAACGTCAATCCGCAGGCGGACGTCTCGGTGAAGCTCGTCTCCGAAGTCGGCGTCGGCACGGTGGCCGCCGGCGTCTCCAAGGGCCGGGCGGACCATGTGACGATCTCGGGATTTGAAGGCGGCACGGGAGCGTCGCCGCTGACCTCGATCAAGCACGCGGGAAGCCCCTGGGAGATCGGACTCGCCGAAACGCACCAGACGCTGGTGCTCAACGGCCTGCGCGCGCGCATCGCGGTTCAGGTCGACGGCGGGCTGCGCACGGGCCGCGACGTGGTCGTCGGCGCGCTGCTCGGCGCCGACGAGTTCGGCTTCGCCACAGCGCCTCTGATCGCGGCCGGCTGCATCATGATGCGCAAGTGCCATCTCAACACCTGTCCGGTCGGCGTCGCGACGCAAGATCCTGTGCTGCGCAAGCGCTTCGTCGGCCAGCCCGAGCATGTCATCAACTTCTTCTTCTTCGTCGCCGAGGAAGCGCGCGAGCTGATGGCGAAGATGGGCTATCGCCGCTTCGACGAGCTCATCGGCCAGACGCAGATGCTCGACAAGGGCAAGGCGCTCGCGCATTGGAAGGCGAAGGGGCTCGACTTCTCGCGGCTCTTCCATAAGCCGCCGGGTGAAGGCGGGGCCATCCGCCACAGCAAGAAGCAGGATCACGGGCTCGACAAGGTTCTCGACCGGACGCTGATCGAGAAGGCGCGCGCGGCGATCGATCGTGGCGCGAAGGCCGAGATCGCGACCCCGATCAAGAACACGGATCGCGCCACCGGCGCGATGCTCTCGGGCGAGATCGCCAAGATCTACGGTCACGACGGCCTGCCGGAAGACACCATCGACATCCGTCTCGCCGGCACGGCGGGCCAGAGTTTCGGCGCTTTTCTCGCGCGCGGCGTCACGCTGCGGTTAGAGGGCGAAGCCAACGACTATGTCGGCAAGGGGCTTTCGGGCGGCAAGATCGTCATCTACCCGCCGCGCGTCGCCACGAAAATCACGCCGGAGAAGTCGATCATCGTCGGCAACACAGTGCTCTACGGCGCCATCGCGGGCGAGGTTTATTTCCGCGGCGTCGCCGGCGAACGCTTTGCGGTGAGGAACTCCGGCGCCATCGCCGTCGTCGAGGGCGTCGGCGACCATGGCTGCGAATATATGACCGGCGGCGTGGTCGTCGTGCTCGGACCGACGGGACGCAATTTCGCCGCAGGCATGTCGGGCGGCATCGCCTATGTGCTCGACGAGGACGGAAGGTTCGAGACGCGCTGCAATCTCGCGATGGTGGAGCTCGAGCCGCTCAAGGAGGAGGAGGCCGCGATGAGCGAAGCCTTCCACCAGTCGGGCGATCTCGAAGGCCACGGCCGCGTCGATGTGATGGGCGACATGACGCGCTTCGACTCGGAGCGGCTGCGCCAACTCCTCGTCAACCATGCCCGTTACACGGAGTCGGCGCGGGCGAGGAGAGATTCTCGAGAATTGGGAGACGACGCGCCGCCTGTTCAAGAAGATCATGCCGGTCGAATATCGCCGCGCCCTGACGGAGCTCAGGGCCAAGGGCAAGCCGCAGCGGCTGAGAGCGGCTGGGGAGTGACGGCGGGGGGGGCGTGATCGCGTTTTTCGATCACGCGCTCGTCCGATGACGGAATGTCACGGTCTTCCTCGATCGCAAGGCCGAGAAGCGATCATGAAGGCTTCTTACGATCCAAAGTCCGGCGGGGACCCGGCGCGGCGCTTCCTGGGGACGCACCGCAAAAACCGTTGCTTTCGCGTGTCGGCCGTAGTAGCAACTGCCTCCGAATCCCAAAAACCCTGCAAAGGAGCCGACGCCCATGGCCCGCGTCACCGTCGAGGACTGCGTCGACAAGATCGACAATCGTTTCGACCTCGTTCTGCTCGCCGCGCATCGCGCCCGCCTCATCTCCTCCGGCCAGCCCATCCTCGTCGAGCGCGACAAGGACAAGAATCCGGTCGTCGCCTTGCGCGAGATCGCCGACTCCGAGCTCGCGCCCAAGGACCTCGAGGAGGACTTCATCCATTCGCTGCAGCGCCACGTCGAGGTGGACGAGCCCGAGACCGAGCTCGTTCCGGTCCTCTCGGCGGTCGAGGGCGTCGACGCCCCGGCGGAGTCCGAGTTCGATCGGATGACCGAGGAGGATCTGCTGCGGGGTCTGGAGGGTCTCGTTCCTCCCGCCGAGGTCGAGGACGACGCGGAATAGCTTTCGAAGCTTTGCGCGCTTCGCGCGCGGGCCGGGAGCGTGCGTCTCGCTCCCGGCTCGATCTTGCAGACCGTCTCTTCATTTAAATCATTCCCTTTCGCGCACTTCGACTTGGCCGGGCGTGCGCCGCCGCGCTAACATCCGGGCGGGCGGCGCCTGCGCCGCGTTCAAGGCGGGAAGGCCGGTCGAACGCACATGATGCGCCAATATGAGCTCGTCGAACGGGTTCGCAAATATAATCCCAGGGTCGACGAGGATCTTCTCAATCGCGCCTATGTCTATGCGATGCGGGCGCATGGCTCGCAGAAGCGCGCCTCGGGCGATCCCTATTTCTCGCATCCGCTCGAAGTCGCGGCCATCCTCACCGATCTCAAGCTCGACGATGCGACCATCGTCGCCGGCGTTCTCCACGACACGATCGAGGACACAGACGCGACTCGAGAGGAGATCGAGCGCCTCTTCGGGTCGCAGATCAGCCGGCTCGTCGACGGTCTCACGAAAATCGACAAGCTCGACCTCGTGTCCAAGCAGGCGCGCCAAGGCGAGAATTTTCGCAAGCTGCTGCTTGCGGTCGCCGAGGACGTGCGGGTGCTGCTCGTCAAGCTCGCCGACCGCCTGCACAATATGCGCACGCTGCATTTCGTGCCCCCGGACAAGCGCGCGCGCATCGCGCAGGAGACCCTCGACATCTACGCCCCGCTCGCTGGCCGCATCGGCATGCAGCGCCTGCGCGAGGAGCTCGAGAGCCTGGCCTTCCGCCATCTGACTCCGGAAGCCTATCTTGCGATCGAGACTCGGCTCGAGGAGCTGCGCGCCAAGAACGGCCGCATCATCCGGCGCGTCGAGGAGGAGCTCAAGGAGGAGTTCGCCAAGCGGGGCATAGAGGCGGCCGTCACGGGCCGCCAGAAGACGCCCTATTCGGTCTGGCGCAAAATGCAGCGCAAATCGATTTCCTTCGAGCAGCTCTCCGACATCTTCGGCTTCCGGATCGTCGTCGGCGCGGTCGAGGACTGCTATGCCGCGCTCGGCGTCGTCCACACCAAATGGCCGACCGTCCCTGGGCGCTTCAAGGATTATGTCTCGACGCCCAAGCAGAATGACTATCGCTCGATCCATACGACCGTTGTGGGTCCCGGCCGCCAGCGCGTCGAGCTGCAGATCCGCACCGCGGAGATGCATGAGATCGCCCGTTACGGCATCGCGGCCCACACGCTCTACAAGGACCTGAACGGCGCAGAGGGGCAGGTGGATCTTGCGCAGGAAAGCGGCGCCTATCGCTGGCTCCAGGAGACGATGGAGCTTCTCGCGCATGGCGACAGTCCCGAGGAATTCCTGGAGCACACGCGACTCGAGCTTTTTCGCGATCAGGTCTTCTGCTTCACGCCCAAGGGCGAGCTGATCGCGCTGCCGCGCGGCGCGACCCCGATCGACTTCGCCTATGCGGTGCATACGCGGCTGGGCGACAGCGCCGTCGGCGCGAAGATCAACGGCCGGCTCGCGCCCGTTCTCTCCGAGCTGCAGAACGGCGACGAGGTGGAGATTTTGCGCAGCGCCGATCACACGCCGCCGGCCGCCTGGGAGGCGGCGGTCGCGACCGGCAAGGCGCGCGCCGCGATACGACGCGCCACGCGCGAGGCCGTGCGGCGACAATACTCGGGACTGGGCCGCCAGATCGTCGAGCGCGCCTTTGAGCGGGCGAACCGCCTCTTCAGCCTCGATCGGCTGAAGGGCGTCCTGCCGCGCCTCGCGCGCGGCAGCGTCGAGGATGTGCTCGCGGCGGTCGGGCGTGGCGAAATCTATTCGGGCGACGTGGTCAAGGCGCTCTATCCCGACTTTACGGAGGAGCGAAAGCCTTTGACGAAAGGATCGGGCGGCGGGAAAACCGGCTGGCTCGACGCCAAGGACGCGGCGAGCCTCAAATTCCAGTCGCTGGGGGCGGGCGAGAACGAGGGCGACTCGGCGATTCCCATCCGCGGCTTGCAGGGCGACACGCCGGTGCGCTTCGCCGAGGGCGGGGGCGCGGTGCCAGGGGATCGCATCGTCGGCATCCTCACGCCCGGCGAAGGCGTTACGATTTATCCGATCCAGTCGCCTTCGCTCACCCGTTACGACGATCAGCCTGAACTCTGGCTCGACGTGCGCTGGGACGTGGATCCGGGGTCGGGGGCGCTTTTTCCGGCGCGCGTCGTCGCCACCGCCGCCAACGAGCCCGGCGCGCTTGGCGCGCTCGCCACGTTGATCGGCGAAACGGGCGCCAACATCGACAACATCGCCTTCACGGCGCATTCGCCGGATTTTCGCGAGATGACTTTCGATCTCGAGGTCTTGGACTTGAAGCACCTGAGCGAGATCATGACGCGGCTGAGAGCCAGCCCGCAGGTCAGCAAAGTCGAGCGCGTGGTGGGGTAGGGCGTCCCTGTCGGGCTTGGAATTCGGCGCTCACGACGGCGCGCGGTCCTTCAGAATCTTCTGCGCCGCCTCGGCGATGCGCTCGGCGAGCTCCAAGGCGGCCTCCTTGCTCTTCACGAAGAAGAGCTCGTCTTCCAACATTCGATCGCCGAGCCAGGCCCGGAAGCTCCGCTCGCTCGCCTCCGTGAAGGTTCCTTCGTCGCAGATGAAGCCGCTCAAGGGGCCTTCGATCACATAATCATCCGCGTAGGGGGAAGATTTGGCGCACTGCGCCCATATGCGGCCGGAGTCGTCCACAAAAGCCAGCACGCCGAGCTCGCGTTCTTCCAGCTTCATCGGAACGTCTCTTTCTCGTCCATGGCGACGGCGCGCCGGAGCGCGCGCAAATTCTTCAAATCCGCGAGGACGCGCGACCCTAGAGCGGCGTCGACTTGTGCGCAACGCTCTCGAGCGTCTTGACCGGCGGGCTCGGCGACAGTTTCGACATCTCAGTCTCCATCGTGAGCGCAATATTCGGTGTTGCGACGGGACGCGCGGTGCGCCGAAGGGCGCCGCCGGGGTGACGCGCCGCGCTTTCCGCTCGAAACGGAGTCGTTCGAGCGATAGGAAATCGCGCCAGATTAAGACATTGGAGCGAATTCTGATCGCAAAGTCTGTCAACTTTTGCGGAACTCGCTCTAGTCCTCGCCGCGGCCTGCCGCGAGCGCCACGGATTTCACCTGCGCGAAAACGGCCAAACCCTTGGCGAGGCCTAGTTCTTCCCCAGACTTTCGCGTCATGCGCGACAGCAGCCTGGCGCCCTCGCCCTTCTCGCCGAGCGCGACGACGACCAGCGTCTCATGGGGGTCTAGCGGCTTCACCGTCACGACGCTCGCGGGCAGCACGTTGAGAATCGAGCTGCGGCCGGGGTGCTCGCGGGCCAGGCTCACCTCGTTGGCGAGAATGCGAACCCGTCGGGTGTCGCCAACCTCGGCCGGCGACGACGGCGCGATCAGAACGCCGCCGGGGACGGAGAGATAGAGCAATCCATATTGCGCATCGAAGGAGGCGACGAAGCCGCGCAGGCTCACCGCGGCCTCTCGCGACGTCGCCAGAGGCGACAGAGGATTGCTCTGCAATTCGGCGAGCGGCCCCGCCATGACGACTTGCCCTTTTTCGAGCAGGACCACCTGATCGGCGAGGCGCTCGACTTCGGTGATGTCGTGGGTGATGTAGAAGATCGGCACGGCGAAATGGTCGCGCAGCTTCTCGATGAAGGGCAGGATCTCGTTCTTGGTCCTGCGGTCGAGCGCCGAGAGCGGCTCATCCATCAGGAGGAGCTTCGGCTGCGTCAGCAGCGCGCGGCCAAAGCCGACGCGTTGACGCTCGCCGCCCGAAAGATGAGTTGGGGACCGATCGAGCAGGGGTCGCAGGCCGAGGAGATCGACCACCTCGTCGAAATCGATCGCCGGCTGGTCTTTCGGCTTCCCTTTGGGCGCGCCGAAGAGCAGGTTCCTGCGCACCGAAAGATGCGGAAACAGGCTCGCCTCCTGGAACACGTAGCCCAGAGGGCGCTTGTGCGTTGGCAGGAAGGTTCCGTCGCGGTCCTGCCAGACCTCGCCGTCGACGCGGCAATAGCCGTCCTTGACGCGAGTGAGGCCGGCGATGCAGCGGATGATCGTGGTCTTGCCGCAGCCGGAGGGCCCGAACAGAGCCGTGACGCCTTTGGCGGGGGCCTCGAACGCCGTATCGAGCGCGAAGCCCCCGAGCCCATTGCGAAATTCGGCGCGGATCGTGCGTCCGCCGTTCATCCGCGCATCCTCGAGAAGCGCTTCTCGATCAGGATCATTGACAGGATCACCACGAAGGCGAAAGCCACCATGCCGCCGGCGAGAATATTGGCCTCCTCCCACTTCATCGCCTCGACATAGTCGTAGACCGCGGTGGACATGACGCGGGTGCGCCCCGGAATATTGCCGCCGATCATCAGCACCACGCCGAAATTGCCGACCGTGTGCGAGAAGCCGAGCACGGCGCCGGAGAGAATGCCGGGGCTCGCCAGCGGCAGCGCGACGCGCCAGAAGGCCTGCCAGGGAGAGGCGCGCAAAGTGGCGGCGGCCTCCAGCGGCCGGTCGCCGACCGCCTCGAAGGCGTTGCGGATCGGCTGAACCACGGTCGGCAAGGAAGCGACGATGCAGCCGATGACGAGGCCCGTGAAGGTGAAAGCGAGCGTGCGACCGCCCCACAGAGCGGCGACCCAGCCCCCGGGTCCATTCGGCCCGAGCGCGATCAGGACGTAAAAGCCGAGCACGGTCGCCGGCACCACGATCGGCAGGGAAACGATGGCGGCGACGATCTCCTTCCACCTGGCCTTGGAGCGTGCGAGCCACCAGCCGAGCGGCGTCGCGAACATCAAGACCGTCAGCGTCGTGATCGAGGCGAGCTGGAGAGTGAGCTTAACCGGCGGCCAGAGATGTGAGAGCGTCTCCATCGGCCCTCAGTGCAACGAATAACCGTAACGCTCAATGACCGCATGCGCCTCCGGTCCCTTGAGGAAGGCGACAAAAGCCTTCGACGCTTCGTCCTTTTCTCCGGTCTTCAACAGCACGGCGTCCTGGCGGATTGGCTTGTAGAGCTTTTCCGGCACGAGCCAGCGGCTCCCCTCCTTATTGCCGTAGAGCTGCGAGAGCGCGACGAAGCCGAGCTCGGCGTTGCGCGTGTCGACGAATTGGAACGCCTGGGCGATGCTCGCGCCTTGGACAATCTTCGGCGCCAGCGCGTCATAAACGCCAACGGCTTTCATGGTTTCGATCGCGGCGGCGCCATAGGGCGCGGAAGTGGGATTGGCGATGGAGAGCTTTTGGAAGCTCCCCGCCTTCAGCACAGCCTCTCCCTTGGTCACGTCGATGACGCGGCTCCACAGAACCAGCTTGCCGATCGCATAGGTGAAAAGGCTACCCGGAACGGCGAAGCCCTGCTCCACGGCCAGCCGCGGCCGCTCCTCGTCCGCCGAGAGAAACACCTCGAAGGGCGCGCCGTGGGTGATCTGCGAGAAGAAGTTCCCCGAGGCGCCCGAGATCAGGATCGCCTCATGCCCGGTCTTCTTCTGGAACAGGGTCGCAATTTCTCGCGCAGGCTCGATGAAATTCGCAGCGACCGCCACATGGGTCTGGCCCGCGCCGGCCGGCGTCGCCGAGAGGCAGAGCAGCAGAAAAAGCGTGGTTGCGAACTTGCGAACCGTCATCGATCCCCCTTGGGCGCCGGGCTCCCGCGCCAATGTGACAAGCGCCTCAGCCTAAGCCTTTACAGAACGAGATCAAGTCTCGCCGCTAGGCTCGACTGCGGAAAATTTTCTCTTGTGGATGATTTATATAGCGTTCGCGATGCGTTGCAGCGCCAGGAAACCGCGATATTGAGCGCCTGTTCGAGCCTCAGCCTCGACGGCTTCGCCTTCAGAGCCTCCTCGATAGAGGGCGCTTCGACCTCGTCGAGCAGGCTGAGCAAACGGGTTTTCGCCTCCGAGGCCGGGACTTCCCGTATGGTGTTTTTGATTTTGGACTGGTTGATCTGACTGGCCAGCGGCCATTCGAGTCAATCGGCTCTGGATCTGTCGGCGGTTATGTTCCGCCCCGCCACCGGTAGCGTCGCTCGCGCCAGCGCCAGCATCTCGCTGCCTCCGGAGACGCTCGAACGATTCCGTTCCGGTAAAAAGCGCGCTAAGAACGCGCGCCTGAAGGTTCGTTTTTTGGAGACGCCAATGCCCCCGCTGCGCCTCGGCGTGAACGTCGATCATGTCGCGACGCTGCGCAACGCGCGCGGCGGCCCGCGTCCCGACCCGCTGCGCGCGGCGATGCTTGCGATCGAGGCCGGCGCCGATGGCATCACCGCGCATCTGCGCGAGGACCGCCGCCACATCCAGGACGCCGACATGGCAAGGCTCAAGGCAGAGATCACAAAGCCGCTGAATTTCGAAATGGCGGCCACCGAGCAGATGCTCGACGTCGCGCTGCGCATACAGCCCGCATGCGGTCTGTCTCGTGCCGGAGAAGCGCACCGAGCGCACGACGGAGGGCGGACTCGACGTCGTTTCTGCGCATGACGATCTCGTCCCCTTCGTCGCCGAGCTTTCGCGCCCCGGCGTGAGGGTTTCGCTGTTCATCGAGCCCAGCGCCGAGGCGATCGACGCCGCGGCCTCGATCAAGGCGCCCGTCGTCGAGCTGCACACGGGCGCCTGGTGCCATGCGCTGGAGGTCGGCGACGCGGCGCTGGCGGAGCGCGAGTTCGAGCGCCTCAAGGCCGGCGCGGCGCGCGCGGCCGGCCGCGGGCTCGAAGTCCATGCCGGACACGGGCTCGACTACGAGACCGCCCGGCGCATCTCGACTTTGCCGCACGTCGTGGAGCTGAACATCGGCCATTTCCTCATCGGCGAAGCGGTCTTCGTCGGACTCGCGGAGACAATTCGGCGCATGCGGGCGGCGATGGACGCCGGCCGAGCGGACGCCCGATGATCATCGGCTTTGGCGCGGACCTCTGCGACATGCGCCGAATCGCCGAGGCTTTGGAGCGCCATGGCGAGCGCTTCGTCAAAAGACTCTTTACCGAGCGTGAGCGCGTCCGTTGCGATGCGAGGCCGTCGCGCGCCGCCTGCTATGCCAAGCGCTTCGCCGCCAAAGAGGCCTGCGCCAAGGCGCTGGGGCTCGGCATCGGCGCAAGGGTCGGCTGGCGCGACATGACGGTCGTCAATTTGGAGACGGGCCAGCCGACGCTGGAGCTCTCCGGCGGGGCCCTGGATCGACTGGCCGAGCTCACGCCGGCAGGCATGACGGCCCGTCTGCATCTGACCCTTTCCGATGAGGATCCTTACGCTCAGGCGATGGTTCTCATCGAAGCGGCCCCGTGATAGAGGTCTCGCCGGATCGACCGCCGTCGCCCGCGCATTCACGCAAGAGATGACAGGCATTTGCGATCGGAACTCGCGTCAGCTTGATGGCGGGCGCGATGAATTGTCGCTCGAACGATTCCGTTCGAGAGGGAGAATCGCGAGGGGACATTCGGCTCCATCCCGTCGCCACGAGGAGTATCGCCCCCTTGAGCAAGAATATTCCGGTCGCCAAGCGCGAAAAAGAAGAAGGGTGGTTCGCAGGGCTCGTCGAGCTCGTCGTCGTCGTGATACAGGCGCTCGCGATCGCGCTTGTCATTCGCACGCTGCTGTTCCAGCCCTTCAACATTCCGTCCGGCTCGATGATCCCGACGCTTCTCGTCGGCGATTACGTCGTCGTCTCGAAATATGCCTACGGCTATTCGAAATATTCGATCATCTTCAGTCCGAACCTGTTTTCCGGCCGTATCCTCGGCGCCGAGCCGAAGCGCGGCGACGTCGTCGTCTTCAAGCTGCCGCGCGACAACGACACGGATTACATCAAGCGCGTGATCGGACTCCCCGGAGACCGCATTCAAATGATCGACGGGCGGCTTTACATCAACAATGTGATCGTTCCGCGCGAGCCGATCGCCGCCGCCCGCGTGGAAGGCCGCGACGGACGAACGGGCGAGGTCCCGACCTATAAGGAGTCCTTGCCCGGGGGCGTCGAGCACACGATCATCGAGATCGAAGGCGACCACGGCGTCAACGACAATACGGAGCTCTTCGTCGTTCCGCCCGGCCATTATTTCATGATGGGCGACAATCGCGACAATTCGACCGATTCCCGCGTGCCCAAGTCGATGGGCGGCGTCGGCTACGTTCCTTTCGAGAACCTCGTGGGCCGCGCCGAGCGCATCTTCTTCTCGCTCGACATCAAGGAGGGCAAGTCGGCGCTCGCCCTCTGGCGCTGGCCCTTCGAAGGGCGCTGGAACCGCATCTTCAAGGTCGCGCATTGAACCGGCGAATTTGACGATGTCGGGGATGACCCGGGAGGCGGAGCCGCGACGTCGCCGCGCTCGAGCAGAGCATCGGGCATGTGTTCGCGGACAAGAGCCTGCTGGCCCAGGCGCTGACGCATGCGAGCGCCGCGACCCCGCGTTCGGGCTCTTACGAGCGGTTGGAGTTTCTTGGAGATCGCGTGCTCGGTCTCGGCGTCGCGCACATGCTGATGGGAGCCTATGGCGCCGAGAGCGAGGGACCGCTCTCGCACAGGCTCGCGGCGCTCGTGCGCAAGGAGACCTGCGCCGAGGTCGCGCGCGAATGGGGCGTCGGCGCGTTCATTCGAATGGGCGAAGGCGAAGCCTTAAGCGGCGGCCGCGACAAGACGGCGATTCTGGGCGACGTCTGCGAGGCGATCATCGGCGCGGTGTTTCTCGACGCCGGCGCAGATGTCGCAGAGGCGGTCGTGCGGCGCGCCTTCGAGCCGCGCATGGTCACGCCGACCCGCCGGCTGCGCGACCCCAAGACCGTGCTGCAGGAGTGGGCGCAGGGCCGCAAGCTTCCCGCGCCGACCTACCGGCTGGCCCGCCGAAGCGGTCCCGATCACGCCCCGCGCTTCGAGATTCGGGCTGAGATCGAGGGCTTCGAGGAGGCTTCCGGCGAGGGCCCTTCGAAACGCGCGGCCGAGCAGGCCGCCGCGCAGTCCTTCTTGCAGCGAGAGGGCATCGAAACGGAAAACGCGGAGCCGTCGTGAGCCAAGAGACACACCCTACGACGCGCTGCGGCTTCGCCGCGCTGGTCGGCGCTCCGAACGCCGGCAAATCGACGCTCGTCAACGCGCTCGTCGGCGCGAAAGTCTCGATCGTTTCTCGAAAAGCCCAGACGACGCGCATGCAGGTTCGCGGCGTGACGATCGAGGGCCAGAGCCAGATCGTGCTCGTCGACACGCCAGGGATTTTCGCGCCAAAGCGCCAACTCGACCGCGCCATGGTCGCGAGCGCGCTTTCGGGCGCCAAGGACGCCGATCTCAGTCTGCTCATCGTCGACGCGCGCAAGGGCGCGGACGAGGAGGTCTTGGCGCTGATGAAGCCGCTGTCGCAGAGCGCTGCGCCGAAATGGCTCGTCTTGAACAAGATCGACGTCGTCCCGCGCGAGCGCCTGCTGGCGTTGACGAAGGAGCTGAACGAGGCCGGGAAATTCGAAGAAACCTTCATGGTCTCGGCCCTCACGCGCGATGGGCTCGATCAGTTGCGCGCGCGGCTCGCGCAAGCCATGCCCCTCTCGCCCTGGCTCTATCCGGAGGACCAGCTCTCGGACGCGCCGCTGCGGATGCTTGCGGCCGAGATCACGCGCGAAAAGCTCTTCGAGCGCCTGCACGACGAACTGCCTTATAAATCGACGGTCGAGACGACGTCCTGGACGAACCAGAAGGACGGTTCGGCGCGGGTCGAGCAGACGATTTATGTCGCGCGGGACGGGGCAGAAGAAAATCGCAATCGGCGAAGGCGGCCGCACGATCAAGGCGATCGGACAAGCGGCCCGCGCCGAGATCGCGGAAGCCGCCGACCAGAAGGTCCACCTCTTCCTCTTCGTGAAGGTCCGCGAGAACTGGGCCGACGACCCCGAGCGCTACCGTGAGATGGGGCTCGACTTTCCCAAGGGCGGGTAGCAGCGGCTCGATACCAGCCGGCAGAGCGCTCCTTAAGCGGGAACTAACCACTGAACATCTTATCGGCAAATCTCGCAGACTGCGCGACCGCTGCCATTACAATAGCAGCTGCACGTCTGTCCTGGAGCGCAGTCATTGCGTGCGCTTCCGCTATCGCAAGTCGTGTAGCATTCGCCGGCTTTGAGGATTGAAGAGTGTGGAGCAGGAAGCTCGCCTGGGTTGAGCACCGCGGCCAGCTTCGTTGTTTCGCCCAGCGCAGGCGATACTACGAGCACGAAAAGAATAACAGCAAGCGAGCGCATGAGTGGCTCCTCAACGTGGGCTTGAGCGAACGCTAGGACTGAGCGTGCTAGTCGCCATCTAGCCGAGTTGGGACGGTGGGGTACCGTTTCGAGCGATGACTTCAGAAAAGACAGCTTTAAAAGACTTGGCTTTAAAATGGGTGCGGGCGGCAGCTCAGCAGTAATTTCAATCGAATGCTCGTTATGAGCGCTTACTCAGCCTTTTTCAGCCGCTATTTCCAAATATAGCTCGTTTGACATAAAGGACTACGTCGATCAAAAACAGTCTCGCCCTCGCTATGCTTGGCCT
>CAVXEI010000029.1:0-147512 GCA_963760695.1 uncultured Alphaproteobacteria bacterium | reverse complement strand
AGTGATGGCGCGCACTTCCTTGATGACCTCGATCTTCTTGTCGCCGGCCGAGGCCAGGATCACGTTGAATTCGGTCTGCGCCTCGACGGGAGCGGCGGCGGCTGCAGCGCCCGGCGCCGCGGCGACGGCGACCGCAGCGGCAGCCGAAACTCCCCACTTCTCTTCGAGAAGCTTGGCGAGCTCGGCGGCTTCCAGAACGGTCAGCGACGAGAGATCTTCGACGATCTTTTCAAGATTGGCCATTGACGTGTTTTCCTTCGGATTGGGTTCGTTGGTTCGTTACAGCAAGCCTGATCAGGCCGCGTCTTTGTTGGCGTAGGCCCCGAACACGCGCGCGAGCTTGGCTGCGGGCGCGGTCTGAAGCTGCGCGATCTTCGTCGCCGGGGCCTGGATGAGGCCGACGAGCTTTGCACGCAGTTCATCCAGCGAAGGCATGGTCGCGAGCGACTTCACGCCATCGGGATTGAGGGCCGTCGCGCCGAGCGCTCCGCCCAGGATCACGAACTTGTCGTGGTCCTTTGCGAAGGTCGCCGCGACCTTCGGCGCCGCCACCGGATCGTCCGAATAGGCGATCAGGGTCGGCCCCTTGAGCAAGGGACCGATGGAGGCGGCGCTCTCGCCGTCGAGAGCGATCTTGACGAGGCGGTTCTTGGCGACCTGAACGGTGGCGCCCGCTGCGCGAGCCTGCTTGCGCAGCTTCTGCATTTGGGCGACCGTCAAGCCGGAGTAATGCGCCACGACGACGACGGAGGTCTTGGAGAAGACCTCCTTCAACTCCGCCACAGCTTGGGCTTTCTCCGCTCTATCCACGGGTGCTCTCTCTGCAAAGCGGGGCCGTAGCCCCGCCGGTTGCGACATGCCGCCCGCCTCCCCGAGGGGAGTTGGACGGCCTCCGTAGATCCTGTCCCCGCAGCGAAAAACGCTGCGGTTTAGGGGGCGCCGAACCAAATCCGAAGGACCGGGCCCGCTTGTGGACCGGTCCCAAATTCGTGGTTTCCCCGTCTGTGCAGGCCGCCAAGCCTCTTGCGGAGGCTTAGGCCGATTAAGCCCGCGCTGGGCGTAGAGAGCCCGTTGCGAACGCCGGCAGTCTTGGACAGGATATGGCCGGACGGGGCGCGGGACTGAGGTCCCGACCCGCCGGCCTATCCACCGTTTCCCCTTGCGCTTACGCCAGGTTTCAACGGAAGCTCTAATTCCTTGTTGAGAGGGGCCGCCGCGCCGGCGCACCCCTAGGAAAATTCTATGTAGCGACCTCGCGGCCCAATGCCAAGAGGAATTTTGAAACTTTTTCCGCACGGGGCTTGACAGCCTTATTTTTGCGCCCTTGCAGACCTAGTCTTCGTCCAGGTCGCGTCGAATCACCGAGTTGCGAGTTGCCGCCCGCGGAGGGCATCAAACTCCGCCGATCGGGATCACGCGCATGGAAACCTTTGTCGACAGCACGCCAAACCCAGCTGCAAGGGCTCTTTCCGCCGATGACGCCGAGCGCGTCGCGGTCCCGGAAGCCCGCGCGCCACTCGTCGAGCCCGACGGGCTAAGCGAAGAGGAAGCGCTTTCGGAAAATTCCGGTAAAATCCTCGCCGAACCGGCGCACATCGTCACGCAAGGACGGCATCGCTTCTTCTCTCTGGCGCTCTCGAGCGACGTGCTCGCCGCCTGCTGCACCGCCGACACGCGCGCCGAAAACCCCATCGACGGCTTTCAGCGCCTCCTCGACCGGCGCCGCGCCAAGGAGATCGCCAAATACATCGACAGCGGCTTCGGCACGACGCCCTGCGCCGTCATCCTCTCGGCGCAGCCGCGGGCGCATCTGCGCTATGACCGCGAGAGCGGCCTGCTGCGCTTCCGCAAGGACTTGGGCGCCTTTCTGATCATCGACGGGCAGCATCGCATCTTCGGCTTCCATATGGCGAAGCGAAAGATCAAGGTGCCGGTCGTCGTCTATAACAAGCTGACGCGCTCCCAGGAATGCCAGCTGTTCATGGACATCAACACCAAGCAGCGGCCGGTGCCTCAGGAGTTGCTGCTCGACATCCGCCGCCTCTCCGAGACGGAAACCGCCGCGGAAGCGCTGCTGCACGACGTGTTCGACCTCTTTGCCAAAAGAGAGGACAGCGCCTTGAAGGGGCTGCTTTCCCCTGCGGAGCGGCGCAAGGGAATGATCTCGCGCGTCACCTTCAACGCCGCCTTGAAGCCGATCGACAACATTTTCATCGACGCCTGCGCCGAGGACGTCTATGGCGCTCTCAATCGCTATCTGACGGTTTGCCTTGAGGGGTTGCGGCTGCATCAGGCGCAGGAGAACCTCGTCAATCCGGCGCTTTTCAAGGCTTTGCTGCTGCTCTTCCCGGATATCGCGGAACGCGCTGCGGAACGGAGCGGGGGTGAGCTCAGCGTCGGACGCTTCCAGGAAATCTTGCTGCCCATGTTCCGGCGTCTGAAGAAGAGCGAGCTGCCGAAGGCCGGCGTGGGGCATCTGGCGTTGCGCGAGCACTTCCGGAAGACGCTCACCGCGGGCTTCTCGCTCAAGGACTGGTTCTTCATCCCGTAAGCGGCGCGTCCTCCGTCCTGCGCGCGAGCCCGTGCTCGGTCTTGCGCCACAGGAACGGCTGGCTCCTGAGCTCGAGGAGCGCGCGCCACGCCGCGACGCTCTGCATCATCTTCCAGGCCGGCGCGGCGAGAAGCGCCGGCGCGAGATTTTCGAGGCCGGCTCGTCGTATCCCGAGCAGGATCGGCAAGAAGGAGGCGACAAGACCGCCGAGCGCCAGGGAGCACCAGATCGTGGCGAGCGCGAGCTCGAACCCGTCCTGAGGATGAAGCAGGTCGCCGAAGACGGCGCGCCAGAGAAACACGAGCGTCAGCGGCGGGCCGACGAGCGGCGCGAAGAAGCCGCCTGCGAACATCCCGAGCGTGGCGATCGCCCGTTTGGGTCCCAGCTCCTTGAAGAGTTGCAGCGGATCCCGGCAATGCGCCAAGGCCGTCTGCATCCAGCCTTTTTGCCAGCGCCCTCGTTGCGACAGGAGTGCGCGGAGGTCTTCCGGCGCTTCCTCGCGCGTGAAAGAGCGAAACGTCCTGACGGCGAAGCCGGCCCGTGCGAGACGCAGGCCGAGATCGGCGTCTTCCGTGACGTTGTAAGCGTCCCAGAAGCCCACCGCGCGCAGCGCGTCCATGCGGAAATGATTCGAGGTGCCGCCGAGAAAGATCGGCAGATCGAGCACGGCCAGGCCCTTGTTGAAGACCTCGAAGAGGCCCGCGTATTCGAGGGCGAAGAATGCGGTGAAGCGGTTGACCGCGCCATTGTCGATCGAGAGGCTCGCCTGCAGGCAAGCCACCTGATTGGGCGCGTGCGCGAACAGGGCGGCCGCGCGCTTGAGCTGCTTTGGCTCGGGGATGTCCTCCGCGTCGTATACGGCGATGAGCGCGCCCCGCGCGAAGGCTGCGGCGATGTTCAGGGCGCGCGGCTTTGTTTGCGGCTGACCGCGCGGCGCGACCAAAATGTGATGCGGCGTGCGTGGGCCCCAGCGGCGCAGGGCGGTGAGCGTCGCTTCGTCGTCCGCTTCGACGACGAAGATCACCTCGATCTTGGCGCGTGGATAGTCCAATCGATCGATCGCCCGCGCGATCTGCGGCGCGACGCGCGCCTCGCGATAGAGCGGCACGACGATCGTGTAGTGCGGCAGGCGCTCGTCGGCGATCTCGACCTCCGGCTCGTCGCGCGCGAGGCTCGCGACGCAGGCGGCGAGCCTCAACGCCACCGCGGCGCCGAAAAGCAGCGCCAGCGGCAAGGCGGCGGCCAGCGCCAGCGCGCCATTCGGCGAGAAGAGCATGGCGAGCGTCGCCACGCATGCGGCGACGGCGACGGGAAGAGCCGCCCCCTGCGTCGCCCGGCGCGCGCTGAGCTTCGGACGGGCCCGCTCCGCGCAGAAAGGCGCCGCGCGGGCGACAGCGCCAAGCGTGGCGCGCGCCGTCGCATCGAGAAAATTCGCGCGCGTCGCGACCGCGAGACCTCGACGCGCCCCCCTCGTGCGCGCCGCGTCAATCAGCCGGCGCGACCGCGGCGCCCTGCGGCGCGCAGACCCAGGTCGGCTGCCCGCCATCTCCCGCGATGCGCGCGTAGCCCCGCCGCGCGCAGGAATGGAAGTCCGCGCCGGGCTCGATCTCGAACTCCGTCGTCAGGAAGGGCTGGCCGAGGCGTTTCGCAAGCGCACGGTAAAAGACCTCCTGGTCGACGAGGCCCTCTGCCAAGAGCGCCTCGTCGGCGAAAACTCCCTGGCGGCGCGCCAGCCGCACGCCCTGCTGCAGCACGATCCGGGGAACGCCGAAGTCGAGCAGGAAGGCGATTTCAGGAGGAAGCCCCGAGGGGGGCGAAGGAAAAGCCGGCGCCACGCTACGCAAGCGCAGCGCGATCGTGGTGGAAAGGCCCGCGGGGTCAAGCCGCTTCTCGTCGCGCCGAAGCGCCTTCGCAAAATTCTCAGCGCGCTGATGATACATACGCAAAGCTCGTAACGGGCGAAGAGGGCGTCCATTTCCAGCGCGCCCGCGCTGAGCGTCACGATCGAGCGCAATAACGGCCTTTTCACGTCCTGCCCCGTTCAAGGTGGGGATAAGTTGGAGTGACAGGCTTTTGCGATCGGAATTCGCTTCAGCTTCTTGATCTGGCGCGATTTCGAATTATCCCACGCTAGGTCTCGCGATAGGACGCGGTTTTCACGCCGTAGGAGGCGCCGTGGAGCGCCGCCAGCGCGCCGACGTAATCCTTGGCCAGATAGACCGCTGCCGAGCAGCGTCGCGACCGAAGCGACCGACATGATCGAGAAGCGTGACGCGCCGGCGCGCCGCCCCCTCGACGCACTTCAGCATCATCAGGAGCGGTCGACCCGCGTTGAAGCGCAGCTCGATCTTGATCTCGCTCGTCGCGACAGTCTATCGCGCCTCGGGCGAGGAGGCGCCGACGATCGCATGCGCCAGGACTTGCGACGGCAAGGACGCGGTCGACGCGAAAATCAAGAAAGAAGCGCGCGCGGGAGTTTCGACGCATCGGTGTTTTCGGGCGTTCAGCCGCCCCTTGGCGCGGCGAGGGCGCGTCGTCGCGCTTGCGGCCGGCTCTTGCGCAACCTCCGTCCAGTCACTAGCCTGCGCTGAAGCGCCACAGGAGCGCGCCGCGACGAGGGACCAACCCCGCGCGAAACGATAATGAGCTCAATTTTGGGGGAAGCTCGGGACCATGGCGAACAACAAGATCACGACCTTGGATCAGGCCATCGCGCTCATCCGGGACGACGATGTCGTCACGACGAGCGGCTTCGTTCAAAGCTGCATCCCGGAAGCGCTGCACATGGGCCTGGAGAAGCGCTACGTCGATACGGGCCACCCGAAGAATCTGACCTTGATCATGACCGCGGGGGCAGGCGACAGCAAAGGTCTCGGCACCGGCCGTCTGTCATCACGAGGGTCTGCTCGGCCGCGTCATCGCCGGTAATTTCGGACGCATGCCCAAGGTCGCCCAGGCCGCGCAGGACAATAAAATCCTCGGCTACAATTTGCCGCAGGGAGTCATCTCGCAACTCTATCGCGCCTGCGCCGCCGGACAGCCGGGCCTCTTCTCCAAGGTTGGACTTTATACGTACGTCGATCCGCGTTTTGGCGGCGCCAAGGTCAATGACGTGACGACCGAGGACATCGTCAAATATCACAACATCCAGGGCGAGGAGTGGCTCTTCTACATCGCCACCAAGATCGACGTGGCCTTCATCCGCGGCACGAGCGCCGACCCTTCCGGCAACATCAGCATGGAGAAGGAGGCGCTGGTCCTCGACAATCTCGCCCAGGCGATGGCCGCCCGCAACAATGGCGGCATCGTCATCGCCCAAGTGGAGCGGATCGTCGAGCAGGGCTCCATCCATCCCAAGGAGGTCGAGGTTCCGGGCATTCTCGTCGACTGCGTCGTCGTCGCGCCCGAGCCCGAGCTGCACCGCATGAACTATGGCGTCATGTATAATCCGGCGCTCTCGGGCGAGGTCCGCGTGCCCGTCGAAGGCATGGCCAAGATGCCGCTCGACGAGCGCAAGGTCATCGCCCGCCGCGCCGCTTTCGAGCTGCCGCCGAACGGCGTCGTGAACCTGGGCGTCGGCGCGCCGGAGGGCATCGCCGCCGTCGCCAACGAAGAAAAATTTACGCCCTACATCACGCTGACGACGGAGGCCGGCGCGATCGGCGGGGTGCTCGCCTCGGGCTCTTCCTTCGGCGGCGCGACCAACGCCGACAGCATCATCCAGCAGAACCAGCAGTTCGATTTCTATGACGGCGGCGGGCTCGACATGACCTGTCTCGGCATGGCCGAATGCGACGTGCAGGGCAACGTCAACACCTCGAAGTTCGGCGGACGCCTCAACGGCTGCGGCGGCTTCATCAACATCAGCCAGAACGCGCGCTCCGTCGTGTTTGCCGGCACCTTCACCAATGGCGGACTGAAGATCGCGATCGAGGACGGTCAGGTCAGGATTCTGCAGGAAGGCCGCAACAAGAAATTCCTGAATTTCGTCGAGCAGGTCACTTTCTCCGGCAAATTCGCGCAAAAGCGCAAGCAGCCGGTGATCTACGTGACCGAGCGCTGCGTCTTCCGCCTGGGCCAGGCCGGCATGGAGCTGATCGAGGTCGCGCCGGGGATCGACATCGAGAAGGACATTCTCCGTCACATGGACTTCAAGCCGATCATCGAGGAGCCGGAGCTCATGGACAAGCGCCTCTTCCTCGACGAGCCGATGGGGCTTCTGGCGGAACTCCTCAACCTCAACATGCACGAGCGCGTGCAATACGATCCAGAGCGCAACATTCTCTTCGTCAATCTCGAAGGCTGGCACGCTCGTACGAAGAAGGACATCGACGAATTACGCAGGAACCTGGTCGTGGCCTGCGAGAGGGTCGGCAAGCGCGTGGCGTCGGTCGTCAACCACGACGGCGCCAAGATTGCGGAGGCGCTCTATGACGACTACGCCGAGATGATCCAATATATGATGGAGCACTACTACTCGACGACGGCCCGCTACGCGACCAGCGCCTTCGCACGCCTCAAGATGAAGGAGGCGTTGGCCAAGCGCGGTCTGCAGCCGCATGTCTTCGAGCGCAAGGAGGCGGCGCACGCCTTCCTGGAGGTGGTGGGGGGGTGACCTTCGCTCCCGATTACCCGGTCGCGCGCGTCATCGCCTCGCCCAATCATAACCAGCGCGCACGACCGGTTTCGCTGCTGATTCTCCATTACACCGGCCTGCAGACGACCCAAGAGGCGCTCGAGGCGCTCACGAGCCCGGCGCGCGAGGTGTCCGCGCATTATCTCGTCGACGAGGACGGCGGCGTCCTACAGCTCGTGCCCGAGTCGCTGCGCGCATGGCACGCGGGTCGAAGCTTCTGGCGTGGCGAGACGGATGTGAATTCCGCCTCGATCGGCATCGAGATCTCGCATCCGGGCCACGCCGATCCTCGGCCCTATGGCGACGCGCAGATCACTTCGGTCATCGCTCTGGCGCAGGACATTTGCGCGCGCTGCGCCATATCGGCCGAGGGCGTGCTCGCGCATTCCGACGTCGCAATCTCGCGCAAGATCGATCCCGGCGAGTTCTTCCCTTGGGACAAGCTTGCGCGACAAGGCGTCGGCCGCTGGGTCGAGCCCGCGCCGATTCGCGCCGACGCGGGGCTGGGCCCGGGCGACGAAGGCGCCGCCGTGCGAAAGGTTCAAGGCAAGCTCGCGCGATACGGCTACGAGATCGAGATCGACGGGCGCTTTGGCGAAAAGACGGCCTGTGCCGTCGCCGCCTTCCAGCGTCACTTCAGGCCGCAAAAGGTTGACGGTCGAGCCGATTCATCGACGAGCGAAACGCTCGACGCGCTGCTCTCGTCGCGGCAGGTCAAGAAGCGGTCGATCCCGAAACCGCCATCGCCGAAACCGAAAGGAGTCCGGCGGCGCTCATAAAAGCGTCGGGTCCGGGGAATTCCGCGCGCTCCGAGCCGGAGGCTCGCCTCTAGAGGCGCTCGACAGCGACCCTCGGGCTCGGTTTATTCGCGAAGTCTTCAAGCGCCGTATCGTCTTGGTTGGCTTTGACTTAATGGCGGTCAGCGGGGAGCGCGATGACAATCGATCCGCAAGAAGAGACGCTGCGGTTTCTCTCAGAACTCGACGGCGGCGCCAAGATCGTGTCGACCCATATCTCGCGCGTCGTGCTGAAGGCCACGCGCGTCTACAAGCTCAAGCGCGCGATCGTTTTCCCCTATCTCGATTTTTCGACGCCAGCGAAGCGTCTCGCTTTCTGCGAGCGCGAGGCGACGCTGAACGCGCGGCTCGCGCCAAGGCTTTATCTGGGCGCGCGCCGCGTGACGCGCGAAGCGGACGGGCGCCTCGCGCTCGACGGCGCGGGCGCGCTCGTCGACGCCGTCGTCGAGATGCGCCGTTTTCCCGACGATGCGCTCTTCGAGACGCTCGCGCGGGCGGGACTGCTTGAGGAGGCCACTGATCGAGCGGCTGGCGCGCCGGCTCGCGCGCTTTCATGACGCAGCCGAAATCGCGCGCGGGAGCGGCGGCGCGGCGGCAATGCGCCGCGTTATCTCGCTCGCCGCCGAAAGCCTGCGTCGCGCGCCGCCGGCGCCGGCCGAAGAGGTCGACGCGCATCTCGACCGCCTCTCCACGCTCCTCGAACGACACGCCGCTCTCGCTCGACGCGCGCGACGCCCGCGGCGCACGCGCCACGGCCATGGCGATCTGACCCTGCGCAACATCTGCCTCTTCGAAGGCGAGCCGACGCCTTTCGACTGCATCGAATTCTCCGACGCGCTCGCCCAGATCGATACGCTCTACGATCTCGCCTTCCTGCTGATGGACCTTTGCCGTCTTGGGCTCGCGCCGCTCGCCAATGTCGCGCTCAATCGTTATCTCGACGCGCGAGACGAGGCGGACGGCCTGCCGCTCCTTCCCTTGTTCATGGCGCTGCGCGCGACCATTCGCGCCCATGTCGCCGTTTCGCAGGAGCGAATGGAGGAGGCGCGCGAGGACTTCGCCTTGGCGCGGGAACTCGCGCAGGAGCCGGCGCCGCTCCTTGTCGCCATCGGGGGTTTGAGCGGTTCGGGCAAGTCGAGCGTCGCCGCCGCGCTCGCTCCGCTTCTCGGCGCGGCGCCCGGCGCGCGCACTCTGAACAGTGACCGGCTGCGCAAGGCGCTATTTGGCGCCGAGCCCACAGCGCGCCTGCCGCCCCAGGCTTATGAAAGCGCGGTCTCCGTCAAGGTCTATGCGCAGATGATCGCGGAGGCGCAGCGCGTCGCCGCCTCTCCCTGGCCGGTCGTCGTCGACGCCGTCTTCGACAAGGAGGCGCTGCGCCGCGACATCGAAGCCGCCGCTAAGGCGGCGGGCGCGCCATTTTTCGGCTTCTGGCTGGACGCGCCGCTCGAGGCGCGCCTCGCGCGCGTCGACGCGCGAAAGGACGATGCGTCGGATGCGACGCGCCACGTGCTGCTGCGGCAGGCGCAGAGCGAGACGGGCCCGATTCAATGGAGGCGGCTCGACGCCGCGCGCCCCGCGGCCGAAACCGCCAAGGCGATCGCGGCGGCGGCAAAAGCTTCTGAGAGTTAGCTTTTCGTCGCCACCCAGCGTCGGCTTGTGACCTGTCAAAACGCGTGATAGCCCGATTGCAGTTGAGGAGGTCGAGGCTGCCAATATGAATGGGCCTACCCCTAAAACCTATTGCGCGTTCCTATCCTATCGGCATGCCGATGCGCTTATCGCCAAGCGGGTGCATGCTCGCCTGGAATCATTCCCTATCGACAAGGATTTAATCGGTCGCGAAACGCCGCGCGGGCCCATCCCTCCCACTTTGCGGCCCATTTTTCGGGATCGCGACGATTTCGTCGCCGGCGACTTGCTTAGCGAGCAGACATTGGCGGCGCTCGACGCGTCGCGCGCGCTGGTTTTGCTGGCTTCGCCGAATTCCGCGCAAAGTCCCTATGTCAATGAGGAAGTGCGGCTGTTCAAATGGCTCCACCCGGATCGTCCGCTTGTTCCGTTGATCATCGATGGCGAGCCGGGCGGTGGCGCGCGCGAATGTTTTCCGCCAGCCTTGCGCTTCAAGCTCGACGCGCGAGGCGCGATCACGGATCAGTCCGAAAATATCCTGGCCGCCGACCTGCGAGAAACGCGAGACGGCTTCGATCTGGCTTTGGCCAAGGTGGCGGCGAAGCTGATCGGCGTCGCGCCGGATGATTTGTATCGCCGCGCCGAACGCGAACGATGCCGCGTAAGGCGATTGCGCAAGCAGGTCGCCGCCGCTCTGGTCGCTTTGGCGCTCAGCTCCGGCGGCTTGGCGCTCTATTCGCACTGGCAGGGAGGCCAACTCACCGAAAAACAACTGACGCTCGACGAGATCAACCAGCTCGTCGACAGGCTTCATCCCATCCAGAAGGCGCAAGCCGAGGGGATGGACGAGCGCAAGGCGCTCAAAGAGGCGATAACGGCGATTGCGCAAGGAGCGGCGGTCGATCCCCGCAAAGCGCAAGCGCTCAGGTTCTTGCAAGAAGGCAAGACTCGAGAAGCAGAACCGCTACTGTTGGAAGCGCTGCAGGAACGGGCCAAGCGGCGCCAACGCGAGCTCAAAGAGGACGCGGCGGACTATCGACATCTCGCCTCCATCGCGGCCCTGCACGAGCCGTGGAAGGCGCGAGACTATTACGCGCAAGCGGCGCGTCTCGACCCCGACAACCCCGACGGACTCAATTGGAACGGTTGGTTCCAACAGCAAGCGAACCATCTCGACGACGCCGAAAGGTCTTACCGCGGCGTGTTGAATCTCGAAGGCAAGGGCGCGAGCGAAGATCAGGTTTTTGGGGCGCATAACGGCCTTGGCGACGTGCTGGTCAGGCAAGGCAATCTGCCCGAGGCGCTGAAGTCCTATCGCGCCGGCCTCGCCATCGCCGAGCGGCTGGCGGCCGCGGACCCCGGAAACGCGCAAGCGCAGCGCGATCTCTCGGTCTCCTACGACAGGATCGGCGACGTGCTGGTCAGGCAAGGCAATCTGCCCGAGGCGCTGAAGTCCTATCGCGCCGGCCTCGCCATCAGAGAGCGGCTGGCGGCCGCGGACCCCGGAAACGCGCAAGCGCAGCGCGATCTCTCGGTCTCCGACAACAAGATCGGCGACGTGCTGGTCGGTCAAGGCAATCTACCCGAGGCGCTGAAGTCCTATCGCGCCGGCCTCGCCATCGCCGAGCGGCTGGCGGCCGCGGACCCCGGAAACGCGGCAAGCGCAGCGCGATCTCTCGGTCTCCTACGACAGGATCGGCGACGTGCTGGTCAGCCAAGGCAATCTCGCCCGAGGCGCTCAAGTCCTATCGGCGCCGGCCTCGCCATTAGAGAGCGGCTGGCGGCCGCGGACCCCGGAAACGCGGCAAGCGCAGCGCGATCTCTCGGTCTCCGTACGACAGGATCGGCGACGTGCTGGTGAGCCAAGGCAATCTGCCCGAGGCGCTCAATTCCTACCGGCCGGCCTGGCCATCGCCGAGCGGCTGGCGGCTGCGGGCCCCGGAAACGACCAAGCGCAGCGCGACCTGTGGGTCTCCGATAACAAGATCGGCGACGTGCTGGTCAGGCAAGGCAATCTGCCCGAGGCGGAGAAGTCCTATCGCGCCGGCCTCGCCATCGCCGAGCGGCCGGCGGCCGCGGACCCCGGAAACGCGGAAGCGCAGCGCGATCTGTCGGTCTCCGATAACGAGATCGGCGACGTGCTGGTGAGCCAAGGCAATCTGCCCGAGGCGGAGAAGTCCTATCGCGCCGGCCTGGCCATCGCCGAGCGGCTGGCGGCTGCGGGCCCCGGAAACGCGGAAGCGCAGCGCGATCTCTCGGTCTCCTATGACAGGATCGGCGACGTGCTGGTCAGGCAAGGCAATCTGCCCGAGGCGCTGAAGTCCTATCGCGCCGGCCTCGCCATCAGAGAGCGGCTGGCGGCCGCGGACCCCGGAAACGCGGAAGCGCAGCGCGATCTCTCGGTCTCCTGATGACAGGATCGGCGACGTGCTGGTCAGGCAAGGCAATCTGCCCGAGGCGCTGAAGTCCTATCGCGCCGGCCTCGCCATCAGAGAGCGGCTGGCGGCCGTGGACCCCGGAAACGCGGAAGCGCAGCGCGATCTCATTATCTCTTACGTGAAAATTGCGGAGGCCGTCCCCCAGGAAGCGGAGAATATGCTTGCCCAGGCCCACTCCGTCGCGACCCGTCTCCGCAAGGAGGAGCAGCTCGCGCCCGCCGATTTTTGGATGGTTGACGACTTGGCGCGTCGGCTGGCGGAAGCGAAGGGGAAAAGAGCCCGCAAAAGAACGCGTTGATCCTTCCGGCCACGGACCAAGCGATTTGGAGCGTAAATCGACTCGATCGAACGTGACGCTCTAAAGCCACTTCGCCAAAAAAACACGCGTCGCGCCCGGCGGAAAATTTTCGACTCGACCGCAGCGCGCAAAGCCCAAACGCTCGTAAAAAAGGGCCGCGCTTTCTTCGAAAGTGTCGAGATAGAGACCGCCGCATCCGTGATCGCGCGCAAAGCGCTCGACCTCGGCCATCAAGCCGCGGCCCAGCCCCTGTCCGCGCCTCTCCGGCGCGACCCAGAAATGTCTGACATAAAGCCAGCGCCAGTGCGCGGCTCCGTTGGCGCCGCAGAGGAGCGCGCCGTCGCCGTCCCGCGCGCAAATCGAGAAAAGTATCTCGTTGCGCGGGCCGTGCCGCGCTGCGGTCTCCTCCGCGAGCAGTCGCGCAAGCTCGGCCGATTCGCTGCCCTCTTGGCGCCGAAACAAAGGCTTTTCATCGTCGCCGGGCGCCGTCATGATCTTGCTCCATGAAGAGACGTCTCTACCTGGTTCTTTGCGCGGCGCTTCTCGTTGCCGCGACGACGACGCGGCCGAGTTCGAGCTCAGGAGGGCTGTGACATGCCCGCCTCTCTGCAAGGCGCCGAGATCGACGACTATGAACCGATCTTCGCGCGTTGTCAGAACGCCTCGGGCGTCTCTCAACTCGCCACGCGAAGCTTCCGCGTCGCAGGCGACGCGCTGCTGCTCCTCGTCGATCCGCAGACGCTCGCAACGCGGATCACGCGCGCCGCCTGCTGGCGCTGCGCTGAAACGAGCGACGCGCAAGAGGCCGAAACGCGCTTTTTGCGGGCGGTGGAAGGTCCCGGCAAGGAGCCCGATACACCGAAGGCGCTCGTCAACATGGGTCTCGTTCATGGGGCAGGCGAGGGCTCCTTCCTGACCGGCGACCTTTGTCCAAGCTCCCGGCCGCTCGATCGAAGTTTCTTGGAACGCGTCGCCAAAGAGGGCGCGGGAACGCCGATCGCGCTGTCGATTTCGGGTGGCTGGATGCTCCATCACGCGGAGGATCTGGACTGGCTGCGCAAGAAGGTCGAGAGCGGCGCGCTCGCCGTCTCCTGGGTCAATCACTCCTATAGCCACCCCTTCGCCAAGAACAGGCCGAATGAGGAAACCTTTCTGCTGACCAAGGGCGTCGACATCGACGCGGAGATTCTCGAAACCGAGAAGCTGATGCTCACGAACGGCCTGACGCCGTCCGTGTTCTTCCGCTTTCCCGGCCTCGTCTCCGACGCGAGCCTGATGCAGAAGCTGCGCGAGCGCCATCTCGTCGCGCTCGGCGCCGACAGTTGGATTGCGCTCGGGCCACGGCCTCGGGCGGGCTCGATCATGCTGGTGCATCCCAACGGCAACGAGCCCGCGGGCTTGAAGATTTTGACGCGCCTGCTGCAGGAGGGGAAGGTTCCAAAGCCCCTGCGGCCGATCGAGGAGGCGCCGCGGTGAGGGGGCAGCGCCCTCGGCGCAAAAAGTCACATGCTACAGATCTCATCTGCCGGATGGGCTCGACGGATCGGTCGCCACGATGGGCCGGTCGACGCGGCCCACATCCTTGATCTTCATGGCGCGTTCGATCTCGGCGAGGACGGTGCGCCTTTGGCGGCTCAAATCGGACGTCTCCGAAAGCGTGCGAAAATCTGAAATGGCGTGCGGGCAAATCCAGCTCCCTTCGAAAATGCGCACGCCCTCATCCGTGACGATGACGTCGCCAGGGCGCAAGGTCTCGTCCCAAATGAGAGCCTGCATGGCGTCTAGACGCTTTCTCCCATGCACGCGTGGGGAAACAAGCGGGCGCGGCGCAGAGACAGCCTCAGAGGGACCCGCCACGGCCGCGCCCGAAGCGGCGCCGACGATTTCCAGCTTTGGGCCTTCGGCGGAATTAAAATAGACATAGCTATAATCGCTGGGCAGCATCTTCATGATGACCTGGTCCAGCGATCCGGCGAAATGACCGTTGAGCGGCCTATCGAGCTGGATCGCGGAGCGGTAGTTGAGCCCGACGGCGCTCTTCAACGCGACGAGCGCCTCCCCGATCGAGGCGTGGTCGGCTTCGACCTGCAAAACCCGAAGGTCGCCCGCGACGCGAACCTCCGCGCGCGCGCCGGAGGAGGTCGCCAGCATCGCGCCGAAGGCGGCCGCCACCGCGCGGCGCCGTCGACGGGGCGGACGCGACCGTTGCCGGCCTTCCCAGCGGATCGCCGACCAGTCCGGGAGAAATTTCATTCCGACGACCCCGGTCTTGCTGAACCTCACTCCCCCGCCTGAGTAAATATAAAGAGCGGGATCGCTGAAATGTTCCTGGTTCAGATGCAATCTTCTGGCGCCTTGCCGCCTTCGGCGCCGACAGCTGCGAATACGCTTCCTTAACCTTGTTGCGGGTTAATCGAATTCCGAGCATCCCGGACTCTTCCTGCAATGCCCTCGCCTCCGGACGAAAGACGCCACACGAATTCAGGATCTCGCCCGTGCGCGGAGAGTCATGAGGGTCTTTGGCGCCTGCCGCCGGAGGACTGGCGGACGGATGAGACGAAGCCTTCCGATCAGCCGTCGCTGATCTTCGCGGCGGTCGTCGCGACGCTGATCGGCGCGACGGCGCTCATCGGGCTTCGCGAGAAGATCGTGCGGATCGCGCCGCGCGCCGCCGCGCCCTATGCGGCGGTGGGCCTGCCGGTCAATATCGACGGCCTCGCCTTCGCCGACGTGCGGTCGCGCGTCGAGATGGAGGGGACGCGCAAGGCGCTCGTGATCGAGGGCGAGATCGTCAATCTGCGCCGCGACGCCCATCCGCTGCCGCCGCTCGAGGTCTCCGTGCGCGGCTCCGACGGGCAGGACAAATACGCCTGGACGACGCGCGCGCCCAAGGCGCGGCTCGAGGGCGGCGAAAAGATCGCCTTCCATACCCGCCTCGCCGCGCCGCCCGAGGAGGGCGCCGAGGTGCTCGTGCATTTCGTGCGAAACGAAAACGCGGCGAAAGCCAAATAAAAAGTCCTCAGAACAGGCCGTGCAGGAACCAGCGCGCCGATCCCGCGTCATGCCCGGGCAAACCCTCGCGATAGAGCCAAAAACGCCGGCCCTCGCTGTCCACGACATGATAATAGTCGCGCGCCAGAGCCCGCTGCGAAAAAGCGGGAACCGGTTTTTCGCTCGAAGCGCGCTCTATCCCTCGTGAATCGATCACGTTTTTCGCCTTTGAGCGATTCCGCTCAAAGGCGGCGTGATCTAGCGGATTTTGCGGCGCCTGCCACCAGGGCGGCGCGATGCGTTCGGGTCCTTCGAAAGCCGCGGTTTCGTGCAGCGCGCGGCGCCAGCGGAATCGCAGCGGCGGCCCGTCGGGCGCGAGCGCGATCGCCTCGATCGGCTCGGGCCGCTCAAAGAGGCGCAGGGGCCGAACTGGAGCGCGCAGCGAAAAAGTGGAAGCCGGTTTTTCGCGTAAAGCGCGCTCCCCCTCTTCAAATCGATCACGTTTTCTGCGTTCAGGCAATTCCGCCTGAACGCGACGTGATCTAGCGGCGCGAATTTTGGAGTTTCGGCTCGGGCCCCGGGCGCGGGAGAGGCCGCGGGCGCGGCGCGCACCGAGCATTCCGGCCAGTGGCGCTCCAGGGGATCGAGCCGCAGCACGCGATTCGTCCCGAGCCGCGCGCCGATATGATCGACCAAATCGGCCAGATCCTCGGCCTCGACCGTCTTCGCGAGATTGGTCTCGTTCAAGCTTCCCTGCTCGTCGTCGAGACGCTCGGTCGCGATGGCGGCGAGCCGAAGCACGTCGAAGCCATAGCCCGTGTCCAGCCCCTCCTCGGCGAGTCGGTCCAGCCGCTCGCGCAGCAGGCCGAAGAGGCGGACGGGATCGCGGAGCGGCCGGCTCGTTCCGATGACGAGGCGCTTGACCGCGCCGTCGACGCGGTAGAAGGCCGCCTCGAGCCGCCGCGCGCCGAGGCCGCTTCTCTCCAGGAGCGGGCGCAGATCCTCGCAAAGCAGGCGAAGCGTCGCCTCAATGTCGGCGAGCCGCGTCAAGCCCTCGGGAAAGCGCCGCTCGGCGATATGCGAGGGCGCAGGAAAGCGCGGGACGATCGGCTCGCGCTCACGGCAGACGAGCGCGTCGAGCCGCGCCATCGCGGCGGCGCCGAGGCGGGCGGCGAGGGGCGCGCGCGGCCGCGCCAGAAGATCGCCGATGCGAACGAGCCCGGCGCGGGCGAGGCGCGTTCCGGCCGGCTCCTCGAGGCCGAGCGCGGCGACCGGCAAGGGGGCGGCAAGCGCTTCGATTTCTCCTGGCGCAAGGCCCGGCGGGACGAGGCGGAGCCTGGAGAAGCGGGCCATCGCGCGCGAAAGCGCCGGCCCTCCCGCCAGCGCCGCGCGGGCGTGAAAACCCTGGGCGCCGAGACGCGCTTCGATCTCGTCCAGCAATTTCGCCTCGCCGCCGAAGAGCTCGGCCGCGCCGGTCACGTCGAGCATGACGCCGTTCGGCGCGTCGAGCGCGGCGAGCGGCGTGAAGCGGGAGCACCAATCGGCGATTTTCTCGAGCGTCGCCCTATCGGCCTGCGGGTCATGCTCCTCGAGCCTCGCGCTCGGACACATGGCGCGCGAATTGGCGACCGCCATGCCGGGCTTGAGCCGGCGCGCCTCGGCCGCCGCATTGACGGCGACGAGGCGTTCGGCGCCATGGATCCGACTCCAGAGCGCGAGAGGCGCGTCACGCGAGGGCGCGTCGCGCTGTCGCAAGATCCGGTCGGTCGCAAGCCTCGGCAGGAAGACGCTGAGGAAACGCATGGCGAAACGCGCCCCTATCGGGATCGAAGAGAATTTCGCGCCATTCCGGCGCGTCGAGCGCCCCGGAACGAAGACGCGCCTTGAGAAGGCGAAGGCGCCAGCCGAGCGGGCCGGGAAGCGGCGGGCCGCATCCCGGCGCGGCGCGGGGCGGGGAGGGCGCGGCGACCTCGAAGCGCAGCCGCGCCGCGCTGGCGAGGCGACTGCCCTGGTTGGCGGCGCGCAGCAGCAGCAGGAGGCCGACGCCGCCGCCGCGCTGCGCCGCGAGCGAAAGCCTTCGCGACGCGGCAAGGCCATAGGCGCCGGGGGCGATCCAGCTTTCGGCGACGACGGCGCCGACACCGCTCTTCAGCGCCTCCTCCATCGTCCATAGGGTTTCGCGCGCGTCGCGCGTGCGCGCGACAATGAGTCGCGCCGGATCGAGGCCGAGCGCCTCGAGCCCTTTGGCGTAAGGCAGGCCGATTTCCTGCGCCGCCATGTCCTCGGCGATCCAGACGGCGTAGGCGCCGCGCGGGGCGACGGCGAGCAGCGCCAGGATCGAGGCGAACCCGGCGGCGGCGGCGGCGTCACGGGGACGGGCCGGAACGATCTCGCTCAAGCCCCCTTGCGCGAAAGCGCCGGGCAGCGCCTCGAAAAATTCCTGCGCCGAAGGAGCTAGAGCGCGCTGTGAAAAAGTGGAATCCGGTTTTTCGCTCAAAGCGCGCTTTGAACTTTCTGGAATCGATCACCTTTTCTGCGTTTGAGCGGTTCCGCTCAAACGCAGCGTGATCTAGCGCGCCCGCGGCCCCCATGCCGTGGGGAAGCTGGCCGTCGCGCGCCTCGATGGCGGCGATGCGGCGGCGCAAAAAGGCGATGCGCGCGCGCGCGCCGGTTGGCGGCATCGGTTCTGGCTCCTTTGTTCTTGATATGTTCTATAATGCGGCCGCCGGAGAAAGAGTCAAGCGCAGCCGCTGGAGCAAGTTCCCGCTAGGTAAAGCAACCGTGAAATCATTGATTTAGTCTATTGATTTTAGATAGAATTCCACAGCCTTGTCCATGGCCTGGGAGCGCTTATGTATATCATTGTACGTTACCTAGGCCCTGTCCGAAGCGGCGGGGGCTCAAAAAAACGGGAAGGACACTCAATGGAACGTCGCGAATTCATCACGACCCTCGGCGCGGCCGCCGCCGTCCTGTCAGCCGCCCCGGCGCTGGCGGAGACCGCAGGCGCGCAGCACATGCACCCGGCCAAATACAAGGGCCTGAGCGACGCCGCCGGCAAATGCGTCGTCGACGGCGACAATTGCCTGCGTCACTGTTTCGGCATGCTGTCCATGAACGACACGAGCATGGCCGCCTGCACGCAGGCGTCCTTCGACACGATCGCCGCCTGCCGGGCGCTCGCGACGCTGGCCTCCGTCAACTCGTCCGCGACCCCCGCGCTCGCGAAGGTCGTCGAGAACATCTGCCTCGCCTGCAAGAAGGAATGCGACAAGTTCCCGCAATATTCCGAATGCGTAGCGATGGGCGAGTCCTGCAAGGCTTGCGCTGAAGAGTGCAAGAAGATCGGCGCCTGATGTGAAGTAGGCGAGATTATAGTTCCTTATTCTCAAACAAAAAGGGCCGATCCCGAAGGACCGGCCCTTTCACTACTCGTCGCTGCTCGCTCAGTATTTGGCGAGGACCGGAGCCGCCATTCCGCCGCCGAAGCGGTAGGTCAGGCCGGCGCTGATGACCAGCGGATCGATCGGCAGCGCGACGCGGACCGGCAGGTAGAGCAGGCGCGCCGACCGCAGGGCCGCCGGCAGGCCCGGAACGGTGCCGGCCACCTTGGCGTGCACCGTCGGCTCCATCATGATGTATTTGACGTCGAGGTTGAGGCCCCAATGCTCGTTGAACATGTAGTCGAGGCCGACCTGGCCGGCGACGCCCCACGACGGGGTGACCGTCGCGGAATAATGCTGCGCGAAGAGGCCGGGCGATGCCGAGCGCCGGTCGAGCAGGCGGTGAGCGGACCCGCCGGGCTGAACATCACCGGCCAGCTCTCGTTGTTGACGCGCGTGCCCCAATAGGCCGTGAAGTTCACGCCGACGCCGATATAGGGCTGCCAGGCGCCGAAATTCGTGAAGTGATAGTCGAGCAAGATCGTCGGCGGGAACACCCAGGTGTGGGCGAAGGTCGACTGGATCGTGCCCGTGCCCTGGATGTGATGCGGCGAGACGCAGCAGATCGCCTCGATCGAGAAGTTCTTGTTGATGTAGTAGTCGACGGCGAGCGACGGGATGATGGCCCAGGAGGTGTTCGTGCTGCCGAAGGGGACCACCGTGCCGGGGCCGGCGCTGAGACCCGTCGCAACGAAGGGATCGCCGCCGAAGGGCGCAAAGACGGGAGACGGGCTGAAGGCGCCTTCGTCATAGACCGTGCCGTGGCCGGCCAGCGGAACGACGCCGGACACCTAAAGGCGAACCTGGAAGGGCTGGAAGGTTTCGACAACCGGCGGCGGCAGCGGCGCCTTGACGGAAGGCAAATCGGCCGCAAGAGCAGGGGCGCTCACGGCGCTCAGAAGTGTAGCGGCCAATGCGCCACGAATAACAGTATTCATCGGATCCCCCTTGGAATGATCGGGTGACGACACCTTGCAGGAGCGCCGTGTCGAGTCGAGCGGAGGTTGCTACGAAACGGCGCAGCTGGCCTTGACTTTCGTCAAGAATGGAGGGGTCCATGTCGCTTTCTCTTGAGCTGTGTCACTTTGGCAACACTTTTTGGCTAGCAAGAAATGAGACTCAGGATCGCTGTGATGACAAGAAAACCATTATTTTTCAGTTTGTTAATGTCAATCCGAGTTTTCGAAGCCGCCGCCGGTGACATATACCTGCTTCAATCTGAGCCGCCCGCGCGATCTCTTGCCGCTCGCGCCCTCGGGCGAGGTCAAACCTTGCATTGGTTTTCTGCTCGCAACAGCCTGTGAACCTTTGCGGAAATCGCGCTAGCGCGCTTTCCGCGCGAACGGAATCGTTCGAGCGATAAGAAAACGCGCCAGATCAACATGCTGGAGCGAATTCTGGTCGCAAAAGTCTGTCAACTTTTGCGGAATTCGCTCTAAGCGGGCATAGGAGGGACCCGCCAATCCAAGCCCCCCTTCAGGAAAGACGCTCGTTTTGACGCCGGCAGAACCCAAGATCGACGCGGCCCTCGTCGCCGCCCATGGCCTGAAACCCGAGGAATACGAGCGCGTCCTGGCGCTGCTCGGCCGCGCGCCGAGCTTTACGGAGCTCGGGATTTTTTCCGCCATGTGGAACGAGCACTGCTCCTACAAGTCCTCGCGCCTGCACTTGCGCGAGCTCCCCACCAAAGCGCCCTGGGTGATTCGAGGACCGGGAGAGAATGCGGGCGTGATCGACATCGGCGACGGCGACGCGGTCGTCTTCAAGATGGAGAGCCACAACCACCCCTCCTTCATCGAGCCCTATCAGGGCGCGGCGACGGGCGTGGGCGGCATATTGCGTGACGTTTTCACCATGGGCGCGAGACCTGTCGCCTGCCTCAATCTCCTGCGCTTCGGCGCGCCCGATCACCCCAAAACCCGGGCGCTCCTCGCCGGCGTCGTCGCCGGGATCGGCGGCTATGGCAATTCCTTCGGCGTGCCGACGGTCGGCGGCTCGACCGAATTCGATCCGTCCTACGACGGCAACATCCTCGTGAATGCGATGGCGGTCGGCATCGCGCGCGCCGATTCGATCTTCTATTCGGCTGCGGCGGGCGTGGGCAATCCAATCGTCTATCTCGGCTCCAAGACGGGGCGCGACGGCATTCACGGCGCGACCATGGCTTCCGCCGCCTTCGAGGCCGACGCCGAGGAGAAGCGCCCGACCGTGCAGGTCGGCGATCCCTTCTCCGAGAAGCTGCTGCTCGAGGCTTGCCTCGAGCTCATGAAAACCGGCGCCGTCATCGCCATCCAGGACATGGGGGCCGCCGGCCTCACCTCCTCCGCCGTCGAAATGGGCGCAAAGGGGAATCTCGGGATCGAGCTCGACCTCGACGCCGTGCCTTGCCGCGAGGAAGGCATGACGGCCTATGAGATGCTGCTCTCCGAGAGCCAGGAGCGCATGCTCATGGTGCTCCGTCCCGAAAAGGAGCGCGAGGCCGAGGCGGTCTTCCGCAAATGGGGCTTGGATTTCGCGATCGTGGGCAAAACCACGGACACGCTGCGCTTCGTCGTGAAGCACAGGGGCGAGGTCAAGGCCGATTTGCCGATCAAGGAACTCGGCGATCAGGCGCCGCTCTACGATCGACCCCATACCGAGCCGCCGAAGCGACCCGTCCTCGATCCGGCCGCGATTCCCGCGCCCCTCTCCCATCGCGAGGCGCTGCTGAAGCTGCTGGCGTCGCCGAACCTTTGCTCTAAGCGCTGGATCTGGGAGCAATACGACCACCTCATCCTCGGCAACACCATCGTGCAGCCGGGCGGCGACGCCGCGGTCATTCGCATTGGCGAGGGTCCGAAGGGGTTGGCGCTCACCACGGACGTGACGGCGCGCTATTGCGCCGCCGACCCTTTTGAGGGCGGCAAGCAGGCCGTGGCCGAAGCCTGGCGCAACGTCACCGTGACGGGCGCGACGCCGCTCGCGCTGACCGACAATCTCAACTTCGGCAATCCCGAGCGGCCCGAAATCATGGGGCAATTCGTCCACTGCCTGCGCGGCATCGGCGATGCGGCGCGCGCGCTCGACTTCCCCATCGTCTCGGGCAACGTCTCGCTCTACAACGAGACGCAAGGGGCGGGCATTCTGCCGACGCCGGCGATCGGTGGCGTGGGCGTGATCCAGGACGTCGCAAAAGCCTCGCGCACGGGCTTTAGCGCGGAAGGCCTGGCCATTGTCCTGATCGGCGAAACGCGCGGCTGGCTCGGCCAATCCATTTATCTGCGCGAGCTGCTCGGCCGCGCGGAAGGCGCGCCGCCGCCCGTCGACCTTGCCGCCGAGCGTCGCAACGGCGACTTCGTGCGCGAGCTCGTGCTGGCCGGGACGGCGCGGTCGGCGCATGATCTTTCCGACGGCGGCCTCGCCGTCGCGCTCGCTGAAATGTGTCTTGCGGGCGGCGTCGGCGCGCGCATCGTCCGGGCGTTGGAGTGTCCGGCAACGGCTGCGCTGTTCGGGGAGGATCAGGCGCGCTATCTGATCGCCGTCTCGCTCGCGGATCTCGACGCGATCGTCGCGGTGGCCGACTCCAAGGGAGTCTCAGCGACCTCGCTCGGCTTCACGGGCGGGGACGCATTGATTTTGCCCGGGGAGGCGCCGATATTGCTCAGCGAATTGAGCGATGCGCACGAAAAGCCCCTTCCGGCCTACATGGCCGGCGAGGAGCTCGCGCTCATAGTGAGGAATTGAACAATATGCCGATGCCCGCGAACGAAATCGAACGGCTGATCAAGACGGCGCTGCCCGACGCGACGGTGGAGCTGACCGCGCTCGCCGATGACAACGATCATTGGGCGGCGACCGTGACTTCGGGGGCCTTCGCGGGCCTGAGCCGAGTCAAGCAGCATCAGCTCGTCAACGCCGCTTTCGGCGAGCGGCTGGGCGGCGAATTGCACGCGCTCGCGCTGACGACGCGCACGCCTTGAAAAAGTTCCCTCTCCCCGTTTGAGGGGAGGGGGTAGTGTGGAGGGCAGGGGACCTTGTCTCGAGCGCCCTTCACGCCCGCGTAGCCGGTGGTTGAGCGGCGTTCGGGATAATGCCCCAAGCCCCTCTCCTCCGCCCTCTTCCCGCAAGCGGGGAGAGGAAGCAGGACTCGCCCCGTCGAGCGATGCTGCGCGGTTTAAGTCACCGCGACGAGGACGTCCTCGTCGCCCCATACGTCGGAGCCTTGACCTCCGCGCGAAAGGAAAAGAAATGAGCGACACCAACGCCCGCATCAAGAGCGAGATCGACAGCGCCGACGTCGTGCTGTTCATGAAGGGCACGCCCCAGGCGCCGCAGTGCGGCTTCTCTCAGCAGGTCGTGCAGATCCTCAATCACGTCGGCGCGCCCTACAAGGCGATCAACGTGCTCGCCGACGGCGAGATCCGCGACGGCATCAAGGCTTATTCGAACTGGCCGACCATCCCGCAGCTTTACGTGAAGCAGGAGTTCCTCGGCGGTTGCGACATCACCCGCGAGATGTTCCAGTCGGGCGAGCTCACGGCGCTCTTCGACAAGGCGGGCATTCCGCACAAGGCGACGGCGAAGGCCTGAGCCTTCCTCGGTTCGCGGCTACTGGGAAAACATTGGCCACCCCCTTCTCCCGCTTGCGGGAGAAGGGGGTATGCGAAGGCATGACGGATGAGGGCTGTCCCGTCTTCGCGGGAAAGCGTCTCATTTCACCAGAATGTTCTTGAACTGCCAGGGGTCCTCGAGATCGAGGTCCTCGGGGAAGAAGCCCGGCCGGCCTTCGAGCGGCGTCCATTCGGTGTATTCGCCGACGATAGGGCCGAGATAGGGCCGCTGAACTTCCAGGCAACGCTTGTAGTCGACCTCGTCCGCCTCGACGATGCCAGCTTCCGGATTCTCCAGCGCCCACACCATGGCGGCGAGCGCCGCCGAGCTCACCTGCAGGCCCGTCGCGTTCTGATAGGGCGCGAGCTCGCGCGTCTCCTCAATGGAAAGCTGCGAGCCGTACCAATAGGCGTTCTTCGCGTGCCCGTAGAGCAGCACGCCCAACTCGTCGATGCCGTCGACGATCTCGTGCTCGTCGAGAATATGCTCGCGCAGCTGGCGCTTTCCGGCCGAGCCGAAGAGCTCGTGCAGCGACAGCACCGCATCGTCCGCCGGGTGATAGGCGTAGTGACAGGTCGGGCGATAGACCGCCTTGCCGGAGGCGTCGCGCACCGTGAAATAATCGGCGATCGAGATCGACTCGTTATGCGTGACGAGGAAGCCGTATTGCGCGCCCGGCGTCGGCGTCCAGCTGCGCACGCGCGTGTTGGCGCCGGGAGAATTCAGATAGATCGCCGCGCCGCAGCCCGTCGCGTGCGTGCCGGCGTGAGGGGGAAGCCATTTTTCATGCGTGCCCCAGCCGAGCTCCGCCGGCTGCATCCCTTCCGAGACGAAGCCCTCGACCGACCAGGTGTTGACGAAGACCCCTCTGGGCTTCGGCGTGCGGGCGCGCTGCGTGTCGCGCTCGGCGATATGGATGCCCTTCACGCCGAGCTTTTGCGCGAGCGCCCCCCATTCGGCGCGCGTCTGCGGCTCCTTGTCGAGCGTCTTCGTGTCCCGCGCGATGTTGATCAGCGCCTCCTTGACGAACCAGGAGACCATGCCGGGATTGGCTCCGCAGCAGGAAACGGCGGTCGAGCCGCCGGGGTTGCTCCGGCGCTCCTCGAGCACCGTCTCGCGTAGCGCGTAATTGGTGCGCGCCTCGTTGCCGCGCGAAGTGTCGAAGTAGAAGCCCGGCCAGGGCTCGACGACCGTGTCGACGTAGAGAACCTTCAGCTCGCGCGCGAGCTTGATGATGTCGAGCGAGCCGACCTCGACCGAGAGATTGACGATGAACCCCTGGCCCGGGCCGTTCTTGAGCAGCGGCGTCAGCACCTCGCGATAATTCTCCTGCGTGAGCGCCTTCTGCAGGAAGCTGATCCCGCGCACGTCGAGGAGATGGCGATGCGCGTCGGAGGGATCGATGACCGTGAAGCGGCTCTTGTCGAAGTCGAAATGCCGCTCGATCAGCGGCAGGATCCCCCGCCCGATCGAGCCGAAGCCGATGAGGACGATGGGACCGGAAATCTTGCCGTGAACGGGCCAAAGGGAGGACATGGCGGCTCCTTGCTGCGCTGCGATATTGCCGCGCTTAAAAGCAGGGAGGGGCGTATTAATCAAGCCCGGCGCCGACGCCGCCCTGTCAGGCCAGCACCGCGACGCCGAAGAGATAGGGGTGCAGCATCAGCACGATCGCATAGACGACCGTACCCGCTCCCACCGCGATCGCGTCGCCGCGCGTGAAATGGTCGAGCCGCGGCGCGCCCGCGTCGCCGCGCCGCTTCACCGAGATGCGGTCGTAGACGGCGAAGGCCAGAAACGAGCCGAACAGCAGCATGCCGCCGAGGTCGCCGTTGACGAGGAAATGCGCGAGCGCCCAGGCTTTGATCGCGACGAGCATCGGATGGCGCAGCCATCCCTTGATCCGCCCCGCCGGCGCGCGGCGCGCGGCCAGCGCGACGAAGGCGAACCAGACGAGCGGCATCGCGACATGATGCAGCCAATGCGGCGGGTCCCAGATTTGAATGAGCCCCTCGGACCGATAACGGATGAAGCCCCAGACGATGAGCGCAAGGCCCGTCGCCGCGACGATCGCATAGCCCGTCTTATAGGTTTGGAGTCCCACGCGCTCGATGAGCGCCGCGCGCTGCGGGCGCAGCGTGGCAAAGACGTGCACGCCGAGGAAAATGAGGATACCGAGTATGAGAATGAGCATCGTCGCAACTCCGTAGGCCGTGGGCTGCTGATCGAGCGAGACGCAGCCGCGGCAAAGCTATGCGCGATTTAAGCCAATTTGTAACCTGGCTTCGGAGCCGAAGCCCGCAGCCCCCTCTCCGCGAGCGGGGAGAGGAGGCTTTTCTGTCCGCTCTCTGCGCGACGCGCTTCGAGCACGCCTTCAATCCTTTTGCGGAGCGCTGCGCGGTCCATGACCGGGCGAAGGCGCCGGAGAGGCGCGCGAAAAATCTCCTGGAGCTCCTGACACAAGCCCAGCGCCAGGGAACCCGATCGCTCTGGCTCGGGCGCGACTTCGGCTGGCGTGGCGGGCGGCGGACCGGCCTCGCCTTCACCGACGACCTGCATTTTTCCGAGCACCTTGCGCGTTTCGGGATCGAGGCGCCGCGGCCCGTTCGCGGGCCGCCGATGGTCGAGCGCACGGCGGCGGCCGTCTGGGACGCGCTGCGCGGAATGGACGAAAGCTTCTTTCTCTGGAACGTCGTCCCGCTGCACCCGCACCTTCCCGGCGCGCCTTTCTCCAACCGCGCCCATAACGCCGCCGAGCGCGTCGCGGGCGAAGCGATCCTGTGCGCGCTCATCGACTTGGTGCGTCCCGAACGAATCCTTGCGGTCGGCCGCGACGCCGAGAGAGCCGCCGCGCGCGTCGCGCCGGGGATCGAGCGCGTCGCCTTGCGCCATCCGAGCTTTGGCGGAGAGGGGCGCTTTCGCGCGCAGACTGCGGCGCTGCGCGGCGCTGCGTAAGATGCAGACGCCGTCACAGTTTCGCCTATTTGAGCCGGCGAAAGTAGGAATGCCCCTTCTTTTCCCTGGACTTCCAAAACGATGACTGCCGACGCCCTGCCGAGCAAGGCGGAAATACGCCGCGCCTTCGTGGGGCTCTGTCTCGCCATGCTGCTGTCGGCGCTCGATCAGACGATCGTCGCGGCGGCGCTGCCGACGATTGGCCTCGAACTCGGCGACTTCGCCGACGCGCCCTGGATCGTCACCGCCTATCTCGTCGCGGCGACCGTCGTCACGCCGCTTTACGGCAAGCTCGCCGACATTCACGGCGGTCGGATCATGTTGTTGATCGGCGTCGGCGTTTTCATCCTCGGCTCGATCGCCTGCGCGCTGGCGCCGAGCATGCCGGCGCTGGTGGCGGCCCGCGCCTTGCAGGGTCTCGGCGGCGGCGGCCTGCTGGCGCTGGCGCAGACGATCATCGCCGATCTCGTCAGCCCGCGCGAGCGCGGTCGCTACCAGACCTATTTCGCCGCCGTCTTCGTGCTCTCGAGCATCGCCGGTCCCCTGCTCGGCGGCTTCTTCGCCAGCCACTTGCACTGGTCGTTGATCTTCTGGATCAATCTGCCGCTCGGGCTCGTGGCGCTGCTCTTCGTCGAGTCCTCCTTGCGGCGGCTGCCCGTGCGCCGGCATCCGCACGAGCTCGACTACATCGGCGCGGCGCTGCTCGCCGCGGCCGCTGGCCTGCTGGCCCTTGCGCTCGGCCACCGCGACGCCGCGGCGCGCGACGCCGTCGGCCTCACGATTCTTTCGGCGCTGTTCTGGGCGCTCTTCGCGCATCGGCTGCGCAAGGCCGACGAGCCGTTCATCCCGCTCAGCGTGCTCGCCAACGCCACGGCGCGCAACGCGTCGCTCAGCGGAGCTTTCGGGCTCGGGAGCTTCGTCGGCCTCTCCGTCGTCGCGCCGATCTATTTTGAAGGCGTCTTCGGGCTCGACGCCGATGGCGTCGGCGTGGCGCTGATTCCGCCGATGATCGGGGTCGTCGTCGGCGCGACGATCTCGGGACGGCTGATGCCGCATCTCGCGCGCTACAAGGCGCCGGGCCTCATCGGTCTTGCCGTCGCCGTCGCGGCGTCCGCCGCCCTGGCGCTCGGCCTGAACAGCCTGTCGCTCGTCTCGCTCGACGCGCTGCTGACGGCGATCAGCATCGGCGTCGGCACGACCCTGCCGATCAGCACCGTGTCGCTGCAAAATGCGGTGGAACGGCGCAATCTCGGCTCGGCCACGGCCGTCATGCAATTTTCCCGGCAGATCGGCTGCGCGCTCATCGTCGCGCTTCTGGGTGCGCTGGTCATGGGCGCAGGCGCGACCGCCCTGGAGGCCGAGGCCGCCTCCCCACAAGCAATCGAGGCGCTGCGCAGCGCCTTTCGCGAGGTTTTCGCCGCGACGACGCTGTGCGTGGCTCTCGCGCTCTTCTTTCTCGTCCGCATGGAGGAGAAGCCGCTGCGCGGAACCCCGGCGTCTTGACTTCCGCCGGTCAAGGGGCGGATCGCGCGCGAGCCCGCCCACATATTGAACGCGCTCCAGCCGACCCGCCTATTTCCGGCGACCGCCCGCCGAACCCGACGCGCCTTCGGTGATGGCGGCGAGGAAGCCCGTCGCCGCATGATGCGCGGCTTTCTGTTTTTGTTGTTTCGGCTTTTTTGCTTCGCGATTTCCGCGTTGTTCCCGTTTCGCCATGGGGTTCCCCAATCATGCTCGTGCGCCGCCTCCGAAATATGGCGTCGACGCAGCGCGAGGGAAGCCGCGGCTCTAGATCACGCTGTGTTTGAGCGGAATCGCTCAAACGCAGATAACGTGATCGATTCCAGAGTTTAGAGCGCGATTCGTGCGAAAAACCGGTTTCCACTTTTTCGCATCGCGCTCTAAGATTTTGGCTTCGCCCTGGGGGGGTGCTCGCACACAAAGGCCGTCTCGCTGCCCCAGCATTCCTCGCGCTTATAGATCTTGCCTTTGTCTTCGTCGTTCCATTTCAGCCGCCACACCCGGCCGTGATCCACAGTGAGGGAAAGGCGCTTCTCACCCGATTCGAAGGTGACGCTCTTGCCCTCGACACCGCCGACCCGGCAATTTCCCTGTAGGACGACCTTGCCGTCGAGCTTGGCGTAGCAGGGGGCAACGCGACCCGTTCCGCTGTCCTCGGGCTCGGCGCGCGTCGCGGCGGCTTGCGTTGCCGGCGCCTCGGCCTGGGCAGGCGCTTCTGTCGGAGCGGGCGCTGGTTCCGCCGCCGGCAAGGCGCGGGCGACCTGCTTGTCTTTGGCGCTTTCTGCAACGGGCGGCGCCTCGGGCGCAGCCGGCGCCGCGCGTAGCGCTTCGGTTGCGGCAGGAGGCGGCGGCGGACTGGCCTGCGCCGCTTCAGTCCCGGGCTCGGCCGCGGCCTCTCCCGTCCATTCCAGCTTGACGATTTGACGTCCGGCAACGGCGCCATCCGGCAGCCGCAGCTCGACGACGAGGATCATGGTCCCGACGAAATCCTTGGGAGGCATGACGGAAAGATCAGACAGATCCGCTCGTCCCAGTCGCCACTCGACATCCCGATTCTCGCCCGCCGAGAGCGTCGTGCTCGGCCCCAGGCCCGAAATGACGATCGTCGAGCCCTCCGGCGCGTCCGCGAGCGTCAGACGCAGCGCCACGGGCCGTCCGGCCGGCGCGGGACGGTCGAATTCGACGTCGAGCCTTGCGGCGGTCGGCGGCGGCGCCCAGAGCGGCACGGGGCGCATTCGTCAGGGAGGCGGGCGACGCGCGGCTTGCGTCATGACTGGCGGCGCCAACGACGCTCGCGTCATTGGGCCCGAAGATGCGGATGAAGAAGAACCCCAAAGCCAGCACGATCACGACGGCGAGCGCGAGCTGGCGCAGACCTTCGACGACGAAGGGATCTTGTTGCGCTTCCTGCTCGTGCGCCTCGTCCTCCTCGGGGGTGCGGCGGCCCCGACGTTCGTTTCGCGTTTCGACTTTTGGCCTGGCTCTGACGGCCAGCGCAAACGAGGGAGGGACGCCGATTTGGCTCGCGAGCCGGTCCGCCTGTCGGTGCTGCTGCTCATTTCCCTCTCCTGAACGCTAGACCCCGGCACGAAACGCTTTTCACGCGCCCCGGCGCGCGAGAGTGAGGGGTCCGTGGCGATCGACCCCGCCCTGAACCGGGCGACGCGGCGTCCGGCACGATGACCGTAAGCCCGCACGCGGCGTTGATCTCCGGCGTCGATGCGTCGATCGCGAAAGAAGAACCGAAGGAAGCCGCCGGCTCAGGCTTTATGGCGCGCGTTGGCGGTGATGCGCTCGCCTTTCGCCGCACGGCGGAAAGCTCCCGCCGCACGGGAGGATTCTGTTAAAGAATGTGACCAGATTGTGGGACGGCTCTAAAGCGTCACAAGACAAGGCCTTGCGGCGCCGCGACTCTTCGCCCGCCCCGACCCGCCTCTCAGCTCGCCTCCGCCAAAAGCGACAGTTGGGCGCGGTTTTCCGCCGCGAGATCGGTGAGCGGCGTCGGATAGTCGCCGGTGAAGCAATGGTCGGTGAATTGCGGCTGCCGGTCGTTGCGCCGGCCTGCGCCCATCGCCCGGTAAATGCCGTCGATCGACAGAAAGGCGAGCGAGTCGCAGCCGATCTCCTTGCGCATCTCGTCGAGGCTGTGCGTCGCGGCGAGCAGCTTTTCCTTCTGCGGCGTGTCGATGCCGTAATAGTCGGGGTGCGTGATCGGCGGCGAGGAGATCAGGAAGTGCACCTCGGTCGCTCCGGCCTCCCGCATCATCTGCACGATCTTGATCGAGGTGGTGCCGCGCACGATCGAGTCGTCGATCAGAACGACGCGTTTGCCCGCGACGACGGCCCGATTGGCGCTATGCTTCAGGCGCACGCCGATCTCGCGCACGGCCTGCGTCGGCTGAATGAATGTGCGCCCGACATAATGGTTGCGGATGATGCCGAGCTCGAAGGGGAGGCCCGCCTCGCGCGCGAAGCCGATCGCCGCCGGCACGCCGGAATCGGGAACGGGCACGACGACATCCGCCTCGACCACGTTCTCGCGCGCGAGCTCGACGCCCATCGCCTTGCGCACCTCATAGACCGGCCGCCCGTGCACGATCGAATCGGGCCGCGCAAAATAGATGTATTCGAAGATGCAGGGTCGCGCGGGCCGCGCCGGGAAGGGACAGATGCTCTTGATCCCCTCTTGCGAGATCACCACGATCTCGCCATTGGCCACGTCGCGCACGAAGCGCGCGCCCATGATGTCGAGCGCGCAGGTCTCGGAGGCCAGAATGTATCGACCGTCGAGCTCGCCCAGCACGAGCGGCCGAATCCCCGAGAGGGTCGCGCGCGCCGATGAGCTTGCCGTTGGTGAGCACGACGAGCGAATAAGCGCCCTCGATCCGCGCCAGGGCGTCGATGAAGCGGTCGACGAGCTTGCTCTCGCGACTACGCGCGACGAGGTGCAGAATCACCTCCGTGTCGGAGGTCGATTGGAAGATCGCGCCTTCGTTGATGAGCTCGCGGCGCAGCGTCTGCGCATTGGTGAGATTGCCATTGTGGCCGACGGCGAAACCGCCGGAATTGAGCTCCGCGAAGAGCGGCTGCACGTTGCGCAGCATGGTTTCGCCGGTCGTCGCATAGCGCACATGGCCGATCGCCGAGGAGCCCGGAAGGCGCTTGATCGTGCTCCCGCGCGAGAAATGGTCGCCGACGAGGCCGAGCCGGCGTTCGGCGTGGAAGCGCGCGCCGTCGAAAGAGACGATGCCGGCCGCTTCCTGTCCCCTGTGCTGAAGCGCATGCAGACCCAGCGCGGTGTAGGCGGCGGCGTCCGGCAGGTCGAAGACCCCGAAGACGCCGCAATATTCGCGAAGCCTGTCCTCATCCAAGAGCGCCGTCGCGTCTTCCGGCGGCGTCGGCGTCTGGTCCCGCGGCGCGGAGATCATCGGGCGGTCCTCCTCGGTTGTCTCGTTGGACGCCGCATCCCACTCCTCACGACCACGCATTTTCGTTACTCACCGTGTCTTGCGAGCCGTCGGCTGCGGAGGCGTCGGCGCCTCTTCCTGCTTGGCGGTCTCACCCTCGGGCTCCGGCGGCGGCTCCTCCATCGCCGGAATGCTCTTCTTCTTCTTCAATTCGTTGATGAAAGCCTCGGCGTCCTGCGGCACCATATCGCGCAGGCTGTCGCCCGCCGCCTCGAGTATAGGCCTGCCTTTAGCGGTCTTCACCCAAAACGGCTGGTTGGTTTCCGGCACGAGCCAGCCGTAGAAAACAAAGAGCACCACGGCGATCAAAAAGCCGCGGGCCGCGCCGAAAACGAAACCGAGCGTGCGATCGAGGGCGCCGATCTTCGAATCGAGGATCACGTCCGACAGCTTGACGGTGACGATCGTGATCACGAAGAGCGCGGCGAAGAAAACGGCCGCCGCATCCACCGCCTGCGCGAGGACGTCTTTCTGAATGTAGGGTTTTATGAAGCCCAGAAAATGGGGCGACTTGAACTCGATATAGGCGATGGCCGCCGCGCCGACCCAGGCGACGATGGCGAGCACCTCGCGCGTGAAGCCGCGCAGCGTCGCCAAGAGCGCTGAGAACAGCACGATCCCCAGCACGGCCAGGTCGAGATAGGACGGCATCCCCGGAACCTCCAAGATTGGGCCGCGGCAATTGGCGGCGCCGGAAATTCTTAACCTCGCAGGGCGTCGACGGACGCCGCCACGCGAGGAAGGCGCCTGCCTAGCGCATTTTTTCGGCCGGCGAAACGGCCCCGCCGCCGCAGGCGCGGCGAAGCCAGCGTTTCTTCCGATTGAGGCGCCGGCGATCAGGCGGTCGATTCCCACTGCGGCTAGCCTTTCCGCCGAGAGCGTGCGCCCGGCGCCGGGAGGCGTCTTGCGCCGGCCGCGCGCTGCGTCTGCGCCGGCTCGAATCGGAGAGCCCCGGCAACCGGCGCGACCTCGATGAGGCGCACCTCGATGGGGTCCGCAAGGCGATAGCTCTCGCCCGACTGCTTCGCGGTCAGCGAGTGACGCCTATCGTCGTAGGCGAAATAATCGCGGCCGAGCGTCGAGATGGGAACGAAGCCGTCGGCGCCGGTCTCGACGAGCCTCACGAACAGGCCGGAGCGCGTGACGCCCGATATGCGCGCGGTAAAAATCGCGCCGAGCCGGTCCGCGAGATGGGCGGCGATCAACCTGTCGACCGTCTCGCGCTCGGCGGCCATGGCGCGCCGCTCGGCCGCCGATATGCGCGCGGCGATCTCCGCAAGCTCGCTCGCGCTCGTCTCGGGCATGGCGCCCGAGCCAAAGCCGAGCGCGCGAATCAGCGCGCGATGCACGACGAGATCGGCGTAGCGGCGGATCGGCGAGGTGAAATGCGCGTAGCGGCGCAAGTTCAGGCCAAAATGCCCGTAGTTCTCATGCGTGTATTCGGCCTGCGCCTGCGTGCGCAACACGATCTCGTTGACGAGGTCTTCCTGCGCATGGCCCTTCACGCGGGCGAGGATCGCGTTGAAATTCGAGGCGCGCACGGTCTGGCCCTTGGCGAATTTGACCCCGATCGTCGCGAGAAACTCCGAAAGCGCCGCAAGCTTCTCGCGGGTCGGTTCGTCATGGGCGCGGTAGATGAGCCTCTGTCGGTTCTCTTCGAGCGTCTCGGCGGCGGCCACATTGGCGAGGATCATGAATTCCTCGATCAGGCGGTGCGCCTCCAGCCGCGCTGGGATCACGACGCGGTCAAAACCGCCATCGGCCTTGAGCAGGATCTTGCGCTCCGGCAGGTCGAGATCGAGCGGCGCGCGCGCCTTGCGGGCGTGCCGCGCGCATTCGTAGGCCGCCCACAGGGGCCGCAGCGCGCCTTCCAGCAGGGGCGCCGTCGTCTCATCCGGCGTCCCGTCGATCGCCGCCTGGGCCTGGGCGTAATTGAGTTTGGCCGCAGAGCGGATCATCACGCGGTGGAAGCGATGGCCGAGCTTGCGGCCTCTTGGGTCGAGGCGCAGCCGCACGGCGAGCGCCGGCCGGTCCTCGCCCGCCCGCAGCGAGCAGAGATCGTTGGAGATGCGCTCCGGCAGCATCGGGACGACGCGGTCGGGGAAATAGACGGAGTTGCCGCGCTCCAAAGCGTCGCGATCGAGCGCCGAATGGGCGTGAACGTAGAAGGCGACATCGGCGATCGCGACGCTGACCACGAAGCCTTCCGGATTGTCGGGGGACTCGTCTCGCGCCGCATGCACGGCGTCGTCGTGATCCTTGGCGTCGGGCGGATCGATCGTCACGAAGGGGAGGTCGCGCCAGTCCTCGCGGTGCGCGTCGAAGGCCGCGGGGCGGGCCTTGGTCGCTTCAGCCAGCGCTTCGGCCCGAAAGACGTCGGGGATGTCGTGGGCGCGTAGCGCGATCAGGCTCACCGCCTTCTCGCTCGTGAGCGACCCGAGCTTCTCGCGGACGCGGCCCAAATGCCCGCCGTGGCGCGCCCTCGGCAGGACATCGAAGGCGACGAGCTCGCCGTCTTCGGCCTCGCCGCGGTCGTCCGGCAAGACGGCGACTTCCCGTCCCGCCTGCTTCTTGTCGACGGGCTCGATGCGCGCCGCGCCATTTTCCGCGATGCGGAGCACGCCGATCTGGCGGCGCCGCTCGCGCGTCAGGAGCTTGACCACGCGGCCGGCGAAGGCCGGATCGTTCGGGCCGGCGTCGAGATCGCGCGACGCGCGCACCAGCGCCCTTTCGCCGACGCCCCCCAGCGGCTCGCCCGGCCTGGCGCGCCGCGGGGCCTCGACTCGAATGCGGGGCGGGGCGCCGTAGATCGAACTCGTCCCAGTCGACGGGAACGGCGATGAGCTCCCCATCCGCGTCTCGGCCGACGATATCGACCAGCGCAACGGGCGGGAGGGCGCCTATTTTTGGTCGCGTGGGGCCGCGGCGGCGCTCTAGCGCCCCCTCCTCGACGAGGCCGGCAATCAGGCGCTTGAACTCGACCCGATCCGCGCCCTTGACCGAGAAGGCGCGCGCGATCTCGCGCTTGCCGATCTTGGCGACGCGGCCCGTCTCTCGCATCGCCTGATCCTCGCGCGCCAGGAAGGCCAGGACCTCCTCGCGGGTCGGAAGGCCGGGCGGCGTCGAGTCGCGCTTCGTTTTTTTCACGCGGACCGATCTATTCTGAGTGCTCGCACTCTCTTGCGGCGGCGGCCGGACCGCGAGCCTCCCGGCTCCCCAAGGCGCCTCGACCGCGAGCCAGGCCCGCAAAGGGCGCCAAGCGCGCCGCTAGGCAAGAGCCCGGGCTTCATTCTTGATCCGGTCGACCATCGCGCGCAAGCCGTTGGAGCGCTGCGGCGTAAGATGCTGCGAGAGGCCGAGCCTGGCGAAGACCGGTTGCGGGTCGGTCTCGACGATCGTCTGCGGCGTGAGTCCCGAAAAGAGCGCGAGCGCCAGCGCGACGAGGCCTTTGACGATATGCGCGTCGCTGTCGCCGCGATAGAGGATCAGCGGCTCCCCTCCGGGACCGGATCCCGTTCGCGTCTCGAGCCAGACCTGGCTCGCGCAGCCGCGCACCTTGTTCTCCTCGCTGTAGGCGTCCTGCGGCAGCGGCTCCAGCGTACGCCCGAGCTCGATCAAATAGCGATAGCGGTCGTCCCACTCGTCCAGCAGCTCGAAATTGCCGATGATCTCCTCGATATCCATTCCCGCTTCCAGTCTTAGTGCCCAGCCCTTCTCGCATGACCGCGCCCGAGCCGAAAGGCCGCCTTCCAAGCGGGCCGACGACCTATATGATAAGCACTCTTGTTGCGCTGCGGGAGGGCCGGCGGCGCAAGCGGCGCGAGCGACATGAACGAAATCAGCGTAACCTTTCCGTTCGGCGACGCGGATCCCGACGCGCGGGCGGCGCTATGCGAGATTTGCGCCGGTGACGACGCGCTCTGGCGCCACCTGCGGAACGAGGCTTCGGCGGCGATGGCGCTCGAGCCGGCGCTCTCGGCCTTCCTGACCGGCGCGGTGCTCAATCGGGAGAGCTTCGGGCAGGCCACCGCCCGGCGGATCGCGGCGCGGCTCGGCGCGCCGGTCGTCTCCGCCGAGATGCTCGCGGACGCCTATCTCCAGGCGCTCGCCGCCGAACCTGCGCTCGTTTTGGCCTTCCGCGCCGATCTCACGGCCATCGTCGAGCGCGATCCGGCTTGCGTCCGGCTCCTCGAGCCTTTCCTGCATTTCAAGGGTTTTCACGCGATTCAAGCGCATCGCCTCGCCCATTGGCTGTGGCGAAACGAGCGGCGGGAGCTCGCGCTCTACCTCCAGAGCCGGTCGTCGGAGGTGTTCCAGACCGACATCCACCCGGCGGCGCCCTTTGGGCAGGGCGTGTTCCTCGATCACGCGACGGGGCTCGTCGTCGGCGAGACGGCGGCGGTCGGCGACAATGTCTCGCTCATGCAGGGGGTGACGCTCGGGGGAAGCGGCAAGGTCTCGGGCGATCGCCACCCCAAGGTGCGGGACGGCGTGCTGATCGGCGCCGGCGCGAAAATCCTCGGCAATATCGAGATCGGCTGCTGCTCGCGCGTCGCGGCGGGCTCGGTCGTGCTGCGAGACGTGCCCGACCACGTGACGGTCGCCGGCGTGCCGGCGAAGATCATCGGCCCTTCCGGCTGCCGGGAGCCGGCGCGGGCCATGGATCAGCTCTTGAGCGATATCGCTTATGATTCATTCAACTACGTGATCTGACGGCGCGCGAGCCTTCGCCACGGTCGATGGGAATAAGGAGGCTATGAGAGATGCGGCGAGGATTTCTTGGGGGCGTAGCCTTGATGATTGCTCTGACGAGCACTGTGCTGCGGGCGGATGATGTTGTCGTGATCGACGATATCGGGAATTGGCGTCACCCGACCAAAGACGTGTTCTCCAAATGGAAAATAAAACTGACGAAGGTCGATCTCCTCAACCATCGTGTATATCCTGTCTTCTACGTGGACGGCTTGCCGTTCGATCCTATGATGGGGCGGCAGAACGCCAAGGACATGGGCCGCCTCGAGGCGGAACTCTTCGCTGCGAACGGGAAGCATGATTACGCGCTGGAGCTGAAGCAGGACAACATCCGGGTCAACGTCAGCTACAACCGCGCGACGCGCACGTTGGAAGAAGAGATCATCTACCAAAGCAGCGAACGGAGATAGCGCGCTCACATTGTCTTGCCGGTTCCACGCAGCGTAATCCCCTCTCTCGGCAGTATGGAGATCGGCCGCTGCTCGCGCGTCGCGGCGGGCCCGGCGGTGCTGCGAGACGCGCCCGACCACGTGACGCACGCCAGCGTCCCGCGAAGATCATCGGCCCTACCAGCTGCCGCGAGCCGGCGCGGGCCATGGATCAGCTCCTGAGCGATATCGCCTACGACTCTCTCAACGACGTGATCTGAGCGACGGTGCGGCGCGTCGGCGTCAGCGCGCCCGCCGCGTGCCGAGAGCGGTGGTTGCTGCTCCTTTGAACAACGGCGTTCGGCGGAAGGGCGTGCGGATCGGCTGCAAGCAAATATTCGTGTTATCAGACTGACCAGTCAGTCCGGCGCCCGGCGGGTCGCGCCACCGGTCGTTCCCTCAAGAAAAGTCGCGCCAGCGGCGGGAACAGGATCGTCGTGAGAATACCGCCGCCGACCAGCGCGGCGCCCTGCGCGGCGGGCATCCCGCCGCGCCGAACCGCGATGGCGGCAATGGCCACCACGAGAGGCAGCTGAGTGCCGGAATGGAGCGCCAAGCCGACGCGCTGCCGGAAAGTGAGGTCGGCGCGGTACAGCAGCAGCGCCGGCGCCCCGCGCGCGATCAGCATCAGGCCGGCATAGAGCGCCGCCATCGTCAGCGCGATCGGGCTCGCGAACAACGAGGCGACATCCAGACGCACGCCAGAGGTCACGAAAAAGATCGGCACCAGGAACGCGGAGCCTGCGCCGTCCAAGCGCGCTTTCATGGCCTCGTCGTGCTGACGCTCGAGCGCCGCGCGGGTCAAAGCCCCGGCGACAAACGCGCCGATGACGACCTCGACCTGCAACTGTTCAGACAGCACGCCCAGAAGGATGAGGGAGCACATCGCCAGGCGCACGGGAAACTGGCCGGAGGTCGTCATCGTCCGCTGAACAATTGCCTGGAAGGAGCCGGAGCTCGCCCGCTGCGCCAGAGCAACGGCCCCGGCCGCAAAGACGGCGAAGGCGATCATCATCAGCGCCTGTTGCGGAGCGCGGTCCTTGGCCTGCACGAGCGACAGGGCGATGACTGGACCCACTTCGCCGATCGTGCCGGCGGCCAGCACCATTGGTCCATAGGGCGGGAACAAAAGACCGGAATCACGCAGCATCGGCAGGAGTGTGCCGATCGTCGTGGTGGTGAGCGCGAGCCCTGTAAACAGTGGTGCGCTCGCGACGCCTAAACTTGTGAGCAGCGCGCCCGCGCCGACAGCGATAACCGCGGTCATCGCCCAGCCAAGCAAGGCGTTCCGGATGGGGCGGCCGCGGAGCACCGCGGGGTCCATCTCGAAGCCGGCCATCAGGAACAACATGCCGAGACCGAGGAAATCCGCCATGAAATTCAACCTCTCGCCCGGATGGACGATCCCGAGAACCTGCGGCCCGATCACGGCGCCGAGCGCGATCTCCAGCACCACGCTTGGCACCGGCACGCGTGGGAACAGGGCCGGGACGGCGGCGGCGATCACCATTGCGATGGCGACGGCGATCAGGTTGGTGGCGTTGATTTCGTCCATATCCCCTCTCCTGCGCCCTGTGGGCTTGGGAGGACCCGACCGCCGCGCCAATTTTTGATGAGCAAGGCGGGATGGAAATGCGGCTGGAGAAACGCCCCAAGTCGGTGAAATTATTTTGGGCTCCAGCGCCACTTTGACACGTCTATTCTTATCACCCTCCCCGGAAACTTCACCTTCGTTCTGAAAGTCGGGACGCCACGCGACGAGCGCCGTCAGCTCGCGTCCTTCAAGGCCGCGCGGAAAAGGAGGAAGCGCCGCGTCCGTGGCGGCGACCGCCGCCGTTAGCCGCTTCGAGGCTCGCACGTCCGCGTGGGTCAAAGGAACCGGATTCCGGCCCGTGGCGGGCGCCCGATTCCCGCCGCATTCCTTAACGAAAGTTCCGCCCGGCCGGCGCTCGCACAAGTCTTCGAAAGCGCCGGGAGAGGTCGTGAACATGGTTCGTATGCATGCTTGGCTTTGCGGCGGCTTGGTCGCCCTCAGCGTTGTCCTTCCCGCACAAGCGTTGGAGAATCCGTTCGATCGCGGCGGGCTCGCCGATTTTGTCAATCTCTTCCGCGAGCAAGCGATCCCGGCTCAGGTCGTCAGCTGGACGCACCCGGAATACAAAAAAGGGACTGTCGTCGTCTCGACCCAGAAACGCCGATTGTATTATGTGCTCGGTAACGGCAAGGCGATCGAATACGGCGTCGGCGTTGGTCGTGAGGGTTTCACTTGGTCTGGAACGAAGGCGATTTCGTCTAAGCGCGAGTGGCCGGACTGGCGACCGCCGCCGCAAATGCTCAAAAGGCGCCCAGATCTACCCCGGCATATGGCAGGCGGAATGGAAAACCCGCTCGGAGCCCGCGCCCTCTATCTCGGCTCCAGCGAATACCGAATTCATGGCTCGAACGAGCCCGACACGATCGGCGCCGCCGTTTCATCGGGGTGTATTCGCATGACAAATCGTGATGTTGTCGATCTCTACGGACGGGTGAAGATCGGAACCAAAGTCGTCGTGCTGAACTAGTGGGCCCCCTGGTCCAATGCGCCTCAGACTGACCTGCTCCCGCCCGCCGCCTCGGGCTGCGGCGAGCCTCAACTTCTGACCGATATCGCTTAGGACACGTTCAACTATGTGATCCGACGCGCAGTGCGCAAGCCTTGGCCGAGGTCTGTGGGAATAAGAAAGGGTAGGGGGGATGAGGCGAGGGTTTGTTGTTGGCGTTGGCTTGCTTATCGCGCTGACATGCACTGCGTTACAGGCGGATGATGTTATCACCATCAACGATATAGCGAATTGGCGTCACCCGACCAAAGACGTCTTCTCCAAATGGAAAATAAACCTGACGAAGGTCGATCTCCTCAACCACCGGGTTTATCCCGTGTTTTACGTGGACAGCTTGCCGTTCGATCCCATGATGGGGTACGAAAACGCCAAGGCAGATGGGTCGCCTCGAGGCGGAACTTTTCGCTGCGAACGGGAAGCACGATTACGCGCTGGAACTGAAACGAGACAACATCAGGGTCAACGTCACCTATAACCATGCGACGCGCACGTTAGAGGAAGAGATCATCGACCATAATAGCGAGCGGAGGTAGCCGAGATGGATCGGTAATCTGCCCGCTTCCGTTTCGCGGCTTCTGCGCCTCCTTTACTATCGTCCACCCGTCTGAGGAAAAGATGAATGCTCAGTTTGAGGAGAAAATAACTTACTCTCGCTCTGGCTGGAGAGCGCCTCATCGACAGCACGAGGGGTATCATCCATATTGTTTTTTAAGAATAAGATCTCAATACTGCAAATACCGCTAGCAAAATCTCTGTTATCCTTATCCTGCGTGAAAGAAATCACACGATACGCTATGTCTCGCAAGTCTGAATCATTATAACCAAGCGATCTCACCTTGCTATCTAATGCATTATCGAATATAATACTGCTGCTATAACCCTTTTCCAAGTCACACCTAGAATTCTATGATGTGTCCTGTGCTGACATATGTATTGGCATTATAGCTATGCTGTTCAAGGTTTTTTCTCCACCATTCGGCGCTAGCGTTCGAGGATAGCAGCACGCAGCCAGCAACCACGCAGAGGATCAACGCTAGGGCGCCTCTCATCGCTCCGCTCCGTCATAAAGCCATAGAGAACCCGCAGAGGGAGGTGGGGCCGGGCCGCAGACTGCAGGCCAAAGCGAGTTGCATGAGACCCCCCATGCTTCGACAAATCCGGACGCCGTTGCTAATGCTCTATGAGGCGCTACCCGGTGGTTGGACCACGATCGCGTAATAATCGTCGGGCGAGGGAAACGAGGCAATACGGAAGGGTACGTGGCGCCGCAAACTAAGGCGTCGAGAGCTCGGCCGCTGCGGCGTGACGCGTCTATGAGGGCGAGCGCTGGCTGCTACCACCGGAACTCAAACGAGGACAAAACGATGATCGAGCATAATCTCGACAAAACCTCAGGCCTTCTCACCCTTGAGCCCAAGGGCCCGCTGACGGTGGACGACTTCCAAGCGCTCGCCGCGGAGGTCGATGGCTACCTTGCCAGCCACCTCACCCTGACCGGCATCCTGCTCATTGTCGAGCATGTTCCGGGATGGGAGAGTTTCGCCGCGCTCGTTCAGCACTTGAAATTCGCCCGCGACCATCACAAGCGCGTCTCGCGCGTCGCCGTGCTCACCGATAATTCGCTGTTGAAAATCGCACCGGAGATCGCGGCGCATTTCGCCCATCCTGAATTCCGTGTCTTCGCCAGCGGCGACCGCGTCGGCGCGGTCAATTGGCTAAAGGGGGCGCAGTCATAGAGCGCTCGCGGCAGTTGGCGTGGTCCGAACCTTCTTTGACCACCGCTAAAATCGACGTTCCAGGTACAAACTGACCAACTGGAATAGACGGGGCGAATTTTTCTGCAAAAGCTTGGTCCGAAGATCGGGTTGGCGCCGTGGCCCGACCATAGCCATGGGAAGGTGCGCGCTGAATCGAGATGCACCCTCAAACCGACCCTCTTCCGCCCGTCTCCGCCGTTTTTGCAACGTGCGGCAAAGCGTCTAGTATGCCGCCACGCTCAAAAAACGCGGCGGAACGCCGGCCGCCGCGAAGGGGAGAAGGCATGGAATCGGAACAGGACGAACTGCCGCCGCGCAATTCGATGGACTATGACGTCGTCATCGTCGGCGCCGGACCGGCGGGGCTTTGCGCCGCCATTCGCTTGAAGCAGCTCGACGAAAGCCTTTCGGTCGTCGTCATCGAGAAGGGCTCGGAGCCCGGCGCGCATATCTTATCGGGCGCGGTGATCGATCCGATCGCGCTGGATCGCCTGCTGCCGGGTTGGCGCGAGCGCGACGATCACCCGATCTCCACGCAAGTCACGTCCGACGAAATCTTCCTGTTGAGCGAGACGGGCGCGACGCCGCTGCCGCATTACATCAACCCCAAGCTCATGAGCAATCACGGCAAGTTCGTCGGCTCGCTCGGAAATGTCGTGCGCTTTCTTGCCCAGGAGGCCGAGGGCCTCGGCGTCGAGATCTATCCGGGCTTCGCCGGCGCCGAGATCCTCTACGGCGACAACGGCGAGGTGCTGGGCGTCGCGACCGGCGACATGGGCGTCGCCAAGGACGGTCATCACAAGGAGAGCTTTACGCGCGGCATGGAGCTGCGCGGGCGCTACACGCTGTTTGCCGAAGGCGCGCGCGGCTCGCTCTCAAAGCAGCTCATCGCCAAATACGCGCTCGACAAGAATTGCGAGCCGCAGAAATTCGGCATCGGTCTTAAGGAGCTGTGGCGCATTCCGAAGGACAAGCACGAAGCGGGAAAGGTTCAGCACACTTTCGGCTGGCCGCTCGACAGCCGCACCGGCGGCGGCTCCTTTCTCTATCACTTCGACGAAGATCTAGTGTCCATCGGCTTCGTCATCCATTTGAACTACGACGATCCGACGCTCTCGCCCTTCGACGAGTTCCAGCGCTTCAAGACGCATCCCATGATCGCCAAGCACCTCGAAGGGGGCGAGCGCATATCCTATGGCGCGCGCGCGTTAACTGAAGGCGGCTGGCAGAGCGTGCCGAAGCTCGTCTTCCCCGGCGGCGCGTTGATCGGCTGCGCTGCAGGCTTCATGAATCTGCCTCGCGTCAAGGGCTCGCACAATGCGATGCTCTCGGGCATGCTCGCGGCCGAGCATTTGGAGAAGGCCTTGAAGGCCGGCCGCGAACATGACGAGATCCTCGAATATGAACTCGTCCTGGCGCGATTCTGAGATCGGGCGCGACCTCAAGCCCGTGCGCAACGTCAAGCCCTTGCTGTCGAAATACGGACTTTACGTCGGCGTGGCGCTCGGCGGCTTCGACATGTGGACGAACGAGCTCTTCGGCTTCTCCGTCTTCGGCACGCTGCCGCACGGCAAGCCCGATTACGCGTCGCTGAAGCCCATTTCGGAAGTGACGCCGAAAACCTATCCGAAGCTCTCGGCGAAGATCGCCTTCGACAAGCTGTCCTCCGTCTTCGTCTCCAACACCAATCACGAGGAGGATCAGCCGTCGCATCTGAAGCTCAAGGACCCGTCGGTCCCGATCCGCGACAACCTCCCCCACTATGGCGAGCCGGCGCGGCTCTATTGTCCGGCCGGCGTCTATGAGGTGGTCTACGCCGACGATCAGGCGAAGACGGATCCGCGCTTCGTGATCAACGCGCAGAACTGCGTGCATTGCAAGACTTGCGACATCAAGGATCCGGCCCAGAACATCACCTGGGTTCCGCCGGAGGGCGGCGGCGGGCCGAACTATCCGAACATGTGAGAATGGGCTTGGGCGTCGGCGGGCTTGAGATACGCAGGCTCGCGCCCGCCGAGGCGCGCGACTTTCATCGCCTGCGGCTCGAGGGCTTCGCGCGACAAAGCCGCCAGTTCCGCTATGCGCCCCAAGACGAAGCGCATCTGACGGCGCGCGAGATCGAGGCCCGCCTCGCCCGCGATTTCGTTCTCGGAGTCTTCGACGGAGAGGCGCTCGTCGGGGTCGCCGGGCTCTCGCGCGGCACGGGCCTCAAGACCGCGCATAAGGCGCTGCTTTTCGGCATGTATCTCCGCCGCGACTATCGCGGGCGCGGCGTCGCGGACGCGCTGATGTCCCTGCTCATCGAGGAGGCGCAACGGACCGTCGAGATCGTCACCCTCACGGTGATGAGCGACAATGCGCCGGCCGTGGCGCTCTACCGGCGCTGGGGCTTCGAGAGCTATGGGCTCGAGCCCCGCGCCGTGAAGGAAGACGGCCTTTATTTCGATGAGATGCTGATGTCGCTCCGCCTCGCCGGGCGCTGAGATGGCCGGCGCGCCCCTTTGATCAGGGCAGGGCAGGGGCGGTTCCGCGGCGCGCGAGATCGCGGGCGAGTTGCTCGAGGCGATCGGCGGCGTCGCTGACGCTCTGCGCCAGTCGGGCTTCGATAGCCGTGTCGCGGGCGTCGCGTTGTGCGAGCGCGGCGCGCAACGCTTCCAGCTCCTTGTGCAACGCCTCGGCGCGCAGCCGGTGGTCCTCGGCCTCGTCGGCGAACTCCAGCGCGCCCATCACCAAGAGGCGCTGGTCGCCGATCTCGCCGAAGCCCTGACGCAGCTTGTCGATGCGCGCGTCGACGAGACGCCCGAGCGCTTCGAGCCTGGGCTCCTCTCCCGGTTCGCAGCCGACGCGATAGGCGCGGCCGGCGACCGTCACGACCGCAGTCGCCATTGCGCTATTTCCCTTCGTCGCGTGTCGGCGCAAGTCCGAGGACGGCGGCCACGCCGGCGCTGGCGCGCTCGACGCGACGGATGGTCTCCTCGCGGATGCGCTCAAGTCCGGAAGCACGGGCCAGGGCTGCGTCCAGCTCCTGCGCGAGCCGGTTCCTGTCGTCTTGCATGACGGTCAGCTCCTCCTCGAAATCGGCGAGCGACAAATCCTCTTCCAGCCGGGCGCGCACGACGTCCTCCGCGCCGTCGAGCGCGGTCTGGAGGCGGTCGAGCGCCGCGGCGAGGGCAGGCGGCAGCTCGGCGTCATTCGATGAGGTCGACATGGTTTCGGCGCAAACCCTTTGTTGCAAGGCGCCTGCGGCGCTCCGCGCGGCGATTTCTAGCGCGCTTTCCGCTCGAACGGAATCGTTCGAGCGATAAGAAATCGCGCCAGATCAAAAAGCTGGAGCGAATTCAGATCGCAAAAGTTGATAGACTTTTGCGGAATTCGCTCTAGCACGAAAGGCGCAGCGGAATGGTTAGCGCGGGGTTGGGTCGGCGCGCGTCGCGCCCGGGCGCCACAAGACGTCGCCCTGGCGGCGGTTGGCCCAGCGCGACGCCACGAACAAAAAATCGGACAATCGGTTGACGTAGCTCAGCGCGACCGTTCCGACTTCTTCGCCGGGCAGCGCGGCCAGCGCGACCATGGCCCGCTCGGCGCGGCGCGAGATCGTGCGCGCCAGATGCAGATGCGCGGCGGTGGGAGCGCCGCCTGGCAGCACGAAGGACTTCAGCGGCGCCAGCGCGCCGTTCATCCAGTCGATCTCCGCCTCGAGCCGCGCCACCTGCTCCGCCGTGACGGCGAGGCGCGTCGACGGGTCGCCGCCTGCTTGAGAGCCGGCCGAAGGCGTCGCCAGCTCCGCCCCGAGATCGAAAAGCTCGTTTTGAATCCGCTCGAGCATGGGGTCGAGCGCCCGATCCTCCGGCGGCAAGGCGCAGCGGGCGAGGCCGATGGCCGCATTGGTCTCGTCGATGTCGCCATAGGCGTCGACGCGGGGGTCGTCCTTACGGCGACGCTCGCCGCCGACGAGCGACGTCTCTCCGGCGTCGCCGCCGCGCGTGTAGATCTTGTCCAGTCGCACCATGGCGGGAATGTCCGGGCTTGTCGCGCTTGTCCCTCGGAAGGGGAAGGCCCGAGCGGAACGGCTCGAACGCAGCGTGACCTCACCGGCGCTGGTTAGCGCCTGTAGGGTCCGCCAGCAAGCGCCTCGTCGGCCGGCTCACTGCCTGCTCAGGAAGCCTCGTTGTTTTGCGCGAGGATATCGCTCAGCCGCGATCTCACCGTGCGCCAGTTGGGCGGCTGCAGCCGCTCATCGCGGCACCGTAGGCCGACCGCCTGCACGAGCTCGCTGAACCTCGGCGGGGGCTGGGTCGCGCGATACTGCTCGATGGCTTCGGCGATCAGGTTCTCCCGCCGTTGGTCGAGCACTCTGGCGCCCTTCGGACGTCCCACCGGGCGCGTGTGCGGCGCGACAATGGCCCCGCAGCTCCGAAAGGTGCGGACCATGCGATAGGCGGTCGCGCGGCTGACGCCGAGATCCTTTTTCAGCTCTTCGATGACGGTTTGCGAAAGCTTTCCGTCGACTCGTCCGAGAGCGGCGCGCACGACAGTCTCTCGTCGCTTTTCGAGGGTTTTTCGTGAATTGCCGTTTTCCATGGCGAGCATCTTCATCATACTTGTTTCTACTCTGGATTGTTTTTACTCTGGACGGCGGAGACGAAACCATTGGCGACTGGAGTGAACAGGTTTCTGAAACCGCCGAACTCGCGCTTAATTTGAGGCTATTTTCTCAGAATTTCAATCCTATCAGCAACCGCGAAATCGCCAGCCGAGGCGGTCGGGCGCTGCATCGAGTTCTCATCCGTGAAAAGGGGCCCGCGAACACCGCAATCGAAGATAAACTGTTTTCAATAGCTAGTCGCCATTCAAACGAATTTAGAAAAGCTTCAAAAGAGAAGAATATGCAGCAATAATCGTGACTCGGAGGCGCTGCTACATAGTGTCGCGCGACAAATGACGAAGCGCGCGAAGGGTTTCGCGCGCTTCGCTGTTGTGCCGAAACCCTATTGGTGGGCCGGCGCGCCGCCCATCGGCTGCGTCCCGGAGCCCTGCATGTCGTGGCCCTCGTGGCCCCCCATCATGCCGCCCTTCATACCGGCGCCGGATCCGCCCATGCCTCCCATCATGCCCCCGCCCGAGCCGCCCATCATGCCGCCCATGCCGACACCCATGACGCTGCTCAAGGCCTGGTCCGCTGTCTTCTTCTGCTCCTCGGTCAACGTCGCCAAAAACGGCTCGATGGCGGCTTTGAGCGCGCGCACGACCTCGAGATGGTCGGTCATGTGACGCTCCATCATCGTCAGATGGCCAAGCACGCCATGATGCTTGGCGTGATCGCCGCTCGCCGCCGCGTCCAAGGCCGCGCATTTTTGCGAAGCTGTCTGGGCGGCGGCGCGATAGGCGTCTGAAAACGCCGTCCAGGCCGCCTGCTGGGCGTCGCTGAGCTTCAGCTCCGCCTTGAGATAGGCGAGCCGGCCATCGAGATGCTCCGCGAAGCCGCACATCATCTTGCGCATCATCGCGCCCATGCCGGACCCCATCATGTCATGCCCGCCCATGCCGCCCATCTGCATGCCGGCGCCTTTCATGTCGTGGCCGCCCATGGAGCCCATGTCGTGGCCGCCCATGCCGCCCATGCCGCCCATCTCGCCCATGTCGTGGCCGCCTTGCGCCGGCTGCGCCGGCGCCTGGGCGAGACCTGCCCCGGCGAACGCCATCAGCGTTGTCGCGGCGACGGCCCCAACGAGCGACAAGGCCCGAGATCTGTTGCTTGCGGTCATTGCATCCTCCCTTTGAGCGCGGCGTTTCTTATCCCGCACAGTCGCGGCGCGTCCGACGCTTGCGGTTTCCCTTACACAAGATATGCGCTTTCCGGGCGCAAGCTTGGTGACGAAGTCCGTTTTTCGCGCGCCAAAGGGTCGCAGGGAGGGTTTCAGTGTGGGGCAGGTCGCCGAAAAGGCGGCCGGCGAGCGTCTTACGGAGATGACAAGAGCGCGACGAAACGCCCCTCGCAATGCGGGCCGTGATAGGCTATCTTTCGCGCGGATACGGATGGCGGGCCGGACGATTGGATCCGTCGTGATGGAGAATGCGCCTGAGAGCCGGGAAGAACGGGGCCGGGCGAGGGCTAAGGGACCCTGACATGGAGTATCGGCGCTATTTCGAGGCCGCCCTCTTTCGGCTCAAGGCCGAGCGGCGCTATCGGACCTTCGCGCATATTGAGCGCTCCGTGGAGACGTTCCCCGAGGCGCTTTGGCGCCGACCGGACGGCCGCGCGCAGGAAGTCACGATCTGGTGCTCCAACGACTATCTCGGCATGGGGCAGCATCCCGAGGTGATCGATGCAATGGTCGAGACCGCGCGCAAAGTGGGCGCGGGCGCCGGCGGAACGCGCAACATCTCCGGCACGAGTTGCGCGATCGTCGAATTGGAGCGCGAGCTCGCCGATCTGCACGGCAAGGAGGCGGCGCTCGTCTTCACCTCGGGCTGGATCTCCAATCTCGCGGCGATATCGACGATCGCCGATCTCCTCCCGAACTGCCTGATTCTCTCCGACGCTTCCAATCACAATTCGATGATCGAGGGCGTGAAGCGGTCGCGCGCCGAGAGGCAAATTTTCCGCCACAACGACCTTGAGCATCTCGAGGAGCTGCTGATCGGCGCCGGCGACCGTCCCAAGCTCATCGTCTTCGAGAGTCTCTACTCGATGAGCGGCAATATCGCGCCCGTCGCGGAGATCGCGGCCTTGGCGGAACGCTATGGCGCGATGACCTATATCGACGAGGTTCATGCGGTCGGCATGTATGGCCCGCGCGGCGGCGGCGTCTGCGAAGCCGCTGGCGTGATGTCGAAGATCGACGTGATCGAGGGCACGCTCGCCAAGGGTTTCGGAGCGCTCGGCGGATATATCGCGGGCGACTCGGCGCTCATCGACGCGGTCCGCAGCTATGCGCCCTCCTTCATCTTCACGACCGCGCTGCCGCCCGCAATCGCCGCGGCGGCCTGCGCCGCGGTGCGGGTGCTTAAGAGCCGTCCGGACATTCGCGCCGCGCATCAACGCGCCGCGCATATCGTGAAGCATGCGCTCGCGGCCGGCGGGCTGCCGGTGCTGGAAAACAGCTCCCACATCGTGCCGGTCATGGTGCGCGACGCGCAGCGCTGCAAGGCTGCGAGCGACATGCTCCTCGATCGGCATGGCGTTTACATCCAGCCCATCAACTATCCGACGGTCGCCAAGGGCGCGGAGCGGCTGCGCGTGACTCCGACGCCGAGGCACAGCCACGCCCAGATCGTCACCTTGGTCGAATTGCTCGTGGACGTGTGGAAGACGCTCGGCCTCGCCTTCGTCGAGCCGCCGGCGCATCTGCATGTCGATGAAGCCAGCGAAGAGCGCTGCACCTATCCCGAGATCAAGCTCGCCGCGCAGTAGGGCGCGCCCGCGATTAGAGCGCGCCCCACGGTCGTGCCGCGGGTCAAGTTGAATGGCGCCTATGCGCCACCAACGGACATTGTGCTGCGCAGGGCGAAGTAACCGCGCGTGTTAGAGCTCCACTTCAACGTCAAACAATTCAGTATCCCTATCTTTCTTCCTGACCGGATAGCTTCCCCAAGCGCAAAGCGCGCGCCTTCATCATCACGAAAAAGACGGGAACCAAGATCAGCACGTGAATGGTCGAGGTGATCATGCCGCCGACAATCGGCGCGGCGATAGGCTTCATCACGTCCGATCCGACCCCTGCGCCCCACAGGATCGGCGCGAGGCTCGCCAGAACGGCGGCAACCGTCATCAACTTGGGGCGCAGCCGCTGAACGGCGCCTTCGATTGCAGCCTCCTCAATGTCGGATCGTTGCAAGATCGTTCCAGCGAGCGAGCCTTTCGCCGAGAGCCTCGTGCAAATAGACGACCATAACGACGCCGGTCTCCACCGCGATCCCGAACAGGGCGATGTACCCGACCCAAACCGCGACGCTGAAATTATAGCCGAGGAGCCATTGGAGAAGCAGACCCCCGCTCATCGCATAGAGAGTCGGAAAGATCAGAACCAGCGCCTCGATCACAGAGTGGAAGACGAGATATAAAAGCAAAAAAATGATAAAGAAAACAACTGGCAAAATGATCTTCAGCCGCTCCTTCGCGCGCAGCTCGAACTCATATTCGCCCGACCATTTGAGGCTGTAGCCGACCGGCAGAGGCAGCTTTTCTTTCAGGAGCTGGTCGGCCCGGGATACGAAGCCGCCGTAATCCCGCGTTTTCAAATCCAGGTAGACATAGCCGGTGAGCGCCGCGTCTTCGTCGCGGATCATCGACGGTCCTCGCGAAAAGGAAATTTTCGCCAATTCACCCAGTGGCGCCTCGGCGCCGGTCGGGGTGGCAATGACAACCCGTTGGAGCTTTTCAAGGTTATCGCGAAAATCGGACGCATAGCGAATTGATATGGGGTAGCGTTCTCGGCCCTCGATGTTCTGGGCAATATTTTCCCCGCCGATTCCAGAGACGATGGCGCGCTGGACGTCGCCGACCGTCAATCCATAGCGCGCCGCCTGCTCCCGCTTCACCTCGATGTTGACGTAGTAGCCCTGCGCGACGCGCTCGGCGAAGATCGATCTCACCTCTGGCATAACGGCTAGAATCTGCTGAACCGAAGCGCCAAGACTTTCTATGCCGCTGAGACTGGGCCCCTGGATCTTGATTCCCACTGGAGTCTTGATCCCGGTGAGCTCCATGTCGAGGCGGTTCTCGATCGGCATGGTCCAAGTGTTGGTGAGCCCCGGGAATTGGAGCTTTGCGTCCATTTCCGCGATCAGCTTTTCATAGGTCATGCCCGGCCGCCAATCGCTGCGCGGTTTGAGCATGACCGTCGTGTCGTACATGTCGAGCGGCGCGTTGTCGGTCGCGCTGTCGGAACGGCCGACGGAGCCGAACACGCTCGCGACCTCCGGAAAGGAACGCAAAATGCGGTCTTGCTGTTGCAAGAGTTGCGTCGCCTGGCCGATCGAGATTCCGGGCAGCGCCGTCGGCATATAAAGGGACGCCTCCTCAAACAGCGGCGGCATGAACTGGCTGCCCAGCTTGAACGCCAAGGGAATGGTCACGATCAGGAAGAGCAGATTGAGCAGCACGGTCGTCTTCGGAAAGCGAAGACAGAGCCGCAAAACAGGGAGATACATCGCTTGCGCCGCCCGCGACACCGGATTGCTCGACTCCGGCCGCAGCTCGCCGCGGATCAACAAAAGCATCAGCGGCGGCGCCAGGGTGATCGTGAGCAGCGACGAGAAGCCGACCGCGAATGTTTTGGTCCAGGCGAGCGGTCGGAACATGCGACCCTCCTGCGCTTCAAGCAGGAACACCGGCAAAAACGAGACCACGATGATCAGAAGCGAAAAGAACAGCGCCGGTCCGACCTGCTTGGCGGCTTCCAGAAGAATTTGGCGCCTCTCAGCTGAAGAGATTTGGCGAAAGCCGGTCCCATCGTTCGAGCCGGCGTGCTGCGCTTCGGAGAGCCGCCTGTAGCCGTTCTCGACCATGACGATCGCCGCATCCACGAGCACGCCGATCGCCAACGCCAAGCCGCCAAGCGACATGATGTTCGAGCTGATTTTCAGATAGTACATCGGAATGAACGAGGCGAGCACGCCGATCGGCAGGATCAGGATTGGAACGAGCGCCGACCCAAAGTGAAAGAGAAAAACCATGATCACGACGCTGACGATGATCGCTTCCTCGATCAGATCGCGCTTGAGCGTGCGGATCGAGTCGTTGATCAACCCCGATCGATCGTAGCCGGCGACGATCTCCACGCCGGGAGGAAGCGAGGCTGAAATTGCAGCGATCTTCTTCTTGACGCCGGAGATGACGTCGAGCGCGTTCATGCCGTCGCGCATGACGACGATGCCGGCGACCGTCTCGCCCTCGCCGTTCCACTCCGCCACGCCGCGGCGGATGTCCGGCCCGAAGGCCACCGTCCCGAGATCGCGGATGAGAATGGGCGTCCCGTTTTTTGCGCCGACCGGAACGGTTTCGAGATCGGACAGCGACTGAAGGTAACCGAGGCCCCGGACCATATATTCGGCGCCTTGCAGCTCAATGAGCCTGCCGCCAACCTCATTGGTGCTGTCGCGAACTTTTTCGATCACCGTCGAAAGCGGAATGCTGAAGGCGCGCAGTTTTTCTGGGTCCAGTCGAACCTGGTATTGCCGTACAAACCCGCCGATGCTTGCGACTTCCGCGACGCCGGGACGCTCTCGATCTGATAGCGCAGGAACCAATCCTGAAGGCTGCGCAAGTCGGCGAGGCTGTGGCGATGATTGTGATCCACGATCAGATATTCGTAAATCCAACCGGCGCCGGTCGCATCGGGTCCGATCTCCGGGCGGGCCGCAGGCGGAAGGCGCCCGCCGATCCGCTGAAGATATTCGAGCACGCGGGAGCGCGCCCAATAGAGATCCGTTCCGTCTTCGAAGATGACGAAGACGTATGAGTCGCCGAGCATGGTTTGCGCGCGCACAGCTTTGACTTTGGGCGCCGCCAGCAATGCCGAGACGATTGGATAGGTGACCTGATCCTCGATGATGTTGGGCGGCTCGCCCGCCCACGTCGTATGAATGATCACCTGGACGTCCGAAATGTCGGGGAGCGCGTCGAGTGGCATCCGGCGCGCCGACCAGGCTCCGGCCAGCACCAGGAACAGCATCGCCGTGAGGACGAGAAAGCGGTTGCGTGCGCAAAGATCGATCCAACGGCGATCACTCACATGCCCCCTTCGGCAGTTACGGAGAATTGTTTTTGTGCGAGCGTCTGGCCGCCTTTGGTCGCGAGGACGGTGACCTGCCAGCCGCCGGCCATCTGGACTTCGCCTTCTCCTTCATAGAGACCGGCGTCTTTCTCGTTCAGCGTCGCCACCGTGCGCATGGCGGCCATTCCCATCGCCGGCATGGCGGGCATGAAGAAGGTCACGGTGACCTGCGCCCCGGTGACTGGCGCGCCGTCGGCGCCAGCAAGCTTGACCCGCAACAGGTTCTTTCCCGCGCGCGGCGGTGACGGAATTGAGGTGTAGTCGAGCGTCGCCTGCGCTTGCGGCGGCGCGTTCATGGACGCCGCCGCTCCCGCGCCGGGGGGAGGCGGCGCGAAGGAGCCCATCGCGGCCTGCAACTGGCTTTCGGAGTCGATCAGGAAATTGGCGGCGGTGACGACGCGCTCCCCGGCGTCGAGGCCCTTGAGCACGATGTAATCGTCGCCGGCTCTCGCGCCGACCTCGATCGCGCGCGGCTCGAAATAGCCGCCGCCATGGTCGATGAAGGCGATGTGGCGCATTCCAGACTGGAACACGCCAGCGGCTGGTATCACGAGCTTCTCTCCGAGCGGCGCCGTGATCCGAACGTCGACGAACATCCCCAGCAGGAGCTTCGTGTGCGGATTGGGAATCTCGAGGCGCACGCGCGCCCGCCGCGTGACAGGGTCCACCCGCGGCCAGATGAAGCTCACGCGCGCGGGGAACGTCTCGCCGGGATAAGCGTCGACGGTGATCGACGCGGGATCGCCGATCTTGATCCGACCGATGTCGCTCTGAAAGACCTCGGCGTAAACCCACACGTTCGAGAGGTCGGCCACCTCATAGAGCTTTGCGCCGGGCTCCACATAGGTGTTGGGAAAGGCTTTTCGGCTGATGAGGACACCGGAGACGGGCGAGTTGATTTCAATTTCGCGGCTGGCTCTTCCGCTCGCCTTCAGCCGGGCGATCTCTCTTTCCGGGATCTGCCAGCGCCACAACCGGGCTGCCGCGGCGTCGAGCAGCGATCCCCGCGCCGTGAGACCCGCCGCCATGAACGTCCGCCATGGGCGGACAGTTCTCGGGCGACCAGATACTCCTGTTCGGCGGCGGTGACGTCAGGACTGTAAATCGTGAAGAGGGGTTGGCCCGATCGGACCGTCTTGTAGGTCGCATCCGCGAACACCTTTTGAATCCAGCCGGTGAAGCGAAGCTGCACGTCGGCGAGCCGCGTCTCATTGGCTTCGATATTGCCGACGGCGCGGATGTCTTCACTGACCGCGCGGCGCTCGACCACGCCAGTCTTCACGCCGATGCTCTGCACGCGCTGCGGGCTGAGCGTCACCGGCGCCAGCTTCGGTTCGGAGGCCTGCGGCGGAGCGGCCTGCGGCGCTTCGCTCATGGCCGGCGCCATCGAGGAATGGCGCTGCGGGTTGAGATACGGCCACAGGAGGAATCCGACGCCAATCGCGGCCAAAACGAGAATGATCGCCGCCGCGATGCGCGTCCGAGAGACCCTCAAAGGCCGCCTCCGATGAGACGTTCGATTCCAGCAAGCGCAACTTGCTCGTCAACCCTGATCTGGAGCAGCTTGAGCTCGAGATCGTGGACCCGGTGCTGAGATTCGAGCACCGCGGCGAGGTCGCCGCGTCCCTGAGCGTATTCCGCCAGCATCGACTTTAATCCTGCTCGCGCCTCGGGAAGAGCCTTGCGGGCGACGAGGGCCTCAGCGCTTCTGGCCGCTTTTAGTTTTTCGCGCGCCTCGGCGAGCGCGCTTTGCACGCCGAGCACCGCGGCTTCAAGCCGAGCCTCGGCGGCTCCCGCCTGTGCCTCGGCCGCGTCCTGCTCCGAAGCCTCCTTGCCCCACGGCACGGGGATATTGACGCCAACCGTCGCCGCCACTCCCGTTGGACGATTGTTGGTCTGGATCAGCGGCCCCGCCCCGACAGTTATATCGGGATACCAGGCTCTTTCCGCCAATTCGGCGCGGGTGCGCGCCGCGCTCGCCTCCGCGCCGCTCGTTGCGATCGATGGGCTGCCGGAGCGGGCGCGTTCGAGGAGCGCGGCGACGGAGACATCGCCCGCGGGCAGGGGCCTGAGCCTTATGGGTCCCGCTAAAGGCGCGCCGGGCGGGCGCGCCATAAGGGCGTTGAGCGATTCCCGCGCCGCCGCCCGATCGCCCTCGAGCCGCGTCCTTTCGATTTTCGCCTGCGTCTCCTCGCCAAGCACTCGTATCACCGCCGCCTGATCGCCTGTCCCGGCAGCGTAGCGCGCCTCGCTGGCTGCACGCATGGCTTGCATCACCCCGATCACCGATTGGTTCACGGCCAACGCCTGGCTCGTCGCGTAGTATTGGGCGAAAGCGACCTTGATGCGCTCGTCGAGCGCGTCGCGCGCGGCTTGCTCGCGCCCGCGGGCGGCTTCGAGATCGGCGAGCGCGGCGTCGCGCCGCAAATCACGCTTCCCCCATAGGGGTATCGCTTGCGTCACCATGACCGAGTGGCCGCTGAAGACATTGGGATTGCGATAGAATTGGTAGCTGTCTGAAATCGTGGGATCGTCGAGCTTGTCGGCCCCGGCGGCTTTGGCGGCAGCCGCTGAGCTTTCGAGCGCGGCCGCGCGCAACGAGGGGTTGAGCTCACGGCCCGCTGCAAGCACGCTCTCCACCGTTGCTCCCAGGGCGTCGGGCCGAGAAGCGTGACGCTCCCGGCCTCGGGGCCTTCGCGCCTCGCTCGCAAAACTCTGTTCCTTGTCCTCGGCCTCCGCCAGAGCATGGCCAGTCAGGGCAAGAATGACGAGCGCGCCAAAGCTCAATAAGGAGCGGGACGACATGGAGACAATCCCCGGCCGCAGGAGAGGCGCAGACAAAAGACATTCCTGATGTCAGAGCTCGGCGTCTCACGAGTCGCTTAGACGATATATGCAGTCAAGCCGCGAGGCGACATCCCAAAGTGGGACTGCTGGGGAGAAGTGGCAATATAGACGACTTGAAAATACGGCTTCGGTGAAGCTTACAGCCGTTCTTTTGTGAAAGGCGGAGAGGGTCAGAGGCGGCCCCACTGCCCCCGCGCGGCGGCGGCCGCCCAACCGTCTCGCTTCAATTCATCAGCGAGCCGGCAAGGTCCTTGAGCGCCGCATCATCCGCGCAAAAGAGCACGTGCCACTCGCTCGTCGCCTCGACGAGCGCCGGGCCCAAGCGCGCGGAGCTCGCGGGCCGACAGCACGCAGATCGGGCGGCGCGTCGCGCCATCATTGGCGACGCCGACGATCGCGACCCCCTCGAACTCGGACACTAGGGCCCAGTCGCTGCCCTCGAAGACGGAGAGCACGTAGCGACGGCCGGAAAGCCCGTGCCACGCGTAGAAGGCGCCGTTCAGGCGGGACTGGGCGAGCGAGGCGAGGCTGGCGCCGCGTCCGGCGCAGTCATTCGTCGCGCGCTGTCTGAACTTGGGGACTTCCCGCCGCTTCGCGGACTGGGCGCCGATCATTTCAACCTCCATCACCGCGCGACCATAACTCGAACATAACTAGAACAAAACCGGACCACTGTCAACGGCGGCGCTGAGCGAATTTCAGAAATCGACAGACTCTCGTAGTCGGAATTCGCTCCAGGATTCCCGATCTGGCGCGATTTCTCGTCGCGCGGGCATTTCCGTTCGAGCGAAAGCGGCAAAGAAACGTTCAGTCGCGTTTCGTTCCCTTAGAGCGAATTCCGCAAAAGTTGATAGACTTTTGCGATCAGAATTCGCTCCGCAAATTCTGGCGTTGTTCGAGCGGAAAGCGCGCTAGTTGGGGGTTCCGGCAGAATTTTCAACGATAAAGCCGCCGGATTCGGTGCGCGCCCAGGCGGCGCCGCAGGCTTTCGCCAGCTCGCGCACCCTCGCAATGTAGCTTTGTCGTTCCGTCACTGAAATAACGCCGCGGGCGTCGAGAAGATTGAACGTATGTGAAGCCTTGATGCACTGGTCATAGGCCGGCAGGGCCAACGTGTGTTTGTCCTGCGCCGAGCTCCCTCCGAGCGTCAGCAGTCTCTTGCATTCGCCTTCCGCTGCGGCAAAGTCAGAGAATAGCTTTTGCGTATCCGCGTATTCGAAATTATGGCGCGAATACTCCTGCTCCGCTTGCAGAAACACGTCGGCGTAGCCGATCCGCTCATTGCCCTGGCGCCCGTTGAAATTGAGCTGCATGATGGAATCGACGCCTTGTAGATAGCAGGCGAGGCGCTCGAGCCCATAGGTGAGCTCGCCGGACACAGGCCGGCATTCGATGCCCGCAACCTGCTGGAAATAGGTGAATTGCGAAACTTCCATGCCGTCGCACCAGCATTCCCAGCCGAGCCCCCAGGCGCCGAGCGTGGGGCTCTCCCAGTCGTCCTCGACGAAGCGGACGTCGTGGAGCTTCGCGTCGAGGCCGATCGCTTCGAGCGAGGCGAGATAGAGGTCCTGGAGATCGGGCGGCGAGGGCTTCAGGATCACCTGGAATTGATAATAGTGCTGCACCCGGTTGGGGTTCTCGCCATAGCGCCCGTCCTTGGGCCGGCGGCAGGGCTGCGCATAAGCGGCGCGCCAGGGCTTGGGCCCGAGCGCGCGCAGGGTTGTCGCCGGATGGAACGTGCCCGCGCCCATCTCCATGTCGTAGGGTTGCAGGATTACGCAGCCCTGCCGAGCCCAATAGCGCTGCAAGGTCAGGATGAGACCCTGGAAGGATTTAGTCGGCGAGAAGGCGTCTTCCGTCTCGACGGTCATGGCGTTGCCGTCCCGGACTTGTAGTCTTCGTCGACGAGCGGCACGCCGTAGTCGCGCAGAACCGCGTCGATCGCGTTCTTGTTCTCCCCGATGAAGCGATTGAGCTCGCGTTTCCAGTTTTGATCGGAGCGCCGCACGCCGAAACCGATGCGGAAGCTCATGCGCGCTCCAGGCTGATCGGCAATCGGGGTCACGATGAGCTTCTTTGCGGCGGACTTCGCGCGATAGCCAGCGGCGGGTCCCCACAGGAGGGCGACGTCGAGGTCCCCTTTTTCGAGGTCGGCGATCATATCTTTGGAGGAAGAGTCGAAGCGCGTGTCGACCATCAGTGGATAGGACTTCACCGCTCCAAGCAATCCATATTGCGCGAGAAGATTGCCGGGCGGCGTGTTGGCGACCAATCCGATGCGACGGCCGGGAGCCTTGAGGCGCGGGTCGTCGAGCGAGCGCAGGTCGGCGAGATCGGAGTCGGCGCGCGTCACGAGCGCGTAACTCGTGCGATAATAGGGATTCGTCGGCTGAACGATGTCGTTGCCCTGCGGCGAGCCGAGAATCACGTCGCAAAGATGCGCGTTGAGCGTGTTGCGGACGAAGCCCGTCGCGCCCGGATAGAAGGTGTAGGCGAGGCTCTTGTGAAGCTTCGCGGCGAGAAGCTCGGCGATCTTGTTCTCGAAACCCTCGCCCTTCTCATTGGAGAAGGGCAGGTTGTTGGGGTCGGCGCAGACCCGAAGCGTCGAGGGATCGATGATTTCGATCGATCCCGCGTCGTCGAAGCTTCGGGCGACCGCCTCCGGGCTGAGGCTTTGCCCTGACGCCGACGGCGTGAAGAGCGCGACCGCGGCGAGCGCAAGCCAGCAGGGCGTACTTCCTCGTCGAGACCGCGTCCGCTCTGAACGCTCCGTTGCGCTTGAAAGTGGCGTCAATCCCTGCTCCCGAAGCGGCGCGAGACGCGCGTCTCGCGTCGGCTCGATCACTTGGCGTTCATGCACGCGGCTTCGGCCTCGTTGAAGGCCTTCGGCTTCTCTTCCTTCTTCTCGGGACGTCCGGCCGGGACGGCGCCCGTCGAGAGCGCGCGAAGATAGACGTAGAGGTCGGTGATGTAGCAGGAGGCGTTCTTGTTGTCCGCGAAGGAGGGCATCACGCTGTTGCCGTTCTGCCGACCGCCGATCACGATGCCGGCGAACTCCGCATAGTTGAAGCGCTTGACCGAATTCTTCAGAGCGGGAGCGTAGGTCGAGCCGGCGCCGTTCGGGCCGTGGCAGACGTGGCATTCCGAGTGGTAGCGCCGATAGCCGGAGAAGGTGTACCAGTCGACCGTGCCGTCGGGCTTCACGTTGTAGGTGGGGTCGCCTTGCGCGTCCAGATACTTGCCGTCCTCCGATTTGACGGCTTTCGAATCCCCCGGCGGATCGGCGTAGGCAGCCGTTCCGCAGCTCACAATAATCCCGAGAGCGAGCGCCCCCGCCAAAGACAATTTCATCCCCACTCTCCGACTTTCTTCGTTTCCTCGCCGTCGCCATCGTCCGGCGGTAGCGCGTTCAGAATGCTCAGGCTCGAACGAGCGCAGCGTCTCACGGGCTGAGTATCTTCCCTCTTCCCAAAAACCGCTTCGCACTTTTTTGGGACATGCTCAAGCAGATTGCGAAAGGCATAAAAAGAAGCGCCGGCACGCGCCGTCAAGACGACGAAAGCCGGCGCCGCTTTTGGGAAAGGGGCGCGACGCGCGCGCCCCGTCTTTTTAGTTGGCGGGCGCCTTCCAAACAGCCGGCGACGACGACGCGGCTGAGGCGCTCTCGCTCGGCAGACCGAAGACGGTCAGCACGCCGCCGAGCGCCGTGTAATCCGCCAGGCCCTTGTAGTTGCCGACGGCGCCGAGGCCCTCGTTGCTCTTTGCCAGGCCCGCGGCGAGACCGATGCCCGCCCAGCCGCCGACGCCCGAAAGCACCGCGACATACTGATGGCCCTTGTGCTCGTAGGTGATCACATTGCCGATGATGCCCGAAGGAGTCTTGAACTTGTAGAGCTCCTTGCCGGTCTTCAGATCGACGGCCTTCAGATAGCCTTCGAGCGTGCCGTAGAAGGCGATGCCACCCGCGGTCGAGACCGTGCCGGACCACACCGAGAACTGCTCCGGATCCGACCAGACGATCTTGCCGGAGCGCGCGTCCCACGCGATGAAGTTGCCTGTGTTGGTCGTGCCGTCGCCGAGCACCTTGCCCGCCGGGAACATTTCGAGCGTCGCGCCGACGTAGGGCTGGCCGGCGGTGTAGCTCACGCGGAAGGGCTCATAGTCCATGCAGACGTGGTTCGTCGGGACGTAGAAGGTCTCCGTCTCCGGATTGAACGACACCGGCTGCTCGTCCTTCGAGCCGAGCGCCGCGGGGCAGACGTTCTGCGTGTTCGTGTCCTCGCCGTTCTTCTCGGTCGAATATTTCGCGACGACGAGCGGACGGCCGTAGGTCGGCGAGCTCTTGTCCATGTCGACCTTCGACGCCCAGTTGACCGCCGGGTCGAACTTCTCGGCGACGAGCAGCTCGCCCGTGACGCGGTCGAGCGTGTAGGCGAAGCCGTTACGGTCGAAGTGAACCGCGGTCTTGCGCTTGACGCCGCCGATCGTCTGGTCTGCGAGCACGATCTCGTTGATCGCGTCATAGTCCCACTCGTCGTGCGGAGTCGTCTGATAGACCCACTTCGCCTTGCCGGTGTCGAGGTCGCGCGCCCAGAGGGTCATGGACCAGCGGTTGTCGCCCGGACGCTGGGAAGGGTTCCAAGTCGAGGGATTGCCCGAGCCGTAGTAGATCAGGTTCAACTCGGGATCGTAGCTGTACCAGCCCCAGGTGGTGCCGCCGCCGATCTGCCACTGGTCACCCTGCCAGGTCTTCGTCGAGGAGTCGGGGCCGACCGGCTTGCCGAGATGGGTGGTCTTCTCCGGGTCGATCAGCGTGTCGCTGTCCGGGCCCATCGAATAGCCGCGCCATACCTGATGGCCGTCCTTGATGTCATAGGCGGTGATGTGGCCGCGCACGCCGAACTCGCCGCCGGCGATGCCGACGAACACCTTGTCCTTGAAGACATGCGGCGCCGCGGTCGAGGTCTGACCCTTCGACGGATCGCCGTTCTTGACCGACCACACAAGCGTGCCCTTCTTGGCGTCGAGCGCGACGAGCGTCGTGTCCGCCTGAGCCAGGAAGATCTTGCCGTCGCCGTAGGCCAGGCCACGGTTGACGGTGTCGCAGCACATCACGCCGATGACGTTCGGATCCTGCTTCGGCTCGTATTTCCAGATGATCTTGCCGTTGTCGTTCAGGTCGAGCGCATAGACGATGTTCGGGAACGAGGTATGCACATACATCACCTCGCCGATCACGAGCGGGGCGCCCTCGTGTCCGCGCAGGGTGCCGGTAGAAAAGCTCCAAACGGGAGCGAGCCGTTGAACGTTCGTCGTGTTGATTTCTTTGAGAGCGGAATAGCGCAAATTAGCGTAGTCGCCCGTGGGGGTCACCCACTGCTTGGGGTCTTTCTGAAGGGTAAGCAGCGCGTCTTCGGCTTTCGCGACGGTGACCGAGGCCAGCGCCAGAACACCGACCGAAGTCGACAACAATAGCTTATGCATGAGCTTTTCCTCCTGACGATGTCGTCACGCGCCTTATGCTGGCGTCGTCGCCGACCTCGCGCCTCGATGGCTCCTGGGTGCCGGGAAGGCTTTTCCGTTTTTTTGTCTCGCGTCTAGCGCGCGTCGCCGCCGCCGCCGCGAGGATTATCTTCCGGTTCCCGTCCGAAAGACTTCCTTTAAGCCGGAAACGGCGGGATAATATGGCGCCGCCTTTAGGAGCGCAACCGGGAAAAAAGCCCTAAGACCGCGGCCGAAGTCGCCCGATGGCGACGGCGCTCAATCATGAGCTTCCCGCCGATGACGCGTTCCCTAGTCTTTGCCATCCCGTTGCTATGTTTGATGGCCTTGGCGCCCTGCCGCGCCGGGGAGAGCTTCAACCTGGAGGAGATCGCCCCCGGCGTTCTCGCCCATGCGGGCCAGATCGCGATGATGTCACGCGAGAACAAGGGCGACATCGCCAATCTCGGCGCCATCGTCGGCGCCGACGCGGTGGCCGTGGTCGACGCCGGCGGGAGCCTGATCGAGGGAAAGGCCTTTCTCGCGGCGCTGAGGGAGACGACGTCGAAGCCCATTCGCTACGTCATCGCCACGCACGCCCATCCCGACCATGTCTTCGGGGTCTCCGCTTTCATCGCCGAGGGTGCGGTCTTCGTTGGCCACAAGAACCTGCCGCGCTCGCTCGCGGCGCGCGGCGAGCATTATCTCTCCTCCTTCCGCGAGGCGATGGGAGACGCGCTTGCAGGCACAACCCTCGTCTCGCCGACCGTCACGGTGGAGAACGAGACGACCCTGGACCTCGGCGGCCGCAAGATCCTGCTGCGGGCCTGGCCCCCATCTCACAGCGATTGCGACCTGACGGTCCTCGACGAACAGACCGGAACGCTCTTTGCCGGCGATCTGCTGTTCATGGGGCATGTGCCGGTGGTGGACGGAAGCCTCTTGGGATTCCTCACCGTCGCCGACGATCTGGCGAAAATTCCGGCTCGGCGCGTTGTGCCGGGTCACGGTCCGCTCGTCGCCCCCTGGCCGCAGGCGCTCGAGGACGAGCGCGCCTATCTGCTGCGGCTGACGGCGGATCTGCGCGCGGCGATCAAGAAGGGAGAAAGCGTCGCGCAAACCGCGAAGCAGGCCGGCGAGAGTGAACGGTCGAAATGGAGCCTTTTCGACGATTATAACGGACGAAACGCCACTGCCGGTTTCGCCGAACTCGAATGGGAAGGCCCGTGAGCGATTTCGTTCGAGCGATAAGTGCGCTAGTCGCAGACGACGACGACGGCAAAACCTACGATCCCGGCTTTAGCCGCGCTCGCGCCTGTCTTCGCCGCCGAAAGGACGCCCGATGATCCGACATGCCCCAAGCCGCTGCGCCGCCCTCATGCTCGCGATGGGATTGACGAGCGCCGCACTCCCGACCCGCGCCGAGACGCCGGACGTCTGGCCCGACATCTCCCGCGACCTCTTCCCCGGCAAAAGCGTCGGACTGGACCAGACGGTCGCGCTTGAGGCGCCGGCGCGCGCGGAGGACGCCGCCATCGTGCCAATGACCCTGCGCTTCAAGGACGAGGGCCTGCGCCGCGCGACGCTCATCATCGACCAAAACCCGATGCCGATGGCCGCCGCCTTCGATATCGGGCCAAACGCCGGCGTGAGCTTCATCGAGACCCGCGTGCGCGTGAACTCCTATACGAACGTCCACGCCGTCGCGGAAAAGACCGACGGATCGCTCCACGCGGAGGTCAAATTCGTCAAGGCGGCGGGCGGCTGCTCGGCCCCGGCGGGCAAAAATATCGACGAGACGGCGGCGAACCTCGGCAAGATGAAATATCGTGAGTTCAAATCGCCTTCTCCAGAACGGCGCGAAGCGCAGATCATGATTCGCCATCCCAACAGCTCCGGCATGCAGATGGACCAGGTGACGCATCTCTACATACCGGCGCATTACGTCGAGAAGCTCGAGGTGCGCCAAGGACCGGATCTGATCTTCTCGATGGAGGGCGGCATATCCCTCTCGGAAGACCCGGTTTTCCGCTTCGACTACAAGCCCAATGGCGCAAAGACGATCTCGGTCGAGGCCCGGGACTCGAAGGGCTCCGTGTTCAAGGAAGAATGGCCGATCGGCGACGCCTCCTGACGCGCCCGCTTGCGATCTAGGGATGCGGTGACTGCGGGAAGCGAAAAGACGAGCCGCTCGCAAAAAAAGCGCGCCCGACCTGCCCCTGGCGACGGACCTCTTCGATCCTCAGACCTCTTCGATCCTCACGCAGGGTCAAGCGAGGAAAGGGGGGTCAAAAAAACCGCGCCCCTCGCGGGAGCGCGGTGTACGGCTCGAAAAAGGCCCATCAACCCCGCTGAAAAAGGAACGGTCAGCCGCCCCAGACCATCAAACCGATCGCGACGAACAGCGGCGCCGAAGCCAAGAGGCAAATCACGGAGACGCAAACGATCGTCTCCGCCCGAGCTGCATGGGAAGCCGACAGGACATTGTGGTTATGCATGGTCATGAGAGACATGACTAACTTCCTCCAACGGCCGGCTGCTCCGGCCACACCCACGCACTGCGCCTCAACGCCGCGCTAACGTCGGGTAGGAAATGCGCAGAGGGGGGGCCGGGTTCCGTAGTTTTTACAAAAAAAATCGGAGACGGGTTAAAAATCGCGTTTCTTAACGCGAACGACCGCTCGAAGCGGCGCCGGCCTGACGCCAGGCGCCCGCTTCCTGGGCGGAGGAAACCTGCGGCTGCGGCTTCTCTCCGAAGAGTTCGGCGAGCTTTTCCGTCATCGCGCCGCCGAGTTCCTCGGCGTCCACGATGGTGACGGCGCGGCGATAGTAGCGCGTCACGTCATGGCCGATGCCGATCGCGATCAGCTCGACGGGCGAGCGGGTTTCGATTTCAAAAATCACCTGCCGCAAATGGCGCTCGAGATAATTGCCGGGATTGACGGAAAGCGTGGAGTCATCGACCGGCGCGCCGTCCGAGATCATCATCAATATACGGCGCTGTTCGGGACGCGCGAGCAGGCGGCGATGCGCCCAGTCGAGCGCCTCCCCGTCAATATTCTCCTTGAGCAGACCTTCGCGCATCATCAGGCCGAGATTGCGCCTTGCGCGCCGCCACGGCGCGTCGGCCGCCTTGTAGACGATGTGGCGGACGTCGTTGAGGCGACCGGGGTTGGGCCGCTTGCCTTCCAGGAGCCAGGCCTCTCGCGCCCGCCCGCCTTTCCAGGCCCGCGTCGTGAAGCCGAGAATCTCGACCTTGACGCCGCAGCGTTCGAGCGTGCGCGCCAATATATCGGCGCAGGTCGCCGCCACGGTGATCGGACGTCCGCGCATCGAGCCGGAATTGTCGAGCAGCAGGCTCACGACGGTGTCGCGGAAGTCGGTGTCCTTCTCGCGCTTGAAAGAGAGGGGCTGCTGTGGATCGAGGATGATCCGCGGGAGCCGCGCCGGATCGAGGATTCCCTCCTCGAGATCGAACTCCCAGGAGCGGCTCTGCTGCGCCATCAGGCGCCGCTGCAACCGATTCGCGAGCCGACCGACGACGCTTGAAAGATGCAGCAGCTGCTTGTCCAGATAGGATCGCAGCCGGTCGAGCTCCTCCGTGTCGCAGAGTTCCTCGGCGCGAACGATCTCGTCGAATTTCGTCGTGTAGGCTGAATAATCGGAGCCCGATCGATCGGCGTAGGGGAGATTGGGCCTGCGCCCGTCGTGCGCTTCCTCGGCCTCGCCGCCGTCGAGCTCCTCGCGCGCTTCGCCATAGGGCGCCTCGGCCGATTCGGCCTCGCCCTCAGCCTCCTGCTCCTCGGAGGACATGGCCTTGTCCATCTCGGCCGCGGATCGGGGCTCCTCGCCTTGCTCCCTTTCGCCTTCCGAACTTTCCTTGTCCTGCTTCTCCTCCTCGGACTCGTCTTCCTTGTCCTCCTGCTCGGCCTGCTGCGCGGCGCCCAAGTCGAGCGCGGCGAGCAGACGCTGGACGATCTGCGCAAAGTCCCGTTGATCCTCGATCGCGCCGGAGAGCCTGTCCAAATCGGCGTGTCCGCGCTCTTCGATGAAATCGCGCCAGAAATCCACGACCTTGCGCGCGTGCGGCGGCGGGGCGAGGCCGGTCAAGCGCTCCCGGGCGATCAGCGCCAGCGCGTCCTCTAGCGGCGCGTCCTCGCGTCGGGTGACCGCGTCGAACTGAGCGCGTTCGTAGCGGTCGTCGAGCATCGCCTCGATATTCGCGGCGACGCCCGCCATGCGCCGCGCGCCGATCGACTCGACGCGAGCCTGCTCGATGGCGTCGAACGCCGCGCGTCCTTCCGACGTCGCGGGCGCATTGCGCCGATGCGTCGCTTCATTGTGGCAGGCGATTCTGAGCGCGAAGCTATCCGCGCAGCCTCGCGCGATCGCCGCGTCGCGCGGCGCGAGCTTGCGCGGCGGTTCGGGCAGGCGCGCCTTGAAGCCGTCCTCGGAGGCGACGAGGGACGGGCGGTCGGGCGAAAAGGTCACTTCGAGATCGGGCGACTTGGCCATCGCCCGCATCGTTCCGGCGATCGAGCGCTTGAACGGCTCCTGCGGCGATTCTTTGGGCTGGCCGGGGCGACGGTTCGTGGGGGCGGGCATAGGTTTGGATATAGACCGCTCCGCGCGGCTCGCAAAAGGAAAAGAGCAGCGGGAGAGGAGCGCGCCCGCGCTTACCCGCCCCGCTCAGCGACGAGCCTCAGCGCGCGCGCATAGACTTTGCGGCGCGGCTGGCCCGTCTCGGCGGCGACGACGTCCGCCGCGTCTCTCAGCGAATGGGCGCCGAGCGCCGCTTCGAGCCTCGCGTCGATCTCCTCCTCGCGTCCAGCCTGCGCATCCGCCGTCGCCGGCGCAACGAGCAGCACGATCTCGCCCTTGGGGGGATCCTCCTGCGCCAGCGCTTGCGCCAGGTCCGCGAGCCAGCCGCGCCGCACCGTCTCGTAAAGCTTGGTGAGCTCGCGGGCGATCGCGGCCTCGCGGTCGCCGAGCGCCGCGACGCAGTCATGCAAAGTTTCCGCAAGGCGTCGCGGGCTTTCGAAAAAGACCAGCGTGCCCGGCACATGAGCAAGCTCGGCGAGACGGGCGCGCCGCGGGCCGCTTTTTTGCGGCAGGAAACCTTCGAAGAAAAAGCGATCGGTGGGGAGACCCGCCACCACGAGCGCCGTCAGGACTGCGGAAGGCCCCGGGACGGCGGTGACCATGAACCCCGCCGCGAGCGCTTCCTGAACCAGCTTGTAGCCCGGATCGGAGACGAGCGGCGTTCCGGCGTCGGAGACGAGCGCGAGACGCGCGCCGTCCTTGAGCCGCGCCAGCAGATGGGGTCGCATCACCCGCGCATTGTGCTCATGATAGGCGACGAGCGGCGTCGCGATGCCGTAATGCGCGAGCAGCGTCCGCGTGACGCGCGTGTCCTCGGCGATCACGGCATCCGCCGCGGCGAGCGTCTCCAGCGCGCGGAAAGTGATATCGCGCAAATTGCCGATCGGCGTCGCGATGACATAGAGGCCGGGCTCGATGGGCTTCGCTTCCGCGCGCAAACCAAAAGCGGCATAGGTGAAGGCTGCAGGCGGGGCGTGATCGTCAGACATGGCTCCCTCCTATCGCCGTTCTGTATGACGTTCGAATGTTCGTTTTATAGAACGAACTGTGGATGAGGCGCAAGATTGCGCGCCTTCTGTCTGTTATGTGCATTTTCCCTGAGATTTGGCCCCTCTATTGACATGGGGGCGAGGGCCGGGACTATTGCTCGGCTCCTGCAACCAGCGGCGCCGAGGCTTTGACGCCTGTCCAAAGGCTTTACAGCGACATCTATGCGGACGATTCATCGACCGACGCCTCGCCGCGCGACGATGCCGCGAGCGGGCTTAGCCCTCGCTTTGCTGGCGGCGGCCGCGCTCGTTTGCGCGTGCAATCCGACCGGGGCGCCGAGGAACTCGGACCTGAAACTCAGCGCGCCGAATTCGGGGGTTCAATCGCAGCCCCTGCCGCCGGCTGGCGAGCCGAGCGAACTGATCGGCCAAGGCCCGATTAAGATTGCGCTGATCGTGCCGCTGACGCAGGCCTCCGGCCCTTCGAGCGTTGGCGCGTCGATGCGCAACGCGGCGCAACTCGCTTATTCCGAGTCGGGACAAAGCGACGTGAGCATCGTCGTCAAGGACGACCACTCTTCGCCCGCGGGCGCGGCGACCGCGGCGCAAGCCGCGGTGAGCGAGGGCGCGGAGCTCATCCTCGGCCCCGTCTTCGCCGCCGGCGTGAAGGAGGCGGGACGCGTCGCGAAAAGCGCCGGCAAGCCCGTCATCGCATTTTCGACCAACTCCTCCGCGGCCTCGCGCGGCGTGTATCTCCTATCGTTTCTCGTCGAGGGAAATGTCGAGCGGATCATCGACTTCGCCGCGCAGCGGGGCAAGAAATCTGCCGCTGCGCTCGTTCCCGACAATGAATATGGCGCGCTCGCGCTCGCCCAGTTCCAGCAAAGCGCCGCCAACCACGGCATGCGCGTCGTCGTGATCGAAAAATACAAGCCCGGCCAGCCTGCCGACGCGGTCAAGCGCATCGCGGCCATCGCCGACCAGATCGATACGCTGTTCATTCCCGATTCGCCGGACGCGATGGGCGCCGTGGCGCGCGAACTCACAGCCGCCAGTATCGACTCGAAGCGCATGCAGATACTCGGTCCGGCCCTGTGGAACGACCCGCGCACGCTGAAGTTCCCCGCGCTGCAGGGCGCCTGGTTCGCGGCGCCGGAGAACACCGGCTTCAACGCCTTCGCCGGAAGATATCGCGCCAAGTTCGGGTCCGAGCCGTCTCGCATCGCGACCCTCACCTATGACGCGGTCACGCTGGCCATTGCGCTTTCGCGCCAGCAGGGCTCACAGCGCTTCGCCGAGTCGTCGCTCACCAATCCGGCGGGGTTCAGCGGAGCCGACGGCGTGTTTCGCTTCCGCCCCGAGGGCTTGAGCGACCGCGCGCTCTCGGTGCTCGAGATCGAGGGCGGGCAACCCAAAGTGATTTCGCCTGCGCCCCGCACGCTCGGCCCGACGGGATGACGCAGCGTCATCGCGCACATCCTTCAAACACGATTTTCGAGCGATAAGAAATCCCGCTCGACCAGAAGGGCGCCGACTCTTGCGGGATTCGCTTTGAGGAGGGATTTTGGAACCGCTCGCCCCTGAGCCGCGCGAGGGTCGACCGCGCCGTCTCTAGAAATAGCGTTCCGGCAGCTTGACGAGATCACCGGGCAGAATTGGGATCTCCGCGTTCAAGGGATATTCGCGGAAGCCGGTTTCGTCCGCATGCTTGATCAGCACGGTGTAGCGGCTCGCGCGATAGGTGGGGCCGCCGGCGAGCGCGATGGCGCTCATGATGTTGAGGCCGGTTCGGAACGGGAACTCTCCGGGGTGCCCAACCTCCCCCATGATGTAGACAGGGTGGAAGCCCACGACCTCGACCGTGACCTTCGGGTCGCGAAGATATTCGCCGCGGAATCTCTTGGCGAGGTCGCGCTCAAGCTGGGCCTTGCTCAGGCCGGACGCCTTGATCGTGCCGGCGAGCGGAAGGGACAGATTGCCGGCCGGATCGATCTCATAGTCGCCCGTGAGCCGGTCCTCGCCGAAGACCACGACTTTGACCCGCTCGCCGGGCTTCAGGTAAGGAGAGGTGGTCTGCGCCGATCTTATGAGTTCTGCCCGCTGCTCATCGGTCAGAGGATCGAGTGTCGCGCCGGGCTCGCAACCCGCAAGGCTGACAGCGCAGAAGAGAACGAGACCGTATTTCCTGTTGAAGCGCATCCCGGACCTGCTGATTATTGCCGAAGCAGCTAGGCCTTGATAGTCATCAGTTCCGGGCGCAGTCAACCTCAATGGATTTCACAAAACCGCCAAGCTCGGAAGCTCCAGTGATTTCTGGAGTTCAAGTTTTTCGAGATGAGCCGCGCGCGCCGCCAAATAGCCTGAAATTTTTGGCCCGTTCATTTTCACGCGCTGCCCCACGGCGCTGATTCGTCTTGCCTAAAGGCGCTGGAAGCGCCGCGCACGAGGGGAAATACGGAGGCTCGATGAGGATCATCATGGGCGCGGCCGCAATCGCGATCCCTCTTCTCTGCCCGCTTTGGATCGACGCAAGCGCCCAGACCCTGGGAGGCCCGACCGGGTCAGTCTATCTGAACGCCGCAGCTTGCGTTTTGCGGGGCCGACGCAGCCCGCAGCTTTGCAGTTACGCGGAAAAGAACGCCGCCGCCGAGTTCGAGGAAAAGGCGCCGCGATTTCCATCGCGCGCCGCTTGTGAAAAGGCCCTTAAACGGCCTTGCGCGATTGGTTTCAGCAGCAGGGGCGGCTGGTCCGAGCGCCAGCACGGACTCTATTTCACCCCCCGCCAAGATGGCTTTCGAGTCGTCGAGTCTTTCGGTCGCGATCCGACCGTCATGCCCGTATCGGGATCCCTCCCGTTTCAGCCGCGCTCGACGACGCGGCTGGAGGTCTCGATCAGTCCGCAGGCCGCGAGATATTGGAATTGGGAAAGTCGCCCCGCCGCTGGATCGGCGGGCGAACTTGGCGTTTCTTCGCCCGACGGACCGAAAGGCGACGTCCCGCCGCCGCCGCCGGTCGATCCCAATTTCGATTGCGCGGCCGTGCTCGAGCCCTCGGCCCGCGCCAGCGCCGCTACGGCCTGCGCCCTCGCTCCCGCGCATAGGCGCTGAAACTGCCGCCGGATGGCGGGATCTCGCACTTGCCAGCAAGCGGGGCTTGCCCCACTCTAGACCCGAGCTGCGCAGGACCGATTTGGCTTTGCGCGTAACGCCGCCAACAAAGTCTTGGGCGCTTCCGATCGAAGCCGCTCGGGAAGGCTCGTGCCGCAGGCGCGGGCAACAAATGAGCGTGCGATAAGGATGACCGAGCGGACGATCAAGAGCCGCCGGCGAAGGAGGAACCAATGGCGCATCGGAAACACGCGTTCGCGCTTCTGCTCAGCGGGGCGCTTTTCATCGTCGGCCCGGCCGGCGCGGCGGAACTCGGACCCTATTTCCCGCTCCCGGGCAATCTGAGCGTCTCAGGGAAGACGCCTCGGGAAGGCCTCTTGAAGCTGCAGGCGAACTGGCTCCAGACCGGCATCGACAATCTCGCCAAGGCGAAGAAGGAGACCGAGGCGTCGCTCGAGAAGGCGAAGGCGGCGAACGCCAAGCCGGAGGAAATAAAGGCGCTGGAAGACAAGCTGGCGGACATCGAGAAGAAGACGGCCGACGCCAAGGACGAGCTTGCGCTCGGCGATGACGATGGCGGCGGCGCCGACCAACAGAAGGAGCGCAAGAGAGCGCTCCTCGCCAACGTCAACCAATTTATCCGCGAGCTCGGCCGGCAGGCGTCGAAGGCGCTCAAGACCGCGGTGCTCGCCGACGGCATGGAGGCGATGTCCGCCCAGCGGGAGCACGCCATGCTGGAGGAAATGTCCGACAAGCTCGAAAACGCCACGCATGACGTGACCGTCGAGCAATGGGCCCAGACCCGCTGAGGGCAGCCGCCAGAGATCGCTTTGCGTTTGAGCGGCGCCGCTCAAACGCAAAAAACTAGGGTCGCCAGAGCACGCAGCTGATCCGACCTCGCGCGATGACGTTACTATGGAATGATAACAACGCCACGCGCGCCACGAACGATTCTGACGCCCCCAGCGTCGGTTAAGCCGGTTCGCCTGAAGGGAAAGACTTGATCCCCGAGAGAAGCGCGACAAGTTCCGCCTGCCGATTGCAGCCAGTTTTCTCCAACACGCCACGCACTTGCGTACGGATCGTGTTCGCGGAAACGTCTCGGGCGCCGGCGAGAGAGTCAACGGTTTCGCCAGCGGCGAGACCTCTCGCGACCTGCGCCTCAGCGGGTGTCAGGTCGAAAAGCGACTGCACGAGCTCGACGGGGGCCGCCTGCGGCGCGGTCACGGGCGTTAGAACTACTGCGGCTGCACAGCGCAGGAAAATGTCGCGCGCGGAAAGGCGGATGGGAATAACGTGAGCGACCATCGCCCTTCCGCTTTCTAAATGGCGGACCGGGAAGGAGCGCACGCCTCCCTGCGGCGCCTCGATCGCTGCCATCGCATCGCGCAGCAATTGATCCGCCGATCTGTCGAGCAGCGCGACGCGGTCCTGCGCCCGCCAAAGCACAAACTCCGCGAGCCCCTCGACCAAGGAGTTCGCGGTCAGCACTTTGCCCTGTTCGTTAACGACGAGCGCGGGGAGGCCGAGCGCGGCGAGCATTTCTCCAGCCGCGCGGGCTCGCTCCATTTGCAGGCTCGCCGACATGATCGCCGCGCGAGCGAGATGCGGACGTAACGCGTCGAGTTTCTGAACCATATGATGTTCGATAGGGCCGCGCGCCGTGAAGCGTGGTAAAATGATGCCCACGTCTACGCCCGTCGGGAGCGGAATTACTGTGCCCGCCGCCCACCCGACGCTCCAACGGGTTCTCCACAAATCACGATAGATGGGCTCCTCGGCCAGCTCTTCCGGCGTAAATACATCGAGATCCGTTAAAAAGCCGGCGTGACGGGCACGATGCATTCGGGACGTGATTTGTCCGCGAAAATACCAGCCGTCTCGAACGAATTTGGCCGTGGCTTCATGGGAAAAGGGCGCTGACGCCCAAGCCGTGACCTTGTTGTTCTCCGTCACAAAGAGCGACCCGCCTACGGTCTCACTGAGCAACCCCAGTTCGCCAAGAACACGCGGCCATACTTCGGGGGCAAAAGCGCTTTCGTAAATCCGGTCAATGAGATCCGGGTCCATCAATCGCAGGCTCCAATTAAGGGTTATCGCTTCAGCAGGCGCTCGAGATAGTCGAGCTCCTCGGCCGGCCGCTCACGTTGATCCAGGCGGCGCTGCAGCTCTTCCTGGACGCGATGGGCGCGCTGGGCAGGCGCCGCTCCTGGCGGATGCAAGCGTGCGGGGCCATTCGGACCGCCGTCGCCCCCGAGCTCGCGGCCGAGCGGATCGCGCCCGTTCTGACCCTCGGATCCTTCGCCGCCTTGGCCTTCTCCGGCCCGCTTCGCGAGCGCGTCGGCGCCGCGGCGCAGCGCCTGCAGCGCGCGCCCTTGCGACGCCACCGCCGCGTCATTCTCCCCTGGGCCCTGGCCGAGCGCGCGCTCGGCGTCCTTCATCGCCTCGTCGGCCTCGTCGAGTTCCGACGGGGCGCCTTCGCCCGAACGGCGCAGCGCCCCCAGGGCGCCTTCGAGGCGCTCGCGCAAGCCCCGCTGCCGCTCGGCCCCGCTGGAATTGGCGTCCTTCTGCCCGGAACCCTGGAAGGTGTCGTCACGCAGCCTTTGCTGCTCGCGCGACAATTGGTCGATTTCAGAGAGGCTGCGTCCTGAGGCGGAGGGGCGGGCGTGTCCCGAGGCGCGAAGATTCTCGAAAATCTGGTCCAGTTGGTCGAGAAGCTTGGCGGCGCGCTCCGCATCCCCGGACTTGCTCGCCTCGTCGAGCTCGGAGAGCATTCTCTCGAGCTCCTGCTGGTCGATCACCCGCGTCTCTCCGGGCGGCTGGCCCGCATCGCCCTTTTCGCGCGCCTCGTTGCGGCCCATATCCGCCATGAACTTCGCCATCGCGTCGCGCAACTCCTGCATGAGCCGGGCGATCTCCTGCTCGTTCGCCCCGCGCGCCACAGCGTCGCGCAACCGCTCGCGGGCCTGCCTCAGGGCGCGTTCGCTCTCGCTCGTGTCGCCCTCGAGGCCCGTCGCGATCGCCCAGAGCAGGTCGGCGACCTCGCGAAGATTTTCCTCGCTCTCCGCGCGATCCAGCACACGTCGCGCCAGTCGCAGGCCGAGGTAGGCCGAGGACGGCGTGTCGAACAGCTCGGGGGCGAGGGAGAGCGCGTCGAGCGCGAGCTGCGTGCGGGCGCTCATTGAGGGATCGAACACGAGGAGGCGGCGTTGCTCGGAGAGCGCCCGCGCGAGCGGATTGGCGAAGCGCCGCTGTGGCAGCTCGACCTCGACGGACGCCGAACGCCCCTCGTTGCCGCCCTCGTCCTTGGCGACGAGCGTCATCGTCGCGACCCCGCCCGCCCACGGGCTGTCGGCGAGATCTAGGGTCGATTCCGTCTCGCCGCGCCCGCCTTGCTGCTGCGGCAGCGACAGCGCGATTTGCGGCGGTGGAAAAAGCGGCTTGGGCGCGCCGGCGGGATGCGCAAAAAGCGCGCGCGCTTCGATGACGCCATAATCGTCGTCGGTCCTGAAAGCGAGCGTCATCGAGCCGCGAAAATTGTTTCGCGGCGGGCCGTTCAATTCGATCGTCGGGGGAAGATCGGGGATCGCAGCGAACGAGAAGGCGCCGAGGCCCGGCAGCGAAAGTTGCGCATCGCCCTTAAGCGCGTAGCGGCGTTCGCTCGCGTCGACCGGGGCGGCGCCGCCGTTCTCCTTGATCTCGACGATAGCTCCTTCGGTCGCGCCGCCGCGGCCGTGAATGCGAAGGATCGAATTGATTGGAGCCTGGAGCGTCTCACCCGCATCCTTCTCCTCGAGCATGATCGCCGTCCGGCCGGTGTAGGGAGGTGGATCGAGCCAGGCGTCGAGCCGCGCCGAGGCCGTTGCGACGCCGGGTCTCCGCCAGTCGAAGGCGGCGGCGAGACGGGCGTTGCGATCGGCGCCGGCGGCAATGGCCGCCGTCACGGCGGCGATGAGGGCGAGGGCGCGGAAGGCGTAGGGATCGCGCCGCGCGAGTCCCGGTTGCGGCGCCGGCAGCCGCAACAGGCGCAGCGCGCGGGAAAGCCTGCGTCGATGCGCCTCCCACAGCGCGGCCGTCGCCGCGTCCGGCCGCTCCAGCGCCAGGCGGTCGTCGAGTCCGCTCGCGGGACGCAGCCCCGTGTCGTCCGCGGCGTCGAGCCGCGCCAACGCCTCCGCGCGAGCCGGCGGGCCGCGGAGAAGTTCGCGCGCGATCAGAAAGAGCGCGAGGCTTGCAAAAAGCAAAACGCCGGCGATGCGCCAAGCCGCTCCGAGCTCGAGCCAAAGTCCGCACCAGGAGAGCGCGAGAAAGGCCAGCAAGAGCGAGCCGAGCGCCGCGCCGAGCCGCAACAGCCGCTCGGCGAGCAGCGCCCCCGCCGCGCGCCGCGCCATCGCGTCGAGGAGCGACGGCTCAGGCTTCTTTTCCGTCGCGCGGGGGATTTGACTCATCATGGCCCTCTCGGCGAGCTTACAATGCTTTCTGCCGAAACCGCCCTCGCGGACAGCAAGGGGGAGCGGATCGGTGGAGAACTGCGTAAAAGCAGGTCTAACGCATCGACGGACGATTGGAAGAGCGCGCCGCCGCCAAAAGAGACGGGCCATGCCCACGCCAGCACAGCAGAAGCCCGGGCTCGTCACGGCCCTTCGCGCGATCTCGCCGCCCTGCCGACGCCGGTCGCGGCCATTCGCGCCAAAATTCTCGAAACCTGCGCGAAGGGCGAGCTTGAGGCGCTGCGCATCCCGATCGACTGGAACGAGACCCGGCCGATGTTCCAACGTTCCAAGGAACCCGCCCGGCGAGCCATGATCCGATCGAAACGCTCCGAGCGCTCTCCTTCGACCGCAAGGGGATCGAAATCTTGAAGGTCACCCGGGCGGCGCTGTCGCAAGCCTATGCGAAGATCGAGCGCGGCCCCGTCACGCTCTACGAGTGGCCGGCCTTCGCCGCAGGAAGAAGAGCGGGCCTTGTGGAGCTGCGTGCGCTCACTTCCGACGGCTTATACCAACCCGCATTGATTAAAACTCATGCGCCCAGTCGCGCAGTCCGATGGACATGATGCGCCAGGGCTGCTCGACGAGCTTTTTCCAGGCGTCGCAGCAGTGAGCGACGATGTCTTCGTAGTTCTTGAAGACGCGGTTGGAGAGCCAGTTGTCGCGCAGGAACTGCCAGACGTTCTCGGTCGGATTGAGCTCGGGGCATTTGGCCGGCAGCGGCAGAATGGTGATGTTTTCAGGGAGTTCGAGCTTGTCGGTCATGTGCCAGCCGGCCTGATCGAGCATCAGCACGGCGTGGGCGCCGGGCGCGACGCGCTTGGAGATTTCGGCCAAGTGCAGGTTCATCGCATAGGTGTCGCATTTCGGCAGGACGAGCGCGGCGCCCTTGCCCTCCTTGGGCGAGATCGCGCCGAAGATGTAGGTTGAAGCGGTGCGCTGGTCCTTGGGCGCGGAAGGGCGCGAGCCGCGCTTGGCCCAGCGCCGCGTGATCTTGTTCTTCTGGCCGATGCGGGCTTCGTCGGAAAACCAAATCTCTATGTCGCTTGCCGCGACGCCGTTTTCGCGGGCGATCTCTTCCAGGCGCGCGCGGAAGCTTTTTTAAAATCCTCGATCGCGCCCTCGCGCTGCGCATAGTGACGCGGGCGCGCGGAAAGCTTGCGATAGCCCATCTTGCGCAGCTCGCGGCTCACGGTCGTCTCGGAGACGCAGATGCGGAAGGTCTCGAACAGCCATTGGCAGAGGTCGACGATGCGCCAGCGCACGACGCCGTGGATCGCAGGCGTCGGGCCTTCCTCGACGATGCGAAGCAAAGCGGCGCGCTGCTCATCGTTGAGGAGCGACGGCTGCCCCGGCGCCTTGCGGTCCACCAGACCTTCGGGCCCCAGCGCGTTGAAACGCAGCACCCAGTCGCGGACAATCTGAAGCGTCACGCCGCCGATCTTGGCCGCCTCGCTACGCGGCGCGCCGTCGTAGATCGCCGCCAGCGCCAAGAGGCGTCGCGCCTGCGGCCCATCCTTCGCGCGCTTGGCCAGAGCCCGAAGAGCCTTTGCGTCAAAGTCTTCCCGTAAATCGATCGCAGCCGCCATGGCGAACCTCCTGTCCGCCATGTCGAACCAGAAACCGACCGATTCGGGAATCCCCCCGAGTGAGTCAGCCTCAGCGCGGGTTGGTATTATCCGCTTCCCTTAAGCGGCGGCACATTCCAAAAAGCTTGCTTCCACGGCAGCGATGCTATCAGCGAATCCTGCTTTCATGGCGCCAGAGGCGAAAGCGCACAGGCTCTGCCGACTGCCGATAGGCAGGCTGAAAATAAAACGCATTGGTCGCGCATACGCATAGGCGTCATCTTGCCGCCAGCTCAATCAGGCCAGCTAGCGATCAGGTCTGTCAACCTTTTCGAGATTCGCTCGGACGTCGATAACGGCGCTCGACGTTCACAAGACTTCCTTCACCATGAAAGCCTCCGGGTCCTCGTCCTCGATCTCGGGGATCTCGTCGCCGGCTTCCTGGATCTCGTCATCGCTCGACGCGGGCGCAAGGTCTTCCTCAAACTCCTGGCTCTCGCTTTCCTCATCGGCTTCCTCAACCGGCGCCTCGAGGGGAGGCGAACGCCATCGGGCTCCGTTCGGAAAACCGCCGGCCCTCCGCGGCGCTGAATGGGCAAGCTCCACTACCTGGAAAATCTCTTCGCATTTCGGGCACACAATCGGCGCGCGATTGAGGTCGAAAAACGCGGTGTTGCAGGAGAGGCACCTATGTTTTTCGCCCCGTTCCGCTTTGATCATCGTTCGCTCCGATCGTGATTGGCTCCGCCTTGAAGGCGGTGACCGGTTGCATCGAAAGCCTATCCGACTGGCGCTGAGTTCGCGGGATGCGCAAGGTCGAGCTGCTTCCAGATCTCAGATGAATCCGACCTATGTCGGCAGGCTCGGAGGCCGGAAAAGCGGCCGAACTTTCAGGCTCATGTCCTTGACGTTCGCGTCATTTCACTGCGTCGTGGAAAGCGTGGTCGTCGTAGAGTGGGCGGATTTCTTGCCCAAAGTAGCAGGACTCCTCGACATCGAGAGAGCAGCACCGAGAGGTTCGGGCGGGAGGTCCTCCGGCAAGGTGCATAGTCGATGCGCCTTAAAAGGGCCGCCGCTATTGAAGAGCGTCTTATGTGCGTTGGAGTGCGGATTCGAGTGCGACGCGCTCCTGACCGTCGCGGTCAGACCGAATACGATATTGCAGACCCTGCCCTCCGTCGGGCAGACGCCGTGTCACACGATAGAGGCCCGCAGACGGCCCGCCGCGATACGAAACATGGAGGCCGACATCGAATTTATGCGTGGGCGTAGCTACGGCTTTGGCGCCGCGGTGGCGTTCGCGTGCATTGACAAACTGGGTCATTCGGCGCCTCTCGCTATTGGAAGACCGAGCGCCGCAGGTCGCGGTGCCGGCCGGCGGCATCCGGCGCTATTTCTTGTCGCGATCCTGGGCTTTGAGCTTTTCTGCGTTCTCCCAAAGCGCTCCCGTGGCCGCGAATTTCCCTTTCTTTGGCTTTCTCGCTTCGCGATTGCTGCGGCGTTGGTTCATGGACACGTTCAACCGCCGTCCTGTAGTGAGGGAAAGGAGCGGCTATCGAATGCCGCCGCTCCCGCGCCACCTATGCTGGATCAGTCGCTTGCGATTAATTCTGAAGTTGCAGTTGCTCCGCCGAAAGTTTTCCGGTGCGCCTATCAGGGAGCAGTTCGTATCCGATCTTTTGGCCTTCAACGAGGTTCTGAAGTCCAGCGCGCTCAATCGCGCTGATGTGCACGAAGACGTCCGGTCCACCGCTATCAGGCTGAATGAAGCCAAAGCCCTTGGTCGCGTTGAACCATTTAACGACGCCGATTTGCATGTAGATGTCCTTTCCAGGATCGGTCATGCGCCAGCTTCATTGCCGTCGCCCGAAATCGAAGTTCTGGAGAGAAGTTACAAGCCGACGCGCCGGGGCGAGAGAGGGAGCAAGATCGTCTGGCCGAAACTCGATTATCCTAACATAAAGATATTCTGGGGAAATAACAAGGGCGTTCCAAGACAGCTCTTTCGATGCCGCGCCTTTCGTCGCTTTTTTCTTGCGAAGGCGGACCGGCGGGAGCGATTTGTCGATAGTGGCTCAGGTCGATACCGAGGGCGTCTGGCGCGATTTCTACAGCTAGGCGGAGAGAAGGTCGAGCTCTGAAGAACCTCTCGGAAGGCCCAGCGCCGGCCGAGGATCGCTGCGGCGCCGGCGTTCAGTGCCTTAGTTGCGAAGCGCGCTCAGCCCCACCTTCCTCCGCATAGGCCCGTCCAATGACGGATCCTCTTACCGCGCTCCCTGGGGGTCACGGCGCCGTAGCAACGAGGGGCGTATGAACGAGGCACGAGGATCGCAGGTGGCGGCGAAGCGACGACATATCTTTCCGGGACGGCGGCTTCGGCCTTCGGCGCCGGGAGTGCGATCAGCAGGGTCCCGAGCGCGAGGAAGGCAGCGCTGTCTTTCGCCTTGTCGGTCTCCCGCTGCCCCCACCCGGGAAGCAAACTAGGGTCGCGAGACGGCGCGACAATCTGAGCCGTTTTCAACGAGCTATGAAGTCCGCTCAGTCAAGGGGCCTCGACGCCGATTCTGCGTAAGAACGAACGTCAGCCGTCATCCGCCATCGAGGTGAAGCAATTCGGGCGCAACGCCATAGCGAACGACGCGCCGCGGCGCGCCTTTCCTGCGCTGCGGCCTTCGCGAATTGTCACAGGTCGGGGCTGCCCGCCTCGGCAAGCGCCTGGCCGACCTCGAGGCCAAGGTCGTCCATCGAGGTCTCCTCGCGCTCGCGCTGCGTCGACTCGCCGCGCGCCTGACGCTCGGCCTCTTCCTCGGAACGGGCGACGTTGACGGTGATCTTCACGTCGACCTCGGGATGCAGATGCACCGGCACGTGATGCAGGCCCAGCTCCTTGATCGGATGGATCAGCGCGACCTGGTTGCGCAGCAACGTGAAGCCGCCGGCCGTCGCGGCCTCGGCGATATCGCGGGTCGAGACCGAGCCGTAGAGATGGCCGCTCTCGCCGGCCTGACGGATGATCGTGAAGCTTTTGCCTTCCAGCGTCTCGGCGACCTTCTCCGCCTCTCCCTTCGCGGCGAGGCTGTGGGCCTCGATCTGCGCGCGCTGCGATTCGAAATGCTTCTTACTGGCTTCGTTGGCGCGAAGCGCCTTCTTGCGCGCGAGCAGGAAATTTCGGGCGTAGCCGTCGCGCACGCGCACGGTCTCGCCCATCTGGCCGAGCTTGGCCACGCGTTCGAGCAGAATGACTTCCATTGGGTTTCTCCTTGAGTTGGCTTTAGGCGGGTTGGCGCCAGTCTAGACGGCGCCGCCCGGCCGTGGCGAGGGCGTCTTGCGTTGGCGAAAATGCAGGACGACGTCGGCCAGGCCGAGAATGGCGAAGAGCATCATCGGCGCGCCGAAGACGCCGATGACGAAGTAGATGAGCACGAGGGCGAGCAGGCTCGCTGGCGAGCCGCGCAACCAGTAATGGGTGACGGCGAGGCCCTGGAAGCCGAAGGCGAGCGCGATCGGCGTCGCGAGCGTCAGTCCCGCCGCGCCGATGAGACCGTCGAAGAAGGAAAGCCCTGCGCCGAGAAGGAGCAGGACCGCCAACCAGCGCGGCAGCGCGAGCTCGGCGGCGATATCCGGCCAGCTCGTATTCAGCATGCCGGAAAATTGCACGATTCTTCCGGCGAGCCAAAGGTTGATCGCCTGCACGAGCAGCATATGGCCTGCGATCATCGCCGGCAGCGCCAGACGCATGATGCGCTTGATGTCCTCGGGATTGGCTTTGTCCCCGAAGACGCCCTCCGTCTTCATCGCATCGATCGCGATGGCCATCTGTTCATGGAGAAAGGCGAGAGGCTCTGCGCCCGAGCCGGAGGCAATCGCCGCAATGGCGAGAAAGATCAGGATCGCCGCGGCGACTGCAAGCGTCTGCGCCGTCAACGCCCATCCGGGGATGCCGCGTTCGATGCGGTCGCTGCCGCGAAAGGGTGCGCCGGCGCAAACATAACAGGAGAGCCAGGCGGGCAGGGCGACGAGCAGCCCGAAGGCCATGCCGAAGAGGGGATGCGGCCAGATGCTCAAGCAGAGCGTTCCCGCGATCGCCGCCGTCGCGCCATGCGAGACGCCGAGCGCCAAGGCGACGATCATGATCGGCAGCGGCGCGAAGTGAGACAGCAGGAAACCTGCCGACGAGCCCTTGGACAGCACCGCGAAGACGAGAGCCGCCGAGAGCCCGCCGCCGATCGCCAATGCGAAATTGGCGGGAGAATAGACGCTTCGATCCGACACGGCGCGGGTTCCACATCTTGTCGCGACTTGACCCACCGCCCAGCGAATTGGCCTCAAGCCGCCAACAGCGAATGCGCCGGAACGGGTTTCCCGCCGCGCGGGGGTCTTTTAGGCCGGCCGGGGCGTGAGGGCAAGTCTTGTCGAAAGCGCCGTGCTCGCCAATTGGACCTCGCGAGCGGACAGGGCCGGATCCCAAAGCGGCGGGATGACCGACGATCCGTCGGGGGCAGGAGTCTAAGGGGCCAGCGCTTCTTCTTTCAGCGCCCCCACACGCCCTGATACGGCATGCGCCGTCGGCAGCGATACGAGCTCAAACGACCACCTCAACCTTGCGCCCTGCGCCGCCTCGCCGTGGATGACGATTTGCGTCGTCGGGCGCGGGCCCTCGGGGGCGGCCGAGTAGAGGCTCTCCTCGAGCCGGACGGGATTTTCGGCGAGAAACCGCAACTTGGCGCCGGAGGGCAGCGTGACCTCCGCGCCCAGTCCGTCCTCGCCCAGCGCGGCTTGCGCCTGCGGATGCAGGTGGAAGCGCAGGGCGAAGGGGCGCGCCGAACGGCCCGCTTTGGCGCCCCGCACGGCGCAAAGCCGATCTTGGCCAAGAAGCTTCGCCCCGTCGCGGCTCAAGATCAGCAGGCGATCGTGACGCAAGCCATGACGCCCGACATAGCCGTCGAGCTCGGCGGACAACGCATCGCCAAAGCGCGTCGACCGGCGGCGCGCGCGCGCCGTCCGCCCGCCCTCGACGATGAGGCCGGCGTCCGCTCTTTCCGAGAGCGGCGCGATCCGGCTCGACGATTGGCCATCGAGACAGAGCGTCGAATGCGCCCCCGTCTCGCGCGTCGCTTCCCGAGCGGTCTCGAGCGAGGCGGGCGGGGCGCCGCCGTTGACGATGACCAGCTCGGAGCCGAAGGAAAGCTCGAAAGAAAGCGCGCCGGCATGGGCCTCGCGCGAATGCTCTTTCGGCGGCGGAGCGCCGGTATCCATGATGATGGTCGTCCCGCCGCGCTCCATGCGAGAGTAGCCGGAAGGCCGCGCCTCCTCGAGCCGGGCATCGCCGGCCTGCTCATGCGCGAAGACCGTGGCGAGAGCGCCGGGATTGCCGGCGCCCATCCCGTTGAAGCGTGCGAGCGCGCCGTCCCCATGCTGCAACAGCCGCAGGAGCGAAATCATTCTGTCGATCGTCGTCGTCAGCGTGGCGGGCGGCTTGACGCCCTGCGCGACCAGGAACTGGCGGAGCGCCAGGAGATCGAGCGCGAGATCGAGCGTCGTTCTGGGGTTGCGACTGACGTGGCCGCCGTCGGCGAGGATTTGCTCGTCCAGCGAATCGAGGAAGACTTGGCGGGCCTGCGATTTGAGCTGGGGGCTCGAGTCCGTGCAGAGGCTGAACTCAAAAAGGGCGAGAGCGCAAAGCAGACGATCGACGCCTTTGGCGCGGCGCGACGCCACCATAGCGGCGAGGCTCTTGGCTTGGGCGGCGACGCCTTGCAGCAGCAGGCGGGTGAAATGCGGGTCGGCGTCCTCCAGAAGGAAAGGAGAGTGGGCCAGCAGGCTCAAGGCGCGTCGAGCGGTCGTTGCGGGCTCGAGGGCTGCGTCGTCGGCCGCGGGCCAGCGGAGCTCGAGGAACTCCTGGACGAGCGTGCGCGCGATCCTGCGCGCCTCCGGCGTGTCGGCGGCGCGCAGGTGCGCACCCAGGAGAATCCGGCGAGCGAACGCCGCCAGGCTCGGCTCGGCGGCGTAAGAGAGAAAGGGGACTGGCCGGTCGATTGCGCCAACTTGCCGGCAAAGGAATAAAAGCCGGCGGCGAACTGGTCCGCGACCGTCGGGTCGGCCGTGCGCATGTCGGGCGGCGCGCCGCGCAGCCTCGCCGGAGTCTCGATGCGGGCTTTCACCGAGGCGCGGGCGCGCATATCTCCGCCGCTCGCAAAGCGGACCGCCCCCGCGAACATCTTCATCAAAGGCTGCAGCATGCCCTGCCCAAACGATCCGACGTTTTGAGCTGGCGCGGTCCCCTGTCGTTCGAACATGCGGTCCGATCGCGCCGGCCGCGCCCAGCTCGTTTGATCGGTAGACCAATCGCGCGCCGGATGCACCGGTTTTATAGACGAGAACGAGCCGGGGTCTTCGAGACGGAGAGAAGGACCTACTCCGCCGCCTCACGCAGGAGATCACGGGCCCGCTGGCGCAACTCGTCGATCGGCGAAAGTCCGCCGCCGCCTTCCTCGTAATGCCAGAAGGTCCAGCCGTTGCAGGCGGGCAAGCCTTGCGCCAGGGCGCCCGTCTTGTGGATGGAGCCGATGACGCCGCCGATAGAAACGGCCCCGTCGGCGCGCACGATCGCGGTGTGCCGACGCTTTGCGTCGGTCAGATGAGTCCCCGGCGCGATCAGTCCGGCCTCGACGAGGCTCACGAAGGCGATGCGGGGCTCGGTCCGCTTGCTCGGGGCCGGGGCGAGCGTCTGCGCGTCGAGCGCCTCGACCGCCGCGATGCGCGTCCGCGCCACCTCGATGTAAGTCGAATCCCGCTCGAAGCCGAGGTAGTCGCGCCGAAGCCTCTTGGCGACCGCGCCCGTGGTGCCGGAGCCGAAAAACGGGTCGAGCACGAGATCCCCCGGCTGCGACGCCGCCAGCATGACTCTGGCGAGCAGCGCCTCGGGCTTTTGAGTCGGATGGGACTTGCGGCCGCCGCTATCCTTGAGCCGCTCGGCGCCCACGCAGATCGGCAGCAGCCAGTCCGAGCGCATCTGGCAATCCTCGTTCGAGGCCTTCAGCGCCTCGTAATTGAAGGTGTAGCGCTTTGCGCCGGCGTCGCGCGCCGCCCAGATCATCGTCTCATGCGCGTTGGTAAAGCGCCGCCCGCGGAAGTTTGGCATGGGATTGGTCTTGCGCCAGACGATGTCGTTGAGGATCCAAAAGCCCTGATCCTGCATGATCGCGCCGACGCGAAAGATGTTGTGATAGGAGCCGATCACGAAAATTGTCGCCTGCGGCTTCATCGCGCGCCGCGCCGCGGCGAGCCAGTCCTTCGTGAAGGAGTCATAGGCGGAAAAGTCGGCGAATTTATCCCAGTCGTCGTCGACCGCATCGACGACGCTCTGGTCGGGGCGCGACAGCGCGCCGGCGAGCTGCAGATTGTACGGGGGGTCGGCGAAGACGAGGTCGACCGAGGCTTCCGGCAGAGCGCGGAGCAGCTCGACGCAGTCGCCGCGAAGAATTGCGTTGCGAGGCGTCGCGCCGGGCGGCCCGTGAGCTTTCGTCCCAGTACGCGTGACCTTTAGCTGGGTTCCAGTACGGGCAGTCCCGACGCGAGCGGTTTGCATGAACTCGCCACTACTTACGCTACAACGAAAACAACTATGGAGGAGCGAGGTAAAGGGCGCGTTTAACGGGAGGCTTTTCCCGCGTCCCTTTTTCGGACGGGTTCGTTAAAAGTATTTCAATTCGAGGCAATAGTTTACGGAACGTTACAAATCCCTCTGCCGCGTCTTGCATGGCGCGAAGCTCAATCGATGGAAGCATGTGGGGCCGAGACGCGCGATTGCCTCCAAATGCTTGGCGGAGCCGTAGCCCATGTTGGTCGCAAAGCCGTAGTCGCCATGGATGCGCGCCAGATCGCGCATCATCGCGTCGCGCGCGACCTTGGCGACGATGGAGGCCGCGGCGATCGATTGAGAAAGCGCGTCGCCCTTCACAATAGCGCGCGCCGGGCAGGCGAGAGGCGGCAGATCGCGCCCATCGACGAGCGCGAAGGCGGGGGCGACGCCCAAGGCCGCGACGGCCTGCGCCATCGCTTTGCGCGCCGCCTTGCGGATATCGGTCTCGTCGATCTCCTTCGCCGTCACGAAAGCGACGCCGATCGCTCGCGCGCTTTCGACGATCGCCGCGAAGGCGGTCTCGCGCGCGGCAGCGGTGAGGGATTTCGAGTCGGCGATCCCCTGGGGCACATTCGCCGGATCGAGAATGACGGCGGCGGCGCAGACCGGGCCGGCGAGCGGGCCGCAGCCGACCTCGTCAACGCCTGCGATGGGCGCCACGCCTTCGGCGATGAGCTCGGCTTCGAAAAGGAAGTCCGGGAGGCTTGATGCAATTCCGCGCATTGCGTTCCGACAGGTCTCCACGCGGAACGCGCCGCGCGCCTGCGCCCGGGCAAGGACTGAGGCGCGGCGTCAGAATAGCGCAAGCTGCTCGGCCACGCGACGGGGCGGCTTGAAGAGATCGCAGCGAAGGCGCGCGCCCGGCCCGAAACCGAGTTTTTCCGCGGCGCGCTCGAAGCGCCGGCCGATCATCCAGGCGTAGGGGCCCTCTCCCGTCATGCGCTTGTCGAAGGACGGGTCATAAAGCTTGCCGTCGCGCGATTGACGAATGAGCGAGAGCACGTGGCGCGCGCGATCGGGAAAATGCTCGCCGAGCCATTCGCTGAAAATCTCGCGCAGCTCGAGCGGCAGGCGCAGGAGCACGTAACCCGCCTCGGTCGCCCCGCAGGCGCGGGCGCGCGTCAGGATGGTCTCGATCTCGGCGTCGTTGATCGCCGGAATGATCGGCGCGACCAGCACCGAAACCGGCACGCCGGCCGAGGCGAGCTTCTCGATCGTCTCTAATCGCAGCCGGGGCTGCGGCGCGCGCGGCTCCATGCGGCGGGCGAGATCGCCGTCGAGCGTCGTGATCGAGATCGCAACCTTGGCGAGGCCCTTTTTGGCCATCGGGGCGAGTATGTCGAGATCGCGGGCGACGAGCGCGGACTTCGTGACGATCCCGACCGGGTGCTCGGCGCGCGCAAGCACTTCGAGCACGCCGCGCGTGAGGCGGTGACGCTTCTCGATCGGCTGATAGGGATCGGTGTTCGAGCCGATCGCCAGAGTCTTTGCGACATAGCCCGGTGTGGAGAGCTCGCGCTCCAGCGCTTGCGCCGCGCCGTCCTTGACGAAAATCTCGGTCTCGAAATCGAGGCCGGGCGAGTAGCCCACGTAGGCGTGCGTGGGCCGTGCATAACAATAGACGCAGCCATGCTCGCAGCCGCGATAGGGATTGACCGAGCGGTCGAAGCCGATGTCCGGGGACTCGTTCCTCGTGAGGACGCTTCTCGCCTTCTCGAGGTGCACATGCGTCTCCAGCCGGGGGAGCGTTTCGAGCGAACCCCAGCCGTCGTCGGTCTCCTCGCGCGTGTGGCGCTCGAAGCGCCCGCTCTTGCGCGTGAGCGCGCCGCGGCCGCGTCGCCTTGCGGGGTCGACCAGAAATTCCGGCGCGCCGAGGCCGAAGGCGCCACGCGGTTGCAGAACGCTGCCGACGCTTTCCAGACTTGTCATGGCGACCTTGTCCTCACTTTAGAGTTTATTCTGCCGCGCTCCGCGGCCCCCCGGGCGCCTTCGTGGGGACGAAACGCGCGCCCGGGAAGCCGCGAAGGCGAACGCTCAACGCGAACGCAAACCGACTGCCGACTCGAAAGCGACGCAACCAGATGCGGGCGCAAAACAGCGCGAATGCGCAGCCCGAAGACCATTCAACGGCGCCCGGTTGGGCGGAACAAACAGTGAATAAAGAACATTTAGAGAACAAATTCGGCGGCGTCAAGTCCCGCCCTGGAGCTTTCCGCTCCACTTCGATAGAAGGCCCGATCTCAAGGCGACGTCCGCGGTTCGGGCGGCTTCGCCTATCTCCTTGACGAGAAGGTCATGACCGATAAGCCCTGTCCCTGCCGCGCCAAAGATTTAGAGCCGCTTCCCTATTCGGCGTGCTGCGCGCCCATTCTCGAGGCGGGCAAGCCCGCGCCGACGGCGGAAGCCCTCATGCGCGCGCGCTACAGCGCCTTTGCGCTCGGCAAGATCGACTTTCTCTACGATTCGCTCGCGCCCGAGGCGCGCCATGACTTCGACCGCAAGGCCGTCCAGCATTGGTCGTCGCAATCGCAATGGCTCGGGCTGGACATTCTCTCGACCGAGGGCGGAAAGGCCGGCGACAAGGAAGGCTATGTCGAGTTCGTCGCGCATTTCTCGCTCGAGGGCAAAGAGCAGGGGCATCGCGAGCGCTCGAAGTTCCGCGCGGACGAGGCGACGGGCGGCTGGTATTTTCTCGAGGAGGCGAACCGCAAGCCCGAGCCTGTCGTGAAGGGCAAGCAGCCCGGCCGGAACGACCCTTGCCCCTGCGGCTCCGGCAAGAAATACAAGAAGTGTTGCGCCTTGGCCGCATGAGGCGCTGCGCCGCAGCGCGAGGCGAAGCCGGGGAACGTCAGTTTTTCGCCGCCTCCTTGCCACCTTCCATGAAGTCGAAGCGATAGCTGATCGCAAGGCGCACCGAGTTGTCCGTCAGCTTGAGACGGTAATAGCCGCCATCGGCACTGTCGAAACGGAAAAGCGCACCGCCGAAGTCGCTGTGGCGGTACTCCAGCCGGCCAGTCCACGCCGGCGCGAAAGCATGTTCGAGCCCTGCGCCGAGCGTCCAGCCGAGGAGCCCGCTGGTGAAAGACTCCCCGGGCTTGCTGGCAAACACATTGGCGACTACGGCGCCGCCCGTCAGGTAAACAAGCGCGCGCCCTCCCGCGAAGCCGCCGCGTAAGCGCAGCGAACTGCGCACATCGCTCTTAAGCGTCGTTCCGCTCAGGTCGCGCCGCTGCGCGACTGCGGCGCCCGCTTCGACATCGCTTTCCACCCCGAGCACCGCCGCGCCGAGTTGCTGGTCGATGCCCGCGGCGGCGGTCAAGAACCCACCGTGCCCTCCATAGGCGGCTTCAGAGATCCGTCCATAGGATATGAAGTCGCTTTCCCAGGCGTTCAGCCAATGGCCGCCCGCCCCCGCGGCGATATGAAATCCGGACCAGGAGAGTTCGGAAGGCTCTTTGGACGACGCGGCCTTATTTTCGCTTTCGGGCGCCTGATCTTTTCCGCCCGTCACCTGCAAGCCGAGATACCAAGAGAACGCATTCGTCTCCCGCGCGTGCTGCAGCCCTTTCCCCGCAGAAGCGAGCAGGTGATAATGCTCGGTGAGATCATAGGTCGCGCCGACGTTGAAACCAGTCGCCTGCATGCCGCCGATCGTGCTCGGGGTCTGGTGAAAAAGCTCGACGCCGACCGCCAATTGGTCGCTGAGCTTGCGTTGCAGCACCCATCCGAAAAACACGTAGTTCTTGGCGCCGGGACCGGGATTGATCCAGAAGCCCCCGCCGCCGAAGGTCGTCCAATCACCCATGTCCTTCTGCGCCCAAATCGGCAGGAACGCCCTCATGCGTCCGGCGCCGAGCCCTCGCGCGGCGTCGCCCGAAGGCGTCTCGAGCAGAGGATAGAAGGCGAGGGAAGGTGTCCAGTCCTTCTTGTCCTGCTCGACGAAGCGATATTTGACGCCAAGTTCCGTATCCGTCGCACCATAGGTCAAAGGGCCGCCTTTTTCACGATGTAAGGCAACGCCGGACTGCAGATGCAACTGCACATTCGGTAGGATGCCGTAGTTGCAATCGCACGCGGGCGCGACGCCATCGGTTGCGCCTGCCGCGCGGATTCCCATGGAGAAGTCGTAGAACTCCCAGTGCTGATAATCGACGGGTTCGGGATCGTCGCTGAGATAGGGCGGCCCCGCCAGCGCTGGAAGCGAGAAAAGCCCAAGAGAAAGCGCCAAAAACTTAGGCAGGAGCAGGGAACAAGCTGGCGGCGCCTGTGGCGCACGTCTGCTCGCGGCGCACTGCCGACCCATGCGTCTAACTCCTCCATGCGCAAAACAGCGCTCCAAGCATCACATTAACAACTCGCGCGCTCTCCGCAAAAGCCGCGTATGCTTGGGTCATGTGCGGACGTTTCACCCAGCACCTCTCCTGGGCGGAGATACGCCGGCTCGCCGATCTCGTCGGCCAGCCGCGCAATCTCGCGCCGCGCTACAATCTTGCGCCGACCGACGTCATCGAGGTCATCCGCGCCGGCCCCGGAGGCGTGGAACTCACGCCGATGCGCTGGGGCCTTGTTCCCTATTGGTGGAAGAAGCCGCTTAAGGAACTGCCCTCGACTTTCAACGCCCGCGCCGAGACGCTGAACGAAAAACCCATGTTCCGAGAGGCCTTCAGGTGGCGGCGCTGCATCGTGCCCGCCTCGGGCTTCTACGAATGGACGAGCGAAAAGGGACGCAAAATTCCCCACTACTTCTCGAGCGTCGACGGCTTGCCCCTCGCGCTTGCGGGGCTCTGGGAGAAATGGCGCGATCCCAACGGGCAGGAGCTACTTTCAGTGTCGCTCGTCATCGGCGCCTCGAACGGCTGGATGAGCCGCTTTCACGAGCGCATGCCGGTCATCCTGTCCTGGAGCGACGCGGCGCATTGGATCGGCGGCGAAAACGCCGCGACGCTGCTTCGTCCGGCGCCCGAAGATGCGCTTCAAGAGTGGCCCGTCTCGACGCGCGTCAATCGCTCAGGCGTCGGCGACGACGATCCGACGCTGATCGCGCGAGCTGAAGGTGAAGGCCTCCTCGCTGTCCCTCCCCCGTCATAGGCGGAAGAGGGGACCCTAACGATCAAGATCGCGCGAACTTTGATTAAGCCGCGAGTTCGATCCCTCACCCGCTTGCGGGGGAGGGCCGGGGAGCGGGGCGCGATCAAAACCGTCGCCCCGGCGGCGCCGGCTGACATTTGAACACGGCGATCTCGTCGCCAAGATTGTATTTCAGCTCGCTCTTGGCGAGATCGAGCGTGTCGCGCGTCTGGCTGTCGACGCATTTTCTCTTCGTGCCGCTCTGCAGACAGACGCGATCCTGGCCAAAGGTGACGAGGTCCTTGTCGATCGTGACCACATAGGTCACCTTCTCCTTCTCACCGAAACTATCGGGCCCGGAGATGTAGGAGTTGCCTTGCGCATATTCCTCGGCGACGCCCTCGCTCCACATGATCTCGAGATAGCGCCGGTCGGTATCGAGCCCGACCATCACGTTCTGATCGGAGCGCGCGCAATCAAGATGGATTTCCTTGGCGCCGGCGCCGGGCGCGGCGACAAGAGCAGAGAAGAAGATGAGAGCGCTCAGAAGGCGCCCCGTGTCCGTCATCGGCGCGTGTCCAATTCGGTTTTCGCTTCCTTGCACCCTTCGATCTCTTCCTTGCTCGCGGTCCAGTAGCTGATGTTGCACAGAGCCTCATAGCGGCTGCCGACGAAAAGCGACCAGAAGAACCAGCTCATCGCCAGGCCCGCCACGACGAGGAGCGCGAGGGTCTGCAGTCTCAAAAAATCCTCCGATGCCGACGGGAGAGCGCGAACGGAGATGTTAGGTCGTGCTGCGGCGAAGTCAACGGCGGACCTCAAGCCTCGCATTCCGATGCGGCGAGGGCGCGTTCGGTCCTTTTGCGGTTAGGGCCCCAAAGTGCTGGCTCGCGCTTCAGCTCGCACCGCGTCATGGCCTGGGCAGCTAGCGCAGGCCGCAGCATTACCGCGACCGTCATCGGCAGGGCTCTGCCGAACACGCTCTAAATCATTGAACCACAATGGCTAGCGCCAGCCTTGACTTCGCGCAACGCTTGGCCTATTCGGCGCACTCTGATTGTGGGGGAGTAGCTCAGTTGGTTAGAGCGCCGGCCTGTCACGCCGGAGGTCGCGGGTTCAAGTCCCGTCTCTCTCGCCAGTTTTGGGACGAACTCCCTTCGAGCTTCCACGATTGGCGCTCCACCTCGGCCGCGCGCGCAGATCCAGCTTGAAAATCCGCCGCCCTCTCGTCGATGTTTGGCCAAGGCGGCAGCGTCGAGCGGCTCATTGCCAGGAGTCCCGATGCCCGCCGATCGTCGCCCCATCGCCCGCGCGCTGCTTTCCGTCTCCGATAAAACCGGCCTCGTCGACTTGGCCCGTGCGCTCTCGGCCCGCGGAGTCGCGCTCGTTTCGACTGGCGGCACCAGCAAGGCGCTCGCTGACGCGGGGTTGAGCGTCAAGGACGTCGCCGACGTGACGCGGTTTCCCGAGATGATGGACGGCCGCGTCAAGACGCTGCATCCCAGCATTCACGGCGGCCTGCTCGCCGTGCGCGAAAATCCCGAGCATGAGGCGGCGATGCTCGCGCATGACATCGCGCCCATCGATCTCCTCGTCGTCAATCTTTATCCCTTCGAATCGACGCTCAGGAGCGGCGCTTCTTTCGAGACTTGCGTCGAGAACATCGACATCGGCGGACCGGCGATGATCCGCGCCGCCTGCAAGAATCACGATTCCGTCGCCGTCGTCGTCGACCCTTCGGACTATGCCGCGTTGCTCGGCGAGCTCGAAGCGCAAAACGGCGCGACGACGCTCACCTTGCGCCGCCGCCTCGCGCAAAAGGCCTTCGCGCGCACCGCCGCCTATGACGCCGAAATCTCCAATTGGCTCGCCGAGGAGATCGGCGATTCGGCGCCGCCCTGGCGCGCGCTGGGCGGGCGCCTCGCTCAAGAGATGCGCTACGGCGAGAACCCGCATCAAAGTGCGGGCTTCTATCTCGCGGGACCGAAACGCTTCGGCGTCTCGACGGCGCGCCAGTTGCAGGGCAAGCAGCTTTCCTACAACAACGTCAACGACACCGACGCCGCCTTCGAATGTGTCGCGGAATTCGATCCCGCGCGGACGGCGGCCGTCGTCATCGTCAAGCACGCCAATCCCTGCGGCGCGGCCGAAGGCGCCTCGCTCGAGGAAGCCTATGTGAACGCGCTTCGCTGCGATCCCGTCTCGGCCTTCGGCGGAATCGTGGCGCTCAACCGTCGTCTCGACGCCGCCGCCGCGAGGAAAATCGTCGAAATCTTCACCGAGGTGATCATCGCGCCGGCGGCGGACGAGGAGGCGGCGGCAATCGTCGCGGCGAAGAAGAATCTGCGCCTGCTCGTCACGGGCGGCGTGCCCGATCCCCGCGCACGGGGCTTGACGCTTCGCACGGTCGCCGGCGGCTTCCTGGCGCAGAACCGAGACAACGCCGTCGTCGACGACATGAAGCTCGAGGTGGTGACGAGGCGCGCGCCGAGCGAGACGGAGCTCGCCGATCTCAAATTCGCGTTCCGCGTCGCCAAGCACGTCAAGTCCAACGCGATCGTCTATGCGAAGGACGGCGCGACCGTCGGCGTCGGCGCCGGGCAGATGTCGCGCGTCGATTCCTCGCGCATCGCCGCGCAGAAGGCGGCGGACGCCGCCGAAGCGGCAGGCCTGGCGGAGAGCTTCGCCAAGGGATCGGTCGTCGCCTCCGACGCCTTCTTTCCCTTCCCCGACGGTCTCCTTGCGGCCGCCGCCGCGGGCGCGACGGCCGTCATTCAACCGGGCGGCTCGATGAACGACGCGGCGGTGATCGCGGCCGCGAACGAGGCCGGGCTTGCGATGGTCTTCACCGGCACGCGCCATTTCCGTCATTGAGTGGAGTGCGCGAAGTCTCGTCATCCGCGCAGGGGCGGAGCGCAGCGAAGCAGGCGCGACGCGCCTTGACGAGACTTTGCGCGAGGCGCCAAACCCAAGTGAGGAACCAGTCAGCCGGCGGCCGTATTGCAGCATTGGCTAATAGAACGCGCGGACCCCATGGGAGATGACGTGAGCCGCAAGCCCGACGAAGTCGACGCCGACTTCATGCAGCCGCTGGAAAGTCTGCCGATTTTCCTCTCGCTCGAGGGCCGTCGCGTCGTCGTCGTCGGCGGCTCCGAAGCCGCGGCCTGGAAGGCCGATCTCGCCGCGGCGAGCGGCGCGAGGGTCGACGTTTACGCCGACGCCCCTTGCGCGAAGCTTCTCGAGCTCGCGCGTCGTCGCGCCGAGGTCGCCCTTCACGCCGGAAAGCCCGCGCTTGAAGGCGCGGCGCTGGTCTTCGCGGCGATGGAGCGGGAAGACGAGGCGTTGGCGCTGCGCGAGGCGGCGAAAGCGGCCGGCGCCTTGGTCGGCCTGGTGGATCGCCCTGAACTGAGCGATTTCTCCATGGGCGCGATCGTGAACCGCTCGCCGCTCGTGATCGGCGTCTCGACGGGCGGCGCTGCGCCGGTTTTCGCGCAGGCGGTGCGCGGGCGCATCGAGACGCTGATCCCGGCAAGCTTCGCGGCGTGGGCGGGCGCTGCGAAAGCCTGGCGTCCGTGGGTCAAGGCGTCGGGCCTGGACTTTCTGGCGCGCCGCGACTTTTGGCGTCGCTTCACGCGTCTTGCTTTGGTCGCGCTGGAGCGCGAGCCGACCGCTGCAGATCGCGACGCGCTCGCCGCCGAGACGCGCGCCGCGACGGAGGGCCCCTCGCGCGGGCGCGTCGTGCTCGTCGGCGCGGGACCGGGCGATCCCGAGCTTATGACGCTCAAGGGGCTGCGCGTGCTGGCCGGCGCCGACGTCATTCTCTTCGACGATCTCGTGCCGGCGAGCGTTCTCGATTTCGCGCGGCGTGAAGCCCAGCGCATCAATGTCGGCAAGCGCGGCTATGCGCCTTCCGTCGATCAGGCGGAGATATCCGCGCTGCTCGTCAAGCTCGCGAAGGAAGGCAAGAACGTCGTGCGGCTCAAGGGCGGCGATCCGATGATCTTCGGTCGCGCCAACGAAGAAATCGCCGCCATGCGCGAGGCTGGACTGGACGTCGAGATCGTGCCCGGTGTCACCGCCGCGCTCGCAGGCGCCGCGGCGCTCGGCGTCTCACTCACGAACCGGGAAACGGCGCGCCGCGTGCAGTTCGTGACCGCCCACAGCAAGGACGGCGTTCTGCCGCAAGACTTCGACTGGGCCGCGCTCGCCGACGCGAGAGCCACGACCGCCGTCTACATGGGCAATCGCACCTTGCCCGAGCTTTCGCGCAAGCTCATCGAATCGGGCGCCGATCCGGCGACGCCCGCCTATCTCATCGAACGCGCCTCGACGCCGAGCGAGCGCGTCGTCGCGGGCACGCTCGCGGATCTGCCACAGAAGGTCGCGGGCCAGAAGATCGAAGGCCCAGCGCTGCTGCTCATGGGCGCTTCGCTGAAGGCTGTGAGCGCAAGGGGAACCTGGGCTCGCCGAATTCGAGCGGTTCGAGAAAAATTTCTTTACGCTTGTTTTTTGCTTGACTGTGATAGCGGTGAGGATCAAACGGCGTTTCATCCGACGCCGTGGCGTTCGGATTATCAACCTTCGTGAGAACCATGGGCAGTAGCAGCTCTGGCAGTCGTCGCGCGGCGTTCGCCGCGAGCGTCTTGCCAATCAACAGCGCAACCGTCCAAGGCGCGGAAAACGAAGCATCGATCGAGGCGAGCGCCTAGCTCGCTGCGGCGGGCTCGCTTTCCGGACCTTGGCCTAACCAAGTCTGGAGGTGGGCCATGAACGCCCTCGCTCTCTTCCTTCCCGTCGCAGCGCGACGCGACTTCGCATTCACGCTCGTAATCCGCCAGGCCAACGCGCGGCCTCGGCGCCGGCGGCTTGTTTGCCGTTGGCGCAAGGACCCCGAGACCGGAGGTCTCGTTTGCGCCTGGAGCGGCGAAGACGACGAAGCCGGGACCGCGCTGGCGATCTGAGGCGGGGGCGATGATCGTAGTGGCGGCGCTGCGGCTAAACCGCGATCAGCAGCGCCGCGAGGCGCCGCGATTCCTCGACCAGCATATTGTACGCGCGAACGGCGGCGCCGGTCGCCATCGTCTCGCAGCCGACGCCCGCATCGCGAAGCCTCGCCCGCAGCGGCGCGGGAAGCGGAATGAGCGTTTCGCCCGTTCCGACGATCAGGAGATCGACTTTCTCTGCAATCGCGGCATCGAGCGTCGCCGCATCGATCTCCTCCGGCCTCGTCAACGGCATGGCGCGGACCCCGCTGGGCAAAGCGAAGATCGAGCCGCGATGCGACATGTCGGCGAAGCGGAAGCCGCCCTTTCCGTAGTCGTCGATCTTGTGCAGTCCCGGAACGAAGCCCGCGCCCTGCGTCATGACTTGGCGGCGCCGGATTTTGAAGCGCGCTTGGCTGCGCCTTTGCCGCCGCTCTTTTTCGGCGTCGACATCCTGGCGGCGGGGGCGGCCGCCGGCGCAGGCAGCGCCTCCTGGGCCTCGTCGGCGTCGGGAGACCGAAGCGCCAGACGGCTTTGTCCGTCCTCTGCGGGAGCCTCGCCGCGTCCCTCGTTGCGCAGACCGAGGTAGATCAGCATCGGCGCGCAGATGAACACGGAGGAGTAGGTCGCGACCACCAGGCCCCAGATCATCGCCAGCGAGAAGGAGCGGATGACCTGGCCGCCGAAAATCGCGAGCGACAGCAGCGCCAGGAGGACCGTCGTCGCGGTCATGATCGTGCGAGGCAAGACCGCGTTGATCGACATGTCGATGATCTGCGCGGTCGACATCTTCTTATATTTGCGCATCATCTCGCGGATGCGGTCGAGCACCACGACCGTCTCGTTCAGCGAATAGCCGACGATGGTCAGGATCGCCGCGATCGAGGTCGTGTTGAACTCGAGCTGCGTCAGCGCGAAGAAGCCGACCGTGAGCAGAAGATCGTGCATCGTCGCGATGACGGCGCTTACCGCGAACTGCCATTCAAAGCGGAACCAGAGGTAGCCGAGCACCGCGATGATCGCCAGCACGACGCCGAGCGTGCCCGACTGCACCAATTCGCCCGAGACGCGCGGCCCCACCACTTCGACGCGGCGCACGTCGTAATCATTTTCGACCGCCGAATGCACGCGATCCACCGCCGCTTGCTGCGCCACGTCGCCCCCTGGCTGGGAGCCGAATCGCAGCGTCGCGTCGGCGGGATTGCCGAAGGCCTGCACCTCCACGTCGCCGAGCTTGAGCTTCTCGGCGATGGCGCGCAGCGTGCCGACCTCGGCGAAGCCGCCCTTGGCGCGCAGCTCGATCACCGTGCCGCCGGCGAAATCGATGCCGAAATTCATATGCACGAAGACGAACAGCAGCACCGCGATGATCGAAAGCGCCGCCGACATCGGATAGCTTATGCGGCGGAACCGCATGAAGCCGAAATGGGTGTTCTCAGGAGCGAGACGCAGAAGCTTCATCGATCACGCCCCTTATATCGGCAGCTGGGTCGGACGCGCGCGGCGATACCAGACGGCGATCATCATGCGAGTCATCGTCACGGCCGTGACGATCGTCGTCACGATGCCGAGCGCGAGCGACACAGCGAAACCGCGGACCGGACCCGATCCGAGGAAGTAGAGAATCGCCGCGGCGACGAACATCGTCACGTTGGAGTCGAAGATCGTCGCGAAGGCGCGATTGAAGCCTGCGTCGAGCGAGGCGAGGATCGAGCGCCCGGCGTGCGACTCCTCGCGAATGCGTTCGTAGATCAGCACGTTCGAGTCGACGGCCATGCCGATCGTTAGCACGATGCCGGCGATGCCCGGAAGCGTCAGCGTCGAGCGCAGCAGGACGAGGCCCGCGAAGATCAGCGCGATATGCACGAAGAGCGCAAAATTGGCGAAGACGCCGAAGATTCCGTAAGTGATCAGCATGTAGATGACGACGAGCGCCGCGCCGACGTAAGCCGCGCGCTTGCCGGCGTCGATCGAAGTCCTGGCCGAGACCCGGGCCGACCGTGCGCTCCTCCACGATGTTGAGCTTGGCCGGCAGCGCGCCGGCGCGCAGCAGAATCGCGAGATTATTGGCCTGCTCGGTGGTGAAGCGGCCGGTGATCTGACCCGAGCCGCCGGTGATTGGACCGAGAATGCGCGGCGCCGAGATCACCTTGTTGTCGAGCACGATCGCAAACAGGCGGCCGACGTTCTTCGACGTGACCTCGCCAAATTTCAGCGCGCCTCGGGTGTTGAAACGGAAGTTGACGACCGGCTCGCCGCCGCGCTGGTCGAAGCTCATCTGCGCGTCCGTCAAATCCTCGCCCTGCACCATGACCTGCTTTTCAATGGAGATCTTCCCGGGCTGATCGCTCTGCTCGAGCTCCTCGGTCTCGCCCGAGGCCTGGCCGGGGTCGGCGACAAGCCGGAATTCCAGCTTCGCCGTCTGGCCGAGCACTTCCTTCAACTGTTGCGGATCCTGAAGGCCCGGCACCTGCACGATGATGCGGTCGTCGCCCTGGCGTTGGATGCTCGGCTCCCTCGTCCCGAGCTCGTCGACGCGCTTTCGGACGACCTCGATCGACTGGTCGACCGCGGAGCGCACCTTCTGAGTGAGCCCGGCCTCGGTCAGGCTCACGCGAATGAGTTCGTCGCCCGCGTCCTCGACGTCGAGCGCAGGAGGACCGCCGAGCACAGAGGAGTAATGCCGGCTGAGCGCCTTGAGCTTCGGCAGGATCTTCTCGCGGTCGGCGGCGTCCGGCACGCGGATCTGCACGCCGCGCGCGGTCTGGCCGACGCCCCCAGTGATCGCGATTTTTTCCTCACGCAGCAAACGGCGCACGTCGTCGCGCAAATTGCTCGCCTGCGTGTGCAGCACGGAGCTGCGATCGACCTCGAGCATCAGATAGGAGCCGCCCTGGAGATCGAGGCCGAGCACGATCGGTGGCGGCATGAGCCAGGGCGGCACGACCGAGGCGAGCTGCTCATAGTGAGAGGGCGAGAGCATGCTTGGGATGACGACGGCGAGCGCCACGAGGGTCATGCCGATGATCGAGACGATCTTCCAGGTGGCGAAACGCAGCATTGCTTGCTCTGAGGCTTAAGGCAAAGTTGAGGAGCGAGGGACGTCTCAGCTCTTGGCGGGCGGCGGCGCGTCGTTCTCGGCGGGCTTCGCCGCCGTCGCCGCGTCCTTGGCCGGCTTGCCGGCCGGCTTCGCGGCGGGCGCCGCCCCCTTCGCGGGTTTCGCGGGCGGCGTCGTATCCTTGATCGGCTCGCCGCGCGACCGGACTTCGCTGACCGACGAGAGGAGCGCGCGCAGCTTGACGTTCGGTCCCGGTTCGAACTCGAATTCGGTGTCGTCGACGACCTTCGTCACCCTGCCGATGAAGCCGTTCACGACGACGATGTCGCCGCGGCGCACGTTGCGCAGTTGGGACTCGGCCTCTTTCTGCTTGCGCTGCTGCGGGCGGATGACAATGATGTAGACGATTCCGATGATGACGAGAAAAGGCACGATCTGCGCGAAGAGATCGGCCATCCCCGGCATCTCCAGCGGGCTCGAGGCCGGCGCGCCGGGAGCGGCGGTTCCTGTCTTGGTCGGGGGAGCGGACGGCGCGGCAGGCGCCGCCTGCTCGGCCTTGGCCGCGGGCGCGGCTGCCGTTGCGAGGGATTCGGCCGCGGGCGCGGGAGCAGCCGGCGTGGCGGGCACAGCCGCAGGCTCGGCCGGGGCGGGGGCCGGCTGCCACGTTTGAGCCATCGCGTCCGATATCAGCTTCATTTCACGATCTCGTCTCGAAGGCCCGCCAGTTGGCTCGCGTGCGGCGTGGGCCGTGTCGGCGCCGCGATGCGGCGCGGACTATAGCCACTCGACTTGCGAAAGCAATGCCGGGGGCGGATACATTTGCGGCGTCCGCCGCGCGAGCTATTTTCTAAGCGAGGCGGTAGCGCGCTTGTCGCTCGGAGGGAGTTGTTCGAGCGACGAGAAACCGCGCCAGATTTGATGGCTGGAGCGAATTCCGATCGCAAAGTACTATCAGCTTTTGCGGAATTCCCTCTAAGCGGCGCAGATGAAGTCGAGAGACGAGCGTGCAGGATTTCGGGCTAATCGAGACGCTGCTCTGGACGCAGGGCGAAGGCTTCTTCCTCTTGCCGGAACATTTTCGGCGCCTGAGCGCTTCAGCGTCGGCGCTGGGCTTCGCTTTCGACGAGCCGCGTCTGAGAGCGGCGTTGGACGAGGCCGTAAGGGCGGCGGCCGCCTCCGGGCGGCTGCGCCTGCGTATCGTTCTGGCGCGAGAAGGCGCGCATGAGCTCGGCCTCGAGCCTATCGAGCCCACCGCGCCGGGGACCGTTTGGCGCGTCGCCGTCGCCAAGCGCCGCTTTTCCTCCGCCGAACCGATGCTGCGCCATAAGACCACGCGGCGCGAGATCTATGAAGAAGAGCTCGCCCGCTCCGGCGCCGATGAAGTGCTCTTTCTCAACGAGCGCGACGAGGTTTGCGAAGGCGCGCGAACCAATGTGTTCCTGGCTCAGGGCGAAATTCTGGTCACGCCGCCGCTTGCAAGCGGCCTGCTGCCAGGCACGCTGCGCGCGCGCCTCCTTGCCGAGGGCAAAGCGCGCGAGGATTATCTCGCGCTCGAGGACTTCGAGGACAAGGAGTTTTTCATGGGCAATTCGGTGCGAGGCCTCGTCAGAGCGAGGCTCGTTTGAGGGAGCGCGGCGCTTCGCCCGCTCCGCGCTCTCGCCGCTCACTTCTTGCGTTTGGCGGCCTTGCCCTTGGCGCGCAGCGCATCGAGCGCCGCGCTGCAGGCGGAGCCGGGCGCATCCTTTGTGAGGCTCGCGGCAGCTTTGAGATCGCCCTCCGCCTTGGCGAGCGCGCCGGCGGCCGCCCATGCGCAGGCGCGCCCCAACAAGGCCGCGCCATTTGACGGATCGGTGCGGACGGCGTCCGTGAAATCGGCGAGCGCCTTCTTGGGGTCGCCCTTGCCAAGATAGGCCTGCGCACGCGCCATATAGACCGGCGACTGCGGGGCGAAATCCCCGCCATCCTTGGCTTGGAGCGCTATCGCGGCGGTGAGGTCCGCGACCGCCTTGCCCCAATCCTTCCCTTCACCGAAGGCCTCCCCGCGCAGCGTCAGCGCCTTCGCCCGCGCCTCGGCGCTTTGATCCTTGTCGCCGATGATCTTTCCGCAATCGGCGATGCGCGCCTCGGCCGCCGCGCCGGGCTGACAGCTCTCTCCCGTCGCCTGTTGCGGGGCTTCGGCCGACGCCGGCGCCTCGGCCTCCGGTGGCGCGAGTCGATCCTCGCCCTTGGTGATTTCCACCTTGGGCGCCCGGTCCTCGATCGTCACCGAATATTCAATCGGGATCTCGACTCCCTTTGAATTTGCGACGACGGCGGCGCAGCTCTTCGCTTCCTTCGTCGAGTTCACCATTCTGAGCGCCTGCGCCCGCAGAGTGGTTTCGCTGGCCGCAGCGTTCACGAGATCGTCGAGATTGCTCTTCACGATGTCGGCGTCGCACGCCGGAGCCTCCGGCGGCCGGGTCTTCACCCAAATGAAAAGGGCGACGAGCGCCGCGGCGCCGATCCAGGCGCCCTTCACCCAAAGCGGCGTCGGCGGCCGAATGAGCGGCGGCTTCTCGCGAGCCATCAGTGTCTCCCTTCATCGATCCCAAACGGCCTAGACTTGGCGCGCGTGACCTTAATCAGAGCTTTGGAGAATGGAAAGATTGCGCGGCTCGAGCCGCGCGCCCTTCGGCGCCGCGAGCTAGACCATCCGGAAACGAAGCTTTTGTGACGCGGGGGCCAACGCTTAACGATCGTCAAGCGGGGTGTGCCGCGAGCGCGGCGCGCCCGCCGGCCAGCGTCCGAATCGCCTCGTCCAGCGCGGCAAGCTCGACGGGCTTCGTCAGCACGGCGTCCACGCCCGCCGCTCGCGCCGATTCGGCGTCTTCGCGCGAGACGCTGGCGGTCAGCGCGAGGATCGGCGTGCGCGCGGCGCCGGCGCGCGATTCCGCCGACCGGATGCGGCGGGTCGCGTCGAGACCGTCGAGCTTGGGCATGAACAGATCCATCAGGATCACGTCGAAGCGACGGATTTTGCCGTCCAGCGCCGCCTGCGCCAGCGCGACGACCTTTTCGCCGTCCGTAGCCCGCGTCGGCGCCGCGCCGAGCGCCTCCAGCTGCCGCAGCGCGATGAGCGCATTGATCTCATTGTCCTCGGCGACGAGCGCCGTGAGGCCCGCGAGCGTCGGCGCGGGCTGGGGCGCCAGGGATTGCGCCGGCGTCGTCGCTGCGGGGCTCAATCTTGCAACGAGAGACGCGGCGCGCACCGGCTTCACGAGCCAGCCGTCGAAACCTTTTAGCGCCGCCTCGCCGTGGGCGCGCCTTTCCAAGGGCGAGAACAGAAGAAAGCATCGCGCGACGCCGGCCCGATGCGCGCTTTCGGCAAGGCTCTCGGCGACTTCGAGCCCGAGCGCGCAGTCGACGATCGCGAACTGCGGCGGCTTTGAGCCAGCCCTTTCCAGCAGGGCGCGGGCGTCGGCGGCGTTCGCTGCGACCTGCGCTTCCGCTCCCGCGGCTTCGAGATAGCCGCGCCAGAAACGGGCCTTCGAAGCGGCTCGCAGCGACGATCAACGCGCTTTGGCCTTCGAGGGGACGCGTCCGATCGGCCGGCTCTCGTCCGGGCTGGAAAAGTGAAGGCGAAACGGGAGCCGCTTTCCGAACTCGCCTCGAGCGCCAGAGCGCCCCCCATCTTCGCGACGAGCCGGCGCGCGATGGCAAGCCCTAAGCCCGCGCCGCCGCCCGCGCGCGTCGCAAGCGGCTCGGCCTGCTCGAACTCCTCGAAGATTTTCGCTTGCGCCGCCTCCGGGATCCCCGGACCCGTGTCCTCGACGACGAAGCGCAGCCAGTCGTCTCCGACGGCGGCGACGCTCACGCCGACGCCGCCCTCTTGCGTGAAGTTCACCGCATTGCCGGCGAGATTGATCAGCACCTGACGCAGCCGCGCCGGGTCGCCGACGAGGCGCTCGGGCGCTTCACTCGCGACATGGCTCGCGATCTCGAGCCCCTTGCCCTGGGCGCGGGGCGCAAGAAGCTCGACGACGCCCTCGACGAGCGGCGCCAGCGCAAATTCCTCGCGCCGCAGCTCGAGCCGGCCCGCCTCGATCTTGGAGAAATCCAGAATGTCGTCGACGAGCTGCGCGAGGGCTCGCGCACAGTCGCGGATCGAGTCGACATAGCTCGCCTGCTCGGCCTCGAGCGGGGTCATCGAAAGGAGCTGCGCGAGGCCGAGAACGCCGTTTAACGGCGTGCGGATCTCGTGACTGACGGTCGCGAGGAAGCGCGACTTGGCCTCGTTGGCGGCCTCGGCCCGGTCGCGCGCCGCGGCGGCGGCGCGAAGCCGGCGAACCTCGTCCTGCAGCGCCTCCCGGCGCCCGTCGGAATCGCCGCGCCGCGGCAAGAGATAGAGCGCCGCCCCGAGCCCCAGCGCAAAGGCGAGGAGGGAGAGGCCGAGGAGGCCTAAAATCTGGCGATCCATCTCCATCGCAACTCTTCTCCGCGTATCATCGGGCGCATTGGCGAGTTAAGCAGACAATGGGAGCGGCGTCGACGCGGAACGCCCCTGCGTGGCTTTTGGTTCTGCGGGAGTTGGTTCCTCTTCAGAACGCTTGACGCGCCCGTCGGCCGCTGGTTCATCCTCGTTTCCGACCTAGCTATCAAAGCGTTGATCCCTAGAGTGTCGAGCGGAGCGCCGGGGCAGGGATGGCCATCATCGGTGGCCAAGGGAGGAGACCATGCTGCATCAGGAAATCGAGAAGCTCAAAGGCTCCGTCGCGATCAAGAAACGCTACGACAACTTCATTGGCGGCCGCTGGGTCGCGCCCGTCGGCGGCGAGTATTTCGACAACATCAGCCCGATCACCGGCCAGCCGATCTGTCAGGTGGCGCGCGGCCGCGCCGCCGACATCGAGCTGGCGCTGGACGCCGCCCACAACGCCAAGGACGCCTGGGGCAAGACCCCGGCCGCCGAGCGCGCGAATATCCTGAACAAGATCGCCCAGAGGTTGGAAGACAATCTTTCGGCGCTGGCGCTGGTTGAAACGATCGACAACGGCAAGCCCATCCGTGAGACGACCGCCGCCGACATACCGCTGGCTGTCGACCACATTCGCTATTTTGCCGGCTGCATCCGCGCACAGGAGGGATCGCTCAGCGAGATCGACCATGAGACGGTCGCCTATCATTTCCACGAGCCGTTGGGCGTCGTCGGGCAGATCATCCCGTGGAACTTTCCGATCCTGATGGCCGCCTGGAAGCTCTCGCCGGCGCTCGCCGCCGGCAATTGCGTCGTGCTCAAGCCCGCCGAGCAAACGCCGATGAGCATTCTCGTGCTCGCAGAGCTCATCGCCGATCTGCTCCCGCCCGGAGTTCTCAACATCGTCAATGGCTTTGGCGTCGAAGCGGGCAAGCCGCTCGCCTCGAACAAGCGGATCGCCAAGATCGCCTTCACGGGAGAGACGACGACGGGGCGTCTCATCATGCAATACGCCTCGGAGAACCTCATCCCCGTGACGTTGGAGCTCGGCGGCAAGTCGCCGAATATTTTCTTCGCCGACGTGATGGCCGAAGACGACGCCTTTCTCGACAAGGCGCTCGAGGGCTTCACGATGTTCGCGCTCAACCAGGGCGAGGTTTGCACCTGCCCGAGCCGGGCGATCGTGCAAAAGTCCATCTACGACAAGTTCATCGAAAAGGCGGTGGCGCGCGTGGCCAAGATTCGGCAGGGCCACCCTCTCGATCCCGCAACGATGATCGGCGCGCAGGCGTCGAACGATCAATTGGAGAAGATTCTCTCCTACGTCGACATCGGCCGCAAAGAAGGCGCAAAGGTCCTCATCGGCGGCGAGCGCAATGTGCTCGAGGGCGAGCTCAAGGACGGCTACTACGTGAAGCCGACCGTGCTCGAAGGCCATAACCGCATGCGAGTCTTCCAGGAGGAGATTTTTGGCCCCGTGGTCTCAGTGACGACCTTCGAGACTGAGGAAGAGGCGCTGCAGATCGCCAATGACACGCTCTATGGGCTTGGCGCCGGCCTCTGGACGCGCGACGGAAGCCGCGCCTATCGCTGCGGACGCGCGATCCAGGCGGGGCGCGTATGGACCAATTGCTACCATGCCTATCCGGCGCACGCCGCCTTCGGCGGCTACAAGCAGTCGGGCATCGGGCGTGAGAACCACAAGATGATGCTGGATCACTATCAGCGGACCAAGAATCTGCTCGTGAGCTACGGCCCGAAGGCTCTGGGCTTTTTTTGAACCGCGTCGCGCGGCGCGGAGAAACTGATCCCGCGCCGGTTGAACCGAGGAGAAGCGCGACATGGTCGAACGCGTCGTCGCCACGGAAGCGACCCTCGCGCTCCTCGCCAAGCTCGAGCGAGCGCATGGGCCGCTCATGTTCCATCAGTCGGGAGGCTGCTGCGACGGTTCGTCCCCGATGTGCTACCCCGCCGGCGAATTTCGCACGGGCGCCAGCGACGTGAAGCTCGGGGCGGTCGGCAACGTCCCCTTCTATATGGGCGCGGCGCAATTCGACTATTGGCGGCACACGCAGCTCATCATCGACGTCGTCCCCGGCCGCGGCGCCGGGTTTTCGCTGGAGGCGCCGGAGGGCCTACGCTTCCTGACGCGGAGCCGCGTGTTCACGGATGCGGAGCTCGCGGAATTGGCGCCCGTCGAGACCGGCGCATCCGTCGAGCCGTAGGCGCTGTCGCCTGACGCGACTTTTTGGCTTTCTGCGCTCTCCGAGCCTCGCATCCAAGTCGAAGTCTCCTATCTAGGCCATTTGTCGAGGCAGGCCTGACCCGGAAGCCGGGCCATTATCAGCAGCGCGGTTTACGCGCCGCCATGAGGAGGAGGCTGAGATGCAAGCGGTCGACGTTCAAGATTACGCCAGGCGATTGATGGAAGCCCATGGCGACAAGGCTGTCGCCGAAGCGGCGCAGAAAGCGCGCGCTTTGGAAGATCAAGGCAAGCGCGAAGACGCTGAGCCTTGGCGGCGCATTGAGGCAGCCTTGAAAGAGATGCTGGGGCCGCACCAGAGCTGAAACCGAGATTCGGGCTATGAGCGGCGCCCTTCGCCATGGGGACGCCTAAGGCGCCGCTCTCCGCGGCCCGGAAGGGCGCAACTGCCGAGTCTCATCTAGAGCTGATCCGGGCGAGAAGGCGATGCTCTCCGACAAAATCAAAACAGCGTTGATCTTCATCACGCTCTCTGCTGTCACGTTGACGCTGGCGATCGGTTCCGCGCAATATCTGATGCATTTGGCCGTTCTTCGTTAGCGCTTGCGGCGCGGAACGCTGGGTGCACGGCGAGGATTCCTCGGGCTTGCGCTCCAGTAAGCCGTGACGGCGGCGACCGGAGAGAGCGGCGCTATCTGACGCATTCGATGAAGGCGATCGGAGGGTGCTCCAGGAAGTCCGCCCAAAACGACGGACAGAAGTCGGCGCAGCCTTCGGGGGACAATCTCACAATGCGACCGCCGGGTTTTAGGCAGCGCGCGAGCGAAACGCACATCAAGTAGGCTTCGATATGCGTTCGCCAGGGTTGCCGCTTGGATCGCTGATACCGTTCGGCGATGGGATCGTAATTGGTCGGCATAGTCGGGCGCTTTAGATCGCCGGACGGCAAGAACGCGATGCGAAAAAGTCGAAGCCGGCTTTTCGCATAAAGCGCGCTCTAAACTCATAGTATCAATCACGTTTTCTGCGTTCAGGCGGCTCCGCCTGAACGCAGCATGATCGAATAATCAGAAGGGGAAGGACCAGGCCCCGTAACTATTGCGGGCGAGCAGCCCGCCGCGGACGAAGCCGACGGCCCCGCCGTAGGCGACCTTGCACCACCCCGAACCGAGCCCGCTTGCGCAGTGCAGCACATTGACCTCGGCGCCGGCGGGTATGGTCGTCAGGACGCGAGAGAAGATGCGCGGAGACTTGTGCAACGCCGTCGCATCCGACGTGACCACGCCGGCGACGTCTACGCGCCCGCCGCTCCTTGCGAGCGCCACCTCTTTCACCCAGCCCTTCACGTCGCCAGCCTGAACCTGGCACCAGCGCCACTTCCAGCCGGTGGCGCAGGTCAGAACCTGAAGGTCCACGCCGGCGGGGATCGTCGCGACGACCGGCCATTTGGCGCCCGGTCCCGAACGCACGCTCACCGGGCTCGCAAACTCTGTGGCGTTCGCCGCAACGGAAAGCGCCAACGCCGCGACGGCCGCCGCGCCCGCCACCCACAATGTCCGTATTTTCATTCTCCCCCTCCTATTTGTCGTTATGTTTCCTCCCGCCTGCGGCGCCGCCGCAGGCGTAGGGTCGTCTTATACAGTTGAGAAGCTAAAGCTAATCTACCGCTTTTCAAGTGGCGTGACGTCTCGCCGCAGCGCTCGCCAAGTCGTCCAGACCTCGCTCACGCCGCCTTTCTTTGGAGGGCGAAATGGCGTCGAACACTTCGTGACTGCGCAAACCTGATCGTTCTGGCGCCGCTCCAAATGATTAATCTCGCCTGGTTTCTCAACGTCCGAGCCATACCGCCCGAAGATCAAACGCCCCAGACCGACGCAGGCAAGCCTACGGAATGCATATTGCCAGGGCTCGGACAGCGTGGCAGTTTTAGCGTTAGCTTCAACCCAACTCTAAGGGGCTGAGAATGCGCACCCTCGAAGAAACGCGTTCGGCCACGGGCCTCCTTCCCGAAGAAATCATCGTCGGAGCGGCGGAAACAGCAGCCCTGCACGCGACGCTCAAGAGCTATCTCTCGAATTTATGGAGAGGATCGGACGTTGTGCGCGAGCTTATCGTCGCCGACATCCGCACGGCTTTGGACCTCGGCGTGCAGGACCGCGCCGCCGATCTCTTGCTGGTGCTGCGTCTGTTCCTGACGAATCATTCGGATGCGGCGCTTGCGCCTTGTCCTTGCCAGAGAAATTGCGTGGAGCTGAGCTACGACAAGTCCACAGGTCGCTACTCGTCTGGCTGCCCCAATCTCTCCGCCTTCGAGAAGGCCAGCAAATGATCGTTTAGTCGGCGCCGTCGCCCGGCGCGGCGCAAGCGCGTTCCGCTCGAACCGAATCGTTCGGACGATAAGAAATCGCGCCAGATCGATAGGCTGGAGCGAATTCCGCAAAAGTCTGTCAACTTTTGCGGAATTCGCTCACGCCGCGCGCTGCATGCCGACGAGACCGGCCCGGTAGGAGAGCGCCTCGGCGAGATGGCGACGCGCGACGGAGTCCGACCCTTCGAGATCGGCGATCGTGCGCGCGAGCTTCAAGACGCGATGGAAGCCACGGGCGGACAGCGCGAAACGCTCCGAGGCCTCGCGGATCAGCTCTGTGCCTTTGGAATCGAGCTTGACGACGGTCTCGATCAAATGGGCGGGCGCGGCGGCGTTCGTGGCGGGTCCCGCACATCCGTGCGCCGCATAGCGCGCGCGCTGCGTCTCGCGCGCGGCGGCGACGCGCGCCGCGACTTCCGTCGAGCCTTCGGAGGGCGGCGGCAGCACGAGATCGGCGGCGGAAATCGCCGCGACCTCGATTTGCAGGTCGAAGCGGTCGAGCAGGGGGCCCGACAGCCGCGCCTGATATTGCGCGGCGCAGCGCTCGTTGGGCTGCCGTTTGCACGCAAAGCCCGGGGTGAGGGCGTGGCCGCAGCGGCAAGGGTTCATCGCCGCGACGAGTTGGAAGCGCGCGGGATAGACGGCGCGATGGTTGGCGCGTGCGATCGCGACCTCGCCGGTCTCGAGAGGCTGGCGCAAGGCGTCGAGCGCCTGCGACTGGAACTCCGGCAGCTCGTCCAAAAACAGCACGCCGTTGTGGGCGAGCGAGATCTCGCCGGGCCTCGCTTGCGCGCCGCCGCCGACGAGCGCCGGCATGGAGGCGGAGTGATGCGGCGCGCGAAAGGGACGTCGATCCGTGAGCTCGCCGCCGGCGATCTCGCCCGCCACCGAATGGATCATCGAGACCTCGAGCAACTCGCGCGGGCTAAGCGGCGGCAGGATCGACGGCAGGCGCGCTGCGAGCATGGATTTGCCCGACCCGGGCGGGCCGTTCATCAGCAGATTGTGGCCGCCGGCGGCGGCGATCTCGAGCGCGCGTTTGGCGCTTTCCTGGCCCTTCACGTCGCGAAGATCGGGCAGATCGCCGGCTTGCCGGCGCACCGCAGGCTGCGGCCGCGACAGCACCTGCGTCCCCTTCAGGTGATTGGCGAGCTGAATGAGCGAGCGCGGCGCGACGACGTCCATGTCGCAAGAGGCCCAGGCCGCCTCAGGCCCGCATTGCGCCGGGCAAATCAGCCCGAGGCCGCGCATGTTGGCGGCGACCGCGGCCGGCAGAACGCCCGCGACCGGGGTCAAGGTCCCGTCGAGCGCAAGCTCGCCGAGTACGACATGACCGTCCAGCGCGTCCGACGGCAGCGCGCCGATCGCCGCCATGACGCCGAGCGCGATGGGGAGATCGTAATGGCTGCCCTCCTTGGGCATGTCCGCGGGCGCGAGATTGACCGTGATGCGCTTGGCCGGGAGCGCGAGGCCGGAGGCGACGAGCGCGGCGCGCACGCGCTCGCGCGATTCGGCTACCGCCTTGTCGGCGAGGCCGACGACATTGAAGACCACATTGCCGCTCGAGATCTGCACCTGCACATCGACGGGCCTAGCCTCGACGCCCTCGAAAGCGACGGTTGCAACGCGGACGACCATGACCTTTGCTCCACTCGAGCGGCTCAGGAACAACGACGTGAGCCTAGCCGGCTTTCGCGAGCGCGGCAAGAACAATATAAGAACAAAGAGCCCTGCGGCCGACAGGACCTTCAACTGCGTGGCGGCGGCTTCACAAAGGCGTCATTCAGGCTATAGACTATGCGAGTCGGCAGCTGCAAGGGACTCGGGCCGCGACTGGGGCGTGTCCTTCGCGACGGAAAGGCGCGGTAGTGACGATTCCCGTTCGCACACAGCATGTCTCGCCGCAAAACTGCCCGGCGCTGGTGCTCAATGCCGATTTCCGCCCTTTAAGCTATTATCCGCTCTCGCTTTGGGGCTGGCAGGACGCGATCAAGGCGGTGTTTCTCGACCGGGTCAACATCGTCTCGCACTATGACAGGGTGGTCAAAAGCCCCTCCTTCGAGATGCAGCTGCCCTCGGTCGTGTCGCTCAAGGCCTATGTGCGGCCGTCGCGCCGACCGGCCTTCACGCGCTTCAACGTGTTCCTGCGCGACCGCTTCACCTGCCAATATTGCGGCGAGCATGAGGAGCTCACCTTCGATCATGTCGTGCCCCGCTCCAAGGGTGGCGCGACGACCTGGGAGAACGTGGTCGCCGCCTGCTCGCCCTGCAATCTGCACAAGGCCGATCGGTTGCCGTCGGAAGCGCATATGACGCCGATGCAGAAGCCCTTCGCGCCGTCGATCTCGGACCTCCACCGCAACGGCCGCCTGTTCCCGCCCAACTATCTGCACGAAAGCTGGATGGATTATCTCTACTGGGACTCGGTGCTCGAGCCTTGATCGGCACACTGCTTCGCCGCGTGCTCGTAATGGGCTTCGGTTTCGTTCTCGCCGCAAGCTGCGGCGCGCTGTTCCTGCCGATCGTCGCGCTTGCCGACGCGACGGTGCGCGAGGCGGGGCTTGAGGCTGCGCTCGGAGGCCTCTTCGCGATGCTCGCCGAGACGGCGCACCACGGCGACCCGACTGCGGGACTTGACGCGTTGGGTTTCGTCTTCTCGTCGATTCTCATCGCGGTCTGCGTCGCGCCGCTCGCCTTTGCGGCGCTCGTCGGCGAGATCGCCGGCGCAAGGAGTTGGAGCTGGTATGTCGGCGCGAGCGGCTTCCTCGCCGCCGCCTCGCCCTGGATCGCGCGCGGCGCAACGGCGCAGCCGGGCGGACATCCGCCGACCCAGATGGAGATTCGCATCCTGGGCCTCTTCTTCCTCACCGGCGCGCTCACGGGATTTCTCTATTGGCTCGTTTCCGTGCGCGCGGATGACTGACGAGCAAACGAACCTGTTCAAAATCCCAGATCGTATTGATCGAGGCGGTTTCTCTCTCAAAGCCGCTTAGGCGCTGGGGGAAGACGCCCGCGCAAGCGCGCAGAAAAAAGCGAGCGATAGCGCCTAACACCGTCGGCGTCAGGTTAAAGTCATGCAGGTCGGAAGGCGCAGCAGGAGGCGCCAATGATGGACACCGTTTTTCGCATTCAGGCTTTTTCGCCCGCATGCAGCGTGATCTAGCCGACGCCCTTCGTCGCAGCCTCTTCAAGTCTGGCGAGGCCCTTCTCGCACTGAGAACCGAGCTTGGCGTCGTGTCGCAGCAGGAGATTCGTCGCCTTGGCGACGACGCCGCGCCGTCCGACGATCGTCCAATCCACCTTGGAGCCCTGGCCCTCCGGCGTGATGATGAAATGCACGTCGTTTTGCGCGACGGCGGGCTTTTCCATGTCGAGCCTCATCTCCACGCTCTCATTGGGCTTGCTGGAGACGATCGTTATTTTCCCGGCCCTGGTGGCGTCCGACCAGGCCATGCTCGCGCCTTCGCCCGACGGCGGTCCTTCGAAGGATTTGCTGTCGCCCGGATTAAAATCGGCCCAGGGCGACCAGGATTCGAAGCGATGCAGATCGTTGACGAATTGAAACAACGTTGGCGGAGAAGCGGCGATGGACCGGCTCCGCGTCACGACGAAACGGTCCGGCTGAAGAATGATGAAGGCCGCGAGCGCGGCAAGGCCGAAATAGATAAGAACGAGCAGAACGCCAGGCATAAGCAAGCCCCCCAGAATGTGCGCCGCGCAGATGCAGCTATGGCGCGGGGCGGCGCGGTCAAGCCGCTTCGCGAACGCCCGAGCGAATCGCCCTGCCGCCGGCAAAGGCGCCTTCCCCGGACGGGGCGCTGATGCTTCTATAGCGCTTCCGCCAAGGTGACGGCAGCCGGGATTTTCGCTGAGGGATTGATGGTGATCAGGGCTTCGCCCCGCTTGGCTGCCGCGAGCCTCGACGACGCCCGCCGCAAGCTGGGCGAGACTTTCGGATTCGAGAACTTCCTGCCGGGGCAGGCGGAGATCGTCGAGGCGGTTCTCGCGGGGCGCGACGTGCTGGCCGTCATGCCGACGGGTTCCGGGAAATCACTCCTCTATCAGCTCCCGGCGGCGATGCGGATCGGTCTCGTCGTCGTCGTCTCGCCGCTCATCTCGCTGATGCGCGATCAGCTGCGCGCGCTCGCCGCCGCGAACCTCCCCGCCGCGGCCGTGCACTCGGCCGAGAACGATGCGGACTTCGCTCGCGCCTGCGCGGACGTGGTCTCTGGTCGGGCCAAGCTGCTCTATGCAGCGCCCGAAAGGCTCGCGCAGGACGGAATGCTCGATCTGCTCGCCCAACGGCGGGTGGCGCTACTCGCCGTCGACGAGGCCCATTGCGTTTCCGCCTGGGGCCACGATTTTCGTCCCGAATACGGCCGGCTGCGCGAGATTGCGCACCGGCTCGGCGATCCGCCCATCCTCGCCGTGACGGCGAGCGCCGGGCCGCGCACGCGCGACGACATCGCGAAAATGCTTTTCCCGCGCGAGCCGCAGGTCTTCGTCCGCTCCTTCGCCCGGCCCAACCTCGCGCTCGCCTTCGCAGAGCGGCATGACCAATTCGGACAGCTTACGCGCTTCATCGCAGCTCAGGGCGGCGGGAGCGGCGTGGTCTACTGTGGCGCGCGCGCCAAGGTTGATCGCCTGACCCAGGATCTGCGGCGCGTCGGTCTTGACGCGCTCCCCTATCACGCCGGGCTCGACGGCGAGCGGCGCGCGCGGCATCAGGATGCGTTCTTCGCGAGGCCGCGCGTCGTGATGGTCGCCACGATCGCCTTCGGCATGGGCGTCGATAAAAGGGACTTGCGCTTCGTCGCGCATGTCGATCTGCCAGATTCGATCGAGGGCTATTATCAGGAAATCGGCCGCGCCGGACGCGACGGCAAGGAGGCGCGCACGCTGCTGCTGTTTGAGCGCCGCGAAGTCGGCAGTCGCCTCGCGCCGAGGATCGAAAACGACGATGCGATCGAGGCCGAGCGGCGTCGGCGCGAAGCGATGGCGCGGCTCTGCGTCGCGCCCGGCTGCCGCATGCAGGCGCTGCTCGCCGAATTTGGCGAAGCAAGCGGGCCTTGCGGAAACTGCGATCACTGCCGCGGCCTCCTCGCGCCCGCGCGGCGGCTCCAGGCCATGGCGCTGGGTCTGAGGTTGCGTGCGAACGGGCGAGCCCGAGCCTTCTTCGAGCGTGAGGAGAGGCCGACCTTAGAGCGCGAGCCGGAGTTCGAAACGTCATGGCCGGACCGGGCGCCGAAGGACGCGGCGCCGCTCACCGTCGAGGAGGAGCGTCTGCTCGGCTTGCTCGCCGACGAGCGCAAGCGCCTCGCCCGTTCACGCCGTCTGCCGCCGCGACAGATCGCGAGCGACGAAGCGTTGCGCGCGCTCACGCGCGGCCCTGATGCCATAGGGATCGAGGGCATCGACGATGCCGATGCAAAGACGTTCAAGCGCATTATCGAAGCGGCGCGACGGTGATGAACGCTGCTTTAAGATTCGCATCGTCCGCGTCTCTGAGCGATTAAATTTTACACGTTCCTTATGCCAATCGGCTTCTTACGCATAGCTTCCTTATTCAGTCACGCCATAACATCACATTGCAGTTCACATCCCGGATTGCGGTCACCCCAGGCATGACAATGAGCGTTCCCCTCAGCGCCGCGATGCAGACTTATAATCCCGGCGCCGGCGTCCAATTCGTCATCGGACAAGATCCCAAGGGCAATTGGATCGTCGCCGAAACCCGCAAACGGTTCGGCGGAATGTTCGCAACACGTGAAGCAGCGTTGAAATACGCAGCCGTCGAATGGGGGCTCGATCCGGAAAGGGTTCGATGGTCGAACGAGCCGCTAGGGCTCTGGGTCTGACGAATGCTCGCATCCCTTTTCAGACGCCCCGTGCCGGCCCAGCCTTTCGGTTTGCCGTGCGCCAGGGGAAAAGCAGAGCGCCAGCCCTCCACGAAGCTCGCGCGTATCGCCGCGGCCGACCGCCTCTGGTTGACCGCGGCGCCGACGCCTTTTGCTGACGACGATATCGACGAAGAAGCCTTCGCACGATACGTCGCCTGGCAGATCGATGAGGGGTGCGGTGGCCTCGTCGTCGGCGGAGCGACGGGTGAGGGCGCGACGCTCTCGCGGTGCGAGCGTCTCCGTCTGATAGAGATCGCGGTCGGGATCGCATCGAGCCGAGCCGCCGTCATCGTAGCCACGGGAACCAATTGCACGCGCGAAAGCATCGGACGAACCGAGGCGGCGCAAAGGGCCGGCGCCTCCGCCGCTCTATTGGTGACGCCCTATTACAACAAGCCCGGGCAGCGCGGGCTGCTTTGCCACTTTCAGGAAATCGCGCGCGCGGTCGATCTTCCGCTCGTTATCGAGATTGATTCGGCAAGAACGGCGGTCGACATCGGGTCCGAAACGCTTGCGCAGCTCGCCGAAATTCCAAACATCGTCGCAATCGCTCACGCCGATGGAGGAGTGGCCCGCTTGAGAAAGCAGAAACTCTCTGCTCGGCCTGGCCTTGCGCATCTTTGCGGAAGCGACGACGCCTGCGCACAATTTTGCTTGGCCGGGGGCTCGGGCTGGATCTCGAACACGGCCAATATCGTTCCGGCATTGTGGTCGGCTCTCCAACGGGCCATTGACGCAAAGCGGTGGGATCGCGCCATGCTGATTGAAATGGCGTTGGAGCCGCTGGCATCTGCGCTGCAAATGGAATCGGGCGCCCCTCCGCTAAAATATGCATTGTCCTTGCTGCATCCGTGGTTCAGCCCGCAGGTGCGCTTGCCGCTCACTCCCGTCGCAAGCGAGACGGCCCTCGCGATCAGAGAAGCCTTTGCTCGGTTTTGACGCCGCCAGCGAACGAACGATCGGCCGCACTGCTCACTCGCCGCGCTGGAAATGCTCGAAGATGAGCCGCGCCGTCGCCTTGTTCACGCCGGGCGTCTTCTCCAGATCGGAGAGCGCCGCCCCAGCAATCGCCTTGGCCGAGCCGAAGGCCAAAAGCAGCGCGCGCTTCCTCGCCGGGCCGATCCCGGCGATCTCGTCGAGCGGATTGGCGACGAAGGCCTTCTTGCGGCGAGCGCGGTGCGTGCCGATCGCGAAGCGATGCGCTTCGTCGCGCAGCCGTTGCACGAAATAGAGCGCAGGATCGTGCGGCGGCAGGCGGAACGGCTCGCGCCCCTCGACGAAGAACGTCTCGCGCCCGGCGTTGCGGTCGGCGCCCTTGGCGATGGACGCGATCGCGACGCCGGTCACGGCGGATTGCGCCAGAGCCTCGCGCGCCGCGTCGAACTGCCCGCGTCCGCCATCGATCACAACGAGATCGGGCTTCGCCGGAAACGCCTCCGGATCGTTCGGCGTCTCCGCCTCCTTCGCGAGGCGCGAGAAGCGCCGCGTCAGCACCTGCCGCATCATCGCATAGTCGTCGCCGGGCGCGATCTCGTCCGGAGCGATGTTGTAGGTGCGATAATGCGCCTTCATGAAGCCTGTGGGTCCCGCGACGATCATCGCGCCGATCGCCTGGCTCCCGCCCGTGTGGGAGTTGTCGTAGACCTCCACGCGCCGGGGCGACGCCGCAAGCCCGAAGACCTCGCCCAGCGCGGCGAGCAATTTCTCCTGGCTCGAGTCCTCGGCGAGCTTTCTCGATAAGGTCTGGCGCGCATTGTTCAGTGCGTGCTCCACGAGCTCGCGCTTTTCGCCGCGCAGCGGCGTCGCGACCTCCACCCGCTTCTTCATGCGCACATAGAGCGCATCCGCGAGGACCTCGCGATCCTCGATCTTGTGAGAAAGTAGAACGAGCGGCGCGGAAGGGTGCTCGCCGTAAAATTGCGCGAGAAAGGACGAAAGCACCTCTTCTTCGGAGAGCGTCTTGTCGGCGCGCGGAAAATAGGCGCGATTGCCCCAGTTCTGGAAGGCGCGGAAGAAGAAGGCCTCGATGCAGAAACGCCCGGCGTCCTTGGCGATCGCGAAGACGTCCGCCTCCTCGACGCTGCGCGGATTGATCCCCTGCGCGCCCTGGATCGCCGAAAGCGCCGAGATGCGGTCTCTGAGCCGTGCGGCGCGCTCGAACTCCAAAGCTTCGGCCGCCTCTGTCATCTCATGCGCAAGCTGCTCGCGCACCGCGCGGCTTTTGCCGGTCAGGAAGTCCTTGGCCTCCTGCACCAGGACCTCATATTCGTCGAGCGAGATCTCGCCGGTGCAGGGGGCAGAGCAACGCTTGATCTGGTAGAGGAGACAGGGACGCGTGCGGTTCTCGTAAAAGGAATTCGCGCAGGAACGTAGAAGAAAGGCGCGCTGCAACGCGTTCAAAGCGCGATTGACCGCCCAGACGCTGGCGAAGGGACCGAAATAGTCGCCCTTGCGCGAACGCGCGCCGCGGTGCTTGCCGATCTGCGCGGCCGCGTGGTCGCGGGCGATCAGAATATAAGGGAAAGACTTGTCGTCGCGCATCAACACGTTGAAGCGCGGCTTGAGCTGCTTGATCAGATTGGCTTCGAGCAGCAGCGCGTCGGTCTCGGTTTCGACCGAGATGAACACCATCGACGCGGTTGCGGCGATCATTCGCGCAATGCGGTTCACATGGCCGGCGAGGCGCGTGTAGCTCGCGACCCGCTTCCTGACGTTCTTCGCCTTGCCGACGTAAAGCACCTCGCCGTTTTCGGCGATCATGCGATAGACGCCGGGACCGTTCGGCGCGTTCTTCCACTGCGCCTTGATGACCTCGACGCCGCGCTTCACACTCTCGGGCGCATCCGGGAGATCGCCGATGCTCTCCTCCTCGGGGAGCTCGGACTCGTCCTCGACAAGGTCTTCCTCGGGAGGCGCGTCGACGGGACGGTCTGAAGAAATCATGAGCTAGGATGTAGGCGAACGCGACCCTCGGCAAAAGAGCGCCGCGGCGCTCACCCCGCCCGCCGGGCGCGGGGCCGCGACGCCTTCTCCCGCATCAGGCGCGGCAGCAGCAGATGCGGGGCGACGCCCTCTTCGATCAATACACGGCGGAGCGGCGCAAAAGCGCTCACTGCGACGAAGCCCGCGCCGCGCAAGAGATCCACGGGCAGGTAGGGGATGATCAGCGAGCGGTTGAGGAGGTCAACGCCCAGCGTGCGGAAACCGATGTCGGCGCGCCGATGCCGATCGTAGCGCGCAAGCGCATGGCTGAGCTCGCGCCGGTTGGAGAGGTCGACACTGGCCAGACATTCCTCGAGATCGGCGACGTCGCGAAGGCTCAAGTTCAGCCCTTGCGCGCCGATCGGCGGGAAAACGTGGCAGGTCTCGCCGACGAGCGCTACGCGGTCCTTGGCGTAGGACGAAACGCGCATGCCGCCCATTCTGAATTGACCGATTCCGCCCTCGATCGCCATGGCGCCGAAACGTCCATGCGCACGGTCCTCAAGCTCGAACTGGAGCTCCTTGCCGGGCTTCGCCAGCCTGCGGCTGGCATCGGCGACGCTCATCAGCCACACCAGACTCGAGCGATGCGGCGCGCCCTCGCGGCCCTGAAGCGGCACCAGCGTGAAGGGCCCTGAGCGCGTGTGATACTCGACTGACACGCCGTTATGCGGCAGCTCATGCTTAAGCATCGCCGTCAGCGCGACCTGAGGATAGGTCCATTCCTGCGTGTCGATCCCGGCGACCGCGCGCGCGCGGCTCGCGCGTCCGTCCGCAGCCACGACGAAGTCGGCCTCAACTCGCCGCCCGTCGGCGAGCGTCGCAACCGCTGCGTCCCCGTCGAAGCCGAAGTCGGAGATATCGGCTTCGATGATCTTGATGTCGGCGTGTTCGCGCGCGGCGGCGATCAGAATCGCGACGAGTTCGTCATTCGAAACGTTGACGCCAAGCGCCGGGAGACCGATCTCGCGCGCCTCCAGCATCAGCTCGGGCGTGGGCAGCAACTGCCCCGTGTCGTCGATCATGCGGATCGCGGCGATCGGCGCGGCCTTTTCCTTGACGCGCTGTAGAACGCCAAGCGCGTCGAGAAAGCGCGTCGAGGCCTCGAACAGCGCCACTGTGCGTCCCGGCAGGGGGGGCGGAAAGCGCCCCACGAGCGCCACGTCGAATCCAGCGCGGGCAAACGCCATCGCTGCGGCGATGCCGGTCGAGCCGGCGCCGGCCACAAGGATTTGCGCTTTAATGGTCTTGGCCTCGGCGGCGCGCTCGGTCATGGTCTCAATCTCCCTCTGGGCGTATATAGCGCCTGGGAGCGGTGGGAGCGAGGCCGGAACGCGCGCGCCGCCGCATCCGATATTTCGACGAGGATCCTGGATGAAGACGGTCAAGGCCATTCGCGTGCACGCGACCGGGGCGCCGGACACACTCCGCTACGAGGATGTGGCGCTGGCGCCGCCTGGCCGGGGCGAAGCGCAAATTCGTCATCATGCGATCGGTGTCAATTACATCGACGTCTATCGGCGGTCAGGCCTTTATCCCGCGCCTTTGCCCTTCATCCCGGGGCATGAGGGCGCAGGCGAGGTCATCGCCGTCGGGGAGGGCGTCAAGGAATTCAAGAAGGGCGACCGCGTCGCCTATGTCGACGCCGGGCTCGGCGGCTATGCCGAGGCGCGCAACATCGCCGCCGCCGCCCTCGTTCATTTGCCGAAATTCCTGTCCTTCGAGCAGGGCGCCGCGATGATGCTGAAGGGGCTGACGGCGGAATATCTTCTGCGCCGCACCTTCAAGGTCAAGAAGGGGCACCGCGTTCTCGTCCAGGCGGGAGCGGGGGGCGTCGGACAATTGCTGTGCCAATGGGCTTCCGCGCGCGGCGCGAAAGTCATCGCCACCGTCGGCAGCGCGGGGAAGGCCGAAATCGCGCGCAAGGCCGGCGCCGACCACACGATCCTCTACCGCGACGAGGATTTCGTCGCGAAGGTGCGCGAGCTGACCAAGGGGAAGCTTTGCCACGTCGTCTACGACGGCGTCGGGCGCGCGACTTTTCCCGCTTCGCTCGATTGTCTGAAGCCCTTCGGCATGTTCGTGAGCTATGGCTCGGCCTCGGGTCCGATCGCCGCTTTCGACATGGGGCTCCTCGCGCAGAAGGGCTCGCTCTATGCGACGCGGCCGTCGCTTTTCAACCATATCGCGGATGTGAAGACCTACCGCGCCATGACCGAGGAGGTCGTCGACGCGCTGAAGCGCGGCGACATCGCGCTCGATGCGATCACCGCGCGGCCCCTGGCGCAAGCCGAGCAGGTTCATTGCGACCTCGAAGCCCGGAAAACCACAGGGTCGATCGTGTTGACGCCTTGAGCTCGGCGCCACGACAAAGAATTCAGGGGATAGTGACGTTTTCGTTACACCGCGGCGGCATCGCCAAGCCGGCGCGTTAACTCCTTGAATCAAATAAATTGTTCTGCGAGCGCGTGGCGACGACTTGTCCGCCTCGCGCGCGACAAGCCCGCTCATTACGGCGAATTTAGGGGTTTTCACTAAAATATTCCGCAAGACTTTTTCCGGCCGAATCGCTTACTCTATCCTGACGTTCATGGCTAAAGGTTCCTCCCGCCTGTCGATGGGCCATGACTGACTGAACCCGGCTCAAAGGAGCCGGGCTCTTTTTTTGGCCCCCCAAAAAAATCATCCGCGCAAGCTCAGCGCGCTCGTCCCCGAACGGAAACGTTTGGGCGTTAAGAATACCGCGCTGGATCAAGCTGTTGGAGCGAATTCTGATCGCAAGTCTGTCGACTTTTGCGGAATTGGCTCTAGCTGCGCTGCTCCTGATATTGGCCCGTCGGGCGAAAGCGATAGAGATAGGTCGGCGCGACGCTCTCGAACGCCGTCGGCGCGATTCCCAGACCTTCGAGCGTGCGTCCCTCGGCCTTCGCCGCCTCCGAGACGACGTTGTCATGCTTCAGAAGCTCGACCTGGTCGGTGGTCATGCGTAGCAGCTTCGGAAAGAGGCCGAAGGAAACCGCCTCCAGAGTCTGCATGATCCAGGCGACGAACTTGCCCATGCCGAAGGAGAGATTGACGACGGGGCGCTCCCGGTCGGAGACGGCCAGCACGTAGCGCACGAGCAACTCGAAGCTCCTCACCTCCGGCCCGCCGAGCTCGTAGGTCACGCCCTTGCGGGCCTGCCCCGAAACCGCCCGCACCACCGCCTCGGCGACGTCCCCGACGTAGACCGGCTGAAATTTGGTGGTTCCGCCGACGACCGTCTCGAAGGGAAAGAAGCGCCCCATGGCGCCGAAGCGGTTGAAGAAATCGTCCTCGGGGCCGAAGACGACGGAGGGACGCAGGATCACCGCATCGGGGAGCGCGGCGCGAACCGCGGCCTCGCCGGCGGCCTTGCTGCGGGCGTAGACGGAAGCCGACTGCGCGTCTGCGCCGATCGCCGACACATGCACGAAATTGTCGATGCCCGCCGCCTTGACCGCCTCGGCGACCGCGCCCGGACCCTTCCCCTGGATGGCGTCGAATCGCTGCTTGCCGGTTTCGGCCAGAATGCCGACGAGATTGACGGCGGCCGATGCGCCTTGAAGCGCGGCGGCGAGCGAGCGGGGATCGCGCAAATTGGCTTGGACCGGGAAGATCTGCCCCGGCACGCCGAGCGGTTGCAGGAAGAAGGCGAGGTCCGGCCGGCGGCAGGCGACCCGGATGCGCCAGCCGTCCTGCGCCAGCCGAGCGACCACATGGCGCCCGATGAAGCCCGAGCCTCCGAAAACCGTGATCAGCTTCGCCGTTTCCGCCTGCGCCATGGCTATGTCCCCGTCCATCTGCCGCGTCGCTTGCGGCGCCCGCTTTCTCGGGCGCCGCGGCGCCCCCAAAATACGTCCGGGCTCTAACGCTTTTTGCGTCCGAAGGGAATGCCGGTCTCGCGCATTGACAGAAGCCGACGCCAGCCCGTAAGAGACGCCGCTATGCCCAGGTGGCGGAATTGGTAGACGCGCTGGTTTCAGGTACCAGTGGTGAAAGCCGTGGAGGTTCGAGTCCTCTCCTGGGCACCAAATCAAAGGCTTGTGACGTCCAAAATCGTCCTAAAGAATTTGAAAATCAATTAGATCGGCGGTTTTGAGAGTCCGATGGCGTCCCGCGCCGTCCGTTGGTATCCGTCGCCGATGTTGGTATAATCGTTGGTATCGGCCCGCTACCAACATTTGCGATACCAACATGCCCCTCACAGACACAGCCATCCGCGCCGCGAAGCCCGGCCCCAAGATCGTGAAGCTCTCCGATGGCGGCGGGTTGCAGCTATGGATCACGCCCGACGGCGCAAAGCGCTGGCGATTGGCCTACCGCTTTGGGGGAGCCCAAAAGGTGCTCGCGCTCGGGGTCTATCCCGCGACGGGCCTTCGCGATGCGCGTGACGGGCGGGACGCCGCGAAGCGACTCCTGACGGAGGGGTCGACCCCGTCCAACATCGCCGGATCGAGGATACCAACAAAGCGGCAGCGCATACCAACACCTTCGACGCCATCGCGGCCGAGCTGCTGGATAAGAAGCGACGGGAAAAGAAGGCCGACCGCACCCTCCTAAAGTTCGAGTGGTTCATGAGCCTTGCCCGGCCCGCCCTCGGGGCGCGACCGATCTCCGAGATTACCGCGCCGGAAGTGCTCGCCGTGCTCCGCCCCATCGAAGCGCGCGGGCGCCAAGAGACCGCCAAGAAGCTTCGGGGCGCGATCGGCCAAGTCTTCCGCTTCGCCGTCGCGACCGGACGCGCGCAAACCGATCCCACGGGGGCGCTCAAGGGGGCGCTGGCCTCGCCCGTCGTCCGCCACCGGGCGGCGATCGTCGAGCCAAAAGCGTTCGGCGGGCTGCTCCGGGCCATCGCCGGCTACGAAGGTGGAATCGAAACGCGGATCGCGCTGGAACTGCTCGCCCTGACTTTCGTGCGCCCTGGCGAGCTTCGCGCGGCGGAGTGGGCGGAGTTCGACCTCGACGCCGCCCTTTGGGCGATTCCGGCGGGAAAGATGAAGATGAGGCGCCCGCATCGCGTCCCGCTGGCGCCGCACGCGGTCGCGATTCTGCGCGAGCTACACGCGATCACCGGCCGCGGGCGCTATCTCTTTCCCGTCCGTCCGCTCGGCGGACGCGCTGCATGAGCGAGAACACGATCAACGCGGCGCTGCGCCGGCTCGGCTTCGAGAAGGATGAAATGACCGGCCACGGTTTCCGCTCGGCGGCGTCTTCGATGCTGAACGAGTGCGGCCTATGGAACGCCGACGCGATCGAGCGCCAGCTCGCGCATGTCGACAACGACAGCGTGCGCCGCGCCTATGCCCGCGCCGACTTTTGGGACGAGCGGGTCCGCATGATGGCGTGGTGGGCGGACAGTTGCGAGGAAATGCGGCGCGGCGGCGTTGTCGTTCCCTTGCGGGCCTAAAAATTTCTGACGAGCCTATCGCCAATTTCTTACCTGAAACTGGGCCTGCACGGGGCTGATATCGTCACCCCGCGTCGGGAAGGCATTGTTCGAACGAGTCCGCTCCTCCCCACATTGCAGCCGCGACACGCGCGTTCTCGCGCTTCGGGTTCGCGCCATAGCACTAAATCGCTGCGCGATAGGCGGCGGCACGGGCGAACTCTTGTGTGCAGGGTAGGCGCTTGAGCGCCGGGGAAAAATGATGGCGAGCCGTGCGCCGTCTTCTGAGGATCGAGGTGTCGTCAACCTCACTCAGGAGAGTTCCCATGAGTGCCGATGCCATCACCCCACTTCGCCGGCGCATGCTCGAGGACATGAACGCGCGCAAGCTCAATCCGCACACGCAGAGAAGCCACATCAGCAGCTGCAAGCGGTTCGCCGCGTATTTGAAGCGCTCGCCGGACACGGCTACGGCCGACGATATCCGCTTGTTCCAACTGCACTTGGTTGAGTCGGGGGCGAGCATCCCCAATCGCAACCGGATCATGACCGGGGTTCGGTTCTTGTTCCGCGTGACGTTGCGACGACTGGATCTTGCCGCGGAGATTTATCACATCAAGGAACCTCAGAAGATCCCGTTGGTGCTGAGCCCGGACGAGACCAGGCGCCTTTTGGCCATGTCGGAGAATCTCAAGGTTCGCGTGTTGCTCGCTCTCAGCTACGGCGCGGGCCTGCGCGCGGGCGAGGTCGTCCGGCTTAAGGCCGGAGACATCGACAGCGCGCAGCACGTCATTCGGGTCTTGCAGGCCAAGGGGCGCAAGGACCGCCACGTCATGCTGTCGCCAGAAACGCTCGCTCTGCTGCGGCAATGGTGGAAGGTGCGACCAACTCGTTACGATGGGGGCGTGCCGCAAGAGCAGCGCCTTCTGTTCCCCGGCGGCAAGCCCGGAAAGCCGATGACGACCCGGCATCTCAGTCGTCTGTTTCACGAGACGGCTGACGCGGCTGGCATCAAGAAGGCGGTGACGCTGCATGCGCTGCGCCATAGTTTTGCGACCCATCTGCTGGAGCGTGGAACTGATATCCGCATTATTCAGGCTCTTCTCGGTCATGAGAAACTGGACACGACAGCACGCTACACGCGCGTCGCCACCGGCATGATCTCCGCCATCGAGAGCCCGCTCGACGTGTTGTGCGAACCGCCTAGGACGCCCAGAAGGAGAAGCAAGGCGCCGTCGCCGGCTTGAACGGTCTGCGGCCATGTCTCGTCCCGCTCTGGAGGTTGCGGATATCTTCCGCGACCACGGCGCGGCGTGGCGGCGCGCCAACGCCGGCCATGTCAGCCTCGACCAGATGAAAGTCATGAGCGCGATCGAGCGCTGCCGCACAGTTGCGCTCGGCGGGCATGTGGCGCGCTGCGAGGGCTGCGCGCACACGATCATCTCGTACAACAGCTGCCGCAATCGGCATTGCCCAAAGTGCCAGGGGGCGGCGGCCAGGACGTGGCTGGCGGAACGCGAAGCCGAGTTGCTCCCGGCGCCATATTTTCATGTCGTCTTCACGCTGCCCCGTCCCATCGCGGACATCGCCTATCAGAACAAGGCCGTCATCTATGATGTCCTGTTCAAAGCATCGGCCGAGACCATGATCACCATCGCGGCCGACCCAAAACACCTGGGGGCTCGGATTGGCATCATCTCCGTGCTGCACAGCTGGGGTTCGGCAATGACGCATCACCCGCACGTGCACATGATCGTGCCGGGCGGCGGGCTGTCAGAGGACGGCGCGAGGTGGACCGCCTGCCGACCGAATTTCTTCTTGTCCGTCCGCGTGCTGTCACGGCTGTTCCGACGCTTGGTCTTGCAGATGTTGATCGCGGCCCACGAGGCCGGCCGGCTTCAGTTCTTCGGCGCGCACGCGGCGCTCGCCGGCGCCAACGCGTTCGCCGCCTTCCTTGCCCCGCTCCGGCGATCGGAATGGGTGGTCTATTCGAAGAAGCCATTCGCCGGACCCGAGGCCGTTCTTGCCTACCTCGCGCGCTACACGCATCGCGTCGCCATCTCCAACAGCCGCCTGATCGCCGCCGACGCCAGCGGCGTCACCTTCAAATATAAGGACTACAGGATCCAAGGTCCCGAGCGATACAAGCTCATGACGCTCGCCACAGACGAGTTCATCCGTCGCTTCCTGATGCATGTCTTGCCGAAAGGCTTTCATCGCATTCGCCACTATGGGTTCTTGGCTAACGGCAGCCGCGCTGACAATCTCACCAAGGCGTGCGCAGCGCTGAATGCTCCGCGGCCCGCCGCAACCCCGGACCACGCCAAACCCGCTGACGCGGACGAGCCGCCTTTGCTTTCTCGGCCATGCCCATGCTGCGGCGGCCGCATGCTCATCATCGAGACGTTCGCGCGAGGATGCGAGCCGAACTATCGGCCGGCCGCCGCGCCTCTCGGGATCAGGATCGATACGTCATGATCGAGACGGCATTGCCTACTGCGCCGCAACGCCGGCCCTTCTTGCCGTTCTTACCGCCGACCGTTCGCCCGCGCCGACGGCGCTCGTTCGATGATGCCGCGCCAACGTCTTGCGATCGCCGCCGCCACGCCGAACCCGATCCTAATGCCGGCGGCGCACGCTCCCGTCGATTAATCAACCGGTCAAGTTACAGTGCGTTCGTGGTTTCACCCTCTCGAATGCAGACCCCGCCACTCCTCAAATCCCCATAGATCGCAGCGGCGACCCCGCCCCTTCCGGCCCGCGATTTCGTGCCTTGGCGCTTCTCGGACGCCTGTCGTAGCTGCGCGTGGAGGGTTTCGTGATGCAGGCGTCCGAGAAACCTGCACATAACCCGACATAGTGGAACTGCACCGGCTGTCTGTCTAACCTTGACCGCGGTGCTTCGATTCGCCTTGTCTTGGGCCTGGTTCCAGGCCATGTCATCTAGATGGTTCCCGTCAAATCTTCGCAGCTAAGCGGCGGCGACGGTCAAGGATCGGCGCTCACGGGGGTGCTCTTTGGCTTCGTAATCATTGCTTGCCTCTATTTTGGCCGCGAGGTCTTGGTGCCGATCGCGTTGGCGGTGCTCATGAGCTTCGTGCTCGCCCCTCCCGTTCGGCTGTTACAAGGCTGGCGTGTTCCGCGCAGTCTCGCGGTCATCGTTGTAGCTGTCGTCGCATTCTCTGCGATTTTCAGCCTGGGTGGCCTGATGGTGGTGGAGGTCAACCAGCTGGCGGGCGACCTTCCGCGTTATCAATCGACGTTGCGCGAAAAGATTCAGAGCTTCCGCGGCGCCACGGCGGTAACCGGCACGCTCGAACGCGCTTCCCAGGTTTTGCAAGAGTTAAACAGCGAGCTCAACAGCCCGAAGCGCAGCGCTCCGGCGAGCGCCGCTCTGACGCGACCTGCTGCAGCTCCCAGCGACGCCATTCAGGTGGAAATCGCGAAACCGACCTCGAGCGCTCTGCAGACACTCGGAGCCATCATCACGGCGATGGTGAGCCCCCTCACCACCGGGGGAATCGTGGTGATCTTTGTCATTTTCATTCTCGCTCAGCGGCAGGATTTAAGAAACCGGCTGGTCCGGCTCGCCGGCTCGAGGGATATTCAACGCACGACCGCCGCATTCGACGATGCGGCGCAGCGGCTCAGCCGGCTTTTCCTCACTCAAGTCGCGCTCAACGCGGGCTTCGGCTTCGTGGTGGGCGCGGGTCTTTGGATCATCGGCGTTCCGAGCGCCCCATTGTGGGGGATGCTGGCGATGATTTTTCGTTTCGTCCCTTACATCGGCCCCGTCATCTCGGCGATCTTTCCGCTCATCCTTGCGGCGGCGGCGGCAACAGGCTGGGCCATGGTTCTATGGACGGCGGTGTTGTTCGTGATTGTGGAGACGATAGCCGGTCAGATCATCGAGCCCTTGGCCTATGGACATAGCTCGGGACTTTCACCGATCGCGGTCATCACCTCCGCCACCTTCTGGACATGGCTCTGGGGCCCGATCGGATTAATTTTGGCGACGCCGCTGACGATTTGCCTAGTGGTGCTTGGCCGCCATGTGGATCGACTGGCGTTCTTGACCGTGATCCTCGGCGACCAACCGGCGCTCATGCCGGCGGAGCTCGTCTATCAGCGGATGTTGGCAAGAGATCCGGTCGAGGCGACCGAGCAAGCGCGAAAGTTTTTGAGGGACAAGCCGCTGCTCACCTATTACGAAGACGTTCTCCTGGAAGGTCTCAAGCTTGCGGCGGCCGATGCGGAGCGTGGTTTGCTCGACCCGGAACGGACGCTGCTCATTCGCGACGCCGTCGCCGAAATCGTCGACGACCTGAGCGATCATAAAGACGATCCCGAGCCGGCACAGGATGCAGCCATCGAGGCGGGAGACTTTGGTTGCGAAACGGCGCGAGAACTGGCGCAACAGAAGCGAGCCAGCAGGTTGGCGCTCTGCATTCCTGGTCTCGGGCTGATTGACGAGGGCCTGGCCTTGATCGTCACCCAGCTCCTCGAACGAAGGGGAGTTCACGCACGCGCCGAGGAAGCCGGCGTGTTGTCGAAATCGCGCGTCTCTTCCTTGGACACCAAGGACGTCGCATTGATCTGCCTGTGCTACATCGAAACTCCCACTCCCGCGCAAATACACTATGCCGTTCGCCGCTTGCGCCGGAAAGCCCCAGCCGCAATAATCCTCATTGCGCTGCTGGGTGGAACGATCGCAATTGACGACGAGGAAGTCATTCGCGCATTGGTGAAGCTCGATCTGGTCAAGGCCTCGCTTCGCGCCACGGTTGAACGGATTCTTGGAATTGCGGCCTCTCCTTCGGAACACGAAGATTGAAGCTCGTCGCCGGCGCCGCCTTCGGGCCTTTCGCACACCGTTATGCGTTGACTTATACCGGGCTCTCTTTCTGCTTTGCCTGAAGCGCTTGGGTCCAGTTCATGTCCCGGAAAGGCATGATCAGGATGGTTCGCTGCGACCTTCGACCTCCCTGAGCTTGCCACGCTCGAAAATGATCACGACGACGATCGCAATCAAAAGCGGAATAACCAAATAGAACAGGCGAAAGACGAGCAGCGCCGAAAGCACTTTCAAGGGCGGCACGTCGGGCATGGCCTTGATAAACAAAAGTTCGAACACGCCCAGGCCGGCGGGCGCAGTGGAGACGAGCGCCGCTGAAAAGGAGAAGAGAAACGTGCCCAGCACGACGAGAATGCCGGGATTGCTGGTCTCGGGCAGGGCGAAATAGATGATGCCCGCTGCGCCAGCCAACTCAATGGGCGCTGCGAACAATTGCCGAGCCATGACCCCCGGGCGCGGATAGACGATTTGCATTTTGCCGATCGTGAGCGGACGAAAACGCATCAGCGAGCCAATGACATAGAGCGCGACGACGGCGAGGCAGCCGAGCCCGATTGTGAGCGCCGTGTCTGGATTAGTGATGATGTCGGGCAGCATTCCAGACAGGCGCTGCATCATGGCGGGATGGCTCGTGAGCAGCAGGCCGCCGACTAGGATACTGCCAAGGACGAAGGTGAGGGCGCAGAACGTGACGAGCACGCCCACCTGCGCCATCGTCAGCCCCTTCGCCGAGTACGCGCGGTAACGCACCAGGGCGCCGGACAAAACCGAAGCGCCGACGTTGTGAGACAAGGCATAAGTCGTGAAGGAACAGATGGAGATGTAAATCCAAGAGATATGCCTTACACCAAGGTGCAGCAGCGCAATATGGTCGTACCAGGCAAGCGCCGCGTATGCCACCGAGGTCGATACGCCGGCGGCGAGATATGCGGAGAGTGGGATGGCTTTCAGGTCGGCCCAAACATCAGCCCTGACGGCCTCGCCCTTCAATTCATGATAAAGTAAATAGAAAGCAGCCGATCACGGCTACAAATCCGACGAGCGACCAAAGGCGTTCCAAGATCTTCTTCATGCGGCCCTTGCCGGCAGGGATTGTGGTCGCTCTCGAACGGCCGCATTCGAGCCGTATCGCCTTCCCTTGCATGGTCAGACTGCGTCCACAAGCCTCAATCCGATATCCATCGGATGAGGGTCTTGAGCGCCAATCTCGCCTGGATGACAGACTTCCCCAGCTCACGCTTCGGGTCCAGCTCGCTGCACCGGACACACGCCACCCGCCCGTCGGTAAACTCATATCGCCGGCTGGAAGTCGTGTGCGACGAAGCGAACCGAGTTCCGCCCTTGGCCGCGGCCAGGGCTTTCTCACCTCGAGTTGTTTCGGCGACGCCTTGCGCAAAGCCCGCGAGGCGCGCCATGCGTCATAATCCCGCCGCCGGCGCCATCGTCATCATGCTGCGCAGCCTCAAAATGCACGGCATGGCGCAAGCCGTCGGCGAACTGACCGAGCAAGGCTCTCCGGCCTTCGAGGCCGCGCTGCCGATCCTGTCGCAGCTTCTGAAGGCGGAAACGGCGGACAGGGAGGTCAGATCGACCGCCTACCAGCTCAAGGCCGCACGCTTTCCGAACTATCGCGACCTCGCCGGCTTCGACTTCGCCAGCAGCGAGGTCAATGAAGCTCTCGTTCGCCAGCTTCACCGCTGCGAGTTCCTGGAGGACGCCCACAACGCGGTCCTGGTCGGCGGGCCTGGCACGGGCAAGACGCATCTCGCCACCGCGATCGGCGTCCAGGCCATCGAGCATCATCGCAAGCGCGTCCGGTTCTTCTCCACCGTCGAACTCGTCAACGCGCTCGAGCAGGAAAAGCATCAGGGCAAGCCCGGGCAGATCGCGGGGCGACTCACCCATTCCGATCTCGTCATCCTCGACGAGCTTGGCTACCTGCCGTTCAGCGCCTCGGGCGGCGCCTTGCTCTTCCACCTGCTGAGCAAGCTCTACGAGCGAACCAGCGTCATCATCACGACCAATCTCAGCTTCGGCGAATGGGCCGCCGTGTCGGCGACGCAAAGATGACGACGGCGCTGCTCGACCGCCTCACCCACCGCTGCCACATCCTCGAAACCGGAAACGACAGCTTCCGCTTCAAGAACAGCTCGGCGAAACCCGCCAAACCCGCAAAGGAGAAACCGCGGAACTTGACGAACCCCTGACCCTTAAACCATCTTCAAACTGGGTCACTTCTCAATGGAAATCCCGGGTCAAATCTCGGCGGAAATCGACACACTCGGTTCTCCTCGCGCAGGCGTGGTTCATGCACTCCGCAGAAATTTCACGGGTCGACCCACTGCTGGACCGATCGGGGCTCTGTGTTCATTTGTGAAACTTCGTCGTTTCGGATGGTTCCGAGCAGGGCGCCGACTACGGCGCCAATTCCGGCCGTCACCCCCATCGCAAGCGCGCCCCAAAAGAGAACGCGAATCGCCGCCTTCCAGATACTGGACCCGCCGGCTCTGGCCGCGGCAACGCCGAGCAGGGCGAGACAAAGCAGAGATGCGATCGTGACTGCCCGAACCAGCATGTCGTCGGGAGTTGCAATAGCCACGAGCAGCGGAAGAATTGCGCCGATCGAGAACGCTGCGCCAGAGGCGAGAGCCGCTTGGACGGGTCGCGCCCTGGTCGTCCCTGATATCCCCAGTTCGTCGCGGGCATGGGCTCCTAGCGCATCATGCGCCATGAGCTGTTCCGCTACCTGCATCGCCAAAGCGCCGTCCAGCCCACGCTCGATGTAGATTTCCGCCAACTCTTGCTTCTCATCTCCGCGATTGTCTCTCAGTTCGCGCCGCTCGCGTCCGATGTCTGCGCGTTCCGAATCAGACTGCGAGCTGACGGATACATACTCTCCCGCGGCCATCGCAATCGCTCCGGCGACAAGTCCGGAGACGCCGGCGATCAGGACGCTTTCATGCGGAGCGTGCGCGCTGGAGACGCCGAGGATCAGACTGGAGGTCGAGAGCACGCCGTCATTAGCGCCGAGCACCGTCGCCCTCAACCAGCCGAGACGCCCGACAACATGTCGCTCCCTATGTCTTCGACCATACGCCATTCAATCTCCTTGTTCGGGTCAGAGATGCGCGCGCAGCGCATCCAGGCGACCTGAAGAACTTCAGTTGCACTTGCACGATTCCGGTCGCCTGTGTCTCACACCGGCGCCCTCGGATGGAATGATGAGGCGAATGTTTCTGGAATGCTAGAACTCTTCGCCCGGGACGCCGGGTCGCACAAATATGGCGAAGCGGCGAGGCTTGTCGTTGTCGCCTCGCACGCTCTGCCGTATGGCTTTCGCCCTTAGGTGTCGTTACTCCACAAGGCCACGCGCGTGTCCGCCCGGCACCCTGCAGGAGCAACCCGTTCCGATTTGGGCCGCCGAATACAACTCGCAAGTCTTCTCCGGCGTAGCGCAATAGCCGCCAAGCGAAACGTCTGAGTAGCCGACCTGTGTGGCGGCGGCGGCGAACGGCAGGATCGCTGAGGCAGCCGCTACCGGCCCCCACCACCCGCCATCACCGTATCCGCCCCAGCCATAGCCCTGGTAATATCCCGGATAAGCCGAAGCCCCGTAAGCGCCGTATCCTCGATAGCCGCCCCCGCGCCAAGCTCCGGCGTATCTGCCCCGATGGCTTCCGCCGGACCGGTAGACGGCCCCGTGAAAGCCTCCGTTCCGGTAACCGTAGCCACGCCAATCGCGAGCCTCTGCATCGACGCTCGCAACGCCCGCGGCGAATAGCGTCAGAACTGTGATTCCACTAATACCAACCCGCATTGATTAAAACTCATGCGCCCAGTCGCGCAGTCCGATGGACATGATGCGCCAGGGCTGCTCGACGAGCTTTTTCCAGGCGTCGCAGCAGTGAGCGACGATGTCTTCGTAGTTCTTGAAGACGCGGTCGGAGAGCCAGTTGTCGCGCAGGAACTGCCAGACGTTCTCGGTCGGATTGCAGCTCGGGGCATTTGGCCGGCAGCGGCGAATGCTGATGTTTTCACGGCGTTCGAGCTTGTCGGTCATGTGCCAGCCAGCCTGATCGAGCATGAGCACGGCGTGCGGCGCCGCGGCGCGACGCGCTTGGAGATTTCGGCCAAGTGCCGGTTCATCGCATAGGTGTCGCCTATTTCGCGCTTGATCGCGCGCGGCGCCGCTGCCCTGCCTTGGCGAGATCGCGCCGAAGATGTAGGTTGAAGCGGTGCGCTGGTCCTCGGGCGCGGACGGGCGCGAGCCGCGCTTGGCCCAGCGCCGCGTGATCTTGTTCTTCTGGCCGATGCGGGCTTCGTCGGCGAAAACCAAATCTCTATGTCGCTTGCCGCGACGCCGTTTTCGCGGGCGCTCTCTTCCAGCGCGCGCGCGTCGCAGCTTTTTGACGCCGAACTCCGCGATCGCGCCCTCGCGCTGCCGCATGCAGTGACGCGGGCGCGCGGCAGAGCCTTGCGATCGCCGCGTGCTTGCGCAGCTCGGCGAGATAAAGCGGACGGCGGAAGACGTCGCGCAGCGGCTCACGGTCGTTCTCGGCAGACGCACGCCGACCGCCGGAAGGTCCTGATCGAACAGCCCTTGCCGCGCGCTTGAGCGTTTCGCGCGGCATGCGCTGATAGCGAGCGCGCTGCGACGCCGTGGATCGCAGGCGTCGGGCCTTCGTCGACGATGCGCAGCAAAGCGGCGCGCTGCTCATCGTTGAGGAGCGACGGCTGCCCCGGCGCCTTGCGGTCCACCAGACCTTCGGGCCCCAGCGCGTTGAAACGCCGGACCCAGTCGCGGACAATCTGCAGCGTCACGCCGCCGATCTTGGCCGCCTCGCTACGCGGCGCGCCGTCGTAGATCGCCGCCAGCGCCAAGAGGCGTCCCGCCTGCGGCCCATCCTTCGCGCGCTTGGCCAGAGCCCGATGAGCCTTTGCGTCAAAGTCTTCCCGTAAATCGATCGCAGCCGCCATGGCGAACCTCCTGCCGCCCTGTCGAATCAGAAACCGACCAATTCGGAAATCCCCCAGTAAGTCCGCCTCAGCGCGGGTTGGTATAAGCAACCGTTTCATAGCAACTTCCCGTAGTTTGCTCGGACATCAAGTCCGCGTTAACGAGAGTTAGGCAGTGGGAAGCCATGAAAATAGGACCGGAAACTACTCAAGTAAGCCCCGCGAGGATCGAAACGCGGTCACGGAGCGTACGGAAGCGAAGGACAGCGATACAGCAAATGAAGATGGGAGCGCTCGCGCTTGCACGGCATCGACGAAATGCCTGCACAAGCCGATGCGACTAGCGAAAATCCACCGGCGTCGCGGATCCGCTATCCGAGGGTCTAAATAGTTTCGAGCAGAGCGGGTTCGGCGGCTTCGTCGGCGCGTGTTTCAAGCCCAGCGCGCGAGTGCGACTGTCGTCGCTGATCGAGAATCGCCTCCTGCGCTTGCTCAAAAACGACAAAGGCGACGCAAATGGGCCACCCTGCCAAGCCGAGGTGAATCTCGAAGGATCACATTTCTTGTCGACACCGCACAGGGCTTCAGCGTGCTGGAGGGTATCTGTCGCGTGCGGGCGAGCGCACACGAGCCTGCTCAACAGGGACAACCGCCAGTTTCGGCCGGAGAAGCCGTTTTGAACGTATTCCGAGCAGCATCGGGATGAGAACGATCAGAGTGAGTGCGCCGAACATTTTGAAGTCCTTTCAGTTTGCGGCATGCTGTGCGGCGTTGCTGTGAGCCCGGCTCGAATTTGTCGTCGGTGGCAAGCTCCAACCGCGGAGTCGCACGATGTCTGCACATAAAATATGCGTGGAACGAGAAGCGACCATCCTCGGAAGATACTCATCTCGTTTTCGGGCCGCGCTTCTAGCGCCCGTGGCCTGACCGATGGCCTCGCGCGTAGACTAACCAAAGGCGGCCAAAGCGCTCGATACGGCGAAGACATGTTCAACGCAGTTAGCAATCCGCAGCGGGTGGGCCTTCACGGCCTGTTCGGCCTGGGCGTGGTTGGCGAAGCGGCGATAGAAATCTCAGTGCGTTCCATAGGAAACTTCTGTCGGAGCGATGGATGAATCCGTCAGTCTCGGCAGCTTGACGTCGACGGCGACGAGAGCGCCGTCATGACGTTTGAGGAAGCCCGCCAAGCAGTCGGCGACGTCGCCGAGCGTCGCCATCGTTGGGACGTCGAAAGAAACCTCGAAGACGACCCGCAAGCGAAACTCGCTCGCTCGCGCCCCATGAACTCCGGGCATTTGGGCTCCTTTGGTCTTGCCGCAGGGGAACCCCGCGATCACACGCCGAGACGAATATGTGCCTTCGAGCCGCCAACACTCATGCGGCTCATCCAGACCAAACGGTAAGCGACAGTGACCGACGCCGGGAGCCTCGGAAACTACCCACGCTAACCGGCGCGGGGACATCGCGGCTAATCTCAAGCGCGGGACACCCGGATAAGCGTCTATAAGCGGCCCAACAAAACGAGGATGAGCACCACGATCAGGATGGTTCCGAGGGCGCCCGACGGGAAATAGCCCCAGCTGGCGCTATGGGACCAAGTCGGTAGCACTCCGACGAGCATCAGGACGAGAATGATGAGGAGGATTGTTCCAAGTGACATGGGATTTCCTTTCTTGCACTAAAATCCAAGTTCCGTTGGCGAGCCTCCCGGCTGCGAACTGTCCTTCGGGTTAAAGTAGAGTCGAGCCACCGCGGTCAAGGCGCCGTCGCTTGGATGATCGATCGTCTCCACGCCGAGAATGCCGTCGGCAGTTTCGGGATGATGGTGCGCCAAATGCGCCGCCAGTTCAGATTTGGAGCCATCCGGGCCGGTGATCAGGATCGCCTTCGGCTCGGCGATCGCTTCGGCGACACGCTCCAAGAACTCGTCGTCCAACAGGGATCTGCAGCCTCCACCCATGCTAGCGTTGTTGTGGATGTGCCGCGTCGGACGGTGGGGGTGGAGGATCATCCGATCAACTCCGGTCGAATTGAAGTGGAACACCTTCGCCTCCCGCTGATCGATCCAGACAATCGCATGATAAGGGCTGGTCATTGGACCGAACTCGCATTGGAAGCCGACGGATCGGAAGCTAGTTAGCCTCGGCCTGTGTTTCGCGCCGGGAAATCGATTTTTAGATTGTGCTCCATGAGAAAAATTGCGGGTAGGCTCGGAAACTACTCAATGCAACGAATGGAACCCCGCAATCGAAGATCCAAGCCAGGACCAAAGCGGCCGGGTTTGTAAATTCAAGAGGAGCCAATATCTATTAGTGGCAGGCGCTGCTCCGCTGACGGCGCTTGCGGTGGAGCGGCAGCCAAAATTTCGGATAGAGATTATGACGAGCCCCAACACCGCAAAAGGCGACACGGCCGGCCCGGAGAAGAGTCTCGCCCTCTCCCGGCAGGATTCGGCCAATCCCCTCGCATTTCCGATCGTCGCGATCGGCGCGTCGGCGGGTGGGCTAGAGGCGTTCCGAAGCTTCCTTGACGCGCAGAATCCCACGAGCGGAATGGCCTTTGTGATGATCCAGCATCTGGATCCCACACATCCCAGTCTCATGCAGGAATTGCTGTCCATCCACACGAGCATGGCGGTCGCGCAAGCCACGGACGGCGCGCCGCTCGAACCCAATCATGTCTATCTCATTCCTCCGGGCGCCAATCTTGCGGTGCGAGAGGGCTTACTGAGACTGTCGAGGCCGACGGAACGGCGCGGCGCGCGACTGCCCTTCGATTTTTTCCTGGCTTCGCTCGCCGACTCTTGCGGCAAGCAGGCCGTCTGCGTCGTGCTGTCAGGCACGGGATCGGACGGCAGCGTCGGGCTTGTCGCGATCAAGGAAAAAGGCGGTCTGGTGATCGCGCAGGATCCGGGGGAAGCCGAGTTCGATGGGATGCCGCGTAGCGCGATCGCGACCGGCGCCGTCGATATCGTCGCGTCGGTCGCAGACATTCCCGAGCTCATTCTTGCCCGGCTGCACGGAGCGGCGCCGGCAACCGCGGAGGCGCAAAAATCCGCTCAAATCACTGCGTCCCCCGAGATCTCTGAGATCATCGCGCTGCTTCGAGACAAAACCGGGCATGACTTCAGCGCCTACAAGCAGGCCACATTGCAGCGTCGCCTCGAGCATCGCATGAACGCAGTCCGCATTGAAACTCCCGCGTCATATCTGAAGCTTCTGCGCGAAAAGCCCGCAGAGGCCGAGTCGCTACGCAAGGATCTATTGATCGGCGTCACGCAATTTTTCCGCGGCCGACCCGCTTTCGATTACCTGTCCAACGATATCATCCCCACCCTCGTCAATCAGCAAAAGGAGGAGCGGGCGATCCGCGTCTGGTGTCCAGGCTGCAGCACTGGTGAAGAGCCCTATTCGCTCGCCATGCTGTTTCTCGAAGCTTTCGAGGAGTTGAAGCGGCCGGCGCGTCTTCAGATTTTCGCGTCGGACATCAATGCGGACGCCGTCGCTTTCGCGCGCGACGGGCTCTATCCAAAAACGATCGAGGCGGATGTGGCGCCGGACCGGCTGGCGCGATTTTTCACGAAAGAGGATCACCATTACAGGGTGGCGCGCGAATTGCGCGACTGCGTCGTGTTCACGGTTCACGACATTTTGGCGGATGCGCCCTTTTCCAACATAGACCTCGTTTGCTGTCGCAATCTCCTCATCTATCTACAACCGGAGGCGCAGCACAAGATCCTGTCGTTTCTTTATTTCGCTCTACGCGATGGCGGCGTTTTGTTCCTCGGGCCGTCCGAGATGGTCGGGTCTGGAGAGCGCTTCGAGTCCATTTCAAAGAAGCATCGTGTTTATCGTCATTTGGGCCGCAGCCGGCCGGGGGAGGTCGCGTTTCCGGCAGGGCCTCAGACCGTTGAGCGGATCCTTTCGGCGACCGCGGCGAAAGCCGCCTTCGACCGAGCAGCCGACCTCGACGCTCTGTCTCGGCGCGCGCTGACCGATTGCTTTTCTGTGTGCTCGGTGTTGATCAACGCGCGCCAGGAATGTCTCCACATTTCAGGCATGGCGGACAAATATCTCCGGGTTCCCGTGGGAGCCGCCAGCAATGATCTGTTGGTCATGATCCGAGATGGTCTGCGACCCAAGCTGCGCGCCGCCATCGAGCGCGCCAAGCGCGATCGGGCGCGTGTGGTCGTGGCCGACGCTCAACTGGATCAGGATCACGTTCCCTCGACCATTTGCATCGCCGTCGAACCGATCAAGACACAAGTCGACGGGATGTTGCTCGTTACTCTTCTGGATGCCTCCTTCGCGAACCCAAGGACAGATCGATTGGCGGCGCCAACTCCCGCAGACGGAGTTCATGTCGCCGAATTGGAGCGCCGGCTCGCGGAGGTCACCTCGGAGCTCGAAGGCGCGCTTCGCGATCTCGACTCGGCGAAAGAGGAGCAGAGGCGCATCAGCGAGCAAGCCATGTCACTGAATGAGGAGGCGCAATCCACGAACGAAGAGCTGGTCACCTCGAAGGAGGAACTGCAATCGGTGAACGAGGAGCTTACGGCGTTGAACAGTCAGCTCCACGAGACGTTGGAGCGTCAGCGCAATACGTCGAACGACTTACAAAATATTTTGGAAAGTTCGGGTATCGCCACAATCTTCCTAGACGAAGATCTGAAAATTAAATTCTTCACCCCCGCTGCCATGTCGCTGTTCAGAGTGGTTTCCACCGACATTGGTCGGCCTCTGGCCGATTTCACCTCGCTCGCAAACGATGGCGATCTCATCAAAGATGCTTCGATCGTTCTTGACGACCATCGCACTATCGAGCGCGAAGTCAAAACCCACAATGGAGTTTGGTACAATCGAGTCATACTGCCCTACCGAACCCATGATGGTTTGGTTGAAGGCGTCGTCATCACATTCTCGAACATCGCCGAAAAAAAGCGTGCAGCCGAGGCGCTCGTCACCGCCACGCAAGCCGCGGAGCAGGCGAGCGTCGCCAAATCGCGCTTCCTCGCGGCAGCCAGCCATGATTTACGGCAACCGCTGCAAACGATCCGACTTCTCCAGGGGCTGTTGGCCAACAAATGCAACGACCCTGAATTGCAAACGCTCCTGAAGCGTCTCGACGCAACCGTCGGCGTCATGTCGGGAATGTTGAATACGCTGCTCGACATCAATCAGCTAGAGGCGGGCGTCATTCATCCCGACGTCGAGAGCTTTCCTCTGAACGAATTGTTTGAACATCTCGACAGCGATTTTCGCTATCACATGCGGGCGCAGGGTCTTGAGTGGCGCGTCGTCTCCAGCGCATGCGTCGTGCGCAGCGACCCCAGACTGCTCGAACAGATTCTACGCAACTTGCTGTCCAACGCCGTGAAATTCACGATCCACGGCAAGGTGCTGCTCGGGAGCCGTCGTCGCGGCAAGATGATGCGTATCGAAGTGTGGGACACGGGCACTGGAATACCCGAGGAGAATCGTCAGGCCATCTTCGAGGAGTTTCACCAGATCAACAATCCCGCACGGGAGCGCAGCAAGGGGCTGGGCCTTGGTCTCGCCATCGTAGAGCGATTGGCCAATCTGCTGGGCCACCCAATTGATGTGAAGTCGCGTCCTGGCCATGGTTCAATGTTCAGCATTAGCGTGCCCATCGAGTCCCCGGTGCCCACCGCCTTCGGCTCTACCCCAGGAAGGCTCGCCCTCGAGCCTGCGCAAGGGAGCGCATCGATTCTCGTCATCGAAGATGATCCAATAATTCGCGAACTTCTCGAAATGCTTCTGCGGGACGCCGGACATCGCCCGTTCGGCGCCGCCGATGGAGTCGTTGCCCTGGCTTCGACCGAGCGTCCCGACCTCATCCTCGCCGACTTCAATCTTCCCAATGGACCCAATGGGGTCGAGGTCGTCGCGCAACTGCGGAAAAAATTCCAACACGAAATTCCCGCCATCGTCATCACTGGCGATATTTCCACGAAAACGCTGCGCGCCATCGCAAATCTCGGCAGCACGCATCTGAACAAGCCGGTCGAGACCGCGGAACTGCTGCGCGTCGTCAAGAATCTTCTCGCTGCTTCGACACCAACGGCGGCGCCTGAAACGGCGAAAAAAGCGTCTAGCGGGCCATCGGCTGCGACCATCTTCGTCGTCGACGACGACCCGGGCGTGCGCGAGACCGTCCGGGAGATGCTGGAATCGCATGGATGGGAGGTGGAGACTTTCGAGAGCTGCGAGGCATTCCTAGCGGTGTTAGGGCCTACGCGCCACGGCTGTCTGGTGATCGACGCGGTGCTGCCGGGAATGAACGGGTTCGAGCTGCTAGCCCGGCTCAGGGCCGATGGCATCGCCCTGCCGTCGATCATGATCACTGGCCATGGAGACGTCTCACTGGCCGTCAAGGCCATTCAGGCCGGGGCCTCCGACTTCATCGAAAAGCCCTTCGGCCATGAGGAGCTTCTTGCAAGCATCAAGCATGCGCTTGTGCAAACCCATGAGTCCGCGCCAGAGCAGGCGCGACGCGTGGCCGCCGCCGCGCATCTCGAGGGTTTGACCAAGCGTCAGCGCCAAATTCTCGGACTTGTGCTCGCCGGGCATCCCAGCAAGAACATCGCTGCGGATCTGGGGATCAGCCAGCGGACGGTGGAGAACCATCGCGCAGCCATCATGCGGAAAACCGGTTCGCGGAACATTCCCGAGCTCATCCGATTGGCGGTCGCAGCGGATTGAGATCGGCCGGAAGATTGCCTTGAGAACGGATACGCGCGGCTGCGCCCGCAAAGGTCAGCCAAGCCGTGGGCGCCTAAATTTGAGTAGTTTCCGACGCTACGTTGATCCATCGATCTCCGCTATTTGTTCCCAGCAATAAGCAACCGAAACGGAGATCCTGTTATGGACAACGAAAACATTAAGGGCGCAGCCCAAAAGATCAAAGGCAAGATCGAAGAAGTCGCTGGCAAGGTGGTCGGCGACAAGGAGCTCGAGCTTCGTGGCAAAGCTGACCAGCTCGCCGGCGCGGTGCGCGAAGCGGTCGGAACCGCACGAGACACAGTGAAGGACGCGGTCAAGGAAGCCAGCAAGCCCTGATGAGGCCTAGCTGACGCTGCTGGGTGGCGCGGCTGAATTGGTTTCCTTCTCAAGAACAGAGGGACCAAGAGGTTCGCGCCATCCGTTTGCATAATGCAGCTAGTGCAGCGAAATCCGTCGATCTGGAATCCCGGTGCCGCTGCCTTGCTCCGCCAAAGGCAAAGCGCAACCCGGGAAGTCTGCGGCATTGGAGCGCACAGGCCATGACCGTGGCGATCGTACACCTGCAACCCATCGTCTCCTTGCTCGCGGGCAGCACGCCTTGGCGCAATGCCCAGCGCCCGCAACGTCGTCCTTTTTGCCCTGATGTTCGGCGGCCGCACGATGCGAGATGGCTGCGGCTTCGCGAGGTTCGCGCCCCTTCGTGTTGAGAGCTTGCGTCACGATATTTCCGCCATGGAGTTGCTGCATTGAGCAACGCGCACGACCATAGGACGCGGATCACCTGCAAGCGCAAACTCGGAAACTACTCAGCCCCGTTCGTTTTCTGATAGCCAATTCAAAATTTAGATGGTGAAGCTGTGCTCCCGGATTGCCGCTTTTTTTATGCGGCGCTTTTCTGTGACGTTACGAAAACCTGCACCGACATTCCCAAGAACGCATCAGGCGCTCCCGAGTAACTCCCTCTTACGGGCATTGCCTGCCAAATGTTGCGCGCGACGGCGACGGGGATCAGATTGGAGCCGCCAACGCCGCGGTTGGTCGGATCGAAAGTGATCCACCCTGCGCCGGGCACGTAAACCTCCGCCCACGCATGGGTGGTTCCCTCGTCCGTCCAGCCAAGCATCTTCTCATCGGGATTGAAGAGATAACCGGAGACGATCCGCGCCCCAAATCCGAGGCTTCGCGCCGCTTCCACGAAAAGGACCGCAAAATCCCTGCAGGATCCCCATCCTCGCCCCAGAGTTTCGGTCGGCGACTGAACGCCTTCGTCGTCGCGACTTTGATAGCTGATCCATGCCGAGATCGCCGGCATTGAGGTCCTTGAGCAGAGCGAGAGTATCCGTCGGATTTCCACCCACAAAGGCTCGTGTCCAATTCCGTAGCCGTCCCTCAGGGTCTGCGTATTGTGGGGTTGTCAGGCCGCCGAGGTCGGTCCACTCATCGTCGGTGTAGCGGAAGGGAAAGACATATGGCCTCGGCGGCGATGTCGAAGACAGGCCAAGCGGTGGCTTCGAGCTCCAGTTCCGCGATGCTGTCGATCGAGAGATTGTCGGAAGAATTCTGAAAGGCGGAGGCTGTAGCAACGGCGTTGCCGAAAACATCCTGCGCCCAGGTCACGCCTGCAGCGGGAGCCACCGTGACATGGCTGGAAACCAGACGAAGATCTCGGCTTTCGCGCGGCCGAAGCATCAAGCGGTGCGGTCCGAAGCTTACCGGACGACCGTAGCGGTAGATTGTGCTGTGGTGAATGTTGAGCCTGATCAAGGCCACTCCAAGCCGGTCCGCTGCAAGTCTGACGTTCAACGAGGGCGTCGGATACTATCTTCATCCAGTCAAACTCGTCCACTTCGCATCAGGCCGCGGTTGGCGCTAGAGCCGTGTTCGAATGGCGCTCACCCGGAACTCTCCTTCGCGCCGAGGCGCCCGCATGGATAACTGCTCGTCGCGGAAATTCATTTCGCGCGGGATTCTGAAGCTGACGCCTGCATCGAGGGCGCAGTGAGCACTTCAATGCACGGCTACCGGCAAATTGACGCTTCGAGTGGGGACGGCGCCGCCTTCACGACAACTAAGCACCGCAGGAACAGGCATCAACATCGAACGATACAGGTTCAGGTAGTTCTGCGCCATCGAAGTCGCTGAGAAGCGTTCCACGAAACGCTGATGAACAGCGCGACGGTTGAGGCTGAAAACCCGGGGCAAAGCGCCGTGCGCCTGCTCCATCCCATCAACGATCACGCCCGTGACGCCTTCGTCGACAATTTCAGGAACCGAGCCGCGTCTAAACGCCAACACCGGCGTACCGCAAGCCATCGCCTCGATCATGGCAAGGCCGAACGGTTCGGGCCAGTCGATGGGAAAAAGAAGGGCGAGCGCCTCGCCAAGAAATTTAGTCTTTTGCCGCTCATTGATCTCGCCAATGAATTCGACGCCCGGGTCATTAAGCAAGGGCGCGACGCACTCGCGGAAATATCCTTCGTCGACCTTATCGACCTTCGCCGCAATCTTGATCGGGATTCCCATGGATCGGGCAATGTGAATTGCGCGCTCGGGACCTTTTTCCGGCGATATGCGCCCCAGGAAGGCCACGTAGCCGCCCTGCGGATTTAGGGTTGGGCGATGCAAGTCCAGCGGCAGCCCATGATGAATCGTCGCGGCGAAGCTTGCCTTGGGAAGCGGCAGTCGCTGCGCGTCTGAAATCGACACCAACGGCATATCCTCGAAGGCGCTATAGAACGGAGGCAAATCTGGAAGATCCTGTCGGCCATGCAAGGTGGTAACCGTGCGTCCCGCCATCGAACGGAAGAGGGGAAAAGGCAAAAAATCGACGTGAAAATGCAGGATATCAAAATTGTGGGCCTGCCGGCGCACATGATCGAGCATGATCATATAATATGGAATCGTGTCGTGGACTTGCTTGTCGAGACGTAGCGCCACGGGTACGCAAGGAACGAGAGTGGCTGCGGTCAAAGAATCTCCGCTTGCGAAGAGGCTGACCTGATGTCCCATCCGAACCAGCTCTTCAGTAAGATACGAAACAATTCGCTCGGTTCCGCCATAAAGGCGGGGAGGTACGCTCTCCATGAGCGGCGCTATCTGGGCAATCCTCATCGTCGTTTCTCCATCATCGCTAGGTCACTCCCCGCAGACATAGCGGCTTCGGATTTTGTGACTTTAGGCCGCAGATATTCTGAGTGTGAACAATGCGTATTTTCGATGTCTCGTGACGCCGAAAATCCATGGCGACGTATCCGTACAAGAGAATAGGTGATCGCGATCCTGTCAAAATAGACTCGGAATCTACTCAAATGCGCGTCATGATCACATGTCTCCGAAGGCCGCAGCACGCCATCCGCTGCGATATAGTAGGCTCCGGTAAGTCGGCGCCAAAGGCGGTAAACACGGTACCCGCGTCGCCGCAGGGAAGCGTTCCCGTGCGAAGCGGATGACAGTCCGGGCCTGAAGCAAAATCAGACAGACGAGGAGCCGAAACATGTTGTTCGATCTCGACGAAGGCACGGCCATCATGGGAGCAGCCTTCGTGAAGCTGCTTGAAGACAAGCTGCCAATGCATCCGGAGATTTCGGCGCAGGCGGCTGCGGTCGCGGCGTGGATTTGGGACAACGCATTGTCGGACGAGCAAAGGCGCGCCGTTGCCGAGACTCTCCCCGCTCGTTTTGACCGCTTCTGAATCTCTCTGTTGTGGGCGGTCACTGCCCGCCCATTTCTAAGTCGAAAAGGCCAAATGCGCCCGGCCATGAAACGGCTCGCCAAATTCGCAAACTCCCAGAAGGCAAAAACCTCATCCTCGTCGCCTTGAAGGATGGGGTCGAGATGGAGATCGTCGATGCGCCACAGAAGCCGGGTTTGATCATCATATTGTCAAGCCGATGGAAATCGACGCTTTAGAGAGCCTGCTGGCCTCGCTGCTGCCCAATGCGTGAAAAGGCCGGCTACTTCAATCATCGGAGAATTTACAGCCCCCATCTGCGTATGAACCAGACTTTCACAAAATGCGTGAGAACCGCGTAGGTCAGCAGCATGGCGCTGACCAGTGGCCAGTAGAGCGAGGGAAGCGGCGTGAACCCCAGCACCGAGCCCACCCAAGTGTATGGCAGCGCGATCCCGATCGCGCAAATGATGATGGTCGTTGCGATCAGGGCGGGGCTGGCGTGGCTCTCCACAAATGGAATTCTCGCTGTTCTGATGATGTGGATGATCAGTGTTTGCGTCAGGAGAGATTCAACGAACCACCCCGTTTGGAACAGCGACGGATTGGTCCATGCGTTGAAGACGAACAACATCATGCCAAAGGTGGCGTAGTCGAAGATGGAGCTGATTGGCCCGATAAAGATCATAAATTTGAATATGTTGCTGATGTCCCACTTTCGTGGAGAGGCCAGATATTCCTCGTCGACGTTATCGGTTGGAATCGTGGTCTGCGAAAAATCATAAAGGAGATTGTTGGTCAAAACTTGTATGGGCGCCATTGGCAGAAAGGGCAGGAATATGCTCGCGCCGAGCACGCTGAACATATTGCCAAAATTCGAGCTGGCGCCCATCTTGATGTATTTTGTGATATTCGCGAAAACTCTTCGACCCTCAATCACTCCCTCATCCAAAACGAGCAGGTTTTTTTCGAGCAGAATGATGTCGGCGGATTCCTTGGCGATGTCGACGGCGGTGTCGACCGAGATCCCCACGTCTGCAACCTTCAAAGCCGGCCCGTCGTTGATTCCATCGCCGAGATAGCCGACGACATGTCCTTTGCGATGCAGGGCCTCGATGACTTTGGCTTTCTGAGGCGGCGACAATTTCGCGAACACGATCGTGGTCGTCGCCAGGTCCGAAAGCGCATCGTCGCTCATATGCTCGATCTCGGATCCGAGCACGATGCGATCGACCTTCAGCCCGACGTCCTTGCATATCTTGCGCGTGACGATCTCATTGTCACCCGTAAGGATCTTGACGGAAACCCCCGCCTTGGCGAGATCTGCAATAGCCTGCGCGGCGCTTTCCTTCGGTGGATCAAGAAAAGCGATATAGCCGAGAAGCGTCAGATCGCTCTCGTCCGCGACGGCATAGACTGTTTGCTCCGGCGGCATCTCCTTGTATGCGACAGCGATCACCCGGAAGCCGTCGGCGTTTAGTTCCGCCGTCTCGCGCTTGGCGGCGTCGAAATGAGATGTGTCCAAGAGCCCGCAATCGGTACCCGCTTCGTAACGCGTGGAGATTGAGAACAGCTCCTCCACTGCGCCCTTGCAGATGAGCAGATGCTTTCCATCATCGCCCCGGACGAGCACGGACAATCGCCTGCGGTTGAAATCGAAGGGAATTTCGTCAATTTTCTTGAAGTGATGATCTGGGCGAAGCGCGGCACCCAATTCGTGGTGTTCGAGAACCGCAATGTCCAGCAGGTTCTTCAGTCCAGATTGGAAGTGGCTGTTGAGGTAGGCGTATTCGAGAACTCGATCTGAGTCTTCGCCATATATGTCCAGACAGCGCTTCAAAATAATTCGATCTTGCGTCAACGTGCCTGTCTTATCCGTGCACAGAACATCCATTGCTCCGAAGTTCTGGATGGCGTTGAGGCGTTTCACGATCACCTTCTTGCCTGACATGGCGATCGCGCCTTTGGCGAGGTTTACCGTGACGATCATCGGCAGCATCTCTGGCGTCAGCCCGACGGCCACCGCCACCGCGAAGAGCAGCGCCTCCAGCCAATCATGTTTCGTCAGGCCATTGATCAGAAAAACTGTTGGGACCATCACCAGAATAAAACGGATCATCAGCCAAGTGAACCTGTTGATGCCCTGATCGAAGGCGGTCGGCACGCGTCGCCCGGCGATCTGGTGAGCAAGCTGCCCAAAAAACGTTTTTGGGCCAGTCCGCAGGATCACGCCGATGCCGAAACCCGACACGACGTTGGCGCCCATGAAACAGATGTTTGGCAGGTCGAAGGGGTCCTCGCAGTCGTGATCGCTCGCCTGCTCATATTTCTCGGCGGGCATGGCTTCGCCGGTCAGCGTCGACTGGTTGATGAACAGATCCTTGGCTTCGAGCAGGCGGAGCTCGGCCGGAATTATGTCGCCGGCGGAAAGCCGGACGATATCTCCCGGCACGAGCCTTTCAATGGGAATTTCTGCGAAGGGGTTATTCGCATCATTTGGGGTTCGCCTCACGCTCGCCGTCGTGTGAACCATGGCGCGCAGTTTGGCGGCCGCCTCGTTCGATCGGTGCTCTTGGATGAAGGCGGTTCCAATCGCTAGGACGACCATCGAGGCGATGACGACGGCGGCGCGGACGTCCCCTGAAAAGTAGGAAACGGTCGCCAAGGAGAGCAGCAGCGCGTTCAAGGGATTCCGAGCGCGACTCCAAAGTTCTTGAAGGATGGTCGCCTTGGCTTCGCGGGCGACGAGATTGGGTCCGAATTTCGTCAGACGCGCGTCGGCCTCCGTTTGAGACAGGCCTTCGAGACTGGATTCCGCCCTGGTGCAGGCGTCGCCCGGCTGTAGTCGACTGACCTCGGCGAGATAACCGTCGCGGGGCCGGACATGTTGGTCGGCCCCAGAACGTCGGGATTTATCGACCGGTTTGCGCCGGAAGCTTATTATTAAAATCGCAAATAATCCGAGCAAAGCGACAAGCGCCAGAACCGCCAGCAATAGCGGTCTTATTGCTGGCGCGAGCGCAGGCGCCGAGGGGGCCGCCGGGGTCGCTACGGTCGAAGGCGCGGCGCTCTGGGCGATGAGCCCATTGACCTCGTTGAGAATGTCTTTGGCTGCAGTGAGCTGCGGGGCGAGACTTCATCACGGATTCGAGGTCTTGCTTGGCGCGCTCGAGATCGTGTTTCCCGCGATATGCGTTGGCCCGGCCGAGGAAGGCGTTCGCATCTTTGGGATCAATCTGTATCGCCCGGTCGTAATCGACGATGGCGCGATCGAAATCCCCTTGGGCCTGATAGATGGCGCCGCGATCGACATGCGTTGACGCGGATTTTGGATCAAGCCTCACGGCTTCATCGAAATCGGCCAGCGCCTTCTCGAGATCTCCCTTGCCCCGATAAGCCCTGGCCCGACCGCTGAGCGCGGCCGCAGAATCCTTGTCGAGCTTGAGCGCCCTGTCGTAATCCGCGATGGCGCGGCCGAACTCTCCTTTTACATGGTAGATCGACGCGCGCTCCAAAAGCGCTGGCGCCGATTTCGGATCGAGTTGCAACGCCTTGTCGAGATCAGCGAGGGCGCGATCGTAATCGCCCTTGGCCCGATAGGCGGAGGCGCGACTGATGTAGGCCGCAATCTGATTGCTCTTGGTCTCCCGCTTTCCGCGCGCGATAAGCTGCGAGCAACTTACAAACCGCGCGTCGATGTCTGCGCCAACGCATCTATTCCAAAGTTCGCTCTTGGCAAAGGCCTCTCCGCTGCATGAGATGCAAAGCAAAATCGAGAGCCCGACACGCATGAGGCGGTAAAACACGCTGAGTTTTGTGAGGATACGATAAAGCGAAAGGTGCACCATCTCGTAGTTCCCACGATCTCTTGGCGCGCCTTGAGGCGCCGCTCCGTGCCCGTCAGCCCCAGCCGCAATCGTAAGCGCCGCCACCGCCACGGATTGGGGTCATGTCTGGACGGCCCCCTTTGTCAAGGGTCCCTTTTCGGCTCTGCGAACATCTCGGGCGCGGTCATGTCTACGGCCTGTTTACGCGGGCAGGAATGCCGCTGGCCTTGATGGTTGATCCGCTCGGCTCTTTGCCCCTTCATCGCGACGCGTTCGTAGTGACGCCGACCCCTGGCGGGCTTTCGAGCCATTCCGTTGTTCACATCACCTCGTAGTCGCCCTCGATCTCTTTATCGCCTTACGACGACATATCCCTGATTCCTCTCCGAGCTTTGCCGCCCCAGGCGCTGCTCAGGCCGCAATGGCGCGCGCTTCGTATTTGCCGCCGCGTGTCAGAACGGCAAAAATGATGCGCGCCAATTTGTTGGCGAGCGCCACGGCGACCAGCTTGAACTTCGTCGAGCCCGATTTGCGTGTCAGCAGCTGATCGGCCCAGTGGCGCAAGGCGTCGTTGTGTCCTTTGCGGCGAAAGAGAACCGAACAAGCGCCAGAGACGAGCAATTTGCGCAAATAGCGATCGCCCATTTTTGTGATGTGCCCGAGCCGCTCCTTGCCGCCACTGGAATTCTGACGCGGCGTCAAGCCGAGAAAGGCTGCGAATTCCCGCGCTGAGCCGAATGCGCCGATCTCCTGCACGCTCGCCAAGACCGCCGAAGCAATGATGGGGCCGATGCCCGGTATGCTCATCAAGCGCCGAGCCGTCGCGTCGACCTTGGCCTGCCTTTTAAGCTCCTTATCGATTGCCGCGATCCTCGCGTCGAGTTCGTCAATCAGATGGCCAAGCGGGGCCAGCGCGGCCCGCACGCTCTCCGGGACCAAGATCTCGCCGTTTCCGTCGGCGCCGTCCGTAAGCAGTTCCTTGAGCGCATAAGCGTGTTGCGTTCCTTGAGGCGCAATGACCCCGATCTCCGCCAGATGCCCGCGCAAGGCATTGAACAGCTGGGTGCGCTGACCGACGAGCATTTCGCGCGTGCGGTGGTGCATCAGTTGCGCCTGGTTGTCGATGGAGCGCACGCCGACGAAGCGTTGTCCCGGCCGCCCGGCCGCCTCGCAGATCGCTGCCGCGTCGGCGGCGTCGTTCTTGTTGCGCCGAACGTATGGCTTTACATGCGCCGGCGGAATGAGCCGCACTTCGAAGCCAAGCGCGTTCAACGCGCGTCCCCAGTGATGTGCGGTCGAACAGGCCTCCATCGCTACGACGCAACGTGGGAGAGCCGAGAAAAACTCCAGCAGCTTTCCGCGGCGCACGGCCTTTGCGACGACGACCGCGCCGGCGGCGTCAATCGCGTGCACCTGAAACACATGCTTTGCCAGATCGAGCCCTACGCGGATGACGGATGAAAAATCGGTGGTAGACTTGCTCACGGACGGCTCCCTTTCGATGGTGTTTCCACAGCGACCATCTTGGCACGATGATGCCGCTCAGGGGGCCGTCCAACCCATCATCGCAGAATCTTCCCAAAATCCTACGCTAAGCCGCATCGAGTAGCTCGGATCGCGGGTTTCTGAGAGGCCGGAAGGCGTTTTGGAGCGGCTCGGTCGGCCAGACATAGTCGCCGTTGAAGGTGATGTGCTCCCAGCCGAGCGGCGCGATATGAGCGAGCAGATCGTCACGGACCGCGTTCTCCATTGGACGCGCAGTTCGGCAACGGCGTGGCTGAGGTAGACCGTATTCCAAAGGATGACGGCCGAGACGACGAGATTTAGGCCAGATGCTCGATATCGTTGATTTTCGAAAGTGCGGTCGCGAATTTCGCCGAGGCGATGAAAGAACACCGCCCTGGCGAGCGCGTTGCGGGCCTCACCCTTGTTGAGGCCCGCGTTCGTTCGCCGCCTCAGAGCCGGGTCGCTGATCCAGTCGAGGGTGAAGAGGGTGCGTTCGAGTCGTCCTATTTCCCGAAGCGTCTTCGCAAGCGCATTCTGCTTTGGGTAAGCTGCGAGCCGACGCATCAGGATCGACGGCGCAACCGTTCCAGCTTTCACCGACGCGGCGAGGCGCAACGTCTCGTCCCAATTTTCGCCAATGATGCGGAAGTCGATAGCGCCGCCGATCATCGACTCGAGCGATTCGATATGTCGCGCGAGCATCAGCGACATAGAGGCGACGATCGGCAAGATCGCGAATGCGCGGCGCGAATCTAAATCCCGTGAGATGGCAGAGACCGAACACGTGATCGACGGCGCCCGCCGTGTCGGTGTAATGCTCGCGGATGTCCAGTGAGCATTCGTGGTGAAGCAGGCCATCCAGAATATGCGCGGCTTCACTGGCGTTGGCGGCGATGACCTTCGTGTGAAACGGCGCATAGCGATCGGAGATATGCGTATAAAATTTGACGCCGGGCTCCGAGCCATATTTGGCGTTGTAGTCGGCGCGCGCTTCGCCGTGCCCGCCTGCCTTGAAGAATTGTCCGTCCGACGATGACGCGCCGCCGTCGCCCCAGACCCTTGTGAAAGGCTGCGCGTGTATCGCTTCGGTCAGGCATACCAGCGCCGCCTGATAGGTTTCGTCGCGAACATGCCATTCAGCGATCCAGAGCAATTTCGAATGGCTGAATATTTTGGAGCTTCGCGCCATTCGGGCGAGGCCGAGATTGGTGGCGTCTGCAAGCAATGCAGTCATCAGCCCGACGCTCTCCTCGGGTGGCGCGCCGGTGCGAAGATGGCCGAAGCGATCGGCGAATCCCGTCCAGCCATTGACTTCGGCGAGAAGCTCGGTGATCCGCAGACGCGGCAGCATGCCGTAGAGCCGCCGGGCGATATCATCTACTTCATCGTTCTCCTCTCTGCGAATGGGGCTGATCGACAACCCCTCTGCAGTGATAGCCGCTTCGACAAGCTTGCCTGCCGATGCGAGCGCATCGATTTCACTGAGCCGCGCTTCGAGCAAAGCGATCCGCTCCGAGCGCCAGTCATCGAAGCGATCCGGGACGGCCAGTCCCAATTCGCCTTCCTGTCGCCGTGCGACAAATGCCTCCGGCGGCAGGAGAAAATCGCCGAAGGCGCGGAACGCGCGGCTTCCCTCGACCCAGATATCTCCGGACCGCAAGCTGTCGCGCAGCGTCATCATGACGGCGACCTCATACGCCCGACGATCGAACGCAGATCCTCTTCCAACCAGCTTGCGCCATGTCGACTTTAGAAATGCGGTCGGCGGGCGCGGCGGGAGTTGCTTCGGCCGCGCCACATAAAGTCCACGCAACAGTTCGAGCGCGTCGAGCAATGAGTCGTTTGGTTTCCATGAGCGGAATACAAATGAGTTGAGTAAGACCGGAATCATCCGGCGCACTGTTGGATATCTTTCGACGATCTCGGTCAGATTGTCTTCGCGCGTGTTTGTGACGACGATTTCGGTCTCTGCGACAAGCGCCTTTAAGCGTTCCCAGCCGAGAGATCGTTCAACAGCCGCGTCCTGGTCCTCACCCGTTTCCTTCGCTGCCAACATGGCTTTCGCCATATGGAGAAGCGCTCGCGCCGATCCATCGAGCGCTCTTGCTCGATGGACAAGATTTTCTCTGTAGGCGCGATCGGCGCGGCGGTAGACACCCCCGAGCATTTTGTCGAACATGACAAGCTCCGCGTCCGTGAGGATCGCTTCCATCTCACGAGCGAACACAACCAGAGTCGCCAGTCGGCGCGGCGTATCGAAGCGCGAAAGGTGCTGGGCGCTGAGAATAGTCGTTTCCTTGGCGATCGCCCTGTAGCGCGCGCGATGAATCCGTTGCTCGCGATCTGGCCCGACTCCCAAGCTACGGACGAATTGCAGGCGCTCGACGACGCCAACCAGGTTCTTCTGCGTCGGCGCCTCGGGCCAGTCACGCAACCAGGCAAGCCGCGTGCGGTCCCTGTCGTCGCTGACCGCGATCAATGCCTCGAGCTCAGCAATCGTTCGCTGTTCCAATCCCTCGATGAGATTCTTGTGGGCCTGCTTTCGAGCGCGGGCGCGAGCCGCCAAGCCGATGCGCTCCAAAATTGTCGGCGCAGGCAACAAAATGCCGCGAGTGCGAAGCGCTTCGATCATGGCGGCAACGATGACAGCGCCACGATCCGTGCCAACTGCCTCGTCCGTCGCAATCTTTGCGACGTAGCGATAATCGTCACGGCTGAAAGGACGGACGCGCAAATGCGACTGTATCTCGCCGAGATGCTCACGACGGGTTTCGTCACGCTGTGCGTATTCACGATAAGCACCGAACTCGATTCCGAGCTGATGGGCCAAAAAGGCGACCATGTCGGGAACCGGAGTTTCGTCACTGCCAAGAACTCTGCCGGGAAATTTCAAATACGCAAGATGCACGGCCAATCCCAATCGATTGGCGTCGCGCCGTCGTTGGCGGATCAACGTCAAATCATCGGGCGAGAGCGTGTACTGCCGGACGATTGCGGCCGGATCTCTCGGTGGGTCGAACAACTCAGCCCGAGATTGCGGAGAAAGAATTTCGTGCTCTTTCATTGTTGGCCCCCTGGAGCGCGATCGATCGTTCGCGCAGCAGTCCGGCTTATCGCTATTTTTCAATGCCTTGGCATCTGCGCAACTCCATCGCCAAAATACCAGTGAGCCTCCATCAGC
>CAVXEI010000028.1:0-62230 GCA_963760695.1 uncultured Alphaproteobacteria bacterium | reverse complement strand
AGCGGCTCGAACAAATATTGCGCGAGATGCCGCACCACATCGACGACGACGCCGTCTCCGGTTAAGTGGTAAGCCTCATTGTAGTTCTTGGGCAGTTTGTATCCGTCGTCGAGCCCCATCAATCGCGCCGTCTCTCTCGACGAAATCAGGCGCGAACGAATCTTGTTTCCGTCGACAACCATGATGGTCTGTCGGCTGGAGCCGCCGGCTGGCGTGCGCAGGCATCCGGCTACGTCGTCGAACCGCACTTCCGCACGCTGCACCTTCACGCCATTTCCGTCGTATCGCGTCCGCTTGTAGACTCCGCCAACCATACGACGACCTGAGCGCTTGGCCGCTTCAACCTTCGCCAGATTTACCGCGGACATCTTCGCCAATATCTGCCTAGTCTCAGCCGGGCTGTGCCAGTCAACACTGGTTGGGTTTTCTTCGATGATTTCGGCGAATGTGATTTTGCGGCGTGGCGGCGTCGGCAAATTCCACCAAAGCATTTTGTCCCGGTGTCGGGCAGGGACTCCCTCGGCCGCTCTGCGTAAGGCGCGAGTGTGGAACGGCTCGACCGGCTCGGGGGAATGAAGTGAGGGATCGATTGCCAGGTTCTGCCGGATGCCGATCACAAAGAGTCGCGGGCGCGACTGCGGCCGAAACAACGAAGCGTTGATGATCAGCGGGCCATATCGATAGCCGGCGTCAGCGAAGGTTCTGCAGATCGCCTGGAAGTCCTTCCCGCCGTGAGAAGTCAGCGTGCCGCAAACATTCTCGATCGCCACAAGCTTCGGCGCGCGATGGTCGTCGATCAGTCCCGTGATCACGTCCCAGAACGGATAGAATGTGCCGGAACGCTCGCCCTTAAGCCCTGCGCCGCCCCCCGCCAAAGACAAATCCTGGCAGGGAAACGAGCCCCAAACCAGGTCGGCATATCCGGATAATTCGCTCGCCGTGACTTTTCCAACGTCGCCAACCAACAGCTCTCCGCCTGTCCCCCAGTTGGCTTGATAGGCGAGGCCTTTCTTGTGATCAAAATCATTCGCGAATAGGCACGTCCAACCTGCGCCGAGCCCCGCTCGCGCCATGCCGCCCCCCGCAAAAAATTCATAGAAGTTAGGCATGTCGCTTCCGATCGGAGTTCTTGCCGGTCGAACTGAACGAGGTCACGCGCGAGCTTCTCTTCGATGGCCTCGGCAATCCACGTATTCCTGGATACGTTGCCTGGCCGCGCGCTCCGCGCATTGTCGATGGCGTCGAACATTGCTGGCGACAGACGAAGGTTGATGCGATCTAGAGCGCGAATCGCGTTTGGTTTGGGCGAATCAGTCATGCGCGAAGGGTGGCGCCTTTTTGGCGCCATGTCTAGAATGTTCTATTTATGTTCCAGCGGAAAACCGGGCTTTCTCCTTTCCTGAAGCCCCGGTTTCGAGCCCCGACGGCCCGAATAGAGTGGTATCGTCGCACCTCGCTGGAGAGGAAACGCAGATGCCTTGGATCTCTCGCTCGTTCGCTATCGAAATTCGTCGCGAACTGAAATTGGCTGATCTCGCCGACGCATCCAGCGAGGAGCTTGAGCAAGCAGAAGACGAGGGTTGGCTCGCTGGCAATCGCTCGTATCGCGACATGCGCGGTTTCTCATGGGATGAGGTCCGCGCAGCCCTCGACACGGAGATCGATGTGATCAACCGCGTCAAAGCCGCCGAAGACCCTGAAGCCGAGCTCGCAGCCTTTGAAGAGTTTCAAGCGACATCGTTTGAGGATGAACCGGCGCTTTGGGGGCTCGATATCGGCGTCGCGTCAGCGACGATTGCGGTCTCGGCCTATGGCGCTACGCCCGTGTCAAGTTGCAATGCAGGGGCCTTCGGCGGCCAACACCAAGCAAGATATCCCAATGTCGCGTTTTTCCTCCCGAAGGAGTTGGCGTCGGAAGTCATGCTTTGCGCCCAAGAAAGCAACGTTGGTCTCCTATGCGACGAAAACGGCATCGCTCAAATCTATGGAGACGGAGAAATGGATCTCGTCCGCTTTGCGGAAACCGCCTGGAGGAGACACGGCAGTCTCGGAACCTCACCGCTTTCCGGGTTACGCTGAACGCTCAGCTCCCAATGAGAACTCTCGTCAGCTTTGCGCATCGTCGTCACATGCAGCGGCGGAAGGGAGCCGCTCGGGGTCGCGCCGGCGAGCGACTGGAATCAGTTTTGGCTCGACCTGCAGGAGTTCCTGCACATTCTGGACAAGCGTTCCATCGATCCGGCGAGCTGCTTTATTTGAATTCGGTCGCTTACCTCTCCGATGCCGAGGGTCTCGTGAAGGCTCTCAAGGAGAGCACATTTTTCCGCATCTTGAAGGCCGACAAAGAAGTCGCGGCCAAATGCATGGACGTGCGCCAACGTTCGCGCACATCATGCACGCCTTGATCGGCGAACGGAATAGGGGGAGGAATTCAGCCTGGCATAAGTCGTCGGAATTGCTGCGCCGAAGAGTTTTGGATGCCGCGTGCGCGGCGGACAAATGACGGTGAGCCCCACCGCGCTTAACGCGAGAACCAAAGGCAACCTGTCGCTGGACGAAAATTTCTACTATCGCTGGTCCAGTCGTCGGTAGAATTTGGCCATGGGTGGGGTCTGCGTCGTGTCCTGGTAGGTAAAGCAGTTCGCCAGGTCATCGATACTCTGGAGGACGCCGATGAGTGCATTTGCGTTGAAGGGGTTCCCGGCGCTTGTCTCGTAGTGGCTCACAAAATTGGCGATAATCGTGGGCACGTGGCGCGAGGTGAGATCGCTCACTTGCTGGGCGGTTAGAACACACATGCTGGCTCTCTGAAACAGCTGCATATGAGATTGCGGCCACGCTCGCAACGCTCAGCGCCTCGATCAGAAATAGCGATGAATTTGGATCGCTCAACTCATCAGAGCTGGCTCCGGTTGTCTGAACAGCGCCCCGCGGAAGTTAAGTGGATTCCTGCCGGGTTATGCTGAACGCGGGGCTCAGCGATTTTGATGCGGCGGCGGGAGGGCGTAGCCCGACCAGAGCTGCGACAAAATCGCGCACGACGGTTTCATGCCGCCGCCGCGATGGTCTGCAAGGCGAAGTAAGCCTCGTCCGGCGTCCTTCGGTCAAGCGCCGAATGCGGTCGCCGCGCGTTGTAAAAGGCGAAGTATCCGGCGATCGACGCGCGCGCCTCTGGAACAGTCTCGTAGGCGCGCAGATAGACCTCCTCATATTTTACGCTGCGCCACAGCCGCTCGACGAACACGTTGTCGCGCCAGGAACCCTTGCCGTCCATGCTGATGGCGATGTTTGCATCGAGCAGCACACGGGTGAAGTCGATGCTGGTGAACTGGCTACCCTGATCCGTGTTGAATATCTCCGGCTTGCCGTGCTTCGCCAGGGCTTCCTGCAGCGCCTCGACGCAAAAATCCGCCTCCATCGTGATCGACACGCGATGCGAAAGCACCCGCCGGGTCACCCAGTCGACGACCGCCGCCAGATAGACGAAGCCCCGCGCCATCGGGATGTAGGTGATGTCCATCGCCCAGACATGGTTGGGCTTTTCGATCTTCAACTGGCGCAGGAGATAGGGATAAATCTTGTGGCCCGGCGCGGGTTTGCTGGTGTTCGGGCGGCGGTAAATTGCCTCGATTCCCATGCGCTTCATCAATGTCGCGACATGGCGGCGGCCAATCGAAACCCCTTCGCGGTTCAGCATGTCGCGCAGCATTCGACTGCCCGCGAACGGGTAATCGAGATGCAGTTCGTCGAGCCGCCGCATGATTTTCAAATCCTCGGTCGATGCGGGCCGAGGCTTGTAATAGACGGCGCCCCGGCTAACGCCGAGCGCCTTCGCCTGCCGGGCGATCGGAAGGTCGTGATCCCTGTCGATCATCGCTTTGCGCTCAGCATGCCGGCCTTGGTGAGCGCGCCTTCCAAAAAATCATTCTCCAGCGTCAATTCGCCGATCTTGGCGTGGAGCGCTTTCAAATCGACGGTGGCCTCTCTCGCGTCGCTCTTCTCCTGGCCGAACACGCCGGCCGCGCCTTCGAGAAGCTGGCCCTTCCACGTCGTGATCTGGTTCGGATGAACATCGAACTGTTGCGCCAGATCGGCTAGCGTCCTATCGCCCTTCACCGCGGCCAAAGCCACCTTCGCCTTGAATGCCGCCGTATGATTGCGGCGCGGTCTCTTCGTCATCTCAAGCTCCTGATTCGCAGCGAGAAGCCTCGCCGCTGTCAGGCAGAAAATCCACTTATCTCACTGTTCAAATTTGCGGGGCCAGCTCTAGCCGCCCGATTCCGAAGTTGAAGGACAAGCCGCCACGCCGCAGCCAACACCGGCACGGGTGAAGATGACCGAGGCCGTGTGAAAACCTCGTCTCGAAGTCACCGTGACCGATTTTTGGTCTCACGCGGGCAAGGAATTGGGGGTCGCCTGCCGGTCGCGGTCAGGCGGCGATCGCCTCCATCAGCGGTTTGATCCCGAAGATATTGAGCATCCGCTTCATATTGTAGGCGAGCACCTGGAGACTCATTTCGGTTTTCACCTTTTCCAGGGTCCGGGTCAGGAAGTGAGTGCTTCCCATCCATGCCTTGAGTGTCCCGAACGGGTGCTCAACGGTCTGTCGGCGGATGGTCATAGCGCCGGGCATGTGGTCGAGCGCAGCCTGCATTTTATCGAGAACGCCCTCGTGCTCCCAGCGTTTGAGACGCTTGTGCTTCGTGGGCGTGCATCTGCGCTTGAGCGCGCAAGTCGAACAGGCCGTGAGATTGCGGTATTGGTCGACGTTGTCGTGGCGATCGGAGCGCGCCTTTCCCTTGGTCAGGCGTTCGCCGGCCGGGCAGGTATAATGGTCGTTTTCCGGGTCATAGATGAAGTCCCGAACGGTGAAGAGGCCACGCTTGTCGTTGCCGGAGGTCAGCGTCTTGGGAACGCGGGGCAAGACGCCAGTTCCTTCGCAAGCCAGCACCTCCTCGCCGCTGTAATAGCCTCGGTCAGCCAGCACGGTGACTTCTTCGCATTCGATGGCGTCGCGGGCTTTGCGACCCATTGACGCCAGTTGCGCCCGGTCCGTGCCGATGTTGGTCACTTCGTGCGCGACGATGAGATGATGCTCGACGTCGACAGCAATCTGGACGTTGTAGCCGACGATGCCTGTACCCTTGCCGCTGGTCGCCATCGAGCGGGCGTCGGGATCGGTTAGAGAGACCTGTTTGTCTGGCGCTGCCTCCACCTGCCTTTCCATGTCCTTGAGCGACTGCATTTGCCTGCGCAGGCCTTCAATCTTCTCCTTCAGGCGCGTCGCTTTGGCCTCGGCGATATCGCTGTCCTGTCGATCCGCATGGTCGAGCGCCGTCAAGTAGCGCGCAACGCTGGCCTCCACCTGCTCGATGCGCTTGGCGACCTTGGCCACCGTGAAATTTTTGTCGCGGTTGTTGACGGCCTTGAATTTACTTCCATCGATGGCCACGACAGCGCGCGTGAACAAGTTGAACTGCCGACACAGCTGCAAAAATTGCGCGCAGGCCGCGCGGATCGCGGGACCGTTGTCGCGTCGGAAGTCAGCGATGGTCTTGAAGTCCGGCGCCAAGCGGCCGGTCAACCACATCAGCTCGATATTGCGATTGGTCTCCCGCTCAAGCCGCCGGCTCGACTGGATGCGGTTGAGATAGCCGTAAATGTAGAGCTTGAGCAGATCGCCCGGCGCATAGCCCGGACGTCCCGTCGCCTTCGCCTCGACCCGCGCAAATCCAGCGGCTTTCAAGTCGAGCGCGTCCACAAAGGCGTCGATGAAGCGCACCGGATTGTCGGCGGCGACGTAATCGTCGATGGCTTCGGGCAATAGCAGCAACTGCGAGCGATCGGAGCCGGGAATGTGCGTCATGTCCCGATTCTAACGCAACGCTCACGCTAACAGAATCCCGTCAACCGCAGTTTCCACACAGTCTGGACCCAAAGGCGACCTTCCAAACACGCTGGTCAAGCCGCGGCGACGAATTACGCTCGGCACGTTTCCATTCCAACGCCAGTCGTCCTGATCCGTGGTTTTTGTGATTACCCCGGAACGATGTGTTCGGATGACGCGTTAAGATTGAGGCCCCTGCGCATCGGCGCTTTGGGCCGAGCAAAATCCGTAAGTTTGAGCAGAGTTATCTCGAAACTTCAGCCCGTCTGGCGAATGTCCCCTTAGGAGATTCCGATGTTTGGAATAACTTCTAGGACGTTGGTTCGCGTAGGTTTCGCTTTCGCGGTCTTTTGTTCATGGCCGCCAGGCGCGTCATTCGCACAGACCGTCTGCGCGGCGGCGAGCGTAACTCCTACCTCGGTCGCCGCCGGGACGTCAGCCACAATGACGGTCATTACAAATGGAACGATTGATCTGGGGAATGTCACCACCAAGCAATTTGGGATAAAGCCAAGCGTGTTCGCTAGTAATTACAAAATCATCAATCAAGTCGCGCAGTCGCTGGTGTTTTCGATGGACGTAGCTTCATCGGCGACTCCGGGCGTGTGGACCCTGTTCATCACAGATAAAAACGGCCACCAGGTCGTCGCGTTGGACGTCACCATCACTTCCCCCGTCCCGCCGCCGCCTGCGGTATGCACCTCGACCTCCTGTCCACCAGGGCGGCCCTGCTGCGAAGTTGCGGGTCAAGCGCACGTCTGCTGCGAGGTGACGGAGGTCTGCAGGTTGGGGAGATGCGTACATGTAATACCGCCATGATGACCATTTTTGTGAGCGTTCCCCGGCCGAAGCGAAAAGCGATTTGGCGTTGGAAACTCCTGAAAACGGAGAGTTGGAACTCATCGGCTCCCCAGCGGAATGTTGGGTTATACGAAGACGACAACCCTCCCGGGGCGTAAGGTCTTCGAGGTATCGAGACAACTCGCGACCGCGTGATATTCGAAAGCTGTCACACTCAAGGCCGGAGGGACTAAAAACACCAGGAAACCCTTATGGTGCGGGGCTTTCTTGCGCGTCTCATAATTCTTGAGTTTCGTGAGAAACCACGCCCATCGAGGCGTGGCAGCGTAACGGCCAAGCCTTCCTCGTGAACGTGACATTCTGGCGCTTCTTGCCCATTCCTAGCGACAAGGCTTACGGCCGATGCTCATGCCGGTCCGGTCGCACGTCGGCAGGGCCTGGAGGACAGATGCGTGTGATCGTCGCAGCGACGATGTGCGGAGTTGCGCTTCGCCGTCGACCGTCGCCTGATCCGCGCTTGATGAGACCTGCGCTCCGAAACACCGTCGCCATAGCGGCGCTCGTCGACTCTTTGGGGAGCGTCGGCGTGCTGCTTGTCGAGAACGTCGCGGCTGGCGCCAACGCGCGGCCGCCCTATATTTCGAGATAGCAACCTCCTTGGATTAGCCCGGCTGTGGCCGGGCTTTTTTTGTTTTCCGCCGTTGACCCATGAAGCACGGACCCGGCGACGCCGATCCGTCCGACGCCGGCCGGTCGTCAATCCGACAATCCGGCTACACACGGTGACGATGGGAGAATTTCGCTGACTTGTAGGACTTTTTAACTTATTGGCGGCGGCCTGAAGTCGGCCAGAAGGTATCCATCTAGCCCTCTAAATAGACTCAGTCGAAGAGGAAAAAATGCGCGACTTCTTTCGAACGCTCGCCCCAGAGCAGTTCGACGCTGATGTCTTAGTCCATGCCGACGGCAGTTATACATATTCGTACGACGGTAATCTAATATTCGTGCCAGCTTTTATACAAAGATGTCGAGCGGGTTATTTGGAAACACACTTCGAAGCACAGCTCAAAAGCGCCACCGCGCAATTAATTCAAGAAGGCTTTCAACGCGCGGAATATCTCGGCGGAGGCCGCTATCTCGTCGCTCTAGAGCGTTCTCGTGCCAGAGGCCAGCCATCATATTTTCCATCTCGCGAGATGAAGGTGTTCAGCATTCGGCCTCAACCCGACGGTTCCATCGTCATCAGCGCTTCCAGGCCAGACGCCTCCGCCCCTTGTCAACTCATCGGAACAGACGCCGAAATCGATGGGATGCTCACCGTGAGACTGGAGGAGGGGGTCGAGTTGCTCAAGCACAATGCACAGATGACGCCCTCGTCTCCAGCGGGCTTCGGCCCCTATCATTGGCGCATCAGGTCTCCGGACGCCGATCCTTTCATATTCGTTCGACCCGCGCGCTCGGGTTGAAGTTCTGTGCCATGCGCGCCTCTTCTGGTCGCATGCCGACGCGATATTCGCAGTCAGGGCGACGCCACGACAACGCATGCAGGCGCATTTTTGCCGCGTACGCTCCGCGGCTTGCTGGCGTGCCTCGGCTCCTGTTTCGGCGGCTCGTTGCGACCTAATGCCAAGTTGAGCCGTCGGCGGCCCGCAGAATATGAGGCTCGAAAGCATGGCCGCAGGCAGATTCGACGCAAGACCTCCGGGGCCGGCCGAAGTTCCGTTTTTGGCGCGTTTGTGCAGTCCGCGCGGGTGACAGTAGGACCGCATGTTGAGCCTTGAGATCAACGAATGGGATCAGCATAGACCTTCTCCTCGACAGCAGCCTGAACGGCCTTCGCTTCAGCGGCGATATGGATGGCTTCTCCACGTTTATGCATGGAGGCTGTCGCGGCCTCGATCAGTCGCACCACGCTCAGCCCGAACCGCCCGTCGGTGATCGGCTTGGCGCCCGTCTCGATACACTCCAGGAAGTTCTTCCCTGCGAGGCGCAGCGGCTCCGTTGCGTCGATTTTGGGCACCCACATGTCGCCCGTGCGATAGCCGATGCGCCGCTCGTATATTTCATGCTGATCCGAGGTGAGGGTCACGCCGCTGTCGTAAACTTTCACTTTCTCCGACGGCGCGATGTCATCGTAAACGATCATTTTCTTGCTGCCGCCCAAAAGCACCTGGCGCACCTTGACGGGCGCGAGCCAACTGACATTGGCGTGGGCGATGATCCCCGAATCATAGAAAAGGGACACATAGGCCAGGTTTTCCGGCATGCCTTCGAAATGCGTCATGCCGCTTGCAGAGACCGCCGTGGGGGTCTCGCCCAGCAGATATTGGAGTATCGAGAAGTCATGAACCGCTAAATCTGAGATGACGTTGACATCGCGCTGAAAGATTCCGAGATTTATTCTTGTGGAGTCATAATATAGAACGTCACCAAAATCGTCGCCGGCGACGATCTCAGCCATTTTACCGACAGCTCCTGAGTAAACGAACGTATGATCCACGAGCAGAGTAAGATTCCGTCTTTCCGCTTCCTCGACGAGCCGTTGGGCCTGGGCCGAAGTCTCGGTCATCGGCTTCTCAAGCCAGACATGTTTCCCGGCTTGCAGCGCAGCCATTGCGAGCTCGAAATGCGTATCCACTTGCGTGGCTATCGCGACTGCGTCGAGCGCCGGATCCTCCAGCACGTCCTCCAGTCTCTCGGCAATCTTGACGCCGGGATAGCGCTGGCGAGCCAATTCTCGTTTTTGCGCATCGAGCTCCACGACCGCGTAGAGCGGGGCTCCGGGCAATTCCCTGAAGACACGCGCCAAATTCGTGCCCCAGTAGCCGTAGCCCACCACGCCCACGTTTTTCGCCAACTTTCGCATGACTTCCTTCCGTGTTTGAATGTCCACGCGGGACAGATGTCTTCGGGAGTCGTGCCGTGGCATGGGGCGTGCCATGGTGCCGGCCTTTGCGAAACACTGAATTTACTCGAAAACTCTGGCTCGACGGCGCGCGGACGACTTTTCGGAGGCTTTTTCCGCTTTTTGCATCGCGAATTGCGAATTGCGAATTACGAATTGAGCGAAAAGTCTGGCGAGGGCCCCGAGCGGATACGGCGCGGCGATTTAGCTGGAGGTGCGCGGCGAAGGCTCAAAAATGGCGCCTCTGTGCCGTTCCGCGGGTTGCCTGGCGACCACCGCTTGCGAGAGGAGACTGGGATTACGTGGACCGCCAAGACCTCCACTCTTACCGCGCCGCGATCATGCGTAAGGCGTGGCGTTACTATCGCGCCGCGCGAGCGCTCGGCCACGAGAGCGTGACGTTCGGGGATTGGTTGCGCAACAACTGGCGCGTGGCGAGGGCGCAGCGGGCGATTGCGACTGCCGAACCGATGGGCTGCCCTGCGATTAAGCTGATCGCCCTCCAGCATCGGCAAGAGAACGCCGCGACCCCGGAGGTTAGGGCGCGGCGTTTTTATTTGCTTGCTGGGAGAGCTGCACGCCTAAGAGGCGTCCACGTTGCGGGATGAGCGCAGCGCGATAAAGAGAAGAAAAAGAGCGAGGGCGACAACGGCAATTAAGACCACGCCTCGCGCGTAAAGGCCGGATCTAAATGAGCGCCAAGCGTGGCTTAAACGATGCGGTCCTGCCCGGGTCACAATCTCACGGGCAGTAGCCGAGGGGCGTGAGAGAAACTCGTCCACCTAACCCTCCACGCGTTTCAGAAACACGCAAAGCTTGGGAGGGAACTTACTGCGTGAGGCGCACCGTGCGGCTGTAGACGCCTGAACACGCTGGTAGAGCTTCCTCAATGGGGTGACCACGGGAGATGATCCTCCTGAGCTAAGGTCTATCTTCATCAAACATCAGCATGTCGGGCGCCAGGTTTCGGATTATGGAAAAGCAATGACTTCTCGTTGCATTGGGCGCTCTGGACTGCTGACATTTGCAACTTGCAACTGAAATTGCGTCAACCAATTTGAAAAAGGGAGGCCCGGTCGGCCTCCTATTCTTCCGGGATTCGCCAAAAGCCCCCATGCCTGGGCAGAAGGTGTATATTTAACTCCCTCAACAAGGCCGAGCCGCGGGATTGAACGGCTCCGGGGCGGACAGGGCGTGGCAACCGCCCGAACCCATCATTGACCAACCGGGAATGGCCAGCTTTTCCATGTTGAAGACGCGCTTCTCCCATTGACCTCGTTTAAACGCGTCCCAAACGAACGCTTCACGCTGGCGAGCCGATTGGCGGCGGTCGCAAATCGGCGATCATCCGCAATACGTCCGCGAACAAGGCCCGTGGAACGGCAACCTCCGCATTGCACAGCGAGGTGGTAACCGCTCCCGGGAGACTATCGCTTCGCTTCCCATCGTCTCGACGAAGGTCCGTTGATGTGCAGGTTTCTCGGACGCCTGCATCACGAAACCCTCCACGCGCAGCTACGACAGGCGTCCGAGAAGCGCCAAGGCACGAAATCGCGGGCCGGAAGGGGCGGGGTCGCCGCTGCGATCTATGGGGATTTGAGGAGTGGCGGGGTCTGCATTCGAGAGGGTGAAACCACGAACGCACTGTAACTTGACCGGTTGATTAATCGACGGGAGCGTGCGCCGCCGGCATTAGGATCGGGTTCGGCGTGGCGGCGGCGATCGCAAGACGTTGGCGCGGCATCATCGAACGAGCGCCGTCGGCGCGGGCGAACGGTCGGCGGTAAGAACGGCAAGAAGGGCTGGCGTTGCGGCGCAGTAGGCAATGCCGTCTCGATCATGACGTATCGATCCTGATCCCGAGAGGCGCGGCGGCCGGCCGATAGTTCGGCTCGCATCCTCGCGCGAACGTCTCGATGATGAGCATGCGGCCGCCGCAGCATGGGCATGGCCGAGAAAGCAAAGGCGGCTCGTCCGCGTCAGCGGGTTTGGCGTGGTCCGGGGTTGCGGCGGGCCGCGGAGCATTCAGCGCTGCGCACGCCTTGGTGAGATTGTCAGCGCGGCTGCCGTTAGCCAAGAACCCATAGTGGCGAATGCGATGAAAGCCTTTCGGCAAGACATGCATCAGGAAGCGACGGATGAACTCGTCTGTGGCGAGCGTCATGAGCTTGTATCGCTCGGGACCTTGGATCCTGTAGTCCTTATATTTGAAGGTGACGCCGCTGGCGTCGGCGGCGATCAGGCGGCTGTTGGAGATGGCGACGCGATGCGTGTAGCGCGCGAGGTAGGCAAGAACGGCCTCGGGTCCGGCGAATGGCTTCTTCGAATAGACCACCCATTCCGATCGCCGGAGCGGGGCAAGGAAGGCGGCGAACGCGTTGGCGCCGGCGAGCGCCGCGTGCGCGCCGAAGAACTGAAGCCGGCCGGCCTCGTGGGCCGCGATCAACATCTGCAAGACCAAGCGTCGGAACAGCCGTGACAGCACGCGGACGGACAAGAAGAAATTCGGTCGGCAGGCGGTCCACCTCGCGCCGTCCTCTGACAGCCCGCCGCCCGGCACGATCATGTGCACGTGCGGGTGATGCGTCATTGCCGAACCCCAGCTGTGCAGCACGGAGATGATGCCAATCCGAGCCCCCAGGTGTTTTGGGTCGGCCGCGATGGTGATCATGGTCTCGGCCGATGCTTTGAACAGGACATCATAGATGACGGCCTTGTTCTGATAGGCGATGTCCGCGATGGGACGGGGCAGCGTGAAGACGACATGAAAATATGGCGCCGGGAGCAACTCGGCTTCGCGTTCCGCCAGCCACGTCCTGGCCGCCGCCCCCTGGCACTTTGGGCAATGCCGATTGCGGCAGCTGTTGTACGAGATGATCGTGTGCGCGCAGCCCTCGCAGCGCGCCACATGCCCGCCGAGCGCAACTGTGCGGCAGCGCTCGATCGCGCTCATGACTTTCATCTGGTCGAGGCTGACATGGCCGGCGTTGGCGCGCCGCCACGCCGCGCCGTGGTCGCGGAAGATATCCGCAACCTCCAGAGCGGGACGAGACATGGCCGCAGACCGTTCAAGCCGGCGACGGCGCCTTGCTTCTCCTTCTGGGCGTCCTAGGCGGTTCGCACAACACGTCGAGCGGGCTCTCGATGGCGGAGATCATGCCGGTGGCGACGCGCGTGTAGCGTGCTGTCGTGTCCAGTTTCTCATGACCGAGAAGAGCCTGAATAATGCGGATATCAGTTCCACGCTCCAGCAGATGGGTCGCAAAACTATGGCGCAGCGCATGCAGCGTCACCGCCTTCTTGATGCCAGCCGCGTCAGCCGTCTCGTGAAACAGACGACTGACGCGACGCCTCTTGGCGCTGGCGGCGATCTACGACGGCGCGCCGCGTAGCGAGGCGGCCAAGATCGGCGGCGTGACGCTTCAGATTGTCCGCGACTGGGTCCTGCGTTTCAACGCCGCTGGGGCCCGAAGGTCTGGTGGACCGCAAGGCGCCGGGGCAGCCGTCGCTCCTCAACGATGACGCAGCGCGCCGCTTTGCTTCGCATCGTCGAGGAAGTGCCCGACGCCTGCGATCCACGGCGTCGTGCGCTGGCGCATCGTCGACCTCTGCCAATGGCTGTTCCTGAGACCTTCCGCATCTGCGCTCTCCGAGACGACACGTGAGCCGCGAGCTGCGCAAGATGGGCTATCGCAAGCTTTCCGCGCGCCCGCGTCACTATGCGCAGCGCCGCAGGGCGCGATCGAGGATTTTAAAAAAGCTTCCGCGCGCGCCTGGAGAGAGATCGCCCGCTGAAAACCGGCGTCGCGGCAAGCGACATAGAGATTTGGTTTTCCGACGAGGCCCGCGTCGGCCAGAAGAACAAGATGATGCCGGGTCGTCATCGGCTTTCCGGGCTTGCCGCCGGGGAACAGAAGGCGCTGCTCTTGCGGCACGCCCCCATCGTAACGAGTTGGTCGCACCTTCCACCATTGCCGCAGCAGAGCGAGCGTTTCTGGCGACAGCATGACGTGGCGGTCCTTGCGCCCCTTGGCCTGCAAGACCCGAATGACGTGCTGCGCGCTGTCGATGTCTCCGGCCTTAAGCCGGACGACCTCGCCCGCGCGCAGGCCCGCGCCGTAGCTGAGAGCGAGCAACACGCGAACCTTGAGATTCTCCGACATGGCCAAAAGGCGCCTGGTCTCGTCCGGGCTCAGCACCAACGGGATCTTCTGAGGTTCCTTGATGTGATAAATCTCCGCGGCAAGATCCAGTCGTCGCAACGTCACGCGGAACAAGAACCGAACCCCGGTCATGATCCGGTTGCGATTGGGGATGCTCGCCCCCAACTCAACCAAGTGCAGTTGGAACAAGCGGATATCGTCGGCCGTAGCCGTGTCCGGCGAGCGCTTCAAATACGCGGCGAACCGCTTGCAGCTGCTGATGTGGCTTCTCTGCGTGTGCGGATTGAGCTTGCGCGCGTTCATGTCCTCGAGCATGCGCCGGCGAAGTGGGGTGATGGCATCGGCACTCATGGGAACTCTCCTGAGTGAGGTTGACGACACCTCGATCCTCAGAAGACGGCGCACGGCTCGCCATCATTTTTCCCCGGCGCTCAAGCGCCTACCCTGCACACAAGAGTTCGCCCGTGCCGCCGCCTATCGCGCAGCGATTTAGTGCCATGGCGCAAACCGGAAGCGCCAGAGCGCTCGCGCCGCGGCTGCAATCGGCGGAGGAGCAGACTCGTTCCAACAATTGCCTCGCGAGGCAGTTGGCGCACTCCTGACTCCAGCAGCGGCCCCGCTTAGGACGTGACACAGGGCGCCGAGCATCGGATTTAAACCGCGAGACACGTCGACTTTCCGCCCGTCTTGCCAGCGCCCACGCCAATCGCGCATCTGTAGCGGGTCTCTCTCCTGGAGCCCCGCTTGGTCCGCGCCTTTGCCGATCGCCTGCCGATCGACGACATCCTCCCCGACCTCGACGCCGCGCTCGTCGCCGCCCCCAATCTCGTGCTCGTCGCGCCGCCCGGCGCGGGCAAGACGACGCGCGTGCCGCTCGCGCTGCTCGACGCCTCCTGGCGCGGCGACGGCAAGCTCATTCTGCTCGAGCCGCGCCGTCTCGCCGCGCGCGCCGCCGCGAGCCGCCTCGCCGCGACGCTTGGCGAGAGCGTCGGCGAGACCGTCGGGCTGCGCATGCGGTTGGAGACCAAAGTCTCCGCCAAGACGCGCATCGAGGTCGTGACCGAAGGCGTTTTCGCCCGCATGATCCTGGACGATCCGGAGCTTGCGGGCGTCGCGGCCGTGCTCTTCGACGAGTTCCACGAGCGCTCGCTCGACGCCGATCTCGGCCTGGCGCTGGCGCTCGACGCGCAGGCGGGCTTACGCGAGGATTTGCGCCTCATCGTCATGTCGGCGACGCTCGACGGCGCGCGCGTCGCGAGCGCTCATGCGCGACGCGCCAGTCATCGCGAGCGAAGGCCGCGCTTTTCCGCGTCGAGACACGCCACATCGGCCGCGACCCGAGCCTGCGGCTCGAAGAAGACGTGGCCCGCGCCGTCATGCGCGCGGTCCGCGAGGAGGAAGGCTCGATCCTCGTCTTCCTGCCCGGCCAGGGCGAGATCCGCCGCGTCGCGACGCTCATCGAGGAGCGCGGCCTGCCGCCAAACGTCGCGCTGGCGCCGCTCTATGGAGCGCTCGATCGCGCCGAGCAGGATCGCGCCATCGCGCGGCCGCCCGCGGGACGGCGCAAGATCGTGCTCGCGACCTCGATCGCCGAGACGTCGCTCACGATCGAGGGCGTGCGCGTCGTCATCGACAGCGGGCTTTCGCGCGTTCCGCGCTTCGAGCCGGGGCTGGGTCTGACGCGTCTGGAGACGATCCGCGCCTCGCGCGCCAATGTCGAGCAGCGGCGCGGACGCGCCGGCCGCGTCGAGCCCGGCGTCTGCTATCGGCTTTGGGAGGAAGCAGCGACGGGCGCGCTCCCCGCCTTCGCCGAGCCCGAAATCCTCGCCGCCGATCTCTCAGGCCTCGCGCTCGATCTCGCCCACTGGGGCGTGAGCGATCCTGCAAAGCTCGCCTTTCTCGATCCGCCGCCCGCCGCCGCCTGGGCCGAGGCGCTGGCGCTCTGCAAGGCGCTCGGTGCGCTCGATGAAGACGGCCGTCTCACGCAAAAAGGCGCGGCGATGCGAAGCCTGCCCGTCGCGCCGCGTCTGGCCTCGATGATCATCGAGGCGGGGGAGCGGGCGAGGCCCTGCGCGCGGCGCGGCTCGCGACGCTGCTCTCGGAGCGCGGCCTCGGCGGCGACGATCCCGATCTTTCGCATCGCCTTGAGCGTTTTGCGCGCGAGAGCTCGCCGCGGGCGCGCGACGCAAGGCGCCTGGCCGATAGCATTGCGCTCGCCGCCCAAGCCCCTCACCCTAACCCGCTCCCCGCTCGCGGGGAGAGGGGACCCGCTCCGCTCTCCGACGGCGCGCTCATCGCGCTCGCCTTCCCCGACCGCATCGCCAAGGCGCGCGGCGCGGGCGCCTTCACCATGGCGAATGGCCGTGCGGCGTCGCTGCCGCCGGAGCACGCGCTGTCACGCGAAGCCTTTCTCGCCGTGGCCGAAATCGCCGGACGCGCCGGCGCCGCGCGCATCCTCGCGGCGGCGGCGCTCACGCTCGCCGAGGTCGAAGCGCTCGCCGCAAGCCGCATCGAGGCGCGCGAGGAGACGCGGTTCGAGCCCGAGAGCGGCGCGTCTGCGGCGGCGGCGCTTCAAGAAGCTCGGCGCGATCAGGCTCTCCGAGCAGAACCTCGCGATCGAGCCCGATCTCGCTTCGGCGCAGTTGCTCGCGCAAGGCGTGGCGACCCTCGGCGTCGCGCGCCTGCCCTGGAGCAAGGCGCAGAGCCAATTGCGCGACCGCGTCGCCTTTCTGCGCGCGGCGGAAGGAGACGAGTGGCCCGATCTTTCCGACGCGGCGCTCGCCGAGGCCGCCGCCGACTGGCTCGCGCCGCATATTCTGGGGCGCACGAGTTTGAGCGCGATCGAGACGGGCGATCTCGATGCGGCGCTCGCCGCGCTCCTCCCCTATGCGCTGCGGCGCCGGCTCGACGAGGAGGCGCCAGCCTTTTTCGAGACGCCCGCGGGCTCCTCCATCGCGCTCGATTATGCGGCGGCCAATGGCCCGCTGCTCTCGGTGCGCGTGCAGGAGCTTTTTGGCCTCGCGCGCCATCCGACCTTGGCGAAAGGCCGTGTTCCCGTGACGCTGGAACTGCTTTCGCCCGCGCATCGCCCGATCCAGACGACGCGCGATCTGCCGGGCTTTTGGAAAGGCTCCTGGAACGAGGTCAAGAAGGAGATGAAGGGCCGCTATCCGCGCCATGTCTGGCCGGACGATCCCGCCAGCGCCTTGCCGACGAAGCGCGCGAAGCCGAGGGGGTAGAGCCGCGCGGTGCGTCACAGCCCCGCCTTGTCAAGAGCGCCGAATCGGAGAACACTTCCGCCTCGGCTAAGAACGCGTTTTCGGTTCAAACCATCTGCGAGCGGCTTCGATGAAAGCTTACGTGCAACTTGTCCTCAGATCGAGCGTGACGGCGGCTTTTGCGATCGGCTGGGCGTTCTCGATGAACACATCCGACGCGGCGGCGAAGACGAGCGTGCTCTATTGCGGCTCGCCGCAAAGCTGCAATCCCTTCCCCTATAAGCCGCATGGCGGGCGCGCCGACATCTGCGCTCAGCACGGCCCCTGCTACCTGTCCCCCGATTGCACGGGCGCACAGGCGTGTCAGTCCCAGCAGTCCCCGCAAGCCAATTAGGCGAGCCTTACCCGTGAGAGAGAGGCGACAACGTCGTCCTCGGCTATTGATCAACAACCAAGCATAAGATCCAGGGTCAGGGAGCGCGCCGATGATTGCTAAACGATCGATCCTCGTTCTTGTCTTGGCGAATTCAATCGCAGCTTTCGGGCCGGCGGCGGCTTCCGAGTCGAACTGCACTCAAAATCGCGTGGACGGCACCACGATCCCGGTCACAACCTCGATGATCTACCCCGCCGAGACGGTGAGGCCTTTTTACCAGTGGGAGAACGACAACGGCTATTGCGGCGAGGTCTCCATGATGCAGGCCGGGCTGAACAATGGGCAATGGATGTCCCAATTCGACGCGCGTCTGATATGCGGCGTGGGATTGTCTCAGTCGGGCCCCGGGCCGAACGATGCCTGGTGTGATCGTCACAAGAACGTGCCGAATTACAACGCGCAACTCCTCCTCGAAAACCCGGACACGGGCGTCTCTGGACCAAATCATTTCGCAAGCGCTGCGACCTGCCTGGCCAACTCCCGATTATCGGCCGCCACTTATCCATATACGACTGGTTTTCGAACAAGAAACTTAGGTCTGAGCGGTTATCAAGATTATATGTCCTGGGTCAAAAGCGAGCTCATCGCCGGAAACCAGGTTACGGTAGGGGTTCTTGTGCAAGGAGGCGGCGATCCTCAATACGACCATGACGTTACCGTTCTCGCTATCGGGACGAACCATGCGGTGACAGATCCGTCATACTATGACGACGATGTTCTATACTTTGATGATCATGGCGGATATACGTTGGTCCGCAATAATTTGAACAAAGGCTGGCCCCCAATCCCCTATGGCGCCGGTTCGGATGATAGAGGATGTACGCCCTACGTGTTCGGCTACTCATTCGGCTCGCTGGCGCAAACGCGAGACGGCGCAAACGCCGGCTCGGCGCAAGCCTATTCCATTGTCATCCCTGGCGTTAGTCCGTCCTACACGTCTGCGGGGGCGGATGGTTACCTGGGGACCGTCGCCATTACGGGACACAACTATGCATTTTCGGTGTCGGGAGCGACCGACCACTCAACGGGCGGTCGCCGTCTGCTGCCCATCCGCATCACGATTCAAAGCGCGACCTATACGAATTCGGTCGCAAATCCGAAGGACCCGATCGCACACTGGCTCTATGAAAATAGCATGATCGGAACAAGCATCGATGGGATGAGCTGCACCAATACGCCGCCCAAATATGCGATGTATCCGGTAAACTTGCATCTGACGATTGGGGGCTTATCGCCGGGCCGCCTCTATAACCTCTACGAGTACGATGCTCCGAGCCCGGCGACGGTTGCGTCTGCCGTGCCAACCGGCAATTTCAATCACAGCTATTACACCTTGCATATGGGATCGCAGACGCAGTTCACTGCGAACGGCCCCACATTCACGAAGACGGTGACGAAATCTTCCGATCAAATCGTCGTCTTCCGCGCGGTTCCAGCAACCGCGCCCTGATTAACGAGATCGACGCGCGGTCGCCACGAGCGCGAAGCGAGACGTCCCCGGATTTTTGACGCAGAGGCCGATTATGGCGAATGGTGGAGCTTCAAACCGACCAGCCGCCACTACCGAGACATCCTTTGCAGGAGCACCCTCATGACCATCGGCATCGCGAATCTCCACCCGATCATCGCCATCGTCTCGGGCGTCCTGATCCTCATTCAGCCAAAGCTTCTGAACGCCGTCATTGCGATCTACCTCATTCTCACGGGCATATTGGAGCTCGGGTTGCTGCGCTGATTTAGGGCGTCGCTAATTTGCTGCGCCTGGCCGGCCTTGCAAGAAAAGCGGGGCGGCGCCACTCTTCCGTCCAAGCCGCCTTGCGAAAAGCTCGGCGAGCATTTGTGAATTGGGAGAGTTGAGATGTTTGAATTGCTGCTTCGCTTCTTTGGTGTCGGCGCAGGCCCGAAGGCTTCCATCGCGTGGGTTCGCAAATCCGACTCCAAAGCCGCGATCGTTTTTGTCCACGGCTTCACCGGCAGCGGCGCGACGACCTGGACGGGGCTCCTCCCCGGAATCGAGGCGCAAGGAAGTCTCAGTGGCTGGGATATTTGCACGATCAGCTATTCGACGAGCCGAAACCTGGACATCTCGGGGATCTGGGCCGCCGACGCCGATCTGAAGACGTTGAGCAAGCGTCTGGCGACGGATCTCCTGGCCGCCGGATTCGCGTCTTACGACACGCTGGTCTTGGTCGCCCACAGCATGGGCGGGCTCGTCGTGCAGAGGGCGCTTCTCGATTTCCCTGGGCTCGTCGAGCGCACCCGATGCGTCATCCTCTTAGGCACGCCAAGCAACGGCCTCGAGAAAGCTCGCGTGGCCGGCGAGTCTCTGGAAGCGTCAGCTCCGGGACATGGCCTGGGGCGGCGATTTCGTCACGGCGCTGCGCGCGGACTGGAAAGCGACGTTCGGGGATCGAGCCGCCTTTCTCTTTTCTTGCGGTCGCCGGCGAGAGGGACCAGTTCGTCCCGACCCAATCCTCGCTGGAGCCATTCGCGCAAGAGCAGCAGGCGGTCGTCGCGGGCAATCATGTGTCGATGCTTGCGCCGGCGGCGGGCGACGACAATCTCGTCGCGCTCATCAGTCGGCGCATCTGCGACCAGAAGGCTGGCGACGTCGGCGACTCGGCGCTGCGCATGATCGAGCGCGGCGAGTTCCATCGCGTGATCGAAAAATATTACGACAAGGCCGACGGCCTCGATGAAAAAGCCTTGGTCGAGCTGGCGATTGCGCTCGACGCCGCCGGGCGCCGCGACGACGCTTATCGCGTGCTGGAAAAACGCCCGCAATTGGAGAGCGACGCATTGGGCGCGCTCGCTGGCCGCCTCAAGCGCGAGTGGCTCGAGAAGCGGCAGAAAGCCGACGGCGACGCCGCTTTCGAGCATTACGAGAAGGGCTTGGCGCTGGCGCAAACCAAGAACAATTACGCGCAGGCCTATTACCACGGGATCAATCTCGCCTTTCTCGAATTCGTGTTCAAAGGCGATAGAGAGGCGGCGCAAAAACGCGCGCGGCAAGCGCTTCGCGATTGCGACGAGGCCGAAAAGACGGGCCAAGCCGACGAATGGGTGGAAGCGACGCGTGGCGAGGCGCAGCTCATCTTGAACGATAAGGAGGCCGCTTTTGCCGCTTATCGCAAATTCGTGGGCGCCTTCAACGATCCGTGGAAGCTCGCCTCGAGCTATCTCAACGCCCGGACGATCGTAGCGAATCATCCCAACCGCGAGCTCGTGCGGCAGCTCGGCCAAATCTTCGGCGACCCCAATCCGAGCGCCTGACCGCGGCCTTTCCCCTTTATTGCGAGCGCGCCCGTGAAACCTCTCTGCTTTGTCCTCATGCCCTTCGGCGACAAGCCGGGATCGGGAGGCGGGGTCATCCGCTTCGACGCCGTTTACGCCGGGCTGATCAAGCCCGCGATCGAGGCCGCCGACCTCGAGCCCATTCGCGCCGATGAGGAGCAGTCGGGCGGGATCATCCACAAGCCGATGTTCGAGCGGCTGATTCTGTGCGAATTCGCCGTGGCCGATCTCACCACGGCGAACGCCAATGTCTTTTACGAGCTGGGCGTGCGCCACGCCGTGAAGCCCGCCACGACGGTGCTGTTGTACGCCGCCGAAGGCCCGCGCTTGCCCTTTGACGTCGCGCCGCTGCGGTCCTTGCCCTATCGGCTCGACTCCGACGGCAAGCCCTGCTTCGCAGGGGAGGACGCCGCCAAGCTGACGCAACTCTTGAAGGCCGCGAAAAAAGGCGCCGCAGACAGCCCGGTTTTTCAACTCGTCGAGGGATTTCCCGACGTTCAGCACATCAAAACCGACGTGTTTCGCGATCGCGTTGAATATTCGGTGGCGGCGAAAGAGAAGCTGCGCATCGCGCGCGGCAAGGACGCCGCGGCCATCCGCGGCGTCGAGGCGGAGCTCGGCTCGCTTTCTGATGTCGAGGCGGGCGTTCTCGTCGATCTCCTGTTGAGCTATCGCGCCAAAAAGGCGTGGGGAGAGATGGTCCGCGTCGCCAACGCCATGCCGGATCCGGTGCAAAGAACCCCGCTCGTGCAGGAGCAGCTTGCCTTCGCGCTCAATCGCGCCGGACAGGGCGAGGAAGCGGAGCATGTGCTGAAGCAATTGATCGAGACGCGCGGACCGAGCAGCGAGACCTATGGTCTTCTGGGCCGCGTGTACAAAGACCGCTGGGGCGCGGCGAAAGAGCAGGGAGACGATTTTCTCGCGGAGGGCATGCTCGAAGAAGCGTGCTCGGCCTATCTCAAAGGCTTCGAGTGCGACTGGCGGGACGCCTATCCGGGGGTCAACGCCGTGACCTTGCTCTCCCTGCGCACGCCGCCCGATCCGCGCGCCGCGGAACTCTTGCCCGTCGTGCGCTATGCGGTGGAGCGCAAGATCGCCGCGGGCAAGCCGGACTACTGGGACTATGCGACGCTCGTGGAGCTTGGGGTTCTTGCAAAGAGCGAAGCGGGCGCGCGGGCGGCGCTCCTCAAGGCCTTGCCGATCGTCCGCGAGTCCTGGGAGCCGGAAACGACGCTCAACAACCTGCGCCTGATCCGAGCCGCCTTCGAGCCGCGCGGCGAATGGGCGCCGTGGATGGGGCAGATCGAAGCGGCGATAGAGAAACGGACGAAGGCGTAGGCTTTGCGCAGCGTTTTGTCCCGCCGCGCGTCGTTGCGAGGAGCGAAGCGACGAAGCCATCCAGGGGCGCCTGCGCGGTCTCGCCTGCCGCTTGCGACGACACGACAGCCGTGCCGTCCTTGCTCCTTGATCGCTTCGCTCCGCTCGCCATGACGGGTGACCGGCAAATCTCGATCCCGCAAGCTCATTCCGAAGAGCTCAGCGTCCGCTCGTGCTTGTCAAGCCGGAGCCGGGCTCAATATGAGCAGATGTCCCAGCGGCGTCGCCCACGCCTTCGCGACACTCTTTTGCAGGAGCAGCTCATGGTCATCGGCGCAGCGCATATTCAACCGATCGTCGCCATCATCGCCGGCGTCCTGATCCTCGTCTGGCCCAGGGTTTTGAACTACGTCGTCGCGATCTATCTGATCCTCACCGGCATATTGGGGCTCGGGCTGCTTCGCTGATTCACTCCGCCTCGCGCTTCGCGAGGCCGCGCTCCCAATCGAGCGCCTGGCGCACGATCTCTTCGAGATCGTCGTGCTCGGGCTTCCAGCCGAGCTTTTCCCGGATGCGCGCATTGCCCGCCACGATCGCCGCGGGATCGCCGGGACGACGCCCCGCGATCTCCACCGGGAAATCGACGCCCGAGACGCGCTTCACCGTCTCGATGACTTCGAGCACGGAAAAACCGCGCCCATAGCCGCAATTGCAGACGAGGTTGTCGCCGCCGGCGCGCAAATGGCGCAGCGCGTCGAGATGCGCGCGCGCGAGATCGGTGACCTGGATGTAATCGCGCACGCAGCTGCCGTCCGACGTCGCATAATCGGTTCCAAAAACCTGCAATCTGTCGCGCAGGCCCAGCGCCGCCTGCACGGCGACCTTGATCAGATGCGTGGCCTTCGGCGTCGACTGGCCGGTGCGCCCCTTCGGATCGCCGCCCGCGACGTTGAAATAGCGCAAAACGACGTAGCGCAGGCCATGCGCGCGCGCCGTGTCCTCGAGCATCCATTCGACCATGAGCTTCGAGCGGCCGTAGGGCGAGACGGGCTTCAGCGGCTCGTCCTCGTCGACCGGGTTCTTCGATGGATCGCCATAGACCGCAGCGGTCGAGGAGAAGATGAAGCGCTCGACCCCGCGCTTGACCGCGGTCTCGAGCAGCGTGCGCGCCTTAGCCGTATTATTGAGATAATAGCCGAGAGGATCGGCGACCGAGTCGGGGACGACGATCTTGGCGGCGAAATGCGCGATCTCGCGGATGTTGTAGCGCGCGATGGTCTCGGTCACGAGATCCTCGTCGCCGAAATCGCCGACGACGAGCGGGACGCCTTCCGGCACGGCCCAACGAAAGCCCGTCGAGAGATCGTCGAGCACGACGACCTCCTCGCCGGCGTCAACGAGCGCGAGCGCCATATGGCTGCCGATGTAGCCCGCGCCGCCCGTCACAAGAACCGCCATCGCTCGCCCCCGCTTGCGCGCGCCGCTGGCTCGATGCTACGGGCGGCGCGCGAATTGCCCGTGGACTTAGCGCGCTTTCGGCTCGACGGAACCGTTCGAGCGGTGGAGACACGCCGAAATGCGGAGCGAGTTCGATCGCGAAAGTCTGTCTACCTTTGCGGAACTCACTCTCGCATTCGGCGCGCTGAAACCCGAAACCGCCAGACCTAGGGAACCTCGTCATGACCAAGCGTATCCGCAAGGCCGTTCTGCCCGTCGCCGGTCTCGGCACGAGGTTTCTTCCCGCGACCAAGGCCGTGCCGAAGGAGATGCTGACGGTCGTCGACCGGCCGGTGGTGCAGCATGTCGTCGACGAGGCGCGCGAGGCCGGCATCGAACATTTCATTTTTGTGACGGGTCGCGGCAAGTCGGCGATCGAAGACCACTTCGACATGGCCTATGAGCTCGAGGACACGCTGCAGCGGCGCGGCAAGAAGAAGGAATACGACGCGCTGATGGCCGACCTCCCGAAGGCCGGCGAGACGAGCTTCACGCGCCAGCAGGCGCCGCTCGGCCTGGGGCACGCCGTCTGGTGCGCGCGCGACATCGTCGGCGACGAGCCCTTCGCCGTGCTGCTGCCCGACATGATCACCATGGCCTGCGGCGCGAAGAAGAGCCGCTGCCTCGCGCAGGCGGTCGAGGCCTATGAGAAGCATGGCGGGAACATCATCGCCGTCGAGGAGGTCCCGCCGAGCGAGACGCACCAATACGGGATTGTCGCCATCGGCAAGGATTACGGCGCGAGCTTCGAGATCGCCGGCATGGTCGAGAAGCCGCCGCAGGGAACGGCGCCGAGCAACTGGATGATCTCGGGCCGCTACATCCTGAACCCGGAGATTTTCGCGCTGCTGGCGCAGGGCAAGAAAGGAGCCGGCGGCGAGATCCAGCTCACCGACGCCATGATCGAGCTCGCGCGCGCGCAGCCCTTCCACGGCGTGCGCTTCGACGGCCGGACCTACGACACCGGCTCCAAGCTCGGCTTCCTCGCCGCCAATATCGCCTTCGGCCTCGCGCATGGCGAGGTGGGCGGGCCGCTGCGGGCGGAGATCACGAAACTTTTGGCTTAACGCGAGAGCCGCGGCGGCGGCGCGCGCAGCTCACCTACTAAAAAAAGAGCCGGAGGCTCGCGGTCCCAATGCGTTCGGACCGCGAACCCTTCGGTTCCCATAAAGCTTGGCAGATCAGGCGGCTGCGGGCAGCGCGGCTTTCGCCTTGGCGACGATTTCGGCGAACGCCTGCGGCTGATGGATCGCGAGCTCGGAGAGCACCTTGCGGTCGATCGTGACGCCGGCCTTGTTGAGCCCGTCGATGAAACGCGAATAGGTCAGGCCGAACTCGCGGACGGCGGCGTTGAGCCTTTGAATCCACAGCGCGCGAATGGTGCGCTTCTTGGCCTTGCGGTCGCGGGTCGCATATTGCATCGACCGGTCGACCGCGGCCTTGGCGGCGCGGATCGTATTCTTGCGGCGGCCGTAAAAGCCCTTGGCGGCATCGAGGGTTTTCTTGTGCTTGGCGTGCGAGGTGACGCCGCGTTTGACGCGAGCCATGACGAGTATCCTTTTGGTGGCGCTCTGGAGCGAAGCGATCAGCCGTTCGGCAGGAAGTATTTCTTGACGTTGTCGCCGTCTGTCTTGAACAGGATCGACGTGCCGCGCAGATCGCGGATCTGCTTGTTCGTGCGCTTGATCATGCCGTGGCGCTTGCCCTTGTGGGCATAGACCACCTTGCCGGTGCCGGTGATCTTGAAGCGCTTCTTGGCTCCGGATTTCGTCTTCAGCTTGGGCATTTTGCTCTCCTTGGGGCCTTGGGCCCTCTGGTCATCGGCGTGCGTCCCGAAGGCCGGCCTGACGACAGCGAAAAAAACCGCCCCGGCAGCCCATCACTGGCCGGGCGGTTTGGAAGCGGGGCTTATCGCCGAGCGTCACAAAAAATGCAAGGGGCGCCGCGCCTCGCAACAGCGAAACCCTCGAAAAGCGGCAGCGTGAACGGAGCCGGCCCTTGATTGACGGCGTCGGAGCACGACATTACAGATGTTCCTGCATTTTGCTGCGACTTGAGGTCTCGGCTCGAGGGATGCGGCGGCGCCCAGGCGCACTGCCGCGCTCGCCGACGCCGCCTCCCTTGCAGGCAACCGCCGCGTCCTTGCGGAACGGTCGAAACGCGCTCTCGCCGTCAGCCTGAGCAGCGCGCAGTTAACGAAGATAAAGAACGCTTCCAAGGGAGGAAATAATGAAAAAACTCGCCTTCGCCGCAACCACCGCGGCGCTGATCTGCTTCGGCCCCACCTTCGCTTTCGCCGCCGAGCAATGGCTCGTCACCGAGGAGAATCTGGGCGGCATCAAGGGCGGCCAGGGCACTTGGAGCATCACGCGGGACGGAAACAAGCTCAAGGGAACTGCCGAGATCCAGTCGGACAACGGCTCGATGATGACCTATAAGTTCGAGGGCGAAGAGGCCGCGGGTGAAAATTACACGATCACGATTAGCGATCGCTCGGACGGCAAGAAGGGCTGCGTCTGGAAGGGCCATCCGCCGTCGGGCGCCGGATCGCAGCAGCGGGGCATCGTCGGCTACGCCGAATGCGAAGGCGTGAAACTGATCTTGCGCGCGAGCATTTTCGGCAAGTGACCGATGCTCTGGCGCCCGGTCTTCATCGGCCGCCGTCGCTGATACCCTCGCATCCGGCGCGCTCTCTGCAGTAATCCGCAGGGAGCGTGTTTTTGTGTCGGAGTTTCTGCCCCGCCCGCCGGAGGCTTCGCTGCAGCGGAACGGCGAGAAGCACGCTCCAGAACCACGACGCCAGAGCCAGGCATGACCGAATCGGTTCTCACGCTCGTCGGGGAGGCGGAGCCGGTCGCGGCCGCCGCGGCGATCGGCGGCGACGCGCTGCGCTTGCTCGGCGCGGAGGCTCGCGAGCCGGATTGGCTCGCGCCCAATAAAGCCTGCGATGTCTTCTTCGACGGTCCCGAGCCGCATCGTGTCGCGGCGGCGGTTCGCCGCGCGCTCGCGGCGCGTCTCCCTGATGCGCGGCTCGATGTTTTCGTGCAGCGAAGGGAGGGCCGTCGCAAGCGCCTCATCGTCGCCGATCTCGAGTCGACCTTGATCGAGAACGAGATGCTCGACGAGCTCGCCGCGCTCATCGGGGTCAAGGACAAGGTTGCCGAAATCACGAGGCGAGCGATGAACGGCGAGATCGACTTCGCCGAGGCGCTCAAGTCGCGCGTCGCGTTGTTCTCAGGCCTGTCCGAGGCCGAGCTCGCCGAGGCTGCCGCGAGCATTCGCCTGATGCCCGGGGCCAGGACGCTCATTGCGACCGCCCGCGCGCATGGCGCCGCCGTCGCGCTCGTCACGGGCGGCTTCGCCTATTTCGTGCGGCATGTTCAATCGATGCTGACCTTCGATGCGGTGGTCGCCAATGACCTGGTCATCGAAGGCGGAAGACTCACGGGGCAGGTCCGCGAGCCGATCGTCACCAAGGAAGGCAAGGAGGCGGCGCTGCGACGCCTGGCGGCCGAGCGAGGCCTGCCCCTGTCGGCCACGCTCGCCGTCGGCGACGGCGCCAATGACCTCCCCATGCTCAAGGCCGCCGGCCTCGGCGTCGCCTTTCACGCAAAGCCGGTGGTTGTGGAACAGATCGACAACCGCATCGATTTCGGCGATTTGACGGGCCTTCTCTATGCGCAGGGTTTTCGGGCCGAGGAGTTCGTGCGCGAGCCCATCTGACACTTGGGGCGGAACTCCTGCTCACGCCCGAGCGGATCTCGCCGCTAAAACTTCAACGCCGCGGCGCGCTTGACGCCATTCAGCTTGCGGATCGCCGCCAGGGCCTCTTCAGGCACGTCGCCGTCGACGGAGACGATCGCCATCGCAGAGCCGCCGGGGCGATCGCGTCCGAGCGCGAAGGTCGCGATGTTGATCTTGGCCTCCCCGAGCAGTCCCGCAAAGCGCCCAATGAAGCCGGGCTTGTCCTCGTTCGAGACGACGATCATCGACGGCGTGAACTCGGCTTCGACCGCTATGTCGCCCACCCGCACGATGCGCGGCTTGCCGTCGTGAAAAACGGTTCCGGCGACCCCGATCTCTCCCTGCGCCGTCGCCGCGCGCAGCGTCACGAGCAATTCATAATCGCTTTCGGCTTCGCGCGTGACCTCCTCCACGACGACGCCCCGCTCCTTGGCGCGCGACGCCGCGCAGACGGGGTTCACGTCCTGCAGAATGGGCTTCAGCAGGCCGCTGAGCGCGGAGGCGGTGATCGCCTTCGTCTTCTGCTCCGCGACGCCGCCTTCATAGATGAGCGAAATCCTGTCGACGCCAGCGCTCGCGATTTGCCCAATCAGGAGGCCGAGCTTCTCCGCAAGCTCGACATAGGGCCGCAAGCGCGGCGCCTCCTCAGCGCTGATCGAGGGGAAATTCACCGCATTGGTCACCGCGCCGCGCGTCAGATAGTCCGACATCTGCTCGGCGACCTGCAGCGCGACCGTCTCTTGGGCCTCCGCGGTCGAAGCGCCGAGATGCGGGGTGCAGACGACATTGGCGCGGCCAAAGAGCGGGCTCTGCGTTGCTGGCTCCGTCGCGAAAACGTCGAGCGCCGCGCCCGCGACATGGCCGTCGTCGAGCGCCTGGCGCAACGCCTCTTCGTCCACGAGCCCGCCGCGCGCGCAATTGATGATGCGCACGCCTTTCTTGGTCTTGGCGAGGTTTTCCCGCGAGAGAATGTTTCGCGTTTGCGCGGTGAGCGGCGTATGCAGCGTCACGAAATCGGCGCGGGCGAGCAACTCGTCGAGCTCCACTTTCTCGACGCCCAAGGTCGCCGCACGCTCCCCGGAGAGGAATGGATCATAGGCGACGATGCGCATCTTGAGGCCCAGGGCGCGCGTCGCGACATTGGTTCCGACGTTGCCGCAGCCGATGATCCCGAGCGTCTTGCCGGAGATCTCCACGCCCATGAAACGGTTCTTCTCCCATTTGCCGGCCTGCGTCGAGGCGTCGGCGGCGGGAAGCTCGCGCGCCAGCGCGAACATCAGCGCGATCGCGTGCTCGGCGGTCGTGACCGAATTGCCGAAGGGCGTGTTCATGACGATGACGCCGCGCGCCGTCGCGGCGGGCACGTCGACATTGTCGACGCCGATGCCGGCGCGGCCAATGACCTTGAGCCGCGTGGCGGCGCCAAGCATTTCGGCCGTCACCTTGGTCGCCGATCGGATCGCCAGGCCGTCGTAGCCGCCGATGACGGCCGCGAGCTTTTCCGCATGCTTCCCGAGCGTCGGCTGGAAGTCGACATCGACGCCCCGCATCGAGAAGATCTGCAGCGCGGCCGCCGAAAGCTGATCTGAAATGAGAACCTTTGGGCGCATGAGAATATCCTGGTTGAGAAGCGAAAACCGTTTCCGCCGGAGCGGACGCCGGTTCAGTCAAAGGGCGAATCTAGGCAGTTCCCGCTAACTTCCAGCGCAATCGTCTACTGAGGGAGGCCCGCGAGCGTCTGCTCGAAGGCCCAATCGATCCACTGCGTGAGCAGCGACACGTCCGCAGCCTCGACGGTCGGTCCGCACCAAAGGCGCAAGCCCGGCGGCGCGTCGCGATAGGCGCCGAAGTCATGGCCCGCGCCCTCTTTCTCGACGAGCGCGACGAGGCTCTTGGCGACGCTGGCGCGCGCCTTGGGCTCGATCGCGAGGACGCGTCTGTCGGCGAATTCGAGACAGACGCTTGTGTTGGAGCGCGTTCGGGGGTCTTTCGCCAGGAAAGCAAAGACCGGCTGGCGCTCGACCCACTCGGCGACGGCCGCCGCATTGGCGTCGGCGCGCGCGAAAAGCGCGTCGAGCCCGCCGATAGAGCGCGCCCACTGTAGCGCGTCGAGATAATCCTCCACGCACAGCAGCGAGGGCGTGTTGATGGTCTCGCCGGCAAAAACGCCTTCGATGAGCTTGCCGCCTTTCGTCAGCCGGAAAATCTTCGGCAACGGCCAAGGCGGCGCATAGGATTCAAGACGCTCCACCGCGCGCGGCGAGAGAATGAGCATGCCATGCGCCGCCTCGCCGCCGAGGGACTTCTGCCAGGAGAAGGTCGTCACGTCGAGCTTCCCGAAATCGAGCGGCTGCGCGAACGCCGCCGAGGTCGCGTCGCAGATCGTGAGGCCCTTGCGATCGGCGGCGATGAAGTCGGCGTTCGGCACGCGCACGCCGGAGGTGGTGCCGTTCCAGGCGAAGACGAGATCGTGATCGCCGTCCACTTGTCCAAGGTCGGGCAGTTCGCCATAGGGCGCCGTCAAAACGCGGGCCTGCGGCAACTTGAGCTGCTTCTGCACATCGGTCGCCCAGCCGCTGGAAAAGCTCTCGAAAGCCAAGACATCGACGGGGCGTGCGCCGAGCATCGACCAGAGCGCCATTTCCACGGCGCCGGTGTCGGAGGCCGGCACGATCCCGATCCGGTAATCGGCGGGGACGCGCAAAAGCTCGCGCGTGAGGGCGAGGGCGCGTTCAAGCTTTTCCTTGCCGGCCTTCGCGCGGTGCGAGCGTCCGAGCGTGGCGTCGCTCAAGACTTGCGGCGACCAGCCGGGGCGCTTGGCGCAAGGCCCCGAGGAAAAGCACGGATTTTTGGGTCGCACGAGCGGCTTAGAATGCGAAAAGTTCATGAGTGGCCTCAATCGGTTTTTTCGATTTCTGGAAAACCGCTTTAACAGAAGTTTGGGGCAGGCGCAGCGCCGTGGCCGTTTTGCGCAGAGCTGCGGGTCGTCGCTCAAGGTCGAGGCGGCGGGTTCAGGTCCGCGTGACGATTGGACGCAAAGGCGGATTTTTTTGCTGAAATCCCCGGCATTTAAGGGAGGGGAAACCAAGATCGTCTCTTAATAACCCTCAGGAAGCCGAAGATTCGCCCAGATGTGACTCTAGGCTTTCCAGAGTGTTCAACGATCAGGAGCGGCCCATGAAAGCCTCGTCCCATTCCTCAAGCCTCCTCATCGGCCTCGCGCTCGGCGCGATGGTTTTCTCCGGCGCGGCGCGCGCAGCCGACGCGATGGATCCCCGCGGCTTGTGGCTGCGCCCCGAAGGCGGCGTGCAATTCAGCTTCTATGACTGCGGCTCGGAGCTTCTCTGCGCCAAGGTGGTCGCCGCGGACAACGCGGACGATCGCGCCGGCATCGGCACCGTCATCCTGCGCGGCGCGAAGAAGGTCGCGGCCAATGAATGGCGGGGGACTCTCTATAACTCCGAGGACGGCAAGACCTACGACGGCCGCATCACGGTGAAGGCGAAAGGCTCGGAGCTCTCGGTGCAGGGCTGCCTGATGGGCTTCCTGTGCGGCGGCGAGACCTGGAAGCGTCTCCCGGCCCCGGCCCACACGGCCTCCGCGACGACGAAGGGCGCGCCCGCCGCCTCGATCGCTGCGGCGCAGTAACTAGCCCGTCCGCAAAAAATCTAACCGGATTTGGCGCCTTCGATCTGCTCGAGGGCGCCGATGACCGCGTCGAAGGGCAGAAGCGTCGAGGCGTGACGCGCCTTGTAGTCGCGAACCGGCTCCAACGCTGCAAGATCTGCCCAGCGGCCATCGGGCGGCGGGCCTTTTTCCTTGAGCATCTTTCGCATCGTTTCGCGCAACGCCCGCAACTCGCCGGGCGTCGCGCCGAGAATGTGGCGCGCGAGGATCGACGCGCTCGCCTGGCCCAGCGCGCAAGCCTTCAGCTCCTGCGCGAAATCGCAGATCTTGCCCTCATCGAGGATCAGATCGACGGTGATCGTCGAGCCGCAAAGCCTGGAATGGGCCGTGGCGCTGCCTTGCGCATTCGCGAGACGGCCGAGACGCGGAATGTCGGCTGCGAGCTCGAGGATCCGCTGATTATAGACACTGTCGATCATGGCATGCCGGCCGGGGGCTTATCTTGGCCCTCCTGACCAGCTATATAGGGGTCTGAAGCTCCGCGCGAAAGCGCGGATTTAACGAAAGCCGCTTCCGTTCCCGCCCAAAGAAGTACTATCGCGCCGAGCGACGCGCTTCTCCCGGCCCTGGAGCTGGTTTTGCATGTCTGCCGGAGATCGGCTCTCTCACCCCCGGAGGCTCCACATGGATGACGTGGTTAAGACCTTGAAGAACGAACCCCTCGGAGCTCTGAAGCGCGAAGTCGAAAAGCCCACGCGCGCTGAGGCGGAGGCGGCGGTGCGCGTGCTTCTGCGCTGGGCGGGCGACGATCCCGATCGGGAGGGCCTGCGCGAGACCCCGCGCCGCGTCGTGAAGGCCTATGAGGAAGTCTTCGGCGGCTACAATCAGGACCCGCGAGAGGTGCTGGAGCGCATCTTCGCGGAGGTCGAAGGCTATGACGATCTCGTCATGGTGCGCGACATTCCCTTCGTCTCGCATTGCGAGCATCACATGGCGCCCTTCGTCGGCAGGGCGCACATCGCCTATTATCCGACCGGCGGCGTCGTCGGACTCTCCAAGCTTGCGCGCCTCGTCGACGTCTTCGCGAAACGGCTGCAGACGCAGGAGGCTATGACGGCGCTCATCGCCAACACGCTCGAGCAGGAGCTCAACCCGCGCGGCGTCGCGGTGCTGGTCGAGGCGCAACACATGTGCATGTCGATGCGGGGCGTGCTGAAGCAGGGCGCCGAGACCGTGACCGTCCAGTTTTCCGGGGCTTTCCGGGATAATCCGGCAGAGCAGGCGCACTTCTACACGCTGCTGCGCGGCGCGAAGGGATGATGGAGGAGAGCCGGTCGCGCGCGCTTGACACTCGCAAAGCGCGCCGCCTATAGCTGGCGCCTTCGGCGTCAGAGCCCTGGCGTGGCGGAGTAGCTCAGTTGGCCAGAGCAGGGGAATCATAATCCCTGTGTCGGGGGTTCGAATCCCTCCTCCGCTACCACCTCACTCCGCGCTCCTTTGACCCGGTTGGGCGACGCCTGCTCTCCCAGCGGCGCCGTTGGTAGTGCTCGGACGTTTCGACCTGTCGGCGCTGACGCGGCCTAATTCCGTATCCTCCCCATCTCCGATCCCGCCCGCCAGAGCGGCCTGCAGACGCTGGACCGCTCCGCGTCGCGACACTGACCAGCGCCACGTCAATCGGGAGTTGGCCAAAATGGCTCTCAAGATGGGCGCGGAGGATTGCCTCTCGACTTGCGCACCCGAAGGCCTCACGACTTGCGCAGAACCCCAAGTCGACGCTCGTCGCTCACATCTTCGTCGGCTGGCGGGCCGGACGGCCGCTGAGGCCTATCTGCAAGCCGGCTCGCAGTTCCGACTGCAGCCGGATGATCTGCCGAACATGGATGTGCGCAACGAGAAGGCCAGGCGCTTGCACTCTCGCGCCACTCGAAACGCTCATATGTCGGACGCGGCGACAAAGCCGTTTCCGCCGCCGCCCTCGCGCAGCGCAGCGTCATCGGCTTCCTCGATGCGATAGGCGTCGATGCGCGCGGTGGCGGGGCCCCTTCGGGCGGCCTGCAAAAAGCCTTCGACCGCCGTCCTCTCGCCCGCCACCAGCGTCTCGACGGAGCCGTCGCGACGGTTGCGCACCCAGCCGTCGAGACGCAATCGCCCCGCCTCTCGTCCGACGAAGACGCGGTAACCGACGCGCTGCACTTGGCCTTCGACGAAAACTCCTACGATGCGATCCGGCACGCGACTTTCTCCTCATGTAACCATCGGAACCGGGCCCGAGCTTCAAGAAGAAGAGACTTGCTCTCCCGCTTTCGCACTCGGGGCCCGTAGCGGGATCGACGCAAAGAGCGGCCGAAGGCTTCGTCGCAACCGCCGCCAGCCGAGCACGACGGCGCTCAAAGCCAGCGCAAGGACGAAGCCGATCCAGGTCGTCATCCAGGCGTTCCAGAGCCAGTCGCTTCGGAACCAGCCAAAGTCCCAGTGATGGACGGCCGAATAGAGCCAGCGCCGCCAACGGCTGCTGTCGTCGAATTTCGCGAGGAGCCGAGCTTGCGCGGGGTCGAGGTAAAGCGACGTGTGATGCGCATCCGCCAGATCCACTCGAAGCACGGGAAGAGGCTTGTCGTCGGCGTTCTGACGGCGATTGGGATAATAGTAATCGTCGTAGCTCTCCAAGAGCTCATGGGCCGCGATCTCCGTCTTTCCGGCGACGCGCCGCGCCGCCGAGAGAAGCGCCGCTTCGCCGTAAGAAGCCGTCGTTCCCGCAATCTTGAGCCGTCGCAGCTCTCCCCGGCGCGTCAGCGCAAACAACTTCGCTTCGTCGCCGAGGCGGCTCCATTGGAGTTCCACGACGTCATCGCCAACCTCGGCTGAAGCTTCCGGCTTCCAGCTCGTGACGACCGGAGGCGGCTGCTCGCCACGAAAACGGGCAAGCTCCGCGCGGCTCGCGGTCGCCGACGAGAATATCTGCCCTGGGTTGGTCGAGAGGAAGCCGCTCGCAGCCCAGGAGAGCGCGAAGGCTCCACCGATCAGTCCCGCCCAGAAATGATATTTCAACCAGAACTCGCGGAAGGGCTGCGTTCGGCCGCCAAGATAGGTGGACCGGCCGAAAAATCCCGGGCGCCAGCGGATCCAACCGACGATAAGGCCGGTGAGGGCGCCCGTCGCCGCGAGAACACCCGCCCAGCTCAGCGCGTCGCGCCGGTATTCGCCGGCGCCGATCGCGTCGAGCCAGTGAAACAGATGCAGCCCGTTCCCCGCAAAGGCCAAGAAGCGCTGCGCGCGCGACAGGTTCTGCACGACCTCGCCCGTGCGCTGCGACACGACGATCTGCGTGCCGGCGCCGTCGTCGACCGCGAAGCGATGGAAGGGCTTTAACTGCTCGGCGTTTCGCACGCCGAAGGGCGCGTCGACCGTGTCGAGATAAGCCAGGGCCGGCGCCTCTGCGGCGTCGCGCTCCAGCCAGGCGCTGGCGATCCGTTCGGCCCGCACCGGCGTCACGTCGATCGGCGCGCCGTCGATCGCGGAAATTGCAAATCGCTGTCCCGCTTCGGCCTCGACGACCCAGGCAGGCGCCCCGTCGACGCGCCGCAAGCGTGCTGCGGCGAAAGCAAGTCCGGCCTCGTGAACCGGTCCCACCGCGCGCGACCTTGCCGCCTCGCTCAATTGCAGCGCCTCTCCCAGCGACAGCCAGCCGTCTTGCGGCGCAAGACTTTGCGTGCGCGCCAGTCTCAGCTTCTCGCCGATCGAGGGAACGTCAGAGAAGGCGATGAGCGAGCCGGATGATATCCAGACGAGCATGAAGAGAGCCAACGCAACCCCCGCCCATCGGTGCGTGACGGTTAGAATGGCGTTCATGTCTGGACTCTTTCTTTCTTAAAGCCGCCAGCGCAAAGCCGGGGGAGGACGCGCCGGCAGAGGGAGCTTCGATGGGCCACTCAACAAAATCATACCGATAAAATAGGTTATTTCAAGAGCCCGATCAATGCGTCGGCGTTCAGCGGCGCCACGGGCAAGACGCTGTGCATCTGATATAACGAGATAAATTGCGGTTTCGAGCGACTGGCGCCCCAGTCCTGTACTCTGAAGCTCAGCGACAAAATCCTATCCGTTGAGCGCGATTACAACGACGGGAGTGTGCGAAAACAAACCGCACTGCCCGTTCGGCTCCAACAGGGAAGCGCGCGCCATAGTATAGATGTTGGACGAGACGCCGGAGGCTGGCGATTGCCGGCTACGGTTTGCGCGGGGGACAACGCCAAGATGAACGATCAGGAACGAGTCCTGCCCCGCGCGTCCGACTTCCCTCTCGGCCGGCTTGCCAGAGCCAGCCGTCGCATGGGCGGCGTCACGCCTGCGGAGTCCTGAGCATGCCAGCGGCGGATTCGGCTGCGAAGGAACGCGGAGAGGAGGGGCGAATCGTCTCTGCTTTTGGGGTGGCCATGCCACGGCTCATTTACGGGACCGCCTGGAAAAAGGAGCGCACCGCGAGCTTGGTGGAATTGGCGCTGCGGTCGGGCTTTCGGGGCGTCGACACGGCTTGTCAGCCCAAGCATTACCATGAGGCGGGCGTGGGCGAGGCGCTTTTCGCAGCCTTCAGCAGCGGGCTGGCCCGCTCGGACATTTACGTTCAAACCAAATTCACGCCCCTCGCGGGGCAGGATCTAAATGACGTCCCCTACGATCCGAAGGCGAGCCTTAGCCGGCAGGTCTCACAGTCGTTCGAGACGTCGCTCCGCAATCTTCGCACCGATTATCTGGATGGCCTCCTTCTTCACTCCCCTTACGCAGACGACAAGGATACGCTGGAGGTGTGGCGGGCCATGGAACGCCTGCACGATCAGGGCGGCGTCCGCCAATTGGGCGTCAGCAATTTCTATGAGCTTCGGCGACTCGAAGCCTTATGCCGCAACGCTCGGATCAAGCCTGCGGTGATCCAGAACCGCTTCTATGCAAAAACGCATCACGACAAGGATATTCGGGCCTTCTGCGAAAAGAGCGGCCTCGTCTATGAAAGCTTCTGGACTCTGACCGCCAATCCCCAGCTCCTCGCAGCGCCCGATGTGATCGAGCTCGCCGCGAGATACGGGCGTAGCCCGGCGCAGCTGTTTTTCCGCTATCTGACCCAGATCGACATCGTGTGTCTGACCGGAACGTCGTCGAAAGAGCATATGGAGCAGGATCTGTCCATTTTCGAGTTTCGCTTGAGTCCGGCGGAATGCGCGATCGTGGGCGCCTTGCTGCTATAATCTCCCTGAACGCTTTGGCGCACAGGCGCGCGGAGACCGTGAGCTTGGTGAAAGTCAGGGAGATTGAGCCTCGAGATCAGGCGGCTTGGCGAGAGCTCTGGAGCGGCTATTGCGATTTCTATCGGACCGCGCTCCCGCCCGCCGTGACCGACTCGACATGGGAGCGGGTCGTCGACCCGCAATCGTCTTTCATTGGGCGGCTAGCCGAGCTCGACGGCGAAATCGCCGGATTCTCGCTTTCCGTCGTCCACGCGTGCAGCTGGACGATCGCGCCCGTCGGCTATCTCGAAGACCTCTATGTCACGGCCGCCGCGCGCGGGCGTGGGGTCGGCTTGGCGCTGGTCGAGGATATCGTCGGGCTCGCCCGCCGCAACGCATGGGCGCGCGTCTACTGGCATACCGAGGCTGACAACGCCTCCGCGCGGCGGCTTTACGATCGCTTTGGCCAGGCGGATAATTTCGTGCGCTATCGGCTCCGCCTCGAGTGAGTCGGACCTCTCGCGTTTCGAGCGCGGGGCTCGCGGCGGGAAACCGTCTCTTCCTCTCGCGGGCCGCTCCTGCGCCACCAACGAAACCTCCCGCACTGCCGTCGGCGTCGCGCCGTTTCGGCTGGCGTCACGCCAGCAACTCCTTCGTCGCGACGGTCGAATCCGCGTTGAGCGTGTAGATCAACGGGACGCCAGTCGCGAGCTCGAGCCCCGGCACCTGGTCTGGCGTCAGCTGATCCAGCACCATGGCCAGCGCGCGCAGCGAGTTGCCGTGGGCGGCGACGAGCACGCGCTCGCCGCGCAGCACCGGCGGCAGAATGTGCTGGCAGTAGAACGGCACGACCCGCGCGACCGTATCCTTGAGGCTCTCGCCGCCCGGGGGCGGAATGTCGTAGGAACGGCGCCACAGGCGCACCTGCTCCTCGCCCCACTTCTCTCTCGCCTCATCCTTATTGAGGCCGGACAGATCGCCGTAGTGGCGTTCGTTGAGCGCGCGGTCCTTGACCGTCCAGACGTTCGACTGCCCCAGCTCCTTCAGCATGATGTCGAGCGTGCGCTGCGCGCGCAGCAGCGACGACGTGAAACCGATGCTGAAGAGAATGTCGCGCTCCCGCAATTGCCGGCCGGCGTGGCGCGCCTCCTCGACGCCCTTCGGCGTCAAATCCGGATTCTTCCAGCCGGTGAAGAAATTCTTGGCGTTCCATTCGCTTTCGCCATGCCGGACGAGCACGAGGGTACGGTTCATCGTCGCTCTTATCCTCGTTTGGAGGGGAACCCCGACCGCGAAGTCCGTAAACCTCTGCGGGAATTCGCCCTCGGTCAGTCGCCGGAAAGGCCGAGCACGTCAGCCATGGAATATAAGCCCGGCGGCTTGCCGCGCGTCCAGAGCGCCGCCGCGAGCGCGCCTCGCGCGAAGACGCCGCGGTCCTCGGCCCGGTGGGAAAATTCGATGCGCTCGCCGGCCCCGGCGAAGATCACGCTGTGATCGCCCACGACCGTGCCGCCGCGCAGGCTCGCGAAGCCGATGTCGCCCGGCTTACGCGGCCCCGTCAGCCCGTCGCGCCCCCGCGCGCTATGCTCGGAAAGAGTGACGCCGCGGCCGCGCGCGGCGGCTTCGCCGAGCAGCAAAGCCGTTCCCGATGGGGCGTCGACCTTCATCCGGTGGTGCATCTCGACGATCTCCGCGTCCCAGGCCGGGCCGAGCGTCTTGGCGGCCCGCTCCACCAGCGCCGCGAGGAGATTGACGCCGAGGCTCATATTGCCGGAGCGGACCACCGCCGTCTTTTGCGCGCAAGCTGCGATCGCCGCGAGATCCTCGTCAGAGAGCCCCGTCGTGCCAATGACATGGGCGATGCCGCCCGCAGCGGTCCGCTCGCAGAGCGCGATGCTTGCAGGCGGCGCCGAGAAGTCGATGACGACGTCGCAATCGGCGAGGACGGCGGCGTCTGCGGAAACGGGAACGCCGTTCGGCTCGGCGCCGACCATCGCGCCGGAATCCTTCCCGAGCATAGGCGACGCGGGGCTCTCGAGGGCGCCGGTCAGCCGCACGCCCAAGGTGTCGGGGATCGTCTGGACCAGCATCCGGCCCATCCTGCCGGCGGCGCCCATCACGACCAACCGCAAATCGCTCATCCAGTCGCCTCCCGGGATATTCTTGTTTTTTTTGGCGAGCGCCATATCGCGCTCCGCAAGGATCAGTCTCTATACAGGGGCGCCCGGCCGCTGAGAAGCCACGCCCAAGACCGCCCAAACGAGCGGCGATCTCACCGCCTCTAAGGGCAGGCCCCTACTTCGCCTTTGGCCTGAACGACTTTAACAGAGCGGGATCAGTATCGAGGAAGGCTGCGCCGATGAGGTCGAGGCAATAAGGCACGGCCGGCATCACCGCGTCGAGGCAGAGTTCGATGGCCGCCGGCTTTCCCGGCAGATTGATGATGAGGCACTTGCCGCGGTGGGCAGCCAGTTGGCGCGAGAGGATCGCGGTCGGGACCTGCTCCAGCGAGACCTTGCGCATCAATTCGCCAAAGCCCGGCAATTCACGCGGCGCGGCGGCCACGGTGGCTTCCGGGGTGAGATCGCGCGGCGCCGGCCCCGTGCCGCCTGTCGTCACGATGAGGTCGCAGCCGACCCTGTCGGCGAGCTCGATCAGCGTGTCGCGAACGCTCTCGAAGCCGTCGGGAATGACGCGACGTTCGATCCGAAAGGGCGTGGTCAGCACCTTACGGAAATAGGCCTCGATCGCCGGCCCGCTCTCATCCTGATAGACCCCCGCGCTGGCGCGGTCGGAGGCGGTGACGACGCCGATCACAGCGGCGGGCGGGGCAGGGGACATGGAGGACGCCGGCGGCGGTTGGAGGAGGATTCTCCTTTACGCCGCGCCTTGCGGCGGAGCCAATGATTTCTCGCGACGGCCGCGTCGACAGAAAATCGGCCATCATTGGTCGCGGGCGAACTCGGCCGACCGGCGCGCGCCATCCGCCAGTCGCGGCTGCTCTTAGTTAAGGGCCGATCCCCGCAGGAACTTTGCCAGTGCGGACCCACTCCTCGATGACGCTCTTGTTGCTGATGTCCACATATTCGATGCGGGCGCCCATCAAGACGGGTTCCGTTATGATCGCGAACGGCAAACTGTTGGCGTCCATTTTGAATTTAGCGTCCAGCCCGATCTTTTGCTGCTCTAATTTTTTGAGGCGGCCGCCCATGTCCGTCTCCCACAGCCCATAATACAGGATGTTGCCGGCGAGCTTCAGTGACGTGATGCCGTCTCCGGCCGCTTGTAACAGCTCGTAATAGGGGGGCTCGGTCATCGAATACGCCGAGACGAGCTGGCCCTCGTGGGGATTTGGGTCCTCGATGCAGGGGACCCGTAAAGTTGCAGGCTCCGTGAATCTTATCCCCAACACGTCTTCGTAACGAGCGATGGCGGCGCCGAGGTCGGGAACGATGATGCCCACATGAAAATAGGGTGCAGCCCGTGTTTGTTCGTTGGTCATGTTTCAGCTCCTCTTCGTCCCGCGCGGGTCAGGTAAGCACGTTGCCGCATATGAGGACCTCTGGTTTATCCTCGCTTAGATCTTGCCGAAAAAACGTAACACCGACATTAGCCACCCGCCGCCGTTAGATTGAATCAGAACGCACGGCCCGCTGGTTCCATCAGGTTGATGCGCGAGGTCGCCCGTCACCACCTTTACGGTTCCGGCCAAGCACTTAGGATCATCGACGAAGAAACCTCTGACGATGTACTCCGCTCCAAGACCTTTTCCCGTCACCTCGAAGCCATCTAGGACAGAGAGCTTTGGAAACATTCTCGAATTCGCCGGGTATTATTGCGCCCTCAATGTTTAAAATGATCGCTGGAGGAAAAATAAGCTTGCCACTTATTTTTCCATTAGCGTCCGTTTCAACCGCCAGCTCTCCTGTGGGGGTCCAAGGCATGAGTTTCACAGGGTCTCCGCCAACGCCATCGGCGGGGCAAAAACTGCGGTAGGAATAGGTTCCTTGCAAGCGTGTCATGGATTTCTCCCAATTGCCTGGAAAAGCCGCCGGAAAGCCTCTCTTCAAGAATTATCGCCGCTCATTACCGTCGCTGATTGACTCAGACCGTCAGCTCGATATCGGCCGCTTTGACCACTTTCGCGAGGTGCGGCATGATGTTCATTGATCGAAAAATGATGCATCTCCGCGGAAACGCTGCTCGCGCCATCTTCGACGAGAACGAGGGAGTAGCCATGCTCCCACGCCTGTCGCGCCGTCGATTCCACGCCGAAATTGGTGGCGACGCCGCCAAGAACCACTGTCTGTATGCCGCGGCGGCGCAGCTGCAAATCCAGGTCGGTGCCGTAAAACCCACCCCACTGGCGCTTGGTGATGAGAATATCGCCGGGTTGCGCTAAGCCAGCCGCCAGCTCGCTGAAATCCGCGGGAAAACCGCTCGGGGAGGGAAGAAGGGGCTGATCCACTTCCTGGCGCGGAGCGTCCTTGAAATCCTTGGAGAAGGCAGCATTGAACAGAATTACAGGCGCGCCGACGCGGCGAAAGCGTTCTGCAAGTTCTTTACAAGTTCCGATAACTTGATCTCCTGTGTAAGGAGCAATATTGGGCGTTGCAATGCCTTTCTGCAAATCGATAAGAACGAGAGCAGTAGTATTCGGCTTGACTTGCAGCATAACCAACTCCCAATGTGTTTTTTCGACATGGGCGCGGAAAAAAGCGTGCGCTGTCAAGCTGACGTAGGTGGCAGGGGGTGAAGGTCAAGGGCGAGTCGCTGGACGGCAGGCCATCGGGTGAAGCGCCAGCAGACTTGCATGAGGGGCGGAGGAACACCTCGCGCACATAGTCCGGTCCGTTGGGGCGGACGTCTAAAGACGCCCTGTCGCGGGGGTCGGCGGTCAAAGACCGCCGGGTGGGGGTAAGGAGGGAGCGGCGCGCGAGCGCCGCCTTGACTCCCCGCGCCCTTTTCGCCACTGCGCATCGACATCGGCAAGACGAGAGGGATGGATGGCGACCGCTTATATTTTTCCAGGACAGGGCTCGCAAAGCGTCGGCATGGGGAAGGCGCTCGCGGACCAGTTTGCCCCGGCGCGCGAGGTTTTTGAGGCGGTAGACGCGGCGCTCGGCGAAAAGCTCAGCCGGATCCTCTTCGAAGGGCCAGAGGCCGAGCTGACGCTGACCGCCAATGCGCAGCCGGCGCTCATGGCTGTCTCTCTCGCCGCCGTGCGCGTCCTGGAAAGCGAAGCCGGGCTCGATCTCGGCAAAGCCGCCAAATTCGTCGCGGGCCATTCGCTCGGCGAATATTCGGCGTTGTGCGCGGCGGGCGCGCTCACCATCGCGGATGCGGCGCGGCTCCTGCGCCTGCGCGGCGCGGCGATGCAGGCGGCGGTTCCCGTCGGCGCAGGCGCGATGGCCGCCTTGATCGGCGTCGAGCTCGAGGGCGCGCGAGCCATCGCCAAGGAAGCCGCGGAGGCGAGCCGCGCGGTTTGCCAGGTCGCGAACGACAACGGCGGCGGGCAGGTCGTGCTTTCGGGCGCCAAAGCCGCAGTGGAAAAGGCCATGGAGATTTCGAAGGCGCAGGGCGTCAAGCGCGCCGTGCCGCTGCCCGTGTCGGCGCCCTTCCACTGCGCGCTGATGCAGCCCGCCGCGGATGCGATGCGCGAGGCCCTCGCAGGTGCGGCGATTGCGCGTCCCGTCGTTCCCGTCGTCGCCAATGTGACGGCCGCCGCGGTGGAGGATCCGGAAGACATCCGCCGTCTGCTCGTCGAGCAGGTCACGGGCGCCGTGCGCTGGCGCGAAAGCGTGCTGTACATGGCCGGGGCCGGCGTGACGAAATTCGTCGAGTGCGGCGCCGGCAAGGTGCTTGTGGGCCTCCTGAAGCGGATCGACCCGAGTGTCTCGGGAATAAGCGTCGGCGCGCCGGCGGACCTCGAGGCCTATCGCGGCTACGTGTAGAACGGGGTCCGCGAAAGGCGCGAGTTCGAGGCTCCCGCTGAGGAGATCGAACGCGGCGCCTATTCCGCCGCCGGATGCATTTCGCCTTCCGGCTCGCCGGCTTCTGCGTGAAAGCGGGCCAGCCAGCGAACCGCTTCCTCCACCGCCGCGTGATTCATCTTCTCGCCGCCCGTCACGGAGAAGAGCAGCGTCTTGACGGCGATCTTCAAATCGAGTGCGATAGAGGCGTGCTTGATGTACCAGACGTCGAGCGCGTCCTTTTCCGCCGGGGTGACGAAGGTTCCGCCATTGAGCTGCGCCCAGCCGGTGATCCCGGGACGCACGGACAGGCGAAGCCGCGGATCGGAAGGCTGATCGATCGGCAGCAACGGACGCGGCCCGATGAGAGACATGTCGCCGACCAGGACGTTCAACAATTGCGGAATTTCATCCAGGCGGGCTGCCCGGATGGCGCGTCCCAAGCGCGAAAGTCGATCCTCGGGGGCGATCTTGATGCCGCTTCGATCGAAAGGCGCGTGATAGGTGCGGAACTTGTAGAGCAGGAACTTGCGGCCGTTGCGGCCGATGCGCTGCTGCCAGAACAAGAGGGGAGCGCCGACATCGTAAAGCACGAGACAGGCCGTGATCGTCGCCAGTGGCGCGACGGCGATCAGCAGGCTGGCTGAAGCGAGAATGTCCATCGCGCGCTTCAGCTTGAAATACCGGCTCAACTCGATCTCGCCGACCGGCGCCCATTCGTAGAGGCGAGGATCCTCCTGCACCCGCGGCTCCAGATTGAGCGCCGCGGCGATGGGCTTCAACTTCAAGCCCCGATTTTGGCACTGCTGGTTGAGGCGCGCCATGGCTTCGACGGGGAGCGCCGCGGCGTCGTCCGAGAGCCAGACTTCGTCGATGTCGACGCCGTGCACTTGATATTCGTCGACGATCGCCTCCAACTCCTCGACCCGGCCGATGATCTTCACGCCGCTCATCGCGCGGCCGTGGAAATGCATGCGCGGATCGAGCGCCGCGACAACCAGGGTCGTGCGCGGGCGTTGGCAATTTAGGAGTTTGATGGTCGCAGCCGCGAAACGATCGGCGCCGATGAGAAGGACGCGCCGCACATGCTGGGGCATGAGGCTCGGCGTCTCCTCGAACTGCTCATTCGGGCTCCTCTCCGCATGTGAGTACCTGGCCATGGTGCGCGCGAGGACGAGGCCGGAGCCGAGCACGAGAGCGTAGATTAGGGGCGTCGAGCGAGGCACGCCCTCCATGCGAGTCAGCACGAACAGCGTGAGGCTGCTCGAAGCGACGGTGGTCGCCACCGCCCCGCAAACGGCAAGCACGTCGTGCACCGAAAACAAATGGCTCATGCCGTCACTGATGCGAAACACCAGGAAGGAGAGGAAGGCGAAAAAGATGGTGGTGAAAGCATATTGGAAGGCGGGGCCGAAATCGCCGAAACCGTCGCTTTGCTCGAGGATCACAGGGTCGCGAAGCGCGAGCGCCAGAAAGGGGGCCACTATCGCCCAAAGGACGTCGAAAAGGGCAAGTTTCGCGCGATTTTTGGTTTTCGACGTCGGGGCGCGCAATCGCATGGTCGGCATCCAATCCGATTTGCAGTCAGAGGTATCCCGCCGGTGAGGGGAGGACAACCTCTCTTTATCCTTGAAAATAGCTAGGCTGTAATTTTTGTCGGCGGTATGGCGTGAGGGCCACAGGTCGCACCGTAAAACTACGAGATGCGCCGGTCAGAAATCCGTGCCACATCCGGTTGCCGGATCCCCACCGGCTGCAGTCCGGAGCGCCGATCCGGTTGCGCGCGGGCGGGCGCGGGTTTAATGTGAACTTAATCACCGCGAGACACTGATCGTTAACCATTTTCTGCCGATGGGCGATTTCCTGCCGAGAGCCGGAAACCCGCTGAGTCGGTTTCAAAGAGGCTATTCCCTCTCGCCGAGTACGTCCATGTCGCTCCTGAGCTTCACGCGCATCTTCTCCCCAGAGAAGCGGAAGGCCGCCTCGCTGCCAGAAGGCTTGCGCGTGTATGCGATCGGCGACATCCACGGGCGTCTCGACCTGCTGGAGGCCCTCTCTCGCCGGATCGAAGCCGATATCGAAAACTCGCCGGCGCTGGCGGTCACGATCTTCCTTGGCGACTACGTGGATCGCGGCCCGGACTCCGCCGGGGTTCTCGACCGGCTGGCGCGTCGCGATTTCCCGACGGAATTCCTTGCGCTTAGAGGAAACCACGAAGAAGTGATGCTCCAGTTTCTCGAAGAGCCCGACGTTCTCGCGAACTGGCGCAACTATGGCGGTCTCGAGACCCTGCATTCCTACGGAATCGACGTGCTTCCCGCCCTGCGCGGCATGGGCTACCAGCAGATGAGAGACAGCCTGGCCGAACGCCTGCCACAGTCGCATCTGAATTTCCTTCGAGAAACCGCCCATTCAACAACGTTCGGAGACTACTTCTTTTGCCATGCCGGCGCGCGGCCCGGCACGCCCCTCGATCAACAGACTCCACGCGATCTTCTCTGGATTCGTGACGAATTCCTAGATTATCGGGGCGGCTGGGACAGGGTCGTCGTGCACGGCCACACACCGGTAGACGAGCCCGAGCTTCTTGCAACGCGCATCAACGTCGACACGGGCGCTTTCGCAAGCTCGATCTTGACAGCGGTCGCTCTGGAGGGATCGGATCGCCGGATCATCTCGACGGCGCGCTCGGCCGGAGGCTTTCCCGCGCAAGAAACTCGCCGCCCGCTTCGACGCCACGCGTAGAGAGAGCCTCTTTCCAAGCCAATCTCTTAGAGCGGTCGGCAACTCGCCAGCGGCCGCGCCGGCGTGTCTTTACTTGCGCGCCGCCTCTTTCAGATTGTTCGGCGCCTTGGCCATCAGGCCGTCGATGCGTTCGCGCTCGCGCTTGAACTCGCCGAGCAACCGGCCGTCGAATTCCCGGGTGCGCGCGAGCCTGACGCGCATCGGGTCCACGAAATGGCCGTTCACCATGACTTCATAATGCAGATGCGGACCGGTCGAGAGGCCCGACGAGCCGAGGAAGCCGATGACCTGGCCCTGTTTGACGCGCGTGCCTTCGGCCACATGGCGCGCGAAGCCGGACAGGTGGTTGTAGGTCGTGATGTAGCCGTTGGCGTGCTGGACCTCGACGCGCCGTCCGTAGCCCGAGTCCCATTGGGCTTTGATGATGACGCCATTGCCGGCGGCGACGATGGGCGTGCCGATGGGGGCCGCCCAGTCCACGCCGGTGTGCATCTTGTAGTAACCGAGGATCGGGTGGCGGCGCATGCCGAAACCCGAGCGGGTCTCTCCTGCGGCGATCGGCTTGCGGATCAGGAATTTGCGGCTCGAGCGGCCATTCTCGTCGTAAAAATCGACGATTCCGTCGTCCTGGGTCTGGAACCGATAATACCGCCAGGTCTCGCCGCGCGTCGTGAGAGCGGCGTAAAGCAGCGTGTCGTGGCCGCCCTCCTCTCCCTCGTCGTAGAAAAGATCGAGCGCGTCGCCCGGCTGCGCGCTTCGCTGCAGATCGACGTCGTTGGCGAAAATCTGGATGAGCTCGGCGATGATCGGTCGCGGCGTCTCCTGCTTGAGCGCGGTTTCGTAGAGCGAGTTGTAAAGGCGCATTCCGCCCTGATCTTCGCTCTCGTCCTCCTCGTCTTCCGCGCCCCGCGCCGTGCGCTTCTTCTTGCTGGCGCTCGCGATTTCCGTCGCCGTCGGGACCAGCAGGAAGCTTCCTCGATCGGTGGCGGCGACCATGGAGTCGAGGGTGTCGTCGTTGTACACGGAGACGCGCGCCAGCTTCATCTCCGCGCCGGCCCCGTCGAAATCGGCAAACAGCAGCTTCACCCGCTGGCCTTCGCGCACGGGCTCGCCGCGCCGTCCTTTGTAGGCCGCGAGAACCGCGGCGATGCGCGCCTTCGGCACGCCATTCGAGGCGAGCATATCGGCGAGGCTCTCGCCGTGCTTGGCGACGAAGAGCTTTTCCTCCATCTGAGTCGGCTGAACGGTGTCGCGTGGCGCCACGGTCACGTTCTCGGCGACCATGCGCACCTGGATCGCCGAGAAGGGGTCCGACAGCGTCGTCGGCGTATCGCCCGGGGCCGCATAGGACAGCGCCAGCGGGCCGGCGGCGCGGCTCGTGCGCGAAAGCAGCATCTGCCCCGGCAGTTGCGGCGGGGCAGGAGGCGCGCCGCCTCCCCCACCGGCGGCGACCGTGGATTTCGATTGCTCGACCACCTGCGCATGCGACTCTTCCGGGCTCAGTTCGGCGCTTTGCCGATCGCCCGCCGGAAGACTGTACTCGCGTGTGCTGAAGGAGACTTCCGCCTCGTCCGGGGCGACGTCGGACTCGGCGAGATTGTCGGAGCCGTGCCGAGGATCGGCGTTGAGCTTCAAAGGATTGAAGACGGGAACCTCGTCGGCGAATTGCGTCGGCGTCGGAGTCAGCGTCGTCGAGATATGGGTAAATTGCTTCGAGCGGATGACTTCCTTGTCGCCCGCCTTGACCGTCGTCGCGGTCTTGAACGACTGCTTGGCCGCGACCACGTCGACCGCGCGCAGCAATCTGTCTCCTTTTTTGGGATTGACCGTCTGCTGGCTCTCGCGCTCGTCCTTGTGCGCGATCTGGGCCTTGGTCGGCGCCTCGGCGAAATGCGTCTGCTGATCGAGGGCGGTGTAGGCTGCGGAGGCGATGAGCAGCCCGCCGGAAAATCCGGTGAGCACGGTCCCGATGAGCCAACGGATCGAGACGCGGCGGCGGTCGTCGTCGGTGTGCTTGCGGCCGTCAGCCTCGATCGGCGGCTCTTCGCCAAGCGCCACGCGCGCCAAACCGGACGCGGGCAGCCCAAGGCGACCGCTGGTGAATGCCGTCATCCCGGGAAACCGTGCATTTCTGTCCGTGTCACTCGAGCGATCTCAGGCCCCATGATTGTGCGGCATGACGCCGATCCTATTCGTTGAAACCACTTCCGCTCCGGCGCCTCTCTGGGCGTCACCGCCCAAAGAGGCCCATGGACGAAGCCTTAGCATTATGGCCCAATTTTGGTCCCTGCGCGAGCGGAGCCTTGGGCCTCGTCAGGGCGCTGCGGCCGCCGGCCAGCCACGCAGAAGCTTGGCGCGCACGATGAGGTCCGACCATTCGGGGGCGGTATAGCTGTGCGCGGCGGCCGCCTGCTTACGAGCGCAAATGTCTTCCGCGGCGGCCTTATCCCCGGTCTTCGGCTCGCCGACAAAAAAGTAGATGGCGTTGAGCTTCAACACCGAGCGCAGCTGGTCCGTGACGGTGCCCCGCTTGTGCACGTAAACGCCCCACGCTTTCTCATTGCGTGGGCCTTCTCCCGGGCCGGCGGGCTTGAAGCCGTAGGAATAATCGCCTTCCGCCCGCACGAGGTCGAAGCGGATGAAGCAGAGCTTGCCGGCGGGCGGCGGCAGCGCCACGAGCTCGCGGGTCACGACCACGTCCTGGCCATTGTAGCCGACGTCGTAGGCGACGGGATAATGCCAAACCTCGACCGACGCGAAATGTTTCAGGAGCTCGGCCTCGTCCGGGTCCTCAGCGGCGAAGGCGGGACCGAAAGCGAAAGCGCCCCCGGCGAACAGGAGGACGGAAAGGGTCCTGACGAGGGCATTCGTGGAAAACAGCATGGTGGCGCGCTCTCTTCTCAGCGTCCCGGGCGGGAAAGGCCGCCCGGGTTTTCGGAACTCTCAGGCTTCGCGGACAGAGAGCCCCGGGTCGGTCTCTCGCTTTCGCGCCCGCTGCGTGAGCATGAACCACAGGAACCCGCAAAGCGCGACGAAAGCCACGCCATACAGGATGTATTCGAGCATCCCCATCAAGCTGTAAAGTCCGACCGAGAAGGGAAAGCGCGACACCCAGAGATTGCCGAGGTCGTCCGAAACCGTGACGATTCCGACGTAGCGACCCGGCTCCTTGAAGTCGTGCTCGAAGGTCATCGAGCCGTTCTGATAGACTTTCGGCTCTCGATAGAAGACAGTCACCGCGTCGATATTCGCTTTCTCCTTCGCCTCGCCGACGTCTTTGACCACGCGCATGCCGATGTGCATGTCGCGAAGGTCCGGCGAAACCGCCGTCAGACCGATCACCGTCGGTCCGGTCTGCGCGATGTCCTCGCAGAACTCCTGCTCTTCGCCAGCCCGCTGGTAGCCGACGAAATGCATCGTATTCGGACCGATCTTCAAGACGCACTCATCTTGCTCGAGTCTAACACCCCCATGCGCTGCAGCTCTCTCTGGCGAAATCACCGCTACTGCGAAGGAAATCGCGAGCAACACGCCCGCGGTTCGTAGAATGCCCATGCCACCCTCTTCCATTTTCCTGCCGCGAAAGCGACAGCGCCTTCGAAAGAAATCGTGAATTGCGCCTTTCAATGCTATGTGACATGATGCCACTATTGAAAATATATAACTTAATACGGTTGTGAAGTTAGCAGCTTTTCCCCGGAGGCGGACCGGGGCGGAGCCTTCGCCACCCCGCCGCAAGCGTCAGAGAGGGAATTGCAACTGCGACGCGTCCGGCGCCGGCGAGTCGAAGGAGGAGAGCGTCAGGCCGAGCAGCCGGACGCCCCTCGGCGCCGGAAAGACCGTGGCCAGCAAGCCGCGGGCGTGGGCGTTGAATTCGTCCAGGCTCCGCAGCGGGGCGGGGCTCGTGTGGGCGCGCGTGATCTGGCGGAAGTCCGAAAACTTCACCTTGAGGGTGACGGTGCGCGAGGAAAGCCCGGCGTTCTCGCCCGCGCGCCACACCTTTTCGACGAGGGGCGCGAGCGCCGACTGCGCCGCGTCGAAGGTGAAGAGATCCTCCTCGAAGGTCCTCTCCGACCCGAGCGACTTGCGGACGCGATCGGGGCGCACGGGGCGCTCGTCGACGCCGCGCGCGATGCAATAGAAATAGGCGCCCGCCTTGCCGAAATGCCGCTCCAGCAACGGGAGGGACTGCGCGCGCAGGTCCCCGCCCGTGATGATGCCGAGCCGGTTCATCTTGGCGCGAGTCACGGGGCCGACCCCGTGGAAGCGGCCGATCTCGAGGGTCTCGATGAAGCCCGGGCCCATCTCCGGCGTAATGACGAAAAGCCCGTCGGGCTTGCGATGATCCGACGCGATTTTAGCGAGGAACTTATTGTAGGAGACGCCCGCCGAAGCGGTGAGCCCCGTCTCGGCGCGGATCCTGACGCGAATGTCCTCGGCGATGCGCGTCGCCGAGGATATTCCCTTTCTGTTCTCCGTTACGTCGAGATAGGCCTCATCGAGCGACAAGGGCTCGATGAGCGGCGTATGCTCGGCGAAGATCGCCCGGATCTGGCGCGAGACCTGGCGATAGACCTCGAAACGCGGCGGGACGAAAAGGAGCTGCGGACATTGGCGCCGCGCCGTGACGGAGGGCATGGCCGAGCGGACGCCGAACGCGCGCGCCTCATAGCTCGCCGCGGCCACGACGCCGCGCTCTCGCGCGCCGCCCACTGCCAGGGGCTTGCCGCGCAATTCGGGATTGTCCCGCTGCTCGACCGACGCATAGAAGGCGTCCATGTCGACATGAATGATCTTGCGCGGCCTTTCCACCGGCGCTCCGCCAGGCTCGCTTTCGGTCGAGATCGACGATGTGCGCATCTGGGGCGCCCCGGAGCGTCAATGCATGTCGACGATGGGCAGTTCCACCTCGTGCACCGAGCCGCCGCGCAAGAGCGTCAAGCGGCGTTTGTCTCCCGGCTTTCCATGCAGCGCAGCGAGCACCGCCCCGCGCGGCGCGCCCGTCGTCGCGAGCTGGCCGATCGCGACGAGCTCGTCGCCGACCTCGACGCCGTCGGCCGGCGGCTGGTCGCCGACCTTCGGCAGGCCGCCGACGAGATAGCGGGCGTCCTTGCGCACGAGCGTCAGCGCGACGCTGTCGAGATCGCGCGCATTCGGGCCGGTGATGAGACGCCAGTAGGAGACGCGATTGGGATAATCGAGCGTCAGCGCGTAGCGCTCCAGCACGTTTGCGCCCAGCCAGCCCACGACCGGCCCCGGCGCTGACTTTTGCCACTTGTCCCAGAAGAGGTCGCCCGTCAGCACGTCGACCCAGCCCGCCAAATAGGGCGCCGAGCCGAGCACGCCCACATTTTTGATCTCCAGCTCGCCGAGCCGGATCGAGGGGATGCGCGCGACGGTGCCCCGTTTCTCGAAATTGAAGTCGAGCATGTTGTAATTCGCGGCGCCCATGGCGCCATCGGCCCGGCGCCACTCTGGATGCGCGGTGAGCCACGGTGTGAGCACGCTTCCGCGCATCCAGCTGAATCCGCTCCCCGCGTCGATCACGAAGGGGTAGGAGCGCCCCTCGACGGTGACGTTGACGGCGGCGACTCCCGTTTCCGGATTGAGTGCAAAAGGAACCTCAACCCCTTCTGGCGGCGGAGCGTCCTCGAACTCGATCGAGAGAGTGCGCGTCTGGTAGTTCAGCGTGAGACGGTAGCCGAGAAACAGGCTCGCCGGCAGCATGGCCTCGACCTTGTGCGGGCCAAAATACTGGGGGAAAGCGAAGAAATCCGTGCTGTCGCCGTCGTCGCGCACGCTCTTCGCGTCGGATTCGATCTCGGTGGCGCCCATCAAGAGACGCAGCGGCTGCCCCGCGCCGATCCCGAGCTCGGTATAGAGGCCCTTCGTCAGAATCGGGGCCTGCATGCCCATGTTGAACCAGGCGAGCGCGCGACGCGTCCCGCCGTCCGGCGTGCGGAAGATCGCGGCGACCAGAATCCGGCCCGCGTCGAGCTCAAAGCGCAGGGACCGCGGCGGCGTCTTGTCGGCGGCGGGCGCGCGCATCTTTCGGAGGCGGGCGTGCGGCTTGTCGACGGCGGGCGCGTGCGTTTTCTCGACGGGAGTCGCGTGCGGGTTGGCTGCGGCGGCGAAGGCGACGAGGCAAAGCATCGTCACGAGCGGCGTCAGCAGCCGTGGGAATGAGGACATCGGCACGTTTCTCCCGCGGTCGGGCCCGCCCGATTTGTAGCGAGTTTGCGGTTTTTTTGCAGCCAGCGCCGCGAAAAGTCGCCAAGTTGTTTTCGAGGCGGCCGAAATATATGCGTTGGCCCAGGTTTCCACGAGGGTCTTGGGGGGCGGATGAAGGCGTTGCTGATCGGATCGGGCGGGCGCGAGCACGCCATCGCCAACGCGCTCGTCAAGAGCCCCAGGCTCGACCGCCTCTTCGTCGCGCCCGGCAATCCCGGGATGTCGAAGATCGCGGAGGCCGTCGCGCTCGACGCGAAGGACCATCGCGCGGTCGTCGCCTTTTGCCGCGCCAACGACGTCGGCTTCGTCGTCGTCGGGCCCGAGCAACCGCTCGTCGAGGGGCTCGTCGACGCGCTGAACGAGGCGAATATTCTGGCTTTTGGCCCGAGCCGCCTCGCCGCCCGGCTCGAGGGCTCGAAAGGCTTCACCAAGGACCTTTGCCGCGCCGCTGGGATCCCGACGGCGGATTATGCGCGTTTCGACGAAGAAACCCCGGCGCTCGCCTATCTTCGCGCCAAAGGAGCGCCCATCGTCCTCAAGGCCGATGGGCTTGCCGCCGGCAAGGGCGTCGTCGTGGCTCAGAGCGCCGAGGAGGCCGAGGCGGCGTTGCGGGCGTTCTTTGCCGACGGATCCGGCGCGAGCGTCGTCATCGAGGAATTCCTCGAAGGCGAGGAGGCTTCCTTCTTCGCGCTTTGCGACGGAAAGCGGGCGCTCTCCTTTTCATCGGCGCAAGACCACAAGCGCGTCGGCGAGGGAGACACCGGCCCGAACACTGGGGGAATGGGAGCCTATTCGCCGGCGCGCGTGCTGACGGAGGCGCTGGAAGCCGAGGTCATGGCGCGGATCGTCGAACCGACGCTGCAGGCGATGCGCAACCTGGGCGCTCCCTATCGCGGCGTGCTCTACGCCGGATTGATGCTGACGAAGGAGGGCCCGAAGCTCATCGAGTATAACTGCCGCTTCGGCGACCCGGAGGCGCAGGTCATCCTGCCGCGTCTGGAGGACGATCTCCTGGCGCTGATGCTGGCGTCCGCCGAAGGCGCGCTGCCCGCGCGCGCGCCGCGCTTCTCGCCTCGCGCGGCTTTGACGGTCGTTCTCGCGGCCGAAGGCTATCCCGGAACGCCCAAGACAGGGACGGCGATCGAAGGTCTCGAAGACGCCGAGGCCGTGCCTCAGGTGGTTGTCACCCACGCCGGAACGCGCCGTGACGGCGCGCGCCTCCTGTCAGCCGGCGGGCGCGTGCTCAACGTGACCGGGCTCGCGGACACGGTCACGCGGGCGCGGGAGCGGGCTTATGACGCCGTCGCCCGCATCCGCTGGCCCGAGGGCTTCTGCCGGCGCGACATCGGCTGGCGTGAAATCGCGCGCGAAGGCGGCTGAGCGCCGGTAATCCCCTATTCGCGGCTTCCCAGGGTGAAGCCGACGATTATGTAATTATGGGATCGCTGTCATCCGGCCAGGAGGAGTAGAGGATTGTTTTGTTTTCCGATAGAAATAAACGGATAAAAGGGCGCTGATGCGCCGATGCTCAGCATGCGCGCGGAGGAAAAGGAATGCGGGTCGACACGATCGCGCTGAGGCCAGAATGGGCGGGACCGATCTCGCCCGCCGCCGGACGTCTTCGCGCCATTTCGCGAAGCCTCGTCCGACCGTCCCTTCGTCATCGGACAGCTCGGACAATCACTCGACGGCCGTATCGCGACCTTGAGTGGGGAGTCGCGGGGCATCAGCGGCGACTCCGCTCTTATCCATCTCCATCGAATCCGGGCCCATGTCCATGCGGTGATCGTCGGCGCCGGCACCATTGTCGCCGACGATCCGCGGCTGTCGGTTCGAGAAGTCGAAGGCGACAGTCCGGCGCGGGTCGTGATCGATCCGAGTGGAAGGCTCGACACGAAGGGCAAATGGCTGGCGGAGGACGGCGCGCGCCGCATCCTCATCACCGGAGCGAGCCAGCCCACATGCGGCGCGGCGGAGATTATCCGCCTGGAGAGGCGAGAAGGACTCATTCCCCCCGCCGCGATCGTCGAAGCGCTGTTTGCGAGAGGCTTGACGCGCCTTCTCGTCGAAGGCGGCGCGCGCACGCTCTCGGCCTTCATCGAGGCGAGGCTGCTCGACCGCCTTCATTTGCTGGTGGCGCCGATCATCATCGGCTCGGGACGAAGCGGTCTGGAGCTTTCCCCCATCGTGACGCTCGGGAGCGCGCTGCGGCCGCGCGTTCAAGCTCATTTGCTGGATGGGGGAGACGTCCTGTTCGACTGCGATTTTTCCGTCTGTCGTCAACGCAGAAGCTAAGGAGAGCGCCTTGAGGGAGGCCGTAAGCCAATATTCGCCGATCGCGAAGTCGCTGCACTGGACGGTGGCCATCATCGTCATCGGCCTCATTCCCGTCGGCGTGACCATGGTCAATATTCATGAAGGCCCTCTGCAGGATCGCCTCTTCGTGCTGCACGAATCCTTCGGCGTCACCGTGCTGGGCCTGATGATCTTGCGCGTCGCCACGCGATGGCGGGGAAAGCCTGCGCCCTATCCGAGCCTCGATTCGTGGGAGCGCCGCCTTTCAAATGGCGTTCATCACGCGCTCTATGCGCTGCTGCTCGTCACACCGGTCATCGGATGGCTCGGGCTCTCGGCCTTTGGTCTGGGCCCGTCGTTCTTCGGGGTCGCAGAGCTGCCGCCCCTCCTGCCCAAGAACAAGCCTCTGTCCGAGGTCCTCTTCGACGTTCACGAGGCCAGCGCCTTTTTGATCGCGGGCCTGGCGGCGCTGCATATCGCCGGCGCGCTCCGCCATGCGATTGGGAAGCGCGACGATCTCATCTGGCGCATGCTGCCCGCGGCGTTCAGGAAGAGCTAAAGGCAAGGCGCGACTTCGTCGCGCCGCCACGCGAAGAGATCGACATGGCCGATCTCGCAAGCCGCGGCGTTGCGGCGCGAGGCGCGCCAAGCCGCGACGACCTCGGCCGCAACGAGCCCGGTTTCCGCGACGGCCTGCGCAGAGCCATCGGCGAGCGCGCGGATCAAATCCTCGATCGGATCGGCCCGAGGCGCCAGGGACTGAGCGCCGTCTCCACGGCGTAGCCTCGCCTCTCCAATGCATCGCGAAGCAGCGCTGAGCCCCACGGACCGGCGGCGGGGCCGAAGCCCTTGTCACGAGACTGATGTTCTAGAAAGGCCGCGAGCATCTAGGTCGTCAGCCTCGTGCGCAGGCGACCAGCGCTCGCGGCCGTCATAAGACAAGACGGCATAGAGCGGCAGGCCGTCGCTTCGCGAGCGCCTCGCAGAAGTCTTCGATCCACGCCGCCGAGACGAGGTCGAAGAAGGCCGCTGCGGTCACGAGATCGAGGTCCGGCGCCAGGAGCGCCTCATCGAAGCGCGCAAGATCGCTGCGCTGGAAGGTAACCTCCAGCCGTCGAGGCTCTTTCAGCAGCGTCAAGGGCTCCTCGTTTTCAGCGCCATCCGCCCAGGCGATGAGCGCGGCGCGGGCGGCGTCCAGGAGCCGCGGATCATGGTCGACGAGGCGCCAGCTTTGGCGAGGCGCAAGATGCAGCGCCTGTCCGCGCAGGTTGGAGCCGGCGCCGCAGGCGAGATCGAGGACGCTGACATGCTTGCGGGCGGCGAAATGCGCTTCGAGACGCCCGAGCAGCCGGCGATCGCGCGCGGCGTGATCCGCAGGCTCCCGCCGCGCGAGCCAATCGGCCGAGAAGTCGCTCAACGCATAGCCTTTCCGACTTCGAGCGCGACGCGCGCGACGATCTCGGCCGTCTCCTCCCATCGCGGCAAGGCTTGGCCGCCGCTCCATGACGCTTCGGCCAACGCTGCGCGCAGCGACAAATCGCCGATCACTCCTCGCAGAGCTTTTGCGAGCGAGTCCACCTCGCCCGGCGGAACCTTGAGGGCCGCGGCGTCGGGGACGGTGTCGGCGGCGGCGCCGCCCGTCGTCGTGACGATCGGCAAGCCGCGGGCCATCGCTTGCGCGAGCGCCATCCCGTAGCCTTCATAGAGCGAAGCGGAGACGAAAAGATCGGCTTCGTCGAAGGCGCGCGCGAGCCTGTCCGGCCCGAGCTCGCCCGTAAGCTCGATGCGCGATTCCATGCCCTTCGCGGCGATCAGCGCGCGCAAGGCGCTCGCCGTCGGCGGCGAAGCCGACGTGCTGCCGACGATGCGTAAGCGCCAATCGAGGTCGGTAAGCTGCGATAACGACTCTACGAGCAGATCGAAGGCCTTGCGCGGAATGATCGCGCCGATGGCGAGCAGCGACGGGGCGGCGCCCGACGAGCCCTGCGCACGAGGCGCTGGATCGACTCCGGGCGGCGCGACGACAATTTTTTCGGGGCGGACGGAGAATTCGCGCGCCAACATCGCTCCCGTGTGCGGGCTGGTGGCGACGACGCGCGCCGCAAGCGCGAGCGCGTTCGTCTCGCTCTCGCGCAGCCGTTCGGCGCGCTGCGGGCTCAGGCCTGTCTCCAGGCAGAGCGGATGGTGACAGAGCGCGATGAGCGGCGCGTCGATCTGGCGGAGCGCCGCGGCAGGCCAGGCCCCGAAGGCCAGCCCGTCGATCAAAACCGCGTCGCCTTTCTCAAGCAGCCGCGCGATCGACGCGAGGCTCTGCGCAAGATCCGCCTCGCTCGGATCGGGAAAGCTTCCCGGCAGGGCGCAATGAACCGCCTGGATCCCCGCTTTGCCCAGCGCTGCGAGCAGGCGGCGGTCATATTCATAGCCCCCGCTGCGGGTCTCGAGCGCGCCGGGGATCGCGAAGATCAGCCGCATCATCCGGCGATCGCAGCTTCGAACCAGGCGCGCGCCACGTGCGACTCGTGCAGTGTGACGCGGATGCGGGAAATGCCTTCGCCGCCTGGACCGAGCGCGCCGGAGCGCGCCGCCACCGCCATCGCGTCGAAGATGTGGCGCGAGAGAAACTCCGTCGTCGTCTGCTTGCCCGCGAAGACTTCGCTCTCGTCGAGGTTACTGTAGTTCAACGGGGCCAAAACGCTCTTCAGGGCCTCGTGGGCGCGTCCGATGTCGACGACGACGGCGTCCGCGGTCAATTCCTCTCGAAAGAAGGCCACGTCGACGACGAAGGTCGCGCCGTGCAGCCGCTGCGCCGGCCCAAAAAGTTCTCCGCGAAAACTATGGGCGATCATGATGTGATCGCGAACTTCGACAGCGTACACGGCGCTTCTCCCAAGGTTTGGGTCACAAGGTTTGGATCAATAGCGTATCAGGGTCGCAAGCCCGGGCGCGCCGGGCGCGAAGAGACGCGGCAGCTCTCGCGGCGCGAGAGTGAAATCGATCTCCTCGCTGATCAAGGCGTCGAGGCGCGGATCGGCGAGAAGCGCCAGGGCCTTGTCGAGGCGGCGCGCATAAGGCCAGCGCGGCCGACGCGACGGCGACACCTGCCCGACCTGCGAGGAAACGAGCTGCAAGCGCTTGGCGTGAAAGGCGCCGCCAAGCGGCGTCGGCGTCTCGCCTTCTCCATGCCAGCTCGCCTCGACGACCTTCGCCTCTAGGCCCGCCGAGGCCAGGGACAGGGCCAGCCCTTCCGGCGTGGCGCTCGCATGGAAAACGACATCGGCTTCGACAGGCTCCGGCTCGAAGTCTTCGGCGAGCCGAAATGTTGCGCCGAGCGCCGTCGCGATCTCTTTGCGCGCGGGCGCCGTGTCGACGACCGTCACTTCCGCACCCGGCAGGGGCGCGGCGAGGTAAGCGATGAGCAGACCAAGGACGCCAGCGCCGACGATGACGATGCGATCGCCGGGCCCTGCGCCCGAGTCCCACAGCGCGTTGAGCGCGGTCTCCATATTCGCCGCGAGCGGCGCTCGGCGCAGCGGCGTGCCTTCGGGGACCGGCCTCAGCGCCGCGAGCGGCGCGACAAAGCGATCCTGATGCGGGTGAAGGCAGAAAACCGCTCGGCCGACCCACTCGGGCGGCCCGGCTTCGACAACGCCGGCGGCGCAATAGCCGTATTTCACGGGAAAAGGGAAATCGCCTTGCTGGAGCGGCGCGCGCATGCGTTGACGCTCGGAGGCCGGAACGCGCCCTTCGAAGATCAATCGCTCCGTGCCTCGGCTGATCGCGCTCCAGCGCGTTGCGACGCACGCCTCTGCTGGCCTCGGCGTCGGAAGAAGCTCTTCGCGCAGCGCCGCGACCCCCGGCGCTTCGTACCACAGGGCGTTCGCCTTGCTGGCCTGGTCTCGATGCGAATTCATCTGCGCCGACACTTCACCCGCTCTCGCCGCGTCAGGCCTACTGCTAAACGAAGGCCTACAGAGGCGCTAGACATTTTCCGACTTCTTAAATAGGAAACTTCGATGCATGGCCGTATCCCGCCCATGACGCCGGCGGGTCTGCAGAACCTTGCCACGCTCGAGCGCCGTCGTCTTGTCGTGGCGATCATGAGCGGCGTCCTCTATCTGACGTTGCTGCTCTGGCTCGCCGGCATCCTCAGCGCCGGCGGCTGGACCTTTTTGCGCGCGGCAATTCTCGTCGCCTTCGCGATCGCCGCGCCCTGGAGCGTGCTTGGCGTTACGAACGCGGCTCTGGGGTTCTGGCTCCTGCATCTCCACCGCGACGGGGTCTCGGCGGTCGCGCCGTTCGCTTCTTGCGTGGCGTCGGACGCGCCGCTGCGCAGCCGAACGGCGCTGCTGCTCACCATTCGCAACGAAGACCCAAGCCGCGTTTTTCAGCGAGTGCGCGCGATGCGGGAGAGTCTCCATGCGACAGGGCTTGGCGAGCGCTTCGATTTTTTCATCCTGAGCGACACGTCGGATCGTCAAATCGCTTTAAGGGAACAGGCGGAGTTCGACTGTTGGCGCGGCGAAGATCTCGCGCTCGCGGACCAAGTCCATTACCGACGTCGCGCCGGCAATGAAGGATACAAGGCGGGCAACATTCGCGACTTTGTCGAGCGCTGGGGCGACGCCTTCGACTTCATGATCCCGCTCGACGCCGACAGTCTTATGGACGGCGAGACGATACTCAGGCTCGTGCGCATCGGCGAGGCGCATGAGGGGATCGGCATCCTGCAAACGCTCACAGTCGGCGCACCCTCCGATTCGGCCTTCGCGCGCATTTTCCAGTTCGGTATGCGTCACGGCATGCGCGCCTATACGATGGGGGCGAGCTGGCACGCCGCCGATTGCGGACCTTACTGGGGGCATAACGCCCTCGTGCGCGTCGCGCCCTTCGCGCAACATTGCGTGCTGCCGAAGCTGGAGGGCGATCGCCACATCCTTTCGCATGATCAGATCGAGGCGGCGCTGATGCGCCGCGCGGGCTTCGAGGTTCGCGTCCTGCCGATCGAATGCGGAAGCTACGAGGAGAATCCGCCGACGCTGCTCGATTTCGTGCGCCGCGAGCTGCGCTGGTGCCAGGGCAACATGCAATATGCCAAATTGCTCGGCCTGCCCGAACTCGCGCCCATGAGCCGATTCCAACTGATCTGGGCGATCAGCATGTTCATCGGCGCGCCGGCTTCAACCGCGATCCTCGTCCTTACGGCGCTGCTGCCGGCGGTCGAAGACGTTTCGTCGCTCCCGGCGGCTTCGCTGAAGACCCTTTATCTGACGTTTCTTCTATTTCATCTCGCGCCAAAGCTGTCTGGCTTGGCCGGCGCTGCGCTTGCGCCCGGCGGACTCGCCCGCTACGGCGGCGGCGCGCGCTTCTGGCTCGGCGCGGCAATCGAGATTGCAAGCTCCTTGGTGATCGGGGCAGTCACCAGCTTCAGCGAGACGATGTTTCTCATAGGCCTCGTCTTCGATCGCACGATCGGTTGGCCGCAGCAGGCGCGCGACGCGCATGGGCTGAGCCTTCGCGAGGCGGCCTTGGCTTTTTGGCCGCATCTCGCCTTCGGAGGCGCCATCCTCGGGCTCGCGGGCGCCGTCGCGCCGTCGCTCGCGCTCTGGTCGGCTCCCCTCACGCTCGGCCTTGTCGTCGCCATTCCCTTCGCGCTGGTGACCGCGGCTCCCGCGGCTGGCGGCTGGCTCCGACGAAAAGGGCTGTGCGCGACGCCGGAAGAGATCGCTGAGCCGGAGATTCTGCGCCGGCTTCAACGCCAGCGCTCGCCTGCGGGAGCGCCTGCTCGCCGCGCCAGGATGCTTCGAGTCAGCCTTGTCTCGATCGCCGCACTGGTTCCTCCATCCAGGCGGCAGGCGCGAAGGCGCGCTCTCTGGCTGAGCGGATCGAAGAAACCTTGGCGCATTCGGCGTTAGTCCAAACGCCTTCCCGCGTTTCGTCTTCGCTCTTGGGGGCGTTGGAAGACCGATCGGTCGCATGGCCGGCGCCGAAAAGGAACGCCCACGACAGGAACGTCGCCGCCAGCCAAAGACCCAGGAAGAAGCGCCCACTTTTGAAACAAATGGCGCAGAGCACGAGGCAGACCGCGAGGGCCGTCATGACGATGCGCAGCCTCGGGGCGCGTGGATCTGAGAAGTCGGACGCTCGCTGGCCGCGGCGACGACGCCGGTGCTGCATCGAGCTTTTGGGTTTGTGCCACGTCGTCTTCCTCAGTATTTCGTCGGGCGTCTCGTTTCGTGACCTGGGGGGACACAGAACGGGGAGGGACTCGAGACGCGCGAGCGGCCCCTCTTCGGTGAAAAAGAGAGAGCAACCCACGGGCCACAAAGAGGCCGAACTCTAGGCACTGCAATGGCTCTTAAAAATCATGAGGATAAAATGCGAGCGCCGCTGGATGCTCGGCGACTACTGTTAGGAGCGGGCTTCCTCGCCCGGGTTTCTAGGTCGGCGGCGCCCGCCCTTATCCATTCCTTCACGACTCCCTTCGACCGCGGAGCTCCCGGTCTCGCGCAGTTATGTCGCAGCTCGGTCACTGGCGGTGACACGGAGACCCAATTCGCGAAATCTATCTCAGGTCATCAGAAAAATCAACCCCAGGTTGCACCAAATACAACTTGAGCGGGTCCGCAAAGGCGCGGCGGCGGCGACACGCGGCCTCGGAAGGGACGATGTTCGTGATCGCCAAGGCGAACTTTGGTCTATTTGTGGAATCCCGTCTCGATGTGCGAGTAAACCATCGAAGTAAAGATGCTGAACTGACCGCCAATGAAAGAAGCCGATAGATACAATACCACGAGCACGACGACGATCTTCGGCACGAAGGTCAGCGTCATCTCCTGAATTTGCGTGAGCGCCTGAAGCAACGCGATCACAGCGCCGACGATCATGGCGGCGCCGACGGCCGGACCGGCGCCCACGAGGGCGAGCCATATCGCAGCGCGAGCGAGATCGAGCGCGTCCGCTTCATTCATGGCGAGCCGACCGTCGCGCCATTCGCCAGAGGGACCTGCTTCCCGTTCGTGAGTGTCGCCGTCGCGCTCGATCCGTTCACGGTGACTGAAGCCACCTGACCCGAGGTCGCGCCGTCGGCGGATGTGATGGTCTTGCCGACGAGCTGTTCCGCCTGCGTCAACGACGCGGAGGTCAACAGCGAGGAGAGCGAGGCGTTGGTCTGCACGGACTGCCCGACCTCTGACACTGTTGCGAGTTGCGATACCATTTGCGAAGGATCCATGGGCTGCGTCGGATCCTGATTCTTCAACTCGGCAATTAGCAGCGAGAGGAAGGAATTGTAGCTGAGCGTCGGCGTCGCGCTCGCTTTCGGGGCCGTCGCGCCGGTCGTCGAAGCCGTCGAAGCGTTCGCTGTGGCCGCGCCGCTGGAAATCGGACTCGTTGCAGATAGGGTCATTGAAGGCTCCTGTCAGGCGGCGGGGGACTGCACGGCGTCGGCGCTCGGCAGTCATTTCCTTTTGTTCCAGCGGAAACAGGCTTCGCAGGGTCTTCAAAGCCTCGAAGTTGCGCGATCGCTTGATAAGCAACACGGTGCTTTGCAACCCCGATTGGATCTCGGGCGTCACGAAAACCGCTTGCGCGTCGTCAATAAGCTTGTGCGCGAGCTTGGCGGTCTGCTCCGAATTCGCCGGGTCCATCAGCATGACTTGGACGGCGAAATAGATGCGCCGCAATGGCGTTGTCGCCTCGTCCGCCTGCAGGACATGATTCTCCAACAAGAACGTCGCCTCGTTGAGAAGCTCGATCGTCGTCTTCCGATCGACGCGGATGACCGCGCCATTGATGTAGATTCGCTCGCGCGCGCGCAGGAAGATGTTCATCGGACCCTTACGTCAAACCGTCGCGGATGATCTCGTTTATTTCGATTACGGGCGAGAGATCGTCGGCCTTGCCTTGGTCGATGCGGTCAATCTCCCCGATCATCCACCGACCGATCGAAATAATCCCAGCGCGCAGCTCCGTCGGCAGCTCGTTTTGCGGAAGCTGGGCGTCCTGCAAAAGAATCCACCACAGCTTTCTCAAATAGTAGATCGCCTCGATCCCCTCACGCGAGCCGACGCCGCGTTCGCGGGCGGTTTCGAGAAGCTGAAGCACCTTGTCAAAAGCCTCGCGCTCTCTCTCGCGCATCAGGCGGGGCGACTCTTCGACGACCTCATTGTAGGCGAATTCATACATCTGCGGCATGCTCGCTCAGCTGGCTGGGAGATACTGGGCTAGGCTCAGCTTGTGTAGCTGGGCCGTCAATTCGTAGGCTGCCTGCAATTGCGTCGACAGCGTATTGATGTTCGTTGCGACCTCCGACGCATTCACGTTGTCGAGATTCCCGATTTGCGTTTGCAGCAGCGTCTGCTGTGACGCCATCATGGAATTCGCATCCGAGATGCGTTGCTGCACCATGCCGATCGTGGCTTGCGTCGAGGTGATGTCGTTCATGCCCTGGCTGATCAGTGAGGCGGCCGTGGATGCGATGACTTGCTGCGCCGATGAGCTCAGCGAGGTTCCTGCAAATGCGGAGATCATCGCGTAGGCCTGCGTCAGAGTCTGGACGCCCGGCTGGTTCGCGCTCGTCGTCACCGCGACGCTTTGCCCAGGCGCAATTTCGCTGATCGCGTTCGTGTTCGAGGCCGAAGACCAGTCGGCGCTCCAGGAGGCCCCTTGGAAGAGGGCGGCAAAGGGCCCGGTGAGAAAGGCCTGCAAGGCGCTGGGCGGAATCGCGGACGCGTTGGGATCGCCGGGGCTCATGCCGAAGGCCGTCTGAAAGGCGCTGTCGATCGCCGTCTTGGCCGCCGAGGTCGGCGTTGAAAAATAGTCCGCCAATGGGGCGACCCCGGAGTTTTGTCCGGCGAAGAGATAGTGTCCGTTGGACG
>CAVXEI010000027.1:0-190741 GCA_963760695.1 uncultured Alphaproteobacteria bacterium | reverse complement strand
GCGCAGACGCAACGAATTGGCGACGACGCTGACCGAGGACAAGGCCATCGCCGCGGCGGCGATGGTGGGCGACAGCAGCAAGCCAAAGGCGGGATAGAGCGCGCCGGCTGCGATGGGAACGCCGGCCGCATTGTAGAAGAAGGCAAAAAACAAATTCTCGCGGATATTGCGCATTGTCGCCTTCGACAGGCGACGACCGCGCACGATGCCGCGAAGGTCGCCTTTGAGCAGAGTGACGCCGGCGCTCTCGATCGCGACATCAGTGCCGGTCCCCATGGCGATGCCAATGTCGGCGGCGGCGAGCGCGGGGGCGTCGTTGACGCCGTCTCCGGCCATGGCGACGACGCGGCCGGCCTGTCGGAGCCGCGCGACAACCTGGCTCTTGTGTTCGGGGAGGATTTCCGCCTCGACCTCCGTCAGGACCAAGTCGCTTCGCGACGGCGCGCGCCGAGGTCCAATTATCGCCGGTCAGCATGACCACCGATACGCCGGCTTCGCGCAACGATTCCAGCGCCTCCGGCGTCGTCTCCTTGATGGGATCGGCGATGGCGATGAGGCCGGCCGCTCTGCCCTCGATCGCGACAAAGATCGCCGTCGCGCCGCTTCTCTCGCAGGCGCTCGGCTTCGCCCTCCAGTGTGCTCGTCATCTACCCCGAGCTCGCCAAGAAAGCGTTGGTTGCCGATGACGACTAGGCGTCCCGCCGACCCGGCCGGTCACGCCCTTCCCCACCGGCGAGTCAAAGTCCGTCGCCTCAGTGAGCGTCAGCTTTCTCTCCAGCGCGGCCCGCACGATAGCCGCGCCCAAGGGATGCTCGCTCGCGCGTTCCAGGCTTGCGGCGACGGCGAGAAGCTCGCTCTCCGCCCAGTGAGCCCACGGGGCGTATCGCGGTGACGCGCGGCTTTCCTTCGGTGAGCGTGCCCGTCTTGTCGACGACGAGCGTGTCGATTTTCTCGAAGCGCTCCAGAGCCTCGGCATTCTTGATGAGCACGCCCGATTGAGCGCCACGCCCAATGCCGACCATCACGGACATCGGGGTTGCGAGACCCAGCGCGCAGGGACAGGCGATGATGAGAACGGAAACGGCGGCGATGAGGCCATAGCTCATGCGGGGCTCGGGCCCCCATATCGCCCAGCCGGCGAAGGCCAGAATCGCGATAAGTATGACGAGGGGAACGAACCAACCCGAGACCTGATCGGCCAGTCGCTGGATCGGCGCGCGGCTCCTTTGGGCGGAGGCGACCATCTCGACAATGCGCGAAAGCATCGTGTCGCCGCCGACCTTCTCGGCGCGCATCACGAAGCTCCCGGTCTGGTTGAGCGCGCCGCCGATCACGTTGTCCCCGACGCTTTTCGTCACCGGCATGGACTCGCCCGTCACCAGGGATTTATCGACGGAGCTGCGCCCTTCGAGAAGCGCCCCATCCACGGGAACCTTCTCGCCGGGTCGAACCCTCAGTCGATCGCCGACATGAACCTGATCGAGCGGAACCTCTTCATCCGACCCGTCTTCCTTGACGCGCTTCGCGATCGCCGGAGCGAGGTTGAGGAGCGCGCGGATTGCGCCGCCGGTCTGTTCCCTTGCCCGCAGCTCGAGCACCTGTCCAAGCAGCACGAGAACCGTAATGACCGCCGCCGCCTCGAAATAAATGGGAACGGAATTGTCGGCGGCGCGGAACGCTGCGGGAAAGAGTGAGGGGGCGAAGATCGCGACGACGCTGTAAAGCCACGCCACACCCGTGCCCATGGCGATCAAGGTGAACATATTGAGGTTGCGCGAGACGAGTGAACGGGCGCCTCGCACAAAGAAAGGCCAGCCTGCCCAAAGCACCACGGGGCTCGCCAAGGCGAATTGCGCCCAGCTGGATATATGTGGCGGGATGAATCGATGAAGGTCGAAGAAATGCCCGCCCATTTCCAGGATGAACACGGGGACAGTGAGCGCAAGCCCGACCCAGAAGCGCCGCGTCATATCCGTGAGTTCGGCGCTTGGTTCCGACTCGAGCCGTCGAAACGACGGGTTCGAGCGCCATTCCGCAAATAGGGCAATATCCGGGTCCGACCTGGCGGATCTGCGGATGCATCGGGCAGGTGTAGATTGCACCCTCCCCCGACATCGATGGGTCCAGCTTTGCTTCGAAATGATCGGTGTGCGGCGCCGGGGGCGAGTGTTGCGCGCTCCCCGCCGCGCCGCGGTGTCCGCAATGATGATGATGTTCATGGCTCATGTTCATTCCCTCCTAAGCGGAGCGTGACCCGTAGCCGCAACTTCAAACGTCGCGTCGTTCTGGCTCTCCGCCCCGCGCGTCATGACGATGGCTGTGTCCATGGTGCATGAAGAGATGCATGAGCGGACAGGCGAGCACGACCAGGAAAGGCAGGGCGTCAAGGAGGTGCCGCCAGTGCCAATAGAGGAGGAAAGCTGCGGCCGCGGCGTAGATCAGCAGCATCGGGCCTTTGGTGGCGAAGGAAAAATTTGAAGACGGCATTGTCGTTCTCCTTACCGGTTGTCATTCGACGGTTGAGGCGTGGACCGCCTCGACGGCCGCACGGCGTCCTGCCGGGGCCAAGCGAAACCCTTTGATCAGCGCATAGATCGCCGGGATCACGACGAGCGTCAGAACGGTCGATGACGTCATGCCGCCGATCATCGGCACGGCGATGCGCTGCATGACCTCGGAGCCGGCGCCGGTGCTCCAGAGGATCGGCAGAAGCCCCGCCATGATGGCGACGACCGTCATCATCTTCGGGCGCACGCGCTCCACCGCGCCGAGCATGATCGCCTCATGCAAATCGGCCTTTGTGAAGGCCTGCGCCCGCAGCTTCGCGCTCCGCTTTGATCTCCTGCATCGCCTGATCGAGATAGATCAGCATGACGACGCCGGTCTCGGCGGCGACGCCGGCGAGCGCGATGAAGCCGACCGCCACCGCGACCGACAAGTTGAAGTCGAGCGCCCACATCAGCCAGACGCCGCCGACGAGAGCGAAGGGCAGAGACGCCATGACGATGAGCGTCTCGGTGATCCGCTGGAAGTTCAGATAGAGCAGCACGAAGATGATGAGCAGCGTCAGCGGCACGACGATTTTCATGCGCGCTTCGGCGCGCTCCAGATATTCGAACTGCCCGCTCCAGGTGACATAGGCGCCCGGCGGGAACTTGACCGTGTCGGCGACAACCTTGCGCGCTTCGGCGACGTAGCCGCCAATGTCGCGATCGCGAATATCGACGAAGATATAGACGGCGAGCTGGCCGTTCTCGGTGTGGATGGTCGTCGGCCCGCGAACGAGATCGATCTTCGCAACCTCGCCAAGCGGCACGGTCCCGCCGCCCGGCAAGGGAACGAGCACCGCGTTCGCGATCGCGCGCGGGTCGGAGCGGAAATCGCGAGGATAGCGAACCGTGACGCCATAGCGCTCGCGGCCCTCGACCGTCGTCGTCACGATGTCGCCGCCGAGCGCCGTCGCGATGATTTCCTGCACGTCGTCGATCATGAGGCCGTAACGGGCCAGCGTCGCGCGGTCTGGCACAATTTCGAGATAGTAGCCGCCCACATGCCGCTCCGCGTAAGCGCTCGACGTCCCACGGACGGCCTTAAGCATCGTCTCGATCTGACGCGCCAACGCGTCGATCTCTATCAAGTTGCGAGCGAAAACCTTGACGCCGATCGGCGTCCTGATGCCGGTCGCGAGCATGTCGAGCCTGCTTCTGATCGGCATGGTCCAGGCGTTCGAGACGCCGGGAAACTGCAGCGCCGTGTCCATTTCCGCGATCAGCTTCTCGGTCGTCACTCCCGGCCGCCATTGGTCCTTCGGCTTCAGTTGAATGACCGTCTCCGACATTTCCAGCGGCGCGGGGTCCGTCGCGCTCAAGGCGCGGCCCGCCTTGCCATAGGCCGATTGCACCTCGGGAAAGGATTTGATGATGCGGTCCTGCGTCTGGAGAAGCTCGGCCGCCTTCGTGACAGAAAGTCCCGGCAGGGTCGTCGGCATGTAGAGCAGCGCGCCCTCGTTCAGCGCCGGCATGAACTCGCTGCCAAGCTGGCGGGCCGGAATGATGGTCACGCCGAGCGCGACGAGCGCCAAGAGAATGGTCGAGAACCTTGGCTCTCAGCACGAGGTCGATCACCGGCCGATAGAGCCAGATCAGCGCCCGGTTGATCGGGTTGCTCGCTTCCGGAGACGATCTTTCCGCGCACGAAGATCACCATCAGCGCCGGAACGAGGGTCACGGACAGGAGCGCCGCCGACGCCATCGCAAAGGTCTTGGTGAAGGCGAGCGGGCTGAACAGCCGACCCTCCTGCGCTTCGAGCGTGAAGATCGGCAGGAACGAAACCGTGATGATCAACAGGCTGAAGAACAGCGCCGGCCCCACTTCGGTCGCAGCGTCGATCAGTATGTCGATGCGCGGCTTTCCTGGCGGCGCGCGTTCAAGCTGCTTATGGGCGTTTTCGATCATGACGATCGCCGCGTCGACCATGGCGCCGATCGCGATGGCGATGCCGCCCAGGCTCATGATGTTGGAGCCGAGCCCCAGCGCCTTCATGGCGGCGAAGGCCATCAGCACGCCAACCGGCAGCATGATGATGGCGACGAGCGCGCTGCGAAAATGCAACAGGAACACGACGCAGACGAGCGCGACGATGACGCTCTCCTCGACCAGCGTGCCCTTCAGCGTCTCGATCGCCGCATGAATAAGCTGCGAGCGGTCGTAAACCGAAACGATCTCGACGCCCTTGCGGCAGGCTGGTCGCCATCTGCGCCAGGGCCGACTTTGACGTTGTCGATCACCGTCAGCGCATTGGCTCCGTACCGTTGCAGCGCGATGCCGCTGGCGACCTCGCCCTCGCCATTGAGCTCGGTAATGCCGCGTCGTTCGTCCGGACCGAGCTCGACGCGCGCCACGTCCTTGAGCAGCAGCGGCGTGCCGCCTTCGGCCCGTAAGACGATGTTTTCGAGATCGGCGGATGCCGCGCAGATAGCCGCGTCCTCGCACCATGAACTCGAATTCGGAGAGCTCGACCGTCCGGCCGCCGACATCGGCGTTGCTGGCGCGAATGACGTCGCGCACCTTCGACAAGGGGATATTCAGCGCCCGCAGTCGGTTCGGGTCGACGACGACGTTATATTGGCTTGACGAAGCCGCCGATGCTCGCGACTTCGGCGACGCCCTCCGCCTTGGCGAGGCCATAGCGGATCGTCCAGTCCTGCATCGAGCGCAACTCTGCGAGCGTCATGTCCTTGGCGATCAGCACATATTGATAGACCCAGCCCACGCCCGTCGCGTCCGGGCCGAGCACCGGCGTCACGCCTGCGGCAGCTTTTTGCTCGCCGATGCTCAAATATTCGAGCACGCGCGAGCGCGCCCAATAGATGTCGACGCCGTCCTCGAAAATCACGTAGACGAAGGAGACGCCGAAGAAGGAAAAGCCGCGCACCACCTTCGAGCGCGGCACGGTGAGCATGGCGCTGGTCAAGGGGTAGGTGACCTGATCCTCGACGACCTGCGGCGCCTGCCCGGGATATTCCGTGTAGACGATCGCCTGCACGTCGGAGAGATCGGGAATGGCGTCGAGCGGCAGCGATCGCAAGGCGTAGACGCCCGCGGCGACCGCAAAGACGGTTCCGACGAAGACCAGAACCAGATTGCGCGCAGACCAGGCGATGAGGCGACCGATCATTTGCCGGCCTCCGCTGCTCCAGCGCCTGCAACGCCGCCTTCAGATTGCTCTCGGCGTCGATGAGGAAAGTCGCGGAGGTCACGACGCGGTCGCCTTCGCCGACGCCCTTCGTGAATCTCGGCGAAGCCCTCCCCGCGGCGGCCGATCTTGACCTCGCGCGGCTGGAAACGTCCCTCGCCTTTGTCGAGGATGACGACCTGCCGCTTGCCGGTGTCGATGACGGCGCTCTCGGGGACGGCGAGAACTTTCTGCCTGCCGCCGGCTTCGATCTCGACATCGGCGAACATGTCGCCGAGCAGCAGGCCGTCCGGATTGGGCAATTCGATCCGCACGCGCGCCGTGCGCGTCTCCATGTTGAGATGCGGATAAACAAGCGCGACCTGACCCTTGAATGGCCGATCGGGATAGGACGCGCGGCCGCACGATGACCGGCTTGACCCGGCGAGATCCAGCGCGATGTCGCGCTCGGCGACGTCCGCCAGCACCCAGACGACGGCTATGGTCGACGATGCGAAACAGCGTCTCGCCGGGTGCCGCCCGCATGCCGCTGAAGGCCGCTCGCTCGAAGACATGGCCATCCTGCGGCGCGGGCCAGGCGATGACGCGCGGCACGCGGCGAGCTGCGCGCGATCGAAGCGATCGTCGCGTCGTCCAGGCCGAGATTGACGAGGCGACGACGCGCCCCCTCCAGACGCTCGTGCTCACGGGCGGCGCCCGAATTGAGCACCGCGACATATTCGGCCGCGGCGCTCGAAAGGTCGGGCCCATAGACGCGCATGAGCGGTTGGCCTTTGCGGACATAATCGCCCTCCGCGACCTTTTCGACGGTTCTCGATGAAGCCCTCGAAGCGAAGCGAGACGACCGACGTCCGACGCGGATCGAAGTCGACGCGGCCCGCGGCACGAACGGGGACGGTCACCTTGCGCGCCGTTCGACGGGCTCGGAGCGGACCCCCGTTCTTTGCAGCTTTCCGGGGCTGATCGTGACCGTCGACGCGTCCTGAGCCTCGTCCTCGTAGACGGGCACGTAATCCATGCCCATCGGGTCTTTCTTGGGAACCGGGGACGTGTCCGGCAGACCCATGGGATTGCGGTAATATCAGCATGCGGCGGCCCGACGATGCTGCTGTCGCGGGCTACGCGGCGGCGCAGGGCTTCTCGTCGAAACTGACGTCCTCGCTCGCGCGGACGGGGACATAGTCCTTGCCCGCGGCGTTTTTCTTTGGGGCGGCGGAGAAGAAGCGGCTGCCATCCGGGTCACGGTAATAGATGATCGGGCCCGTCGCGACAGCGGAGGTCGCGAGGCCCCGTGCGTCGCCTGATGATCGCCCGTTGGAGCGGACCATTTGAATCGCCCTCCAGCAATTTCGCCGCCCCCGCGGCGAGAAGCCCGAAAGCGACAAGGAGAACGATGGCGCGCCGCGTCATAGGGAGCCCCCAGCGAGGCGTTCGAGGTCGGCGTATTTGCCTGCTCCTCGACTCGGAGCGTCAGAAGCTCCAATTCGACCGCGCGCAATCGCCGCTCCGATTCGAAGAGAGCGGCCAGATCGGTCGTCCCCGCCTCAAACCCGGTCCGAGCGGTCTCGACGGACAGTCGCGCCGGCGGCAGCTGGCGCTGCTCGAAGATCTTGAATGACCTTTCGGATGGCCTCGAGCCGAAACCAGGCCTCGGCGACCTCGCCGTCGAGTTCAGGCGCGTGGCCTCGTTGCGCGCCTGCGCCGCGTCGAGACTGGCGCTCGCGGCGCGCTGCTCGGCGTCCTTCGCCTCATATTGCAGCGGCACCTTGAAGCCGAGCAGGAATTCACCGCTGTTGTTGCCTCTCGGCCGCTGCACGAAGCGGGCGCCGAGCGTGATGTCGGGATAGTAATTTAGATCGGTGAGTTCCTTCGCGCTCGCCGCCGAATTCACTTGGGCGTCGGTCGCGGCGAGCATCGGGTTCGCCTGGCTCGCCATGGCTTGAACGCCAGCGAGGGTGAGTCTGGTCTTGAGCGGACGGAAACCCTTTGGAATCGCGAGAGGCGCTTGCGACGCTCTTCCGATCAGAGCGTTCAGACGAGCTGCTGCGGATTTGGCCTCGCCTTGGAGACGCACGACCTCCGCCTCGGCCGTGGCCGCCTCCATCTCGGCCTTGATCACGTCCTGTTGATCGACCGAGGTCGCCCCATAGCGCAAGCGTAGGAGGTTTAGGGTTTCGTCGATGCGTCGCTTCAACGAGAGCGAGAGCTCGACCGCCTTATGCGCCGCGCCATATTGGGCATAGACAGTTTTCACCCTCGCGAGCAGGTCGGCCTCGACAGCCCGGCTTTGATGTCGCGCCGCTTCGGCGTCGGCCACGGCGACGCCGCGTTCGAGGTCGCGCTTGCCCCAAAGCTTGAACTCCTGTTCGACGCCGATGCGACGTTGACCGACGCCGCGATCGTTCACGTCCCACGCCTCCAGCGCGACAGTCGGATCGGGGAGCGCCCCGGCGGCGCCGACCTTGTAAGCGGCCGAATCGGCTTCCAAGGCCGCCGCCGCCAGATCCGGGTTGACCTGTCGCGCCAGGGAGACGACGCTATCGAGCGTTGCGCCAGGGGCGCTGCGCTCAGCTGCGAGCAAAGGAGCCGACCCCAACAAGCATAAGGCGACGACGATCGCAGCGAAGAAGATCGGGGCGGGGCGCTGCAGTCATGGCGTCGCATTGAAGATGAGTCGGCCTTCAACCGAGCCGGTCTCGCCTTGAACCTTCGCCGCCAAAGAAAGCCGCCACTTCCCCTCCATCGAAAGATTGGCCTTGAAGCGATAAACGCCCGGCTCGCTGCTGGGCGCCGGTGCGATGACGGCCTTCATCTTCTCCATGCCCTCCGGCGCCATGTCGAGCCTCGTTGCATAGATCACGGCGTCAGGAACCAGCCTGCCGTCGGGCTTGTGAACGAGGCGAACCGAAAGGATCGCCTCGCCGGCCTTGACCTCGGTCTGGTCGACGCGGAATTCATAATCCTCGACGCCGGCGCGGGCAAAGGACGCAGCCCCCGACAACACGCACAGAAGCGCGACCGCGGCCAAGACAGTCGCGCGGTGCGGACGAGCACCCAAGAACCACATGGGCCTGTCTCCGGTTTCCGTGGCTTCCTCATCGGATTCGACGCTTCCCCGCCCTTCGCGGGCGAGGGCGTCTCGCGATTTGAGGCCGGCGCGACGGATTTCCTGGCTGAGCAGGAAAGCGGCGCCGCTATTTCACGGAATTTGTTGGACCCCTGCCGGCAAGCCGGCAGATGCGTTTAGTCCTGCGCCAGCAATCTCGAGTAGCTGGCGCGGACGACCAAGCATGGGCTCAGGCGATAGGAGGTCGAAGCTCCGGCGGTCCGGCAAGCCCGCCGAGATCACCTTCGTCTCGCGGCAAGACAGACGACACGATCGACGTGGCGATGAGGAAAACATTGCTACTCTGAGGAACCACAAAAAGCGCAGCCGCAACGCAAACGGCAGGCGGGCAGCCGTGCGGCTCACCGCCGCCATTGGCCTCGCCCTGCAGGCAGTCGTCCATGGTCATGCCAGCCGCCATGCCCTCACAATGGTGCATGTGAGCAGCTTTTCCGGCCCAAACCCCGTCGCTCCCGCCGGCCAAAACAGCCAGCGCGGCGCAGACGACAATCAACAGCTCGGACCAAACGAACCATGCTCGCCCTCAGGGAACATCCCGGCAACATAAATCTCGGCGGTCGTCATATCAAGAGACGCGCTAAAGACGCAGCGATGGCAAACCTCATTTATAGCGCTGTCGGCTCTTTAAGGCGGTGATCCTGGGCTTGAGCGACGGTGTTCCGCGGGAAAATCCACCTTGGCGAAACGACTGGCGCGGCTGAGTCTTACTCGCCTGCATTTAACTGTTCAGCTAAAGCAAGCCCCCAAACAACGAGCTGCCACTTTTAGGCAAGGCCGCTTACTTAATGTTAACGTGGCTTGTGAGTCGCTGCGTAGCACAGCAACCGGCCGAGAAGGCGAGTTGCTGAGGTGCTTGCGCCCACCTCGGTTAACGCCGCCATGACGCGCGAGACCCGCACCGTCTGCCAGTGGCGTTGCCGGTGGCGTAGGCGCTGCGGGCCTCGAAGGCTTTGGCGATCTCTAACAGGCTGCTGACGCCGCTGCGCCCGATGTCTCGGACGATGGCGAAAAGGCCGCATTGATCACCGTGTGGGTTGCGACACTGCTAGCTGTGGAAAAGTTGGTATATTTGTTGGTATAAAAAGTTCTTGCTCGAACGATCATCTTTAAAATTCAATATATTATGCATATTATTCGATGCCTCTCCTGGCACCAACAATCGAAAAGCTCATTGCATTTAAGGCGTTGGCGACGGCGTGGCGGCTCAGAGCGCCGCGACGCGCATGCTGACTGTCTCCCCCTTCGCGCCAGACGAGACATGTTCGAACAAACCTTCAAGACTTCTCGACGACGTGCTCTGGAAAGAGGCCGGCTGCACGACCGAGCTCGACTACACCGAGCAATCGTCCTGGCTTCTCTTCCTCAAATATCTCGACGACCTCGAGAAAGAGCGAAAGGTCCAAGCCGAGCTGCACGGCAAGCCCTAGACTACATCCTCGACGAGCCGCACCGCTGGTCATCCTGGGCGGCGCCCAAGCGAGACGATGGAACGCTCGACCATCGCAAGACGCGCACGGGGCCGGACCTCATCGCCTTCGTCGACACGGACCTCTTTCCCTATCTGCAATCCTTCAAGACGCGCGCGCCGCGCCCCGACACGATCGAGTATAAGATCGGCGAGATTTTCGGAGAGATCAAAAGCAAGTTCCGTTCGGGCTATTCACTGCGCGACGCGCTCGACCTTGTTGACCAGCTTTGTTTCGGCACGAGCGAGCAGAAGCACGAGCTGTCCTATCTCTACGAAGCCAAGATCAAGAACATGGGCAACGCCGGGCGCAACGGCGGCGAATATTACACGCCGCGCCCGCTCATTCGCGCCATGGTGAAGGTCATCAAGCCGAAGATCGGCGAGCGCATCTATGACGGCGCCTGCGGCTCGGCGGCCTTCTTGTGCGAGAGCTACGAATATCTGCGCGCGCAAAAAAGCCTCTCGACGGCCGATCTGAAGCGCCTGCAAGAGCGCACCTTCTACGGCAAGGAGAAGAAGAGCCTCGCCTATTGCCTCGCCATTCTGAACATGATCCTGCATGGCGTCGACGCGCCCATACCAACACGCTCGCCGAGAACATCAGCGACATTCAGGAAAAGGATCGCTCACCAGAGTCGATTGCGTTCAGGTGATACGCCTGAACGCAGCGTGATCTACAGCAGGCACTCGCGCGAGGCGCATCCCGACACGAACAGCCGCAGCACGAGGAACTGATCCGCCGCGCGGCTCTTCGCTCCGAGCTCCATGAAACTCCAGAAATCCCCGACGATCATCTTGCACACCGCCTGCTCGCCCCGTCTCAGATTAAGACGGTAGCTTTCAAGCAGCGACTTATGCTTGGCGCCGAAAGCAACGGGCGACGGTAGCTCGGCCGGCGCGATACCGGCGTATCTTGCGCAGTCTGCTTCGCTTATCATGCCGTCTCCTCCCTCGAATAATTCTTAGCATATGTGCCCGTAGTTTTTATGACGCTTTTGCTTCGGGCTCAATCCTTTAACGTTGCTGCACCGCATCTAGCTTTCTATTGCGTCGCGGTATCTTAAATATTTGTTACCGCCCGAAGCGGGGATACGTCCCATTGTAAAGGTGGAAGATCGCGAACGACGCTCTAGCTTGAGTGTCGCAGTCGCGGACGCATGCGGGGCAGGCGCGGGGCTGCCCCTTATGGGAGAGCGGACCATGATCTCGAGACGGAATGTTCTGACCGCAACGGCTGCGGGCGCGATGGCTGCAGCGGCAAGGAGCGGCCAAGCGGCGTCTTTCGGAAATCCCGATGAGCCGCCGCAAGGCGCGATCAACGCAACGAACCCCGCGAGCACGACGGATCCTGGCCCCCACAACGATGTGTTGGCCGGGCAGTTCCCTGCCGCGCAATCCCCGCCTGCGACCGACGTCGGCGATCTCCCCCAATTTTGGGCGTCGTTCAACAATGCGCCGAAGCGCATTCAGAACGGCGGCTGGGCCCGCCAGGTCACGCAGGCGGATTTCGCGATTTCCGACGCCATTTCCGGGGTCAATATGCGGTTGACCTCCGGCGGCATCAGGGAATTGCACTGGCACCTCGCGGCCGAGTGGGCCTACATGACCTATGGGTCCTGCCGGGTCACGGTTCTCGACGACAAGGGCCGCGCCTATGTCGCCGATGTGAAAGAAGGCGATCTTTGGTATTTTCCTTCCGGCTTCCCCCATTCGCTCCAGGGGCTTCCGCCGGACGGCTGCGAGTTCGTCATCTGCTTCGATGACGGCAAAGCAACCGAATTCAACACCACGCTGGTGACGGATTGGTTCGCGCACACGCCCCCGGAAATTCTCGCGGAGAATTTTGGCGTTCCGGTCGAAGCGTTCTCGAAAATCCCGCTTCACAATCGCTACATCTTCCAAGGCCCGACGCCGGCCGCCTTGGCCACGGTCAAGAAAGCGATGGAGAAACCGGGCGATTTCCCTCCCTATCCCTTCACCTATTCCCTCGCCTCATCCGCGCCCGTGAAGAAGACGAAAGGCGGTGAGGTCAGGGTCGCGGACAGCAGCAATTTCAACGTCTCCAAGACGATCGCGGTCGGGCTCGTCACGATCCATCCCGGCGCCTTGCGGGAACTGCACTGGCACCCCAATGCGGATGAATGGGCCTATTGGATCAAGGGTAAGGCGCAAGTTACGGCCTTCGAGACGGGTCCCAACGCTGTGACCTTGAACTTCGGCCCCGGCGACATCGGCTACGTCAAGCGAAACAATGGACACTATGTCAAGAATATCGGCGACACCGATCTGCAGTATATCGAGGTGTTCAGAAGCTCTTATTACGCGGATATCTCCCTGTCCGATTGGCTCACTCACTCGCCGCCGGAGATGGTCGCCGAGACGTTGAACATCGATGCGGCGACGATCGCGAAATTCCCAAGAAACCGGCCGCTCGTGATGCCGGAGTGATTGTCGCAAGCTGTGGGCGAACCGTGGCTCATGCTCGCTTGCGCGGGCATGAGCCCATGACGCGCCGACAGAGCCCGGCCCTGGGCGGCGAAAATGTATCCTGTAAGCAAGGGAGAAGCGCTTGGGGGCCGTCGCTTTGGGATAAGCACGCGCGCGATCAAAAGGATCGCGTATGAGCGCGATGTCACTCAGCCGATAGAAAAAGGCCACAGCGGCAAAACAAGACTTCATTACTTTCTTCAGCCACTGGCTCTCTGCGCAAAGCAGGGGGCCAGCGCAAGGACTGTCGCAAAAGCGTGGCGTTCTAGACTGCGCAAAATACTCTATGGGAGACGAAAATGGCTGAGAAAGAAATCGAGCTCACTCCGAAAGTTTACGCATTTGCCGCCATTGGCGCGGTCATCTTCGGCGTCGCGGGCGCCTGGGCCTTCGCCGGCACGCCGGCGGGCATCGTGTCCCCGGCCTTGATCGGCGCCCTCGCTGGCGGCGCTCTCGGAATGTATTTCTAAGGTGGTCAAAAAGCGATGATTGTGGCGGCGCCCCGCGGGCGTCGCCATATTTCATCTCGCAGCCGCCGCAAGCCGGGCCAATTTGGTGCTTTTGGACTAGGGAATTGCAAGTGCGAGCCGATCTTCATGATTCCGCTCGTCAGATGCGGTGCGCTTCCGTCTCCGACAGCATCTGTTGCAGCCAACGCATATAAGGCGTGCCGCCGGTGCCGCGCGGATCGTCCGTCCAGCGATTGATATAGTCTTCGGCCCATCCGTAATGGATTCGACGAAAAGCGGCCATGGCGTCGAGCACGCCGTTGAAGGCGTCCTTATGCCCCGCTCGCCTTATATCCGGCACCGCTTCGACCTCTTTGAGGAGCGCGCGGTGGCGAGCGGGCATGTAGTTGCGCATGTCGTTCAAATGCTCGGTCAGTTCGGATTTCTGGTGCGGAAGTTTCATGAGGGCGATCAACGTCGGCATCACGCTGCTCTGCGCGCCGGTCTCTCCACGAAAGGTGAGGGGCGCCTGGTTTTCCGCGCCTTCGTAGGTCACATTTTCGAAAAAACGGATATAGGGCCGAAAGGTCTTGTAATAGAGCGCGGCGTCCATGTGCTCGGGAATGCGTCTCAACACCGTCGCCTGACCCCGCACCGCGGCCTCGATCGCGTTCAGCTCGGCGCTGAGATCCGCCTCCGCGTTTTCCCCCAGTCTTTGCTTGATGGCGGCGATCGCGCTCAAAATTTCCGCCGCGATCGCTTCGATTTCGACATGCACCAGGATAAACCAGCGCTCGTCATACATGTGGACGAAATTCTGGATTGTATCGATGTTGCCGAGCGCGATCGGCCCATCCTTGCGAAACCGCTTCCAGTTGTAAAGCGCGTAGCCGTCGTAGCTCAGGATGGGCGGACGATCGAGCAGCCTCGCCGCCCTTAGCAAAGGCGTGGCGATATTGCGCGGCAGCAGCGGCGCGGGTTTCTCTCCCACTTGATTGACATAGGCGGAGGCGAGAAACCCAAGCCGCAAATAGTAAAGGCGCAGCGCCGGCAGGGTCGTCGCGTTCACCGGGTCTTCCCACAGGGGAATTCTCATCCCCCGCGCATAGTCTCGAAACCCCGCATCGTGAAGCAGGCTGGGCAGATCGCGCCCGATTTCATCCAAAAGCGCGTAGGGCGAGCCATGCGGAAACGCGGTGAGAGGATCCGCTTCGGGAAGAAAGCCGCGCGCCGCATAGACCGGCTGCGCGAACTCGCTGTCGCCGTCGGTCCTTGCGAGCAAGTGCGTGTCCATGACCGCGACGCCTTTGCCGAGCGCCGCCTCGGCTGTCTTTCGCATTGGCGGCCGCCAAGTCAGATGTAGGCGCGGATTCAGGCATTCAAGTTCGCTCTAGAACGTTGCTCTTCCACACATTGCCTCCATATGCGCTCGCAAGCCAAGGCGGAGGGAGTCTCATGACCTACGAGTTTTTTTATTGGAGCGGCATTCAAGGCCGCGGCGAATTTGTGCGGCTTGCGCTGGAGGATGCCGGCGCGGACTACGTCGACATCGCTCTTCAGCGGAACGGCGACGAAAGGTTGATGGCCTTCATGGAGAGAGACGATCTTTCGCGCCCGCCCTTTGCGCCCCCGTTTCTCCGCGACGGAGAGATTGTCGTTGCTCAGACGGCCGCCATCTTGACGCATCTCGGCGACCGTTTGGGATTGTCTCCCCGAAGCGCGGTCGATCGGCTCTGGCTGCAGCAGATTCAGTTGACGATCAGTGACGCCGTCGGCGAGGCGCACGACGCGCATCATCCCTTGGGCGCTCATCTTTATTACGAGGATCAAAAGCGGGAAGCCGCGCGCCGCGCAAACCACTTTCGCGCGGAAAGAATTCCAAAATTTCTGGGTTGGTTCGACCGAATTCTGGCGCGCAATCCGCAGGGGGACGCCTATCTCGTCGGCGCGAGCGCAACCTATGCCGACCTGTCGCTGTTCCAGCTTGTCGAAGGTCTGCGTTACGCATTTCCGAATGCGACGAAAAATTCACTCGTCGAGGCCCCTCGTGTGGCCGCGCACCGCCAGAGGATTTCGGAGCGGCCGCGCATCCGCGCGTATCTACAGAGCGATCGCCGCACCCCCTTCAACGAGCAAGGGATATTTCGGCACTACGCCGAGCTCGATCCTTGAGCCGGCGGAGTCTGAGCCTCAGACGGTCGCGGCTTGTCACGAGATTTATCCATAAGATGGCCCCGCCGCATCTGCGGTCGGGGCGTCGTATGTTTGGACTGAGTTCCGCTTATTGCGGCGCCTTCAGAGCCCGATTTTCGTGCGGACCTCAAGGAGTTCCGGGAAGAACGACAAGTCCACGATCTTCTTCAAGAATGCTACGCCCGAAGATCCTCCCGTGCCGGGCTTGTAGCCGATAATGCGTTCGACAGTTTTCATGTGGCGGAAACGCCAGAGTTGGAAATTCTCATCGATGTCCACGAGCTTTTCACAGAGCGCATACGCAGCCCAATTGGTTTGAGGAGCTGAGTAAATTTCCAAGAGTACCGGGATCAACCCGCTATTGCGCCGGTAGGGCTCGCGCCAATCTCGCTGCAGGCAGCTCGCCGGAATGGCGTGGCCTCGACGGGCCAAGTGCCTGAGGAACTCGTCGTAGAGACTGGGAGCCTCCAATTCGGCGCGGAGTTCGCGCTGGGCGGTCTCGTCATGGGCGAAAACACTCAGCATCTCAGCTTGTTTGTTGCCAAGGATGAATTCGATTGCTCGATACTGCGTGGACTGAATTCCCGAAGCCGGCCCCAGCACATGACGGAACTGGACATATTCGCTGGGCGTGAGCGTTTCCAGCACGCCCCATTGCTCAAACAATTGCCGCTGGATGGCTTTTGCACGCGCAAGGATTTTTTCACAGGGATCAGGATCATCCGCTCTAATGCGATCACGAGCCGCGCGCAGCTCATACAAGATGAGCTTGAACCATAATTCAGTGATCTGGTGCAGGATTATGAAGAGCATTTCGTCGTGATGGGGGGGATCACTAAGCGGTTCTTGCGTACTCAACAAACGATCGAGATGAAGGTAATCGGCATAATTCAATTTGCCCTGGAGATCTCGATGTATTCCAGGTTCGAGAGGCCGCTGATGCTGGAGGCCGGACATATGTCATTCTCGCATTTCATCTTCGTACTAAAGCTTTTCGTCCTGCGGCTGATTGATGGTGACGCCGAAAGAGCGCCTCTTTAATTAGGGTAGGCCAGCACCTGATCCAGCGATCGCTGTTTAGGTGACCGCCACAGCAGACGAAGGGCTGATGATCCCTTTGGCCACAGGGGCAAGCTTGAGCCGAGGAGCGCAAGGCAATGGCAGGCAGGGATCCTGTTCATTGCTCCTGACCCCGATCCACAATTTGAAAGGCGGGAGACGGCATCTATCTTCTTTCCTGGACCTGACCGTGTGGCGCTTCTTTGTCCGCTCGCGCCACCGTCGGAACGCTCGTTGGTTCTGGTCGTTCCTGTCTTGGAAGGAGTGAGTATGGGGCGGCTTCTGGAAGGCAGGCGAGCTCTGGTGTGCGGTAGCAGCCATGGGATCGGTCGGGCCATTGCCGTTCATTTCGCGGATCAAGGGGCCGAAGTCGTCCTCCTCGCCCGTACCGAAGCTCAGCTGCAACGCTTGTGTAGTCAGCTCGGATCACTGCAGCGGAAAAGGCATGCTTATTTGGCCGCCGATCTCGCTGATCCCGACCGCTTGAAGAAGCTTTTGGCAGATCGGCTGCCTGAACTTCTGCCGATCCACATCTTGGTCAACAACTCCGGCGGACCGCCGGGCGGACTAATGTCCGAGGCAGCGCCGCAAGAGTTCCTCGAGGCCTTCACCCAGCATCTGGTCGCGAGCCAAATTCTCGTCCAAGCCCTGCTCGCCGGCATGAAGAGCGAAGGATTTGGCCGGATCATCAACATCGTTTCGACCTCGGTGAAGCAGCCCATTTCAGGCCTCGGCGTTTCCAACACGGTGCGCGGCGCCGTGGCTTCGTGGGCCAAGACCTTGGCCGGAGAACTCGCGCCTTTCGGAATCACCGTGAACAACATCCTCCCCGGCGCGACCGAGACGGCGAGGCTCGCATCGATCGTTGAAGCGGAGGCGAGCCGCTCGAACAAACCCACTGACGCGATAGTCGAGCAAATGAAAAACTCGATTCCGTTGCGGCGCTTCGCCAAACCGGAAGAGATCGCCTATGCGGCAGGCTTTCTGGCGTCCGACCAAGCCGCCTACATCACCGGCGTCAACCTGCCGGTCGACGGAGGGCGGACGATGAGCTTGTGAACGGCCATGCAAAGAATCGCGAATTACATCGATGGCGAGTTGGTTCCACCGCGCTTGAGTCGTTATCTCGAGAACCTGGAGCCAGCTACGGGCCTTGCCTATTCGGAAGCGCCGGACTCCGACGCCAGCGATATTGATTGGGCCATGGGCGCCGCGGAAAATGCTTTTTCCGCTTGGGCGGAGGCGCCGATGGAAGAGCGGGCGCGGCTGCTGCGCCGGCTCGCCGAGCTCATCAAGGAGCGGGCAGAAACATTCGCCCACGCCGAATCGGTCGATTCCGGAAAGCCCTTGAGCGCGGCGCGACAAGTCGATATTCCCCGAGCGGCCGCCAATTTCGAGTTCTTCGGCTCCGCCATCCAGCATTTCTTTTCCGAGTCCCACGCCACCGGGACGCAGGCGCTGAATTACACCCTTCGCGCGCCGCTCGGGATCGTCGGCTGCATCTCGCCCTGGAACCTTCCGCTCTATCTTTTCACCTGGAAGGTCGCGCCGGCCCTCGCCGCGGGGAACACTGTCGTCGCCAAGCCATCTGAACTCACGCCGATGACGGCCTATCTTTTTTCGGAGATCTGCCGGGAAGCCAAGCTTCCGCCAGGCGTCCTGAACATCGTCCATGGCGTCGGCGCCAAGGTGGGACAGAGCCTGGTCGAACACCCGAAAGTACGGGCCATCTCCTTCACCGGCGGCACCCAGACAGGCTCCCGCATCGCCGCCACGGCAGCGCCCTGCTTCAAAAAGCTATCCCTGGAGATGGGCGGCAAGAATCCCAACATCATCTTTGCCGACTGCGAGTTCGAGCGCGCTGTGGCGACCTCAGTGCGCTCGTCCTTCTTCAATCAGGGCGAGATCTGCTTGTCCGGATCGCGGATATTCATCGAACGGCCAATCTTCGACAAATTCAGAGACGAGTTCGTGAGCAGAGCTCGGGCGTTGCGTGTGGCTGATCCCTTGGCCGACAGCTGCGACGTCGGCGCTCTCATCTCCGAGGCCCACCTGCACAAGGTGCTTTCCTACATCGATTTGGCTCAAGAAGAAGGTGGGCGGATTCTGACCGGTGGCCGGCAAGTCCAGTTGGAAGGCCGCTGCGCAGGAGGGTTTTTCGTGGAGCCGACGATCATCGAAGGCCTTTCTCCCGACTGCCGGGTGAACCAGGAAGAAATATTCGGTCCCGTCGTCACCCTGACGCCGTTCGCCAGCGAGGACGAGGCGGTCGAATACGCCAACAGCACGCCGTACGGCCTTTCGGCCACGATCTGGAGCGAGAACGTAACGCGCTGTCATCGTCTGGCGAGCCGAGTCCAGTCGGGCGTCATCTGGATTAACTGCTGGCTCCTTCGGGATCTTCGGACGCCCTTTGGCGGCATGAAGCAATCGGGGGTGGGCCGCGAAGGCGGCTTCGAAGCGCTCAAATTTTTTACCGAGCCCAAGAACGTCTGCGTCTATCTTGGAGGCTAGCCCTCATGACGAGCCCGCGCATCAATTCACGGCGAGCCCCAGAGCCTGTGGGGCCCTATCCGCATGCGAGGCGAGTGGGAAATCTCTTATTTCTTTCGGGCGTAGGCCCAAGGAAACGGGGCGACAAGGCGATACCGGGCGTTCAGCTGGACGACCAAGGCCAAGTCGTATCCTACGATATCGAAGTCCAGTGTCGCTTGGTTTTTGAGAACGTCCGCCTCATTCTGGAAGAGGCCGGGTCCTGCTGGAACAAACTGGTGGACATCACCGTGTTCTTGACCAACCTGGAAAAGGACTTTTCCATCTACAACAGGCTCTATGGCGAGTATTTCAAAGGGAATCAGCCTTGCCGGACGACAGTCGGCATTTCGAGAACTCCCGACGCCGATCGCCATCGAGTTGAAATGCATCGCGACCATCGACTGACGGTGAATGCCATGCGAGAGCTCAAGCCTTTCAATTTTCGGGAATGGATCGACAAAAACCGCGGGTTGCTCAAACCGCCAGTCTGCAACAAGCTGGTCTTCGAGGACGCGGAGTTCATGGTCATGGTGGTGGGTGGTCCGAATAACCGCAAGGACTATCACTACGACGAAGGCGAGGAGTTCTTCTACCAAATTGAGGGCGACATGGTCTTGAAGATCATGGAGGACGGAAGCCCCAAAGACATCCGCATTCGTGAAGGCGACATTTTCCTCCTGCCTCCACACATCCCCCACTCGCCCCAGCGCTTCGCCGACACGGTGGGGATGGTCATCGAGCGCAAGCGCCATCCCGAAGAGCAAGACGGCCTGCTCTGGTACTGCGACAACTGCGCGAACCTTTTGTACGAGGAATATTTCCACCTCCGGAACGTCGAAACGGACTTCCCGCCAGTCTTCGAACGCTTCTACGCCAGGCTGGAAAACAGAACCTGCAAGCGCTGCGGAATGGTGATGGAAAACCGAAATAAAAAATGCTGAAGATCGATATCCATACCCACGTCCTGCCGAAGGAATGGCCCGATCTTCGGGAGCGGTATGGCTACGGCGGATTCATGCAGCTTGAGCATCACCGCGCAGGCTGTGCGCTTATGCTGCGAGATGGGGAGTGCTTTCGGGAGATTGAGAGCAATTGCTGGGACGCGAGAACGCGGCTCGAGGAGTGCGACGAGTGCGGCGTCCAGGTACAGGTGCTCTCCACCGTGCCGGTCATGTTCTCTTATTGGGCGAAGCCGGCAGATACCCTCGATCTGTCGAAGCAACTCAACGACCACATTGCCGGCATCGTCGCCGAGTTCCCTAAACGCTTCGTCGGCCTCGGCACCCTGCCCATGCAGTCGATCGATCTCGCCGTGAACGAGCTGGAGCGCTGCGTTCGCGACCTGAAGCTCGCCGGCGTCGAGATCGGCACCCACATCAACGGCCTCAACCTGAACGAGGCGATGTTCTTTCCTCTCTATGAGGCGGCGGAAAATCTGGGGGCGGCCATCTTCGTGCACCCCTGGGACATTCTGGGTCACGAGCGGATGAAGAAATACTGGCTGACCTGGTTGGTCGGCATGCCTGCAGAGAGCGCCTTGGCCATCTGCTCGATGATCTTCGGCGGAATCTTTGAGCGATTTCCCCGCCTTCGGGTCGCCTTCGCGCACGGCGGCGGCGCTTTTCCGGGAAGCCTCGGGCGCATTCAACATGGTTTCGAAGTGCGCCCCGATCTTTGCGCCACGGACAATCCCGTCGAACCCAATCGATACCTGGGCCGCTTCTACGTGGACTCTTGTGTTCACGACCCGCGGCTTTTGCGTTGCCTCATGGATCTTTTGGGAGAGAAATCGATCGCGCTGGGCTCCGATTATCCGTTCCCGCTGGGGGAAATCCGCCCGGGCAAGATGATCGACGAGATGGAGTTGGGCGAGTCCACCAAGGCGCGGCTGTTGCACGGATCAGCCCTGGAATGGCTGGGCCTGAAGCTGGAGGATTTCCTATGAGCCCAGTCGAAGCTCGCATCGCCGGTCGGACTTTTCGTATCGACTCGGCGAGGTACATCGACCTGTCGATTCCGGTGAGCTTCCAAGACGAAGGACCGAGCGCCTTCGGCGTGCCGCCGGCCTGCGTTCGCACGGTGGAAACGGAGCGGTTTATCGGCGACACCCGCCGCGGCGGTAGTTGCAACGTGAGAGAGTATCGGATCACGCCACACTGCCACGGCGCCCATACCGAATGCGTGGGCCATATCGTGGACCAGGAAGTTTCGGTGGCCGAGGTGGTCGCGGACGCCTGCATTCCGGCGACCCTCATTTCTATGACGCTGGAGAAGGCGGGAGACTGTGTGGAAAGCTATGTCTCTGGCAAAGCGAAAGACGATCTCCTCATTACCCGGAGGCATCTTATCGAAACGCTGCAGCGCCTGGATGACGAGGATTTCCATCAGGCGCTCATCATCCGCACACTCCCCAACTCATCCGCCAAGAAAAGGCGCCGCTACGTTTCAGCGCCCTATTTTTCCAACGAGGCAATGGCGGAAATCTCCCGGCGCAAGATCAATCATCTCCTGGTCGATGTGCCGTCGGTCGACCGCTTGGACGATTCGGGCAAATTGTCGAATCATCGCCTTTTCTGGGAAGCGCCGGCAGGCAGCCGGGATCTCAAGCAAGCCCGAGCGCCTCATCGAACCATTACCGAGCTCATTTTCGTGCCCGATGAGGCACACGACGGCTATTACCTGCTCAATCTCCAGATCGCCCCGTTTTGTGGTGACGCGGCTCCCAGCCGGCCGCTGATCTTTCCGCTGGAAGTGTCGTGAGTTCCTCAATCTGTAAAGCGCTCGCCGAAAGGCTGGACCGGGAGGATCCGCTCGCCCCCTGCCGGGAGCGCTTCCACATCCCTAAACGTGAGGATGGAGAAGAGGAGATCTATTTCTGCGGCAACTCCCTGGGACTGCAACCGAAGTCTGCACGGCGTTACGTTGACGAAGCGCTAGAAGTTTGGGCGCGGATGGGAGCCCGAGGACATGTCGAGGGAAACCATCCTTGGCTAGCGTACCATGAATTCGCGACCGAAAAGCTGGCGCGCTTGACAGGCGCCCTGCCTTTGGAGGTCACCGCGATGAACTCCCTGACGGCGAACCTTCATCTCCTCATGGTGAGCTTTTACCGCCCGACCTGTGAGCGCCACAAGATTCTCATCGAAGCGCACGCCTTCCCGTCGGACCGTTATGCGGTGGAATCTCAGATCCGATTTCACGGGTTCGATCCTGATGAGTCTTTGATAGAAGCGAGGAAGAGCCAGGGAGAGTCGCTCATACGCATGGACGATCTCCTGGAACTCATCGATCGCGACGGAGAGAGCATCGCGCTGATCCTGTGGCCGGGCGTTCAGTTCTATACGGGACAGGCCTTCGCGCTCGAGAAGATAGTCGAAGCCGGCCATCGGAAAGGTTGCGCGGTGGGATTCGACCTTGCTCACGCCGTGGGCAACCTCGTCTTGCATCTGCACGACACGCTGGCGGACTTCGCCGTCTGGTGTTCTTATAAGTACCTCAATGGGGGGCCTGGCTCCGTGGCCGGCTGCTTCGTCCACGAGCGCCACGCCAGGCGTTTTGACCTTCCCCAATTCGCGGGATGGTGGGGACACGACAAATCCACCCGATTCGAGATGCCGTCCCGATTCAATCCGCTACCCGGCGCTGAAGGGTGGCAGCTCAGCAATCCGCCCATTCTCTCTCTGGCGCCGCTCCTCGCTTCCCTGGATCTGTTCGATGAGGTCGGAATGGAGGCGCTACGAGCAAAATCGGAAAAGCTGACCGCCTACCTAGAGCGCCTTTTGATCGAGCGCTGCGGCGATGCAGTCGCCATCCTGACGCCAACCGAGTCCGTTGATAGAGGCTGTCAGCTTTCGATCAGGGTGCAAGACGGCAAGCGGATTCATGAACGGCTGATTGCATCCGGCATAACGTGCGATTGGCGCGAGCCTGATGTGATCCGGCTCGCTCCTGTTCCGCTCTACAACCGCTTTGCGGAAGTCTTGAATTTCGTCGAAAGGCTCGAGAGGATTCTCGAGCATGCGTAGCACGAAGGTCACGCTCATCGGCGCCGGACCCGCTGGATGTCTTTTGGCGATCTACCTGGCGCGCCGCGGCTTTTCGGTCCAGGTCTTCGAGCGCCTTCCGGACATGCGAAAGCACGCCATTCCCGCGGGGCGTTCGATCAATCTGTCGTTGTCCGCTCGCGGCATTCACGCGCTCCAGGAAGTCGAACTCTACGGAAAGCTTGAAGCGCATCTGGTCGCCATGCCGGGCCGCATGATCCACGGCGAAAAGAGCGAGCTTCTCTATCAGCCCTACGGGCGAAACCCGTCCGCCGTCCATTACTCGGTCGGGCGCGGCATGCTCAACAAGCTGTTGCTCGATGCCGCCGAATCGGCAGGCGCAGAGGTTTTCTTTGAGGCAAGCTGCGCCGGACTGGATTTCGGAAGTGGGCGCCTATTAATGAGAAACGAAAAAGACGGGACGACCGAGGCGCAACGCTTCGATACGCTAATCGGGACGGACGGCGCGGGTTCCGTGGTCCGCCACGCGATGATCAAGCAAAAGCACATCCAAGGCAGCGACGAGCATCTGGCGCACGGCTACAAGGAGCTGACGATCCCGGCGGGACCGAACGGCGAGTGTCGACTGGAAAAGAACGCGCTACACATATGGCCGCGCGGAGGGTTCATGCTGATCGCGCTTCCCAACAGCGACGACAGCTTCACCTGCACTCTGTTTCTGCCGTATGCGGGTGCTTCGAGCTTCGAGACGCTTCGGGATGAAGAGAGCGTCCTGAACTTCTTCGGCGCCGAATTTCCTGACGCGTTGCCCCTCATCCCTGATCTGAGCCACGATTTCCTGGCCCACCCTACGGGGAAGCTGGGCACGGTGCGTTGCTTCCCGTGGCGCGTCGGAGGCAAGGCGCTACTTCTTGGCGACGCCGCTCACGCAGTGGTTCCGTTTCACGGCCAGGGCATGAACTGCGCCTTCGAAGATTGCGCCGTTTTCAACCAGTTGCTCGACCAACACCACGACTGGGAAAGCCTGTATCTTGCATTCGAAGCCGCGAGAAAGCCGAACGCCGAAGCCATCGCCGATATGGCGCTGGAAAACTATCTCGAGATGCGCGACGCCGTCAGAGAGCCTAAGTTCCACCTGTGCAAGAAGATCGAGTGGCTCCTCGAAGCGCGCCATCCCCACCGCTTCATCTCGCGCTACGCGATGATCATGTTCCACCCTACGCCTTATCTGATCGCCCAGGCGCGAGGGGAAATTCAGTCGGCCATTCTCAGACAGCTTTCGGCGTCCACCGACCGGGTCGAGGATGTAGACCTCGAGTTGGCCGATAAACTCATCGTGGAAAAACTGATGCCTCTGTCCGAAGGGAAAAGCCCGTTATAGCGGCACTCTATAGCATCACTGGTTTACGACGAATATACAGTCGCTGATGCTACGCTGCGAAAAAGCCGACGGCTCAACGTCGCAACGACACGCCTGGTATGAACCGGGCTCTTCGCGCTCAGGCGTCGGCTTGGGGTGGGTAGAATTGGTCGAGGCTTTCCGGCGTCCGGCGAACAAAAAGCTAACGCACTTGCGCGGCTATGCAGGCGCGTGGGAATGATTCGTTTTGCTAGCACTACTTTGGCAGTTTAGGTTCTAGGGCGTCGGCGAGGAGTTTCTCACAATGGGGGCATCGCCTGGGTGGAGGTTGTGCGAAGAGGTCGAGGATGGCCTGCCTGATGGCCGGCATGCTCGGTTGTGGCGGCGGCCCTCCAACTCTTTTTTTCCGTCCCGCTGCTTTGAGGCGGCGGGACTGGAGGAAGGCATAGGCGATCATCGTCATCAACGCGTGCCGGTGTAAGCCAGTCCATGAGCGACCTTCAAAGTGGTCGAGGCCGAGTTCCTCTTTGAGTTGCTGATGCGCCTGCTCACAGACCCACCTGGCTTTGATCGTGGCGGCGAGCGTCTTGAGGCTCGCATCGGCAGGCAAGTTCGACACATAGTATTTCTGCTCGCCGGTCGACCGGCGTTCGCCGACGAGCCAGACCTCGTCGCCCGGCATGCACTGCACGCGATTATCGAGCATACGATGCTTATGACCATCCGCAACGCGGACGCGGCGGGCAGCGAAGAGGCATGTCAGCCGACCTTTCGTGCCCCGTCGCCAACTGACCTTTCGCCATTTCGCGTCGGCCAGCGCTGCTTCAGCGGAGACCGGCGGCTGTTCGGGGATGTGGTATTTGCGGGGCTTGCCCGTTCTTGCGACAGGAAAGAGCTGGCTCCGGTTGTCTGAACAGCGCCCCGCGGAAGTTAAGTGGATTCCTGCCGGGTTATGCTGAACGCGGGGCTCAGCGATTTTGATGCGGCGGCGGGAGGGCGTAGCCCGACCAGAGCTGCATCAAATCGCGCACGACGGTTTCATGCCGCCGCCGCGATGGTCTGCAAGGCGAAGTAAGCCTCGTCCGGCGTCCTTCGGTCAAGCGCCGAATGCGGTCGCCGCTCGTTGTAGAACAAGGTTTGAGAACGCCCACAGGATCGCTTGCCGGGAAGTTTTATATCGGCTTCATCCGTGGTTCGGGCGCGAGGTCTTCGTCCACGCCGCCATTGATAAAGCGGACGGCGGTGTATTCCAATGCTCGGTTGACGGCTCGGATGCCGAGCGGTGGCTCGAGATCCCCGCATGGATGTTCGATCACGGCGCCTGTGCGGGCGACGTACGCTTTTCAACCGCTCCCTTCGTCTGTTTGGAAGCGCTCAGCGCGTTGTCCACGCTGCTCGATCAGGTGTTGAAGACCACGGCGCGATCATCGAATACCCGGCTTCCCAGCGCATTTAGGATCTCTCGCGATCAGAATCGAGGAGAGACCCATGGCACGGAAATCCACGGCGAAGGCGATCGGGAATCGGCGCAAGCAGCGCCTCGCTCCACAGCAGATGGATTTGTTCGCAGCCCGGATAGCGGGCGGCGCGCCCGATTGGCCCGACCTGCCGAAGGATGCGCGAGAAGCGTTGGTCGGCTTGATGACACGGCTGATCCTGGAGCATGCGCGGACAACCGCGACGCCGACAATGAGGTTGGGGGCCGGCCATGATCACTGACAAGATCGGCCCTCATCATCTGGAGCGCAAGGCGATCCTCTACGTGCGCCAGTCCTCGGCCCACCAAGTTCTGCACAACCGCGAGAGCGGCGCGTTGCAATACGCCATGCGGGATCGGCTGACGGCGCTGGGCTTCATCGAGATCGAAGTGATCGACGAAGATCTCGGTCGTTCGGCGGCCGGCGGCGTGCAGCGCGCCGGCTTCGAGCGGATGGTGGCCGAGGTCTGCCTCGGGAAGGTTGGCGCAGTCTGCGCCCGGGAGGTCTCGCGCTTCGCCCGCAATAGCCGGGATTGGCAACAGCTGATCGAGATGTGCCGGGTCGTCGACACAGTCCTCGTCGATCAGGAGACGATCTATGCGCCTCGGCACGGCAATGACCGTTTGCTGCTGGGGCTCAAGGGAAGTCTCAATGAGTATGAGCTTGATCTTCTGCGTCAACGCTCGCTTTCCGCCCGTTACGCGAAAGCCCGGCGCGGCGAACTCGTCGTGGCGGCGCCGGTCGGTTTCGTAAAGGCCGGCGACCGCTATGAGAAGGATCCAGACCGACGCGTGCAGGCGGCGATCTCGCTGGTCTTCGACAAGATCGAGGAGCTTGGAAGCGCGCGACAGGCGCTGCTCTGGTTCCATGAGCAGAACCTCGATCTCCCAGTGAAGCATACGAACGGCGAGACGAGCTGGCGGCGCCCGAGTTACGCCACTCTCCACAGGATGGTCGAGAACCCGGTCTACGGCGGCGCCTATGCCTATGGTAGAACAGCCGTGGCGACGGGATACGGCGCCAAGGGCGCCAGTGTGAGGATCCGCCGCAAGGCGCGCGCCGACTGGCTCGCGCTGAAGCCCGGGGCCCACGATGGCTATGTGAGCTGGGAGAGGTTCGAAGCGATCCGCACAATGGTCTCGAGCAACGTTCCAACGAGCCGGCATCACGGCGCGCCCAAACATGGCGACGCCTTGCTCGCCGGCCTGATCCGTTGCCGCCGCTGCGGACGCAAACTGACGCTGCGCTATAGCGGCATGCAGCATCATATCCCGCGTTACAGTTGTACGCGCGGCTGGATGGATAATGGCGAACCGCGTTGCATCGCGTTCGGGGGCCTGCGCGTCGACGATGCGATCGAGGAAGCGCTCCTTGGCGTTGTCGGACCCGGCGCCGTCGCCGCGTCGATGGCTGCAGCCGAACAAGCTGCTGATCGACGGGATCAGGCGCGCGAGGCTCTTGGCCGCGATCTTGAAGCAGCGCGCTATACCGCTGATCGCGCCTTCCGGCAGTATGACGCCGCCGACCCTGCCAACCGGCTGGTCGCCGGCGAACTCGAGGCGCGCTGGAATCAGGCGCTGGCTCGCGTCGCCGAAGTCGAGAACAAGATTGTTGCGCATGAAGCGGCTTCCCCGGCGCCGACGATCGACCCGGCCGCGCTCACCTCCCTGGGAGCGAACCTCGATACGGTCTGGTCAGCCCCGACGACGGACGCGCGGTTGAAGAAGCGCATCGTGCGCACGCTGATCCAGGAGGTCGTGGCCGATATCGACGACGATGCTTCCGAGATCGTTATCATCGTCCACTGGACAGGCGGCGTTCACAGCGAGATCCGGTTGCCCAAGCGCCGGCGCGGACAGCGCAACAGCACATCCGCTGACATCATCGCGGCCGTAGCCCAGTTGGCGCTGATCGCCAGCGACGATCTGATCGCCGGCCTTCTCAACCGCAATGGCCTCAAAACCGGCCATGGCAACCGCTGGACCCGCGAGCGCGTCACCTCGCTACGATCGCACCATCGTATCCCTGTGTTCAAGGCCGCCGAGAATGGCGCCGAGCCCTGGCTCAATCTCTCCGACGCCGCACGCCTATTGAAGGTCGCGCCCAAGACCCTGCGGTTGGCGGCGGAAGCCGGCGAGATCGAGGCGAACCGCCCCTTGCCGGATGGCCCCTGGATATTTGCTCGAGCCACACTCGCGACCGACGCGGCAAAATCAATCGTCAATCGCGCACGCCGCAACGCCAGATACCCCGCGGGACCAGAGCGCGGCCAGCAAAGCCTCTTCCCCTCAATGACATAGACAGATGGGTGTTCCGATGCGCGGTTGTAGAAGGCCAGGTATCGGCCAATCGACGCGCGCGCCTCTGGAACAGTCTCGTAGGCGCGCAGATAGACCTCCTCATATTTTACGCTGCGCCACAGCCGCTCGACGAACACGTTGTCGCGCCAGGAACCCTTGCCGTCCATGCTGATGGCGATGTTTGCATCGAGCAGCACACGGGTGAAGTCGATGCTGGTGAACTGGCTACCCTGATCCGTGTTGAATATCTCCGGCTTGCCGTGCTTCGCCAGGGCTTCCTGCAGCGCCTCGACGCAAAAATCCGCCTCCATCGTGATCGACACGCGATGCGAAAGCACCCGCCGGGTCACCCAGTCGACGACCGCCGCCAGATAGACGAAGCCCCGCGCCATCGGGATGTAGGTGATGTCCATCGCCCAGACATGGTTGGGCTTTTCGATCTTCAACTGGCGCAGGAGATAGGGATAAATCTTGTGGCCCGGCGCGGGTTTGCTGGTGTTCGGGCGGCGGTAAATTGCCTCGATTCCCATGCGCTTCATCAAAGTCGCGACATGGCGGCGGCCAATCAAAACCCCTTCGCGGTTCAGCATGTCGCGCAGCATTCGACTGCCCGCGAACGGGTAATCGAGATGCAGTTCGTCGAGCCGCCGCATGATTTTCAAATCCTCGGTCGATGCGGGCCGAGGCTTGTAATAGACGGCGCCCCGGCTAACGCCGAGCGCCTTCGCCTGCCGGGCGATCGGAAGGTCGTGATCCCTGTCGATCATCGCTTTGCGCTCAGCATGCCGGCCTTGGTGAGCGCGCCTTCCAAAAAATCATTCTCCAGCGTCAATTCGCCGATCTTGGCGTGGAGCGCTTTCAAATCGACGGTGGCCTCTCTCGCGTCGCTCTTCTCCTGGCCGAACACGCCGGCCGCGCCTTCGAGAAGCTGGCCCTTCCACGTCGTGATCTGGTTCGGATGAACATCGAACTGTTGCGCCAGATCGGCTAGCGTCCTATCGCCCTTCACCGCGGCCAAAGCCACCTTCGCCTTGAATGCCGCCGTATGATTGCGGCGCGGTCTCTTCGTCATCTCAAGCTCCTGATTCGCAGCGAGAAGCCTCGCCGCTGTCAGGCAGAAAATCCACTTATCTCACTGTTCAAATTTGCGGGGCCAGCTCTAGGGTAGCGGGGTCGGCGTCGCCGAGCCGTGCAAGATGATCCCTGGCCGTAGCCCTTTCGAACTCATTTACTTCGCGCTTGGCGCCAAGAAGTTCACGAGCTGAACGTTCATCCTCGGTCATCATGGTGGAGAGGGCCAAACGCAGATCCGCGATTACGCGCGTGCGCACACGCGACACCGCGTCGCGATCCGCTTCGCCGATCCCATCGCTCTGTTGTCTAGACGCCCGGACGATGTCCATCTCCAGAATATCGCCGGCGTGCCCGAGATTGACCGCGAACTCGACGAGATCGGATATCTGCAAGCGCGCATGCGCGAGCTGAGCGCACATGGTCCGTTAATCGGGGGCGTGACGGAGCGCTGTTGCGCGCCCGGCTGCGCAACTCCTCTCAGCTCTACCGGGCGCTCAACCGCTATCATCCAATCAACCGGCTCGACGACTGCGCCCACGGAAATGACAGCGTGAAGCGCCGCAAGCTGCCGCAGCATAGCGACACGCGGTTGTCACATCACGCTTAGGGACATCATGCCGCTTCTGCGATTACGGACCCTTTAGGCTTTCAGCGGGCGGGCGGCTGCCAAGCCGACTTGCCATCGCGGCGGCGATCGAAGTCGCAATGGCATTCGCCGCGTGACGCAGAGGGTCGGCGTCGAGATGGGCATATCTATTCGTCGTCGCTGGTTGCGAATGGCCGAGCAGCTTTCCGACGATCGGCAGACCCAGCGAAGCGCCGGCGCCGACGCTCGCGAAGGAGTGGCGCAGATCGTAAAGGCGCACGCCTTCGAGATTGGCGAAGCGGCGAACCGCTACCCAAAGCCGGTTCAGATCCGCGCGCGGCTTGTCAGGGCTGCGACCTGCAATGACAAAGGGACAGCCCTCGACGCGCGGGAGTTCGCTGAGCAGGCTCAACGCCGGGCCGCCGAGGATGACGGTCTTGCGTCCCGTCTTGCTATCCGGAAGAAAGAGCGCGCCGCGCTCGAAATCAACGTGCCGCCACTCAAGATTGAGAACTTCACGCGGACGCATACCCGTCAATATCAGGAGGCGGATCGCCGCCACCGCAAAAGGATCGAAGATGCTTCGTCGGTTTTCAGGCTTCGCCCCGTGCTTCGACTGCGGCTCATCGTCCACCCAGGGAATCCCCTCGGTTTCGGCGCGCTGCAGCGCCTCGCCGAGGCGGCCCATCTCCTCGCGCGAAAGATAGCGCTCCCATCTCTTCTCCGGGAACCGCTCAAGCCGGCTCGCGGGGTTCTTTGCGAACTCGGTCTCCTCTCGCCGGGCTGCCCAACCCCAAATGGCGGAAATGACCGAGACGGCCGCGTTCGCCTGCCGCGGCGTCCCGCCGAGGCTCGAATGCAGCCGCGCGACATCGACGCGGCCGATATCGACGATCCGCTTCTTTCCCAGCTCCGGCAGGACATATTTCTCGAGCAGACACCGATACGACTCCGCGGTCCTGGGCTTGCGCTTGGCGAGGACGTGTTGCGCCATGAAGTCCTCGGCGACCTCTTGAAGGTGCGCACCGCACGCGCCGCGCGGCGCTCGGCGACCGGATCGGCGCCCGCTTCGATCGCGCCGAGCAGGTTCAGCGCGTGCGTGCGCGCTTGCTCCGCCGTCATCGGACCAAAGAGCCCGATCTTGACCTTTTGCGAACGGCCATTCCGTTTGCATTGCACGATGAACGTCTTGCGTCCCGAGGGCAGCGCGACGACGCCGAAGCCCCGCAGAACGTCGTCCCAAAGAACCTCCATCGACTTGCCGGCGGGGCACGAGCCGATCGACGTTCGTTCTGTTGATTCTGCCTTTCGCCACGAAATATCCTCCAATAGGCTCTTCGGAGCGGCGAAACTCTGGATCACGCCCGACAGCGCGAAGCGCTGGCGAATGGCCTACCGCTTTGGTGACAAGCAAAAGACCCTGGCAATCGGCGTACATCGGCCCATCGGAAGCCGAGACTTTCTGGATCGAGTTCCTGCGCAAGCTGCGCCGGCGAGGCCTGCGCGGCGTCAAGCTCGTGGTCTCCGACGCGCATGAAGGGCTGAAGGCCGCCGTCAGCAAAGTGTTGCAATCGACCTGGCAGCGTTGCCGCGTCCACTTCATGCGCAACGCGCTCGCGCGGGCCGACCACGCTCATTATAACTCTCCCGAATTCGCAGCGACCACCTCTTCATCCCAGTCGAGGCCGACGCCGGGCGCGTCAGGAATGTGCAGCATACCATCGACGATTTCATACGGCCGTTGCAGAACAGGATCGGCCCAGTCCTGCCATTCCAGCCAGTGCGCGGTCTCCGTGACGCGCATGACGTGAGCGGCGACTTCGGGATAGAGGTGGGTCGAGATCGGGATACCCGCCGCGCCAGCGATCGCGGCGGCTCTAAGCCAGCCCGTGACGCCGCCGATGCGCATGAAATCCGGCATCACCAAATCGCAGGCTTTCATCTGAAGCGCCCGATGGAGGTCACGGACGCCATAGAAATTCTCGCCAATTTGAACCGGCGTCTTCAACTGAGCGGACAATCTCGCGAAGCCGTCGAAATTGTCGTAAACGAGTGGCTCCTCGATCCAGTCCAGACCGAGGTCATCGATCATCTCGCATCGGCGCAAGGCTTCGGCGAGATCGAGGCCTTGGTTGAAGTCGACCATCAACTGAACCGCATCGCCGACCGATGCGCGAACGGCGTGGATAGCCCTCAGATCATCCTGCGCGTTTTCTCTCCCAAGACGAAGCTTGAGGCCGCTAAAGTTCGCCTCATCGCGCAACTCGATTGCCTCTTCCGCAACCTGCTTCGCGTCCCTGAGCCACAGCCCATTGCTGTTGTAGGCCTTCACGGGTCCGACGCGGCCTCCGAGCAGCACGCAGAGAGGCAGGGCCGCCGCCTTCGCTAACGCGTCCCAAGCCGCCATGTCGAGCCCCGAGACGGCGATCATTGCGAGGCCCCCATAACCCACGAAGTGCAGAGACTTGCGGGCTAGCTCGTAAAATTCGATCGGGGCTACGCGTCGGCCTTTGAGCAACTCGCCGAAGTCATTCAGCGCCGGTATCAAATATCGCATCGTCTTGATGGTGTACGGTTCGAGATAGCTTCGTCCAACGACGCCTTCCTCTGTCAGCAGGTCGATCAGAATCAAGGGCCAATCGGGGAGCGTCGCTATTCGCGCGACAATGGGCCGCTTCAGCTTCAGCACGACCGGTCGCGCCCGAATTGATCGCAGCGTCAAAGTTTCAAGTCGCATTGCTGGCGATCCGATTTGGTGTTTCAGGGGAGATCGCCTGCATCGCTGATCGTGCGATCACTCCGCATATTGAGCGATGCCGTTGCCGAACGACCAATTCTCTTTTTGAACCTCTATGAGGCTGATGAACACGTCCTCGTGACGAAGCCCCAGGCGAACATGCAATGCGTCGGCTACCGCTTTATAGAAGGCTTTCTTTTGCTCGACGGTTCGACCAGCATTGAGAGTCAATTGGATGAAAATGCACTCTTGCGTGCGTTGAATGCCAAGATAGTTGTCGTCGGCGACGAGAGCTCCGGCCGGGTGCTCGGTGATGACTTGAAAACGGTCGTCCTTCGGCGCTCTTAAAACCTCGACCATCGCCTCGTAGACGGTGTCGCCGACCGTCCGTCGGTATTCGGGGGATTTTCCCTGCACCAGATCGATGCGCGCGAGCGGCATGTTCGGTCCTCATCTTGGGGCTCGCCGTAGATGCGGCGAACCCATAGGAAAGCTTGAGTAATCAGGTCTCTCTCAAGGCGCGTCTTCAATTTTATCGAGCAATTCCGTCAACCGCTCGACTTGTTGCAGCAAGATGCCGCCCACGGCCAACGCGAACCAGACGCCCGTCACAAATCCCCAATGGATCGGCGCTGCGAAGAACTCCTCCCGGAACCAAAATGTGTGTCCCCATTCATTGAAGCCGACGCTGACCAGGATCATGAAGGGGCCGACGACGGCGAGCGTCAACGGAAGCGAAATTCCCTTGGCATAGAGGGGCAATCGGGTTCTCGCATAGATCCAGGCGGAACCGCCCAGAAGCACATAGAGGGGGAAGTTGAAATAGAATTCGATGATATGATTGGCGGTGAACGGTGTGTCGCGAATCGAAACCTGATGCCAGGAATTGTCCTGCTCCGCGAAATAGCTGCCGGCCCAGTAGACCGCGAAGGTGTAAATGCTGATCCACATGGTCAGTGTGAAATAGCGCGTGATCTCCTCTTTTGTCGACATGGCGTCCATGTTCTGGTCGCGCGTGAACCATAGATATCCCCAAAGCGCAGGAAAAACTATGACCAGCACGGCCAGTTCGAGATAGAGCAGGCGCATCCAATGCGTCGCGAAAGCGGGTTCCGACGAATCGAGACCGGCCGACAGGCCGAAAGCGCCCTGATATAGCCGAAAGCTGACGTACATGACCGTCAGCCCGGCGAAGGTCGCCAGATATTTGTAAAGCTCCCTGAGGTACCACGGCGGCCCAAAGCTCACCTGCACGGCGGCGGAAGGTTTGATTTCATGTGGCGTCACGGACATTGCGATAGCCTTTCGAGTTTCTGATTTGCGTGGTTTGGTCCAGCAGGCCAAACGCGATCGACGTTAGTTGAATGTTGGAATGATAGCCGTCGAGACGCTGGCGATGTAGCGTTCTCCGTTCGCGCCATAGAAAAACAGGAGGCCACCCAGTCTGCTGTCCGCATCGCGAATGAGCCCGTCCAGCCTCTCTCGCTGCCACAAGGAGTCTGTCGCGGTGATACGAACCTCTCGCGTTTCTCCCGGCTGAATGGGAACAGCGGAGTCGAGGCTGAGACCTTGTGGAGCGACGAGCGTGTCCGGGTCGACCTTGCGGGATGGGCCGACGTCTGGATTGAGGAAACGTACATTAGCCGTCGCGAGTTCTCCGATCTGCACCGGCTGGTCCGACGCGTTGTGGATTTGCGCGACCATCGTCAGTGATCGTGCCGGAGCGTTGAATTCGGCCCGCTGAACTTTCATTTTCACTAAACCATTGACGGCAGCCGGTAGGGGCTCGATCTGATCCATCCCGGCCTGAAGCGGAATGGCTCTGGGGTATTGTCGATCCGCCATTGCCTGAGCGCCGAAGACGAACAAGGGCACGCCTGCGAGCATGAGCGCGGCGATTTTCCTGTCGAGCGGGGTGATCAATGCGTTCTCCTGGCCGAGCTGAAGCATTTTGTAGCGTGGCAGGAACAAGGGCCGCCGCACCCACCAGAGCAGCCACGCCGAGCCGAGCGCGATCCAGAACAAGTGCCACGCGACGCCATTGGCGAGGCCGTAACTCTCCATGTCGATGATATCGCCATTGAGCGTTCTCACTCGATTGCTGAAGGCCGCGGGATCGCCCGCGACTTCGAACCAATGCCCCGGCCCCATGACGGCGCCAGCATCATGCAGATTGAAAAAGGGATGGAGATGATATCGGCCGGGAACGCGCGCCTTGAGCACGATTTTGAAGTCGTAATCGCCCCCGAGCTTCAGCGCGGCGGAACTGACCGAAGACTGACCATTGAGGTAGCGCTCGGTGCGGATGAAAACGGGTCCCGGCGAGGAAACGTTGAGATAGGTCGCGTCCGGTTTGGGCACGCCCCGCGGCCAATCCTCTGCCACGTGGAATTTGCCGGTGACGACCAGCTCATCGTTGACGTTCAGTTTATCTTGCGACCACTGCACGTCATACCATTGGATGGTGCGCATGCGCGTAAAGGGCTCCAGCGCCTTTTCGCCATGGGCTGCAGCTTCGGAAGGCGCAAGCGTCACGGAGCATGCGCCTAAACTGAGAAGTCCGACGAGTGTCTTGACAACTTTCAACATGTTTGCGCCCTCGCCTAGATTTTCTGGACAAAACGCGTGGTCGCAAACGCTGTGCCTATGTACCACCAAAGGGGGTACATCAACGTGCACAACAGCGCCGAGCAGAACGCCGACAACGGCGTTGCGACCTGTCCGTAGGTCCTCAGAGTCCCTCTTTCGATGAGCCGCAGATATTCGGGCGTGCCGGCACGGATGTATTCAAAGCCAAAGAGATCGGCGATCGTCAGTTGCGCGCCGCCGTATTCGACCGGCACATGAAACATGCCGAAAATTGGCCAGTTGCTCGGATAGAAGAGCAATGCAAAGGCCATTCCCCCGAAGATGCTCGTCACGGTCACGCTGTTGCTCAGCATCAATATGGCGTCGAGCACCAGAGCGCTCGGCAGCATGGTCGCCGGCAGCACCTCGTTCATCGGGAAATAGTTCCACAAATGATAGGCGAAGTAACGCGCGATCCAGGTTCCGATCAACAGGCAGGCGATGCACAAGGTCGCGCCGAGCGGCAACCGAAAATGAGTCCAGAGGACGGCCTGGACGGCGGCGGGAAACGTTATCATCATCAAGGGAGTGACCAGCGGCCACCATTGCCGGTCCTTCCAGTCCAACCAAAAATCCCAGTCTCCCACGGTCAGCGCGACGTGAAGATGAAACGCGCCAATGAACAGGAACAGGGCCAGCACCAGGATAAGAAAATCATAGGCTCGGGAGAGCCTCGCTTTCTCACCGCTGTATGGTTGCGGCGGGACTTCGAGATCGGTGCTCGTCATTCAAGTCTCCTGACAGTTGCCAGATCGCCGCGTTATTCCGCCCTGCGCCTGCAAACCATGGCTTCGTGATGCTGCGCGCACTCGCAACCGCGCCCGTGCGGGCCATGGTCAACTCTAAGCATCGGTGAGACTGGCGTGAAATGATGATAATTAATGGTGATATGAAATATAATCAGTGACCGCTGCGCGCCGCTAATTTGGCGCGCGCGGTCCGAGCTCGCCAACAAGAACGCCGACCCAAAGACGCCCGAGACATGCCGGAACTACGCAATTTCGATCTCAATCTCCTGGTCGCCTTCGATCTGCTCATGCAAGAGCAGAACGTCTCGCGCGCGGCCGAACGCATGTTCGTCAGTCAGTCGGCAATGAGCCACATTTTGCAGCGACTGCGGCAACAATTGAACGACCCGCTGCTCGTCAAGACGCCGTCCGGCATGAAACCGACGGACAGGGCGCTCGCGTTGACCGGGCCGGTCAAGGCCGTGCTTCGCGACGTAAAGAACTTGATCAGCGCAAAAGAGGAGTTCGTCCCCGCGACGAGCACGCGACGCTTTGTCATCGCAGCGACCGACTATATGGATTTTCTCATCGTTCCGGCGTTGGTCGAGCGCATCGCGCGACTGGCGCCCGGCGTCGACATCCACATCAAACGAACCGAAACGCCCTTTCCCGAGAGGGAGCTGGAATACAGCGATCTCGATTTGGTGCTGGGATTCGAGGCGATCTTGAACCCGCCCGGCTACATGATCGTCCAAAAGCTGTTTGAAGATCGCATGACTTGTCTGGTCGCTCGGGATCATCCGGCCAGCCGCGCCGAGAGCCTGACATTGGACGACTATGTCGCGCTGAAGCATATGCTGATTTCACGCACGGGAACGCGCGTCGGATTGATCGACGAATGGCTAGCTTCCAAGGGGCTGGAGCGTCGCATTGCGCTCATCGTCCCACATTTCCTCGCCGCGCCATTCATCGTCGCCAGAACGGATATGCTGTTGTCTCTACCCGAACGCATCGCCCAGAAGTTCCTAGACCTTGCGCCACTCAGCATATTGTCCGCGCCGATCGATCTGCCAGCATACGATCTCGTGATGGTGTGGCACCCTTTGCGCGAGAACGATCCGGACCATCGCTGGCTGCGCAGTCAGATACTCGCTGTTTGCCACGCGCTGGACGCTTCCCCCTTTGCTTCTGTCACCGCCCCGGCAGCCCGGGCGCCAGAGCATTGACCTCGATCAGAAGGTAAGGCGGCTTGGATAGCGCCTCGCCGCCACTCAAAACGGGCGAGCGGTGAAGTTGATTGATCACGGCGTAGAGCTTGCCTTCCGGCCCGAAAGCGAGGGAGTCGACCCAAGCTAGCTCCGGGCTTTGCGCGAGTCTGTAATAGCTTCGATCCGGCTTGATGACGCCAATCGCGTTTGCCGCAAGGTCGCCGAGATAAATATTATTGTCCTTATCGATGCTGATCCCGTCGCAGATCGGTTTGTCGCTGTAGCGCTCGACCATTTGACCGAGCGCGCTCGCATCCAATTTTTCGTCCGCTAAGGCAGCCGCCTTGATGCGATAGAGACTCGTTCCGTGCATGGGGCCGAAATAGACCCATTCGTTCTGCAAATCTTCGGTGACCGGATTAGCGCCGATATGGGGGCGCACCCAATGGCCCGCGCCGTCCTTCATCTGAATAGGCCGCCCATCGATGACGAGATCGACCTTCTCCGGAACGACGCTTGGATGTCCCTCCAACACGCGCCGGGCCGCGCCGGTCTCGAGGTCCACGACGATGAACGCCGCATTGGCGCCGCCCGCCGGATCGACAATGAAGATCCGGTTATGCCGACTGTCCACCGTAAAGTCGTTGACGAAGGCGTCCTTGGGAGTGATCGGAGCGGGCAGATAAATGACGCGGTGTAGTCTGTCGGTTTTCGTGTCCCAGCCGACGAGTTTGGGCATGGCGCCGCTGCGCATGCCGTTGTCGAGCATCCAGACGACGCCGTCGACGCCGGTGCGGATCCCCAGAACGGAATCCAAGGTCAGACCGGAACGGCTTTGCCGATCATTCAATTCCTTGCTGGGAAACGGAACGAGCGAGCCGTCGGCATGACGTTCCACGACCGAGTCTTTCGGCTCGTAGAATTGATGCTGGCTCATGATGATTCGGCCGCTGCCGGTCACGGTGACGTTTCCCGGGGCCTGAGACAGCCTAGCGATAATTTCGTAATTGGATGCGGTTGCGGCGGTTGCAGATCCCGCCAACGCAAACAGAAATATCAGCGCGTTGAAGGTGTTTTGCATGGGCGTCTCCCGAGGTCGAAGAGAGGCTCACCTCTACGCGATCAAGCCCGATGCGATTCATGGCGTTTTTTCATGCTGCTATTAACCCGCCGCATATCGCGCGCTCAGGCCTTGCCAGCATCGCCGCATCGAAGAATCCTTCTGCAACAGATTTGGGAATACAGAGTCTTGGGCGGGCTCGACCCGCTGCTGCCTCGCCTCGGCGATCTCTCGCGGAAAACTCGTTTCGTTCTGCCAATTCACTCACTTGTCCAGCCGACGTCATGTCTCCGTTGCGCTCATGAAAGCCACCTCTGCCGCGGGGCGGCTGCGGCTTCGTCTCGTAGAAGAGACAAGACCACCCTTTCGATGAGCTCGACGCTCGGTTGTACGGCGGCGGCCACGATGTCGCTCAGGCCCATGGCTCCGTCTTCGCCGCCAACTTCGAGGGGCTCGCAGACGACGAAGAAGATGCGCCGGCAACCGGCCCCGAGCATGGTGACGAGACCCAGCAACTTCTCCGGGTCGAGACCATGCGCGGACTCGAGCGCGACGGCTGGCGCCTCGGCGCGCGACGCGGAGATATCCAGCTCGAGCAGCGATACGGTGCCGGGTCTTTCCCCGCGCGCGGCGGCGTCGGCGATGATCGCGCAGTCGTAGCCGTCCGACAGGGCATAGGCGAGATCCAACCCCCGCACGCCGAAATTGACGACGTCGATCGCAAGAGGCAGCTTGCGCTCCCGCAGCAGGCGTCCGACGACCTCGACGCCATAGGCGTCATCGCCACAAAATTTGTTTCCGACTCCGGCGACCAGGATGCGGTTCATGGCTCGGCTCCGAGTTCAGGCGACGCGACCTCCTCGAGCGAAACGAAGAGGTCATGGCCTGGGATAGCGGGCGGACTCGGATCGGGGGTCTCGGGGAGCGGATGGTCGCGGCAAAGGATGGGTGACGCCAGCACGATGTCGCGTTCGCCGGGCGCGCCGGCGAGCGCCGGCCAGAGCCCGCGCTGCTTGCAAGCCGCAGCCATGGAGGCGAGGGCTTCCGGGGGATCGAGGAGCGACACGAATTTCGCGCCGCGCGCGACGAGGACGATGTGCGTCGAGAGAAGGGCGAAGCGCTGCGCCCGGCCAAGGAAGCGACCCGTATCGAGCGGCGTCGTGTTGCGGAGGCCGACGTGAAGTCGATAAAGGCCGTCCCTCACGCTTTCCGCGCGCGCCTCGAGCGCGCACTTGAGGGCTTCGCAGCTTCGCGTCGCGGCGCCGACGGTCTCGCCGGCCTTTGAACGCAGCTCTTCCGTCGCGCGCTCTTCAGGAAAACGGAAGCTCTCCATGCAGGGCGCCTGGGCGAGCGCGCGCAAGGGCAGATTGCGCAGCGTCGTCTCGCGCAACGCCGCTTCGTCCCGCGAGTGGTGGCGCTTTTCGTCGATGTCGAGCGAAGGCGTAGGGACACCGTCGGCGCCGTGGAGTTGACGGCGGTAGGTATGGAGAAAGCGAATGATGATATCGACGGCCGCGCCTTTTTCCGCTTCGAGTAGGACCTCGGTTTCGCTGAGCGACGGCTCCTGGGCGAAGCCCTCGGGAAAGAGGGCGCCGAAAGTCCATTGCCGCCCGTCGCGCCCCAGGGCTGCGGGCGTCCGACACCCGACCCGCGTGCGCCGCGCCGTTATGTGCGCATCGTCGATCTTCGGAGCCGATGGAGTCTTCTGGCCATAAGGAATGCCGTCGAGCATAGCAAAGATCCTTTTGATGCTTGCCGGACTGCGATATATTTGGGCAAACTCGGCGCAAATAGATAAGTTCCATAGCGAGTTGATAATTCCTACGCGGTCGAAGCCTGTGCAATGCTTCGTTCATGCTGAAAAATGCGCCCTAGGCCCAGTCTCCGTTTGCAGGCTGAAACGGGACCGTTGTGTCAAGCTTGGGGTTCGCTAAAGACGTCGGAAGTCCCCAAGGCAGCGCTTTCCACAGCGAGCGCAGGCGCCCCTCCGCATAGGCATCGCACGTTGCGCCAAATTCCGGTCCGCGGTTCGCGAGATCGCGTAGAATGCGGCGCGCAGGGAGAAAACAACCATGCCAACGCGACGGGACGTGATGCAGGGAGCCGTTGGCGCCGCCTCGCTGCTCGCGCCGCGCTTCGGTCTTGCAGAAGACGCGAGAGATGATTTCGCGCTCGCCGACTGGACCGGCGAAAGCTTCGTCCCCATGCACGCCATTCGAGACGGGCTTTGGAACAAGCCCTTGCCGCCGCCCGAGCGGCGCGTGGAGGCTCTTCGCCGCCTTCTGCCTGAGGCCCTCGGCTCTGCAACGTTGAGAGAGCTAAGGCTTACGCGCTGGGGACACCAGCACGTGATCCCCAGCCCTGGCATCGTCACGCGCATGCGCGACTTGCCCAAACATTTTGGCAATGTGCTTCTTGCCCATTCCGATGGCCAAGGCGCGCCTGCCGTGGAAAGCGCGATCACCGAAGGCTTGCGCGTCGCTGGCGCGATCCGTTCCGAAAAGAGGGGCGTGCGTTGAAGGTTTCAATGGACTCGCAATCCCCTCCATGCTCTCGCAGTCTAGCAAATTCTCCTTTTCCGCTCCATTAGAGGCCCCATGTTTCGCGTCGTAAAGATCGCCTATGCGGCCTATCTCAAATTCGTGGATGACGACGGCTGGCCGATCGCAAGCTATATTTCGCTCTCGGTGCTCACCTCTGTCTTTCCTTTTCTGATTTTCGTCGGCGCGGTCGCGGGCGTCTTCGGCACGCCCGAGATTGCCGACAAGGCGGCCCAGCTGCTTTTCGACGTGTGGCCGCCGAACATCGCCGGCCCGATCAGCGCCGAGGTCCACCGGGTGCTGACCACGCCGCGCGGCGGACTGCTCACGATCGGCGCGCTGCTGTCTCTCTTCTTCTCCACGAGCGCGGTCGAAGCGCTGCGCATCGGCCTCAACCGAGCCTATGCGGCGAACGACCTACGACCGTGGTGGTTGCTGCGGCTCGAAGCCACAGTCTTCGTGCTGCTGGCTGCGCTGGCGCTTCTGGCCTTCACCTTTCTCATGATCGTCGCGCCGCTCATTTGGACGCATTTGCAGGCTGCGGCGCCCGAGACCGCGCAGCGGCTCTCGATCGTCTATACGCCTGTACGCTACGGCGTTTCCTCCGCGGTCATTCTGCTCGTGCTCATCATCGCGCATAGATACCTGCCGGCCGGCAGGCGCTCGCTGCGGACGATCGCGCCCGGCATCCTGGTCACGATGGCGGCTTGGCTTGGTTTCGCCGCGGCTTTCGGCGCTTATCTCCTTAGCTTCGCGCAGAGCTACGTCTCCACCTACGCCGGCCTCGCGTCGATCATGATCGCGGTCGTGTTCCTGAACACGCTCGCCGCGATGCTGCTGTTCGGCGGCTCGCTCAATCATGTTCTCGCGCAGGCGCGGAGTCATAAAGAAGAACGCGGCTCAGCCCACACCGTATGAGAGGCGCTTCGACGAGCGTGCGTATTATCGAATGGCCTAATGCGCGCCCAGACGGCGCAGGGCCCGCTCGGCCATTTTGAGGCCCGCCAACGCGGCCGATCGAGGATCCGCGCCGGACAGCAGCGCTGCAATCACGCCGGCATTGAAGGCGTCGCCGCCGCCGGTGCGGTCGACGGGCTCGATCGAAATGGCCGCGACGGTCTCGACCTGTCCGCCGCCGATGATCATCGCGCCCTGCTCGCCTTGAGTGACAAACCAGGTCGCGGGATCCGCCCCATGCTTTTCCTTTATGAAGCCGGCCAGGTCGCCCGTCCCGAGCCTGCGCGCCAGTTCGTCGGAATTCGTAAAGAGGTAGTCGGCCGTGCTGGCGTAAGCGGGATCGTAGCGGCCGTCTAATTCGACTGAAATTATGGTTCCCTGTTCTCGGCTCGCGCTCTTCGCGTGGCGCACGAACGCCGCCTCGCCGATGGTCGTGTGCAGCCAATCGACATCTTCGTAAAAGTCGCCGTGGTCGTAGGGCGTCCAGGGCGCCGCGACGATGGGGCTGAAGATGATCCTTTTGTCGCCGGGCGGCGCCAAGCAGACGGCGATGGGCGACGCGACCGGCAGCACTTTGACGCCGCGCGTATCGACGCCATTCGCTCGAAGATCGGCAAGTGCAATCGCCCCGAGAGCGTCCTCTCCGACCCAGCCGCGCATCTCGACAGCGTAACCCTGCCGCGACAGCCAGACCGCCGTATTGGCGGCGGAGCCGCCTCCGCTGACGCGCGCCTCCCGCGCCTCGAGCTTCTCGTGCTGAACGGGGAGACGGTCCAGGCGCAGGCTGACATCGACGTTGATGCTGCCCAGACAACAAACGCGTTTTCGCACGCCGCCTTCCCGTCGATCAGCACCCGTCGCCAGCATCGACGGATATTAGATTCCCAACAGAGCGGATGCAAAAGCGCCTCCCTTCGGTCGACCGTCTCCTGGTTGTCGTCTTCGCATCCCATTTTGCCCCTCTTGCACCCGGGTCGAGGTGGAGGCTCCGCCGTGAACGAGGACGTCAAAGGCTCGGACTTTGCGAAAATTCCCCCTGAAATCGGTCATCCGGTCATCGCCTCGCTCATCGAGACCTGCAAGCTCAACGGCGTCGACCCGCAGGCCTACATGGCCAACGTGCTCACGAAAATCGTCAACGGCCATCTGGCCAGCGAGCTCGATGAACTGATGCCGTGGGCCTACGCGACGTCCATCGCCCTCAGAGACGTGGCCTGAAAAGAGGGCTCACGCATGATCGGGTGTTGGGAGCAACTGCTGAGCGGACGGCGGAGCTGATTGTCTGGAGCAGCCGGTCGCGTCGGATACCCTGCTGCCGCAGCCTAACCGAGAACGGCCTCGCTCGCCCAGGTTTTCCGTCCGACAATCTCTGGTCGCGCCATCTGGGCCCGCAACAAAAAGCGGGCGAGAAATTACGCATCACTCGGTTTGCGTCTCGACGTCTGATGGCGGATTTTGTCGATGAACTGCATCAACGTTTTATACACTGTCTCGGGACTGTGGTGGCGCCGGACGTAATGGAAGCCATTACGCCCGAGCTGCTCATTGCGGGTTTTGGATGTCGCCAAGTCCTCTATGTCTTGGCGCAGATTGGCGATGTTTCCGCTCACAACTCCTAACTTTTCTCGCTCGATTATTGCGCCAGGATCGACGATCAGAGACGCCACCGGCGCCCCGACGCTCCATGCTTCCAACATCGAGATGGGAAATCCCTCCGAAGACGACGTGTTGACGAGCATCTTGCTTTGCGAAATTAAAGCGATCACGTCTTCGGCTCGGCGAGGCCCGAGATAAACGACATTCGCAAGATCCGCCATTCTCTTGGTCAATGCCGCGCACTGATCGGCCTTTTGGGAATCGAATCCACCGACGACGGCGAAGCGCAAACTCGGCAGCGATTGCGCGAGGTCCAGATAGAGTTCCAGTTGCTTCACTGGGCGGATAAACGCCACCCAGATCGCATCGAACTTCGCGGCTTCGAGCGCCCGAGGCGCCTCGCAAAAGGCGCGCATTAGATTTGGAACGATCGTCAGTCGCTTTTGTAGCTGCGGAGAAAAAAGCGCGCGCTGATGTTCATGCTGAATCGCGATGCCGTTGGCCAAATGCAAAGCAAGACCGAATAATGCCTCATGAAACCATCGGTAGTGCCTAAGCTGCCCCAAGCGCTGCCCCAAATTGAGCATTGACGGTCATGCGCCACCCAATGCACGTGGACACCGGCGTATTGAACCGCCCCGGGTTTGCCGGAGGCCATTTCGTTTGAGTTACGCCGCCATGGCGTGGCCCTCTGACAGTTCATAATAGCGCGCTTCGGCTTCGGCTGGCGGAATGTTTCCGATGGGTCCAAGCAGCCTCCGGTTATTGAACCAATCGACCCATTCCAACGTGGCGAACTCGACCTGCTCGAAGCTGCGCCACGGTCCGCGTCGCCAGATCACTTCCGCCTTGTAGAGCCCGTTGATCGTCTCGGCGAGCGCCTTGTCGTAAGAGTCGCCGACGCTGCCGACTGACGGCTCGACGCCGGCGTCCTTCAAGCGTTCGGTGTATTTGATCGACACATATTGGACGCCGCGATCCGAGTGATGCACGAGGCCGCCGCGAACCGGGCGTCTTTCGCAGAGCGCCTGCTCGAGCGCATCGAGCACGAACGACGCTTGCGCCGTGCGCGAGACGCGCCAGCCCACGATCCGGCGAGCGAAAACGTCGACGACGAAGGCGACATAGACGAAGCCGGCCCAGTCGACACATAGGTGAAGTCCGCCACCCACAGCGCGTTCGGCCGCTCCGCTTGGAACTGCCGTTTGACCTTGTCCTGCGGACAAGGCGCCGCCTTGTCGCTAACCGTAGTCCTCACGCTCTTGCCGCGGATCGCGCCCTTGAGGCCCATGCTCCGCATCAGCCTTTCAGTGTGCTTCCTATTCATCGATCAGCAACCTGAAGTGTTTCCGGATAACGAACGCCTATAGCGAGGGCATCGGCATCTACGGTGGCGGCAACAACACAATTAAGAATTGTGAAGTAGATCACAACGGTTACGCCAACCCTACCGATGCTGGACATTCTGGAGTTTACACGAGCGAGAAAAGCAGCGGCGGAAACACTGCTTCGTCTATCTCGCCGCGGTGGTCGACGTGTTCCGGCGCGTGCTGGCGCATCGCATGTATTTCGGCAGGAAGGAAACGGCCATGGCCGCATGACCGCCGCCTTCGATTTTGTCGCAGCCCCGGTCGGGCTACGCCCTCCCGACGCCGCGACAAAATCCAGAGGCCCCGCGTTCAGCACATGACGCCGCCTAAAGCGCACCCACGCAGCCGCTTGCACCCTCGCCCGGCGGGGCAACGCGGAACAACCGAACTCCGCCCTAGCCGATTGCTATGCCGGGGCCGGTCCTGCGCTCCCCAAAGCTCAGGCAAACATGCAATCTGGCGGCGCAAACTTCACGCGGCGCTCCAGATCGATGAGACGCGGCGCTCGGTCCGGCGCGGACGGTACGCGCGATCCGCCAGCGGACCCCCCGGCTCTCCGCGCGGGCGGGACGGCGAGCCCCGCAAGAGAAGCAGGCGGATTGTTCGTGGCTCTGCTCGCGCGATCGACGGCACGAGCACACGAAGGATGAAACTCCATGAGTCCCTCCAGGGCTGTTTTCGTGGTGCGAGTTGGGGCCGCGCAGGACCCCGCGCTGCGAGGTGGGAGGCGCGACGGAGATTTCAAGAGCCCTCGCCACGCCTCATTCAGAGAGCGTCAGTGCACCCGAAACTCGCCGTCGAGCAGCCGCATCTCGGCAGGCTTGATCAGGCCGGAATGAGTGACGGTGACGGCGTGAAGCGGCCCCTCCAGCTTCTCCACCCAAAAATCCAGGAATCGCCGCAACTCGGGAAACTCAGGATGCAGATCGTATTCCTGCCAGATGTAGCTTTGGATGATCGCGGGATAGTCCGGCAGCCGATAAAGAATGTTTGCCGTCGTCAGACCATAGCCCGCCATCTGCAAGCGGAACGCCTTCGAAGCCATCGAGGTTCTCCTCTTTGCTTTGCCCTCGGACATGTGCGGATTGTGCCGCCGTCCTTGCGACTTGGCAAGCAATGGCCATACCAAAGCCGTTAAAAATCAATTTGCTAGCAGCCGCCGTCGGCGAGTGATGAAATTTTTCGTTGCCCCGCTTTAGTCGCCATGTCGATAGGCGACAGCGCGTCGCTTGAAGTCGGAGACTTCGTCCTTGCGATCGGCAACCCCTTCGGGCTGGGACAGACCGTGACGTGCGGCATCGTATCCGTTTACACTGCGCGAGCCGGGCGACTTTGTGGCGTCAAGGGAGCGGAGATCACCGTGTCGCGTTTCACAAAGACAAAGGCGTCGCCTTCGTAACGAAATAATATTTGCCCGCCGCCTATCTCTCCACGCTGTGTGACGATCAGAAAGCGCTGTCCGTGCACCGTTACTTCGCTTGCGGCGTTTTTATATTTTTCCGACGTGTCGAGATAGGCTTGCACGCCGGCGTAGCCGCTCAAATCGCTCATGGTCATGCTCCTTCACTTAAATCTGAAAGTAACGTCGCTTGGGCCGCCAGATCGCTGCTTCCCCTCTGCCGGGACCTGCTGCGTCTCACGCTCTCTTGCCGGACATTTGACTGAAAAATCGTCGAGCCCCGAGAAGATACCTCGCGAAAGCCCTTTTGAAAGCCGCGTCTCGCCGGGCCTGGTCTTCCCAACCCGCGCCGGCGCTTACGGCCCGACTGCATCCAAACGTGCGCCTTTTGTTCGTGCAACCGGGTGGTGAATTGTCGTAAACTGATCCTTGGCGAATCGCTGAGGGGCGCACCGCCCCGGGAGACGAAAAAAGTATGAGCGATCAAGAATTTGCGAATGGCGAAGATTATGACGCGGGCTCGATCAAGGTGCTCCGCGGCCTCGACGCCGTCCGCAAGCGCCCCGGGATGTATATCGGCGACACGGATGACGGCACCGGCCTGCATCACATGGTCTACGAGGTCGTGGACAATGCGATCGACGAGGCGCTCGCCGGTTATGCGACTTTAGTTTCGGTCACGCTCAATCCCGACGGCTCTTGCACCGTCGCCGACAATGGCCGCGGCATTCCGACCGATATCCACCACGAGGAAGGCGTGTCGGCCGCGAACGTCATCATGACGCAGCTGCATGCAGGCGGAAAATTCGACCAGAACTCCTACAAGGTCTCCGGCGGCCTGCACGGCGTCGGGGTCTCGGTCGTCAATGCGCTGTCGATCTGGTTGAAGCTGCGCATCTGGCGTGACGGCAAAGAGCACTTCATGGAGTTCGCCAATGGCGACGCCGTCGCCGATCTGGCTGTCACCGGACCGGCGCCTGAGGTTGACGGAAGGCCGAAGCGCGGCACCGAGGTCACCTTTCAGCCGTCGCCTGCGACCTTCACCATGGTCGAGTTCGATTATGCGACGATCGAGCACAGGCTTCGCGAGCTCGCCTTTTTGAATTCGGGCGTGCGCATCGTCTTGACCGACGCGCGTCATGCCGAGGTGAAAAGGGATGAGCTCTTCTACGAAGGCGGGCTCGAGGCCTTCGTGCGCTATCTCGATCGCGCCAAGGAGCCTTTGCTCTCCGCGCCGATCATGATCGACGGAAAGCGGGAGCATATTCAGGTCGAGGTCGCGCTTTGGTGGAACAACAGCTACCACGAGAACGTGCTGGTTTTCACGAACAACATCCCGCAGCGCGACGGCGGCACGCATCTTGCGGGATTTCGCGGGGCGCTGACGCGCCAGATCACCTCCTACGCCGAGACTTCGGGGCTCGCGAAGCGCGAGAAGGTCGATCTTACCGGCGACGATTGCCGCGAGGGACTGACTTGCGTCGTCTCGGTGAAGGTTCCCGATCCGAAATTCTCTTCGCAGACGAAGGACAAGCTCGTCTCCTCCGAGGTGCGTCCGGCGGTTGAGAGCATCGTCAACGAGATACTCGGCCAGTGGCTCGAAGAAAACCCGAGCGACGCCAAGATCGTCGTCGGCAAGGTCTGCGAAGCCGCGGCCGCGCGCGAGGCGGCGCGAAAGGCGCGCGATCTCACGCGCCGCAAGGGCGCGCTGGACGTCGCCAATCTCCCGGGCAAGCTCGCCGATTGCCAGGAGCGCGATCCCGCGAAATCCGAGATTTTCATCGTCGAGGGCGATTCCGCCGGCGGCACGGCGAAGCAGGGCAGGAGCCGCGAGTTCCAGGCCGTGCTGCCGCTGCGCGGCAAGATCTTGAACGTCGAGCGCGCCCGCTTCGACAAGCTGCTCGGCAATGAGCAGGTCGGCACGCTGATCACGGCGCTCGGCGCCGGCATCGGCCGCGACGAGTTCAACATCGACAAGCTGCGCTATCACAAGATCATCATCATGACCGACGCCGACGTCGACGGCGCCCATATCCGCACGCTGATCCTGACCTTCTTCTATCGGCAGATGCCGGAATTGGTCGAGCGCGGCCACATCTACATCGCGCAAGCGCCGCTCTATAAGGTGACGAAAGGCAAGTCCACGCAATACCTCAAGGACGAGCGCGCGCTCGAGGACTATCTGATCGACGCGCTGCTCGACGGCGCCGTGTTGCGCTCGGCCTCGGGCGAAGAGCGCGCCGGCGCCGATCTGCGCCGCGTGCTGGAGGAGTGCCGGGCCTTCCGCCAACTCGTGCTGTCGCTGCACTCGCGCTACGATCAGACTGTCGTCGAGCAGGCGACGTTGGCATCCGCCCTGCAGCCTCCGCCGGAGGACGCCGAGGAGGCGCAGCGGCTCGCCGACGAGGTGGCGCGCCGGCTCGACGTCGTCGCCGAAGAGACCGAGCGCGGCTGGAGCGGCGCCCCTCGCGACGGCGGCTATATCTTCCGCAGGACGCTGCGCGGCGTCGAGCATGTGGCGATGCTGGACGCCGCGCTCCTGGCCTCGAGCGAGGCGCGCAAGCTGAGCGAGCGCGCGGCGTCCTTGCGCGAGATCTTCGACGGGCAGGCGCGGCTCGTGCGCAAAGGCGACGAGGCTTCGACCTCCGGCCCCATGGCGCTCTATGAAGCGATGAGCGCCCAGGGCCGCAAGGGCCTCACGCTCCAACGCTACAAGGGCCTCGGCGAGATGAACGCCGACCAGCTCTGGGAGACGACGCTCGACCCCAATGTGCGCTCGCTCTTGCAGGTGAGGATCAAGGACCTCGTCGAAGCCGACGAGATTTTCGTCAGGCTCATGGGCGACGTCGTCGAGCCGCGCCGCGAATTCATCCAGGAGAACGCGCTGAACGTGGCGAATTTGGACGTGTGAGCCTAATTCGCGCTCAACAGATCGACCTTCATATTGGCCTGGCCGAGGCGCTTCGCGAGCATCAGCGCGAGATTGCGCATGATGCGTTCGACCGCCGCCGGGTGCCGCTTGCGGAAGAGATCGAGCGCCGAAAGCGACAGGCGTTGGCAGAGAACCGCGCTGTCCGCCCAGACGTCAGCCGTTCGGCCGAAGTCGACGAGCGCCATCTCGCCGAAGGCTGAGCCCGGAAAGAGCGTCGCGAGGCGAACCCCGTCGGGCATCTTCACGCTGACCATGCCTCTTTGCAGGAAATAGACGGAGTTCGGGAGGGTCGCCCGCCTCGACGATCCTGTCTCCCGGCCGATAATTGCATAATTCGCAAAGCGTCAGCAACGCGCCGAATTCCTGCGTCGACAGGCCGGTCAGCAAGTCCTGCTTATCGAGCGCGACGCTCTGCGTGTCGGTGAAGCCGCCGTAGCGGAAGATCACCTGATCCTCCGCCCAATCGATCGCTTCGTCGAGGCGCGCGAAATCCCGCAGGCCCGAGCTCTGCACGAGCTCTTCCAGGGGATGGGATCCTTCTCGCCGTCCGGACAGAACGCAGCGGCAACCGGCCTCCGCCAATTCCTCGATGAAGCTGGCAAAGAATTTTACCGCGGAACTCGAGACGAGCGCGACGCGGCGCAGATCCAGAATGAGAAATTGGGGCGGCTCGCTCTGTCCGACGCGACGCGCGATATAATCCGCGTTAGCGAAGCCGAGCACGCCGGTGAGCTCGACGATGCGAATGGCGGTCGGATGCGAATCGAGAATTTTCTGGTCATCCGCCAGGCGCCCGCGGCGGCCGAGCCGAGCCAATTCGTAATCGGCGACGACGCAAGTCCGCACGTCGCTCACGCGCCGCAGGAAATGCAGATCGAAATGCGTGGAGATCGCCTCGCAGAACTTCAAGCCGCGCACGCTGTTGCCGTGACTGTCGAGCAGCGGCGAGAAGGTCCCGAGGCCGAACTGCGCCGGCAGCGCGGCGATGATGCCGCCGCCGACGCCGCTCTTGGCCGGAATGCCGACGCGGTAGATCCATTCCCCCGCATAGTCGTACATGCCGGAAGACGTCATGACCGAAAGCGTGCGCGCCACCGAGTAGGACGAGGCCACGCGCAGGCCCGTCACCGGATTGACGCCGTCATGGGCGAGCGTCGCCGCCATCACCGCCAGGTCGTGCGCGGTCACGAGCACCGAGCATTGCCGAAAATAGGCATCGAGCACGGCGTCGACGTCGCTTTTGATGACGCCGTAATTACGCAGCATCCAGGCGATCGCGCGATTGCGGTCGCCCGTGGCGCTCTCGGAGGCGTAGACTTCCTCATCGACCGACAGTTCCCGCCCAGCGAACTTCGAGAGCGACTCCAGGATCGCCTCGAAAGCGCTGTCGCCCTCCTTCTCGACGATGAGCCCCGAGCAGGCGATCGCGCCCGCATTGACCATCGCGTTGAAGGGCTGGTTTTTGCCGTTCAGGCGAATGGAATTGAAGGCTTCGCCGCTCGGCTCGACGCCGACGCGTTCTTCGACCAGCGGATGCCCGAGGCCGTCGAGCGCCAACGCAAAGACGAAGGCCTTGGAGATCGATTGGATGGTGAATTCGACGCCGCTGTCGCCGACCTCATAGACGTGACCGTCGATCGTCGCGAGCGCCAGGCCGAAGCGCCGCGGATCCGCCTTGCTCAGCTCCGGGATGTAGTCGGCGACCGCTCCGTCGCCCTCCTCGCGAAGCGAGTCGTGTTGAGTGTCGAGAAACTGTTGCAATGGCGCCAGGCGCGGCGATTTCACGGCGCCCGCTTTGACGCCCCGGAAGGGAAGCTCGTTCACTTATGCGTCCTTGGTGGTCGGACGCCTAGTATGTACGCAAGGACTCAAAGGGCTCCAGCATAAATTGTAGGCTTTAAGCCCGATGGTTGGGCGTAGCGCTTCAGGGCGCCCTGTTGCTGAGCAAAGCGACTGACAGGATGCGCGCCGGTGTCCGCATTTTTTCCGCGACGCCCTTGTCGGATAGTGTTGGACTTGCGCTACTGTAGCGACCTTGTCGAAGGACGCAAACCACATCGGCGACCCTAGACGGCGTCGCCGAGAGGAGCAGGGGGAGCGAGGAGTCGATGCGCTGCCTTATCGTTTCCGACCTGCACTATGCGCTTCCGCTCTTCGACTGGTTGGCGCAGGTCGCGCCAAACTACGACCTCGTCGTTTTCGCGGGCGACGCGCTCGATGTCGCGTCATTCGTTGACTTCGGCGCGCAAACCCTCGTCGTGCGCAAATATCTCGAGCGCGTTGCGAAGGCGACGCGGCTGATCTTCTGCTCCGGCAATCACGATCTCGACTCGCGTTCGCCCGAGGGCGAGAAGATCGCGCGCTGGGTCGGGACGCTAGGCAAGCTTGGCGTGACGAGCGACGGCGACGCGATCGTCGTCGATGATGCGCTCTACTCGGTCTTTCCCTGGTGGGACGGGCCGACGGTCAAGGAGAGACTTGTCGCGCAGCTTTCGGCGGACGCGGCGAAGCGCGAAGGGAAGCGCTGGGTCTGGGTCTATCACGCGCCGCCCATCGACGCCGCAACGAGCTGGTCAGGCAAGAAGAGCCTCGGCGACGCGGATCTCCCGGAATGGATCGCGCATTATCGGCCGGACGCGGTCATCTCGGGCCACATCCATGAGTCGCCCTTCGTCAAGGCGGGCTCCTGGGCCGATCGTCTCGGAGAGACCTGGGTCTTCAACGCCGGCCATTATCTCGGGACGCCGCCGGCTTACATCGTCATGGACACGACGGTCGGCGAAGCGCTTTGGATTTCGGCCATGGGCGCGCAATCGGTGCGGCTCGACGCCCCGCTCTCGCGGCCGATCGCGCCGCTGACGGCGCTGCCCGCCTGGTTCGAGCCCGTTCAATGAGACTCGACTAATAGCCGGGGTCGCGGTCGGAGCCGGGCTGCAGCGAGGCCTCCTGACGATGGAGGAGGCTTTCCAGCACCTCGCCGACCATTTCGAGGTGATTGCCGGCGCCCGAGTACTGCCGCTTCAGATCGGCCAGATAGGTCGTGCCCGCGTTGAGCCGGCGAGCCAGCAGACGCGCGAGCAGCCAGCCAAGCTCGGGGTGCTCGGCGAAGAAGGCTTCGCCGTCGTTGACCCGATGCACCTTGGCGTCGCCCAGCGCCCGGACGCTTGCGCTGTGCGGCTCGTCGAGCAGCACCGACATCTCTCCGACGATCGAGCCCGGCTCGGTCAGGACCGCCACCTGCGTGTCGCCCCGCAGCACCTCGAGCTCGCCCTCGGCGAGCGCGAACACGCGCCCGGTCCGGTCGCCTTCTGCGAGCAGGACTTGGCCGTTGGGAACGGACTGGAGCGGAGTGTCGAGGAAATGCCTCAAGATTGCACGCATGGTTCGTTCTCGTTGCGCCTGAGCAGGTATGCAAGAAGCTATAAGCAGAGATTCGTCAGCGAGCCAGCGCGCTTCCGCATGGAAAATCCGTGCAATTGCCGCGCCGCCCGCGCGCGATCGGGCCCCGGACCGAACCGCCGCTTGACGCCGCGGGATTGGCGCCTTTAGTGGCGGGCGGCTTCCCGCTCGCACGGCTTGCAGGCGGTGCTTTAGGAGAAACTGCATGTTCTTTGTCGCCTCGCGCCGCCTCGTCCTTGCGGCGGCTATTTCGCTCCTGCCGCTTGCGGCGCTCGCGCATGGGCCGTCGCGCCAGAAGGTCGTCGAGAAGATCGAGATCGACGCGCCAGCCGCCAAGGTCTGGGAGATCGTCGGCAATTTCCAGGATCTCAACTGGCATCCGGCCGTCGCCAAGACCGAAGGGACCGGCGGCAACGCCGCGGACGCCAAGCGCACCGTCACCTTCAAGAAGGGCGGATCGGTCGAGGAGTCGGTCACAAAATACGACGCCGACAGCCACACGCTCTCCTACAAGATCGACAAGGACGAGCCGTCGGTCGTTCCGGTCGCCAATTATTCCTCGACGATCAGCGTCAAGGACGAGGGCGGCAAGAGCGTCGTCGAATGGAAGGGCGCCTTCTACCGCGGCTTCCTGAACAACGACCCGCCGCCGGAGCTGACCGACGAAGCCGCTTTCAAGGCGGTCACCGATTTCTATAAGGCCGGCCTCGCCGCGCTGAAGGCCAAGGTCGAGGGCAAGTAAGCCTTGACTGTCCCCAGTCTCCCGGGCGGCGCTCCGCCCGGAGGCTTGCCCGTAGGCTTGAGCCGCTGGCGCTCGCTCTTCCTCGCCGCGGCGCTGGCGGTCGCGCCATCCTTCGCCGCCGCGCACGGCGCGACGCCGCAAAAAGTCGTCGAGACGGTTGAGATCGCCGCGCCGCCGGAAAAAGTCTGGGCGGTCGTCGGCGACTTCGCCGACGCGAGCTGGCGGCCGGAGATCGAGCGCGTCGAGGCCCAGGGGGGCAATGTTCCCGAGACGGCGACGCGCCGCCTCTATTACAAGCGTGGCGGGGCTCTGGACGAGCGCCTCGTGCAATATGACGGCGCGGCGATGTCTCTGCGTTACATCATCGAGCGCGCCAACATCGCCGTGCTGCCGGTCGGCAATCTGTCGGCGACGCTCGCGGTCCGCGGTCTGGCGGACGGCGGGTCGCGCGTGGAGTGGAAGAGCCGCTTCTATCGCGCCTTTCCCGGCGGCAATCCGCCCGAGCAATTCACCGACGAAGTCGCCATCGACGCCGTGACGCGGCTATTCAGAGCAGGGCTCGCCTCGTTGAAGGCGAAGCTCGAGCGGCCATGAGCGGCGCCGACGTCTCACCACGCCTGGGCGTCGCCGTTGCGATGGTCGTTTTCGTCCTGGCCTTCCCTTCCGCCCAAGCCGACGAGGCCTTCGTGCCCAATCAGGGCGGCGGCGATCTCGCTATCGTCGATCTGGCCAGCATGACGATCGCCGGGCGCCTGCCGCTCGGGGGCAAGCCTGCGGGCGTTGCGGTCGCTCCGGACGGCGCGCGCGTCTATGTGACGAGCCCGGAAGGCGGCTTCGTCTCCGTCATCGACGCCAAGACGCGCCGAGTTCGAAAAGCGCATCGAAGCGCCGGGCCTGCCCTTCGGCGTCGCGGTCTCGCCCGACGGCAAGAAGATCTATGTGGCCGACATGAACGGCCGCGATCTCACGGAGATCAATCCGCAGAGCGGCGAGAGGCGCAAAACCGAGGTCGGCGCGGTGCCCTCCGGCGTCGCGGTGACGCCCGACGGCGCCACTATCGTCATCTCGGCGCGGGACGACGACGCGCTCGTCCTTCTCGACGCCGCGAGCCTGGGCAAGCGCGCGACGATCGCGGTCGGCCGGCATCCGTTCGGCCTCGAAGTCGACGCGGCGGGCCTGCGCGCCTATTGCGCCAATGTGGAGTCGGACGACTTGAGCGTCGTCGATCTTAAGGCGCAACAACTCATCGCGACCGTGAAGGTCGGCAAGCGGCCTTACGGGGTGGCGCTGGCGAACGGCCGCGTCTTCGTCGCCAACCAGTACGATGAGACGGTGAGCGTCCTCGACGCGCAGAGCCTCGCGCCGGTTGGCGTGGTCAAGGTCGGCGAATATCCCGAGAGCGTCGCAGCGAGCCGGGACGGAAGCAAAGTCTATGTCACCAACTGGTTCTCGAACGCACTTTGGGCGATCGACGCGCAAAGCCTCGAGGTCATCGGCAAGGCCGAGACGGGGGAAGGTCCGCGCGCCTTCGGCGCCTTCGTGCGCGGGGCCGATTGACGCCAGATCACGCTGCGTTCAGGCGGTACCGCCTGAACGCAGAAAACGTGATCGATTCGAAAAGCTTACAGCGCGCTTGGTGCGAAAAACCGGTTTCCACTTTTTCGCATCGCGCTCTAGACATCCGCGGCTCGAGACGCGATAAGGCGCCGGCGAACTCGCGCGCTTTCCGTCGAATGGGATCGTTCTCGTTGGGAAATCGCGCCGGAGCAAAAGCAGGAGCGCTTCTGACCGCAAAAGCCCCCAACTTTTGCGCAAATTCGCTCCAAAGGGACCCAAGGCGCATGTCGTTCATCGTTCGGTTCTTCACCTGGTGGAACAGGTCCACGCTCAGCACGGCCATCTACACGCTGCTCATGGGCGAGCGCGTCGGCGAGGACGAGTTTGGCAACGTCTACTACCGCACGAAAGGCGGCAGGAAGGACAGGGCGCTCGGCTTCGATCGTCGCTGGGTGATCTACAACGGCTATGCGGAAGGCTCGGCCACGCCGCCCGGCTGGTATGGCTGGCTGCATCACACGGTGGACACGACCCCGACGCAGGAGAGCTACAAGCCGTACGAGTGGGAGCTTCCCTACCGCCAAAACATGACCGGCACGGCCCTCGCCTATCGGCCGCCAGGATCGATCCTGGCATCCGGCCAGCGCCCTGCGACGGGCGGGGATTACGACGCTTGGCGCCCGGAGGGCTAGCAGGATTTCCCCAGTCCGCCTTTGTCGGCGCACGGACGAAAAACCCCGCCGCAGCGGGAGAACCGAGCCGGGAGCCACCACGCTATCGCCTTTATCGCGTGTTTCTTCGGCGCGAGCCGCACGCGTGCGGCCTCCCAAAGGCTTCGACCCCGGTGACGCCATGACATCGCTCAAGGGCCTTCCGCTTTCCTGGCGAAGCGCCCTCCTCGGCGCGGCGCTCGCGACGACGCTCGCCCCCTCGGCAGCGTGCGCCAATTCGATCCGGCATCCCACCGCCGTTTTCGCCGGACTCGACAAGATCACCGGCAGGATCATCAACTTCGACGTGGCCATCGACGAGACGGTCCAGTTTGGCACGCTCCAGGTCACGCCGCGCGTCTGCAACACAAGGCCCCAGACCGAGACGCCGATGACGACGACCTTCGTCGAGGTGGACGAGCAGGAGCCCAAGCCCGATCAGCGACGGGAGCCGGACAATCCTGGCCGCACGCCGGCCAAATACGAGACCAAGCGCATTTTCTCGGGCTGGATGTTCGCGTCGAGCCCCGGCCTGCACGGCGTCGAGCATCCGGTCTATGACGTCTGGCTCGTGAACTGCAAAGGCGGCAAGGAAACCGCCGCGCCGCCGCCTCAGGAGGCCCAGCAGCCCGCCCCGGAGACGCCGCAGCAGCAGGCGGGACGGGGCCGCACGCGCAAGATCGTGCCGAAGACGCCGGTCAACCCGGAGGCGCAGCCGATCGGGCCGGCGGACGAGCCGGTCTTCAACAGCACGGGAGCCCCCGTGAGTCCCACCGACCCACAGCAGAGGGGAAAGCAGCGACGTCAAAGGCAGGCGCCGCCGCAGCAAGCCCCCGCGCGAGCGCCTGCGCCGCAGTTTCACGATCCCTTCGGGATTTTTTAGCCCGCCAGCGATCGACCGGATCTCGTATCAAACGCGAGGCCGGATCGCGCCGGCGTGACGAGCGCGGCGAGCGCTTCGGCGCCGCGCACATGGCGCGACCTGGGCCACACCCAAAATTCGGCGCCAGGCGCCTCGATCGCCGCCGCGAGAAGCTTGCGATAGGTTTCCCGCGAGACTTCCCGAGCGCCGAGCGAGGCGAGGTGGGTGGTCATGAACTGCGTGTCCAGCAACTTGAAACCGCCCGCCCGCAGGCGCGCCACGAGATGCGCGAGGGCCACCTTCGATGCGTCGGGCTCACGATGGAACATGCTCTCGCCGAAGAAGGCCGCGCCGAGCGCGACGCCGTAGAGGCCACCCACGAGCTCGCCGTCGCGCCGGCACTCGATCGTATGCGCGACGCCAAGATCGTAGAGCGCGCGGTAAAGCTTGCGAATCGGGGGATTGATCCAAGTTTTCTCGCGCGAGGGGCCGGGGGCGGCGCATTCATCCAGCACCGCGTCGAAATCCTCGTCGGCGGAGACCCGGAAGCGGTCCTGCCGCAAGGTCTTGGCGAGGGAGCGCGAGACGTGGAAGGACGTCCAGGGGGAAGATGGCCCTTTCGCGCGGCTCGACCCAGAAGATTTCCTCATCTTCTGCGCTTTCGGCCATCGGGAAGATGCCGAGCGCATAGGCGCGCAGCAGCATCTGGGGCGTGATCTCGGGGGAGAGGCTGCGAAACGACATGGGGACAAATCTACTGCAAGCCGTCGGAATTTCGAGCGAGATCGCGGGAGCCCGTGGCGAAATAGTAGTTACGGTATCAAAAACGCCAGAGCTTAAGGAAATCACATGAGGCTGCAATCCACCTCCGGCCAACAACCGGGTGGGAGCCCTTCAGAAGTAACGATTGACCCTGCATCGAAACGCGCCCGCACAAGCCTCAGTCGCACAAATATTACGCCGCGCCTTACAATTCCTCATTGTCGGCTACGTTCAGGCTTGCAGGTTGGGTCACAATTCGGCATGAAGGAAGTTCGAGATCGGGGGGCGTCAAGCCGCCCCATCAGCCAGAAATCGGCGAGGCGTCGCTTGAGCGGGAGTGACCGAAGCATCGCCAGCCAGGCGAGACCCAGAACGTCGCCGCCGCCCCCCTTGGACGGCCGCAGGGCGGTTGCGCCGTCGCCCCCGTCTCGCGCTCATCATCCCGCCCCGCGCGCCGCCGAGCATGTCTATGCGGCGCTCGATCTCGGCACCAACAACTGCCGTCTGCTGATCGCCCGTCCGGAACGGCGGCCGCGCCGACGCGCGACGGAAGCGTTGCGCATCGTCGACGCCTTCTCGCGCATCGTGCGCCTTGGGGAAGGACTTGGCCGCCACGGCCGCATCAGCGAGGCGGCGATCGAGCGCACGCTCGAGGCCTTGGAGATTTGCCGCGACAAGATGGAGGCGCGCGGTGTGACCCGGGCGCGTCTCGTGGCGACGCAGGCCTGCCGCACGGCGGCGAACGGAGACGAATTCACCGCCCGGGCGCTCGAGCGCACGGGGCTTGATCTCGAGATCATCGACCGCGAGACCGAGGCGCGCTTTGCCGCGCGCGGATGCGGCAATCTCGCCGACACGCGATCCGAGAGCGTGCTGCTTTTCGACATTGGCGGCGGCTCGACGGAGCTGGTCTGGCTCGCGCGCCCCGAGGCCGCGTCAAATGGTCGCCTCGAACTCGATCAATGGACCTCCGTCGAGCTCGGCGTCGTCACGCTCGCCGAACATTTCGGCGGCAAGAGCGTCAGCGCCGAAACTTTCGAAGCCATGACCGCCCACGCGCGCGATGCGCTGCGGCCATTCGCGGAGGCGCTTGCCGGAAGACGGCGCTGCGAGCGCTTTCATCTGCTGGGCACCTCCGGCACGGTCACGACGCTCGCCGGGGTCCACCTGGGGCTCGACCGTTACGATCGCTGGCGCGTCGACGGGCTTTGGCTGTCGGATGGCGAGGCGAGCCGCGCCATCGACAAGCTGCGCGCCATGGATTTCGAGGAACGGGTCGCGAATGGCTGCATCGGCCCACAGCGCGCCGATCTGGTGCTGGCCGGCTGCGCGATTTTCCAGGCGATCCGGGAGCATTTTCCCGCCGGGCGCACGCGCATCGCCGACCGGGGCCTGCGCGAGGGGATGCTGCTCGAGCTGATGGAGGCCGAGGGCGATCTGCAGCCGTCCGACTGGCGAGGCGTTTGAGCGGCTCGAAATTGCGGAGCCCGCTACGACGCGGGTTGGAGCGGCAGCTCATGACCCGAATTACACCTTCACCGCCGACGCCTTGCGCCTCCGGCTTCATCGGCTCGCTTACAATCTTTGCGCACCCTGGCGACGCCGGAGCCGATCAACATTGGACGCTGACGACGCTCCTGGTCAAGATCGGCGCGAAGCATGGCGAGAGGGTAGAAGGTCCAGGACGTCCGACCCGCTTAAACGCGAAAAGCCGCGTCCTTAAGGACGCGGCTTCTTCAGGCGATACATCCGTAATGTAATGCGACCGCTTGCATGGTCACGCTATTGTTGTCGAACGTAACCCCGGGCATCTGTTACGGATAATCAATAGTTACGCTCATGCCTTCTTCCTGCGTCTACCCAGGCGTAATAGACGCGCCGAGCCCCATCAAGTGACCGCGCATATGTTAAGGTATCACAGTGATGAGGTAGGTAATGTCCTGGATAAAAGAGCCCGGCCCGGGGCTGAAGGGCACCTGGCCTCTGTATTCCAGCTTGTAAAAGCCTGGCGACAAATTCCCTTGGAGAAACGCGTAGTAGCCATCTGCGGCCACGGGCGCGACCTTTCCATCAACAATGACTTGGAGGTTATCCGGCGCCGGCGGTAGGGTGTATCCGAAGGGCGGAGACTGCAAGCGACCATACCGCACGTTACTGGCGGGACCAAGCGTGTTGCATGTTGCATCCGAACATGTAGCCAGCGTGGCAGAAAGTCCGGTCACCGGATCTATGGCAGATTTGGCTTCGGCCTGCAGTTGCGAAAAGCCCCAGTTCTGCGGGGGAGGCACCGTCCCGTTGAAACAGCCTCCTACTGTCATGGCGAGAGATGGCCGACACCCGATATTGTCGGCCTCGTAGGTAATGAGCGGGAAGAAGAAGTTAGTCCCTTGCTTAACGGTAATGGAGCGGGTCACCTGCCCTACATGCGTCGTAGCCGATCTTTATAGTCGAAAACGTGCCGGCCAGAAAGACAAGGCTCCCGTTGCAAACATTGGAGCTCAGGCTCGCGTAAGGCTGCCCGTTGCAAGTATTGGCCCCTGTAGTATCGACGGCTGGACTTTTGGATCGCCGGGACGCTGTAGAGCCATTCCCACCATACCGCCGACATCTTAGACGGTGACAGGTTCTGCCAAGGGGTGTTGGTAGATGCGGCGTGGGCGTTCTGGGATAGTGGAGAAAAGGCTGACGCCATAAGCGCCACCGCGAAAGCCCCGCGCAAGGGGCGGTGAGAACCGAAATTCAACATGTAAGCTCTCCCGATAAAAAGGCTGAGTCTCGCTAGAGGGAAGTGATTACTCTTTAATCTAAGATGCAATCTCCCCTGCAACAGGCTTAGCCCCCCAGCCGCACCACATGTAGTCAATTACAGATAAGCTTATGTATCAATCCGGAATTGTACGGATGCCCACGTCCGGAAGCCAGTGAAACCTCCTAAAACTTGCGAAATATCAGACGTTGAGCCAAGTCCCACCGGTCACAAAATAGCTTGCAACAGCGCGAGCCTATTTAAGTGAATGCAGGCAAGTAAGATGCCCAGGGCACGGCCTTTGGCGCTGGGGATGCGCTGCCCACATTACAGCGTTAAGCGCGCCTTCGACGAGTCTGGCGCTCATTCTTTCTGTCTCCCGTTGCAAATCCCCAAGCTCGTGACAGCCGTATCTTCGGCCTTGCCTCCCGGAAGAATGTCCATCGTTGGCACGTCGGCGCTATCCGCGAAGGTGACCTTCCATGCCCTTCGCAAAGGCTGCGATTCTCGCACTGCAGCCGCACAAATCGACCCGTTCCAGCCGACACCCCCCTCGACATCGGCGCTCGCTTCGTTTAGGGGACAGGGCTCAACTCAAAAACAGCGTACCGAAACGCTCGCGCCCGCACGAAGCGGCAAGCGCGGAACGGCAGGAGATTTTTATCATGAACCTCATCGCTCAGCTTGAAGCCGAGCATGCGGCGAGCCTTCTCGAAGGCAAGACGCTTCCCGATTTTCGACCCGGCGACACGGTGATCGTCAACGTCAAGGTCAGGGAAGGCGATCGTAGCCGCGTGCAAGCCTATGAGGGCGTCGTGATCTCGCGTCAGGGCGGCGGCCTCAACGAGAGCTTCACGGTCCGCAAGATTTCCTACGGCGAGGGCGTCGAGCGCGTCTTCCCAATTCATGCGCCGCTGATCAACTCGATCAAGGTCGTGCGCCGCGGCAAGGTGCGCCGCGCGAAGCTCTATTATCTGCGCGACCGCCGCGGCAAGTCTGCCCGCATCGCCGAGCGCGTCGAGACCAAGGCCAAGACAGCGGGCTAATGATCGGCGGGACGATACGGCTCGCCGCCGGCGCCCTTCGCGCTGGGGCGAGCCTCGGACCAAAGCTCTTGAACGCCGCCGCCGCCGCGCTGCTCGGCGGGACGCTTTGCGCCGCGCCAAGCGGGGCCTCCGCGCAGGCTTTGCAGGAGCGCGCCGCTCCTGGCTCGCGCGCCGAGGCGCTTCTCTCCTTCGCGCCGATCGTCAAGAAGTCGCAACCCGCCGTCGTCAACGTCTTCGCCTCCCGTGTCGAAAAAGGCCCGGCGAACCGCCTTTACGACGATCCGATCTTTCGGCAGTTTTTCGGCGACGGCGGCATGCCGGGCCGCCAGATGGCCCAGTCGCTCGGCTCCGGGGTGATCGTCGATCCGACCGGCCTCGTCGTCACCAATCACCATGTGATCGAGGGGATGACGGACGTGAAGGTCTCGCTCGCCGACAAGCGCGAGATTCCCGCCAAAATCCTGCTGCGCGATCCGCGCACCGACCTCGCAGTGCTGAAGCTCCAGGATGGCGAAGCCTATCCCTCCATGGAGCTTGCCAATTCCGATCAGTTGCAGGTGGGCGACCTCGTGCTCGCGATCGGCAACCCGTTCGGGGTGGGTCAGACCGTGACCCAGGGCATTATTTCCGCGCTTGCGCGCACGCAAATCGGCATCTCCGACTACGGCTTCTTCATCCAGACGGACGCCGCGATCAATCCCGGCAATTCCGGCGGTCCGCTGGTCGACATGAACGGCCGCGCCGTGGGGATCAATTCCGCGATCTTCTCGAAATCCGGAGGCTCGGTGGGCATCGGCTTCGCCATTCCGAGCAACATGGTGAAAGTGGTGCTGGCGACGGCCAAGGGCGGTGGGAAACAGGTGCGTCGTCCCTGGCTGGGCGCGACGCTGCAGGGCCTTACTCAGGACATCGCCGAGGGTCTCGCGATGCCGCGGCCGACGGGCGCGCTCGTCGCCGATCTCGACGCCCGAGGACCGCTTGCGCAAGCCGGCGTCAAGCGCGGCGACGTCATTCTCTCGGTCGACGGGCAGGACGTGGACGATCCCGAGGGCCTCGGCTACCGCCTCGGCACGCGCCCGCTCGGCGGCGCTGCAAGCCTCGGCGTGCTGCGCGGCGGCAAGAAGCTCACGCTCACGACCAAGCTCGTATCCGCGCCGGAAGTCCCCCCGCGCGATCCGGTGAAGATCAAAGGGCAAAATCCGTTTTCCGGCGCGACGGTCGTTAATCTATCGCCGGCGACGATCGAGGAGCTCTCGGTTCAAGGGAATGCGGCGAGCGGCGTCGTCGTCGCGGAGATCGAGGAAGGCTCCTTCGCCCAGCAGTTCAACCTGCAGAAGGGCGACGTGATCCTCGCCGTGAACGACAGGAAGATCGCCACGACGCGGGACATGGAGCAGGCGACCGGGGGCCGCGCCTATTACTGGAAAATTACGCTTTCGCGCGGCGGGCAGACAATTACGACGATGATTGGGGGGTGAGGTCGCCCCCACCGCCCATGAAATTCACGACGCCCGATGCGGTTGCTCGTGACGTGCAGGGCTGCTCGCGTCGCGCGGGCCATTCGGTGTATTCACGGGCAGCATCCAGCCGGCCGCAAACGCCAGGACGGCGACCGCCACCAGCGCGGCGAAGGCCGTCCACTGCAAACCTTTGTCATTGCCCGAAGGACCTGACATCGCTCCAACCTCCGAAGATAGCGTCCCCGTTTGTTAACAAAGATAGCGTATTTGCCCCTAGGCACCAAGCTTGGCCAGGAGCTTTTGGCGCCGGTCTCGTCGCTGCACTGCGAAGACAAAGCGACGCCATCGGCGCCCGCGGTCTTCATGCCGACGGCGCTGGTTCCGGGAGGCGGGGAGCGGGAGAAAGCCCCACCGGCGTCGGCTGGAACCACTTTAAGCGCAAAGCGTTCATGACGACGAAGACGCTGGAGAAGGCCATCGCGCCTGCGGCGAGCATCGGCGAAAACAGCGTCCCGTTGATCGGATAAAGCGCGCCGGCCGCGACCGGGATCAGCGCGACATTGTAGCCGAAAGCCCAAAACAAATTCTGGGCGATATTCGTCATCGTCGCGCGCGAGATCGCCACCGCGGTCGGGACCTTGGCGAGATCGCCCGACATCAGCACGACATCCGCGGCTTCGATGGCGACGTCGGTCCCCGTGCCGATCGCGAGCCCCACGTCGGCGGCGGCGAGCGCCGGCGCGTCATTGACGCCGTCGCCCACGAAAGCGAGCTTCTTCGCCTCGCGCAGGCGCTCCACGGCCGCGACCTTGCCCTCGGGCAGCACGCCTGCAACGATCTCGTCGATGCCGACCTGCTGGGCGATCGCGCGGGCTGGCCGCTCCTGGTCGCCGGTGATCATCGCGACCTGCACCCCGAGCCTGTGCAGCGCCGCAATCGCCGCGGCGCTCGAAGGCTTCACCGCGTCGGAGACACAGAGGAGCAGCGCGGGTCTGCCGTCGACCGCCGCATACAGCGCCGTGCGTCCCTCTTCCGCGAGCTTTTTCGCGGCCTCGGAGAATGCCGAGGTGGACAAACCGAGCGCGGACATGAACCGCTCCGCGCCGATGGCGATGCGCTTGCCCTCGACGAAGCCGCGCGCGCCCATGCCTGGGACCGCCGAGAACTCCCGGCACGGGGCAGTCGCCAAACCCTTCTCTTTCGCGGCGGCCACGATCGCGCTGGCGACGGGATGCTCCGAGAGCGCCTCCACGCTCGCCGCAAGCCGCAGCGCCTCGTCCGCCTCGAAGCCCGGCGCCACGACGAGGTCGGTGAGACGCGGCTTTCCGAAGGTGAGCGTCCCCGTCTTGTCGAAGGCGATCAACCGCGCTTCGCCGAGCGTCTGCAGCGCCTCGCCCTTGCGAAACAGCACGCCGAGTTCGGCGGCTCGGCCGGTGCCGGTCATGATCGCGGCCGGAGTCGCGAGGCCCATGGCGCAAGGACAAGCGACGATCAGCACGGCGACCGCATTGACGAGCGCGAAAGAGAGACGAGGCTCGGGGCCCAGCGAGCATCCAGATGAGGAAAGTCGCGGCGGCGATGGCGAAGACGACCGGCACGAAGACCGCGGTGACGCGATCGACGCGGGCCTGGATCGGAAGCTTTGCGCCCTGCGCCTGCTCCACCATGCGGATCACGCCGGCAAGAAATGTGTCGGCGCCGACGCGCGTCGCCTCGAAAGCGAAGGCTCCGGTCCCATTGATCGTCGCGCCGGTGACGGGCGCGCCGCGAGATTTTGCCACGGGCGCCGGCTCGCCGCTGATCATCAATTCGTCGACGTGCAACTCGCCGCGCAGCACGACGCCATCGGTCGGAATCCTTTCGCCGGGACGCACGAGCACCACGTCGCCGACGCGCACCTCCTGTGTCGGCACGTCGAGCGCTTCGCCGTCGCGCTCGACATGAGCGACGCGCGGCGCAAGCCCGGCAAGCGCGGCGATCGCGCCCGCCGCTCGCCCCTTGGCGCGCGCTTCGAGCAGCCGCCCGAGGAGGATGAGCGTGACGATCACGCAGGCGGACTCGTAATAAACATGAGCCGAACCCGCCGGCAGCAGCTGCGGCGCGAAGGTCGAGACGGCGGAAAAGAGATAGGCGCTGGCCGCGCCGACCGCGACGAGCGCGTTCATATCCGGCGCGCCTCGCAGCAGCGACGCGAGCCCCTTTTCGAAAAAGACGCGGCCCGGAAAAGCCAGCAGCACGCTCGTCAGGAAGAAGGAAACGTATAGCGCAATGTCGTGGCCGCCTTGCGCCATGATCCATTCGTGAAAGGCGGGAATGAGATGTCCGCCCATTTCGAGAATGGAAACCGGCAAGGTCAGGGCCACCGCAAGAATGAGGCGCCGGGACAGCGCCCGCGTCTCCTCCTCGCGCGCGTCCTTGTGGTGCGCGAGCGCGCCTTCGCTCTCGCGCGGCTCATAGCCGGCGGCTGAAATGGCGCGCCGCAGCGCATCCAGCCTTCCGGGTCCCTTGAGCGCGCGAACGCTTGCGCGTTCGGTCGCGAGATTGACGCTCGCCTCGATCACGCCAGGGACGGCCTTCAGCGCCTTTTCGACATGGGCGACACAGGACGCGCAGGTCATCCCGCCGACGCCGAGTTCATAGGTCTCGACGATGGGCTCGTAGCCCGCGTCCGTGACGGCTTCGGCGATCTTCGCCGCCTCTGCCCCCGGATTGAGCCTGACATTGGCGCGCTCGGTCGCGAGATTGACGCTCGCGGCGGCGACGCCCGGCGCGCGCGCCAGCGCTTTCTCGACATGGGTGACGCAGGACGCGCAGGTCATGCCGCTCACGTCGAAGGCGAGCTCGCGATCGGGGGCGGCAATGGCCGCGCTGTCCGTCATTTAAATAGCCAACGCGGCGTCTCCGCGGCCCAGATGTCGTAATCCTTGCCGAATTTCTGCTGCAGATGACGCTCCTCGGGCAGCACGCTCAAATAGTGCAGCGCGAGCCCCACGAGCGGGGCAAGCGCCGTCATGGTCCAGGAGCCGAGCACCAGTCCAAGGCCGAAAATGAGCGCGACGTAGGAGACGTAAATCGGATTGCGCGAATAGAGAAATGGGCCCTCCGTCACGAGAGCGGTCGCGGGACGGTTCGCCTGGAAGGGGGTTTCCTGCTCCCGCATCATCCTCGCGCACCACATGATCGTCAGGATCGCCGCGACGACGATCGGTCCGCCGATCACCGTGAAGAGCGCATCCGGCCTGTCCGTGCCCAGCGCCAAGTCAACGGCGAGGCCGCCGATGATGGCGCCGCCGACCAGGATCTGCGGCAGAGGCAGGCGCGCGGGAGGCAGTTCCGGCGCGGGCGCGGGCGATGGGGTGTCCAAGCGTTCCTCCTTTATGTCGTAGATTGCCCTCTAGCCTCGCGGTTGCAAGTCGCCTACAGCGATAAGCCCGCGGCGACGTCCTGCTGAACTCAGACAGGCCTAGCCAGGGCGGCGAATTTGGTGTAAGCGCCGCGTTCCGAAATTTTCGCCAGGGCCCTTTGGGCCGAGGGTCCCAGAGGAGAGTTAACATGGCCGTTCCGAAGCGAAAGACCTCGCCGATGAAACGCGGCTTCCGCCGTTCCGCCGACGCGCTGAAGGCGTCGACCTACATCGAAGACAAGGATTCCGGCGAACTGCGCCGTCCTCATCACATCGACCTGAAGACTGGCATGTATCGCGGTCGCCAAGTGCTGAATCTGAAGACCGAAGAAGCCTGAGCGTCGAGCGGCGCGACGCGAGCGCCGCTCGCGCCGTCCGAATTTGCGCCGTCCCAAGGCAATCTCGCTCACACCCGGCCTCGGTTCCCCTAGACCACGCCTGCCACAGGCAGGCGGGGGTCCGTGCGTGGTCATCGCCTGTCCAGCGCCGCCGCCGAGAGCGACAGCAGCCAGCCGCGCGGGACAAACCGCGCGACGAAGACGATGATCTGGTTCATGAATCCCGGCACGACGACGCCGCGGCCCGCCATGAGGCCGTCATAGCCTTGACGCGCCACTTCGGCGGCGGACACGAGCGCAAGACGCGCAAGGGCCATCTTTCCCTCCAGCTCAAACCCCGACCGCGCCTGAAATCCGGTCTCGACTGGTCCGGGGCAGAGGCAAGAGACCTTCACGCCCCTTGAACGAAGCTCCTGCGCCAGGGATTCGCTGAAAGAAAGCACATAGGCCTTCGACGCATAATAAATCGCAAAGTTCGGCCCGGGCATGAAGGCCGCGATGGAAGCGACATTCATGATTGCGCCCTGATGGGCGACGATTTCCGGCAGGAAGCGCAGCGTGAGCGCGGTCAATGCGCGCGCGTTCAGGTCGACGATGGCGAGCTGCTCGGCGGGATCGAGCGTCTCGACAGGACCCACGAGTTCAAAGCCCGCATTGTTGACGAGAATTTCGACTCCGGCTTCCGCTGCGTCGAGCGCCTTGGCGAGCGCCTCGATGGCATCCGCGGCGCAGAGATCGAGCATGATGACGAGCGGCCTTCTTGCGGCGCCCCGAGCGACGATTTCGTCGGCGAGCGCCTCAAGCCGGTCGCCGCGGCGTGCGACGAGCGCCAGATCATGCCCCCGCGCCGCGAAGACGCGCGCGAGCTCCGCGCCGATCCCCTCGGAGGCGCCGGTGACAACCGCCACCTTGCGCCGCTTCCCGTCCGCAGTCGTCATGAAGTCCCCAAATGCAAAATGCGCCGCTTAGGAGTTTCTGATCAGGAATCCGACCAAGGCCCGGGAGGCGAAGCCTCCTCGCTCTCCGCTTCCTCGCGGGCGAACCGCCGCAGTGTGACCCGTTCTCGCGTCGAAACGCCAAGGAGCTCGGCGACGCGCCACACGACATTCTCCTCGCACTCGTCGATGTCGCCGTCCGCGTAGGCGATCTCCCACAGCATGCCGACGAGCTGCCGGCGGCCTTCTTCTCCGAGCGAGCGCTTCAACACGCTCGTGAAGTTGTAGAGATCGACGGCCTCACGCTCGCTCTCGGTCGCGTGCGCGATCAACTCATGCGCCTGCGCATGGGAGAGGTTGAAGCGATCTTCGACGAGCTTTTGCACCCGCGCCCGCTCGGTGGAGTCGAATTCCCCGTCGACGGCGGCAATGTGAACGAGGAGCGCCGCGGCGGCGAGTCGGTAATCCTGCTCCTCGAAGACGCGCTCTTCCGGAGCCTCGAGCAGCTCGCCGATGAAGCTCTTGAGCGTGTCGAACATTCGCGCGGGGCTCCAGTGTCGGTGCGGCCTCTATATCGCGGCCGCATTGGCGCGTCCAATGCGAATGCGGTCCGGCGAGATCAGACGGCCGCGCGCCGCGGCCGGCTGGGCGAGGTCAACACCGGACACGGCGCTTCGCGCAGCACCCGCTCCGTCGTGCTTCCCGTGATGGCGTCGAAGAGGTCCTTATGTCCTTGGGTCGCCATGACAATCAGGTCCGGCCCGATTTCCTCGGCGACCTCGAGGATCGTTTCCACGACCGGTCCTCGCCGCAGCTCCACATGCGGCAACAGATTGCCATAGGTGGGCAGCGTGTCGCCAACATGCAGCAGGTGGAATTCCGCCGTCGGTTCGAGCATGCGCACGAGCGGGGAGGCGAAGCCCCAGGCGTGCATCGGCGCGACCTCCGCGGAGACCGGCATCAGCACACGCCGCAGCTTGATCTTGCCGCTCGCCGGCTCAACGAAACCATGCGCGCCGGCGCGCAGGAAGAGGGCCGGCACGTGGGAAAGCCGGGCGCTTTCTTCGGCGAGCGATCCGGTCAAAAGCCGCTCGAGCCACCCCGGCGCGTGCGTCGCCAGCACGAGGAGATCGCATGCATGGGCTTCGGAATAGGCGCCGATGGCGGAAGCGATATCCTGCGACGCGACCGACGCGTTGACGAGCTTGACCCCCAGGCGCTCTGCAACCGCCTCGGGGGCGGCGCCCGGCTCGGCTAAGCTCCAGCGATGAAAGAGTTCACGCGCTCTCGGAAAACGGTTTTCAGCGGCGAGACGTCCCGTCTCCTCCTCCACGTGAAGGACGTGAAGGGCGCTTTTTCCTGCAATCGCAAGACGGACGGCGTGAACGAAAGCGGCTTCACTATCTTCAGAGAAGTCGGTCGGGTGCAATATGGCGTGGAACGGGCAGTCTTCCATGCGCGCCTCGGCAGTGTTGGAGCAGTCGAGCTTCGTCTCGGGCCTCGATCGGCAGATGTTAGGACATTGACGCGCCACGAGCCAGCGGTCACAGAAGCGTCGAAGCGCCGCCGCCCAAACCCGGACCCCTCTCCTCAGTGATGGTTGCGCGCGGCGTAGCCCCTGCCCCACACGAGCCCGTGGAGGCGCTCCAGCAGACGTTCGGCCCGCCCTTCGGCCCGAGGCGGCGAGACGACGGCGGCGCCAGAGAACTCCTCGCGCAGCAACGCCGCTTTTTTCTTCTTGCCCAGGGCATCGAGCGCCTCCGCAACGACGAAGGCGGCCTCGTTCGTCCAGGGATGGCGCGAGCGGGCGACCGCTTTCAGTCTCGCCAGCGCCCCTTCCGCGAGCGCAAGCGCCTCACCCGCATGGCCGAGCTTGAGAAGCACGCGCGCGCAGCGAATTTGGCGCCGGCCCGTCGCCGGATAATCGAGTCCAAAAGTCGTCTCGAAAATGCGCTGTGACCGCTCGAGCAATGCGCGCGCCCCAACGAAATCTCCTTGAGCGCAACGCGCCGTCGCGAGATTGTCCAGGCTCGCCGCCGTCTCGGGATGGCCCGTTCCATAAAGCTTTTCACGAATCGAGAGCGCGGACGCGAACAGAGCCTCCGCGCCCGTGTGATCGCCCTCGGCGAGCCAATAGTCGCCTGCGCGGACGAGGAGATCAGCGCGCGCCTCATTGAACTCCGCCCGCGACCGATCCGTTGCGCAGACTTCGACGAGATGGGGTGTCAACTTTGCGCAAAGCGCCCGGGAGTCCAAATTTTCGAATGCGTCGGCGGGATATATTTCCGAAAGACGCCCCACCACCCTCTCGGCGATGGCCTCGCCGGCCACCATTTGGTGCGCGCGCTTGCGCGCCAGGGCGTGAATGGGCTGCCGCATGCATAGCGCCGCAGCGCCGTCCGCAAAGGAAGCGGGAGCTGCGAGCGCGAGATCCGTCAGAATGCGAATGGCTGTCCGCGCTTCGGCCGGGTCGCGGCCCGCGCCTTCGAGCAGGAGCAAGGGCGCCCGCTCGTCGGCGCAGAGACCGAGGAAAGCGACGAGCGATTCAGCGGTCTCGCTCAGTCTTCTTGCAGCGCCGACGGACAAAGCAAAAGCGGCCGCGAGGCTTGCCGAAGCGCCCTGGCGGCCCGGACTTGAGGAGATGATGAGGCGTGCATTGGCCGCGTAGGCGCAGAATGACGTCCCCATGAGCCGGCACTGGGCCGCTGCGAGTTCCAACGCCACCGGCGTAGAGCCAAGAACATCGACGAGATCCGCCGCGCCGGCCTCGTCGCGCGCTGCATGACGCCGCAGGAAAGCGAGGGCGTCGGCGCGGTCGAGCGGCTCGAGCGCGGCTTGATCCGCCCACTCCTCCCAGCCCCCGACCCCCGCGGGGATCGCTTTCTCCGAGGCCTCGCGCTCAAGGGGCGGTTCTGCGAGCGCGTCGGCGTGGGGCTCCGCCGCATGGCGGGACTCATAGGCGTTCAGCCGAGCGCACAGGATTTCGAATTCCTGCGCAAGCGCATCCTTTTCGAGCCTAAGCGCCTGGAGGTCGGTTAGCGCTGCTTGGAGACGGGTCCGCGTCTCCGCCAGGACTTGCGCGCGCTCAGACGCTTCATTCTCCAGTCGCGCGACGTCTCGGCTCGACGCGTCGAGCCGCTCTTCGAGCACGTGCGCCTGAAAGAGTCGACGGCCGGCGTCCGCCATCGCCTGAGTCCGCACGGCCTCCAGAGATTCGAGCTTCTGCTGCAACTGCAGCTCTCGCACCGCGGATCGTGCGAGCACCATCGAGTGCTGCGCGTCGATCTGCTCGAAGGAGACGGGCATGCGACTCTCGAGGCGGCGCTGCGTCAAGCGCTCGGCCCGTCGCTGCAGAAGGGGCAGAATGGCTACAAAAAACAATGCCGCGACAAGCAAGCCAAGCGTGAAAAACATCGCATGCTCGATCACACGCACCTCCACACGCCGCCCCGAGCCCCTCGGGCGCTCTGCTTTCGCCAGCTTCGCCACGATGATCGTAGACACGAGGATGAGGGCGAATACTTTGCCTGCGCAATAGAATTGGCGTTCTTTTCAAGGAGAGCAAGAGGAGCCGAAGGCGTTTTTTTACGCTCTGGGCGCTCATATTTTTGCCGCCATCGGCGCCGATTCTCGGGCCGGGAGCTAGGGAATAAGTGGGATAATCTTCATGCTGAAACCGCAGGGCGTTCTCATCGCAAGCTTCTCGGCGGCGCTCTGGCTGCTCGCGGCGGCGCCGGGTCTCGCGCAATACTATGGCTCGCCGAGCTCCAACTATTACAATTACGCTTCGCCTGAGGCGCGCGCCTACTATGACCGGCGATACTATGACGAGTATTATTATGCCTATGGAGGCCGGTATTACGATCCACGCGGCTACGGCCAGCGCGGCGGTGCTCCGCGGGACGACTCCTATGAGGAGGATTATGCGCCCCGCGCGCGACCGTCAGCGCGCGCGCGAGAGGACTATTATTCGCGAGAACCCTACGGAGCCTCGCCGCGCGCCGGCCGCAAGGCCGGGGAAGCACGAATGGCGGCGCTGCCGCCGGATGCCGATCCCGCTTATTCGACGGGGATGGATCACGACCAGGAGGTTGACTTCCGACAGCGGACGGCCGCGCTCGTCGACGATCCTTACGCCCGTCGCAGCGGCGAGATCACGATCGACACCGGTCAACGCAAGCTCTACTTTTCGCTCGGCGATGGGCGGGCGATCGAATATGGCATCGGCGTCGGCCGCGAGGGGTTTCTTTGGAAGGGGCAGGCCGAGATCGGCCGCAAGGCCTATTGGCCCGGTTGGACCCCGCCCAAGGAAATGCTGCTGCGCCGGCCCGATCTGCCGCGGCACATGGAAGGCGGCATCGACAATCCGCTCGGCGCGCGGGCGCTCTATCTCTTCCGCGGCGACAAGGACACGATGTTCCGCATCCACGGGACGAATGAGCCGGATACGATCGGACAAGCCGTTTCGTCCGGCTGCATCCGCATGCTCAACACGGATGTGATCGACCTCTATCAGCGCGTCAAGAAAGGCGCCCGCGTCGTCGTGCTTGTAGATTAGCTTGCCTTCTGAAATCTCGAGCCGCGCCCCGCCCGCCTGCGGGGTCACGCCGGCGCGGAGCGCATCGTCGAGCCGGTCGAGCCGGATCATCGCAAGGCCAAGCTCGCCCTGGCGCGAGCCGGTCACGCCGAGCTCGATGTCCCCCGCCTTGATCGGCGTTCCGGGCTCGGGCGCGTGGCCCTCGGCGCGATAGCGCGCGATGCGCCGGCGCGCGAGGCCGCGATGCTGCGTGCGCGCGACGACCTCCTGACCGACGAAGCAACCCTTCTTGAAGTCGACGCCGGCAAGCAGGTCCATATTGGCCTCATGCGGAAAAGTTTCGCCGTAAGAAAAATCCAGACCGCCCTCCGGCACCCCGGCGGCGACGCGGCGCGCGTCGTAGTCGGCGCGCTCTTCTCCCGCTTCCAGCGCACCCCGCGGCGCAATCCCCCGAAACCCGAGCGCCTCGGCGCGCGGATCAGGCGCGACAGCGAGCGCGGCGGCGCCCGCTTGCGAAGCCTCGGTCAGCGCGAAGACCGCGAGGGAATCGCTCAAGGAAGCGATCGTCACCGTCGAGCGCAGCCGATACATGTTGAGGCGCTTGATCAGATCCGCCTCGAGCGCCTTGGAGCAGTCCAGCAAATAACGCCGTCTCTCTCCCTCTCCGATCGCAAACAGTAGAAAGTCGAAGAGAATCTTGCCTTGCGGCGCAAGCAGCGCGCAAAAACGAGCCTCTCCCGGCGCGAGACCCTGCACGTCGTTCGTGACGAGTCCGTGCAGAAATTTCGTGGCGTCGGGGCCGGCGACCTCGACGACGCCGCGGTCCGCAAGGAGGATGGGTTTTGTCATACGAATAACGCTTTCCCTGGTATCGGAGCTGGCCTTGGAGGGAGTTGTCGCAAAACCCGACAAGCTTTTGTGGCCAGAACTCGCTCCGCCGGATCGATTTGGCGCGCTTGACTTGACATGAGTCTCACGCAAGTTTCCGTCAAGTCGTCGAAGGCGCCGCGCCCTTGACGGCTTTCTAACATTGGCGTGGCGCCCCAGCCACTGCAAGCAAGGCGCCACCTCATGACCGAGAGCTTCGACACGATTCTTTCCGGCGGCGTCCTCGTCAATCATGACGGCGAGGGGCTGCCGCGATATCGGTCTTCAGGAATGGCAAGATCGCCGCAATCGGCGATCTCTCCCGCGCCTCGGCCGCGGAGCGCGTCGACTGCGCAGGGCTGCACATCTTGCCCGGCGTCGTCGATACGCAGGTGCATTTCCGCGAGCCCGGAGCGACGCATAAGGAAGATCTCGAAACCGGCTCGCGCGCCGCGGTTCTGGGCGGCGTGACGGCCGTGTTCGAGATGCCGAACACCAAGCCGCTCACGACGACCGCGGCCGATCTCGCCGACAAGGTCGCGCGGGCCAAGGGGCGCATGCATTGCGACTTCGCCTTCTGGGTCGGCGGGACACACGAGAACGCGCGCGACATTCCCGAGCTCGAGCGCGAGCCGGGCGCGGCGGGTATCAAGGTTTTCATGGGCTCTTCGACCGGCTCGCTTCTCGTCGCCGACGATGTGGGGATCGCGGAAATCCTTTCCCAGACGCGCCGGCGCGCCGCCTTCCACGCCGAGGACGAAGCGCGGCTGAAAGAGCGCGCAAATCTGCGCGTCGCCGGTGATCCCTCCTCGCATCCCGTCTGGCGTGACGCGCAAACCGCGCTGCTGGCCACGCAGCGGCTCCTCAAAATCGCGCGGGAGAAACGCGCGCTCATCCACGTGCTGCATGTGTCGACGGCCGACGAGATGGCGTTGCTGGCAAACCACAAGGACATTGCCAGCGTCGAGACGACGCCGCATCATCTGAGCTTGAGCGACGCCGATTACCTGCGGATCGGGACGCTCGCGCAGATGAATCCGCCGGTGCGCGACGCGTCGCATCGCGAGGGGATTTGGCGCGCGCTGCAGCAGGGCGTCGTCGATGTTCTGGGCTCCGATCACGCGCCGCATACGCTGGAAGAAAAGGCGAAGCCCTATCCCGAGAGCCCCTCCGGCATGCCGGGCGTGCAGACGCTCGTGCCGGTCATGCTCGATCACGTCCAGGCGGGACGGCTCACGCTGCAACGTCTTGTGGACCTCACGAGCGCCGGTCCGGCGCGGCTCTTCGGCATGGCCGGCAAGGGCCGCGTCGCGGTCGGCTATGACGCCGATCTCACGGTCGTCGATTTGAGGCGTCGCGAAACCATCCGCAACGATTGGATCGCCTCGCGCTGCGGCTGGACGCCCTATGACGGGCGCGAGGTGACGGGCTGGCCGGTCGGAACCTTCGTGCGCGGCGCCAAAGTCATGTGGGAGGGCGAGCTCGTGACGCCCGCGACCGGCGCGCCCGTGCGCTTCCACGCGACGCTGTGAATTAAGGAGCGGATTTCGTCTCCCCGCTCGCGGGGAGAGGGGCGATTGCGCTATCCCCAGTTGCGCGCGCCAATCGGCTCCTGGAAGGTGAGCCCGGTGTCCCACGGGAAATAGATCCACGTGTCCTGCGGGATCTCGCGCACATGGGCGTCGACGAGCGGAAGCCCGAGCGGCTTGGCGTAGATGGTGGCGAAAAAGGCGCCGGGGAGCTGCGCCTTGACGACCCTGGCGGTGTTGCCGGTATCGACCAGATCGTCGACGATCAGCACCTCCCCGTGGGGCCGCGCCAGAATGTCCTCGGAAAGCGACTTCAGCACGGCGATTTCGCCGCGCGTCGTCTCCTCGTGATAGCTCACGACGCAGATCGTCTCGATCACGCGGATGCCGAGCTCGCGCGCGATGACGCCCGCCGGAAAGAGGCCGCCGCGGGCGACCGCGGCGATGGCCGAGAAGCCGCCGCGCTCGGCCAGGCGTTGCGCCAGCGTGCGCGTGTCGGCGTGGAACTGGTCCCAGGAGAGATGGAGAGATCTTCGCATGGTCTTTCTCAGCACGTCGCGCCGTCTTCGCGCAAGCTCTCGAGCAACTGTCGCACCGCGCTCGAGGCCCGGGCGAGCGCCTCGGCGTCGCGCGAGCGCAGCACGATCTCATTATGGACGCCGGCGTGCGAGAAATGCGGGTAGGAGCCGGCGCTGACCTTGGGGTGAGCGGCGGCGATCGCCGTCAGCCCTTCCGCATATTTACCCTCGGGAACGCCCGCCGCGTCGATCGTCTCGACGAGCACGCGGGCGCCGGTCTTGAGCTTTGGCGCCGCGGCGTCGAGCATGAGTTGCATGATCATCGGCACGCCGGCCATCACGATCACATTGCCGATCTTGAAGCCCGGCGCCTTGGTGAGGCTGTTCTCGACGAGCTCGGCGCCCTTCGGGATGCGCGCCATGCGGCGGCGCGCCGCGTTGAGCTGATCGAGCTTCAATCGTTCGAGCAGCATCGCGATGGCGCGCGGGTCCTCCTCGATCGGGACGCCGAAGGCGCGCGCGATCGCGTCGGCGGTGATGTCGTCATGCGTCGGGCCGATGCCGCCCGTGGTGAAGACATAGTCATAGCGCCCGCGCAACGCGTCGACCGCGGCGACAATCTCGTCCTCGACGTCGGGCACGACGCGGACCTCGCGCAGATCGACGCCCATATCGGCGAGATAGCGGGCGATGTAGTGGCTGTTCTGGTCCTGCGTGCGGCCGGACAGGATTTCGTCGCCGATGACGAGCACGGCCGCCGTGACGATGTCGCTTTGCGCTGAAGGCGCCATGCCGCTTTCCTAAAGGTTGAGCGGAGGATCATAGGCGGACCTTCGCCGAGGGCAAGGGGCCGAGCCGGACCGCAGTTGAGCAATCGGGGAAATGCGGGACCCAGCGCCTCATCCTGAGGAGCCCGCGAAGCGGGCGTCTCGAAGGATGGTTGAGTGTTCGCGGAATTTCGGAAGCCGCATCCTTCGAGTTCGGCTCCTGCGGAGCCTACTCAGGATGAAGGCGCGGATATTGGGCCATCGACTCGGGAATCCCCCTCGCCTAGTCTATCGCTTCCCGCCTCAAATATAGGGACAATAAAAGATGGCCACGGTCCACCTGCTCGGCGACACGAGCTTACTCCCGAGGCGCAAGCCGTCTTCGCGGACATCCGCGCGACCCGGCAGACGGACTACGTCAATAATTTCTGGCGGGCGCTCGCCCATGATCCGGCGACGCTGAAGCGCACCTGGGAGAGCATCAAGGCGATCATGGGGCCGGGCGCGCTCGATCCCAAGGTCAAGGAGATGATCTACATCGCCGTCTCGGTCGCGCACGCCTGTCCTTATTGCGTCCACTCGCACACGGCGGGCGCGCGCGCCAAGGGCATGTCGGAGGCGGAGTATAGGGAGCTGCTGGCGATCGTCGGCATGGCGTCCGAGACGAACAGGCTCGTCACAGCCTTGGGCGTGCCGATCGACGACGCCTATGAGGTCGGCTGAAGCGATCGAGCCTGTTCTTATCCAAAAACCGCTTTGTCACTTTTTGGGAACAGGCTTCCAGGCCAGCTCAATCCAGAACGCTCGCGTCGATCCCCTCGACGGCGCTGACGCCTGTCAACGTCATCGCGACGCGCATTTCCTGCGCGATCATCTCCAGCATCTCTCTCACCCCCTGCTCCCCGCGCGCCGCGAGCGCGAAGGCCTGAGCGCGTCCCAGAAACACTCCTTTCGCGCCGAGCGCCAGCATGCGCAGGACGTCGACGCCGGAGCGCACGCCCGAGTCGGCGAAGATCACGAGGTCGTCGCCGATCGCGGCTCTGATCTTCGGCAGCGCGCGCGCCGTCGAGGCGGCGCCGTCCAACTGCCGTCCGCCGTGATTGGAGACGACGATCGCCTCGGCGCCAAAAAGCAGCGGCGTCACGTGCGTCCTCTGGCGTCAGCACGCCCTTAATGATGAGCGGACCTCTCCAGAAGTCGCGCAGCCATTCGAGATCCGACCAGCCGATCGACGGATCCAGATTGGCGTCGAGCCAGCCGATATAGTCTTCGAGTCCGACCCGGCGCCCGAGATAAATCGAGATATTGCCGAGATCGTGCGGCCGACCGCAGACGCCCACGTCCCAGGCCCAGGCGGGCTTGCCCAGCGCCTGCAGAAGCCGGCGCTGCGCCTTGAAGGGTCCTGACAGCCCGGAATGCGCGTCGCGGCGCCGCGTTCCCGTAACGGGCAGGTCGACCGTGAAGACGAGCGTGGTCACGCCCGCCGCCTGCGCCCGCTCGAGGACGTGGCGCATGAAGCCGCGATCCTTGAGAACGTAGAGCTGAAACCAGAGCGGCGCGCCGCTTTGGGCGGCGATCTCCTCGATGGCGCAGACCGAGACGGTGGAGGGCGCATAGGGAACGCCTGCCGACGCCGCGGCTCGGGCGACGGCCGCTTCGCCCCGCCGCCAGAACATCCCGGTCAGTCCGACGGGCCCGAGAACGACGGGCAGGCTCACGCGCCGCCCGAACCACTCGGTCTCCAGGCTCAGCTCCTCGACATGCCCGAGCACGCGCTGCTTGAGCCGCACTTGCGCGAGATCCGCGACATTGGCGGCAAGCGTCTGCTCCGCGCCCGCGCCGCCGTCGATATAGTCGAAAAGAAAGCGCGGCAGCCGCCGACGCGCCGCCTCGCGGAAATCCTCGACGCAGGAAATGATCATGCGCGGTTTTCGCCCATCGTGCGGGCGAGGGCAATCGGCGCGCGCGCCAAGGCCTGTTTAATAAATCGGATGAAGAGCGCAGAGCGCGCGCACTTCATCGCGGATGGCCTCGATCGCGCGCTCATTTGCGGGATCGGCGAGCACGCGCAAGATCCAGGCGCCGATCTGACGGAAGTCTTCGCCTGTGAACCCCCGCGCGGCGCCGGCGTTGCTCGACAGGCGCAGGCCCGAGGGCGCTTCCGGCGGGCGCACATCGAAGGGAATGAGGTTCTTGTTGACGGCGAGGCCCACGCGCTCGAGCGCCTTCGCCGCCACATCGCCCGTGATCCCCCTTGCCGAGAGATCGGCGAGCATCAGGCCCGTATCGGTGCCGCCCGTGACGATGCGCAAGCCGCCTTCCGCTAAAGTCTCTGCAAGCGCGCAGGCGCCGTCGAGGACTGACTGATTATAGGCCGCAAACTCCGGACGCAGCGCTTCGCCCAGGCACGCGGCCTTGCCCGCGACGGCGTGCAGCATCACCGAGCCCTGGACGCCCGGAAAAATCCCTGCGTTGATCGCGCCCGACAGCGCCGGATCGTTCCACAGCACGAGCCCGCCGCGCGCGCCCCGCAGCGACTTATAGGTCGTCGTGGTCACGACGTGCGCGTGCGGGAAAGGGTCGGGATGCAAGCCTGGCGGCGACGAGCCCGGCGAAATGCGCCATGTCCACGAGAAGGAGCGCGCCGACCTCGTCGGCGATGGCGCGGAAGGCCGCAAAGTCGATGACGCGCGGATAGGCGGAGCCGCCCGCGACGATCATCTTCGGCCGGCGCGCCCGGGCGAGATCGCGAACCTCGTCGAGATCGATCCGCTCGGTGTCGCGCCGCACGCCGTAGTGCGCGATCTCATAATCGCGGCCGGTCAGCGTCGCCTTGTGGCCATGGCTGATGTGGCCGCCGGCCGCGACATTCATCGACAGCAAGACGTCCCCGAGCTTCAAAAGGCCAAAGAACACGCCGGCGTTGGCGTTGGAGCCCGAATGCGGCTGCACATTGGCGAAATGGCAGCCGAAGAGGCGCTTTGCCCGCTCGATGGCCAAAGACTCGATCTCATCGGCGAACTGCGCGCCGCCGTAGTAGCGCGCGAAAGGCGCGCCCTCGACGGTCTTGTTGGTCAGGATCGACCCCTGCGCCTCGAGCACGAGCCGCGAGACGATATTTTCCGAGGCGATCAGCTCGACGCCTTCCCGCTGCCGGCGCAACTCGCCTCGGATCGAGCGGGCAAGCTCGGGATCGGCGTCGAGGCCGAGGGAGAAATAGCCGTCGTGGAGTTGGGGCATGGCGGTGTCGCGGGGTCGGAACGATGACGGTTTCTTAGCGCAAGCTATGGCGCGGCAATAGTCGGCAAGCATTGGCCGGCCAAATACTGGAACGATTCAAAAATTCCGCCGGAATCTGGCACCCGCGTTGCATGTGTGTTTGCGCACCGAAGAACGGGAGCCGCGCCGGTAACATCCTGCCATCGCGTTTTCAGTCTGACGGAACCAGCACAATGATCACCGCCATCCAACGCCTGCTTGATCGTGAGACGCAACTCGCTCTGCCCGCGGCCGACATCACGGCGCGCACCGATCTCTATGCCCTGGGCCTTACCTCCTTCGCCGCCGTCCGCGTGCTCCTCGCGGTCGAGCGTGAGTTCCATGTCGAACTGCCTCCCGAGATGCTCAATCGGGAGACGGCGCGCTCCATCGAGGCGATCGCCCAAGCGCTTCACGCCGTCCTCCCGGCAGCGGTCTTCGCCGAGGCGGCCTAACGCGCTTTCCGCTCGAACGGAACCGTTCCAGCGATAAGAAATCGCCTCAGATTCAATATGCTGGCGAATTCTGATCGCAAAAGTCTGTCAACTTTTGCGGAAATGCTCTCACACGCGCGCAGCGGATTTCACTGAGCGGCGCCCGTCGTCGCGCCCCTCGGTTCGTCGACCGCGCGGCGTCCAAGCGCGGGATCGTCGGTGAAAAAAGCGTCGACGCCCGCGGCGACATAGTGACGGATCTCTGCGACGCTGCCTTCCGGGTTACGCGCATTGTCCCCAGCGCCGTCGCGGAAGTCTCTGGGAAGGAACTTGTTCTCAGGACGGAACGTCCAGCCGCAAACCAGCAATCCAGCGTCGTGCGCCCGTTCGACCAGGCCGGTTGGAGGAGCCAGCCGGTCGTCCGGCCCCCAGGGGACGAGATCGCGAGCATAGGGCGCGATCCAATCGGCGTATTCGGCGATCTCGGCCAGCCCCTGCTCAGTTTGCAGGCGCTCCGCCCAGCTTCGCATGTCCCCCGCTGCGGCCCTGTCCGCGGGCATTTCCCCGCTTTCGGTCAGCTGCATGAGCTGAAAATTCGGGTTGCCGCCGACGAGGCTTCGGAGCCGCTGGAGATTGCCGATCTCGAAACTTTGCAGGATCACGCGCATTTTGCTCAGCACCCTGCGAGGCGGCCGCAGCGCGCTCAGGAACCGGTCCTCCAGCGGCAAGCCGATCGAAGCGAAATAGGTCGAATGCTTGAGCTCGGGGATCAGTCCCACGGGCCGGCCGCCGGTGGCGGCCCCGGCGGCGACGAAATCGACGATCTCGTCAAAGCTGACGATTTGGAAATCGCCGTCGTAGGAATGGCTTTCGGGCCGCAGCGCCGCATCGAGCCGCTCCTTCGCGCGCAAAGTCTTGAGTTCCGCAAGGGTAAAGTCCTCGGTGAACCAGCCTTCGACCTCCCTTCCGTCGATCTTCTTTTTCGTGCGTCGGCCGGCAAACTCCCGGCGATTGGCCACGTCAGTGGTGTTGGCGATGTTGTTCTCGTGACGAGCGATCAACAGGCCGTCGCGCGTCGCGACCAAATCGGGCTCGATGAAATCCGCCCCGTCGGCGATGGCCCGTGCATAGGAGGCGAGCGTATGCTCCGGCCGGAGCGCGCAGGCCCCGCGGTGTCCAAACACCAGCGGGCGCGTCGGTCGAGCCAATTTGGCCCGGCCCGGCGCCCGCCCCTCGGCAGGCCCGGCCGGCGCGAGGCCCGCCAACGCCATCGCTGCGCCCATTTTCAGCATCCCTCGTCGCGACAATCTCTTCGCCCTTTTGCCCTTCGGTGGGCGCTGGCCCCTGTGACTTCTCGCCGAGAGCGGCCTTCCCCAAGGCCTTTCAGGGCAAGGTTGGTTCGTCAGCGCGGTTTGAGCGGGCCCAGGGACGCAGGCGGTGGAACGGAGGCGGCGCCTGAGACGGGCGGCCCCGCTCTTGGTGGCGGCGCACCCTGGCTCAAGTAGGCTTGGAGCGCCTGTTCCGTATCAATCATGGGCTGCTCATCCACTGTGATGAAACCGGCGCCGGGCCGGTCGAGATCCTGGATCAGCAAAATGACGCCGGCGACGAGCAAGCAGGCGACATAGGTCGGCCGGCGCCAGCGCGCCCGGTCGATCGCGCTGGCGTATCCGGCGAGCCAGAGTGCGGCGACGGCGACGGAATAGAGGCCCACGAACACGATATTCGGAACGCGGTTGCCGAGGATCGCCGATCGCTTCTGCTGGTTGTCAAAGGTCTCGTTCAGCGCCTGAATATAAAGCCCCGTGGGGACCATGGCGTTGTCCTTGGTCGCCGCCGCCTGGGCCTGACGCCACAGCGCCTCCTGGACTTCTTTCGAATGTCGCGATGCCTGGAAGGCTTCGTCCGACGTTGGCTCGCGCTCGGCGAAACTGACGCGAATAGGCACGTATTCCTTGAACAGCTTCAGGCTCTCCTCGCGATAGGGAGAGGGCAGCATCCGCGCGCGCAACGCCGCGGTGCCGATCGCGTTGGCTTCGCTTATAAGCGCGTCGCGGCGCGCTTCGAAGCGATTGAGCGCCATCGAGAAGGTGAAGCCGATGATGAGCGCGAGCAGGCCCAGCACCGAGGCTTCCAAGGTCGCGACATTCTCCCCTTCCTGCACATTCGTGCCGGTCCAGTGCCCCACTTCGAGCGCAGCGAGGAAAGCCAGGAGGCTCGCGACGAAAGTGATCGTCAGCGGGTAATGGGCGAGATCGATCATCGTTGTATCCGGCCTTCATTCGGCGCCGACTCCGAACTCCTTATGTCAAAGGAGGCTGCCTAGCCATAGCGGCGCAAGCGATGAAGGCGAACGTGGACGCAAAGGCTACAACGAGGGCGGCCCTTCTGTAATTTGAGACTTTATCGGCAGCGTAGGCGCGATGAGCGACATCTCAGCTTCACGGCGGCGTTAGCGAGTAGAGCGTGGTTCGCTTACACGGCGGCGGCCCTCGCCGCTCGCTCGGCGGTCGTGCGGAGGCAAACCGAATTCCTGGCGCGAGAAATCGCGCCGGTTCAGAAGGCTAAGAGATTCTGGCCGCGAAGGTCCGTCAACGCCTTTGCGGCCTTGGTTTAGGCGGCGTTCTTGCCCGGAGCCGACATCTGGGAGGACGTCCGTTCCAACGCGCTCGCCTGTTTTCTCAGGATCTCGAGGCTCTCTTCGATCTTGGCTGCAGGCTTCGGCGCCTTGTGGGCGAAGTTGATCAGCTTGATCGCGAGGGAGGCCATTGCGTCGATGGCGTTCTCGAATATCCGGATCGCCGTGGGCGCCGCCCGCTCTTGGAGGCGGTGGAGCGATGCGCCCGTCCAGCTCGCCACTTTCGCCGTGAGACGAGAGCCTCTCTCGGTCAGCGCGTTCGCCTTCACCAAGGCATGGATTTTCTCATTCAGCCGCGTCGCTTCGAGCTCTAGGCGCCAAGCGGCGAGCTGCTGCTGCCTCAGGTCGTTCATCGCGTCTGCGTGCAGACTGCGCAGGAGCGTGACTTCACTCTCGAGAGTCTCGAAGCGATCCTTGATGGCGTCCACCATCCGGAACGAAAACTTGCCCGCCTCCAGATTGGTCAAAGCGAGTTCGATTTCCATTTTGCTAGCCATGGTCCACCTCCATCGCGAGATCAGACAAGATCGCCGCGGCGCCGTTAAATTTTCGTTGCGTCGCAACTGAGACGGGCTGCGTCCTCGTAACGGCGCTGCTCAGGGCGCCGCGAGAAAGGACAATACAACGGCCATCCTAAAGTAATTTCTACGGCCTCGCTTAATTAGGGCGTCCGGGACTGCCGGAAACGGCAAACCCGGATTTATCCTCCGCCGCGGCGGCCTAAAGCTTCCCTTCGGGGGTCGCGCGGTCGATGGCGATCGGCAGAAGCCTGGCGAGACGTTCCCTTAGGTTTTCAACGGAGAAGTCCGCCTTCTTCGCCATGTCCATTATGCCCGGCCAGCCGACCAGCTGGAGCGCCTCGACCGAGTTGAGGGGCAGGTTGGGGCCGGTGGAAACCCAGGAGCGAACCTTGCTGATGAAGCCGCGCTCCTCGAACAATTTCACGACGCCCGACAGGCCGCCTTGGCTTTCGATATAGTCCTGAATAAGCTTCACGACCTGATCCTCTTCGGAGGACCTTGCCTTTTCAGCGTGTTCCGCCTGATTCGAGGTCCCAACGGTCGCTTTCGGTTTGAACAACCAGTTGATCCAGTTCATGTACTCCTCCGCTGTTTCGACGCGCGCGACGCGACGGCGGCTTGCTGCATAGCACAATTCGCCGCGCCGTCTTCTGACGCCCCCGCGATTTCCGCAGAGCCTGGATCGCCGACAGACTGCCGGATCAGCCCTCTCGGCTTCGGTCCGCTTCGTCAGTCTGGCGACGCCCGCTCGCGAGCCTTTTCTTGGGCTTCGGCGGCAGCGCCCGCTCTCGCAGCGAATCATAGATCGGCGCCTCGCGCGCCAGGGTCGCCGCGATCATGGCGCAGAAGCTTGCCCCGAGCATCGGCAACAGCATCGTCGCGTCCGAAATCATCTCGGTGACCAGCACGATCCCCGTCAGCGGCGCGCGAACGACCGCCGTGAAGAGGGCAGCCATTCCCACCACGGCGAAACCGACGGGTTGGAGGTAAAGCTCCGAGAACGAAAGTTTGGCGATCTCTCCGCAGAACAGTCCCAGTTGCGCACCGAGGACCAGCAGAGGCGCAAATATCCCCCCCGGGGTGGCGGTCGCGTAGGAGGCGGTCGCAAGCCCGAAGCGGAGCAAAAACAGCAAGCCGAGCGCTGCGAGCGGCTGAGCGCCCAAAAGAGCCTGCTGCGTAATTTGCTCGCCGCCGCCGACGACCGCCGGAGCGAACCACGCGAGCATCCCGACGAGAGCGCCGACGAGAATTGCCGTCAGTCCCGGCGCCCATCGGTCGATCTTCTCCGCAACCGACATCGCCCCGAGCAGCAGTTTGCAGTAGAACACGCCCGCCGCTCCGGCGATCGCGCCAAACACGAAGTAGAGCCAACTGGCTTGCGGATCGGCGAAAGCCAGTTCCTCCACGTGGAAGTCCGGCGACGGGCCGAGGATCGCTTGAGATACGAAGATCGCGGTGGCGGAAGCGCCCAACGCGGCGATGGCGATATGCAGCTCGAATTCGCGCACGAGTTCCTCGAGCACGAAGATCGCCCCTGCGGCCGGCGCGTTGAACGCCGCGGCGAGGCCGGCCCCCGCGCCGGCGGCGAGCAGCACACGGCGCGTCCTCCAATCCAACCCGAAGGCTTCCCCGCAGAGATTGCCCAGCGTCGCGCCCATTTGCACGCTCGGGCCTTCGCGACCGAGCGCCAGCCCCGAACCGATCGCCAGCACGCCTCCGAAATATTTCACGAGCAGCAGAGTTGCGGGGGCGGGCGGCAATTTTTGGTTCAGCACGTTCTCCACATGCGGGATGCCGCTTCCCGACGCCTGAGGCGAGAAGCGCCGCACAAGCCAAGCCGCGATCCAGGCGGCCGTGGCGCAAAGGACGACGATGAGCGCGAATCCGCCGATAGCGTACGGGTGCGCCCAGCCGATGAGCGCGTCGCGAAGACGGTCGGCCTGCTCGAGCAGGAGGCGAAATGACGCGGTTAGAGCGCCCACCCCGGCGCCGACAAGCAGCGAGGCCGAAGCAAGGGCCAAAACGGCTTTGGCCGGCCACTCGTCCGCCGGCGGGCCGTCGGTCTGAGGCTTGATCGGTCCCTCCCCCGCTTAGATTCGTGGCGATCGCCGCTTGTTCGGCTATGACGCTTTCGAGTCAAGCTCTGAGGGTAGGCTACCCGGTAGCGCAGAGCCGAGGCGGGCCGCTTCTTGCCGATCCTCGGCCAAAAGGACGTGGGTTCACTCCCAAGGTCACGCTCGCGTCCCGTTGCTCGGCGTAATGACAGACGCGAAATCACCGCGTTCGCTTGCAAGGCCGCAGAGCTCGGCGACCAGGCGAATCCATGCATGGGACGCACGAATTGTCTTGGCGGGCTGAGCCAGCGCGGCGATCGAGCTCTTCTAATTCACAGGCGCTCCGCCCTGTGCTAATTGCGGCCTCACTTAAGTCCGCTTCATCCTCGATGAACGACTCGAGGTTCAGGGCGAGGAAAAACCCGAGGAGCGCGACGTCGGCTGGGGCGGGCGGCGCCAAGGCCGGCAGGGAGTAGAATCGATGCGAGCGTTCCTTACCCGCATGGGAGGAAACAAAAGTTCGAACGTGACCCTGGTCGAGTACATACTCATCGTCACAATGCTGATCCCCATTGCGAATGCTGGGGCGTCCACGCTTTTGAACAAGCTGCACTGAGCTTGGTTCTTCTCCCAAAATTCTCGGATCCTGGCCCGGAAGACCTGACCGCAAGGCGCATGGAGCGCCTTGAGGTCAAGGGCATGTCGCCGCTGCGGCCGCGCGGTTCAGCAACTCTAAGATTGCGACCGTCCAAGCGCGCCTGAAAGGGTCTTTTGGACCGCAGCGCCGACCTCCGCCGCCTGCTTCTGGAAGTTTTCCGTCTGCGCCTTGGCGAACTCGGCGTGCAACTGCAGGATCTCTTGCGGGTCCTTGGCCTGAGCAAGCTTTTTGGCGAAGTCGAAGGTTGCTTCGATGTTCGCTTGAGTGGCCGCGAAAATCTTGCTGTTGACCTCTTTCGCGGCGCCGGGCAGCGCGGACTCAAAGGAGCCGACCGCCTTTTCCGCAGCCCCTGTGAACGCCTCGAAGGCGCTACGCGCCTGTTCTATGCTCTTTTCCACGAATTCGCGCGCCTGGACGGGAACCTCGAACTTCTGCTCAGCCATTGGTTATCCTTTCAAGGCTTGCGCGCTTTCCGCTCGAACGGAATCGTCCGAGCGATAAGAAAACGCGCCAGATCAACATGCTGGAGCGAATTCTGGTCGCAAAAGTCTGTCAACTTTTGCGGAATTCGCTCTAGTCCCGACCATAAGGGGGAACATCGCCCCAAAAAGTCTCAAGACGATGGCCGCGACCGCCTAAGCCAGCGTCGCGGCGTCATCGTCGCTGTCAACCTGCTCGCGGTCCAGTCACCGAGGAGCGACAAATTGTCCCAGCGCGTCTTCGCCCCGGCGGGCGCTTGCGGCGATCAAGCCAGCGTTGCGGCGCGAAAGCCCGAGCGAATTGCGCCTTCGATCGTCGCCGGCAAACCCGTCGCGGTCCAGTCGCCGGCGAGGAACAGGTTGTCCCACCCCGTCCTCGCGCCGGGCCGGCGCTTTTCCTGCGCCGGCGTCGCGGCGAAGGTCGCGCGCTTCTCCTTGACGATCTGCCAGGGCGGGAGCGCCGCGGGAAGGCCGGTCACTTTCGCGACCTCCGCCCAGATGCGGGCCGCCAGATCTTCGCGCGGCTCGTCCATGAGCCGGTCGGCGCCGCTTATTGTCACAGACAAGCGATCCTCGAAGGCGAAGAGCCATTCGCTCAAGCTGCCGACCATACCCACGAGCAGCGGCTGGCCTGTCGGCGGCGCGATTTTGTAATGCGCGTTGAGGATCGCGCGAAATTCGTTCGGCGCGACGAGGCCGGGGACGAGCTCCGTGGCCGCCCAGGGCGGCACGGCGAGAACGACGCGGTCGCTCGGGCCAAGAGCGATCTGCGTCTCCCCGAAATCGAGGCGCGATGCGCGGGCGCCGTCGAAATCGACGCCCCGCAGCCTCGCGCCGAAGGCTGCGTCGACGCCGAGCCCGGCAAGAAACTTCAGCGCCGGCTCGATGAAGGCTGGCCCGAGCCCCTCCTTGGCCACCATCGGGCGGCAGGCGTCGCCGCCGGCGGCCAGGGTCTCGCGCAGCACGGCGCCGGCGAGCGCGGCGCTCGCCTCTTTGGGCTCCATGTTCAGCGCCGAGAGCAGCACCGGCCCCCACAGGCGCTCGTAAAGAAGGCCCGAGCAGGCCATCGTCTCGCCGATGGTCGCCTCGCTCTTCGCGTAGAGGAGTTTCGCCGCACCGAGATAATCGAGGGGTTTCGTCCCCGGCACGCGGCGCGCTTCCACGAAGATCCACCAAGGCAGCCGCGAGGCGTTGGGCGCGAGCCGCCATCTGAGGCCGCTTCCGAAATCCTCGAAATCGAAGACGCATTGCTCCGGTCCGACGAGCGCGTCGCCCGCGCCGATTCGCGCGAGATACTCGCGCGCGGCCCGGTTTCCCGAGAGCAGCAGATGGTTGCCGTTGTCGATAGTCAGGCCCAGCGCCGGGTCGAAATAGGATCGGCAGCGTCCGCCGGCCATGCGCGCCGCCTCGTAGAGCGCGACGGCTCGGCCTTCCTGGGCGAGCTTTACCGTGCAGGCCAGTCCGGCCAGTCCGGCGCCGACGACATGGGTGACGCCGCTCATGGGCGAAGTTCTCCGCGGAAGTCGGTATGGGCCTCGCGTTTGGTCTCCCCCTTCGGAGGGCGGCCTGTCGACGCCGACGATGACGCATCGACTATAATCGGATGTGCGGGAATACAAGCTGCCGCTGCGGCCAGCGCGCGGTCTCCCTCGCCCCGCGGACGCCAGGGGCGCTTTAGTCCCCGCAAATGCAGCCGCCGCCAAGTCTCGCGCGACGATTGTTTCGTCACGTCCCTCCTTCCTTCGCCGGCACATTCGGGCTACAAACCCGCCGACTCCCGCATCGCATCACAGAGGCTATTCCATGACCGAGATCGTTGACGTACACGCCCGCGAAATTTTGGACTCGCGCGGCAATCCCACCGTCGAGGTCGACGTCACGCTCGAGGACGGTTCTTTCGGCCGCGCCGCCGTCCCTTCTGGCGCCTCGACCGGCGCGCATGAGGCGGTGGAGAAGCGCGACGGCGACAAGAACCGTTACCTCGGCAAGGGCGTGCTCAAGGCGGTAGAATGCGTCAATGACGAGATTTCGGGCGCGCTTCTGGGCTTCGAGGCCGAAGAGCAGGTCGCGATCGACGAGGCGATGTTGAGGCTGGACGGGACGCCCAACAAGTCGCGCCTCGGCGCCAATGCGATTCTCGGCGTCTCGCTCGCCGTCGCGAAAGCCGCCGCCGACGCAGCCTCGCTGCCGCTCTATCGCTATATCGGCGGGACGCAGGCGCGCGTGCTGCCGACGCCCATGATGAACATCATCAATGGCGGCGTGCACGCCGACAATCCCATCGACTTCCAGGAATTCATGATCCTGCCGGCCGGCGCCGACACCGTCGCCGAGGCGATCCGCTGGGGCGCGGAGATTTTCCACACGCTGAAAAGCGCGCTGAAGAAGGCGGGGCTCAACACGGCCGTCGGCGACGAGGGCGGCTTCGCGCCGAACCTTCCCTCTGCCGAGGCGGCGCTGGATTTCATCATGAAGGCGATCGAGACGGCGGGCTTCAAGCCGGGCGCCGACGTGTATCTGGGCTCCGATTGCGCCTCGACCGAGTTCTTCAAGGACGGAAGCTACGTCTATGAGGGCGAGAAGGTCACGCGCTCCATCGCCGAGCAGGTCGACTATCTCGCCAAGCTCGCCGCGGCCTATCCGATCGTCTCGATCGAGGACGGCATGGCCGAGGACGACTGGGAAGGCTGGAAGCTCTTGACCGAGCGTCTCGGCAAGAAGCTGCAGCTCGTCGGCGACGATAATTTCGTCACCAATGTCGAGCGGCTCGGCGAGGGCATCAAGAAGGGCATCGCCAATTCGCTGCTCGTGAAGGTCAATCAGATCGGCACGCTGACCGAGACGCTCGCCGCCGTCGATATGGCGCATCGCGCCGGTTACACGACCGTGATCTCGCATCGCTCCGGCGAGACGGAGGATTCGACGATCGCCGACATCGCCGTCGCGACCAACGCCGGCCAGATCAAGACCGGCTCGCTCGCGCGCTCCGACCGGATCGCGAAATATAACCAGCTCATCCGCATCGAGGAGGAGCTTGGCCCGGCGGCGCTTTACGCAGGCAAGAGCGCTTTGAAGGCTTTGGCCTGAGCGCAGAAACCCATGCCCGACCTTCTGCTCGAGCTCTTCTCGGAGGAAATCCCCGCGCGCATGCAGACGCAGGCCGCGGAGGATTTGCGCAAGCTCGTCACCAACGCGCTCGTCGACCGCGGCCTCCTCTACGAGGGCGCCGCGAGCTTCGCGACGCCGCGGCGCCTTGCGCTGCATGTGGCGGGCCTGCCGGCGCGCCAGCCGGACACGCGCGAGGAGAAGAAGGGGCCGCGCGTCGGCGCGCCCGAGGCGGCGATCCAAGGCTTTTTGAAAAGCGCGGGATTGGCGTCGATCGATCAGGCGACGATCCAGAAGGACGCGAAGAAGGGCGACTTCTATGTCGCCGTCATCGAGCGTCCCGGCGCCGAGACGATCGACATTTTGGCGCAGATCATCCCCGCGACGATCCGCAGCTTTCCCTGGCCGAAATCCATGTGCTGGGGCGCCGATTCGCTCCGCCCCGACGCGCTGCGCTGGGTGAGGCCGCTGCACTCGATCCTCGCGACCTTCGGTCCCGAGACCGAAACGCCTGAGATCGTGCGCTTCGCGGTGAACGACATCCCGTCGGGCGACGTCACCAAGGGCCATCGCTTCATGGCGCCAGGAGCGATCCGGGTGAAGCGCTTCGGCGACTATGTTCCGGCGCTCGAGCGCGCCAAGGTCGTGCTCGACGCCGCGCGCCGGCGCGAGATCATTCTTGCGGACGCGAAAAACCTCGCGATGGCGCAGGGGCTAGAGCTCGTCGAGGACCCGGGGCTATTGGAAGAAGTCGCGGGCCTCGTCGAATGGCCGGTCGCGCTCATGGGCTCCTTCAACGAGGATTTCCTGTCGATCCCGAAAGAGGTGATCCGCGCGACCATCCGCGTCAATCAGAAATGCTTCGTGCTGAAGAAGCCGGACGGCGCGCTCGCCAATCGCTTCATCCTCGTCTCCAACATCGAGGCGATCGACGGCGGCGCGACGATCGTCGCGGGCAATGAGCGGCCGATCGCCGCAAGACTTTCGGACGCGAAATTCTTCTATGAAACCGACCTGAAGACGAAGCTCGAAGATCGCCTACAGAGGCTCGAGACCATCGTGTTTCACGAGAAGCTCGGCACGCAGATGCAGCGCGTCGAGCGGATCATGGCTCTGGCGAAGGAGCTCGCGCCGCTCGTCGGGGCAGATCCGGCGAAGGCCGAGCGCGCCGCCAGGCTCTGCAAAGCCGATCTCGTCACCGAGATGGTCGGCGAGTTTCCGGAGCTGCAGGGGCTCATGGGCCGCTATTACGCAACCGCGCAAGGCGAGGACGCGAGCGTCGCCGCCGCCTGCGAGGAGCACTACAAGCCGCAAGGCCCGAGCGACCGCATTCCGACCGATCCCGTCTCCATCGCCGTCGGCCTCGCCGACAAGATCGACACGCTCGTCGGCTTTTGGGCGATCGACGAGAAGCCCACGGGCAGCAAGGACCCTTACGCGCTGCGGCGCGCGGCGCTGGGCGTGATCCGGCTCGTGCTGGAGAACGGGCTGCGGTTGCGACTGTCTGGAGCTCTTCGGTGGCCGCCTTTGGACGTCACTCCGGATCATCGCTGGTTCGAGGCTGATCGACCAGATCGAAGCAGTTGAAGCCTTGTCGGCTGTGCAGGCGTCGCTCCCGATAGACTGCAGCAGATCGAGGACGGCGTCGCTTCTCAAGTGAGCGCGCATTCGATTGCGCAATTCACGGAAGCTACCTTCGAGAAGGCGTTTGAGCGCTGCCTCGATCTTTTGAGCTTCTTCATCGACCGCTTGAAGGTCTATCTGCGCGACCGCGGCGCCCGCTACGATCTGATCGACGCTGCGTTAGGGCGCGACATCCTCGGCGAAGCGGAGTCGCAGGCGCAGGACGATCTCGTCGCTCATCGTCGCCCGGGTCGAGGCGCTCTCGAAGTTTCTCGATACGGAAGACGGCAAGAATTTGCTGGCGGGCTTCCGCCGCGCCGTGAACATTCTGAAAATCGAGGAGAAGAAGGACGGCGCCGGCGCCTTCGACGCGCCGCATGAGCCGGCTTCTCTCGTCGAGCCGGCCGAGCACGCGCTGTCCCGCGCACTTGCCGCCACGAGCGAGGAGACGCGGGTGCTGTTGGACAAGGAAGACTTCGAGGGCGCGATGAGCGCGTTGAGCCGATTGCGCACGCCGGTCGACGCCTTCTTCGACGACGTGACCGTCAACGCCGAGGATAAAACGCTACGCTCGAACCGCTTGCGTCTGCTGAACGAGTTGCGTCAGGCGATGCTCGGCGTCGCCGACTTCGGCAAGATCGCGGGCGAGGGGGCGTAAGCGCAACCTGCTCCCTCTCCCCGTTTTGCGGGGAGAGGGATGGGGTGAGGGGCTTGGAGTAGAGGCCGACAGCACGTCGCTTTTCGAAGCAGAATTCTCTGCGCAAACAGCAGGGAGAAATGCCCCGGCCCCTCTCCCTAACCCTCTCCCCGCCTCGCGCGGAGAGGGCAGAGCCCCCCTGATCTTCTCCATCACACGCTCCCAGGCGCGGCGCTCGGCCTCGCCCGCGGTCTTGTCGATCGCGATCTTGAGATAGTCGATCTCGCGCTCGATCTTCTCGCGAGGCAGCATGTGTAGGCGGGTCGCGAGGATCGCCGCCTCGAGCACGGCGGCGCGCGCGCGGTTCATGCCGAGAAAAGGCCTGTGATTCTCGATCCGTCGCACGGCGCACAAGAAACGCGGGCGCTGCTCACTGGCTTCGACGCGAAGGACTTCCAGCTCCGCATGGGCGAGCGCGGCGGCAAGCCGTGGCGCCGGCCAATCCGGCACGGCTTCGATCGGCCAGTCGCGCTTTCCCGTGACGAAGCCGGCAAAGATTTCGGCGTCGTCGATGAAGCTCGCCGTGGCTCTCGGCGTCTTCTCGAGATTGTCGAGCGTCGTTGAGGGTCGGAAGGGCGCGATGATCCAGTGCTCGCCGTCTTCGATGAGGCCCAGCGGCGCAAGATGCGGCTCGCCTGACGCGTTAAGCGTCGTGACGACGCATTCACGAATCAGCGGCATCGTCGCCTCCCTTGCTCTTGCGCAGCGTGTGACCGATCTCCTTGAAGCGCTCCTTGTCCTCGACGTTCTCGTCCTGCGCCGCGCCGAAGTCGAGCGGCTCGTCCTGGCGGTAGCGCTTGCCCAAGCGAAACGCGAGCTCGGCCTTCATCAGCTCGCTCCCGAGGTAGAAGGCGTGCGCGCCGTCCTTTTCCACGCTGAGCTTCGGAAACAGCGACATCGCGTCCGTCGCGAGCTCATGAAAACCGCGCGCGAAAATATGCACGCCGTCCTCGGCGACCTCGATGCGGAAATTGACGTCGCGCAGTTCGCGCGCAAGCTCGGCGATCTCGTCCGGCGTCGACGCGTAGGGGCGCTTGTCGTGGACCTGCAGCAGCGCGTCGCTGTAGCCTTTAGGCAGGGCGCGGTCGGCGCGCGCGGCAAACAGCATCCGGCGCGCCGCGTCATGCTCTTCGAGTGTACGGCGCGTGTGCGGGCTCACTTGCACCGTCAGGATGTTGCGTATGTTCAGCTCGGAGCAAAGGCCGAGCAGCGTCGCCGTGACGCCAGAAGAATCCGCGTCCGTCAGCTCGGTGAGATTGCCCGTGCCCATCATCATCTCCGCCTGCGGCTCGAGCCGTCGCGTCTCGACATAGCGCGCAATGGAGTCCGCAAAGCCGAAGTGAATCGGATCGAGAATGGGATCGAGGATGAAGCCGATGTTGCGCGCGCGCGCCCTGGCCGCGGCGCGCTGGAGAGACGCGAGATCGCCATGCGGGGCGGGAACCAGGATCGGGACGAGCGTCGAGTCTTGCGGCAGGATATCGAGGCTGTGCTCGTCTAAACTCAAGAGGTGGTCGGCGCCGGCCGCCGCCGCGCGCTTCAATTCCTCGACGTCGGCCGAATCGACGCTCACTCGGAAGCTGTGCACGTGCAACGCGGCGATCGTCTCCTCCATGTGGGGGAAAGGCGTATCGGGCAGACAGCCGAGATCGATCACATCCGCCCCGGCAGCCCTGAGCCGTCTCGCGCGTTCGACGATCGCCGCAACGCTCATCGTCGAGGCGTCGACGATCTCGGCGAAGAGGCGCATATCGTGGCGCGAGAGGTCGGGCTTTGGCCCCGAACGGCCGAGGTAGACGGGAAGATCGGCGACCTCATCCGGCCCGCGCTCGACGGCGGCGCCCAATTCGCGGGCGAGCACCACGAGATCGGCGCGGCACCGTCCTGGCAGGATCACGCGATCCGCCTCAACCGGGCGCGGCAGGCGACGCAGGATGATCTCCTGCGTCATCAACGCGGCAACCTTCACCCCGATATTGTGAACGCGCCAGTCCTTTGCGACGTCGCCGAAGCTCCTGACCATTCGATCCAGGCGCGGATAGGCGAGATGTCCGGTCAGGAACAGCAGGCGCTCATTCACCCTTCCGGCTCCGCTAGCGCGCGGCGGCGCGCCTCGACCGCCTCCTCCAGCGCCTTGAGGCTCTCGACGACGGTCGTCGCCTCGAAGGATTTCAGCCGTTCGGAATTTTCGAGGTCGATACGGCGCGGATAGACCTTGACCATTCCCTTCGGCGCGCGCGTCTCGAGTTCCGGCGCCGTGTCGCAGGGAAAGACGATCGTCTGCACGCGGCACTTGCCCGCCTGAGCGAAGACATTGGTCGCGAGATTGTCGGAAATGCCGAAGACGCATTTCGCGATGGTGTTGGAGGTCGCAGGCGCGAGCACCAGCGTGTGATAGACGCCGTAATAGAAATTGCCGACGGGCGCGGCGCTCGCGGTCACGTCCTTGAAGACGCGGATATTGTCGGGCAGGGCGAAGTCGTGCTTGTACATCTTCACGACCTCGGCCGCCGCCTTGGAGACGAAAAGATCGACGTGGTCCAGCGTACGAATCATGTCGAGCGACTCTGTGAAGAAGTGCCCCGAGCCGGTCAACGCCCAGCCCCAGCGCGGCGTGTGAACATTTTTCATTTGCGAAGCTTTCCCTGGCGCCCGTGCGCTCGCGACGGCGTCGCCAGGGCTCTAGCACATCGGGGAGGCAGGGGCGCAAGCGCCGTCTGCCGACTCTTGTCCCGGCGGCGTTCCTGTCTTTCCTCGCGAGGCTGGGCGCGATAGGTTGACGCGCTTTCTTTTTGACCTTGCGCCCGCCGCGGTTCCGCCAGCGCACAACATTCACGTTCCCACGTCGCCCACACCGGATAAGGAAATCGAAAAATGGTCTTCGCGAAACCTGGCGCCGTCCTGCTCGTCGCCGTTCTAGGGTGCTCGAGCGCCCAAGCGGCGGAATCGAGCTTTCGTTGCGAGGGCGTCAACCAGACAACGGGAGCGCAGATGCAGCCCTTCACCGTCGAGATACGGAACAAGACCGTGACTCTGGACGGCGTCCCGGAGCTTGCGAAAAGCTTTTCGCTCATTCAGCAGGATGCGCGCTTCCTCGTGTTCAAGAACGGCTCGAAGAACTCAAGGCGGCAACATCGACCGCTCGAGCATGACCATCAATCTCTATGTGCTAGACATGGGGAAACACAAGCTCGCGGTTCAGATCGGCGGCCGCTGTTCGGCGCAATGAGAACGGAGGAGACGCGAATGGACGAGAAAGCGCGCAACGCGGCGCCGGCGCGAGAGGTCGTGGGCGTACTTGCGGATGCTGTAGCCCTGGAGGCCGCGACCGGAGAATTGCTCGGCGCGGGTTTCGAGGAGGCGCAGATCACCCTGCTCGCGGGCGAAAAAGCGATCATCGAGAAGCTGGGCCACAAATATAAAAGGGTCGAGGAGTTGGAGGACGATCCCAACGTTCCGCGCATCCTCTACCGCGCTTTCGACACGAAGAAGACCGTGATCTTAGGGAGCCTCGCCGCGATCGGCGCGGTCGCCACCGCTGGCGCGATTTTCGCGGGTGGCGGCGCGCTCTTGGCGACGCTCGGCAGCGGGCTCATCGGCGCCGAAGTCGGCGGCTTCCTGGGCGGCGTGCTTGGCGACTTCGTCGACGATCAGCACGCGCGCTATCTGAAAAACCAGCTCGATCACGGCGGACTGCTGCTTTTCGTGCGCACGCGGAACGAGTCGGAGGAGGACGCCGCCAAGGAGATCCTCAAGAACCATTCCGGTCGCGACGTGCACGCGCACGCGCTCGCGACATAGGCGAAGAGACGAGGGGAAGCGGAGGCGGCTTCGTCCGCTTCGCCCGGCGTTCTACGTCGATCACCAGCGACGCCAACGACGCCAATGCCAACGACGACGCCAATGCCAGCGGCGCCACCAGACGCTCTCGACCGGACCCTGAGGCGCGATCGCATCGCGCCGGGCGACGGACGGCAGCGCCAACGCCGCGCTGCCGGTGGCGGCGATCATGCCGGCGGAAAGCAGAGTCTTCGTTAGGAACGCGCGTCGATCCATCGTTTGCTCCTCTTGTCGCCGGGCGCGTGATCGCCTCGGGCGGGTTCTTTCGCAAAACGCGCGCGGAGCCGTTCATGTTCCGGATTCTCGGCTCAAGGCCGCGCTCAAGGCGCCGGCGATGTCCTTGAGAGCGGCGCGTCGCGGTCGCCATTTTGACCCATTCCGAAACTAAAGGGCTGACGATCGGCGGCTGCGCAGAAGCGGTTCTCCCACCCGCTGCCTCAGCCCACCCACTCGCAATTCTGCAAACCGGCCTCAGACGAGAGAACTTGTTAAGGACGGTCCGAGACGAGGAAACAGGAAATGCTTTCATCGCGCCGACTTTCTGCATCGTTGGCTGCCGCAGGCGCATTGCTGGCCCTCCTTTTCCCACTATCGCCGGCGAAAGCCCAAGCCGGCGGTTGCGAGGAGGCGGCCGAGGTCTCGGTGCTGCCCTCGCCCTTCGCGCCGTGGAAGGGCGCGCCTTTGCGCGTGCTCGTCGCTGCGGAGCATCCCGTCGGGGGCGAGCTGACGCTGATCGCGCCGGACGGAAGCGTCGCAGCCAAGTCGCGCGGGCATAACGCCGGCCCCCCTTCTGTCTGGTTCGCCGAGGTGGCGTCGCCCGCCGCCGGCGAATGGCGCGCGGTTGTCGCCCTCGATTCCTCCGTCGGCGGCTGCAGCACGATCACCAAGGAGATCGAGGTCAGCGCGAGCAAGCCGGCCGGGCCGCCCGCCGCGGACCGCGGCCTCTGGGAGCTGCGCAACTCCTGGAACCGGTCGACGGAGAATCTCTATTCGGCGTGGATCGCCAAGCTCTTTGACGCGCCGCTCGAAGCAGAGCCGTCCTGGAAGACCTGGTCCGACGTGCTGCGCGATCGCTCGCGCAACGTCCTGTTCAATCATCTCGGCCAGGACGAGGACAAGGCCATCTCGACGGTGCGGCCCGACTGCGCCGATTTCGTCTACTTCCTGCGCGCCTATTTCGCCTACAAGATGGGGCTTCCCTTCGGCTATTCGAACTGCTCGCGGGGCGGCGGCGGCTCGCCCCCGCGCTGCAACGAATGGTTCGACATGCTGCATCCCGAAATCGACCCGGCCGGTGCGGGTGCAGGAGGCCTCCTCTGACGCGAAGCCGGCCGTCGCTCGCGCTGCGACGGTCCCCGACAACTTGTTAGGGCAACTGTTTTCCCCGTCTCAGCAGGCCCAGCCGGCGGCGTCCGATAGACAGGAATCGGCGAAACCGGCCCAGCCGAAGCGTCAGCGGGTCACGGGGTTCGGTCAATTTCTGCGCGCCGTGGGCGACGTCGTCCAATCCGGGTCCGTCCGGGCCTCGGGGAACAGCGACAGAAACGACTTTTACATGATCCCGCTGACGCAGGAGAGCTTGCGTCCCGGCACGGTCTACGCCGATCCGTACGGGCACGTTCTCATGCTGGTGCAGCGCGTGCCGGAGATGGCGGACGCCGCGGGCCTCTTCTTCGCGGTCGACGCCGAGCCGGATGGCACCGTCACCCGCAAACGCTTCTGGCGCGGCAATTTTCTGTTCGTGCACGATCCTTCCCTCGGCAGCCCTGGTTTCAAGCGCTTCCGTCCGGTCGTGCGGCAGCCGGGCGGCGGGCTGCGGGCGCTCACCAATGCGGAGATCGCGAAGAACCCGGACTACGGCGATTTCTCTCTGCAGCAGACGCAGCTTGGGACCGAAGAATTCTACGATCGCATGGACGAGGTGATGTCGCCCGAGCCGCTCGATCCGACCCGCGCGATGCAGGGCGCCATACGGTCGCTCGAGGAGCAGGTGAAGACGCGCGCGACAGCCGTGGAGAACGGTCGCAAGTTCCAAAGCAGCGGGAAAGGCGAGGCGTCGATGCCGGACGGCGCCGCGATCTTCCAGACCAATGGCGCGTGGGAGGACTTCTCGACGCCGGCGCGCGACCTGCGCCTGCTGATCGCGATCGACGTGGTGCGCGGCTATCCCGATCGCGTCGCGCGGCGTCCCGAGCGTTACGCCGTTCCCTTCGGCCACAGCGGCGCGGGAATGAAGGCGGAGCTGCAAAGCACGCTGGCGTCTGAGCTCGCGGCCCGCAAGTTCACCTATACGCGCAGCGACGGCTCGTCTTGGACGCTGACGCTCAAGGACGTCATCGATCGTGCGGATGAACTCGAGATGGCCTACAACCCCAACGACTGCGTGGAGCTGCGCTGGGGCGCTCCGCAGGGGAGCGCCGAGGCGGAAACCTGCACGCGGCATGCGCCGTCCGGGCAGCACGCCAAGATGTCCGACTACCGCAACTGGTTCCGCGAGCGGCAGTGGCCGCACGCGTAGCGGAAGCGGGGCCAGAATGATGTTGCGCAAAAGAGGCGACTTTTGAAATCGGGCCTGGCGGCGACTTCGGTAAGGGGAAGCAAGTTTCACCCCCTTGCCGATTAATGCGATAGGGCCGTGTTTCTATTGCTTTTAGAGGAGTTCCTCCCGACGTGGTGGCTCCGCCGGAAGGAGTCTCCGCCAAACCGAGCGTTTTAAGCCTGTAGTCTCTTGGTTATGCCCTATCGGAAGAGATCAACCTCTACTATCTCGAACATCTTGTAGGCGCCTTTTGAGATTTCCACCTTTGCGCGGGCGATTGGAACCAGATCCAGACCGCGTAGCGCGTAGCCGAATTCGACAGTTTCAAGTAAAAGCCGGCTCAAGGTCGAACGGTCGCCGCCAGGAAAGGTTGCAGCGGCAGCATGCAGTGCGTGGATGATGCCGGCGTCGTCGGCCGTCCTGTGATCCTTCTGTTTGGAGGGGGCGGGTTCGTCGAGCGGGAACATCCCCCTCTCGTTGAGCGCGACGATTTGAAGCCGCGTATCCAAAATACGGCGGACGCGGCCGCCGGCCGAGACATGGACCCTCACTTCCCCCGCACCCGGCGTCAGGATCGGAAGCCCTGCAAGATGCTGACGGAAGATGGCGATATGCTCGTAAATTTCTGGTTCAGAGCTCAACTTCTGGTCGGCGGAGGCGCCAGCATGCAGGGCCGGAAGAACGGTGCGAAGCGCGAGATTATGGTCGGCTCCGATTACCCGTTGAGCGGAATGGAGAACTTGCTTCTCAGTCAGAGTGGACCGCTTCAGCTCAGCGGGCTCATACTCGACGACCGCGCCGCCCGGAATCAAGCCGAAATAGGCAGACCCTTTTGCGACGCGTAGAGCGTCCAGCGGTCCCTCAGGAAGATGCTCGGCTCCTTCAAAATCGAAACGCCGCATCGACTCCAGAATCGATTGCCGAGTAGCGATACGCGGCGCTATGCGTGCGAATCTGATCTCTTTCGGGAAAGGCGGAAAGGCGCTGGTTTTCGTCACGCCGGCTGCTGGCGGGTTGCCGACCCATCGCCACCAATACCAGTCGCGGCTCGGCGACGCATTGGTGAAGAAGCGCTCGTTGAATAGGCGGTCCTGCGCCTCGGCCGCGGTTGCGCCCACCGCGGTGGAGGATGGTTTTTGTCCGGATCCGGCATCGAGGAGGCTATCCTGCCAAGCCTGGCTGAAGCTCGCCCCGCTCTTCCAGTGATTCCAAAAGTTCGTTCCGTAGTCTGGATTGTCCGCGATGAGGTCGGTAGCGCCAAACAGCATGCGAAAACCGCGGTTGCAGACATTCCATGTACGAATGGGATTGTTCGGCGCAAAGACCATGCATCCTTCGCACGTCGCGAGAAAGAGATAGCGAAGACGTTGATCGCCGATCGCCATCTGCGACGAGTTCAGGTATTCGACGTTGTCCCAGACGCCGCCAAGTGGTGCGCTGTAGTTGCCTGTCGATGAATCGGTGCCCCCGTGGCCCGCATGGTAAAAGACTTCGACGGAATCGGAACCGTATTTATCCTGCCAATCGTCGAAATGTGGCTCGTATTGCCACCATTTAACGTTCCCATCCTTAACACGGAACGATGTTTGTTCGAACTGACTTCACGTAAGCGAGAAAACCGTCCGCGCTTGCATGGGTATAATAAGCAACCTGCCCATTTGCATAGACCTGCATGCTTGCAGCTCCGTATGTATGCTGCGGCGGCAGAACTTCAATGCGCTCGCTGGAGAAGGGATTTTCCGGTGCCGTAAAATATTTAACATTACTTGGTCCCAGGAGGTCCCTCGTTGAAGGCCTCTGCGCCGCGGCCGCTTCGTTCGTATTGCCGCCGCTGTTGATTCTCTCTATGTTCATTGCAATATCCTCTTCGAGGTTAATCCGGCTCGGCATTGAATGGACCTTCGCGCTTCCCAGCGCTGGAATGTGCTGCCGGTCGGATCGAGAAAAACGCTAATCAATTTCTATTCGGTTGGCCTCATCAAGATTGATGAGACCTGCGAGTTCTTAGAGTTTGTTTTGAAAATCAGGGGTGAGCGTTTCTGCGGAGGAGTTTCCGCCCATGGCGACCAGGATCATCGCCGTGGAGACGTCGATGCGGCGTTCATAGTCGCGCACGAGGCGTCGCCAACGGATCATCCATCCGAAGGTTCTTTCGACGACCCATCGGCGCGGCAGAACCTCAAAGCCTTTTTGGCCGTCGCGTCGGCGCACGATCTCGATCACAAACTCGAGATAGGCCGCCTTGTCCATCAGCTTGAGCCGATCGTATGCGCCGTCGGCGAACAAATGCTTCACCCAAGGCCAGCGCTTGCGGATGGCGTCGAGAGATTTGCTGTGCTGCGCGGAATCGGAGATGTCGGCGATGAGATTGATCATCAGCAAGCCCATCCGTGTCGACGGCGATATGGCGCTTGCGCCGACGATTTTCTGCCGTAGCCGTGCGTCGATCACCCCGCGGAAGGGCTCGCCTCCGGCCCGAACGCTCTCGAGCATCAACTCGACGTCGTGGATGGTTTGAAACAAAAACCTGCGCACCGTCGCGAAACCAAGCATAGACCGTCTGCCAGCAGCCGAAGTGAACCGGCACGCATCCGCCAGCGCAGCCTGACGCACGAGATGCGGACGGCGTTGATCACCTCGCGGCAATCCACCTCGCGCGGGCGGCCGCGATGCCCGGCTTCGGCACTCCGACGCGCCATTCCTCATCAGCCTCGCGCAAGGCTGCCCGGGCAGACGCCAGCTCATTAGTCTGATCCCACATCTCCAGCTACCCGGGGAGGGGGCGTCGCGGACCGGATTTCACCCCGACCAACGACCTGCCCCGCCAATTCGCTTGACACGTCCCGCCCGGCCTCCTTACACGACCCCATCCGGCTGAGGGGAACGCCTCTTCGCCGGATGCGCACCCGTGGCTGGTCCTGAAGGACCGCCTGTCGGCCGTCTCTCGAATGAGAAATCGGCAGAGGAGGGCGCGTTTCGAGCCTTGCGGAGCATCCGCAAGTCGCGCGCGAAACGCGGTTTGACGGCGACGCGACCCTTGCAGGGGATCGCGTGCGGAACCTCTTTCGCGCGTTCGTCGCAACGCGATGAGCAAAGAGGACCAACGTGACCAAACGCGCAGACGCAAAATATAAAATCGACCGCCGCATGGGCGAGAATATCTGGGGCCGTCCGAAGAGCCCTGTCAACCGGCGCGAATACGGCCCGGGTCAGCACGGCCAGCGCCGCAAGGGCAAGCCCTCCGACTTCGGCACGCAGCTCAAGGCCAAGCAGAAGCTCAAGGGCTATTACGGCAACATCTCGGAAAAGCAGTTCCGCAAATATTATGCGGAGGCCATCCGTCTCAAGGGCGACTCCTCCGATAATCTCATCGGACTCCTCGAGCGGCGCCTCGACGCGATCGTCTATCGCGCCAAATTCGTTCCGACCGTCTTCGCGGCGCGCCAATTCGTCAATCACGGTCATATCCGCGTGAACGGCCGGCGCGTGAACATCCCTTCCTATCTCATCAAGCCCGGCGACGTCGTCGAGGTGAAGGAGAGTTCGAAGCAGGCGGTCACCGTCCTCGAGGCGGTCGGTCTCGCCGAGCGCGACGTGCCGGAATATTACGAGGTCGACCACTCCAAGATGACCGCGAAGCTTAGCCGCGTTCCGCACGCGAGCGAGGTTCCCTATCCGGTCCGCATGGAGCCGAACCTCGTCATCGAGTATTATTCCCGCTAATTCGGGCGTATGGGCGGCGTCGGGCGCATCGCCCTTCGCCGCCATCCTGCTCGCTTCCGCATTCACTCTGGCGGCGCAATTTCCTATCGTTCGAACGGTTCCGTTCGAGCCGAAAGCGCGCTATGTCGCGGGCCGGGACGTTCGTCCTTCCCGCCTCCTCGCTACGGAACTTGCCATGACGATAGAGAAACTCGCGCCTTCTCGCCGCATCTTCCTCGCCGCCGCACTGGCGTTCTCGCTTCCTTCGGCGGCGCCGGCGCTCGAGCAAAAGGCGGAAACGAAAGTTCCCCTCGTGGAACTGCTCGCGCCGCAGGCGCTCCCCGACATCGTCGAGGGAAAGGCCGACGCGCCGGTCGTGATCGTCGAATACGCCTCGATGACCTGCAGCCATTGCGCGGCCTTCCATAACGACGTCTATCCGACGTTGAAGAAGGACTACATCGACGCGGGCAAGGTCAAATTCATTCTGCGCGAATTTCCTCTCGACGAGCGCGCCGCCGCCGCCTTCATGCTGGCGCGGTCGCTCGGCGACAAACGCGACGCTGCCGTCGATTTCCTCTTCGCGCAGCAGCGGAATTGGGCCTTCACCGAGACGCCTTTCGAGAGCCTCGCCAATGCGGTGAAGCAGATCGGAATCGGACAAGAGAAGTTCGAAGAGACGCTAAAAGACGAGAAGCTTCAGAAGGCGATCTACGCGGTGGCCGAGAAGGGTCAAAAATTCGGTGTGAGCGCCACGCCGACCTTCTTCATCAACGGCGTCAAATTCGACGGCCGGATGGAAGCAGCGGCGTTGCCGAAGATCATCGAGGATGCGGAGAAGGCCGCGAAGTAAACGACGGGGTCTTCTCCGCGCCGCTAAACCGCTGTTCTGACGCGCGCGCTTTCAGTCCCCCGTAGCCCGCCTCAGGGGCCGCCCGATCGGCGCGGCGCCTCAGGGAAGGGCGCCGGGCGGCCCTGCACGGCGGCGCCCACTCGGAATTCGTAGGAGGCGAAAACTTTTGCGATGCTCTCAAAGAGCGGGCGTCGCTCTCGCGGCGATCACAGGCCGCGCCGTGGCTCGCGCAAATCCTTCTCGCGCACGGTGATCTGCGCCTCGACGCGGGCCAGATTGAGGAAATAAGCGAGCATCGGCATGCCGGCTTCCCCGGCCAGTCGGGCTAGCTCGCCAGTCATCTCGACAATATAGGCGGCCAGGTCCGCCTGATCTTGACACGTCGCCTCGCGCTCGATGTCGCGTGGCGTCGCCAAGGCTTTGGCCAATCGATTCATTGCAATGGCTCCCAAGAGCGCCATGCTTACTCCCTTCTCGCAAGCAAGAGCGCTCTCCCGAAAAGAGACAACCACAGCGTGTCTGATTTGGCAACCGCCTTCTAGGGTTGCAACCGACAGTATTTTATGCGCCGAGCCGTGCGAGCCGATCGAGCGCGCCTTGGAGAATGTAGGCAGCGGCCATGCGGTCGACGACCTTCGCTCTTTTAGCACGGGACGCGTCTTGCGCGATGAGCTCGCGTGTGACGAGCGCGGTAGAGAAACGCTCGTCCCAATAGGCGTGCGGCGGGGGCGCAAGGCTCGCGAGGTTGCGCATGAAGGCGCGCGTGGCCTGGGCGCGCGGCCCCGACTTGCCGTCGAGCTCGAGCGGAAGGCCCACGATGAGGCCGCAGATCTCGAGTTCCCCGACGCGCTTCATCAGCGCCTGCGCGTCAGCGGAAAATTTCGTCCGCCGGATCGTCTCGAAGGGCGAGGCGATCCGACGCTCGACGTCCGAGAGGGCGAGGCCGATGGTCTTCGTCCCGAGGTCCAGTCCGAGCAAGCGGCCCTTGGGGGGGAGGCCGGCGGCAAGGGAGTCGAGCGTCGCGTCGAAAGGGGGCATGGCGCAGCTCCTTATCAGCTTGGCGCGAGCGGCGTCTTCTTTCGCCTTGGGCCGTCGATTCCCCGGCTCAAGATTTGACGCCGTGGCCAGGCGCGCCTATCTCAAGGCGAGACCCTTCAAACTCGGCGCAACCCCATGGCCCTGCTCCCGATCCTGACCCTTCCCGATCCGCGCCTGCGGCAGATTTCCTTGCTGGTCGAACGCGTCGATGCGGCGATCTTGAAGCTCCTCGACGACATGCTGGAGACGATGTACGAGGCGCCCGGTGTCGGGCTCGCCGCGATCCAGGTCGGCCACGCGAAAAGAATGGTGACGATCGACACCACCAAGAAGGAGGACGGGCCGCGCGCGCCGCTCTTCCTGATCAACCCGCAGATCGTCTGGGCGAGCGAGGAACTCTCAAGCTACAACGAAGGATGCCTTTCCGTCCCTGATTATTTCGAGGACGTGCAGCGCCCGGCGCGCGTACGGGTGCGTCACATCGACCGCCAGGGGGCGGAGCGGGAGTTCGAGGCGGATGGGCTGCTCGCGACCGTCGTGCAGCATGAGCTCGACCATCTCGAAGGCGGTCTCTTCATCGACCATCTCTCGCGGCTGAAACGCGAGCGCGTCGTCAAGAAATTCGCCAAGGCCGCGCGACATGAGGCGCGCGTCGTGGAGCATCAGTCCGAAGACGCGTGACGCCGATGCGCGTCGCCTTTATGGGCACGCCGGTCTTCGCGACGGGCTTGCTGAGGGAGCTTCTTGGCCGCGGGCATGAAATTGTCGCGGTCTACACGCAGCCGCCGCGGCCCGCGGGTCGCGGCATGGAGCTCAAGAAGTCGCCCGTCCATCTGCTCGCGGAGAGCCTCGGGCTGAAGGTCGCGACGCCCAAGAGCCTTCGCTCGAAGGAGGAGCAGGCGGCCTTCGCGGCGATCGGCGCCGATGTCGCCGTCGTCGCCGCTTACGGGCTGATCCTGCCGCGCGAGATCCTCGATGCGCCCAGGCACGGCTGCCTCAATCTCCACGGCTCTCTCCTGCCGCGCTGGCGCGGCGCGGCGCCGATCCAGCGCGCCATCATGGCGGGCGACGCAGAAAGCGGCGTCGGCGTCATGCGCATGGCGGAAGGGCTCGACACCGGTCCCGTGGCGATGGAGGCGCGCGTCCCGATCGGTCGCGACACGACCGCGGGCGAGCTGCATGACGCGCTCGCGGCGCGCGGCGCGCCGCTGATGGCCGACGCGCTGGAAGCGCTGGAGCAGGGAACGCTCGTCTTCACGCCGCAGGACGAAACCGGCGCGGTCTATGCCGCCAAGATCGAGAAGAGCGAAGCACGCATCGACTGGCGCCGCCCGGCGAAGGCGCTGCACAACCTCGTGCGCGGCCTCGCTCCCTTTCCCGCCGCCTTTTTCGAGGCGGACCTCGGCCAAGGACTGGAGCGCGTGAAGGTTCTCAAGACGCGCCTCGAAACGGCGGAGGGGCAGCCGGGGGAGGCGCTCGACGACGAGGGGCTCGTCGCTTGCGGCGGCGGCGCGCTGCGTCTCTTGCGGGTGCAACGCTCCGGCAAGGGCCCGATGGATTTCGCTGAATTCGCGAGGGGCCGGAGTCTTCCGCGCGGCGCGAAGCTGCTCCCAGCGAATTGACGCAACTCGACTGAGCCTTTCGCGTTGAGGCGATTTCTTACCACAGAAGCGATTGCGCTCAGGCGCCGTAAGCTATGCCGCCCGCGGGCGCCATTGACGCGCGGCCAGGGGTATGCTGCGATGCAGCGTTCTTTTTTTGAGGAGGTTACAATGATGCAAGCAGACTTAGCGCCGTCCCTCGCTCTCTTTGAAATTCCGCCGGTTTTCGTAGAACCGGCCTTACGGTTCCTGCGATTGTCGAACGCCGCGCTCGACGCATATTTTTACGATGTCGGCGTGCTCGCGACGGAGCTCCTGTGGCGCGGCGAGCTCGTCTCGACCTTGCCTGAGCCTTTGCTCGTGGCGCTCAAAAAGCCTGAGCCGTCGCCGAAACACCAGGCCGCGGGTTTCAGCCTGCTCAATCTCGACGCGCTGAGCAATCCCGAGGGTTGCATCCTCGTCGTCGACTCCGCGAAAGCGCCCTTTGTTCAGCGCTTCGATCGCGTGGACGAATTCCTGGCCTGGTTGAAGAGCGCCGGAACCGATGTCGAAGCCGTCACCGTCACGGGCGTCGGCAGCTCGGCGCTGGGCTCGGCCGCCTTCGCCTGGAATGCTTCCATGGCGCTGGGTCAACGCGTCGCGGCGATCGTGCCCGGCTATGGCGTGGCCGACGTCATCTTCCAAGGACTTGGCGGCTTTTACGGATTTGGTCTAGAAGGCTGGCTCGAGGGCATGATCCATCAAATGGTGGCCATCGCCTCGCCGCTCGCCGCGCGCGTCGGCAAAGGCCTTCTTCACACTTTGCCGGAAAGCCGCTCTGGCGCGGAACCTTTTCGAACCGGCAACCCTGCGTCCGACGTGCTGCATGCTCTGCTCGATCAGGCGCCGCAGCTCTCGGTGCTGCTCGGTCACAGCAAGGGAGCGCTCGTCATCGAAAACGCGTTGCGCGCTTTGGATCCGGGCGCTGCGCCTCGCTTGGTGACGACCTTCGGCTGCCCCATCTCCGAGTTGGCGCCGTCGACGCGCTACATTCAATTCCTCGGGAGCTTCGACAGTCTCGGCTGGGCCAATTCGTGGGGTCACCTTCCGGAGATACGGATTCCCACGCAGCACAGCACCAACACGACGATCCCCTACGGCATGCCGATCGCGATTCTCACGCGCTTCGCGCTGGCGCTCGAACAGGCGACGGAAACAGCGCCGCTCGGCCACATTCCCGTCCTGCTGAAGTCCGAACCCGCACGCAAAGGGCTCGCGCCCGCGCCGGTCTGAGAAGGCCCCGTTTGGAGAACGCGCTCGCGAACGGCCGGCGCGCCGCTTACTTCTTCTTTTCGAGCGGCGCGTTCAGGATCCATCGGTGCCCGAAGGGATCGCGCAAGGACGCATAGCGCGTTCCCCAGAAAGTATTTGTCGGCTGAGTCTCGATTTTGGCGCCGAGCGACCCCGCACGCGAGCAGACTTCATCCACCTCTTTCGGCTCGTCGTATTCGACGCTCACCGACATGGTCACCTGCTCGCCCGGCATTGGCGAGCGCGTCTGGCCGAGTTCCAGAAACGCGTCGGCGAGCATCACGGAGCCGCCGTTGATCAACAATTCGCAATGGGCGATGCGCAACCCGTCGAGGGACGGCATCAGCGCCCTCTGCTTCGCCCCCAAGGCCGTCGTGTAAAAAGCGATCGCCGCGGCCGCCGGCGTAACGGTGAGATAGGGAGCGATCCTGGGGCGGGTCATCTGCCGGTTATCCTCCTCAACTGAAACGCTCTTGGCGCCCGACTGGTCGGCGCGGCCATCCGCCTTAGCTCGGCTTGAGCCATTTGTCTTCCCGTCGAGCCGAAGTCGAAAGGCGACCAACAGACTTTCCGAAATCGCTCTGGGCGCGTAAATACGCTTCCAGACGAAGGCGCTAAGACCGCCCCGAGGAGAAATCTCACAAAATGTCGAAGAATTCCAGCGCGCCACGCACGATGTACGACAAGATCTTCGACGACCATGTCGTGGATCGCCAGGAGGACGGCGCCTGCCTCCTATACATTGATCGCCATCTCGTTCACGAGGTCACGAGCCCGCAGGCCTTCGAAGGGCTGCGCGCCAGCGGCAGAGGTCTTCGCTCTCCCCAGCGGACGCTCGCCGTCGTCGACCACAATGTGCCGACCACCGACCGCTCGCTGCCGATCGAGGACCCCGAGAGCCGCGCGCAGGTCGAGCAGCTTGCAACGAACGCCCGCGAGTTCGGCGTCGAATATTACAATGAGCACGACCATCGCCAGGGGGTCGTGCACATCGTCGGCCCCGAGCAGGGCTTCACCCTCCCAGGAACGACCATCGTCTGCGGCGACAGCCACACGTCGACGCACGGCGCCTTCGGCGCGCTCGCGCATGGCATTGGCACTTCGGAAGTCGAGCATGTGCTCGCGACCCAGACTCTCATCCAGAGGAAGGCCGCCAACATGCTGGTGCGCGTCGACGGCAAGCTCGCGCCGGGCGCGACCGCCAAGGACATCGTGCTCGCGATCATCGGCAAGATCGGCACGGCGGGCGGGACCGGACATGTAATCGAATATGCGGGCGAGGCGATCCGCGACCTTTCGATGGAAGGCCGCATGACCGTCTGTAACATGTCGATCGAGGCGGGGGCCCGGGCCGGCATGGTCGCGCCGGACGAGAAGACTTTCGACTATCTCAAGGATCGCCCCAAGGCGCCCAAGGGCGCGCAATTCGTTTCTGCGCGGCGCTACTGGGAGACGCTGGCGAGCGACGAGGGCGCGCATTTCGATCAGATCGTGACGCTCGACGCCTCGAAGCTGCCGCCGATCCTGACCTGGGGCACGAGCCCCGAGGACGTGATCGCAATCGACGGCCGCGTGCCGACGCCGGACGACGCCGCCAGCCCCGGCAAGCGCGCGGCTGTCATGCGCGCGCTCGCCTATATGGGCCTCAGCGGCGGCGAGAAGCCCACGGATATCGAGATCGACCGCGTTTTCATCGGCTCCTGCACGAATGGCAGGATCGAGGATCTGCGCGCCGCGGCGGAGATCGCGCGTGGCAAGCGCGTGAGCGCACGCGTCGCGGCGATGGTCGTGCCGGGCTCGGGACTGGTGAAGGCGCAGGCCGAGGCCGAGGGACTCGACAAGATCTTCACCGACGCGGGTTTCGATTGGCGCGAGCCCGGCTGCTCCATGTGTCTTGCGATGAACCCGGATCGCCTCGCGCCCGGCGAGCGCTGCGCCTCCACGTCGAATTGCAATTTTGAGGGCCGCCAGGGCTTCAAGGGACGCACCCATCTCGTCTCGCCGGCGATGGCCGCGGCGGCCGCGATCGCCGGCCGCTTCGTCGACGTGCGGGAGTGGCGTTGATGGGGGGCCTTCACAACCTTCCCCCGCTTCGCGGGAGAGGGGGCGACCTCTTGGCTTCATCGGCGACGCCAATCGTTAGGGTTCCCTCCCTCGCTTGCGGGCGAAGGACAGGGAGGGGGCTTTCGAACTCGCACGGAGGCGAAGCCCGATGACGGCGCCAAGCGCTGACCCCGCAATTGGCGCGATCAAAGCGCCGACGCTCGACGACTTCGAAACGTTGGCGCGTGCCGCCTATGCGAGCCTTCCGTCGCGCTTCACGGCGCTCTGCGAGGGACTTGTGATCAGGGTCGAGGAATTTCCCGACGACGAGACGCTCGATGAGATGAGTTGCGAGAGCGAGTATGATCTACTCGGCCTCTTTCGTGGCGCGGGGATTGCGCAGAGAGAGCACCTGACGGAGACGGGCGACCAGCCCAATCTCATCTGGCTTTATCGCCGACCGATCATCGACTTTTGGGCGGATGGCGAGGACACGCTAGCCGAAATCATCACCCATGTGCTTGTGCATGAGATAGGCCACCACTTCGGCTTCTCCGACGAGGACATGGAGGAGATCGAACGACGCTCGAGCTGAAGCGGGTTCCGTGACGGCTGATGGGCCTTGCTCTAGAAGGGCGCCCGTCGGGTGGTCTCAGACCGGTTGCCGGCCAATATCGTTCGTCGGCCCGCGCCGGCTGGTCGATAAGAATTTTTCGAGAGTCCGCACGGTCTGGCGTTCGACTTGCTTAATCCTTACATCGAACCTGCTGACAGACCGGCCAAACCTGCTATATCGCCGCAATCCTCATAGAGAACCGAGCGCTTACCTTCAAAGCCCGGCGCGGGCGCAGGGACCAACGAACGACGGACATGGCCAAGCGCGACTATTATGAAGTCCTCAGCGTCACGCGGACCGCGACGGACGTCGAGATGAAGATCGCCTTCCGCAAGGCGGCCATGGAGTGCCACCCGGACCGAAATCCCGGGGACAAGGCGGCCGAGGCGCGCTTCAAGGAGATCAACGAGGCGTATCAGGCGCTCTCCGATCCACAGAAGCGGGCCGCCTACGACCGCTTCGGCCACTCTGCCTTCGAGCAAAGCGGCGGCATGGGCGGCTTCTCGACCGAGGGCTTCGGCTCCATGGCCGACATCTTCGAGGACCTCTTTGGCGACGTGATGGGTCGCCGCGGTTCCCGCTCCAGCGGCCGCGAGCGCGGCTCGGATTTGCGCTACAACATGGAGATCACGCTCGAGGAGGCCTATACCGGCAAAACCGCGACGCTGAAGCTGCCGACGTCCGCCACTTGCGACGCCTGCGGCGGCTCGGGCGCAAAAAAGGGCTCCAAGCCCAAAACCTGCGCGACCTGCGCCGGCCACGGGCGCGTGCGCGCGCAGCAGGGCTTCTTCGCGATCGAGCGCACCTGCCCGGCCTGTCAGGGCCGCGGCGAGATTATCGAGCAACCCTGTCCGGCCTGCGCCGGATCCGGTCGCAAGACCCTGGAGCGCACGCTATCCGTCAACATCCCGGCCGGCGTCGAGGACGGCACGCGCATTCGCTCTGGCGGGCGAAGGCGAGGCGGGAATGCGTGGCGGCCCGGCGGGCGATCTCTATATCTTCCTGTCGATCAAGCCGCATGGCTTCTTCCAGCGCGACGGCGCCGATCTCTATTGCCGCGTGCCGATATCGATGGTGCGCGCGGCGATTGGCGGCGAGATCCTTGTGCACGCGATCGACGGCTCCGAGTGCAAAGTGAAAATTCCGGAGGGCGCCCAGTCGGGACGTCAACTCAGGATCAAGGGCAAGGGAATGCCGGTGCTGCGCGGACGCGACCAAGGCGATCTGCACGTTCAGCTCAGCGTCGAGACGCCGCAAAATCTCACCAAGCGCCAGCGCGAGTTATTGACAGAGTTTGAGAAGGAATCCTCGCACCATACGCATCCCGAATCGACGGGCTTTTTCGCGAAAATGAAGGAGTTGCTGGGAAAATAACCCGCGCGCCGCATGACACGCGGATCTGTTCTCCCTCTGTGCTTGCTACCAAAAGGTTAGGCTAAATCCGGCCTATTTTCGCGATAGTCGTGATACTTCCTCACTTCGCGGAAAATGCGGACCTGGGGTCGGTAGCGACGCAGCGCCTCGAAGAACGCGAGCTTGCTGTCTCTGTCGGAGAGGAGAAGCCATACGCGACCGCCGGTCATCCATTGTATTTCGACGACGCCAGGGCCTTCCGCGCTGAGCGAGGTCACTCCTTCAATTTCGGAGGGCGTGCCATAGCAGCGCCAGAACACGGCGATCGGCCAAATTCCCGGCGCCTGACGCGGAGCCCATAGGCCCGGCAGCCGCCGCGGCGCCGACACCCAGTCGACGGAGACTTCTCACGCCCAAATACTCAGCAATCAGGGCTTGCAGAGCGTAAAGGCAGAACAGCAACGCCGGCAACTGCAAATATATATTTGGGTTGGTGACAAAGGCGCCAGAAATAGCGACCAACACCACCCAAAATCCGCACCATCGAAGGTTGCGGAACACCGCGATACGTCGCGCCGTAGTTTCTCTGACTTGGGGGTTGGGAGTTGCGATCGTCATGCCGAATCCCATCCTTAACGAAACTGCGCCTATTCCCCCTTGTGGCTTCCGCTCCATGGAGTGGCGAGGCTAACGGGCGCAGCATGGAGGAATCTTGCGTCGAATACAAGACGAGAGTTTGCATTCTCTGCAAGGATGCGGGCGAGGGAGCCGGCTTTTCTCGGCTTAGCTCGCGGTCCGGGAGCCTGACGTCTGCGTCCCGTATGACAACAAACATCGGAAAGATCGCGGCTTTTTTTTGAAGACGACGTAGCGTCCCTATTGTAGGGCGCCGGGATTAATTCTTTTCCACCTCGGGCGGCCCTTCCTGCGGCGGTCTGGCTCGCAGCCTCAGCTTCGCCACGCGACGCGGATCGGACTCCAAAATCTCGAATTCAAAGCCCGGGACCGAGGCCTGCACGATCTCTCCGCGAGGCGGCACATGGCCAGCGAGATAGGCGACGAGTCCGCCGAAGGTCGTCACCTCCTGGGGCGTGTCCTCCTCGCGGAAGTCGACGCCAATCTCCTCGACGGCCTCCTCAAGATCGGCCTTGGCGTCGAGCAGGAAGTCGCCCCCGGGCAGCCGTTCGATCAGCGGGCCCTCATGCACGTCGTGCTCGTCCTCGATGTCGCCGACGATCATCTCGACGATGTCCTCGATCGAGACGAGTCCGTCCGTCCCCCCATATTCGTCGATCACCAGCGCCATATGCGTGCGGGTGGCCTGCATTCGGACGAGAAGATCGAGCGCCGGCATGGATCGCGGCACGAAGAGCACCGGCCGCAGGATATCGACGCCTTCGAGCGTCGAGGAGAAATCGATGGCGGCGACGCTGAGCTCCTTGTCGTCGCCGCGCGATTTCTCCGCCGACTCGGCGAGATAGTTCACGAAGTCGCGAATGTGCAGCATGCCGATCGGATCGTCTAGCGTCTCGCCGTAGATCGGCAGGCGCGAATGGCCGGCGCTGCGGAACAAGGCCAGGATTTCGCGCAAGGTCGTCGCGCGCGGCGCCGCGACGATATCGGCGCGCGGAATCATCGCGTCGGCGACGCGAAGCTCATGCAAGCCCAGCACGTTCTTGAGCAGCGTGCGCTCCTGCGCGGTGACGTCCGTCGCCGCGTCGTCGAGCGCGTCCTCGAGCTCCTCGCGCACGGACGCGGGCGCGAGTCCCAAAGCCGCGCGCAGCCTTTCCAGAAGGCCTCCCCGAGAGGATTTCGAAAATGTATCCGCCTCAACGCTTTCACTCTTCGACGACATCGCTTCCGCTCAATTCCCCCGGCTCCTGCTCATAAGGATCGCTCAAGCCCAGCGCCGCAGAAATGCGTCGCTCGAGCGCCTCCATGACGTCCGCCTCCTCGGGGGTCTCATGATCATAGCCGATCAGGTGCAAAAATCCATGAATGATCATATGCGACGTATGGTCTTCAAATGTCTTGCCTTGCTCCGCGGCTTCGCGCGCCACGGTCTCGTAGGCGATCACGATGTCGCCAAGCAGCAGCTTCTGCTCCAGGCGGCCGGGCGTCGGAAAGGACAGAACGTTCGTCGCCGCGTCGCGCTTGCGCCACCCGGCGTTGAGCGCGCGAATCGCAGCGTCGTCGCAGAATGTAATCGCGACCTCGCTGGCGCTTGCGAGCGTCGCGCCGTTGGCGTTGCAGCTGGCTTTCACGGCGCGCGTAGCGAGACCCTCGAGATCGGCGATCCTGTCCCAGGCCGGCGCGTCGACGATAATGTCGATTGCGGGGTCGCTCATCCACGATCCGAACGACGGCGCTGCGCGTTCTCATAGGCGGCGACGATCGCGCGAACGAGATCGTGTCGCACCACGTCGCCGTGCGAGAAGCGCACATGCCCGACCTCGTCGAGGCTGGAGAGCAGCGCGATCGCTTCGCTCAGGCCGGATTTTTGGCCGGCGGGAAGGTCCGTCTGCGAGGGGTCGCCCGTCACGATCATGCGCGAGCCTTCGCCAAGCCGCGTCAAGAACATCTTCATCTGCATCGTCGTCGCGTTTTGCGCCTCGTCGAGCAGGATGCAGGATTTCGTCAGCGTCCGGCCGCGCATGAAGGCGAGCGGCGCGACCTCGATCATGCCGGTCTGCAGGCCGCGCTCCACCATGCGCGCGTCCATGAAATCATAAAGGCCGTCGTAGATCGGTCGCAGATAGGGATCGACCTTCTCGCGCATGTCGCCTGGCAGGAAGCCGAGCCGTTCGCCGGCCTCAACCGCCGGACGCGAGAGGATGAGGCGCTCGACGACGCCCTTCTCCAGGAGCGACACGGCATGGCCGACCGCGAGCCAGGTCTTGCCCGTGCCCGCGGGACCCTCCGCGAAGACGAGCTCGTAGCGCTTCAATGCGCGCAGATACAGGTCCTGCGCATGGTTGCGCGCACGCACGGGGCCGCGCTTGCGCGTGCCGATCTGATCGAAGCCGACCGGCGCGTCGGGAAAGAGGCTCTTCTGGCGCGCCGTTTCCTCGATGGCCCCGTCGACGTCGCCGGGAGAAATTTCGAGCCCGAGCTGCGCACGCGCATAAAGCGTCTCCAGCGCGCGTCGCCCATGCTCGCAGGCGTCCGTCGCGCCCTTCAAGGTGACGTGATTGCCGCTCGCGACGCAGGAGACGCGCAGCCGCCGCTCCAGCTTTGCGAGGTTCTGGTCATATTGGCCAAAGAGCAGGGAAGCGCGGCGGTTGTCGTCGAAGGCGAGGGTGACCTCGGCGTCGTCCTCGCGTTCGGGGCGAGGGATGCGCGCCACATCGTTCATGCAAACTCCCGCGCTTCGACGATCTCGCCCGAAAGCGAATTGGGACCGGCCGCGACGATTCTGACGGGACGCAGCCGTCCGATCTCCCGCGCCTCGCCGTCGACATGCACCGCCTGCATATAGGGACTCTTACCGGCGATTTGCCCCTCGTGGCGGCCAAGTTTCTCGAAAAGCACCTCGACCGTCCGTCCGACCGTCGACGCGTTGAAGACCCGGCGCTGCGCTTCGACTCGCGCTTCGAGCCGCGCCAGACGCTCGCGCTTGACTTCCTCGTCGATCTGGTCGGCGCGCTCGGCGCCGGGCGTGCCGGGTCGCGGCGAATATTTGAAGAAGAAGCTCGAGGCGAATCCGACGGCGTCGATGAGCGCGAGCGTCGCCTCGAAATCCTCTTCCGTCTCGCCGGGAAAGCCGACGATGAAGTCGGAGGAGATCGCGATGTCCGGCCGCGCGCGGCGCAAGCTTCTCGATCACGTCGAGATAATGGCGCGCGTCGTGGCGCCGGTTCATCTCCTTGAGCACGCGGTCCGAGCCCGACTGCACGGGCAGATGCACGAAGGGCGCGAGCTTGGCGAGCGCGCCATGCGCGTCGATGAGCCCTTGCGTCATGTCGACGGGATGGCTCGTCGTGTAGCGCAGGCGCGTGAGCTCATCGAAGGCGCTGAGCCGCTCGAAAAGCCCTTCGAGAGGCGTCGCGCGCCCCGCTTCGTCCTCGCCCGCGTAGGCGTTGACGTTCTGCCCGATCAGCGTGATCTCGCGCACGCCGGCGTCGACGAGCCGGCGCGCTTCCTCGAGCACATGCTCGACCTTGCGGGAGATTTCGGCGCCGCGCGTATAGGGCACGACGCAAAAAGAGCAGAATTTGTCGCAACCTTCCTGCACGGTGACGAAGGCCGAGACGCCGCGCGCCGCGATCTGCGCGCGCGTGGGCGCCGGGAGCGACTGAAATTTCTCTTTGACCGCGAAATCCGTGTCGGCGATGCGCGCGCCCTCGCGGGATTCCTTAAGCAGCGCCGGCAGGCGGTGATAGCTCTGCGGACCGACGACGAGGTCCACGGCGCGCTGGCGGCGCATGACGAGCTCGCCCTCGGCCTGCGCGACGCAGCCGGCCACGACGATCTCGAAGTTTTTGCCCTCGGCGCGGCGCTCCTCCTTGAGCACGGCGAGGCGACCGAGCTCCGAATAGATTTTCTCGGCGGCCTTCTCGCGGATGTGGCAGGTGTTGAGGACGACGAGCTCGGCGTCCTCCTCGCGCGAGGCTTCCGCGTAACCCTCCTGCGCCAAGAGATCCGTCATCCGCGCGGCGTCATAGACGTTCATCTGGCAGCCGTAGGACCGCACCAGCGCTTTGGATTGGCCCCGGCCGCCCCGCGGGGCGATGTTCTTCGTGGATTCGCTAATCTCTCTGGCTCCTGTGAGGTCTCGGCCCGAGACCAATCATAATACTCCTCACGGATTTGAGAAAGCCGAAGCGAAGGCGCCGAAGTGGACGACTCGCTGCTCGTCCCCAGACTTCATTCTAAGGAGTTTCCACAGGAGCCGTCGCGGCGGATGCCGCTTCTCAATCTTTTATTAATATTCCTTTCCTGCGGCTCTTTCGCCAGCGCATTGCGGACGGGGAGAAATGCGGGCCGACCCCATTCCCCCGCTCAATCGACAGCTAAAACACCGGTTGGCGGGCGCCGAGGTATTGGAACTTTTCGCGAGAGCCGTGCGTTGCGCAAGCGGAACGGTGCAATACGATAATATAAAGTGCATTAGGCGTTCGATTTTGCGGAGGTCATGTTGGCTGTCAGTCGCACACGGGACGAATTCGATTGGAGAACCAAAAGCCCATGGCTCCTATGCTTGTTAAGCTTTTACAGCCCTTGGAATATCGCTCCCCGGAAATTAGCGCGGGGGATCATTGTTATTGGGGAAAGCGGGTCAGTATAACACGAGATGCCCGCCCATAGGCGTCGAGCCTCATGCCAGCTCAGCTTTGTCAACTGACGACCAGACGATTTATTTCGGGAATAGTAGTAGGGAGAAAGAATGAATACAAAAATGGCAGTCGCCTCACCGTCCAGTCGTTTTGCCACCAGTATTTTCGGCTACGACTTTTTTATCTCGTTTAAGCTCGGAAGTTTTCCAGTTGGGGCTCAGAGCTATGCTTCTGACCTTTCGCGACGGCTGCGTGAACAAGATTTTACTGTGTTTTTCAGCGAGGAAGAAGCACCGCCAGGAGAGGAACTCAGCTCGACATTGACAAAGGCGCTACATTCTGCACGCATTCTCGTTGTTATTTTGAATGAAGGCGCCTTGCTACATTCAACATGGGTGCCCAAGGAAGTCGAAGAGTATAGACGACAACACCTAAACCGTCCTATCGTTGTTATCGATATTGACAAGGCCAAAGAAAAATACGCCGCTCAGGCGGACACCGCGTCATGGCTCGGTGATGAAGAACGGATTTGGCTCGACGAAACTAATGAGGCCGTGCAAAACGGGACTGTAAGCCCCGCAATCGTAAAAAGGCTCGCTATCACGCCCAATTTTCTCCGATCAAACTTACGTTTACGGTGGACAAGGAGAACGATTGCGGCAGCCTTGATTTTGTTGACGCTCTGGGCGTTCAAAGAGCGCGGGAATGCGATAGAAGAACGTGATCTCGCATTGCATGACCGGTCCGCAGCCCTCACGGCGCTATCAAACGCCGAGCGAACGGTCAGTCCGACGCGCGCGGCAAAACTCGCGCTCGCCGCTTGGCCAAGAAGCTCAAAAGATCGCGCGCCAAAGCTCGACGTCGCTTTGAACGCGCTGAGCGCGGCTGTAGCCGCCGCTGTGGGGCAACCGCGGGAGCTAAGGACTTTCCGCGGCCATGCCGATGCCGTTAACAGCGCCGCCTTCTCGCCGGACGGCGCGCGCGTCGTCACCGCCTCAAAGGACAAGACCGCGCGGCTTTGGGACGCCGCGACCGGCAAGCGAAGTCGCGGTCCTGCGCGGCCACGACGCTGCGATCACCAGCGCCGCCTTCTCGCCGGACGGCGCGCGCGTCGTCACCGCCTCGCTCGACAACACCGCACGGCTGTGGGACGCCGTCGACCGGCAAGCAAGTCGCCGTCCTGCGCGGCCACGACGATGAGGTTTTGAGCGCCGCCTTCTCGCCGGACGGCGCGCGCGTCGTCACCGCCTCAGTGGACAAGACCGCGCGGCTGTGGGACGCCGCCGACCGGCAAGGAAATCGCCGTCCTGCGCGGCCACGACGACGACGGTTATGAGCGCCGCCTTCTCGCCGGACGGCAAGCGCGTCGTCACCGCCTCACGGGACAAGACCGCGCGGCTTTGGGACGCCGCCACGGGCAAGCAAGTCGCCGTCCTGCGCGGCCACGACGATGAGGTTTTCAGCGCCGCCTTCTCGCCGGACGGCAAGCGCGTCGTCACCGCCTCAGCGGACAAGACCGCGCGGCTGTGGGACGCCGCCACGGGCAAGCAAGCCGCCGTCCTGCGCGGTCACGATGGTGTGCTTACGAGCGCCGCCTTCTCGCCGGACGGCAAGCGCGTCGTCACCGCCTCAGCGGACAAGACCGCGCGGCTGTGGGACGCCGCAACGGGCAAGCAAGCCGCGGTCCTGCGCGGCCACGACAATTGGGTTTGGAGCGCCGCCTTCTCGCCGGACGGCGCGCGCGTCGTCACCGCCTCAAACGACAAGACCGCGCGGCTGTGGGACGCCGCCACGGGCGAGCAAGCCGCCGTCCTGCGCGGACATGACGACGAGGTTGTGAGCGCCGCCTTCTCGCCGGACGGCGCGCGCGTCGTCACGGCCTCACGGGACAAGACCGCGCGGCTCTGGGACGCCGTCGCCCATGAGCAAGTCGCCGTCCTGCGCGGCCACGAAGACGAGGTTTTGAGCGCCGCCTTCTCGCCGGACGGCGCACGCGTCGTCACCGCCTCAAAGGACAGGACCGCGCGGCTGTGGGACGCCGCCACGGGCAAGCAAGTCGGTATCCTGCGCGGCCACGACGGTTGGGTTTGGAGCGCCGCCTTCTCGCCGGACGGCGCGCGCGTCGTCACCGGCTCAGCGGACGAGACCGCACGGCTGTGGGACGCCGCCGGCGAGCAAGTTGCCGTCCTGCGCGGCCACGACGGCGCCATTACCAGCGCCGCCTTCTCGCCGGATGGCAAGCGCGTCGTCACCGCCTCATGGGACAAGACTGCGCGGGTGTGGGACGCCGCCACGGTCAGCAACTCGCCATTCTTCGCGGCCACGATGGTGGGGTTGAGGGCGCCGCCTTCTCGCCGGACGGCGCGCGCGTCGTCACGGCCTCACGGGACAAGACCGCGCGCCTGTGGGACGTCGGCACTGGCGAGCAAGTCGCCGTCCTGCGCGGCCACGACGATTGGGTTAGGACCGCCGCCTTCTCGCCGGATGGGGCGCGCGTCGTCACCGCCTCGCTCGACAACACCGCGCGGCTCTGGGACGCCGCCGCCGGCAAAGAAGTCGCCGTCCTACGCGGCCACGACGGTTGGGTTTTGAGCGCGGCCTTTTCGCCGGATGGCGCGCGCGTCGTCACCGCTTCATGGGACAATACCGCACGGCTTTGGGACACCGCGACCGCGAAGCAAATCGCCGTCTTGCGACTCCATGTCGACGAGGTTTGGAGCGCCGCCTACTCGCCGGACGGCGCGCACGTCGTCACCGCCTCAAAGGACAAGACCGCCGGGCTGTGGAACGTTGGAGCAATCCCTAAGGGCACTCTCTTCCAAATCGCCTGCGCGTGGCTACCGGATCACGACCTGACCGATCTTGCACGCGATTATGGCCTAACCAACCTTCAGCCAATTTGTGAAAAAGAGCCTCCGCTGCCTGACGCCTTGCCGAAGTGAGCGGACGCGCGTCCGACGCGCGATGCGCCCACACCCGCCCCGAACCTCAAATCTCCAGCCGCATCGTCAGCGCCGCGCGCTTTTCGCCGCTGGCGCGCTGATAGTAGTTCTCGCGGCTGCCGATCGTCTTGAAGCCGGCGCGGGCGTAGAGCGTAAGCGCGGCGGGGTTGTCGTCGGCGACTTCGAGAAAGACGAGCCGCGCGCCGCCGCGCTCGAGATTGATGAGGTGGCCGTAGAGCAGCGCCCGGCCGAGGCCCGTCCCGCGCCGCGCCGAGTCGACGGCGATGGTCAGAAGCTCGGCGTCGGGGGGCAGCAGCCGCGAGATCGCGAAGCCCGCGAGCGGGTCGGAGGGCGTCGCGTCATTCACGGCGCCGTCGGCGAGGATCGTCGGATTCGGCGAGATAGGCCTCGAAATCCGTGCTCGACCAAGGAAAATGGAAGGCCTGCGCGTGCAGCTGCTCGCAGTCTTCCGCCCGCTCGGGCCCGATCGGCCGGATCGAGAAGGTCGGCTTGGCGAAGAACCCCTTGATCAGCGACATGGGGGCTTAAGCCTCTACCGGCGCGGGCGCGCCGCCCGGCATGGTCACGTCCGCGGCCTTCAGATAGAGCGGGCGCGGCGGCGCCTCGCGTGGATCGGCAAGCAGGCCGAGCCGCGCGACATAGGCGATGTCGGGCGCGGCGTCCTCGCTCAAGACTCCTGCGCCGATCAGCGCGCCGCGGGCGGCCCGCTGGAGCATCAACGAGCCCGAGCCGACGAGGTGCAGTTGGGCGTCGCCGACGAATTCCCGCAGCGCCTCCACCGCGTCGCGCGCGATCATCCGTTGCGGCGGCAGCACCTGCCGGCCGGTGGCGCTGTAGGCGGCGACGAAGACCAGACCGTGGCGGGCGTCTATGGAGGGGACCAGCAGTCCCTCGAACGGCTCCGAAAAATGCGGGGCGGAGAGCGCGGCGAGCGTCGAGACGCCGACGGCCTCGATCTTGAGCGCCCGCGCGATCGCCTGAGCGGCCGAGAGACCGATTCGAATTCCCGTGAAGGACCCCGGACCAACCGTCGCCGCGACGCGATTGAGCGACCCGAAGCCTCCTTCCGTCGCCGCGAGCAGGCGCTCGACGAGCGGCAGCAGCGCCTCCGCATGGCCGCGCTCCATGGGAATCGTCTCAACGGCGAGGGGCGCGGCGGCGCCCTGATCGAGCACACAGCCGGAGACGGCGGGGAGAGCCGTGTCAATTGCGAGAATCCGCATGAAGACAAGTATGACAAGTTTGGCCGCGGAACGGAAGCGCTGCGGACGGCCAGACCAAGAGTTGAGCCTGCGCGGGCCTCCCGCCCTTGGCGCGGATCGTGCTGGTCGGCTATGTCGAGACGGGTGGAATCGCGATCGCCGACCCTAAGTGGTTTCGGGGCTTTCTGGACAGGGGGCGACATGAGCGAAAGCGGCGTCGAGCTCTCGGCGCTCGTGCTGCAGGGCGGCGGGGCGCTAGGCTCTTACCAGGCTGGCGCTTATGCGGCGCTGCACGCCGCCGGCCAGCAGTTCGACTGGGTGGCCGGGATTTCAATCGGCGCGATCAACGCCGCGATTATTTGTGGCAATCCGCCGGAGCGACGGATCGAGCGACTGGAGCAATTTTGGCGTCAGACCTCCAGCATGGTCACGATGGCGCCGCTCGACGATCAAGAAGGCGTCGTCAGGATTTTCGACGAGACGAGCGCCGCCGTCACCGCGACTTTCGGCGCGCCGGGATTCTTTCGTCCGCGCGTGCCGCCGGCGCTCCCCGGCTTTCCTCATTCGCCGGAGCTGTTGAGCGTCTACGACACGGCGCCTTTGCGCGAGACGCTGCTGTCGCTCGTCGATTTCGACCTGCTCAACTCGGGAGCGGTGCGCTACAGCGTCGGCGCGGTCAATGTGAAAACCGGCAATTTCCGTTATTTCGACACCGCGCACGAGCGCATCGGCCCGGAGCACGTCATGGCCAGCGGCGCGCTGCCGCCCGGCCTTCCGATGATCGAGATCGAAGGCGAATATTATTGGGACGGGGGCGTCGTCTCGAACACGCCGTTGCAATATGTGCTGGACTACGAGCGGCCGCCAAAGGACATGCTGGTCTTCCAGCTCGATCTCTTCAGCGCGCGCGGCGCCCTGCCGGAGACCCTGCTCGAGGTCACCCAGCGCGAGAAGGACATTCGCTATTCCTCGCGCACCCGCATGAACACCGACCTGATGTGCCGGCTGCACGCTCTAAGCAGCGCCGTGGCGCGGCTCAGCCCGAAGGTGGCCCTGACGCTAAAGGACGATCCCGACTGGCGCATCCTGAACGAGGCCGCGCACGAGGACGCCACGACCATCGTGCATCTCATCCATCGGCGCGCGGTCGGCGAAGGCGCCTCAAAGGATTACGAGTTTTCTCGTCACACGATGGAGCGCAATTGGAGCGACGGCAAGCTCGACGTGCACAAGACGTTGAGCCATCCCGATTGGGTTAACCGCAAGCGCGCGCCCGGCGAGGTGGTGACGCTGGATTTGACCAAGGACGGATAACGCCGCTCGAGCCGAGATGATCAGGGCCAGAGGAGTTTCCCATGAAAAAGGCGGTGAAATTGGCGCTCGGGCTCACAGCCGTCGTCGGCGCCGCGGCCGCAGGGGCGATCTACGCAAACTGGAACGCCTTCGTTCCCATCGCGGCCATGGGGATCAATTATGTGCGCTACCTCAACGCCCCCAAGGGCGCGCTTACGGTCGAAACCGCGCAGGACTTCGGCGGCTCGCAAACTTCGGCGGTTGCTCGCATGCCGCCGGCGGATGATGGCCTCTGGCCGAGCTACAACAAGACGCTCGCGTCCGACCGCTTCTCCTCCTTGAAGGAGATCAACCGTGAGAACGCAGGCCGGCTGAAAGTGCTCTGCACCTATGACACGGGCCAATATACGGGCTTCAATTCGGGTCTGCTCATGGTGGACCAGGCGCTGCTTTTTGCGACCGAGCACGACACGTTTTCAATCGACCCGCTCACCTGCCGCGAAAATTGGCGCAAGCACGAGAGCTATGCGCCGGCGACGCCGCAGGCCGTCAATCGCGGTGTCGCCTATCTCGACGGGCGCGTGTTCCGCGGCACGCAGGACGGGCGCGTGCTCGCCTATGATTTCAAGAGCGGAGAGCGCCTGTGGGAAACCGCGATCGCCGACCCCAAGAGAAGCGAGAGCGCGCCTGCCGCCCCCATCGCCTGGAATGGTCTCGTTTTCATCGGCAACGCCGGCGGCGATTTCAAAGGCGTGAAGGGCCGCATGTATGCGCTCGACGCGGCGAGCGGGCGCATCGTCTGGGAATTTTATCTGGTTCCCAAGCAGCCGGGGGACGAAACCCGCGGCCCGGAAGGCGCCTCGCCGCTCGACGTCTCCACTTGGGATGTGACCAGAGGGTCGCCGATCTCGGGCGGCGCGACCTGGACCTCTTACTCGCTCGATCCCGAGCGGGGGCTGCTCTATGTTCCGGGCGGCAATCCCGGGCCCGATTTCGCTGCGATGCTGCGCGGCGGCTCCAATCTCTACACGGGTTCGGTCGTCGTGCTCGATGCGAAGACCGGCGCCTATCGCACGCATTTCAAGCTCGTGCCCAAGGATTGGCACGATTGGGACGTCTCCGGCGCTCCCGCGCTCGTCACCTCTGCATCCGGCAAGCGCTTGATGATCGTCGCGCCCAAGGACGGACATCTCTACGCCTACGACCTCGACACGGGAGAGCAGCTTTACCGGCTGCCCGTGACCAGGATCGAGAACGCCGAAGCCCCTTTCGCGATCGGCAAGAGCGTGCATTTCTGCCCCGGCTCGGTCGGCGGCGCGGAGTGGAACGGACCGGCCTACGACCCCGAGAACAATCTCGTCCTGGTCGGCGAGGTGCAGTGGTGCACCTCCGTCAAGCTGGAAGCCGAGAAGAAACTTGAAGCTTCCGCGAAATTCACGCCCTGGTCGGGCGAGGATTCCATGAACCCCTTCAACATGTGGGGTCACGCCGATCCCGTCTTCGACTGGGCGGGTTGGCTCTATGCGGTGGACGCGGACAGCGGAAAATGGCGATGGCGCGCCAAGACCAACTATCCCGTGCAGAGCGGCGTCACGCCCACGGCGGGCGGCGTCGTTTTCTTCGGCGACATGGGCGGCAATCTCTATGCCCTGGACGTGGACACGGGCCGCAAGCTCTGGGGTGAGAAGATCGGCGGCGCGGTGGGCGGCGGCGTCATCACCTTCGCCACGCCGCAGGGTCAGCGCGTCGCCGCCGCGACGGGACTGACCGAAGTCCTGTGGCCGACCGAGATCACCACGGCCAAGGTTTCGATTCTCGGCGTCGCCAAGAATTGAGAGCAAGCCGCCCGTTGAGGGGATCTTCAGGCCGCGGCCGGGCCCGGCGCGCCTTCAGCCAATCCCAGCTGACAAGGTCGTCCGCGGTGATCAAGACAACCCCGTCCGTTGTGACTCGCCCCAGGTCATATTTCTCGCCCGCAAGAGATTCAAAGGACGACATGTGGTTCTGGAACTCGGCTTGCACCTCGTCGTCGGCTGCCGTCCGATCCTCGATCATGAGGGCTTCGTCGGCGACGAAGACGCGAATGGTCCGAGAGGACCCCGCGACTCGCATCGGAAACGCGAACCCGTAACTCTCCCGCAGCAATTCGCCTTTGATCCTTTGAAGGGGCATGGATGGCCTTCTCGCTCTAGAGGGGGTTTTGCTGTGGCGCGGTTGTCGAACACAGAGGTCGAAGCATGCGTTCGAGTGGCAGCGCGCCAACGCATAAGAGCTTACGCCTCGCAATAGGCCGCACAAGCTAGGGATTCCCCATGAGGGATTCCCGAATCGGCCTCGGTAAAGCAGCCAAACGTAGGGCGAGTTGTTCGCGAGGGATGCGACTTCGGGGGCGAGCGCCAAACGGGGGCGCGGCGACGCCAAGGCCGGCGTCGCACTTCTCCGGCTCCCACGTCGACCGCAAGCCCAACGGGGTTCGACCCCTTGCTCGCGAGCCTGAGCCGCCTCGACCGCGAGCGTGCGAAAGGGGAGCTGTCCAAACGAGCGGAACCAGCTCTGCCTCGGGCTGCCCTTCCGAGGGTGCAGCCCGAGATGCTCTAAAGATCGACGTTGGACACCCTCGCAGCGTCAAAATTTTGCAAAAGCTTAAGATTTTTCGGTCATACTCAGCGTGAGCTTTACAGTGCGTTCGCGCGGGGCGAGAGCGGCTGCATTAAGTTTATTGGCTAAGCTGGAATTAGGAAGGGAAAGAATTATGAAGGTACAGAACAAAGAGACCACGACGTCTTCGAACCAATTGGTAAATAAAACCGACGTTGCCCGGACAGCCACATATATTGAAGAGACGTCAATTCAGTTGAGTGAGTTGGCAGCCAAACCGTCCAGACGCCACATTCTCACGGCCACGGCGGCCGGCGCGATGGTCGCGGCGGCGGGGTCGGGCCAGGCGGCTTCTTTCGCCAATCCCATCAATCCCGTGATCTATATCGACGACTTCGCCCGTGCGAATTTCACGACCTACAATGATTGGACGCCGATCGTGGCGGCGGCGCTCGCCTCCTTCGATCACTTGGAAGATAATCTGTCGGACTCGCCCGGTGGCACGATCGTCTTCGGACCGTCCCCGGGGCTTGTGCCCCTTACCAACGGAACATATAAATTTCTTTCCCCGGCGATTCCGAATACGCCTCAAGGGTTCGGAATCGAGCTGAATAGAACGGTTCGGCTCGTCGGCTCTGGATCGACGGCCGGCAACGCGGGCGGTCGGAGTCAGCTCGTCTTTGCTCCAGGCATTGGCGGCATTCGCGCCAACGCGGCGGGCTATCCGATCAGCGGCCTGCTCGGCGCGGGCGGCTTTCTGATCGAGAACCTTTACCTTCTGGGACCAGGGGCGGGCAACGGGCCTGCCGCGGCGCACGGCGTCTATTTCAATTGCGGCGGCAGGATCACGGGCTGCTCGATCCATCAGTTCTCGGGCGATGGCGTACGGGCCTACGGCAACGCCGGCGACAGGCCGACCAACGGATGCGATCTATCTACGATTTCGTTTACGGACCTCGACGCCAACGGCGGCAACGGCATAACGATCTATAGGCCATGACGCCAACGGAATCATGGTCCTGCAATGCACGCACCGGCAGAACGATTACGGGCTCTATGACTCCAGCTTGACCGGCGCGCATGTCATCGGCGGACAATTCGAAGCGAACGTCATCGACGTTTGGGCCAACAACCCATCCACGACCACGACGCTCGTAAGCTGTTACAAGGAGGCTGGCGAACCTGTCACAATTTGCGGGAACGCGGTGGTTCTCGGCGGCGTGCTGGCCGCCAATTTTCTCGCTCAACCCTCCATCAACACTCCCGATGCGGTGGGGGGAATGCCGACGATCATCACAGGCGCCGGACAAGTGTCTTGGCTCAGAGCCAAAGCGCTGACCGGCACGGGCGGCTTTACCATGGGCAACCCCACGGCGGGCTCCGACTACTTCATGGCCATGACCGACTTTCGGGAATCCGGCGGGGCCTGGCCTTTCCGCGCCAAGAGCTACACGTCCGGCGGCGTCGGCATCGACTGGGCTGCTTCGGGCCAACCGTTTCTGATCTTTCTCAACAGCCGCTGCGTCAAGGCCAATGGCTTCCCGATCGACGCCGCGAAAATTCCCGAGTTAAAGTACGGCGGCGTCGATGTGGGCTGTCATCTTATCGGCGACGTCAATCACAAGATCTTCGTCGGCGTCGCGAGCGCGAAGCCAACGAGCACGGCCTATCCGGTCGGCTCGATCATGCACAACAATGCAGCGGCGAACGTCGGCGACCCAACGCTCTGGAAGCTCGTCAATCGCGCCGGCATACTGACGTGGGTAGTCGGCGCGACGCTGCAAAACTGAAGCTTGCAGCCTGTCTCTCGAGCAGCAGTTCCTCTCGCGCATCCTCGCGCGAGAGGAACCAAGACGAGCATCTCGCCCAACGGGAAATTGCGACGTGTGATTGCTGGCGGACGGCGGCTGTCGACGCGTCGGCTCTCCCGGCTCAATCGAAGTGCCGACGCGGCGCTGGTGTGTCTTCGCTGCTCGGGGTATGGCGCGCGACGAAACGACGTGCGGCCGGACTGGCGAGCATCGGGCCTCGGGCATAGCCCGTCAACTGCTCAAGGAGCGCAGCTCTATCCCCGTGGCGAAGGGCGTGCATGCGCCCTTAGCAAGCCTTGTCCTTCAGACAGACAAGACGATGGTTTTACCTCGGAGGCCCAATATTCGCCGAAGGCCGCTCAACTGCTTGAGGCGACGGGGCTGGGGCTGCAGAAGGCGCTGGCGGAGGCGATGCAACGGGTTGCGTAATATGGGGTGTGGGGCTTTCGCTGCTGTCCACCGTTCCCGGATTCGCGCCCTCCGCCTGGGGCCCCTTACCGGCGTTTTCGGCCTCAGCGGGAGCAGGCACGGCGGCGCTCGAGGTCGTCGCGGCGGGTTGCGCCCGTCGCGTCGCTTCTATCAAACGAATCTTGGCTTTTTCGGTCTGCGCCCGGAGCGATTGCAGGGCAGAGGCGATCTGTTCCTCGAGCGCTTCGCGTCCTTGCACGACCGGTTCGGTTGGACCCGTATAGACGCCGAGCGCGAAACAGAACGTCCCGACGAGGAGCAGGGTGACGATCCTGACAAATCCGCGGATCATTCTGAGCCTCCTTCGCGACGACAAGCTGTTCGCGCCTAGAGGGGACCCTGTTTGTGGGGCGGAAGTTGGGCGCAAGGCTTACCTCGATGTCCTGGAGGTAGCCTCATCGTTCTTCACCCGCGACGACGGCGTCGTCGTCTGCACTTGCATCGGGCGCATGACGGGGGCGAGCGGCGTGCCTTCCAGTAGCTATGCGGTAGCTAGGACCTCTGCGCGAACCGCGCCGCTTTCGATAACTCTCTGATTTTAATGGTGGGCGGCACAGGGATTGAACCTGTGACCCCTCCCGTGTGAAGGGAGTGCTCTCCCGCTGAGCTAGCCGCCCGAACCTCCGCATCGTTTACGGGCGCGCGGGCGCTCCCGTCAAGAGCGCGCGCCGCTGGCGGCGGGCGCCGGGGCGGCTCCCGCGGGAACCGGGGCGAGCTTGCCCCGGCGCAACTTGCTCATCAGCAGGTAAATCACCGGCGTCGTGTAGAGCGTCAGCAGCTGGCTCAAGATCAGCCCGCCGACGATCGTGATGCCGAGGGGCGCCGCATCTCGACGCCCACCCCGGTCGCGAAGGCGAGCGGCAGGGCGCCGAACAAGGCCGCGAGCGTCGTCATCACGATCGGGCGGAAGCGCTCGCGCGCCGCCTCCAGCGCCGCGTCGCGCACCGAAAGGCCGCGCTCGCGCTGCGCCTGCAGCGCGAAATCGACGAGCATGATGCCGTTCTTCTTGACGATGCCGATCAAGAGCAGAATGCCGATGAAGGCGATCACCGTGAACTCCTTGTGGAAGAGCTCGAGCGCCAGCAGGGCGCCGACGCCCGCGGAGGGCAGCGTGGAGATGATCGTGACCGGATGGATGAAGCTCTCGTAAAGCACGCCGAGGATGATGTAGACGGCGAGCAGCGCGCCGACGATGACGACGCCCATGCCGCCAGAGGTCTTGCGGAAATCCGCGGCGTCGCCGGCGAAGCCGGTGCGCAGCGCCTTCGGCGGCGCCATGTCGGCAACCGCCTCGTCGATCGCGTTGACGGCCTTCTCGAGCGAGGAACTCGGCGCGATGTTGAAGGTGATCGTGATCGCCGGGGACACCACCTGATGGTTGACGACGAGCGGCATGAGGCCGCGTTCGATGCGCGCGACCGCCGTCAGCGGGATCTGGCCGCCCTTGGCGCTCGACACATAGACTCCCGATAGATCGCGGATGTCCTGCTGCCGCGCGCGCGGCGTCTCGACGATCACCCGGTAGTTGTTGCGCTGTGTGTAGATGATCGAGTCCTGCATCTGCCCGAAGCCGGCGTTGAGCGCGGCGTCGATGGCGGCGATGGAGACGCCGAGGCGCGACGCGGCGTTGCGGTCGATCACGACTCGGGCGCGCAGGCCGCCTTCCTGGCGATCCGTCGAGACATCCGCAAGCTCCGGCAAGTGCTGCAGGCGCTCCAGGATCTTCGGCGTCCATTCGTTGAGCTCGGCAAGCGACGCGTCCGACAGCGTGAATTGATATTGCGCCTTGCTGAGGCGACCGCCGGAGCGCAAATCCTGCGACGGCACCATGGTCACGGAAAGACCCGGAATGTTGGCGAATTTCGGCCGCAGGCGATTGATCACCTCGAAGCTCGTCGACTTCCGCTCGCTCGCCGGCTTCAGCGCGACAAACAAACGTCCCTGATTTGAGGACGACGAAAGGTTCCCCGCGCCGATGAAAGAGCCCACCTCCTGCACGTCCGGATCCTCGTCGAGCACCTTCATGGCGAGCTTCTGCAGCCGCGCCATCTCGTCGAAGGAGACGTCCGCCGCGGCCTCCGTCGTGCCGTTGATGAGACCGATGTCGTCTTGCGGCAGCGCTCCCTTCGGGATCGTCTGGTAAAGATGCACGGTCCAGGCCGCGGTCAGCAGGATCGCGACCAGCGAGGACCACGGATGGTCCACGACCTTTTCGAGCGAGGCGTGATAGGCGTCGACGATCTTCTCGAGCGCGCCCTCGAAAATGATGTCGAACTTCGTCGGCTTCTTCTCCTTGGACGTGGGGAGCCAGGCGCAGAGCATCGGCGTCACGGTCAAGGAAACGACCATCGAAACCATGATCGCGAAGGTCAGCGTGTAGCCGAACTCCTGCAAGAGTTTCCCGGCGATGCCCGGCAGGAACAGCAGAGGGATGAACACGGCGACCAGCGAAAGGCTGATCGAGACGACGGTGAAACCGATCTGCCGGGCGCCGAGCATGGTGGCGTCCAATCGGTTCATCCCGCGCTCGACATGACTCTCGACGTTCTCGATCATGACGATCGCATCGTCGACGACGAAGCCGACCGCGATGGTGAGGGCCATCAGCGAAAGATTGTCGATCGAAAAACCGAAGAGCCACATCAGGACCGTCGCGCCAACCAGCGACAGGGGCACGGTGACGCCCGCCGCGATGACCGACGACGCCCGGCGCAGGAAAACGTAGACGACCGCCATCACCAGCAGAATCGAGATCAACAGCGTGCGCTGAATATCGGCGACGCTGGCGCGGATCGTTTGCGTGCGGTCGGCGAGCACCGAAATCTTGATGCCCGTCGGAATCCATTGTTGCAACTGGGGCAGCAAGGCCTGGATGTTGTCGACCGTCTCGAGCACATTGGCGCCGGGCTGCTTGAACACGACCAGAATGACCGCCGGCTTCCCGTTGTACCAGCCGGCGGCGTTACGATTGCGGACGCTGCGTTCGACGCTCGACACGTCGCCGAGGCGCACCACCCTGCCATTCTTGGAGGCGACGACGACGCCGCGGTAGTCCTCCGGCGTCCTGAGCTGGTCCGTGGTGGCGAGCGTCACGCCGACCTCATCGCCGCTGAAGGAGCCTGTGGCGGATCGTACGTTCGCGCTGGAGATCGCCGCGGCCACTTGATCGAGCCCCAGCCCCATGGCGGCGACGCGAGAAGGATCAATCTGGACGCGGATCGCCGGCTGCTCGGCGCCGGCGACGATCACGCCGCCGACTTCGGCGACCTGCGAGATACGCTGGGCGATCACCGTGTCCGTCACGTCGAAGACCGCATTGGTCGCCAACGTCTCCGACGTCAGCGCCAGCACGATGATCGGCATTGTCGCGGAATTGGCCTTGCGAAAGGTCGGACGGTTGGAAAGGTCGGTTGGGAGATCTGTCTCGGCGGCGTTGATCGCGGCCTGCACGTCGCGCGCCGCAGCATCGACGTTTCGGCTGAGATCGAACTGCGCGATGATCTGCGTGTTGCCGAGCGAACTGGAAGAGGTGAGCTCGGCGAGCCCGGAGATGCTGGCGAGCCTTCTCTCCAGCGGGGCGGCGACGGACGCCGCCATCGTCTCGGGATCAGCGCCGGGCCGCGAGGCCGAGATGCCGATCGTCGGGAAGTCTACGGCCGGCAGGCTCGCCACTGGGAGAAAGACGTAGGCAACGACGCCGAGCAGAAAGAGGCCGAACGCCAGCAGCGTGGTGCCGACAGGCCTTTTGATGAAGGGGTCCGAAACGCTCATTCCGCCGCTTCCTGGCGCGACTCCCCATTCTCGGAAGGTTCCGCGGCGAGCGCCGTCTTCATGGGCTTCTGGGACAATGGGACTTGGTGCGGCTTCACGCCGAAGAGGCGGCGCCGCAGGCGGTCGACAGCGAGATAGATGACCGGCGTGGTGTAGAGCGTCAGCAGTTGCGACAGCAAAAGGCCGCCGATGATCGAGACGCCCAGAGGAACGCGCAGTTCGCTCCCCGAGCCGTGTGACAAGGCGAGCGGCAGCGCGCCGAACAGCGCGGCGAGCGTCGTCATCATGATCGGCCGAAAGCGCAAATGACAGGAGCGCACGATCGACTCCTCGGGCGAGGCGCCTTCTCCTCGTTCAATCTCCAGAGCGAAGTCGATCATCATGATCGCGTTTTTCTTGACGATGCCCATGAGGAGGACGATGCCGATCAGCGCCACGACCGAGAGATCGAGACGGAAGAGCATCAAGGCGAGCAAGGCGCCAACCCCCGCCGACGGTAGAGTTGTCAGCACGGTAAAGGGGTGGATGAAACTTTCGTAAAGCACGCCGAGCACGATATAGATCGCGATGACCGCGGCGAGGATGAGATAGGGCTCGCTTCGCAGCGATTTATCGAACTCGGCGGCGTCGCCGCTGAAGGAGCCGAGGATAGAGGACGGCAGGCCAATTTCGTTCTGCACCCTGGCGATGACCTTCAGCGCGTCGCCGAGCGAGGCGTTGCGCGCGAGATCGAAGCTGATCGTCGAAGCCGGGAATTGCTCCTGATGCTCGACCGACAGCGGCGCATCGACCTTGTCGATATGAACGATCGCCGACAAGGGCGTCTGGGCGCCGCCGCCGGGCGCCGCCACATAGAGCTTGTCCAAGGCCTGCGGATCGCGTTGATAATGTTCCGAGGCTTCCAGAATCACGCGATATTGATTGGACTGCGTGTAGATGATCGAGATCTGCCGCTGGCCGAATGCGTCGTTTAGGACGTCATCGACATTCTGCATCGAGATGCCGAGCCGTCCCATAGTCTCCCGATCGATGCGCACGACGTGGCGCAGGCCGCCGCTCTGCGTCTCCGCCGCGACGTTGCGCAGGGCGGGCTCGTCGCGCAGCGCGTCGACGAGCGTCTCCGTCCAGCGCATCAACTCTTCGCTGTCGGCCGTCGTGATGGTGTATTGGTATTGCGATCGGCTGGCTTTCGTCGTGATTTGGATGTCTTGAACGGGCTCGATGTAGAGCGTCACGCCGGGTATCGATTCGGCTTCCCTCTTGAGCCGGTCGGCGATGACATCTGCGCTGTCCGCCCGGTGCGCTTCGTCCCGCAGCGTCACGGTGAGATGGCCGACGTTGGTCGTCGGGTTTAGGGAGCCTACGCCCAGCACCGAGGCGACGCCCGTGACGTCCTTGTCCCCTTGGAAGATCTGCGCGACGTCCTTTTGCATCCTTTTCATCGCGTCGAAGGAAACGTCGGCAGAAGCCTCCACGACGACCGAAAGCACGCCGGTGTCCTGGCGCGGCAGGAAGCCCTTCGGAATGACGACATAGAGCGCGATGGTCAGTGCGAAGGTGGCGACAGTCACCATCAGGATGAAGGGCTGATGCCTGAGCGACCAGTCGAGCGTCCGCTGATAAAGGCGATCGAGCCAGGAGGAGGGCTTTTCCTCGTGTCCGCCGTCTGCGTGACCCAGAGGGCGCAGCAGACGGGAGCAGAGCATCGGCGTCAAGGTCAAGGAGACGAGCGCGGAGACGACGACCGCCATGGTCAGCGTCATGGCGAACTCGCGGAACATGCGCCCGACGATGCCGGTCATGAACAGGAGCGGGATGAAGACCGCGATCAGCGACACGGTGAGCGACACGACGGTGAAGCCGATCTCGCGCGCGCCGTCCAGCGCCGCGGCAAGCGGCGTCTTGCCTTTCTCCATGTTGCGGACGATGTTCTCGATCATGACGATGGCGTCGTCGACGACGAAGCCGGCGCCGATCGTCAGGGCCATCAGGGAGAGGTTGTCGAGAGAAAATCCTCTGGACCAGAGATTGCCCGACCACATCATCGCGAAGGTCGCGATGATCGAGAGCGGCAGAGTGATGCCGGCGATGATCGTCGCACGGAAGCTGCGCAAGAAAAGCAGCACGACGAGCACGACGAGCACGACGGCGATGACGAGCGTGAATTCGACGTCGGCGATCGAGGCGCGGATGGTTCCAGTCCGGTCGTTCACGATGTCGAGGGAGACTCCGCTCGGCAAGACGCTCTGCAGACGCGGCAACTCTTTTTTCAGCGCCTCGACGGTGCCGATGATGTTGGCGCCGGGCTGACGAAAGACGTCGAGGATGACCGCGGGCTCGCCGTTGTACCAGCCGCCGACGCGACTGTTCTCCAGCCCCTCGACGACATTGGCCACGTCCTTGAGCATGACCGGCCTGCCCGCGACCCAATTGACGACCACGCTTTTGTATTGATTGGCCTCGAGGATCTGGTCGTTGGCGTCGAGCGTGTAGGATTGCCGCGCGCCGTCGAGCGAGCCCTTGGCGCCGGCGACATTGGCGGCGGCGATGGCGGCGCGCAGGTCGTCCATGCTCAGGCGATTGGCGGCGAGCCGCGCCAGATCGGCCTGGATGCGGATCGCCGGCCGCACACCGCCTTCGACCAGCACGCGCCCGACGCCCGTGACCTCCGAGAGCTTGGGCGCGAGCTGCGTATCGGCGAGATCGCTCATGGCGCGCAGCGTGGCGGTCTTGGAGCGCAGGACCAGCGTGACGATCGGCGTGTCGGCCGGATTGACCTTCGCGTAGACCGGTGGATAGGGAAGGTTGCGCGGCAATGTCGAGGCGGCCGCATTGATCGCCGACTGCACGTCCTGCGCCGCGGAGTCGATGTCGCGATCGAGCTCGAATTGCAGCGTGATCTGCGAGAAGCCGAAGGCGCTTTGCGACGTCATCGTCGTGAGCGAGGGAATTTGCCCGAACTGGCGTTCGAGCGAGGCGGTCACGAGCGAGGCGATCGTGTCGGGATTGGCGCCGGGAAGCTGCGTCGTCACCTGGATCGTCGGGAAATCCACCTGCGGCAAGGGCGAGACGGGCAGGCTGAGATAGCCGCCGATGCCGGCGAGCAACACGGCGAAGGCCAGCAGCGTCGTCGCTACCGGTCGGAGAATGAAGGGCGCTGAAATGTTCATGGCGCGCTCTAGCGTCCCGGCGGCCGGGGGGCTGGCGCGGGCTCGCCCCCTTTTGGAGTCTCTGCGGACGTAGAGGAGGGCGGCGGCGCGGCGGGGGCGTCTTGCGCGCCGTCGGGTCGCCGCTCGCCGCGATTTCGTCTGCGCTCGCCTCGGGGAGGCGTGAGCGCGCCCGAATTGGCGCCGGCGTCGCCCTGCGCCTGTTTTTCGTTCGCGCCCGCGGCGGCGGAAGGCTCGTCGGCGACCACGCGCACCTTCGCGCCGTCGGAGATCCGTCCAAAGCCGCTGGTGAGGACCGTGTCGCCCGCCTTCAAGCCGGAGGCGACGACCGCGATGTTTTCATCCTGCTGGCGGACCTTGACGTTTCTCGTGATCGCCACGTCGCCGTCGGTGAGAATATAGACATAGGGTCCACTCGGACCTGGCCGGATCGCCGTGGCCGGCACGACGACGGCGTTCTGAAGCGTGTCGACGACCATTCGCACGTTCACGAATTGGCCTGGCCACAGTCTGCAGCGACTGATTGGCGAAGGTCGCCTTGATTTTCGCGGTGCCGGTCGCCTGATCGATCTGATTGTCGATGGCCGTGACCTCGCCGGGATGGCCTGGGTCGATCTCCATTTGATTGTCGGGTCCGAGCGCGGTGACTTTCTTGCTGCCGCGCGCCACGGCGTTCTGCACGGAGAGCAGCTTCTCCTGCGGGATCACGAAAACCACATAGATCGGCTTGAGCTGCGTGATGTTGAGGATCCCGACCAGGTCCGAGGCGTGCAAAATGTTGCCGACGTCCACATTGCGGATGCCCACGCGGCCGTCGATCGGCGAAGGGATCTTGCAATAGCCGAGTGTCGTCTTCGCGCTGTCGAGGAGGGCCTGATCGGTCTTCACCAGCGCCTCGAGCTGCGCAACGAGATATTTCTGCGTCATATACTGCTGCTGCGAGCCGTAATTGCTCGCGGCGAGCTTTTCATAGCGGCCGAGATCGATGCGCGCATTGGCGAGATTGGCCTCGTCCTGCGCCTTTTTTGCGACGGCCTGATCGTATTGAGCCTGGTAGAGGTTTGGTTCGATCTCGGCGACGATCTCGCCCTTCTTCACGTCCTCGCCTTCGGTGACGTGGAGCGCGATGAGGCGGCCATCGACCTGCGTGTGGATTGTCGCGGTGTTCAACGCCTGAACGGTGCCGATCGCGTCAATCGTCACTGGCACGTCCTGCGTCCGCGCCACCGCGATCCGGACCGGAATTTCCTCTCCGTGCCGCCGGCTTCTTCCGGCTCCGCCGGAAGAGGCGGCGTCGTCGCCATAGCGGCCGGCCCACCAGTAGCCGGCGCCGGCGACGGCGGCGACGCAAAGGGCGATCAAGATCGTCTTGCGCGAGAGGGCGATCATGGGAAAAAGCCCTTGTCGGCCTCATAGGCGGCGTCGGCGGCGGCGATCTCCTTCTCGCGCGTCGTCGGCGACCAGCCGCCGCCGAGCGCCTGATAGAGGCTCGAAACGGCCTCGAAATGCAGCAAGCGAGTCTGCTCCAGCGTGAACACGTTCTGGAAGTAAGTGTTCTGGGTCGTCGACATCGTGACGATGTCGATCGTGCCTTCGCGCAGACGCGCTTGCGCCGCGTCTAACGCCCGCTTCGCCGCATCGACGCCTTCCTGTTCGATCTTGAGCTCCTTGCCCGTCTCGGCGATGGCGATCAGCGCGTTTTCCGTGTCCGACAAAGCCGTGAGGATCTGCTTGCGGTAATTGGCGGCCAATTCGCTGTATTTACCCTGCTGCAGCATATATTGACCTTGCAGATTGTAGCCGTCGAAGATCGGCTGCGCCACTTGCGCCGCCAATTGCCAGGCGATCGCCTCCGGCTGCATCAGATATTTGGTGACGATCGACGAAACGCCATAGTTCGGCCCCGTCAAAGTGAAGGACGGGAAAAAGGCCGCCCGCGCCTGCAGCACCGAAAACTCCTGGGAAGCGAGCTTCGCTTCGGCCTCGGCGACGTCGGGTCGCCGCAGCAGAACCTCGCAGGGAAGTCCCGGCTGCACATTCGGGTAACGCAGCGTCTTGAGCGTTGAGCCCGTCGTGTGAAGGCTCTCCGGCGTCTGTCCCAGCAGCACCGCGAGAAGATTGCGCTGCTGGCGCAGCGTCTGCTCGAGCGCCGGGATGGTGGCGCGCTGCGTGTCGACGACGGTCTCCTGCAGCGCGACGTCGAACACGGTCGCCGTCCCGACCTCGAGCCGGAACTTGATCGCGTTCAGCACGTCTGTGGCGATGCGCACGTTCTCATGCGCGATGCGCAGCAGGTCCTGGGCGTTCAACACGGTGAAATAGATGTCGAGAACCGAGGCGATCGTCGAGATCTCGACGACGTTGCGATTGAAGCGGCTCGCATTGGCGAGGATGCGCGCGGCCTTGGAGGCGTCGTCGTTCACGCCCCAAAAGTCGAGCGTGTAGCTCGCGGTGAGCCCGAGCTTCCAGATATTCAGGCGCTGGGCGTTGAAAGTGGTCTGGTCCTGGAGCGCGTTGGCGATGCCGGGTTGACGGGCCGCGTTATAGAATTGCTGCAGCGGATTGTAATTCGGCTTTAGGCTCGTCGCCGTGCCGGGGATGCGGGTCTGCTGGAACGTGTTCACCGTCGAGAGCGACGGCCAGAGCGCCGCGCTCGACACGCGCGCCTGCGCGTCGGCTTCCTGAATGCGCGCCACCGCGGCGGCGATGTCGTTGTTGTTGGCGAGCGCCCGATCCACGAAGTCGACAAGCTCCCGCGAGCCGAATCGCGTGGAAAAATCATGCGCCGCGCCGATGGGAGGCGCGGGTCGCGGCTTCGCCTCGCGAAAGCGCTCGGGCGGCGGGATGCTCGGATCGGGCTTTTCCCAGTCCAGATCGCAGCCCGGCCAACCCCACGGCGCCGCAGGCGGCGAGGGCGAGAAGCCGGCGTGGGCGAAGCTGAAAGCCCCAAGAGCTGCGCGGGATGGTTGATGGGCCAGGCCGGTGCGCGCAGGCGACCGACAAGAGCCGATCCGGTGGCGCCGCCGGATCGCGCATAGCCGGCCACCGGCGTCCGAGGCCTCGCTGACTAAGTCGAAATTCCATGAAACCCGCAGCTTCCCTGAGCTTTGGCGCTTCGGTCGGGGTCTGTGGCGCTTCTTGAAGCCCGCCCAGCCCAACTGGGGGCGCTGCGCCATGCCCGGCAACGAGCGGAAACCGCTTGCTTTTTCGGGATCGAGCTTGCGCAGGCCGCCCTGCCGCCGGCCGCCCTGCGACGGCCTCGAGCTGCGCGGTTTTACCATTTGCTCCACCCAGAACTCAACCGCGGGCACGCTCTTCAATGACAGCCCGGGGTTTCTGAGCTGTGTCCCGACTGTGCTGTCTATTGCCGAATTGCGTCTCTAGGGGCCTTCATGGAGCGTTGGGGGAGAAGGAATCCCCCCGCCGCAGGGCGGCGGGGGTGATCCTGCAGTGGCTACTGAAAAGCCACCTTACCGTGGCTTCCCTTCCGATTTCCCGCACAATTTGAAGCATCTAATTACGGAAATCGTCAAATGTTTTACGTACATTTACTTAATTGCCGCGGGGCCCCGCCCGGCGGGTCGTGTTTTCAGCAAGGAATTTGCAAATGCGAATTTTGGGTCTCGACATCGGCATCGCCTCGATTGGATGGGCGCTCATCGACCTGGAGCACGCCGAAGACGTGCGGCAAAGACGTGGCGACATCACAGCCTGCGGCGTCTGGACCTTCGATCCGCCCGAGGAGAAGACGCGCGAGTGCGCCCTCTCGAAGGCGCAGATCCGGCGCGAATTGCGCGGCAAGCGGCGAAATTTCCGTCGCCGGCGCCAGCGCATGCGGCTTGTCCGGGCTCTGTTTCACCGGAACGGGCTCCTGCCGAACGAGGATCGCGACGCCTTGCGTTGGCGGGGGCTCGATCCGAGGCAGTTGCGGCATCAGGCCCTCGGCTCCCTGCTCCCTTCAGCCGAGCTTGCGGTCGCACTGGGTCACATCGCGCGCCGCCGCGGTTTCAAGTCCAATGCGGCGCGCCCCCTCCTGGCGGCCGTCCAAACGGGATCAAACGACGATCCGACGACGAGCGCCGCTCTCCAGGCGCCGCGCGATGCGCTGATGCGCGAAGCCCGCGCGATTATCCGGGCGCAGGCTTCCTTCCCCGCCTCGCCTGTGTCGCGGGATTTTGAAGAGGAGTTCATGAGCATCGTGTTCGCCCAGCGGCCCTTCGCCGACGTCGCTCGCGTTGGCTCCTGTCCGTTCGAGCCGACCGAGACGCTCACCGCCAAGCGCAGCTTCTCCGTGGAGCTCCTCCGCTGTCTGGCGCGGCTGAATAGTCTCAAGCTTTTCGAAAACGACCGCTTGCGCCGACTGTCCGGGGTGGAAATCTCTCGTGTCATCTACGAATTCGGCGAGACTGCCACCATCACTTACGCTGACCTGCGCAGGATGCTCGGCCTGCCAAAGAATGTGCGCTTTTTGGGCGTCGCGAGCGAGGAAGCGGAGAGTTTCGATTGTGTGACGCGGTCGGGCGCGGCCGTCGGCGCGTTTCGCCTGCGCGAGCTCGTCGTGGGGGCGCTTGGCGAGAAAGACTGGCGGGAGCTGCGATCGACCCCGGCGCGGCTCGACGCGATTGCCGAAATCCTGACGTTTCGCGCGGGTCTGGAATCCATTGCGGTGGCGCTGGCCGCGGAGGGCTTTGCGCCGCCGCTGATCGAAGGGGCCGTCGCGGCCGCGCAGGCAGGGAAGCTCCGCCTCTTCTCCGGCGCCGCGCATGTTTCCGCCAAGGCGGCGCGGAAGCTCGTCCTGGAGCTCAAGCAGGGGATTTCCTACCAAGAGGCTTGTCTGGCCGCGGGCTACGATCCCGCCTGGACGCGCGAAGGACGCGCTTTCGACGTCGGCGCCGACGGGAAGGAGGCGCTCAAGCGCCTCCTCTCGCAAGGGCGGATTTCGAGCCAGCTCGTCGCCAGCCCGACGGCGCGCAAGGCGCTGATCGAAGCCGTCAAGCAGGTCAAGGCGGTGGTCGAGCGCCATGGCGTTCCCGACCGCATCCACGTCGAGCTCGCGCGCGAGATCGGCAAATCCGCCGAAGCCCGCCGGCAAATGCTTTTTCAGGCGACGCGGCGGGAAGAGCAAAAGCGAAGCCTCAAAACGGCCTTTCACGAAACATTCGGGCGCGCGCCGCAGCTCGGAGCCGCGGGAGCCGAGGAGCTTCTTCGCTTTGAGCTATGGCGCGAGCAAAACGGTCGTTGTCTGTATAGCGGCGAAGCGATCGACCCCATGCAGCTCTTGGCGGGCGTCAATAGCGTTCAGGTCGACCACATCCTTCCCTGGAGCCGGTTCGGCGACGATTCTCTCGCCAACAAGACATTGTGCAGGGCGGAAGCCAACCAAGCCAAAGGCGTCCGCACCCCTCTCGAATGGTTCAGGAGCGAAAAGCCTCCGCAGGCTTGGCGAGATTTCATCGAGAAGGTCAGCGCCCTCCCGATCGGGCGCCGGAAAAAGCGCAATTTTCTGCTGGAGGACGCCGATGCGCTCGCAGCGGCGTTTCGCGAACGCAATCTCAACGACACCCGATGGGCCTGCCGTCTGCTGGCCGAAGCCTTGAAATCCCTCTATCCCAAGGGCGAGCGTCACGCCGACGGCTCCGGCGTGAGACGGGTCTTTGCGCGCCCGGGAGCCTTGACCGAGAGGCTCCGCCGAGCATTCGGCCTGCAAGGGTTGAAGAAGCGCGAAAGCGGCGAGCGCATTCCCGATGATCGCCATCACGCCCTCGACGCGATCCTCGTCGCGGCGACGACGGAAGCGGCGCTCAACCAGGCGGCTCGCGAGAGTCGGCGCGCGGAGAGCCTGAACGGCGGCGAAACGCTCGCGAGCATGGAGGTCCCCTGGCGAGAGTTTCCACAAATGGCGCGCGACGCCTATGAAGGCGTCTTCGTTGCGCGGGCGGAACGGCGCCGCGCGCGTGGAAAGGCGCATGACGCCACGCTGCGCCACGTCGCCGTGCGGGGTGGGCGGCGGGTCCTATTCGAGCGCAAGAGCGTCGAGGAGCTCACGCGCGCCGACCTCGATCGCGTCAAGGACAAAGAGCGCAACCAGGCGCTCGTCGCCGCGCTGCGGGTCTGGATGGATGCGGGCAAGCCTAAAGACCAGCCGCCGCGTCTGGGTCCGGCCGAGATCCGCAAGGTGCGTCTCGCCATGAACGAACGGATCGGCGTCGAGATCGACACAGGCAATAGCGATCGTCCCGCGAGCGCGGCGCGCGGCGGGCTGGTGCGCCTGGACGTGTTTCGCCAATGCGGCAAGTCGGGTCAGGAGCGCTACTATTTCGCGCCGGCGTATCGCCACGAGATTGCGACCTCGGCGCGTCCGCCGATGCGCGTCGCGAAGGGCTGCGTGGACGAGTCGCGGTGGATTCCGATAAATACGAGCTTCGAGTTCCTCTTCTCGCTTTACCCAATGAACCTCGTGGAAATGACGAAGCCGGACGGCGAGACGATTCTGGGTTATTTTCGCGGCTTCGATCGGCATACGGGAGCTTTGGCGGTTTCGGAAGTTTCCGACTCGTCATCCATCCGTCGCGGCATCGGCGCGCGAAATTTGTTGCGCTTCCGGAAGCTTCAGGTGGACAGGCTCGGGAACGTCCATGCCGTGGAGCGCGAGCCGCGGCTGTGGCGCGGGACCGTCTGCGCCGAGGCGATCCCGGAAGAGCGCGTGGAGACCCCGCCGAGGCCGCGCCGCGAAGAATCCGGAAGCGAGCGTCCGCACGGCGCCCGTTCCCCGCGCGCCGAAGCGCGAAAAATCGCGCGAGACGCGGCATAAGCGAAGCGCGCGGCTGGGCCGGCGTTTCGGCAAGGAGGAGGGTAAGGTGCTGCTGTCGCGTCGAGACGTCCGTTGGATCGCCGACCGGCTGCTGGCCGCATCGAGCGGCGACGGCTGCGAGATCGAGCTTCTCGGCGGACGGGAGCACAATCTGCGATTCGCCAACGGCGGGGCCACGACGAACCGCTCGGCCGAATGGGTGACGCTGCGAATCGCCGCCCATGCGCGACAACGTGTCGGCGTGGTCCAGATCGCGTCCTTCGACGAGGCCCCCGCCCTGCGCGCGCTCGCGAAAGCCGAGGAGATCGCGCGCGAGCTGCCGTTGGACCCCGATTATGTGCCGCCGCTCGGACCTCAGCGCTACGCGAAATCCGGTCTCTTCTGCGAGCAGACGGCGGCGCTGGGCCTCGACGCGCTCGCCTCCCACGCGGGCCTCGCGATCGAGGAGGCGCGCGCGCGCGACGTCGCCGCCTTCGGCCAGGTCGCGAGCGGCGCGTCTTTCGTTGCCCGGGCAACCAGCGCCGGCCTCTTTTCTTACGAGCGACAGAGCGCGATCGAGCTTTCGACGACAGCGCGCAATCGCTCCGACGCGTGGTCGGGCTGGGCCGGCGCCAAGTCGATTCAAGCCGCGGGATTCGACGCCGCCTCGCTGGCGCGGCGCGCCTGCGACAAGGCCGCGTGGTCGCAGGAGCCTCGCGATCTCGAGCCGGGGAACTGGACGGTGGTTTTCGAGCCCGAGGCGACGGCGGAGCTCGCCCTGTGGCTGCTCGACTCGCTCGGCGCGCGCGCCGCTGACGAAGGACGCAGCTACTTTTCACAAAAGGGCGGCGGCAATCGGCGCGGCGAGCGGCTGTTCGACGAGAAGCTCACCCTGCGCTCCGATCCCAAGGACCCCGTGGCGCCGCAAAGCGCGATCGGCCGCGAGGGCGCGCCGCATCTCCCGCGCGACTGGATCGAGAAGGGCCGGCTCGTCTCGCTCTCCCTCGACCGCGCCTACGCCAAGAAGCGCGACGAGGCTCCCGTTCCTCCCGCCTCGAGCTTTCGCATGGAGGGCGGGCCGGTTCCGATCGAGGAGATGATTCGCCAAACGAAGCGCGGGCTGCTCGTGACGCGCCTCTGGTATACGAACATGCTCGACCCGCGCTCCCTGCTGCTCACGGGGCTGACGCGCGACGGCAATTTTCTGATTGAAAACGGTCGCATCGTGGCGCCGGCGCGAAATCTGAGGTTCAACCAGAGCCTCGCGACGCTTTTCGCGCGAATCGAGGCGTTAGGCCCGGCCGAGCGCACGTGGCGCGCGTTGCGGGACGAAGGATTGAGCGCCGCGCCGCCGATGCTGGTTTCCGGCGTGACCTTCTCGTCGCGCTCGGGAGGGATTTGAAGGGCGGCCCGCAAGCCCGTAAAGATACGGTCGCAAAGCCAATTGTAAGCCTTTCACGTCACGGCTATATAGGCGCCGCCTATCGGGCAACGGGGATGCGTGGCAATGGCGGTCGAACTCGAAACGGACTACAGACCATCGGAGGACGAGCCGTTCATGAACGAACGGCAGAGGGAATATTTCAAACGAAAGCTTCTTGCATGGAAAGATGAGATTCTTCAGGAGAGCCGGGAAACGCTGCTCGTACTTCAAACCGACAACGAAAACCATCCCGATTTCGCGGACCGCGCGTCTTCCGAAACCGACCGCTCCATAGAGCTGCGCTCGCGCGACCGACAGCGCAAGCTGATCTCCAAGATCGATGCGGCGCTGCAGCGGATCGACGAGGGCGTCTATGGCTATTGCGAGGAGACAGGCGAGCCCATCTCTCTGCGCCGCCTTGACGCGCGCCCCATCGCGACGCTGTCGATCGAGGCGCAGGAACGGCACGAGCGACGCGAGAAGGTCTATCGCGACGATTGATGGGGTTAGTTGCAGGGGTCGCTCTTACTGAGACGCAGCGATACGGCCTATAGGGCGCAGCGCGGTGATCGCGAATCGATCCCGCTGATGTCGATCTAATTGCGAGAAGGACGACGGATGCTAAATCCCTCCCCTTGATGGGGAGGGCGGAGCGCCATAGCCCGTCGCATACGACGGGCGTCTAAAGACGCCCTATGGCGCGACGGGTGGGGTGAAAGTCTTCATCTTGGCGTCCCCCCACCCGGCGGTCTTCGACCGCCGACCTCCCCGCCGAGGGGAGGTATCCGCCCTTTCATGCAAGTTCGCTCCCTTCCCCTGATTGACCTGCCCCACATTGGCTTGTCATCGATGAACCGATTTGTTAGACGGCTCCCCTCTGGCGTTCGACGAGAGCGCCCGGAGCGGTCGTGGCGGAATTGGTAGACGCGCTAGCTTGAGGTGCTAGTTGGGCAACCAGTGGAGGTTCGAGTCCTCTCGACCGCACCAGCCTCTTTCGGCTTAACGCCGGGGGCCTTTAAGCTGAAAGCTCGCGCGCCAAGCCGCGCATGAAGTCGACGCAGGCCGCAAGCTGCGCGATCTCGATAAATTCGTCCGGCTGATGCGCCTCGTCGATGCGACCGGGCCCGCAGATGACGGCGGGAGTTCCGCCGCGCTGGAAGCGCCCCGCCTCCGACGCATAGGGCACGGCGATGGTGCGATTGGCCTTGGCGAGCCGCAGGGCCATGACTTCCGCCGTCGAGCCGGGCTGCGGGGCGAGCCCCGGCACCTCGGCCTCCGTGATCGTCTCGACCCCCGCCTCGGGGAAGCCGGCGAATTCCGGCGCCAGAGTCTCGACGAATGCCGAGAGTTTTTGTTGCGCGAAATGCGTCGGGGCCTGCGGCAGCCCGCGAAACTCCCAATGGAAGGCGCAGTCGCGCGCGACGATGTTGCGCGCCGTGCCCCCCGAAATCACCCCGACATGGATGCTCGAATAGGGCGGATCGAAACGGCCCGACAGGTCGCCCTCCTCGCGAAGCGCAGCGGCGATCCGCTCCAGCTCACAGACGAGCCGGCAGGCGATGTGCACCGCGCTGACGCCTCTGTGCAGATTGGCGGAGTGGATTTCGAAACCCCGCACATGCGTCGTGTGGGTGGTCACGCTCTTATGGGCGTCCGCCACCTGCATCGACGTGGGCTCGCCGACGATGACGGCCCCCGGTTGCGGCAGGTCATGGCCAAAGCGCCGGATCGCTTCGATCGGTCCGACGCAGGTCGTCTCCTCGTCGTAGCTCAGGAGAATGTGGACCGGCCGCTTGAGCGCCGCCGCCTTGAACTCGGGGATCATCGCGAGACAGACGGCGTCGAAGCCCTTCATGTCGACTGCGCCGCGTCCGATGAGCCGCTCGCCGTCGCGACGTAGCTTGAAGGGGTCGCCGCTCCACGCCTGCCCCGTCACGGGCACGACGTCGGTGTGGCCCGAAAGCAGCACGCCGCCCTCGACGTTGGGACCGATTGTCGTAAAGAGCGCGGCCTTGTCGCCCACGGCGTTCGGGATGCGGACGAAGGAGACGCCTTGCTCGCGCAGGTAGGTCTCGACGTCGGCGATGAGGTCGAGATTGCTCTTGGCGCTTTCCGTGTCGAAGGCGACGAGTCGCTCGGTCATCGCGATGGCCGTTTCGAGAAGCGACATCGAAGGCCTAGTTCAACGTCGGTTTCGACAGCGGACTGTCGAGCGAGAAGGCGGGAACCTCGACGTCGAAGCTCTCGCCGGCGTCGTCGACCATGCGATAGCTGCCTTTCATGAGACCCGACGGCGTCGTGAGCGGGCAGAAGGAATTATAGCGATAGGTCTCGCCCGGCTCCAGCACCGGCTGCTCCCCGATGACGCCCGGTCCCCGAACTTCCTCTTTGCGGCCGAAGGCGTCGATGATCACCCAGTGGCGCGTCAGGAGTTGCACGCGGCGCCGGCCCAAATTGGCGATCTCGATCGTGTAGGTCCAGAAGTATCGATCTTGCGCGGGGTCCGAGCGCTCCAACAGGAAGTCGGGGATTGCTGTGACTTGGATGTCATGGGTGATCGCGACATACATGGCGGGCTAATGGTCTCTGCTGCGTCGAGAAAGGCGAGAGGCGAGGTCGGCCGCTGCTTGCCAAGCTCGCGCCAGGAAACATCTAGCGCGCGCCGGCGGAAAGTGAATACCGGGCGCCGGAGTCGACCACATGTCGTTAGGGCGACCGGGCCCGTCCGGCGGCCTAGCCGCCCGAGAGCTCGGTCGCCAGCGCGCGCTCTCCGATTCGAACGAGATCGACCGACCGAGAGACGTCGCGCCAGATACGAAAGCTCCGAGCAAATTTTATGCCCGGAAGTCCGTCAACTTCGCGGAATTCGCTCTAGAGGCTTCTGCTTCGGTTCATGAGGCCCCCAATCAGCGAGATGACGAACAACACGACCGCCACCCAAAACAGGAGCCTCGCCCCTTCCACCGCCGCTCCCGCCGCTCCGCCGAAGCCGAACGCCGCCGCGACTATTCCGACGATCAAAAACACCACCGCCCAGTAGAGGAGATTACCCATGGCCCACTCCGTTCGCTCTTGATCTTTGCAGGTCTGCTTTCCTGCAAGGCGAAGATAGAACTGGAGACAAGGCTGTCGCTGACAATTTCGGTTTGATCCGTACGTGTCGGGCTGAAAATTTATCTGCAACGGCAAACCCTGACTTGGCGCGATTCCTTCACGACTTCGCTAAAGAAAAACGCGCCAAAGTCTTGTTTCAAGGCCCGAGCGAGGAGGAGGAGGCGATCGCGCCTACGCCCTCTTCATCGCGACGATATTGTCGCCGTGACCGCTCTTCGCCGGACGGCCGTCGATCAAGAGCCCGTTCGCATCGGCCGAGACCATCACGCGCGCGCCGTCCTTGATCTCGCCCGCGAGCAGACGTCCGGCCAGCGCGTCCTGCAGCTCCTTCTGAATCACGCGCTTCAAGGGCCTCGCCCCATAAGCCGGGTCATAGCCCTTCTGCGCGAGCCATTCGCGGGCTTTGGCGTCGGGCTCCAGGGTTATCTTGCGATCCTCGAGCAGCTTGGCGAGCCTCCCGAACTGAATATCGACGATCGCGCCCATGTCCTCGCGCCGCAGGCGCTGGAACAGGATGATCTCGTCGATCCGGTTCAGGAATTCTGGGCGGAAATGGGCGCGTACGACCTGCATGATCTCGTTTTGGACGGCGGAAGAGTTCTCCCCTTCCTTCTGCATGACGAGGAACTCGGCGCCCAGATTCGAGGTCATCACGATGAGCGTGTTCTTGAAATCGACCGTGCGGCCCTGGCCGTCGGTGAGCCTTCCGTCGTCGAGCACCTGCAGCAGCACGTTGAACACGTCCGGATGCGCCTTTTCGATCTCGTCGAAAAGCACGACCTGGTAGGGGCGCCGCCGCACCGCCTCGGTCAGCGCGCCGCCCTCCTCATAGCCGACATAGCCCGGAGGCGCGCCAATGAGGCGGGCGACCGAGTGCTTCTCCATGTATTCCGACATGTCGAGACGCACCATCGCGGTGTCGTCGTCGAAGAGGAAATTGGCCAGCGCCTTGGTGAGCTCCGTCTTGCCGACGCCCGTCGGCCCAAGGAACATGAAGGAGCCCATCGGGCGGTTGGGATCCTGCAAGCCGGCGCGGGAGCGACGCACCGCAGTGGAAACCGCGATCACCGCCTCCTTCTGGCCGACGACGCGCTTGGCGATCTCCACTTCCATATGCAGGAGCTTCTCGCGCTCGCCTTCGAGCATCTTGTCGACTGGAACGCCGGTCCAGCGCGAGACGACTTGCGCGATGTGGTCGGCCGTGACCGCCTCGTCGACGAGCACGTCGCTCTTGCCCTCGCTCTCCGCGAGCTTGCGCTCGAGATCGGGGATCACGCCATAGGTGATCTCGCCGGCGCGCCGGAAATCGCCGCGTCGCTGCGCCTGCGCCAATTCGTTGCGGGCGTTTTCGAGCTGCTCCTTCCACTTCTGGGCTTGGCCGAGCTTGTCCTTCTCGCTGCGCCAACGCTGCGTGAGCGCCGCCGATTTTTCCTCAAGCCCCGCGAGCTCCTTCTCCAATCGCGCGAGGCGATCCTTGGAGGCGACGTCGCTCTCCTTCTTCAAGGCCTCCTGCTCGATCTTGAGCTGCACGATGCGGCGATCGAACTCATCGAGCTCCTCGGGCTTCGAATCGATCTGCATGCGCAGGCGCGAACTCGCCTCATCCATGAGGTCGATCGCCTTGTCCGGGAGGAAGCGGTCGGAGATGTAGCGGTTCGAGAGCGTTGCGGCGGCGACGAGCGCCGCATCGGAGATGCGCACGCCGTGGTGCAGCTCGTATTTCTCCTTCAAGCCGCGCAGGATCGAGATCGTGTCCTCGACCGTCGGCTCGCCGACGAACACGGGCTGGAAGCGCCGCGCCAAGGCGGCGTCCTTCTCGACATGCTTGCGATATTCGTTGAGCGTCGTCGCGCCGACGCAGTGCAATTCGCCGCGCGCAAGCGCAGGTTTCAAAAGGTTCGAGGCGTCCATCGCGCCGTCGGCCTTGCCGGCGCCGACGAGCGTATGCATCTCGTCGATGAACAGGATCACCTGGCCTTCGGCGGCGGTGACCTCGTTCAGCACGGCCTTCAAGCGCTCCTCGAACTCGCCGCGATATTTGGCGCCGGCGATCAGCGAGCCCATGTCAAGCGCGAGCAGCTTCTTGTCTTGAAGCGATTCGGGCACGTCGCCGTTGACGATACGCAGCGCGAGGCCTTCGACGATCGCGGTCTTGCCGACGCCGGGCTCGCCGATCAGCACCGGATTGTTCTTGGTGCGGCGCGAGAGCACCTGCACCGTGCGCCGGATTTCCTCGTCGCGGCCGATCACCGGGTCGAGCTTGCCCTCGCGGGCCGCCTCGGTCAGGTCGCGCGCATATTTTTTCAGCGCGTCGTATTGATTTTCGGCCGAGGCGCTGTCCGCCGTGCGCCCCTTGCGCAGCGCCTCGATCGCGGCGTTGAGCGTCTGCGCGGTGACGCCGGCCTCCGAAAGAATGCGGGCGGCGTCGGTTCCCTTCTCGAGGGCGAGCGCGAGCAGCAGCCGCTCGACCGTGACATAGGAGTCGCCGGCCTTTTGCGCTATCTTCTCGGCGTTGTCGAAGAGCTTCGCCGTGGCGGGAGCCATGTAAAGCTGGCCGGCGCCCGAGCCCTGCACTTTGGGAAGCTTGGCGAGCGCGGCTTCCGTCTTGGCGAGCGCCTCGCGCGATCGGCCACCCGCGCGGTCGATGAGGCCGGCAGCGAGGCCCTCGCTGTCGTCGAGCAAAACCTTGAGCACGTGCTCGGGCGTAAACTGCTGATGTCCCTCGCGCGTGGCGAGCGATTGGGCCGATTGCACGAATCCGCGAACTCGATCGGTATATTTTTCGATATTCATATGTTCCCCTGGCACGGAGCTGAGCTTTAGGCCGATATGGGGGCGCTTTTATCATTTCAAAGGGGGCGGGACGAAGCGTCGCGCCGGAAAAACCAAGATGGGTGCGAAACTTCAGGCGGAACTCGAAGCATGACCGAAGCAGAGAAGTTCGGCGGCGCGCGCGCCCGCGGCAAGAGCGTGATCGCAGCAACTGGTCCCATCCTCGTCGTGACAGGCCTCGCGCGCGAGGCGGCCTCGCTCGGCGCCGATGTCGTTGCCCTCGTCAGCGGCGCCGACGCGGGCGTGCTGCAGCGCGCGCTGGCAAAGCAGGCGCAGGAGCCTTTTTCCGCGGTCGTGAGCTTCGGTCTCGCCGGCGGGCTCGATCCCTCTCTCTCTCCCGGGACGATGGTCGTCGCGGGCGGGGTCGCCGCCGGGCGGGAACGATACGACTGCGCCCCGGCCTTGGCGCGGGTGCTGATCGAGGGCTTCTCCGGGGCGGGCGTGACGTCGCGCCAGGGGCTGGTTGTCGGTGTCGCCGCGCCGGTCATGACGCCTGAGGCCAAGTCGCTGCTCTACCGGGAGAGCGGCGCGCTCGCGGTCGACATGGAGTCGCATCTGGCCGCCGCCTTCGCCCGCGAGCGTGGCCTCCCCTTCGTCGTCGCGCGCGTGGTCAGCGATCCGGCCCATCGCGCGCTGCCTCCGCTCGCGGCGAAGGCGGTGAGGCCTGACGGCTCCGTCGATGTGGCCTTGATCCTTCGCGAAATTCGCCGCGAGCCTCGTCAACTCATGGGCCTCATCGCCGCGGGGCTGGATTCCGGAGCCGCGTTTCGCGCGCTGCGCCGTTCCGGGCCGCTCATCGGGTCCCTGCTGCGCCTCGCGCTCTCGTAGTGGTTTAATCCGGCGATTGACGCCTTTTTCTGCCGTGAGCGAGCCGCCGCAGGAGTTTGAGCTAGGAATGCGCTCCACAAGCAGTCTCAGTGATGAGCCGGGCATCATCGGGAACCAGTGCGCTACCCCCCGCGCACTAAGCCAAGGAACTCCTCTCGCGTGCGCGGGTCGTCGCGGATCACACCGAGCAGGCGGCTGGTGATCAGTTGGGCGTCGAGCGTGTTGACTCCACGCAACGTCATGCAGCTGTGCTCGGCCTCGATCACCACGCCAACGCCCTGCGGTTGAAGAATGTCCTGAATAGCTTCTGCGATCTCGGCTGTAAGTTTCTCCTGGATCTGCAGCCGACGAGCGAATCCATGCACCACACGAGCCAGTTTAGAGATACCGACTACCCGATCGGTTGGGAGATAGCCTACATGCGCGCGACCAATCACAGGTAACATGTGATGCTCGCAAAAGCTCACCACACGAATGCCCTTCAGCACCACCAACTCGTCATAACCGCCGACTTCCTCGAAGGTGCGCTTTAAATATTCGCGGGGATCGGTGGCGTATCCAGCGAATAGCTCGCGATAGGACCGAGCGACCCGTCCCGGCGTGTCGACCAAACCTTCACGGTCCGGATCGTCGCCGGCCCATTCGATGAGGACTCTGACTGCCGCTTCCGCATCGGCTTGGGTCGGTTTCGCCATCCCCGCCCTCCCAGACCTGGGCGCCATCCCGCCGACCCTCGCCCGCCGGATGGCAATAAAATGAGAGACCTATCATGTTGCCGCTGTCCGACATCCCGAGCAATCATTTTCTCACGTTAAATTACGTGGTGGCGAGCGTGAGCTATAGATTTGCCCGCAAGTTCGGCGGCCTCCTCTCACCTTTTAGCGGTTGGGGAAAGCGCGCCGAGCCAGGGCGAGCGGCAGAAGCGTAAACCGCTGCCGCCTGTCTCGTTATCAACCGCAATTCTCGCGATACCAGCTACAGTTACCCTGTCCTTGCTCGCCGAGTTCGTCCTTGTGCAGACAGGCTTGGCGGAGCTCTTGGCATCTCCCGATTGCTGGCTGTCGCTCAAGCGGAACCGCACGGATGGGGGGAGCCACGCGGGCGGGCGCTTCGTCGGGGACGACGACGGCCTGGGATAGAGCCGGCGCGCTAAGCGTCAGCGCCGCCGCCGCGGCGAGGCCAAACAGAGAAAGTCGCATGGGTCCTGCTCCTTTGGTTGGAGCCTATTCAAACCGGGAAGACCTTTGGGTTGTTCCCACCCGACCTCCAAAAGCCCTGGGCGAGTCCAAATCGGCCTAGAAACCCGCGCCGAGCAGGAACTTTTTTCGAAGCGGTCGGTTCCGCAGTCGGAGCCATGAGGATCGGCGCAAAGATCAAGGCGCGAAAAAAACAGCGGTGAGGCCTGCGATGGCTAATGAAATCGCCTTTTCGGGAGAGTTCGACGTGAAAACGATGGCGGGGATGCGGCGGGGCGGATGGTATATCGGCTCGGCTTGCCGAAATTGTCGGAGTCATTCTGCGCTTATGGACGATCCGACAAACGGCGGTCTTGTTCGCCTTGCGGGAGATGCGATTTTTCACGCGACGTGCCCGAACTGCGGCGCCGTGAACGACTATCCCGTCGCAGATCTGGTCTTGTTCGAGGCTGCGCAGGGCGGCTCCGTCTCGACCGCCTAGGCTCCTCGATCGAGGAGGGACGCATCAAGCCGCTAATAGAAAATGGCCAAATTCCGTATTTCCCCGCAAGTAAAAGACGCCACTTGAAAAAATCGAAAGTTTCAGTAAGGTATTATGCGGAAGAGCGGCAAATAACTTGGGCGGAACAGTAGCGCGAAAATTTGGCGTGTGAGCTCAAAGGAGACTGCCAAATGCGTTTCTCAGAAGACAAGGGCGGAGACCTCGTTCAATCTCAAAAAGAGAGACGCAGGTTCATCACTCGCAATCTGATGGCGATAGGGGCGATCGCAGCGACGGCTGCCGTGGGTAAATCCACGCCCGCTTCCGCAAATTCTCGGAATCACGGGCCGCATCCCGGACACGGGGCCCGAATCGGCCCTCGCTCTCAATGCTTCTTGAAGGGCACGAAAATCCGGACCCTTGACGGCGAGCGAAAGATTGAAGATTTGGCGGTCGGCGACGTGGCGCTTACGCATTTCAGTGGGACGCGTCGCATCCAGTGGATTGGACGCTCCGCATATAAGAAGGACGATCCACGCAGGCCATGGCCTGGCTATGCGAAGCCGGTGCGCATCGCGCGCTCTGCGCTGGCGCCAAATGTACCTCATGCGGATCTTTTCGTTAGTGGCGGGCACGCGTTGTTCATCGACGACGTTTTGATTCCTGCGAGCAGTTTGGTCAATGGGGCGACGATCGCGTTCTACGACGCGGAGGAATTCGACGAACTCGAATACTATCACGTGAAGCTCGAAACCCACGACGTCATCTACGCGGAAGGGGCGGCGTGCGAGTCGCTTCAGACCGTCAGAGAGACCGCCAGCAATTTCGCCGAATATCGCCAGCTTTATGGCGAGCCGCATATCGACGAGACTTCCTGCGCCCCGGTGATTTGCTACGAAGGGCGGAAAGGTAAGATAATGTCCCACCTGCGAAGCGCAGTGTCGCCTTGGGTCGACTATCGCACCCAATTGGATGTTATTCGCGATCGCTTGGCGGGAAGAAGCGAGCTGGTCGTCTGTTAGCTAGCAAGCCCTTTCGAGCGCCGTTGCACGCCACCGATGGGTGTGGATTCACACGCAGGCGCAAAAGCCGGCGGGAGAGGAGACCCCTGCCGCCCTGCCTCGTTATAAACCGCAATTCTCGCGATACCAGTTGCAGGCGCCCTGCCCTCGTTCGCCCAGATCGTCCTTTTGCAGACAAGCTTGGCGTAACTCCTGGCATCTCGCAATTCCAGGCCCCTGCAGAGGAAAAGACTTGACCGGGGGGGACCCACACGGGCCGGCGCCTCGTGGGGCGTTACGACCCCAGACAAATCCCGCGCGGTAAACGTCAGCGGCGCCGCGGCGGTGAACGCAAACAGAATTTTACTCCTATCGCGTGGAATCACGCGATCGAAAAGGACTAAGAGTCTGTTTTGAAAATCAGGGGTGAGCGTTTCTGCGGAGGAGATTTCCGCCCATGGCGACCAGGATCATCGCCGTGGAGACGTCGATGCGGCGTTCATAGTCGCGCACGAGGCGTCGCCAACGGATCATCCATCCGAAGGTTCTTTCGACGACCCATCGGCGCGGCAGAACCTCAAAGCCTTTTTGGCCGTCGCGTCGGCGCACGATCTCGATCACAAACTCGAGATAGGCCGCCTTGTCCATCAGCTTGAGCCGATCGTATGCGCCGTCGGCGAACAAATGCTTCACCCAAGGCCAGCGCTTGCGGATGGCGTCGAGAATTTGCTGTGCTCCTGCGGAATCGGAGATGTCGGCGGGCGTGAGATTGATCATCAGCAAGCGCCCATCCGTGTCGACGGCGATATGGCGCTTGCGTCCGACGATTTTCTTGCCGGCGTCGTAGCCGCGCGTCTCGGCGTGCGGCGCCTTGACCGACTGGCTGTCGATCACCGCCGCGGAAGGGCTCGCCTCCCGGCCCGAACGCTCGCGATCGAGCATCAACTCGACGTCGTGGATGGTTTGAAACAAAAACCTGCGCGCCAGCTCGCGAAACCAAGCATAGACCGTCTGCCAGCAGCCGAAGTGAACCGGCAGCATCCGCCAGCCGCAGCCAGAACGCACGAGATAGCGGACGGCGTTGATCACCTCGCGGAAATCCACCTCGCGCGGGCGGCCGCGACGCCCGGGCTTCGGCATCAGCGGCGCGATGCGCTCCCATTCCTCATCGGTCAAATCCGAAGGATAGCGCTTGGTCTTGCGGGCGATCTTGGCCATTCGGCCCCGGCTCTGGTCTGTCCACATCCAGAGCTTGAAATCATAACCGCCAAAAAATGGGAATCCCGCTCAGACCCCTTTTTCAAAACAGCCTCTAAGCTCCAAATCGAAAACTTAGAGCATGTCCTTGTCGAAAAACCGCTTCGCACTTTTCCGGGACATGCTCCAGTGTCGCGCCAGCTCATTGATGTTGTTGCCGTATCATAAATAAGGCCATCGTTGAGTTTCGTATTTTCTAGCAGTGCAAGCCACCAATTGCAAATGTATCAAGTTGATGTAAAGTCAAGGCGAAAAGTAACAGCTTGAGCGTAATAATAACGCAGAGTTGAGCTCCAGCTCTCAGGGGACTACCAAATGCGCATTCCAAACGAAAATGGCCGTGACCTGCAGTCTCAAAAAGAGAGACGCAGGTTCATTACTCGTAATCTGCTGGCGATTGGGGCGATCGCAGCCACGGCCGCGATGGGCAAAACAACGCCCGCTTCCGCAGTTGATGATGATGACCGGCGTAAGCCAAAGCGTCACCACGATCCTCAATGCTTCCTGAAGGGCACGAAGATCCGAACCGTCGACGGCGAGCGGAATGTTGAGGATTTGGCGGTCGGCGACATCGCGATTACCCATTTTGGCGGGACACGTCGCATCGAGTGGATCGGACGCTCGGCTTATAAAAAGGACTACCCCGGCAGGCCATGGCCTGGGTATGCGACGCCGGTGCGCATCGCGCGCTCCGCGCTCGCGCCAGATGTCCCTCAGGCCGATCTTCTCGTGAGCGCAGGGCACGCGTTGTTCGTCGACGGTGTTCTGATTCCTGCGAGCAGCCTGGTCAACGGAACGACGATCGCGTTCCACGACGCGGAGGCGCTTGACGAACTAGAATACTATTCCGTGAAGCTCGAAACCCACGACGTCATCTACGCGGAAGGAGCGGCCTGCAAGTCTCTTCAGACCGTCGGAGAGTCCGCCAGCAATTTCGCCGAATATCGCGAGCTGTATGGCGAGCCGAAGATCGACGAGGCTCCCTGTGCGCCAATCATTTGCTATGAGGGGCGGAGCGGGAAGATATTGTCGCACGTCCGCAGCGCGATATCTCCTTGGGCCGACTATCGCACCCGGTTGGACATTATTCGAGATCGCCTGGCGGACAGAAGCGAGTTGTTGGTCTGTTAGTTATGCAGGACCGAATGCCGCATTCAGGCAAGGAAATGCAATCGCTTTCGCGCTGAGGGCTGCCCCCAATGGCGCGTCAGCGCGCCGCCTCTCTTCAATTTCTTGATGGTGGGCGCGACAGGGATTGAACCTGTGACCCCTTCGATGTCAACGAAGTGCTCTCCCGCTGAGCTACGCGCCCTCTAAACGCGCCGCTCGGGACAGGCGCGCCGCAGGGGGGTATAGTCGCTCGGCCCTTGGGGCGCAAGCGTCCCCGAGCTAAGCCGTAAATCCGCTTTGGCGCCCTCGCCAGCCGGCAAGGCGCCTGTCGCCGTCGAGGCGCGGTCAGTTCGGCGCGGACAACTCGTCGCGGCTCGGAAGCTGGGTCCGGATCGCCTCGAAAATTTGCTCTATCTTCGCGTTCGCTTCGTTTGCACGCAGATGCGCGCCTTTCGCATCCGCTTCGGCCAGGCGGAGTCGGTCCTCGGTCTGGGACAGGTCTTCGGATTTCTTGGCGAGCTGTCGGCGAGCGATCTCCAGATCGGAGCGAGTCCGCGCGAGCGCCGCCGACAATTCTTGCACCGCCGTTTCGGCGTCTCTTTGAGCGGTCTCGGCGCGCTCGGCTCTCGCCTCCGCGCTCTCCAGCTGGTTCACAATCGAGTTGGCGAGGTCTTGCGCGCGCGCGACCGCCCGCGCGGACTGCTCCTCGAGCTCTCGAATGGCGGCAGCAGCTTCCGAAACCATTTCCAACGCAACAGCGGCCTTGTCGTTCGAGGGGCCAGGATCTCCCCGATCCTGGGTGTCGGCCGGATGAACGCCGATGTCGTCTCTCGGCACGATCTTTCTGGCGAGCTGGGTAACATCGATCGAATTCATCACACACTCCAACGGCTGCGGGTATCGCCATTATTAGCATTTCGTTAACAATTGGGCGGAATTAGGACGACCGGCCCCGCAGTCTTCGTCCGCAGCGCGGGCTCTAGCGCAAGAGGCCCGAGGCGGCGTCCCAGAGCTCGTCGAAATGCGAAATCAGCCGGTCCGGCTGGAAGGTCGCGACCGGCGGGTCGCTATAGCCGAAGTCAACCGCGACGATCGGCGCGCCCGCGTTGCGGGCGGCCGCCACGTCCGTCTGCGAATCCCCGACCATCACCGCGCGTGCGGGATCGCCCTCGGCGCGCTTGATCGTCGAGAGCAACGCGCGACCGTCCGGCTTCATATGGGGGAAGGTCTCGCGCCCGCAGATCGCGCTGAAACGGTCGGCGACGCCGAGCCGCTGGAGCAGAAGCTGCGCGAGGGGCTCGGTCTTGTTGGTGCAGACCGCCAGCCGAAAGCCCGCCTGCTGGAATTGCTCGAGCGACCTCTCGGCGCCGGGAAACAGCCGGCTTTCGTCCGCGATATGCGCCTCGTAAAGCGCGAGGAACTCCGTGAGCAGGTCTGAGAGCCGCGGCTCCTCGAGCGGCGCTCCCGCGGCGGTGAAGCCTCTTTCAAGGAGCTTTCTTGCGCCGGCGCCGACGAAGGGGCGCGCCGTCTCCAGCCGCTGCTGGGGGAGATTTTCACGCAAAAGTAACGTATTGAGCGTCGCGACGAGATCCGGGGCCGTGTCGGCCAGAGTGCCGTCGAGGTCGAAGACGATGGTTGGAACGCGTTCGGTCATGGCGTGGCCTAGCCTCGCCGGGGACCGGGCGCAAGCGAAGACGCGCTGGCTGTGCGGGGAGCCCGCCCCCGCCTTGAAAACTCCAACCGCTTCCCGCTTTTGGACAACATGCCTTAAAAGGCCGCCGGCGATCGAAGCGCCGAAGGCGAGGGGTCGCTTCTAAGCGTCATCAACTTGGGCGAGATGCTGCGTCATGAGCGACATGGAAACGCAACGCCGGAAGATCGACGCCTATCTTCTGGATAGCCTCGGCGCCGAGCTCGACGCGCTCAACCGCTATCCCATCGACCCCTACAGCAAATGGGCCTATGTGCGCGCGCTCGAATTCTACTGGACGAGTTCGCGCGCGCTGCGCCACTTGCGCGACGGCGTCGACCGGCTGCGCGGCGTCACGCGGACGGGGCGACCGGACGATCTCGGCGCCGAGATTCCCGAACCGACCCAAAAGCCGCGGCTGTTGATCGACATGACGCCGACCGTGCGCTCGGGAGCCAGGACGGGCATTCAGCGCGTCGTGCGCGAGATCGCGCGGCAATGCGCGGTCATGGGTCTCGGCGCGCCGATGACGATAGAAGACGATGGACGCTTCCGCCGTCGCTATCTCTTTCCTGGCGCTTCCGTGGAAATCGAGCCCATGGAAGGCGACGTCCTCCTGATGCTCGACGCCGCCTGGAACGAAGCGGCGCTCTATCCGCCCGCCATGCGGCGCGTGAAGGAAAAGGGGGGAACGAACGTCGTCGCGATTTACGACATCTTGCCGCTCTTGCACCCGCCGCTGTTCAACCTCAAGGTCGGCGCCGATTTCGCGCGCTGGTTCGACGAGATCGTGCGCGCTGCCGATGCGGCGATCGCCATCTCGCGCTCGACGGCGGAAAGCGTCGTCGACTATCTCTCCGCCGCGCCGAGCGGAAGGCCGCTGCCGGTCGGCTGGTGGCCTCTCGGCGCGGATTTCGCGAAGTCCGCAAGCGGCGCGCCGGGCGCTCAAGCCCGCCGCATCGCGGAAGGGCCGCCCTATTTCCTGAGCGTAGGCACGCTCGAGCCGCGCAAAGCCTATCCGACGGCGCTCGGCGCTTTCGAGCGGCTCTGGGCCAGGGGCTGCGACATCGGCTACACGATCGTGGGACGCCCCGGTTGGAACACGACCGCGCTACAGGAGCGATTGCGCGGACATCCCGAAGCCGGACGACGGCTCAACTGGCTCGACCGGGCGAGCGACGCCGATCTGCATCTGCTTTACGAAAAGGCCCGCGGAACGGTGAACGCCTCCGTCGCCGAGGGCTTCGGTCTGCCGGTGGTCGAAGCGGCGATGCATGGCGTTCCAGTGATCGCCAGCGACATCCCCATCTTTCGCGAGGTCGGCGGGAGCGGCGCGCGCTATTTCGACCTGCTCGATCCCGAGAGCCTGGCGGCCGCGATCGAGGCGACGCTGAGTGAGCCCCGCCGCGCGCCGCAAATCACGACGATCGGCTGGCGGCACTCCGCGGAAGAAATGGTTCGGGTGATCCGGCAAGGCGACTATCCGCTACGCGGCGCGTGACGCGCGCCCGCGACCCTCAGATGAACAACGCGCTTCGCGGCGCGAGCCAAGGATCGGTAGACCATGAACTTCGCGCAGCGCTTCACCTTTCTCTTCTCTTCGCCCATTTTCGACGCCGACGATCTCGAGGGCATGCGTGTCAAGGAGATCATCGCCAGCATCGAACGGATGGGCTTCGAGGTTGTGAAAGCCAGGCGGCTCGAAGACGCCGAGCTCGCCGTTCAGACGGACGCCGCGATCGGCTGCATGGTCGTCGACTGGGGCAAGAAGGGAATCGAGGGTAAGGCCGCCTCGCTCATCAATCTGATGCGCTCGCGCGGTCTCGAGATGCCGATCGTAATTCTCGTGCGGCGCAAGCGATTCGAGGACATTCCCGTCGAGGTGCTCGACTTCATCGACGGCTATGTGTTCCTCGCCGAGGAGACGCCCGAGTTCATCGCCAAGAACCTGGTCAGCCGACTCAAGCAATATGCGGAAACGCTCAAGACCCCTTTCTTCGGCGCCCTCGTGGATTACGCCGAGGAAGGCAACCAGCTCTGGACCTGCCCAGGCCACAATGGCGGCATTTTCTACAGCCGCAGTCCGATCGGCCGCATCTTCAGGGAGCATCTCGGCGAGGCGATCTTTCGCGACGATCTGGACAACTCGGTTCTCGAGCTCGGCGATCTCCTGACGCACGAGGGCCCGGCGCTCGCCGCGCAGAAGTCGGCGGCGGCGATATTCGGCGCGGAAAAGACCTATTTCGTGCTGAACGGCACCTCCTCGTCGAACAAGATCGTCCTGTGCAATCTCATCGCTGAGGACGATCTCGTCCTTTTCGACCGCAACAACCACAAGGCCGCGCATCACGGCGCGTTGCTGCTCGGCGGCGGCATCCCGATCTTCCTGCCCGCGGACCGCAATGCCTACGGGCTCATCGGCCCCACGCGCTTCTTCGACTTCGACGAGAAGGCTTTGCGCGAACGCATCCGCGACAATCCGCTCGTCAAGGACAAGGAGGCCTGGAAGAAAGAGCGACCGTTTCGCGCCGCGGTGATCGAGCAATGCACCTACGACGGCACGATCTACGACGCCCAGACGATCATCGAGAGGATCGGACATCTGTGCGATTATATCCTGTTCGACGAGGCCTGGGCCGGCTTCATGAAGTTCCATCCAATCTACGAGCGCCGCTACGCGATGGGCCTGAAAAATCTCGGACCCCAGTCGCCCGGGATCGTCGCGACCCAATCGACCCATAAGCAGCTCGCGAGCTTCTCGCAGGCCTCGCAAATCCATGTGCGCGACCGCCACCTCACGGGCCAGCGCCGCCGCGTCGAGCACAAGCGCTTCAACGAAGGCTTCATGCAGCACGCCTCGACCTCGCCCTTCTATCCCTTGTTCGCGTCGCTCGACGTCGGCGCGCAAATGATGAAGGGCCGCAGCGGCGAGGTGCTCTGGGATGACACGATCCGTCTCGGCATCGAGCTGCGCAAGAAGCTTCGTGCGATCCGTCGCGAGTTCGAAGAAAAGGAGCGCGATCCGAGCAAGCGTTGGTTCTTCGATCCCTTCGTGCCGGATCGCGTCTCGATTCCCGACGCCGCACGCGAAGGCGGGGTTCATGAAGTGGCCTGGGAAAATGCTCCGACCGATCAATTGGCGCGTCATCCGCGGTTCTGGGAGCTGGCGCCGGGCGCGGCCTGGCACGGCTTCGCCAATGTCGCGAAAGGCTTCGCAATCACCGATCCCGCAAAGCTCACCTTGCTGACGCCCGGGTTCAATCGCGAGACTGGCGCCTATGAGGAGCATGGCGTTCCGGCGCCGATCGTCGCGCAATATCTGCGCGAGAACCGAGTCGTGCCGGAGAAGAACGATCTCAACTCGCTGCTGTTTCTTTTGACGCCCGGCGTCGAGTTCGAGCAAGGCGGGGACGCTGGTTTCCGCGCTCGTCGCCTTCAAGCGGCTGCATGACGAAAACGCCCTGCTCGACGAGGCGACGCCTGAGTTCGTCGCCAAGCGCCCCCTGCGCTACAGGGGCGTGCGTCTTCGCGATCTGTGCGCCGACATGCACGCCTTCTTTCGCGAGGCGAATATCAGCGCCCTTCAGAAGGCGCAGTTTCGCGCCGAGCATCTCCCCGAGATGGTCATGACGCCGCGCGCCGCTTCACGGTATCTCGTGAGGAACGACGTTGACTATGTGCCGATCGACGAGCTCGAAGGCCGCGTCGCGACCACGCTCTTTGTCATCTATCCGCCCGGCATTGCGACGGTCGTGCCGGGCGAGCGCCTTGGGGAAAAAGCGCGGCCCATGATCGCCTATCTGAAGGCCTTTGAGCGCGCCGCGAATCTCTTCCCGGGGTTCGAAGCGGAAATCCAAGGCCTTTATCGTGAGATCTCCCCGAATGGCGCCATAAGATTTTACACCTATGTTGCGCGCGAGGAGGGTTCTCGTTCATGAGCCTCAACGAGCGGGCCTCGGCCTCGGCCAATTGGTGCAGCGTTCAGGTCCGCGCCTCGCGTGAGGTCGACGTGCCGGCGATGCTTGCGATCTACCTCCATCATATCCGCTACGGGGTCGATCCCGCGCAGCACAATGACGTCGAGCAGCCCGACGCGGAGGACATCAAACGTCGGCGCAAGAACATGCTGAAGCACAAGCTGCCGCATCTGGTCGCCGATCTCGACGGCATAGTGGTCGGCTACGCCTACGCAGTGCCTTTTCGCAAGCGACCGGCCTATCGACATGTCGTCAAGCACTCGATCTACGTCCATCACGCGCATCTACAGGTGGGGATTGGCCGGCAGTTGATGCAGGGCATTATCGACGCCTGCGCCCTGTCGGGCTACCGCCAGATGATCGGCTACATCGATGCAGAAAACCGCGCCTCCATTCGACTGCACGAGCGTTTCGGCTTCCAGCAAGTCGGTCATTTGCCGCAAGTCGCTTACAAATTCGGCAAATGGACTGACTCGATGATGATGCAGCGCTCGCTTGGACCGGGAGCGACGACGCCGCCGGGCGTGTGGGGGTGACAGCGGACGCTTACGATCCTGGCGCGGACTCTCGTGGCCGCAGGCGGAGAAACACTTTTTCAACGCAATGAAAGACCGGGAGATTGTGATGACCGGCCCCGACAGCTTCAGCAGCTCCTATTCCGAAGCGCGCGAAAAATTTCTGGAAGCCGTGGCCATCGGCGGCGGTAGCGTGGAGAGCTTCAAACATCCGTGCGCGGGCCCCGGCGGCGAGGAACTTGCCACCGACGCCGCCTGGTTTGGGCCTGCGGACGCATCCCGAGCGCTCGTCTTGATTTCGGCTACTCATGGCGTCGAGGGCTATTGCGGTTCAGGCGCCCAGGTGGACTGGTTGCGTCGAGAAGAATTCAAGGTTCTTCCGGCCGATACGAGCGTGCTGCTGGTTCACGCGGTCAATCCTTACGGATTCGCGTGGACACGCCGTGTGAACGAAGACAATGTCGATCTCAATCGGAACTGGATCGATTTCTCCAAGCCGCTGCCGCAAAACGCCGGCTATGCCGAGCTCGCCGAAAGCCTCTGTCCCACAGAATGGTCGCCCGAGGCGCAGGAGCAATCCACCCGCGAGATGGATGAGTGGCAAGCGTCGCGCGGGGCGCAGGGCTGGAGCGACTTTCGACAGGTCGTGACGGGCGGCCAATATACGCATCCGCTCGGACTTTTCTTCGGCGGCGACAGTCCTTCATGGTCGAGGCGAACGCTGACGGCGATTTTTCAGAAATACTTCGCCCGAGCGAAACGCGTTGGCGTCATCGATTATCATACAGGTCTGGGTCCCCGCGGCTATGCGGAGCGACTGAGCGTCTTTGCGCCAGACGATCCCAAGTTCAAGCGAGCCGCGAGTTGGTTCGGCGCTGACGTCACGTCGACGAAAAGCGGAACTTCCGCCTCGAAGGACATAAGCGGCGACACTCTCACCGGCGCGGCCGCGCTGCTTTCTCACGCCGAGTTCACGGCGATCGGTTTCGAGGTCGGAACGGCGCCGACGCCGCAGGTTTTGCAGGCGCTACGCGCCGACGCATGGCTCCACGCCTATGGCGATCCGCAGTCCAAGCAGGGGCGGGAGATCAAAGCGCAGATGCGCGCTGCGTTCTATTGCGAAACGGATTTCTGGAAAGGCATGGTTGCGGGGCAATCGCTAATTGCGTGCCGGCAGGCGCTCGGCGGACTTGCCCTCCCAGCCGACGTCTAAGCCTTCGCGTACGCCGGAGGACACTCTCCATTGATCTCAAGCAGCGGCGGGAACTGGGTGAGGCCAGCGGTCTTGACGGCGTGTTGGGCGATCCTCGCTTCCTCATTGGTGGCGATAATGAAGACCGGAATTTTCGCCTCCTTGGCCGAAATGCGCAGATCGTTGCGGGCATTGGCTTTCCGATCGAGCGTCAGCCCGAGCCAGCCCATGCCGCCCAGCGCCTCAGCGCGGATACGCGCGGAATTCTCGCCGATCCCCCCGGTGAAGATAAGCGCGTCCAGGCCGCCGAGCGCCGCCGTCAGGGCGCCGATCTCCATGCGGATGCGATGGGTGAAATAGGCGATGGCGTCGGAAGCCTGCGGAGTGTCGCTCGCCTCCAGCGCGCGCATGTCCTGCGAGATTCCGGAGAGGCCCTTGAGGCCGGACTGTTCGTAAAGCAGGTCGCCCAGCGCCTCGGGCGACATTTTGTCGTGCTCGAGCAAATAGAGAAGCAGGCCCGGGTCGATCTGGCCGCAGCGCGTGCCCATCGGCAGCCCTTCGAGCGCCGAGAAGCCCATTGTGGTGGCGACGGAGCGTCCATCCCTCATTGCGCAGAGCGAAGCGCCGTTGCCGAGATGCGCGACGATCACCCGGCCGCAGGACAGCATCGGTCTCGAGCTCGCGCAGGCGAAGCGCGATATATTCGTAGGAAAGCCCGTGGAAGCCGAAACGCCGCAACCCGCGCTCATGATAGGCCCGCGGCAGCGCGTAAGCCTCGTTGACGAAATTGTGGCCGCGGTGAAAGGCGGTGTCGAAACAGGCGATCTGCGGCGCAAAGGGAAAGACTTTGCGCGCCGCGTCGATGCCGGCCACGTTGTGCGGCTGATGCAGCGGCGCCAGCGGCTCCAGGTCTCGGAGCTCTTCCAGCACGCGTTCGTCGACGATCGTCGGCGCGGCATAGTTCACGCCTCCGTGCACGACTCTGTGGCCGACGGCCTTGATCGCGATCTCCGGGAACGCTTCCTTGAGCCATTCGAGGATCTGCTCGATGCCGGCCGCGTGGTCTCCCCCGGCCATCGGCTTCTCGAGAGATTGGCCGTCAACGATCGAGACCGCGAAGGCCGGCTGCGCCCCCAAGCCCTGGATCTGGCCTTGGGCCAGGAGGCGGGGCCACGGCGCCGCCGCAGCAAACAGAGCGAATTTGATCGAGGAAGATCCGGCGTTCAACGTGAGAACGTGATCGACCATGGACTCGACTCCACCAATTGCGCCAACAGCTCCGAACGCTCCTCCGCGCTTGCGGGTTCGTCCTGCGCAACATAGAGCGCGCCAGCGCCGGGAAGGAGATTGCCGACCACAGCCGAGGCGAGGGAGCCACTTCTTCTCTCAAGGGAACCCGCCGTCGCGGTGCGGATGCGCTTATCCCGGCCCGCGACGCCTTTTTTGCCAAGCCAGCGTGACGCCGCTGTGAAAAGCTCCCCTAGCGAATGGCTCGTTCGGGCGCCCGATCGAGACCATTCTGCCGCAGGCGAGGAGGAAAGAAAATCAAGAAACGAGCGCCCGCCGCAGGGGGCGCCACAGCCAAAAAGCTTGCGGCGCGCCCTTTCCGCTATGGGGAAGGAAGCGCGCCGCCCGAAACCCTCGCCTCGAAGCCTTACTTCGGTTTCGCAGGCGCCGCGGCGCCGCCCTTCTGCGCCTCGAGCTTCTTGCGCTCTTCCTCGGCCTTCTTCATGAGCTCTTCCTGCAGCTTGCGCTGACGCTCCTCTGCGACCTTCGGGTCGATGCCGGGACCGTCGAAGGCCTTGCCGAAACCAACCAGAGGCAGGTTGAAGACAAATTCCGCGCCATTGATCGTCTTGACCGAGACGGCGAGCTTTTCGCCCTTCTTCATCGAGTCGACGAACGTCTGCTTCACATGCAGGCCGCCATAAGCGCCCTGAGGCGTGCAGAGCTCGTAGGCGCCGCCTTCGGGCGTTCCCTTGTCGACGGCGATGCGGAAGCCGGGACGCAGGGCGACGCCCATCGGCGCGAGGACCTGGATGGCCTTGTCGGGTCCGCCCGGATCGGTCACGAGGATCGAGAGCACCGGATTCTCGGCGCGATCGCCGAACAGCCGCGTCGTCTGGCAAATCTGCTTCTGAGTCTGCGGCTCGTTGAAGCAGACCTTGTTCCACTCCGGATCCACCGCGACGAATTCCTGCACGACCGGGGCGGGGGGAGCCGCGGGCTGGGCCCCGGCGCCGGGCTGGGCCTGCTGGGCGATGGCCGCGCTGGCGGTCAGAAGCGCCGCCGCCGCGACGCAGTGACGCAGAATGTTCAAGGACATTGGAATTCCTTTCGAGTGCCTTCTAGACTGTTGGGCTGCATTCCTAACGGAAGAGGTTTTCGCCAGCGCCACGAAGAGCGCCGCGTTGTTCGCCTTTGCGCGCGCTGCAAAGGATGGGCCCGGACCCCCATTCGATAAGCGGGGGGCGTTGCGGCGCATGGCGCGCTCCGCTCCCGCTCTGGAAATCGGGAGCGCGACCGCGCGGCGGTCATACATGGTCGGCGAGGCAAATTCCAGCGCCCGGAAGGCCAAGAATCGTAAAAAGCTGAGCTCCGCCGTTTTTTTCTCGTACAGCCAGTCTATCCTGCGCGCATGCAAGGATTTCCAATTCACCGCCTTCCTCAGTGGGGGCAATACGTCACGAAGCTTCGCGCGGGTCTGTGTCTGGCGCTTCTCCTGGCGCTTGCGCCGAGCGCGAGCATCGGCGCGGCGGAGGAGCCGACCCATGGCGTCGCCATGCACGGCGCCCCCAGTCTCCCTCCCGATTTCGATCACTTTCCCTATGCGGAACCGAAGGCGAAGAAAGGGGGACGGCTCAGAATCGGTCTTCCCGGCACATTCGACAGCCTCAATCCTTTCAATCTGAAGGCAGGATCGACGGCTCAGGGTCTCGTCGGCAACGTCCTCCAGACGCTCATGATGCGCTCGCAGGACGAGCCCTTCACCTTTTACCCGCTGATCGTCAAATCTCTGGAACTCGACGCCGCCCGCACGCAACTCGTCTTCCATCTCGATCCTCGGGCGCGCTTTTCGGACGGCGCGCCGCTCACATCCGCCGACGTGATGTTCACCTTCGAGCTCTTGAAGACGAAGGGGCGGCCCCAGCAGCGGATCGCCTATGGGCTCGTGAAATCGATCGACGCGCCCGACGCCCACACCGTGCGATACGATCTCACGGGCGCCAAGGACCGGGAACTGCCGCTGATCCTGGCGCTGATGCCCGTGCTGCCGAAACATGCGACCGACGTCGAGCGCTTTCAGGACGCGACGCTCGCCCCGCCCATCGGCTCTGGCCCCTACCGGATCGCCGAGGTCAAGCCCGGCTCGCGCCTCGTTTTGAAGCGAGACGAAGCCTATTGGGGCGCCGCGCTTCCGAGCCAGCGCGGCTTCTACAATTTCGACGAGATCGACATCGACTATTTTCGCGACGGCAATGCGCTCTTCGAGGCTTTCAAGGCCGGTCTCGTCGACTATCGCGACGAGACGAACCCGACCCGCTGGGCGGAAGGCTACGATTTTCCCGCGGCGCGCGACGGCAGAATCGTCAAGGAAGGTCTCCACAACGACAACCCCAAGGGGATGGAGGGCTTCGCCTTCAATCTGCGCCGAGAGGTCTTCCAAGATGCGCGTCTGCGCGAGGCCTTGGGGATGATGTTCGATTTCGAATGGATAAACGCCAACCTATACAACGGCCTCTATACCCGCACGAAGAGCTTCTTCGACCAGTCCGTGCTCGCCTCGACCGGTCGGCCGGCCAGCGAGGCGGAGCGCGCGCTGCTCGCGCCCTTTCCCGGCGCCGTCCGCGCCGACATTCTCCAAGGGAGCTGGCGTCCGCCGGTGAATGACGGCTCGGGCCGCGACCGCGAGATGGCGAAACGCGCGCTCGCGCTTCTGGCGCAGGCCGGATATCGGCTCGAGGGCGAGCGGCTCGTCAAGGACGGAGTCCCAGTCGCCTTCGAGATCATGGTCAAGGATCGCGCCGAAGAGCGGCTCGCGTTGAACTACGCGGCTTCCCTCAAGCGCATTGGCGTCGAGGCGAGCGTGCGCGTCGTCGACGAAGTCCAATATCAGCGGCGACGTCAGAAATTCGATTTCGACATGATGACCGGCCAATGGATCGCCTCCGCCTCGCCCGGCAACGAGCAGCGCATGCGCTGGGGCTCAGGCAGCGCGAAGCAGGAGGCGAGCTACAACCTTTGCGGGGCCGCCTCGCCGGCGCTCGACGCGCTCATCGACGCGATCCTTTCGGCGAAGACCCGGGAGGATTTCGTCACGGCGGTGCGCGCCTATGACCGAGTTCTGCTCTCCGGCTTCTACATCGTCCCCTTCTTTCACGCCGCCGATCAGTGGGTTGCGCATGATTCCGCCTTAAAGCGGCCCTCTCGGCTGCCTCGCTACGGTGCGCCGATCTTTCCGGCGACGCTCGACACGTGGTGGCGGGAATAGCGACGGGCGAGGGTTTGCATGGGGAGTCGGGAGGGGCCAGGCCTCGACTGCCAAAAACGGTTTGCGCGTCAACGCTTTCATCGCCATAACAAGCGAGACTGTTTGTAAAAAAACGAAGCGCGAGCAATTTTCGATGATCGCCGCCACGGATTGCACGAGATCCCGGCGCCAAGGCGCCGCAAGCGAGGATCTGCAATGAATCGACTCGCCTTCCTCCTCGCGCTCCTGATCGGCTGCTCCCCGGCGCTTGCCCGCGAGGCGGCGACTTCGCGCGAGCCGGCGACTTGGGCCCCGCTGGAGCGCGGATTGGAGATCGAGCGGCCGGGAGCGAAGGCCGCCGAGCGGATGGACCTCAAGGCCGCCATGAAGGCGCTGAAGGTTCCCTCCTTGAGCGTCGCGATGATCGACGGGGGCCGCATCGCTTACACTCACGCCTGGGGCGACGCGACGCCGCAGACGCTTTACCAGGCGGCCTCGCTTTCGAAGATCGTCGCCGCGGTCGCGGCGTTGCGAATCGCTGAGCTCGGCGCCTTGGACCTCGATCGCAGCGTCAACGACGATGAATCCATCTGGCGCGCGCCGGAGAACGATCTCACGGCCGGTCATCCGGTCACGCTGCGCAACCTGCTCAGCATGACAGCCGGCCTGAATGTTCCCGGGTATAAGGGCTACGAGCCGGGCGCGCCCCTCCCCACGCTGCCGCAGATCCTGAATGGCGAACCGCCGGCGAATTCGCCGGCCGTCGAGGTCGTCGATCGTCCCGACACCGTGTATTCCTATTCGGGGGGAGGGTTCGAGGTCGTGCAGGCGCTCGTCGAAACCAAGACAAGGGCGCCCTTCTCCCAGGCGGTCTCCGAGCTCGTTTTCCGCCAGATCGGGCTGAAGGATAGCGTTTTCGCCCAGCCGCCAGACGACGGAATGAAGCCGCGCCTCGCTCTCGGCCACGACTCCGCCGGGCGGAAGCTTCCCGGCGGCTGGCGGGTCATGCCGGAGCTTGCGGCGGGCGGCCTTTGGTCGACGCCGAGCGACATGGCGCAGCTCATCATCGAAATCAGCCGCGCCGCCCGCGGCGAACGATCCGCCCTGATGGGAACGCGCGCCGCGGCGGAAATGTTCTCGCCTCAGAACCGCGGCCCGTATGGCCTAGGCCTGCGAATCTCGGGATCGGGCGAGGTCTTCGCCGTCGAGAAGCGCGGCCAAAATCCCGGTTACCAGTCCTATCTGCTGCTCTTCCCGCAGACCGGCCAGGGGATTGTCGCGATGAGCAATTCCGACAATGGCTCGACGCTCATCACCGCGGTCATCCGTCGCGCCGCCGAAGCCTATGGTTGGCCCGCGGTCGGAGAGCTCGGGGATTGAGTTGCAGGCGCAGCCCCCCGCTCAGACCGACGCGGCTGCGAGACTTCTCGAAAAGTCCGCGTCCGTCGACGCCGCCGACCAGCGGATCGATGAGATTTTCGGGGTGCGGCATCAGCCCCAGCACATTGCGCGACGGCGAATAGATGCCGGCGATGTCGTTGCGCGAGCCGTTGGGATTGGCCTCGCCTCCAACACTGCCAGAAGCGTCGCAATAGCGGAAGGCCACCAGCCCCTCGCCCTCGAGCCGTTCGATCTCCTCGTCAGCGGCCTCGTAGTTGCCTTCCCCATGGGCGATCGCAACCTTGATCGTCTGCCCCTTCTCGTATCGGCTCGTGAAGGGGGTGTCGGCGCGTTCGACCGTGACATGCTGCATCTTGCAAACGAAGCGCAGATTGGCGTTGCGCATCAGCACGCCGGGCAGGAGGCCGCTTTCGCAAAGAATCTGGAAGCCGTTGCAGACGCCGAGCACGAGCCCGCCTCGCGCCGCGTGCGCGCGCACCGCGTCCATGATCGCGCTCCGTCCGGCGATCGCCCCGCAGCGCAGATAGTCCCCATAAGCGAAGCCGCCCGGCAGCACGACGAGGTCGGTCCCGGCCGGCAGCTCATGATCGTCGTGCCAGAGCATGGTCGACGCGCGGCCCGTCGCGGCGTGGAGCGCACGCGCTATGTCGCCCTCGCGATTGGAGCCCGGAAAGACGACGACGGCGCAGTTCAACATGTCGCTCCGTCAAACGTCGATGGAGTAATTTTCGATGACCGTGTTGGCGAGGAGCTTCTGGCAGGCGGCCTCCAGGCTCGCTCGCGCCTCGGCCGCGTCGCCGGCGGCAAGCTCCACGTCGAAAACCTTGCCCTGCCGCACGCTCGCGACGCCCTTGACGCCGAGCGAGCCGAGCGCCCCCTCTATGGCCTTGCCCTGAGGATCGAGGACGCCGGGTTTCAAGGTGACGACGACGCGGGCTTTCATCGGCTCCATTCCGCTGATCTCTTAAGGACCCGCAGCGTTAGCGGGCCGGGAGGGGAAAGCGCAAGGATCGTCGGCGCGCGATTCTCGCTCAGCCCGCTGAGCGGCGCGCCCGCGCCAGCGCGAGGGCCAGCAACAGCAGCAGCACCAGCAATCCTCTACCCGCATGCGGAGCCGGCGTCGCGAACGTAGGGTCAAGGATGTAGTTGAAACCAAAGCCGTCGCCGATACCGCTGGAGGTCAGGGAGTAGTCGAGGACGACGCTGCTGAGGCCCGTGATCGTCCCGTAGTCGATCGGCTGGTTGTTGAGGAACGACTTCGCCTGCGCCAGACTGCCAAAGACATACTCGTGTTCATTGCCATTGATGTAAACATCGAGTTCGGAACTGCCGAAGCCCAAGCCGCTGACGCTATACGACGTAAAGTTGATCTTGAAATCGCCGCTGAGGCTCTGCGCGTAATTGAAGCTCGCTTGCGAGGTGTAGGTGAGCGGCTCGGCTCCTCCGCCGTAGCCGATCGACATGGCGCCGAGGCCGACCGTGGATCCGCCCGCAGTGGGCATGAGCACGGCGTTGGAGGCGCTCTGTCCCGCCTTGATGGGGATGAGGGCGCCGGAGCCCGCGCCGATGCTCGCCTTAGTCGTCGCGCCCGCTTGTCCGCCGACGGGAGACGTGGCCACGGCCTGAACCGAGCCGAGCCCGCTGGAGGTGGCGCTGTTCGCGTAGGCTTGGCCGGAGGAAGCGCCGCGGATTGTCTCGCTCGCCGTGGCCGCGCCAGCGGAAGCCCCCCCATTGCCGGAGACTCCTCCATTCGCATAGGCGCCGGCGTGGACCGCCGCGCCGTCGGTCGTCGTCGCATTGACGTTCGCTACCGCGTTGCCGCCAGAACCGCCAGCGCCGCCGAAGCTTCTCCCGCCGGCGCCACCGTTCGCCGTCGTCGTCGCGCTGATGGACGATGCCGTCCCGTCGGTGAAGCCGAGAGTCGAGGACGCGGCGCCGCCCGCACCGCCTGTGTTTGCGAGGCCGCCGCCGCCGCCGTTGGCGGTCTGCGTGAGGCTGAGATGGTCGGTCGTCGATCCGCTGACGGCGTTGGCGAGGCTCGCCGCGGCGCCATTGCCGGGGATGCCATAGCCGCCGAGGATAGAGCCGCCGGCGCCGCCCTGGAGCGTCGCGGAGACGCTTACGGAGCCGCCGCCTGTGCTGTGGCCGCTCGCCGTCGCCGCGCCGGCCGCGCCGGCGGCGCCATTGCCGAAGAAATCGGTGCCGCCGCCGCCGCCGCCGCCGCTCGCGCTGCTGGACACAGTAACAGAGTGCGGGCCCGTTACCGTCGTCGCGGTCGCCGCCGTTCCCGCGGCGCCGCCGGCATTGTCGCCAGAGCCGCCATTGCCGCCCGTGGCGATAGCGAGATCGGCGCTACGACAATTGGCGAGCGTCCGATACGCCCAAGCCAACGTCTTCCGGGCTGCTCGCATTGTTACGCGCCGAAAAACAGCGCGAGCTGAGGCAACTGTCGGAGTAACGACGTTCAGCTAGCGCTTGCAGTTGCAGTTGGGATCGATTTATATATTTTGCCTTTCCCCGTGGATAACGTGTTCTTACAGTGGCAATGAAAGCCCTTAAGGGGTATATGTAGAAGTACTCGATTCGGAGGCCGTTATGCCTACGCCATGCCCATCTCCGAAGGCTCCGGCCCAGCAAAGCCTGTCCGCCGGCGCCTCCAAACAGCCGCAGTGCCAGCCCAACCCAGACCGCGTTCGCCACCGTCTGGAGGCTATTCTTGCCGAGATGCGCGCCGAGCAGAAGATGGCGTGGGATTTCGCGCTTCAGGTGGTCTATCAGAAGATTTTCCCGGATATGACGCATTTCCTGCCGGAGGAAGAGGGCGCGCGCTATCGCGCCGACTTCGAGAAGGAATGGATGCGGCTCGAGACCACGTGAGATAGGCGCCCATCCCTCCATGACCCGATCCCTCGCCGGCAAGACTCTCTTCATCACCGGCGCCTCTCGCGGCGTCGGGCTGGCCATCGCCTTACGGGCCGCGCGCGACGGCGCCAATGTGACGATCGCGGCGAAGAGCACCGAGCCCCATCCAAAATTACCCGGCACGATCTACAGCGCGGCCAGGGAGATCGAGGGCGCCGGGGGTCAGGCGCTTTCTCAGCCTTGCGACATCCGCTTCGAGGAGCAGGTCGCGGCGGCGGTCGCGGCGACGGTCGAGCGCTTCGGCGGCATCGACATTCTCGTCAACAATGCCAGCGCCATCGATTTGCGCGGGATCGAGGCGCTCGACATGAAGCGCTATGATCTGATGCAGCAGGTCAACGCGCGCGGCTCCTATCTCTGCGCCAAACTCGCGCTGCCGCATCTGAGAAAAGCCGCCAATCCGCATATTCTGACGCTGTCGCCGCCGCTCGATCTGAACCCGAAGTGGTTCTCCCCCAACCTCGCCTACACGACGGCCAAATACGGCATGAGCCTGCTCACGCTGGGCCTCTCACGCCAGCTTTCGGGCGCCGGCGTCGCCGTCAATTCGCTGTGGCCCGAGACCGCCATCGCCACGGCGGCGGTCGCCAATCTTTTGGGAGGCGAGGCGGCGCTGCGCCGCTCCCGAAAGCCCGAGATCGTCGCCGATGCGGCGCATGCGATCCTGACGCGCCCGGCGCGACAATGCACCGGCAATTTCTTCATCGACAGCCTCGTGCTCGGCGAGGAAGGCGTAACGGATTTTGCGCCCTATGCGGTCGATGCGGGCGTCGACGCGCTGCTCGACTTCTTCCTCGAGAAGCCTTTCACGCCGGGGGTGAGCTCAGGCGGCTTCCATCCTCCGGGCGGGTAAGGGTCAGGCCAACGCCGCAACGCCCAGATAGACGGTGTAGAGGCCTAAAGCCGAGACGAGCGCGCCCGAGACATAAGGCGCGACGCGCGCGAAGGCCTCGAAACCCTTCCAATGCGTCGAAACATGGCGCAGGCTCAAGGCCGCGGCGACGCCGACCAACACCATCGTCAAGGCAAGCCCAACGCTGAAGCAGAGCACCAGCGCGGCCCCCAGCGCGATCTTGCCGAGCTGCAAGCAGAGCAGCAGCACGGTGATCGAGGCGGGGCAGGGAATGAGACCTCCCGTCAGGCCAAAGAGCGCAATTTCGCCGGTCGTCGCCTTGCGGCCCGCGAAGCGCCGGTTGATCTCCAGCGCGTGCTCGCGCTCATGCGCGTCGGCGACCGCCTCGGGGTCCACGAGCAACAAATCTTCCTTGAACTGCGCTTCCTTAACCGCGGCGCCTCGCCGGTGCGGGCGCTCATGACGCGGATGACCGAAATTGCGGTGATGATGCCCCTGATGGCCGTGGTCAGGCGAATGGGGGAGATCATGATGATGCTCATGCTCGTGCTCATGAGCGTGAGCGTGATCGTGATCGTGGCCTTCGTGGTCGTCATGCTGGTGATGGTCGTGATCCTGGCTCGCGTGTGCCGCCTGGGCGTGGTGATCTCGCCAGTTCTTCCAGACCATCCAGCCGGCGACGCTGAGAATCAGCAGTCCCGACACGATCTGCAGATAGGGTTCGGCGCCTTCGGCCGTCCATTGCGATCCGAAATAGAGGCCGCCGAGTGCGATAATCCAAACGATCGCGGTGTGAGAAAGGGTGGCGGCGAGGCCGAGCAGTATCGCTTGCGCCACGGTGCCGCGAATGGCGACGATGAACGCCGCCATCATCGTCTTGGAGTGACCGGGCTCAAGTCCGTGCAACGCGCCGAGCAGGATCGCGCTCGGCGCGAAGAGCCATGCGTTTCCCGCTCCGACATTGAGGATTTCGGTCAGACTGGACATTGGGCCGACGCCTCTTCTCTCGCTTGATCCGTCGGCTCACGGCGCTTGCCCTGAGCCGTTCGACGCCGCCCCCGTTATTCGGCCCGAAGCGCGCCACACTTAGCCTCCCGACCAAGGAGAGAGCAAGCCGGACGGCGACCGTGAGCCTGAGCGCGATGGCGGCTTGGCGAAGTTGCGCGATCGGTTTAGATTCCCCCCGCCTCAGGGATCCGGTCGCGCAGCAAGCAGCGCGACAAAACATGGCCAAGAGCGAGAGCCGTGGGGGTCCCGAACCGTCCTACAAGAAAAGACGGAAACAAGAGGCGATCAGGAAGGAAAATCATGTCGAGAGTTTCGAGTAAAGGGAAACCTGATCGGTCGGCGAGGAGAAGCGATAAGGCTCCGGCGAGGCCCACGGGGCTCGGAACCAGATCGCTCATCGGCATGGGGCTGGCGGCGGCCCTGCTCTTTGGCGTCTTCGTCGCCTATACGAGCCGGCCTGTGCCGCCGCCCCTTATCGGCGGACCGTTCCAACTGACGACGCAGAATGGTCAAAGCTTCTCCGACAAGGACATGCTCGGCCGGCCTTATCTCGTGTTCTTCGGCTATACGAACTGTCCCGACGTCTGTCACACGACCCTCTTCGAAATGTCCGAGATCATGCGGATTCTCGGCCCCGATGCGAAGGTAGGCGGGCTTTTCGTCACGGTGGACCCCGCGCGTGACACGCCCGAGCAGCTCAAGCAATATCTCGAAAGCTTCGATGCGCGCATCGTCGGCCTCACCGGCGGCCACGAGGCCCTCGATCCCATGCTCAAGGAATACAAAATTTACGCAAAAGCCACGCCGATCCAAAACGGCAATTATGGCGTGGATCACAATACGGCCGTCTATCTGATGGACAAGGACGGACGCTTCGTGACGATCTTCAACGTCGCGCGAAAGCCTGCCGAAGCCGCGCGCGAGCTGCAAAAATATCTATAGGTCCGAGCGAGAGGAAAAATTCATGTCGCGGGCCTCGGGCATGGAGCGGAGGCGAGGATTTTGAGCTAGCATGCGGCATGCTTCGATTCTTCCGCGCTGAGGGCGCCTCCGAATCAAACTCGTCGCAGCTCGTGCTCCGGCACGCCGGAGAGACAATCGTCGTCGCGTTGCGTCGCTCGCCGGCGGCGCGGCGCTACACGCTTCGCGTGCGCTTCGCGGCGCGCGACGCAGTTCTCACGATGCCGCAACGCGGATCCCTGCGCGACGCGCGCGCCTTTGCCGAACGCCACGCCGCCTGGATCGCGACGCGTCTGCGAAGACTTCCCGAGGCCATCCCTTTCGCGCCGGGCGCCGTCGCGCCGCTCAGGGGCGTGGATCATCTGCTGACGCATCGGCCGCAGTCGCGTGGCGTGGCCTGGAGCGAGCCATTGGCCGCGTCCGAGACTTTCGTCGAGCGACGCGACGGTCCGCAATTTGCGCTCTGCGTCACGGGCTCGGTCGAGCACATGCCTCGGCGTGTGAGCGATTTCCTCAAGCGGGAGGCCAGGCGCGACCTCGAGGCCGCCGTCGCCCGCCACACCGAGGCGCTCGGCTTGCCAGCGAGGGGCGTGGGCTTGCGCGATCCGGTCAGCCGCTGGGGCTCCTGCTCCGCCACGGGATCGCTGAACTTCTCTTGGCGCCTGATCATGGCCCCGCCCTTCGTGCTGGATTATCTCGCCGCTCACGAGGTCGCGCATATCGTGCATCTCGACCACTCGACACGCTTCTGGGCGCTCGTTCACAGCCTCTCGAACGAGGTCGACCACGCCGAGGCCTGGTTGACCCGCCAGGGCGCGCAATTGCACAAATACGGGGCGAGCCCTTAACGCGACTTCGGCAAAAGTCGAGAAACTCTTGCCCCCAGAATTGGCGCAGGCAGCCTATTCCGGCGGGATTTTCTGTTCCTCGAACAATTCCCCCCGAGCGGCACGCGCGCGCCAGGAGCCGCTCCTGCCGAGCGCGCCGCCGCGCCGCATTGCGCCTCGAAAGGCGGCGATGCTATAGCGCTCGGATAACCCCTGGGGCCTGTTCCCAAAAAGCGCGCGGCGGCTTTTGGAATGGAACGGGCTCGAAAAGCGAGAGCGAATTCCGAGCGTGAAAGTCTGTCCACTTTTGCGGAATTTGCTCCAGAGCGCGCTGCGAAAAAGTGGAAACCGGTTTCGCGCGAAGCGCGCTCTGAAAGTTTGGGATCGATCACGTTATCCGCGTTTGAGCGATTCCGCTCAAACGCGGCGTGATCTATAGCGGAGCCCCCTTATGACGGTCGACCCGGCGCTCGTTCATCGCATCGCGCATCTTGCGCGCATCAAGGTCGAGGAGGCCGAGGTCGAGCGGCTGGGCCGGGAACTGTCCGCCATTCTGGCCTTCGTTGAAGAGCTGAATTCAGTGGACGTCTCGGGCGTTGAGCCGCTGACCTCCGTGCTGCCCATGAAGATGAAGAAGCGTGCGGATATCGTGACGGACGGCGGCAAGGCCTCGGAGATTCTCGTCAACGCGCCGGAACGCGAGGATCAGTTTTTCGTCGTGCCCAAGGTCGTCGAATGACGCGCGGCGCTCCAGAGCACTGGCAAAAGTCGCCAGACTTTTGCGAACAAAGTCCGCTCCGCTTTTTTGATCTGGCGCGGTTTCTCACCGCTCGAACGATTCGTTCGAACGGAAAACACGCTAGCGCCGCGATCGGAATCACTTAATGTCGGATCCAACGCATCTTTCCCTGAGTGAAGCGCGCGACGCCCTGCGCGCAAAGCGCCTGTCGGCGAGCGAGCTCGCGAAGGCGCATGTCGACGCGATCGAGCGCGCCGATCTGCTCAATTGCTTCATCACCAAGACGCCAGAACATGCGCTTGCCCAGGCCAAGGAGAGCGACGCGCGATTGGCGAAGGGCGAAGCCCGCCCGCTAGAAGGCCTGCCGCTCGGGATCAAGGATCTCTATTGCACCAAGGGCGTGCGCACGACGGCGGCGAGCCGCATCCTCGGCGATTTCACGCCGACGTACGAATCCACGGTCAGCGCCAATCTCCTGGGGGACGGCGCGCTCATGCTCGGGAAGCTCAATCTCGACGAGTTCGCGATGGGCTCGTCGAACGAGACCAGCGCCTTTGGCCCCGTGGTTTCTCCCTGGCGGCGGCGCAAGAACGGCGGTTTGGACGACGCAAGCATCGTGCCCGGCGGATCGTCGGGCGGATCCGCGGCGGCGGTGGCGGCCAGGCTCTGCCTCGGCGCGACCGCGACCGACACCGGCGGCTCGATCCGCCAGCCCGCCGCCTTCACCGGCACGGTCGGCATCAAGCCGACCTATGGCCGCTGCTCCCGCTGGGGCATCGTCGCCTTCGCCTCCTCGCTCGATCAGGCCGGCCCGATCGCACGCACGGTGCGCGACGCAGCGATCCTCCTCGCCTCCATGGCGGGCCACGATCCCAAGGACACGACGAGCGTCGACGCGCCGGTGCCGGACTATGAGGCGGCGGTTGGCGCTTCGATCAAAGGCCGCCGCATCGGCATCCCCAAGGAATATCGACTCGAGGGGCTCTCCAGCGAAATCGCCGCGCTCTGGGATCAGGGCGCGCGATGGCTCAAGGACGCCGGCGCCGAGATCGTCGAGATTTCGCTGCCGCACACACGGTATGCGCTGCCCGCCTATTACATCCTCGCGCCGGCCGAGGCTTCGTCGAACCTGGCGCGCTATGACGGCGTGCGTTACGGCCGGCGGGAAAAAGGCCGCGACGTCACCGAGATGTATGAGAACACGCGCGCCAAAGGCTTCGGCCCCGAAGTGCGCCGGCGCGTGATGATCGGAACCTATGTGCTCTCGGCGGGCTATTACGACGCCTATTACGTGCGCGCGCAAAAAATCCGGACGCTGATCAAGCGCGACTTCGATCTCGCCTTCGAGGCGGGCGTCGATGCCGTGCTGACGCCGGCGACGCCCTCGCCGGCCTTCGCCTTCGGCGAAAAGGGCAAGGCCGATCCGGTCGAAATGTATCTAAACGACGTTTTCACGGTGACCGTGAACATGGCCGGGCTTCCCGGCCTCGCCCTGCCGGCGGGGCTTTCCTCGAACGGTCTGCCGCTGGCTCTGCAGCTCATCGGCAAACCCTTCGACGAGGAGACGCTCTTTGCGCTGGCTTCGACAATGGAGCAGGCGGCGCCGAAGATCGTTCTACCCGAGACTTGGTGGGCTCGATGAGCGGCCCGTTGGGTGACGGCGCGCGCTCGCCACAGGACGAGATGGCGGAGGTGCGCAGGCAAATCGACGCGCTCGATGCGGAGATCGTCGCACTTTTGGCTAAGCGCCAGCGTCAGATCGAGCGCGCGGCGCGGGTCAAGCCGCTCCTCGACATTCCGGCGCGCGTGCCGGAGCGCATCGACGAAGTGCTCGAGCGCGTGCTCGAGGCGGCGAAGCGCGACGGGCTCTCGCCGGAGCTCTCCGCCGAGCTCTGGACGCGCATCATCGAATGGTCGATCGATTATGAGGAAAGGCTCATGAGCGAGGCCAGCGCCCCCAGTCCTATCAGATAGCCAGCTGCCGCGCTTTCGCTCGGGGAGGGAAACCGCCCCTCCAGAGACGTATTGTCGCTGGCCTTCGGCCTTGCCACGCGCCGTCTTCCCAAATAGGTTGCGCGCGCATCTGCGATCCCGGCGGCGAGCGATCGCAAATTCTTCATCAAAGCATGGAACGGCGGCCAATTGGGCGCACCTTCCGTTGCCGCCGCTCCGAGGACGAGTTTCGCATGTCAGTGCTGATCGACAAGAACACCAAGCTCATTTGCCAAGGCTTCACCGGGAAGACGGGCACCTTCCATTCCGAGCAGGCCCTCGCCTACGGGACCAAATTGGTCGGCGGCGTCTCGCCGGGCAAAGGAGGGACGACGCATTTGAATTTGCCGGTTTTCGACACGGTGGCGGAGGCGCGGGCCAAGACCGGCGCAGACGCCTCGGTCGTCTATGTCCCGCCGCCGGGCGCCGCCGACGCGATCTGCGAGGCGATCGACGCCGAGATCCCGCTCATCGTCGCCATCACCGAAGGCGTGCCGGTCCACGACATGATCAGGGTCAAGCGCGCGCTCTCGGGCTCCAAATCGCGGCTTATCGGTCCGAACTGCCCCGGCGTGGTCACGGCCGGCGAATCGAAGATCGGCATCATGCCGGGAAACATCTTCAGCAAGGGCTCGGTCGGCGTCGTCTCGCGGTCCGGCACGCTGACCTATGAGGCGGTGTTCCAGACGACGGCGGAAGGCCTCGGCCAGACGAGCGCGGTCGGCATCGGCGGCGATCCCGTCAAGGGCACGGACTTCATCGACGTACTGGAGCTGTTCCTGGCCGACGACGCCACGAAGTCGATCATCATGATCGGTGAAATCGGCGGCTCGGCCGAGGAGGACGCCGCCCAGTTCCTGATCGACGAGGCCAAGCGCGGCCGCAGGAAGCCGATCGCCGGCTTCATCGCCGGCCGCACGGCCCCGCCCGGTCGCCGCATGGGCCACGCCGGAGCGATCGTCTCGGGCGGCAAGGGCGACGCGGAGAGCAAGATCGCCGCGATGGAGGCGGCGGGCATCCGCATTTCTCCCTCGCCCGCACGGCTGGGCAAGACACTGGTCGAGGCGCTCAGAGGCTGAGCGTCCCCCCGGTTCCGGTCCGGCGCGAGATTAAGCGCCCCACGGCGGCAGAGAGGGCGAGTCCGGCCTTTCCCCCGCCTAAGCCGTTTCCGGCTGCTTCTCAGTTGTCGCCACGCCCCCATATATCATCTGTTCCGGCCGTGGTTTTCGGCCGGGCGGGCGCTTGGGCGTCCGCCGACGCGGCGGGCAAGCCGCCGTCGCTGACGTGAAGTTGTCGGTTTTTCAGCCTTTACATGAGAAACGATGCGTCCTCTATTCCCAGCAGGGAACGCTGAGGGTGGGCCGAGGCGTCCGACGCGAGCGGTTCGGCCGGTCCCAAGGAGAAGAACGGCGAGATGATGCGTCCCGAAGCGACGGAAGGCGACAGAGCGACGGTGTTTCGCCACACGGCAAACGCCGGCGACCTCGAGACGAGTTCTTTTTTGAACGGCGGCGACGCGGCCTACCTCGAGCAGTTGCTTGCAGACTTCGAAGCCGATCCTGCCTCGGTCAGCCCGGACTGGCGCGCGTTCTTTTCCCAGATGGGCGTCGCTTCCGGCCGTGGGAGCGCCGCCGCCGCGGGCGCATCCTGGGCGAGCCGGGACTTGCTTCAGGAAAAGGACGAACTGATCGCGGGATTCGATGGCGCATGGGAGGCCCCGAAAGCCGCGCCAGTTGCGGCCAGGCCATCCCGCCCGCCTGAAAGCGAAGCCTTGCGGCAGGCGACGCGCGACAGCATTCGCGCGCTCATGATGATTCGCGCCTACCGCGCCCGCGGCCATCTGCACGCCAATCTCGACCCGCTCGGCCTCGAGCAGCGCAGCGACCACGGCGAGCTGCATCCGGCGACCTATGGCTTCACCGACGAGGACTTCGACCGGAAGATCTTCATCGACGGCGTGCTGGGTCTCCAGCATGCGACCCTCTTCGAGATCGTATCGATCCTGCGTCGCACCTACTGCGGCTCGATCGGTTTCGAATTCATGCATGTCCTGAATCCGGCCCAGAAGTCCTGGCTGCAGGCGCGCATCGAAGGCCCCAAGAAGGAGATCACCTTCACGCCCCAGGGCAAGCGCGCGATTTTGAACAAGCTCATCGAGGCGGACGGCTTCGAGAAGTTTCTCGACCTGAAATACACCGGCACCAAGCGCTTCGGCCTCGACGGCGGGGAGTCGATCGTGCCGGCGCTGGAGCAGATCATCAAGCGCGGCGGCGCTTTGGGCGTGAAGGAGATCGTGCTCGGCATGGCGCATCGCGGTCGCCTCAACGTGCTCTGTCAGGTCATGGCCAAGCCGCATCGTGCGCTCTTCCACGAGTTCAAGGGCGGCTCGTCTCTCCCCGACGAGGTCGAGGGCTCGGGAGACGTGAAGTATCACCTCGGCGCCTCCTCCGACCGCGAGTTCGACGGCAACAAGGTGCATTTGTCTTTGACGGCGAACCCCTCGCACCTCGAGATCGTCGATCCGGTCGTGCTCGGCAAGGTGCGCGCCAAGCAGGATCAGCACGAATGCCCAGACGACGACCGTCGGGAGGTGCTGCCGCTGTTGATTCATGGCGACGCGGCGTTTGCGGGCCAGGGCGTCGTCGCGGAATGCTTCGGTCTGTCGGGTCTCAAGGGACACCGCACCGGCGGCTCGCTCCATTTCATCATCAACAATCAGATCGGCTTCACCACCTATCCGCGATACTCGCGCTCCTCGCCCTATCCTTCCGACCTCGCGAAAATGGTCGAAGCCCCGATCTTTCACGTGAATGGCGACGATCCGGAGGCCGTCGTTTTCGCGGCGCGCGTCGCGATCGAGTTCCGCCAGCAGTTCCAGAAGCCGGTCGTGATCGACATGTGGTGCTACCGGCGTTTCGGCCACAATGAAGGCGACGAGCCCGCCTTCACCCAGCCGTTGATGTACAAAAAGATTCGCGCGCATAAGACGACGCTCGAAATCTATGGCGAGAAGCTCGTCGCGGAAGGCCACGTGTCGCCGGCGGATCTCGAAACGGCGAAAGCGGAGTGGCGCGCGACGCTCGACGCGGCGCTCGAGACTTCGCAATCTTTCCGCCCAAACAAGGCTGATTGGCTGGACGGCTATTGGTCGGGTATGAAGCCCGGCTATCAGTCCTCAGATGATGAGCGGCGCGGCAAGACGGGAGTGCCGATAGACACGCTGCGGGCTATCGGTCGCCGCATCACCGCCATTCCGCCGAATTTCAACGTCCACAAGACCGTTCAGCGATTTCTGGATGCGAGACGCGTCGCGATCGAAAACGGCGCCGGGATCGACTGGGCCACGGCGGAAGCCTTGGCTTTCGGTTCGTTGTTGCTCGAGGGCCACCGCGTCCGGCTTTCCGGGCAGGACAGCGAGCGCGGCACCTTCTCCCAGCGGCACGCCGTGCTGATCGACCAGGAGAACGAAAGCCGTTACCTCCCGCTTGACCATGTCGGAGAGGGCCAAGGACGATTCGAGGTCATCAACTCGATGCTCTCGGAAGAGGCGGTTCTCGGCTTCGAATACGGCTATTCGCTCGCCGACCCGCAATCGCTCGTGCTGTGGGAGGCGCAATTCGGCGACTTCGCCAATGGCGCGCAGGTGATATTCGATCAGTTCCTCTCGGCGGGCGAGCGCAAATGGCTGCGCATGTCTGGGCTGGTCTGCCTGCTTCCGCATGGCTACGAGGGCCAGGGACCCGAGCATTCGTCGGCGCGGCTCGAACGCTATCTGCAACTGGCGGCCGAGGACAACATTCAGGTCGCCAACTGCTCGACGCCCGCGAACTACTTCCACATTCTGCGCCGTCAGCTCAATCGCAACATTCGCAAGCCGCTGATCCTGATGGCGCCGAAGTCGCTCCTTCGGCTCAAGCGCTGCGTCTCGAAGATCGAGGACCTCGGCGCCGATTTCAACTTTCCACCGGCTGCTGCCGGATGAGGCGGAGCTTGCGCGTCCGGGCGCCCTGACCTTGCGCGCGCCGCAGGAAATCCGCCGGCTCGTCCTCTGCTCCGGCAAGGTCTATTACGATCTCGTCGAAGAGCGAGAGAAGCGCGGCGCGGACGACGTCTACATCCTGCGTGTCGAGCAGCTCTATCCGCTGCCGTTGAGACAGCTCGCGCTAAGGCTCTCGCACATGCGCGAGGCGGAGCTCATCTGGTGCCAGGAAGAGCCCAGGAACATGGGCGCCTGGAGCTATGTCGAACCCTATCTCGAATGGGCGCTTGGCCAGGCGGCGGGAAAATCGAAGCGCGCGCGCTATGTGGGACGCTCGGCCTCGGCCTCCACGGCCGCGGGCACGATGGCGCGACATCTCGCGCAGCTTAGAGCGATTTTGGATGAAGCCTTCGCGCCGTGACGCCGCAGCTCTGGCGAAGGCACACTCACCCAGCGAGCGTCTCCCGAAGTACAACCGCATTATTGTGGGCGACGTCCCTTGCGGCGAAGAGAAGGGTAGCCTTCGGGACAGACCCCACCGCTTGCTGCAGCTCGGCGAGCGCGGCGCCATCGGCGAGTTCTTCACGATATCGTCGGCGGAACTCGTCCCATCTCGATGGATCGTGATTGAACCAACGGCGCAGCTCGTTGCTCGGGGCGACGTCCTTCGGCCAAGCGTCGATCCTCGCCGCATCCCGGCTCAACCCTCGCGGCCACAGCCGATCGACGAGAACCCTCATTCCATCCTCAGGATCCGGCGGCTCGTAGGCGCGCTTGATCGTGATCCGTGTCATGAGAGCCTCGTCCAGCGTCCGCGCCTCGGTCGGATATTCACCTAGCGCGCTTCCCGCTCGAACGGAAACGTTGGAGCGACAAGGAATTACGCCAATCAGAATGTTGGAGCGAATTCTGATTGCGAAGGCTTTGAATTTTCCCGCATGAGCGCTCTAAAGTAAGCGCTGTTCTCAGGCCACGTCTCTAAGGGCGACCGGCGTCGCATAGGCCCACGGCATCAGCTCATCGAGCTTGCTGGCGAGATGGCCGTTGACGATTTTCGTCAGCACGTCGGCCATGTAGGCTTGCGGATCAACGCTATTGAGCTTGCATGTCTCGACGAGCGAGGCGACGACTGCCCAGTTTTCAGCCCCGCCGTCCGAACCGGCGAAAAGCGCGTTTTTTCGATTGAGGGCAATGGGGCGGATTGCGCGCTCGACGACATTGGAGTCGATCTCGATGCGCCCGTCGTCGATAAAGCGCGTGAGGCCCTCCCAACGCGACAGCGCATAGCGGATCGCCTCGGCGAGCTTGGTCTTCTGGCTGATCAGCGCGAGCTTGTCCCGCAACCAGGGCTCGAGCGCGTCGACGATAGCTCGGGAGTTTTCCTGTCGCGCAGCGCGCCGTTCATCGGGATTGCGGCCTTTGATGTCCCTCTCGATGGCGTAGAGCGCGCCGATGCGCTCCAGCACCTGCGTAGCGATGGGCGCAGGGCCTGCGGCGGCGAGTTCATAGAAGCGCCTGCGGACATGCGACCAGCAGAAGGCGAGTTGCACGCTGTTTCTTTGCGCCAGCGCTCGATAGCCGGCGTAGCCGTCGACCTGCACGACGCCCGCAAAGCCCGCAAGATGTGTGAGCGGCTGCTCCGATTTTCTGTTTTGCGCATAGACATAGACGGCGACCGGTGGATCGGCGCCGCCAAAAGGCCGGTCGTCACGCGCATAGGCCCAGAGCTGGCCAGTCTTGGTGCGTCCGCGTCCGGGATCGAGCACGGGCGCCGTTGTTTCGTCGGCGAAGATTTTCGTCGAGGCGCGAATATGCTCCAGAAGCCGCTCGTGCAGGGGTCGCAAATGCCAGGCGGCGCGCCCGACCCAGTCGGCGAGCGTCGAACGATCGAGGTCGATTCCCTGCCGGGCGTAGATTTGCGCCTGACGATAGAGCGGCAAATGATCGGCGTATTTGGAAACGAGCACATGGGCGACGGTCGCTTCAGTCGGCAAGCCGCCCTCGATCAGACGCGCCGGGGCCGGCGCTTGCGCGACGCCTTCCTCGCAGGCTCGGCAAGCGTATTTGGGCCGACGCGTCACCAGGACGCGGAACTGCGCCGGCACGACATCGAGGCGCTCGGAGACATCCTCGCCGATGCGGTGAAGCTCGCCCTTGCAGCAAGGGCACGTCTTGTCGTCGACATCGACGACGGTTTCGATGCGCGGCAGATGGACGGGCAGCGCGCCGCGATTGCGCCGGCGCCGACGCGCCGCCTCCGAGCGGGCCGCCGCCGATTTGCTCTCAGCCGCAGCTGCGTCGCCGGCTTCCGTCTGCTCGACATCTTCGAGCGCCAGCAGCATCTGGTCTTCAGGAAGTGTCTCGGCGCGTCGTCCAAACCGATGGCGCTGCATCTCCTTGATGATCTGAACGAGCCGTTCGTTGCGCGCCCGCTCGGCGAGGAGCATCGCCTTCAGCTCATTGGGGTCGTCGGGGAGCGCTTCGATCGCCTGCGGCATGAGCGAAGCAGACCATATTTTTCAACGCGCCGCGATGACCTTCTCGCTCCCTTATCGCCCCTGATTCACTATGCCGCAGATCAGCCGGCCAGAGTTGGCGCCGGCGTCTCTTTCGCCGCATGCACGCGCTTCCAATCGAGACCTTCGAGCAGCGCCGAGAACTCCGCCGCTGACAGGCGCATCACGCCGTCCTCGATTTTTGGCCAGCGAAACTCCCCATCCTCGAGCCGTTTCGAAAACAGACATACGCCTGTGCCATCCCAGAAAATCAGCTTGATCCGATCCGCGCGCTTGGCGCGAAAGACATAAATTGCGCCGTCGAAGGGGTTCGCCCGCATCGTCTCGCGCACCAAGGCCGCAAGACCTTCCGCGCCTTTGCGGAAGTCCACGGGCTTCGTCGCCACCATGACGCGGACCGCGCCCGTCGGACCGATCATCTGATGCGCGACGCGGTTTGCAGCGCGCGCACGATCGCCGTCGCCAGGCCGATGTCCGCATCGCGCCAGACCCAAACATGCGCGTCGCCGATCTCGATCTCCATCACGGGCCCAGCGGACGTCTCCGCCCTCAGTGCACTCGTCGGCGTGCGTTCGCCCGCGACGCGGTCTTCCATGATCGCCGGCACGAAGGACGGTGAAATCTCCGGGGCTTTTCGCTGCGCCTCTCGTCGCCACGTGAAGAGCTGCTGCGGTGTCGCGCCGTGTCGACGCGCAACCTGCGAGACGACCGCGCCGGGAGCAAACGACTCCTCGACCGCCCGCGCCTTCTCTTCGTCGGACCAACGCCGCCGCCCGCCGGCTCCCGTGATGACCTCGATGCGTCGCGTCTCGGAGCGCTTCGCGTCAAGCGTAGGATCAAGTCTAGACACAAGCCGATCTCCAAATCAGGAGATTCAAACTCGCCGAACCCAGCCCCGAAGAGAAGGTGGGAGCGAAACACCGCTTACGGTCGTGCCGTCGCGCGACCTCGGCGATCGAGGCGCCGTCCCCGAGGCTCTCGTCAACGATCCGGCGTTTCTCTTCGAGAGACCAGGATCGCCGCCGGCGCCGGAGAGCCGGCGGATCGTCATCGTTGCGCGACATCGGCGATAGTGTCCGCTTGTAATTGAAGTGGACACGATCATCGCGCCACCCGTCAGGCAGCTATCTCAAAAGCCGGGATCAACGCCAGGCGGCCGCTGCCGAAGGGATACACTTGAACGTACCACTTTTCACCCTTCGACTGGATCAGCGACCCGGCTCTGAGGCGGCGAACGAACGCCGGCCTCAACAAAGGAGAGGCGCGTAACGCGCTCGCCAGGGCGGTGTTCTTTCATCGGCTTGGCGAGATCCGTGACCGCACCTTTGAAAATCAACGATATCGAGCCTCTGGTCTCAACCTCGTCGTCGCGGCGGTCATCCTTTGGAACATGGTCTATCTCAGCCACGCCGTCGCCGAATTGCGCGCCAATGGCGAACGCGTCCGTGACGATTTGCTTGCCCATATCGCTCCAGATCGGCTGGGAACACATCACCTTCAATGGAGACTATGTTTGGCCGACCGAGCCGCTCCAGAGCGCCTTCCGGCCCCTCAGAAACCCGCGATCCGAGCTACTCGATGCGGTTTAAAGATACATATTTTGGGAAGATTTTGCGTTGACCCCACATGTCTAACGGTGCGACCCATGCGGCCTCGCCGAGTTTGAGCGCGCGGAAGTAGCAAATCCACGACCCGCCGATAGCGAGTCCCGAAAGCGCCAGGAAGAGGGATAGCTCCGGCCGGAAACCGAGGTCGACGACCGCTATTGGCCCGAGCCGATCAGGATCGTTCCCAACGCGTACAGAATGACAATTGTGCGGATGAAGGTGGCGAAGTCGGGATTCACGTTATCGATACCGATCTTCGGAATTGGCAGTCCAGATGGCTCCTATGCTCAAGCAAAAACTGAGCTCGGCGCTAAGGGCGTCGAGGCTCTGGGACATCACAACTCAAAAACCTGATTCGGCTCCGGCATTTCGACACGAGTGTCGGTAAGATGTGTCGCGAACTTCCTCATCGTATCTTCTTCGCCGTGAACGAGGAACGTGCGCTTCGCACCGGTTTGCTTTTGCCAAGCCAACAGGTCGGCCTGATCCGCATGGGCGGAGAAACCGTTGATCGTGTAGATGCGAGCTCGCACCGGCAATATTGTCACCGAAAATGTTCACCTCCTTGGCGCCGTCGATAATACGGCGTGCGAGAGTCCCAATGGCTGCATAGCCGACGAACACGACGCTCGAATCCTCGCGACCTAGATTGTGCTGGAGGTGGTGGCGCACGCGACCGCCAGTGCACATGCCCGAGCCGGCCATGATGATGGCCCCGCCATGGATGCTATTTATCGCAACGGACTCGGCGCTTTCGCGTGTGAAGTGCAATCCGGGAAAATGAAACGGATCGTGTCCGTCTCGAATGAGCTTCGCGATTTCCGGCTGCAAGCCCTCCAAATGACGCTGCATGATTTCTGTGGCGGAGATCGCCATGGGAGAGTCGACAAAAACCTGCGTCGATTTCGTCAATCGATCCATGATTGATGCCCTGGCTGATGAAATAAAGCAGTTCCTGCGCTCGCTCCAATGCGAAGGTGGGGACGACGACATTTCCACCGCGCCTGAAGGTATCCGTCACGGCGTCATAGAACTCCTCGACGGACGGTCCCAAGGGCTTGTGCAACCGGTCACCGTACGTGGTTTCCATCACCACGTTGGCTACGGCCGGCGGCTTCGCGGGATCGCACAGCAAAGGGCCGCCAGACTTGCCAAGGTCTCCGGAGAATAGCACGGTGGATTGCCGCGACCCTTCTGTCAGCTGCAGATAGATGCTGGCCGAACCAAGGATGTGACCAGCGTTGATGAAGGTGGCGCGCACGCCAGCAGCGACTTCGATCGGCTCATCGTAAACCGCCGTCCGTCCGAAATGGTCGAAAGAGTTCAAAGCATCGAGGACCGAATAGAGCGGCGCTATGGGCTGACCCGTTGAACTGCCTCGCGCGGCAATACGTGCTCGGTAACGAGCATCTTCTTCCTGCAGATGGGCTGCATCGAGCATTACCAAGCGCGCCAACTCCCGCGACGCCGCCGTCGTGATGATCTCGCCGTGAAACCCTCTCTTGGCCAGCAGCGGCAGCCGGCCGCAATGATCAAGATGGGCATGGGTCAGCAAGACATAGTCGATGCTGGCAGGATCGAACCCGAACGGTTGCGAATTCTCCTCGTCCAGTTCATGGCTACCTTGGTACAGCCCGCAGTCGATCAGGATCCGCTTGCCGGCACACTCGACCATGTGACACGAGCCGGTGACGCTGCGGTCGGCGCCGTAAAATGATAATTTCAAGGGATGCTCCTTAGCTGTGCGATGATCCGCTTCTCACGCAACGTGCAAGGGCTCGCCGCTGATATCGTGCCAATGCAATATGCCATTCCAGATCTCCTCGGCCGTTTCGGCAAACCAGAACAATTCGCGATCTTCCTGATCTATGACGCCTTCGTCGACCAGGAAATCCAGATTGACGGCCTGGCGCCAGTAGCTCTCGCCCACCAAGACGACCGGGATAGGCTTGATCTTGCGTGTTTGTACGAGCGTGAGCACCTCGAACAGTTCGTCGAAGGTGCCATACCCCCCAGGAAAGGCGACCAGCGCCTTGGCTCGCAAGAGAAAATGAAGCTTGCGCATGGCGAAATAATGAAAGTTGAAGCAAAGATCGGGCGTGATGTAGGGGTTCGGATATTGCTCATGTGGCAGGCTGATGTTGAGACCGACCGATTTGGCTCCGACGTCGAATGCGCCGCGATTGGCGGCCTCCATGATTCCAGGTCCGCCGCCGGTCACGACGACCCTCTGCTGTCCATTGGCGGTCTGGTGCGTCGCGCTCACAAGGCGGCCGAATTCTCGGGCAACTTCATAGTATTGGCTCTTGGCGAGGATACGCTCGGCAATTGCCAGGCGGCGCGCCAAGTCCTTGTTGCCGGTGTCGGCCGCCAGTGCCGCCTTCAACATATCCACCTTACGTTGTGCCGCAGCTGGTTCGCATATCCGCGTACTTCCGAAGACCACGATCGTATGGCGAATGCGGTGCTCTTCAAACAGCAGTTCGGGCTTGAAATAGTCGATCTGCAGGCGGACGCCCCTCATGCTGTCCCGCGCCAGGAAATCGAGGTCGGCGTCGGCCCGGCGATAACTGGGGCTTTCGAGAATTGCTTGGACGCGCGCGGGAGCGTGCGGATCTTCTTCTGGGGGCTTCGGGCACTGCCAGGGAAGCGGCTCGCGCCGATTCACGGGGTGGGCAGGCTTTGGAATCCGCAGCTTGTCAGGGTCTAGCTGCTTTGCTTTCACCGTTGTGCTCTCCCGCATATTGAGGCTATCGCCGATGGCGTAGCACATAGGAGAACGCCACGAACGAGAGGAGCGCTCCGCCATGCAAGTGACCACGATCGGCCTTGGATTTCGTGACAAGCCGCGGCGCCCATCGAGGCGGGTCAAAGTAGCGATCAAGCTTTCCCAATGAAGGGCGATTGCGCGCGCCCAAAGCGCTCAGATTTCCCATCGCCGACGCTTTTCGAAGATAAGCGGACTCGTTCTGAGCAGCGCCGGACGGGTGAAGATGACCGAGGCCGTTTGAAAACGCGCAGTCTGCTTCCGTCTCGCTACGCAGAAGGAGATTTTTCCCGAAATCCGGCTCTCTGAGCCGTCAGAGGCCTCCAAATTCGAGCCGGATTTTATGCGCTCGGAGTTTTCACACAGCCTGGACCCTTTCCAGACGTTCGCCGGGACTCCTCTGGTGACAATGCAACGCGAACGTTTCTGGGTGACCCGCTAAAACGCGCCGGCGCCGCCGGTTTCTCACTGGTCGATCCTGGGCCGCGTCACTTCTTCGCGCCCGCCAAGCGGGCGTCGCATTGCTTCCAATATGTGTTCCAGGTCAGTTTCGAGTGTTTCTTCTTCAGTTGAGCCGATTCAGCCTTCCATTCAGCGCGACATTTCTTTTCGCGCGCTTCGGCCTCGGCCTTCTCATCCTTGGGCGTGACCGTCGGCGTTTCAGAGATGGGCGCGACGCTGGAGGCGGAAGGCACAGCATTGGCGGTGGCGGACTCCGAGGCCGGCTCGGCAGGCGCCACACTGGCCTCCGCGTCGGTCTTCGGCGCGGAGGCGATGAATTCAGCAGCTAAAGCGGGCTTCGCCGGGAAACCTTCGGGCTGATTGGCCAGCGCGAGCCTCACCCCGACGATTTCGAATTGTGTCCGGCGTCGGCACATCAAGGGAATGGGCAGGTCGAGAGCGAAGAGCTTTTGATTGTATCGGAGGGCGACGGCGCTTCCCGGCGGAACAGCCTCCAACTGCTTGCGGACATCCGGGTCGGGCACTGAGAAATAGAAAGTGTTGTCGATCCGGGCGTCCTTGGAGCGTAAGGCGCTTGTCTTCGAGAAATTAAGCTGGGCGAGTTCCCCCTCCGTCGTCCAGCAGGCGACGCCCTTGGCCGAGAGTTTGGAGACGACTCCCATGCGTTCGCCGACCGAATAGTTGAACATGTCGAGCAAAAGCAGGCCAGCCACGACGAGAGTGATTGGCACGATTGCGAGCACGAGCAGCTTTAGCGGCCAATTCAGAGCCCAAAAACGGCGTAGGACGCCAGTCTGCGATGCGGTCGAACTCATGACTTCCATCCCTATCCGTCGGTCGGCCGCTGTGCCCCCGCACCTAGCACGAAACGGCCAGACTTTGCCCGCAAATGACGCGTCGCACAAGACTAAGGGCTCGAGTTCGCCAGTTCTGAAAGGCTCAAACCCGAATTCTACAGATGCCCTCAGAATGGTCGCTTAGGCGCGAAGCCGCAGCCCGGGAATTCGTATGCTTCGGCAGCAATTTGGGGAGGAGCAGCCCCCTGAACAGAGTGCAGGTTTACCCAAAGCCGCCTCGGCGCCCTCGCGCGCAGAGAGATCGCAGACGGATGCTTGCTGTCTTGAGCCGGTTTTCGTCGTGGTTTCGCTCTGCAAAACTCCAAATCCGAGACCATCGCGTTTGCTTTCGCGCCAAAAACAGATTTATATTGTTCTCGTATCCACCCCGAGGAATCAATCATGGCCGAAGCCGATGACAAAGCGCTCGTCGCGCAAATCTTGTCCTCCTACCTCTCCAACAACAGCGTCAGCCCCGCCGACCTCCCCTCTGTGATCGAAACTATCAAAAGAAGCTTTGGCGGCGGCGGCGAAGCCCGATCCCGCTCGCTTCCGGCGACGGACAAGACAAGAAATGGGAGCCCGCCGTTTCGGTCAGAAAATCCGTGACGCCCGACGCGGTTGTTTGCCTGTGCTGCGGGGAGAAATTCAAAGCGCTGAAGCGTCACTTGGCGACCGAACACAATATGACGCCTGCCGGAATATCGCGCCGCCTTCAACCTCAAGAGCGACCATCCGCTCGTCGCGCCGAACTATGCGGCGAAGCGTTCCGAGCTGGCGAAGTCTCTCGGTCTCGGCCGCAAGGCGGGAACGAAAGCGCCCGCGCGGAAGAAGACCGGCACGCGAAGGGCGGCTGCAAAGAGCGCCGCAGAGTAGTCGAGCGCGACGCTCCTCCGCCCTGAGTCGCCCTTAAGAGGGTGTTTACCAAGCTGGGGGTAAACTTGGTTGCTGCTCAAGCTGCGTCTTTGAAAAAGGGAGCCTGACATGAGCACGAACCATCGCGTCCCCGGTCGCCAAGACAAGCGCTGGCCAGCTTTCGTGCCCCTGGTCGTGGAGTTGGAGCTTTCGCCCACGGCAACCGAGCCGGTCTCGCTTTTTCGCGGGCCTGCTCGCAACTTTCAGATGGGGCCCCCATTCAACCACCCCCGCCCTCCTTTGGCGGATAACTACGACGACGATCTGCCGCCTGCGGCGTGAGGCGGCCTAGTCCCGGACCGAACCGCCAACGCAGCGCCTGCGGGCCGCCCGATTTTCTCCCGGGTCGCTCCGGCGCGACTTATTCCATAGCGCGAAATTCTGTCTGCACGTCCACGCGGCCCACCATCGCCGATCTCCAATCCCGTGGCGTCGCTGGCGATTTTCAACAATCGCGCAATTTCGCCACACCATCATGTGACAATTCATCAGCATGCCGAATCCACCCACGATCGCGCATCTACAATCCGACGGCGTCGCCGGCGCATGGGTGACGTGCCGCAATCCTGTCTGCCTGCGCTCGACGCCCGTGAGCTTCAAGGCGATCGGCCTTGCGCCAGAAACACCCTTCCCCGCATCGCAAGGACGCGCCACTTCGTCTGCGCCGCCTGCGGCTCAAGGCGCATTGACGTGTCGCCGGACTGGCGCGGACATAGCGCGGCGGGGATGGGGCGGTGATCGGGAAAAACCGGCTTGCGATGATCAGTGTCGCGGACGCTTTTCGAGGGTGAGCGGACTCACTCTGAGTGGGGCCGGACGGGGAAGATGACCCTAACCGGACTGTCGACTTTCGTTTTGAGGCCAGAATTCTTGCTCCAATGGGGCTTGTCTGACGCCGATTAAAATCCCCAGGTAAGCATCGCCGGTGCGGCAACCGACAGTGCGGCCCGTGACCTCCTCTCGATCGCTAGGCTAATCGCGTTCCGCAATGATGACGAATTGGTCGCGCCCTCGACGAGCACGCCTAGAGCGGCGTATCCGGCGTCGAGATCGCCCGCCACATGTGCGCGGATGGACTGTCGTCAAAGCCAAGCCCCTCTGGCGGCTGCTTGAAGTGCCGCCCAATAATGTCGGTAAATTTACTCAAATCGACAACGCAATCAGGATCGAACGAATAAAGATCATTTATTGTAATGAGCCGCGCAGACATATACCATTTATGTTTTCGACAATGTTCATAGGCAGCGCGGATGTATGGCGGCGGCACGTAGTCTTGACCAAAGATGAAATTGTACTGTTCCGGATATTCATAGCCCACGGATGGATCTGGAAAGAAGCGCAGAGCCTGATGGTATTGGATGGCGAAAGCCACCCTTTCGGAAACATACGGCCTCAAAAGTTGCGCGCCCCACCATCCATGGTCGGTTTTAATGAGAGTTTGCCCCAGATCGTGCAGCAGGCACGCCAAAACGACCTCTTCGTCCAAATTCTGCGTCAGCGCTCTGTCGGCGCTTTGAAGCGCGTGGCGCGCCGGAGCAAACCGCAGCTCGAAGTAATCCAGCAAGGTCGGCTTGGCGGGAAGCGACGGCAGCCGCCTCACGGTTTCGGGCTCGCCCGGAAGTCGCTCTCCGAAGGGCGACAATCCGCCTACGGCCAAAAGGCTGCCGACGCCTCGGCGGAACGTCCTCGTCTCGATCTCATTCTCCAAATCGGCGACTGTCGGAGCTTTCGCTGCGGGCCCTTCGTCCAGCTCCTTCATCAAATAGACTTCCACCGCTTCTGCGCGGGCCTCATCGTCCATCGCCTCGACAGACTTCGCGCCGCCGATCGCGGCGATTATTTTTTCTCGCTCGATTTGCAATGGAGTCTCTCCTGGCTTCTCGGCGCATGGGCGAGAAGCGGCGCGGCGCTCTCGCCGTGCTGCATCCAAGTGAGGCCGCGCCTGCTTCAACCCCGAGGGGCCGGGTGAAGCCCTCCTCACCCAAGGCGCTTTACGCCTGAATGCCGCCGTGCATTGTCCCAATCAAAGCCGGCGATTGGCAAGCACAAGCGAAGCTGCTCGCTCGAGCGGCGGAGGACGCCGACATGAGATTTGCCGCCATTACATTTCGTTACGCTACCGACGCCGACAAGGGGAGCGCGGCGGGCCCCGACGCCTTGCTGGAGGCGGGATTGATAAGTTGGCTAGAGGAGGCGGGGCACGAAATCGTTGGGCCGCTCCACGTCGAGCTAAGCTCGGAAGAAGAGGCGGCCTATGGCTCCTGGAACAAGATCGGCTTCGCGAACGCACGACTCGCGCAATTGATCTTTGATGCGACGAAGGCGCAAGTTTTTCCAATTCTCTTCGAAAGCAATTGCTACGCCGCCACCGGCGCGCTTGCGGGACTGCTCAAGTCCGGCGTCTCCGCGCCACGGCTGGGCATGGTCTGGATCGACGCGCATGGCGACTGCAACACGCCGGAAACGACATTAAGCGGCATGCTCAGCGGAATGCCAGTCGCAATCGCGACGGGGCAATGTCTGCATCGACTTCGCCAAAACGCTGGACTTGAGCCACCGTTGCTAGCCCACAACGTCGTGATGGTCTGCGTACGTGCGAACGACCCTCTCGAGCAGAAACTCATTGATCAGTGCGGCATACCTCAGGTGCCAGTCGGCGACGTCAGAAGCGACCGCCGGATGCTTTGCGCCGCGATGGACCGTCTTAGCGATTCTGTCGACTCGATTTACGTCCACTTCGATGTAGACGCCCTCGATAGATCCGAATTGGCGTTGATGCGCTTAAGCGAACCGAACGGCCCCATGCGAGATGAAATGGCGAAGGCTCTTGAGATGATCATGGCTTATTCAAAGGTCGCAGCGTTCGGAGTCTCTGATTTCAACCCCGAAAGGGATGTCGAAGGACAGGCGTTTCGAGCTATCCTAGCTGTTTTTCGAGGCGCGATAGCCGGGGTGGCACAGCGATCGCGCCGCTGATTCGGGAACGAAAATATTGATCGCCAGTCTGGTGACGGCCGGAGTCCGGAATGGCGCGAACCCGA
>CAVXEI010000026.1:0-253826 GCA_963760695.1 uncultured Alphaproteobacteria bacterium | reverse complement strand
AATCGCGTCTCCCTTGTCAATGGCTTTGTTGCCGCCCCGGGTCACGGTTCTCTCCGCCGTCGGAATATTCCGCCGCAACATTTGGTCCGAAGCACAGGCGCTGCAATGTCCACAACGAGCTGACGTGCAATGACGCCGCTCAACGGCCACCCACGCAGCCACCCATACCCTCGCCCGGCGGGCAACCATCACACCCGCGTCCTCTCGCGGATGAAACCTCAGGCAAAGTGATCAGGCAGCGATCGCGCGCTCCGCCCAGCGGAACGGCTTTCCAGAACGCCAGACGCTATGCAGGATGACGGAGAGCTTTCTGGCCAGCGCGACCCGTGCTTTGCCAATGCCCGATCGCTTGGCGATCGCGACCGCCCAATCCTTCAATTCCGAGGCCTTTTTGACCCGCGTCATGATTACGACGGCGGCCTCATACAACAAAGTGCGCGCGAGCGTGTCGCCACACTTTGATATGCGACCACTTCGATCCACATCTCCTGATTGGTATTGTCGTGGCGTGAGCCCCAAGTGCGCGCCCACGGATCGTGATTGCGAAAAACGAGCCGATTCTCAACTGTGCTTACATAAGCGAGAGCCGACAGCACGCCGATGCCCGGCACGCTCATCAGCAACCGGCAGGGAGAGTTCGACCTCACCAATACCCGGATTGCCTTATCGAAAGCAGAGATCTGCTCGCGCAGTTGCCGCCAAGCGACGAGCATGGGGCGGACAATCGGCGCGACATCGGAACGGTCTTCCAGAAGAACTTCAACCTTCCGATCAAATCGCAAGCCCCGCATCGCGCCTGGCAACAGGCCAAAAGTCTTGAGCACTCCTCGGATGTGGTTGGACGATCACGTCGTCATGCCGACGAGTTGAGCCCTCGCACCGAGAAGCGCACGCGCGCGGTGGCTGTCGAACGACTTGACGTGAACCGATCGGAACCAGCCGGTGCGGACGATCTGAGCCAACCCTTCCGCATCGTTTTGATCCGTCTTATTGATCTGCATCTTGAGAGCAGCGCGGGCATGCCGAGCGTCGAGACAAATGACTTCAAGTCCGAGAGCGCGCAGTTCATGCACCAGCCATGGCGTCATCGCGCCAGTTTCGATGCCAATGCAGAATTCATCCCCCGCATGTCGGCGCACCATAGCGGCGATCTGTTCCGGCGCCGTGGAGCACTGGCCCCGCCACAGCCTGCGGCCAGCATTGTCGACGACGCAAATGGCTGTCATTTTCTGCGAAACGTCCAAACCGACGAAGTGGGTCATCATGATTGAACCCCCGATGGTGAAAATCACCGAGCGACGCCGCCCGGATCGCGGCATTATCGAACGATAAGGACCCACCGCGATTACCGGATGTCCACATATGACCCCGCGAAAATGTCTCGGTTTCAAGACCCCGTTCCAAGCCATTCTCGCCGAGCTTGGCGAAGACGTGAAAATCCGCTTCGCTTAGACCGTTGCGCTTCGCGCAAAATCCAGGCTCGGCAACGTCAAGGCGGCGCTGGTTGCAACCTACCGCGCCGTGCGTGCGGGAACAGCACGCCGCGCGCTACCTCGCCGAATTCGAGTATCGCTTCAACCGCAGATACGACCTTGGCGAGATGATCCCGCGTCTCGCCAGCGTGGCCCTGGCAACTGCGCCCATGCCATACGCCCTGCTAAAGCTGGCTGACGTTCAGGCGTAATCAGGTGGTTTTTTGAGTAAGGGGCGGTTCAGGGTTCATCTTTAGCCCGTTTTGCTCTGCGCGGCGGGTACCACGGGCCGCGTCAATCCCGATCGAGGAGTTGAACGCAGAGAATGAAGAATCGAGGGAGCGTCACGTTTAGGCGCTATAGACGATGCGCGACCAAGGGAGAACAAGCGATACAACCAGTGAAAAAGGTGACCAAATACGCGAAGCGGTGAGGGGTGTTTGGCGATGCCGACGCCATGCAGAAAGCGATCGAAGACCTGCTGAGTTCTCATTCAAGCACGCCGACCTCAGTCTGCTTGCTTCTGAAGAGACGGTCGATAAGAAGCTCGGCCATAAATACAAGAAGGTCATCGAGATTGAGGATGATGCGGCCGTCCCCCGCATCCGCTACGTATCGCAGGACGCTATTAGCGAGGGCGAATACGTGCTGCTTACTGAAACTCGGCGCTGCTGCGGGCGCCTGACACCCCGGCCTTCCATCGTCGCGTCCGGCGGCGCGTTGGCGGGTGCGCTGGCTGGCGCTGCGCTGGTCGGCGGGGATTGGCGACTGCTCTGGAACTGCTCGCCAGGATTTCCGCGCGCTTCAACCATCGCGGACCCTTCAGAGCAGCTAGGACGCTGGCGGCCTGCTGCTTCGGGTCCGTTGTTCGAACTCGGAGCGAGAAAACAGCGCGATGGAGATTCTGCAAAGCATTCGGGACGTGACGTGCACGTGCATGCTCTGCCAGCTTCGGTGTAGCGCACCCATGCAAAAGTCGAAGCAGCGCTCTTCCTTGAGCGGCTTCGCCAGCGCGTCTAGCTCGACGCCCTCGTCCAGAGAGGTTCCGGCCACGGCGTCTAGTGGCCCCCGTCATTGATTTCGACGGCAGGTTCTGAAATCTCTCTGGCTTTTGCAACAGCGATGGAGATGATTCGTGGCCGGGAAAGAGATCGCCGTCAAAAAATACGTCGTGCGGCTGAGCGCGGAGGAGCGCGAGCAACTCTCGGAGCTCATCCGCTCGGGCAAGCGGTCGGCGCGCCTGTTGACGAAGGCGCGCATCCTTTTGAAGGCGGATGTTTCGGAGGCTGGCGAGGGCTGGAGCGACGGCAAGATCGCCGAGGCGCTCGACACCAGCGTCGCCAACGTCGAGCGGACGCGCCGGCAATTGGTCGAAGAAGGGCTCGAGGTGGCGCTGACCCGCAAATACAATCCGAACTCAGCGCCGCGCCGGATTTTCGACGGCGCGGCGGAAGCCAAGCTGATCGCGCTGGCCTGTGGGCCCGCTCCGGCGGGCTACGCCAGATGGACGCTGAGCCTGCTCGAAGAGAAAGTCGTCGAATTGAACATCGTCGAGAAAGCCAGCGACAACACGATCGGACGCACGCTCAAAAAAACCTTCTCAAGCCGCATCTCAAACAGCAATGGGTGATCGCGCCGCAAGCCAACGCGGGCTTCGTCGCCAACATGGAAGACGTGCTGGAGGTCTACCACCGGCCGCATGATCCGCAGCGACCCGTCGTGTGTCTCGACGAGACCTCGAAGCAAATGATCGTCGAGACGCGCGCGCCCATTCCCGCGGCGCCTGGACGCAAGGCGCGCCATGACTACGAATACGAACGCAATGGCGTCGCCCATCTGTTCATGATGTTCGCGCCGCTGGAAGGCTGGCGCTGCGTCAAGGTCGCCGACCGCCACGCCGCGGTCGATTACGCCCACGTGCTCAAGGACTTGTCCGACACGCATTTTCCTGGCGCGGCGAAGATCGTGCTGGTGCAGGACAATCTCTCGACGCACACGCCGGCGTCGCTTTACGCGGCCTTCCCCGCCGCCGAAGCGCGACGGCTGAGCGAGCGGTTCGAATGGCATTACACGCCAAAGCATGGAAGTTGGCTCGACATGGCGGAATCCGAACTCGCCGTTCTTGCAACCCAATGTCTGGATCGCCGCATTCCCGACAAGTCGACCCTCATCAAGGAGGTCGCCGCCTGGCAGGACAATCGCAACAAGCGTCACGTCAAGGCCGAATGGCAATTCACAACCGACGACGCCCGCGTCAAGCTGAAAACCCTATACCCGCAGTTCCAATGACTCAGGCCACTAGACCTTATGATTGCTGGGTCTGAGGGTGGCCCGTCATCCGACATGCAACGGTACCAGGGTTAAGCCGGCTGGCCGGCACAGAGCCTCAAGCACAGGAGACGGGCCACATGGAACATGTCCGATTTATTAGCTTGGCACACAGGCGTTCGCGGGCGCTCTCTTTGCTGTGGCGTCGGCAAAATGTAAATCGGCATGGTCCAATGACCCCAAAAGTATCTACTCGCTTCAAGTAAATTCAGTTGCTTAGACCGTGACCCCCACGCCGATCGGCGTAGAAACCCCGCGCCGAAACACACGCTCGCGCCCAGCATTTGACCCGATGACGTGAAAAGGATTGGATGGACGCAAAATAGACCACTGGTAAGCATATGGCTCAGAATTCGACGCAGCTAACATGGGATGCAGCCGCTCTCGCGACGCAAATGGGCAAGATCGCGGAGCAGAGCCAGCAGCTCGTCCAGGACTTCCTGCTCGATCGGCCGGACATCGCGCGGCTCGGCATGGGCGATGTGACGACGCTCGGCGGCGCCTTCATCGAACTGACGACGAAGTTGATGGCCGATCCGGGGGCGATCGCCCGCGCACAGATCGATCTATTCAACGACAGCCTGCGCGTTTGGCAGACGACGGCCGAGCGCTTGATGGGGCTGAGCGCCGGGACCGAGGAACCTCCGCAGGACAAGCGTTTCAAACATCCTGACTGGACCAACAGTTTCGTCTTCAATTTCATCAAAGAGAGCTATCTCATTTGGGCCAAGGCTGTGCTTGCGGCGGTGCGCGGCGTCGAGGGGCTCGACCCGGCGACCGCGCGCAAGGTCGACTTCTATACGCGCCAGTTCGTCGACGCGCTCTCCCCGTCGAATTTCATCGCAACCAATCCCGAGGTTCTTGCCGCCACGCTCGAGACTGGCGGACAGAACCTTCTGCGCGGACTCGAGAACCTGCTCGAGGATTTGCAGCGTGGCAAGGGTCGGCTGTCGATCACCATGACCGACATGGAGGCGTTCCGCCTCGGTGAAAACATAGCCGCGACGCCGGGCAAGGTCGTCTTCCAGAATGGCCTGATGCAGCTCATCCAATACACGCCGACGACCCCCGACGTGCGTCGCCGACCGCTGCTGATCGTGCCGCCGTGGATCAACAAATTCTATGTACTCGACCTGCAGCCGAAGAACTCCTTCATCAAATGGGCCGTTGACCAGGGCCATACGGTCTTTGTCATCTCCTGGGTCAATCCCGACGAGAAGCTCGCCGAGAAGAGCTTCGAGGACTACATGCAGGAGGGTCCGCTCGCAGCTCTCGATGCGATCGAGATGGCGACGGGCGAACGTTCAGTCAACGCCGCCGGCTATTGCCTGGGCGGCACTTTGCTCGCGTCGACCCTCGCCTATATGACGGCGCGCGGCGACGAGCGGATCGCCAGCGCGACATATTTCGTCACGCTCGTCGATTTCGCGGATGCCGGCGACATGGCGGTGTTCATCGACGAAGAGCAGCTCGCTTCGCTCGATGAGCGCATGAAGGAACGCGGCTATCTTGAGGCGCATGACATGGCGATGTCGTTCAACATGCTGCGCTCGAACGATATGATCTGGTCCTATGTGGTCAGGAATTATTTTCTCGGCAAGGAGCATGTGCCGTTCGACCTCCTTTACTGGAACGCTGACTCGACGCGCATGCCGGCAGCCATGCATTCTTACTATCTGCGCAATATGTACCACATGAATCTGCTGGCGAAGCCCGGCGGCATCAGCCTATCCGGCGTGCCGCTCGACCTGACGCAGAATCACGACGCCGACCTTCATCCTGTCGACGCGGGAGGATCACATCGCCCCTTGGAAGTCCACCTATGCGGCGACCCACCTCTACAAAGGGCCGGTCAAATTCGTTCTAGCGGCCTCGGGCCATATGGCCGGGGTGATCAACGCGCCGGGCGGCAAATATGGTCATTGGACCAACGATGACTTGCCGGCGACGCCCGACCAATGGTTCTCTGGCGCCGCTGCCCAGCAGGGCTCGTGGTGGCCGGTCTGGGACGAATGGGTGACAGGCTTCGCCTCCGGCCGGATTCCCGTGCGCCAGCCCGGCGACGCCAGGCTGACCGTGATCGAGGACGCGCCGGGCTCTTACGCCCGGGTGAGATCGAACGCTTGAAGCAGCGGCAAGGGCTTGCCCGCGTCCGAAATACATGGCTTGCCCGCCGTTTCATGATCTCGGGAGCATTTTCTCTGTGCGCGAGGTTTTGGTCACTTTGGCCCTGACCCCAACGCGGATAGGTATCCAGCCGCATTTGGCGGGCCAACGGCGATTTTCGGAACACCGCCGCGATGTCCGTTCATGATGTTGTGGACGGCTCTCCGCCCCCGCGGGAGAGTGATCTCCTGCTGAGCAGGAGGAGCGAATCATGGGTCACGCAGTCACGATCGGACTGGATATCGCGAAATCGGTTTTTCAGGTGCATGGCGTGGATTCCGTCAGCGGCGTTGTCTTGCGGGCATTGACACGTTAACGGGCGAAATTGGGATGAATGGGTTATCGTGGCCCATGAAAGCCATCTTCTATGCGCGTCACCGCTTTCCTTCTGACGTCATCCGACATGCCATCTGGCTCTATCTTCGCTTTACCTTGAGCTATCGCGACGTCGAGGATTTGCTGGCCGAAAGAGGGCTGGAAGTCAGCAATAAATCGATCCGTCGTTGGGTCCTGAAGTTCGGGCCAGCGATCGCCAGAAATCTTCGCAGCAGTCGGTCGAGGCCCCACAGTCGGTGGCATCTGGACGAAATGGTGGTCTCGATTGGCGGGCAGCAAATGTATATGTGGCGGGCCGTTGATAGCGAAGGCGAAGTTCTCGATTTGTTGGTGCAGCGAAGGCGCGACAAGGCCGCTGCGCTGAAACTGCTGAGGAAATTGCTCAAGAAGCAAGGCTTTGTTCCGGCCGTCATTGTCACCGACAAGCTCGGATCCTACGGGGCGGCGCTGCGGACCATTGGCTTCTCGGGTCGGCATGAGCGGGGCTTGCGCGCCAACAATCGGGCGGAGAATTCCCATCAGCCTGTTCGACGACGTGAACGCAAAATGGGGGGCTTCAAATCGCCAGGGTCAGCTCAGGGTTCTGTCGCAAATTTTGCTTGAGGGCGAGACGCGCGACAGACGGCTCTCGGGGCTTACGCCGCGAGAGCGTAGAACTGCTTCGCTGGGCGCAATTTGCCCGTCGTTTGCAATTGCCCCTTTCGGATCATGTGCATGAGTTCGACGCCGGCGAGCGTCGCCGCGGCCGAGCGAAAGGATTTGAACCCCAGCGCCGGCCGCGCCACCCGCTTGATCGCTCGGTGGTCCTGTTCGACGATGTTGTTCAGATATTTCCTTCGGCGGATTTCGATGTCCGCCTCATGCTCCGCGTTGTAGCTCTCGATCGCCGCAGTGTTGGCGCCGCTCTTGTCGATCGTGATCTTCTTCGGCGCGCCGTTCTGACCGATCGCTCGGCGCAGGAACCGCAACGCCGCTTTGCGATCCCGCTTGGCCGTCAGCAGGAAGTCCACCGTGGCGCCGGCTTTGTCGACGGCCCGATAGAGATATTTCCAGGAGCCCTTGATCTTCACATAGGTCTCATCCAGCCGCCAGCTGGAGCCGACCGGCCGCTTGCGGGAACGGAACTGACGGTCCAGCTCGGGCGCGTATTTGACGACCCAGCGATTGAGCGTCGAATGGTCGACCTCGACCCCGCGCTCTTCCATCATCTCCTCGAGCTGCCGGTAGCTGATCGGGTAGGCGACATACCAGCGCACGCCCCACAGGATCACGTCACGTTCAAAATGGCTGCCCTTGAACTCGATCATCGTGCTATTCCGCCTGCCCTGCCTCCAGCCAGCATAACCCAGGCCGATCCCGGGATAAAAGTTTGCGACAGAACCCGCCGGCTTCCCTCGTGCGCAATCGGTCGTTCGCGCAGCAGTCCGGCTTATCGCTATTCTTCAATGCCTTGGCATTTGCGCAATTCAATCGCCAAGATACCAGTGAACCTCAGTCCACGCCTTAGCGTAGGATTTTGGGAAGATTCTGCGATGACGCCATCGTGCCGATTGGGCCCCGCGTTCGATGTGGGCGGCTTGCTCTTGTTGATTGGTGACCGACACGCGAGACTTTCGTTACCGCACTCCTCGCGCCAATTACCCGAGCCGAACCCGCAGCCGATGCGTGGCGCCGTCATCGACGAGTTCTAAGCCGCAATGGTCGGTCCGCAAGGACGGATTCGTCGAGGGCGGCGAAGGCGACGCCGCGTCCAACGCTATTGGGATTTTCTACCGTGATTTCATATTGGGCCGAACCGTGTCGCAAAGACAGCTCGAAGCAGGGCCAGGATTTTGGGATGCAGGGGTCGAGACGCAAGACATCGCCTTGCAGGCGCAAGCCGAGAATGCTCTCCACGCCGGCGCGCTGCATCCAAGCCGCCGATCCGGTGTACCACGTCCATCCGCCGCGCCCGACATGGGGCGGCGCCGCGTAGATGTCAGCGGCGACGACATAGGGCTCAACCTTATAACGGTGCGCGTCGGCGCGCGTGCGGGCGTGATTGATCGGGTTGAGCAGCGCGAACAGTCCGGCGGCTTTATCTCCTTCACCGAGCGCGGCGAAGGCCATCGCAGACCACAGGGCGGCGTGGGTGTATTGGCCGCCGTTCTCGCGAATGCCAGGCGGATAGCCCTTGATGTAACCGGGGTCGAGCGGCGTCTTGTCGAACGGCGGCGCAAACAATAACGCCAACCTGTCTTCATGCCGGATCAGCTCCCGCTCGACCGCAGCCATCGCGTGGGCCGCGCGGCCCGGCTCGGCGGCGCCCGAAAGCACTGCCCAGGATTGCGCGATGGAGTCGATGCGACATTCGTCGCTGGCCGCGGAACCCAGCGCCGCGCCATTGTCGAAATAGCCCCGCCGATACCAGTCGCCGTCCCAGGCCTCGCGCTCCAATGACGCCTGCAAAGCCACGGCGTGCGCGCGCCAAGTCGCCGCGCGGGCCAAATCGCCACGGGCTTGCGCAATCGGCGCGAAGGCGATGAGCGCCGCGTGCAGGAGCCAGGCGAGCCAAACGCTTTCGCCGGCGCCACGTTCGCCGACGCGATTCATGCCGTCGTTCCAATCGCCACAGCCGATCAACGGCAGCCCATGGCCGCCGAGCGCGAGGCTGTGATCGAGGGCGCGGGCGCAATGTTCGAACAGCGTCGCACTCTCTTCAGCGACGGCCGGTTGAAAGAAACTCTCATGCGCGCCGGCCTCGAGCAACGGCGCGGATAGGAATGGAACCGCCTCGTCGAGAACGCCGGCGTCTCCCGTCACGTCGACATAATGGGAGGCTGCGAAGGCGAGCCACACGCGGTCGTCGGAGATGTGGGTGCGCACGCCCTGGCCGGAATGCGGCAGCCACCAATGCTGCACGTCGCCCTCGACGAATTGCCGCGCCGCCGCGCGCAGCAGATGTTCGCGCGTCATTGCGGGACGCGTCCTGGCGAGCGCCATGCAGTCCTGAAGCTGATCCCGGAACCCATAGGCGCCGCTCGCCTGATAGAAGGCGGAGCGCGCCCAGACCCGACAGGCGAGCGTTTGGTAGAGCAGCCAGCCGTTGAGCATGATGTCCATCGTGCGGTCGGGCGTCTTCACCTGAACTGCGCCGAGGACATCGTCCCAGTAGCGCGTGACCTCCGACATGACGGCGTCAAGATCGGCGGCGCGGTAGCGAGTGATCGCTTTGCGCGCCTCGTCGGCATTCTCGGCTTGTCCGAGGAAGCAAACGATCTCGACCACGCCATTCGGCGGCAACTCGATCTTCGTGCGCATGGCGCCGCAGGGATCGAGGCCGGCCCCGACCGTGTTCGAGAATGGCGCCGCGTCGGCGAACGCCGCCGGATTCGCCAGCGTTCCATTGCGTCCGATGAACTCGCGACGATCGCCCGTCCAGTCTGTCTGAACACCACGTAAATCCATGAAGGCGACGCGCGATCCAAACGCCATGTTCCAGGGGTTTCGAGCGAACATGGCGGAGGTCGCGGAGTCGATTTCGGTTATGACGAAGGGAAGCGAAGCCCCTCGCGAAGGCCCGAGAATCCACTCCACATAAGCGGTCACGCTGAGACGCCGGACGCGGTTCGACCGATTGTGGAGCACGAGCCGGGAAATCTTGATGGCGCCGTCGATTGGGACAAATTGCGCCAACTCGGCGGCGATCTCCTTCGACGTATGTTCGAAGCGGCTGTATCCACGGCCGTGTCGGGCGATATAGGTCGCGGCTTCGTCGCGAATGGGAAGCGCGGTGGGGCTCCACAATTCGCCGGTATCATCATCACGCAAATAGAACGCTTCGCCTGGACGGTCGGCAACGGGATCGTTCGACCACGGCGTGATCTGGTTTTCGCGGCTGTTGACGGACCACGTGTAGCCGCTTCCTTCGGTCGATGTCTGAAAGCCGAAGGTCGGATTGGCGATGACGTTGATCCATGGCGCGGGCGTGGACTGGCCGGGGCCAAGGATCGTCACATATTCCTTGCCGCCCTCGGCAAATCCGCCGAGCCCGTTGAAATATTCGAGATCCGGCGTAACGGGCTTTGCCGCCGTCGTCGGCGTGGGGTGTTCGCGCTTTTGGACGGCTCGGACAGGCATTCTGGGCTCGGCCAACTGATTCAGCTGATCGAACAGACTGCCGAGCCGCGCGACGAGCACGACCCGCGCCACGGACGCAAGAAGGGCCGTGCGTTCTCCTGCGGGATCAAGTCCGCTCGTAGCACGAAGACGCGCCCGGGCAATTCGTCCACTCTGATTTTCGGCCGCGATTGATTGGCGCGGACCAGCGTTTCAAGAGCGACCTGCAAATCCTGGACGTAGGAGGATTTGCGCTCGTTCAGGATCACGAGATCGACCGCCAGTCGCTTCATCCGCCAATATTCGTGCGCCCGAAAAAGTTCGCGCGCAATGTCGAGAAGTCTCGGCGTCGGCGATACGGAGGAGCACGATCGGTAGATCGCCGGAAATGCTCTGCGCCCACAGACCCGATTGCACGCCCGCGCCGCGCTTGATCGTATTGGAGGAAGGACGCAGCGCCGGCGCGGCGTAAATCACATGGCCGGCGAGGCGCTGAAACAGCGCCGCCTCACCCGCCGTTACGCCGAGGTGGTGGAGCTGCACCTGCGCCTGCGTCCACGTGAGCGTCGCCGCGCGTGAGAAAGCGGTCGTATCCCTGTGTTTGTCGACAATATGGAGGAGCTGCTCGCGGGTGGCCGCGACCATCGTCCAGAAGGCGACGCGCACGGTAGCGCCCGGCGCAACGCGGATACGCCGCCGTAAGGCGAAGATCGGGTCGAGCACCGTGCCGACTGTGTTCGAGAGGGCGCGGCCATCGATCACCGCGATCGGCGTGCGGACGCCTTGGCTGCGGCCGAGGAATCGCGCTCTGTCGGTTTCGATTTCCGGCTTACCCACGACAAGACCGTCGACGACGGAAACATGCGCGGCCCAGATTTCTTCCTCCGTCGGCGCGCGCCTGCGGCGCGTGGCCAAAATCGCGCCGACATCCGCGACAAACTCGGTCTCGACAAAGAGCTTCGAAAAGGCTGGATGCATGACATCCGCCGCCTGCGGCGCCAACGCCAATTCGGCATAGGACGTGACTTCGATTTCCCGGAAATCGCCGCCCGTATTCGAGATCGAGATGCGGCGCACTTCGGCGTTGTCCTCGGGCGGGTTACGGTGCAAATTTTGCGCGTAGCCGCGCGATTTGGCTCGGGCGTTGGTTGGGATCAGGCAGCAAGCACCGCCTTCCAAATCTCGGGTGCAGTTGTTCCAGAGGTTTTGAGTTTGCTCAGTGCGAATTGGCCTTTCCGGATCCGATGCATGAGCTCGATGCCGGCGATGGTGGTCGCGGCGGTTCGAAATCGCTTCATCCCGAACATCGGACCCAAGCGAAGCTTGATCGAGCGGTGGTCCTGTTCAATAAGATTATTCAAGTATTTCGAAGATCGAATTCGTGTCCTCGCGCCGCCTCGATGCTGTTCGAGAAATTCACGCGCCGCTCGATGCGAAGCTTGATAGCCGTCGAGCGTGATTTTGTGTGGCAGACGGCCTCGGCTCGCGAATGCCCGACGGAAAAACGCTTTGGCGGCGGCGACATCTCGCTTGGCGCGCAATAGGAAATCCACGGTCTTTCCGGCCTTGTCGACGGCGCGGTAGAGATAAGTCCAACGACCCTTGATCTTGACGTAAGTCTCGTCGACGCGCCAGGATCCGCCGACTTGGCGCGCAAAGCGGTTCCAACGCTTTTCGAATTCTGGAACATATCGTTGGACCCAACGCATGATCGTCGTATGAGCCAGAGACAATCCACGTTCGGCCATCATCTCCACGAGATCGCGGAAGCTCAGCTTGTATCGCAAATACCAGCGCACGCAGAGAACGATGATTTCCCGGTCGAAATGGCGGCCTTTAAAAAGATCTTCGACGCTCAGCATCCCGCTCGCCCGTCCTCGTGTCGCTCCTCGTCCCGATAATATGCCCCGATTGCGCCGTTTGCACCAGAACCAGTCCAACGACCCTTGATCTTGACGTAAGTCTCGTCGACGCGCCAGGATCCGCCGACTTGGCGCGCAAAGCGGTTCCAACGCTTTTCGAATTCTGGAACATATCGTTGGACCCAACGCATGATCGTCGTATGAGCCAGAGACAATCCACGTTCGGCCATCATCTCCACGAGATCGCGGAAGCTCAGCTTGTATCGCAAATACCAGCGCACGCAGAGAACGATGATTTCCCGGTCGAAATGGCGGCCTTTAAAAAGATCTTCGACGCTCAGCATCCCGCTCGCCCGTCCTCGTGTCGCTCCTCGTCCCGATAATATGCCCCGATTGCGCCGTTTGCACCAGAACCCCCAAAAGAAGACCGGCGCAAAAAGGTACCGACCGAAAACGACCTTTTCCCAGATCGATCCGGTGATCATGATCGCATAGAGCACGAGCGTTTTGACGACGACGGAGACGATGGCGGGACCTTGCCCGTCGCCCGTGAGGAGGTAGCGCAGGACCAAGCCGAGGCTGACAAGGAACACAAGGAACTGTAAAGGCGCCAAGATACCCTGCACGATAGTCCACACCGTACGGTCTCGCCGGAGCCTTTGCTCGGCGGTGTAAAGGGGTCTCGCCGGCGCCATCGAGGCTGAGCTCACGCTCATCGAACGCTCCCTTTCCCTCGGCCCTTCTGGATCGACCGTTTCTCCCGGCTCCGCTTCAGATCCGAGCAGTAGGAGTTTAGGCGCGACCGGGAGATGTGTCAACTTGAATTGACGTTCGTTTTGTATTACATATTTTAGAGGGATGACATGCGGGCCGCGCGGGCCAGGCAGACCACATCCTAATTTTTGTTAGGCATCAGCGACCCGCTCCAAACGACCCCGCAGGTAGTCCATACGGCTTGCTTGCTGAACGCCGAATTGTGTAGCTAACGGCGCGCAGAATTCATGTCCGCGTTATTGGTCACTCGAGGAAGAGAAAATCGTGAGCGACCCGACCCGATCCGTGACGGACTTCGCCCGTCTTGCGACGCCGGTTGAGAGTCTGGGCGTGGCCGATCCCGAAACCTTTGGGGCGCTTCTCACCGCGTGCTGCGACATTGTGGTCGTATTGGACAAGGCCGGCGTCGTCCTGGATGTCGCATTCGGCTCGGCCGACCTCGCCCGGGAGGCCTATCGAGACTGGGTCGGGCGGTCTGTGGTCGACACCGTGACGATCGAGAGCCGGCCCAAGATCGAAGAGCTTCTTCGCGAAGCTGCCCCGCACGCCGTATCGCGCTGGCGGCAAATCAATTATCCGGCGCGGCGTGGGCCGGACATACCGGTGCGGATCGCCGTTATTCGTTCCGGACCGGAGGAACGCATCATCGCCGTCGGCCGCGACCTGCAAGCGATGGCGTCCATGCAGCAGCAACTCGCCGACGCCCAGCAGTCCATGGAGCGCGAATATGCGCGTATTCGTGGGGCGGAAAAGCGCTATCGCCTGCTCTTCCAATTGGCGTCCGAGGCGGTTCTCATCGTCGATCCCTCAAACGGTCGCGTCGTGGAGCTCAATCCGGCCGCCATCGCGCTCCTCGGGATTCCCGCTAAAAAAATCGTGGGGCACGAACTTAGCGACCAATTCGACGAATCGAGTGCTCAGGCGCTGCGCTCCTTCATCGCGGCGCTGAGGGTCGTGCCCCGCATAGACAATGTCCATGTCAAGCTGGCCGCGTCGGGAGAAGCGCTGCTGCTCTCCGGATCACTGTTCCGACAGGAGAGCGTGTCTTTCCTTCTGGTCCTGCTGTCGCGGCTCGGCGCTCCCACTGCGCTTTCCGTCGAGAAAGCGAGCATATTGCGGATCGTCGAGCAGATGCCGGACGCCTTCGTTCTCGCCGACGCGCAGCGCAAAATAGTGTCGGTGAACGGCGCCTTCGTCGATCTGGTCCAAGCGACGACGGCCGAGCAGCTCAAAGGGGAATCGCTCGATCGCTGGATCGGACGCTCCGCCGTGGACATCGACGTGATCTTCGCCAACCTCCGCGCGCATGGCGTCGTCACCCAGTTTTCCACAGTTTTGCACGGCGAATACGGCTCGGCCGAGGACGTCGAGATTTCCGCCGTCGCAGCCCCGGACGGCGCGCAGCAGTGTTACGGGTTCACGCTGCGAAGCGCGGGAGTGCAGTCGGGCTCGGAAAGGATGGGCGGACGCGAGCTGCCGCGCACGGCCGAACAGTTCATGGATCTTGTCGGCCGGGTTCCGCTGAAGAACCTCGTGCGCGAAACCACGGATCTCGTCGAACGCCTCTGCATCGAGGCGGCGCTGAAAATCACGCAGGACAATCGCGCGGCCGCCGCCAAGATGCTGAGCTTAAGTCGGCAGGCCTTTTACGCCAAGCTCAGACGCTACGGCATGGGCGACCTCGACGACAAGGGCGAAGGCGACGAGGAATCATAAGCGGAGACAAATTTCACTGACAGGTAGTGTAATCTTTACTTGACACTTTCCGGCGTTGTCACTAGCCTCATTTTATGCGAACGCCCTCGCCCTCCGCCGTAGTAGAATTGCTCAAGCCGGTAACATGGTTTGCGCCCATGTGGGCATTTGGCTGTGGGGTCGTCGCTTCCGGCGCCGCGCCGACGACACGCTGGTACATCGTTATTTTGGGGATCCTGCTCGCGGGGCCACTCGTTTGCGCGACGAGCCAGGCCGTGAACGATTGGTACGACCGCCACGTCGACGCGATCAACGAACCGAAGCGCCCGATACCTTCGGGCCGCATTCCAGGCGAATGGGGATTCTACATCGCCTGCGTATGGACGGCGTTGTCGCTCGGCGTCGCCGCGTTGATCGGCCCCTTCGTGCTGATCGCCGCCGCCTTCGGTCTGGTATTGGCGTGGCTTTACAGCGCACCGCCGGTTCGGCTCAAGCAGAACGGCTGGTGGGGCAATTCCGCCGTGGCGCTCTGCTACGAGGGGTTGCCCTGGCTCACCGGCGCGGCGGCCATGGCCGCCGGGCTTCCCGATTGGCGCGTCGTCGTGCTGGCGCTGCTCTACAGCTTCGGCTCGCATGGGATCATGACCCTCAACGACTTCAAATCGATCGAAGGCGATCGGCGGATGGGCATCATGTCCTTGCCTGTGCAGCTCGGCGTCGCGCGCGCCGCGCGCCTCGCCTGTTGGGTCATGGCTGCGCCGCAGGTCGTCGTCGTGGCGCTGCTCGTCCATTGGTCGCATCCCGCGTACACCGCGGCGATCGCCGTGCTCCTCGTCGCCCAATTCGGCTTGATGCGCCGGCTGCTCGAAGATCCGCGCAAATACGCGCCTTTCTACAACGCCACGGGCACGACGTTTTATGTTCTCGGCATGTTGGTCAGCGCGTTCGCTCTCCGCTCGAGCGTTCTGGTGGCGTCATGAACGGCGCGCCCCTCAGCTGGCTCGGCATCGTCCGGCTGGGCCTGGTGCAGACCTCGCTCGGCGCCGTCGTCGTGCTGGTTCTGGTGCAAACGGCGCAATCGGGGCATATTATCGGGACGAGGAGCGACACGAGGACGGGCGAGCGGGATGCTGAGCGTCGAAGATCTTTTTAAAGGCCGCCATTTCGACCGGGAAATCATCGTTCTCTGCGTGCGCTGGTATTTGCGATACAAGCTGAGCTTCCGCGATCTCGTGGAGATGATGGCCGAACGTGGATTGTCTCTGGCTCATACGACGATCATGCGTTGGGTCCAACGATATGTTCCAGAATTCGAAAAGCGTTGGAACCGCTTTGCGCGCCAAGTCGGCGGATCCTGGCGCGTCGACGAGACTTACGTCAAGATCAAGGGTCGTTGGACTTATCTCTACCGCGCCGTCGACAAGGCCGGAAAGACCGTGGATTTCCTATTGCGCGCCAAGCGAGATGTCGCCGCCGCCAAAGCGTTTTTCCGTCGGGCATTCGCGAGCCGAGGCCGTCTGCCACACAAAATCACGCTCGACGGCTATCAAGCTTCGCATCGAGCGGCGCGTGAATTTCTCGAACAGCATCGAGGCGGCGCGAGGACACGAATTCGATCTTCGAAATACTTGAATAATCTTATTGAACAGGACCACCGCTCGATCAAGCTTCGCTTGGGTCCGATGTTCGGGATGAAGCGATTTCGAACCGCCGCGATCACCATCGCCGGCATCGAGCTCATGCATCGGATCCGGAAAGGCCAATTCGCACTGAGCAAACTCAAAACCTCTGGAACAACTGCACCCGAGATTTGGAAGGCGGTGCTTGCTGCCTGATCCCAACCAACGCCCGAGCCAAATCGCGCGGCTACGCGCAAAATTTGCACCGTAACCCGATCGTAAGCGTTGTCCCGCTCATCGCCTCGAGGACGACTTGCAGGTTGACGAGAAACGCCTCTGTTCCCAGGCGCGGATTGGCGAGTCGGCGCAGGGCCCGAGAAAACTCCGTGCTCTTTTTCGAGGTCGCGCCCCGGACGCGACCTTCTTCGACGATCATTGCCGCCAACATTCCGGCCCAGTTGGGATCATATCCGAGCGTGACGAGAAATTTCGCGTAACCCTTGTCCTCGGGATGCTTCAGGCCTCTGCCAATTCTGACCTCGACATCGTCGTCGGGGCTTTCGGGCAGATCGCACTCGCGCCGAACCCTCTTCAGCTGCAATTCGACGAAACCGCGGTCGGGGATCGCCATCCGTCTCTCCTGGCCGTCGATCGCGCCGCGTTCCCCGCGCTTTCGGGAACTCGATCCGGCCCTGTTGGCGGTGGGGAAAAACGCTTCCCGGGTGGTGAATACACCAAATGGCATGAGAACATCGACCCGAATGCGCCGACTATGTTCGCCAGTTGATCGCGCGACGCGGCTATCCTCAAATTCGGAGGCAATTCCTGTTCGGCGCTCGCAGAATCCCTGTTCGTGCGATTTAATTCCCTGTTTTGCTTCTTAGGGAATTCTTATGCAAGCCTCTGTTTCAACACCTGAATTTGAAGCCCAAACTGCCCCGCGCCCCCTCTTTTTAGAGAATTTCCCTGTTCTTTTCCCTGTTAGCAGGGAATTTGCCCGCAGAGACCGGTTTCGCGGGACTGCTACCACCACCAATACCAAGTCGACGCTTTTCTCAGTCTTTTAACGAAGAACGCCGTTGCCCGAGCCGAGGCTTGCCGCCTTCAGCTCCCCCCACTCCCCAACTCGGTTACGCCGGGTGCAGTCGGTTACCTTCTGGCTCATTCGTCGCGGTGGAGCGGCGAATTCTGATCTCGCGCGTCGAGGCGCTGAGATACTTACCGCCAACAACGCGGACGCGGCTCTTGCCGCCCCCACAGAATCAACGCCGCAACTCGTCTTCCTCGACCTCGGCATTCGGTGGCGACTACGAAACGTCTTCGCATGAAGCTGGCCTTGGCCGCGTCACCGAGACGATCACCAATAAAACAACCATCGACGCCATCGCTTGCATGAAGAGCATCGTCGTGAAGCGATCGACCGGGACGTGCGGCAAATTACGTAGCACCGTACCGGTAGTTTTCACAATTTCGAGTCACTCCAACTCGCCTTCTTTCTATAAATTGGGATCGAAGCCGTGATCCCGGATTCCGACGCGCTCGCGTTGGTCGTTGTCTGGGAGGAAACAAGCCATGTCGGTCAACCTCGACACGCACAAGGCCCCGCGCCCGCAGCTAAAGCCGAAGCCGCAGCTTCCGCCCTCCGTTCAAAATTATCTTGAGAACGTGCGCGGAAATCCGGACATCAGCTGCCGAGTGCCCATCGACTACCTTGATCAGCTGTGGAAGCAAGCCAAGGATTTCGCCCGGCGCAACGGAGTTGACTGCCCGATCCACCTCGAAGAGATGGAAGCGCTGCGCATTGCCGTAGCGGCGCGGACCGCGACGCCGCAGTCGAGCAACTAAGGCACGACGAAGTCAGATTCTCGTTGGTTGCGAGGCGGATGAGAGGCCCGAACTCGCGTCAGGGCGCGAGTCGAACCTCGAGCACAGAAGATGGCGCAGCGCACCAAAGTGTTTATTCCTCTGGGCCACGCTCGATTGTCGCCGACATGCGCCCAGTCAACAGGGGCGCTCGCGCCAGCGCGAACGTCGCCCGCGCCGGTTAACCGCCGCGAATGAGCGTCCACGGGCCGACCGGGAAAACGCTGCGCCCGCAATAACTAGGTTCTATTACTGATTGCCGTCAAACCGAATGTCGCTAACTCCGACAAGCGGCGAGTTCGCGATATAAAGGAGACTTGCGATGGCAAGGGCGGACACCTCTCCACTTGCGGTGGTGACGGGCGCTTCGACCGGCATTGGCTTCGAGCTGGCCAAGCTATGCGCGCAACACGGATACAATCTCGTGATTGCGGCAAACGAACCCGCGATTCACAATGCTGCAGAGATTCTAAGGCGCGCCGGCGCACGGGTGAAGGCGGTCGAAGTCGATCTCGCGACCGAGCAAGGCGTCGACGACGTGTATGCGGCGGCGACTGAAATGAGCGGTCCAATCGATGCGCTCTTCGCCAATGCGGGCCATGGTCTTGGCGGCGCCTTCATCGATCAGGATTTCGAAAAGCTACGCCACATCGTCGACACCAACGTGACGGGGACGATCGCCCTCGTTCAGAAAATCGGGCGCGACATGCGCAACCGCGGCGAGGGCAAGATTCTCATTGTGGGCTCGATCGCCGGCCTGATCCCCGGGACCTTCCAGGCAGTTTACAACGGCAGCAAGGCCTTCCTCGACAATTTCGCCTCTGCGCTGCGCAACGAGTTGAAGGACAGTGGCGTCGTCGTAACCTGCCTGATGCCGGGCCCGACAGAAACGGAGTTCTTCCGCCGCGCCGAAATGCTCGACACCAAGGTCGGCTCCGACCACAAGGCGGACGCGGCCGTCGTCGCGCGCGACGGGTTCGACGCGCTCATGAAGGGCCAGGCGCGCGTCGTGAGCGGATGGAAGAACAAAATCCAGGCAGCGCTGAGCGGGGTCATGCCGCCCGAGGCGCTTGCCGAATCGCACAGGAAACTTGCGGAGCCAGGCACGGGTCGCAGCGGGCAGTAGCTTTGGGACACAGGAGTATTCCGCTCATGTTTGCGTTGAAAACGAGCCTGGTTGCTCTCTTGTCGCTCGCCGCCTGCGCAGCGACAGCGAGCGATGCGGGCGCCGCGGCCGAGTTCCGCGTATGCGCCGATCCGGACAATCTTCCCTATTCCAACAGCGCTGGCGCGGGCTTCGAGAATAAGCTTGCCGAGCTCTTGGCGCAGGAGCTCGGCGAAAGGCTGGCTTACGAATGGCGCGCGCAGCGCCTTGGCTTCGTGCGCAGCACGCTGGACGCCGGCAAATGCGATGTCATGATGAGCGCTCCGGTCGGCTACGACCTCGTCGAGACGACGAAGCCCTACTACCGCTCGGGCTATGTCTTCGTCTCGCGCGCCGACAGCAACCTCAGGCTCCGCTCGCTAAAGGATCCGCAGCTGAGAACGCTCACCGTGGGCGTGGACCTGCTTGGCGAGGAGGGCGCTCTGACGCCGCCCGCGATGGCTCTCGCAAGGCTTGGCGTGATCAAGAACGTTCGAGGCTACATGGCTCATCGCAGCGAAGTAGCGCCACCGCTCGACGCCGTCAGCGCGGTGGAGACGGGCCAGGTCGATGTTGCGGCCGTTTGGGGGCCGTCTGCGGCGCAGCGGCAGACCGTTCTCGTCGCTTCGCCCATTCGCGACGGCGAAGACTTCGCTCCGTTTCGCTTCGCCTTCGACATTGCCCTTGGTCTGCGCAAAGGCGACGAGCAGCTTAAGCAGCGGCTCGATGAGGCTCTCGCGCGCCGCGCCGTGGATATCCATGCCTTGCTTGTCCAGAACGGCGTGCCCTTGCTGGCGGAAGGACCGGCGCCATGAAGCGAGGGAGGCTGATGGCTGCAAGCGTGATCGGCGCCTACTTTCTCGCGAGTAATGCGCTCGCCGCCACAAGGCCGCCTCAAATGCAAATGAGTCGGTTGTCTCCGGAGGACATTGCGCCGCGCCTCTCGTCGATGAGGCAAAGCGATCCCGCCGTAACGCAGCGCGAGGCCCTTTTTTGCCCGCCGGCCGCCCGAGGGCGTGTCCCCATAGGCGGCCTCGAGCGTTATGACGCCGGCGCAGCCGCGATGACGTCATTGACATGGGGCGTGGCGCTGATCTCCATCACGGTGATCCTGATCACCTGCGCCCTGCTGCTTGCACAGCTGCTCGGTCGGCGGCTCTTGGGGAAGGCGGCGCGCACTCCTGGTCGGTCTTCACGAAAAGACACCAGGATTTTTTGGGATCTCGAGCTCACGATGGCGACGCTCTTTGTCGTAACCGTGTGGACGATGCTGTCGATGTCGGCGCTTTCCAAGTCGCCGCCGGACGGGTCTCCGTTCGCCTCGGGGCCTCCGCCCATCCGTCGCGGCTCAGGTGAGGGCCCACTTATCCTTCGTCAACAGCCGAGTTCAGCGCGGATAGCAAGCCCAAAAGGGTTGGCCGCAGGATCTTCGGCCAACCCTTGTCGGTCTCGCTTGGCTAAATCTCCGCCGCGGGCGACGACGATGGGCCCATCTTGCCTGTGTGGCTTGACTCGGTCCGCGCGGCGAAGGAAGCCAGATCGGCCTTCTCCGGCTGGGTCAAACCAACGCTGGCCCTGCCGTCGCCACCATCGAGAGGCAGATTGGCCTCGACGTCGTCGAGGCGTTTCCAATCTCCGCCCTCGTTCCAAGGACCTCTGATATCGCCTTCTCCGTGCGAGGCGTTGACGTAGAGGTTTGCAAAATCTCCTATTCCCTGCAGCTTCCCGGGCGGGAAGTTCGGCGTGATCGCCGCGAGCGCTTTCTCGAAGGACTTCTGATGCGCGATCTCGCGTGTCATCAGGAAGCCGAGCGCTTCCTTGACGCCGGGATCGGCGGTGACGTTGATCAGGCGCTCATAAATGATCTTGGCGCGCGCTTCCGCCGCGATGTCGGATCGTAGGTCCGCGGCCGGGTCGCCGATGCTGTCGATATAGGCCGCCGTCCAGGGAACGCCGGAGGAGTTGGTGAGACCCGGACCGCCGCCGTACAGCAGGGACTGCGTATGGCTGTCGCCGCCGGCCGTCAACGAACGATAAAGGTCCGCCTCCTGCAGGTTGGCTTCCGCCAGCGCTCCTTTAACGCCCTTGTTCAACATCGCGACGATGCTGCCGATGATCTCGAGATGCGACAATTCCTCCGTTGCGATGTCGAGCAGCAGGTCCTTGCGACCCGGGTCATCGTCCGCCAGCGCCTGCGTGAAGTACCGCATGGCCGCGGCGAGCTCCCCCTGCGGTCCCCCGAACTGCTCCAGCATGAGGCTGGCGAGCGCTGGATTGGGCTCGGAAACCCGGACGGTGTATTGCAGCTTTTTATTGTGCGTGAACATGCGCCACTCCTTCGACTACGCCGCCCTGCGCTCTTCCTGCGCCAGATACTCGAGGGTCACTTGCTTGATATGGTCGTCGATCCACGCGGCCATCCGCTCCTCTTCCTGAAGCGACTGCTGCAGCGGCGCCGAAAGATCGACGCCAGCGCTCTCGCAGAGCGCGAGCAGCGTCTTGTAGGCGGCGATTTCGTAGTGCTCGAACGCGTTGTTGGCGAGCGTGTTCTTGATGATCTCGTCATCGGCCGGCGTGTGCGCCATGGCGGCAAGGTTGCCGATCGTGGCCATCGCCGCATCCTTGAGGGTCGACGTCTGCTCGCCGAGCTCACTCAGGCACGCCTCGACGCGAGAGAGCTGCTCGCGAGTTTCCTCGAGATGCCGTCGAAGCTGCGCCTGCACTTGCGGAAATTCGTCAGTGCGTTCGATTTGACGTTCCATGAGCTCCTGCGCTTGCCGCTCCATGGCGTGAGCGTTGCGCAAGCCGACAATCAGGATGTCCTTGGCAGAGTTAGGCATGGCGGGAGGCCTCTCGAAGGAGTGGTGGGTCCCCAATAACCCCGAGCCAATCCGATTGTTCCGACCGTCGCGTCCCAGCGTCTCCTCTTGCACAAGCCGCGACGACGACGGCTCTTCATGCTCAGCCCTAGAGCGTCACTTCCACCCGCGCTTTGTCCTGCGAGCGCAATACACTCACCGAAATGTCGGCGCCGTGACGGCGGACCAGAAGATCGACCTTTGCGTCGCCAACAGCCAGCGAGCGTATCGCCACCTCGTCGAGGAACGGCGGGAGCTTGGGCTGGCGCAAGCGCACGCGCCGCGCACCAGGTTCAAATTCTAGGCCGAGGCTCGCCTGCAACAGCGCAAAGGGCGCGCACGACGACCACGCCTGCGGCGTGCAAGCGACGGGATAGAGCGTCGGCCCTTTGCCGCGCATGCGCTGGAAGCCGCAAAACAGTTCCGGCAACCGCCGTAGGTCCATGTAACAGGCAGCGTCGAAGAGCCCGGAAAAGATCGCCTGCAGGCCGTGCCTTAGGCCATAACGCTGCATGCCCATGCCAATCAGCGCATTGTCATGCGGCCAGATCGACCCGTTGTGGTAGGACATGGGGTTGTAGCGCGCTTCGCTCGCGGCGATGGTGCGCACGCCCCACCCGGAGAAGAAGGGCTTCTTGAGGAGTTGCTCGCCAACCCTCGCTCCACGCTCCCTCGTCGCGAGGCCTGTGAAGAGAAGATGCCCGGCATTTGACGAGCGCACCGCGCAGCGGCGCTTGTCGCCATCAAGTGCGATCGCGTAGGTTCCGATCTCCTCGCACCAGAAGGCCTCGTCGAACCGCGCGGCAAGCTCCTCGGCCTCAACCGCAAATCGTCTTGCGTGCGTCATGTGTCCGAGCGCCGCCGCGATCCTGGCCGCGGCGCGTTTCGCCGCGAAGACGTAGCCCTGCACCTCGCAGAGCGCGATTGGACCCTGTGCGAGCGCGCCATCGGCGTGGAAGATAGAATCCGAGGAATCCTTCCAGCCCTGGTTGACGAGACCGGTCTCGTCGGCGCGAAAATATTCGACGAAGCCATCGCCGTCGCGATCACCGTAGCGGTCGATCCAACGCATGGCCGCGTCGATGCTCGACCAAAGGTCGGCGATCGTCTCAATGTCGCCTGTGCGCCGGTAATAAAGACCGGCAAGCATCACGAACAACGGCGTCCCATCCACGGAGCCGTAATAATGCGCAAAAGGCACTTCGCCGAGCCGCGCCATCTCGCCGCGCCTGATCTCGTGGATGATCTTGCCGGGTTCTGCGTCCGCTTCCGGCTTCGTCTCTTGGGCCTGGGTGGACGCAAGAAACTTCAGCACACCTTTTGCGACCGTGGGATCGATCCAGAGCGTCTCCATCGCCGTGATGATGGAGTCGCGCCCGAAATTCGTGCTGAACCACGGAACGCCGGCGTAAGGAAAGGGCCCGTACTCGGTCTCGGTCACGAGCGTGAACAGATCCGCCACGGAGCGGCGCATCACCTCGTTGAAGACGCTGTTCGACGTCTCGACGCTCGCCGCGTTTGAGGCGAGGTTGCGAAGCTCGCGCCGGGCGCGCCTCGTCACCGACAAGAAGCTGCGCGGCGAGTGAATGTATGTGTCTTCTCCCTCCACGCAACGCACGACGAAGAAGATGGACGCCCTCCCTCCTGCGCTGAGGTTGATCCGATAGCGAGCGCGGCCCGGTTCGAGAGTCGTTGGCGCTGGATCGAAATCGATGATCATGCGCCGCACCGCGTCGTCTAGCCCGCGGTAGGCGATGATGGCGCGTGTCTTCGAAAGCTCGATTCCACGCTTGCCGCGGCGCGCGCGATGGTTCCCGCGCACCTCGAAAATATCGGCGAAATCCGCGTCAAAGATGATGTCAAGGTCGACCCCAAATTCGGTGGGCGCGAAACTGCGCAACCCCAAGCGTTCATAGCAACCGCTGCGCCAGAGGAACTTTGAGCGTATGATATGCACCATGTCGCGCTGAAGAGCCGAGGCGCCATCGTGGCCGTCCAAAAGGTCGGGGTTGGTGAGATCGACGCTCAACGCCGCATTGTTGTCCTCGATCTTAGAGCTCAATAACAACGGGCGCTGGGTGTTGACCAGGAGCTGGAGAGAAGACAGATAACGCGTGTCCCTGTGGTAGAGCCCCTCCGCGCTACCAAAGCCAGGCAGGATATCGCCATAGCGATCGAAGATCCCGAACGTGTCGCCGTGCTTTAGCGTGCGCGTGCTGAGCTCGGAGAGGGACTCCGTCGCCGGGATGTAGAACTGTGAAGGCGGCGCCTCTTGCGTCGCCTTGGCGTTTATGACGGGAAGCGGGAGCTCCTTCATAATTCAGTCGATGCTCCCCCAGAGGACCGCAGGCGTCGATGCGTCGCCTCAAGCGCGCAAGAGCGGGTAGGCTTGTGAGGGAGGCATCGCCGCTCGCCGGCTCGCCGTGCCCATGCGCGCCAGTCGTTCGTAGAGCTTGACATAGTTGCGGGCCATGACCTCGGCGGTGAAGCGCGCCTCGAAGCAGCGTCGAACAGTCTCGCGATCGAGCGCGCCGACCGCAGACGCAGCCGCCACGGCCTCATCCAGGCTGTCGACGATGAACCCGCTGACTCCGTTCTCGACAATCTCGGGGACTGATCCGCGGCGGTTTGCGATGACCGGCGTGCCGCAAGCCATCGCTTCGATCATGACAAGACCGAAAGGCTCGGGCCAATCGATCGGAAACAGCAGCGCCTTTGCCCCGCCCAGGAACGCGCCCTTCTGGTCCTCGCCGATCTCGCCGATGAACTCCACATGCGGTTGCGCGAGAAGCGGCTGAACCACCGTCTCGAAATAGCCCTCGTCGGCCCTGTCGACCTTGGCCGCAATTTTCAACTTCATCCCTGCTCGCCGAGCGATCTCGATCGCGGCCGCCGGACCCTTTTCGGGCGAAATTCGGCCGAGGAAGGCCAAATAGCCGCCCGTCGCCTCCCGCGTGAGCGAATAGAGATCGCGCGGCAGCCCATGCGGCACGGTCGCGACGAAATTGGCGGCGAGCGGCCGGCGCTGATGGGCGGAAATCGATACGAGCGGGGTTTCGCGGAATTCGCGAAAGAGCGGCGACAACTCGGGAAAATCGAGCCTTCCATGCAGCGTCGTCACGGCAAGCGCCGCTTCGCTGCGCAGCATCGGAAAGTGCATGTGGTCTGTATGGAAATGCAGAATCTCGAAATCGTCGATTCGCTGGCGCACGTGCTCGAGCTGCACAACGTTGTAGGGGTGCGGATCGCGAACCTGCGCAAGCCGCAAAGGCTGCGGCGCGCTCACGACGAGCTGCGCCGCGGTTCGAGAGCCGCCACTCGCAAATAACGTCACCTCATGGCCCTGGCGCACGAGTTCTTCGGTAAGATAGGAGACGATCCGCTCCGTTCCTCCATAGAGGGTTGGGGGAACGCATTCCATCAACGGCGAGATTTGTGCAATCTTCATTTTCGAGCTCGCGCTGACCGGCACGTGGCCAAACCTCGCGAATTGCTCGTCGAAAGCGGTTGCAGCCTGCCGGCGGAGGCCACGATCGAGGGGATAGGGAACATCGACTGACTTAACTTTTTGTTTGCCGGAATGTTCCCGTTGCAGGTGCTGGAACAGGCGACGATCGCTTCGTCGCGAGGACTTTCATCCAGAAGTTTGCGCGGAAGGAAAGCCATCCGCTCGCCCCTCTTCGCTCCCCAGCGTCCGGCAAAGGCTGCGATCGGACTCAACTCTGTTTCTGTCGGAATGTTCCCCCGAAAAAGCCTGGGGCCAAGATTGCTAAATTGCAGTGTCGACGTTCACGGCCGCGGGAACAAGCGAGCGCCGGGCGGGTTGAGGGGGTATCCGCGCAGCGAAGCTTCGCGACGCGGAACGGCGACCATTCCTGCGAGGCGACGGCTCCATGAAAACCTTTCGCTGCACAGCCTGCGACCAGACGATCGTGTTCGAGAACACGCGTTGCGGAAACTGCGGCCACCAATTGGGGTTCCTGCCGCACGTTTGCGACATGGCGGCCGTCCAGCCCGAGGGCGATCATTGGATCTCGCTCGGGTCGAAGGACCCTCGGCGATATCGATTCTGCAGAAACTGGGAACTACAGGGCTGCAACTGGCTGACGACGCCCGGCGAGGCGTTTTGCGTGGCCTGTCGGCACAATCGCACGATCCCAGACCTCTCGGACAACTGCGGCCACCTCATGTGGCAAAAGACGGAGCAGGCCAAGCGACGCCTCTTTTACAGCCTTCTGAGGTTACGCTTGCCGCTCGAACACGCGCAAGAACCTCTCGTCTTCGATTTCGTGGCTCGCACCGCCGCCGCCCCAAAGCCTGTGATGGGTCACGACAACGGAGTCATCACGATAGCGGTGGAGGAGGGCGATGACGCGACCCGCGAGGAGCACCGCGAGGCCATGGGTGAGCCTTACCGCACATTGCTAGGTCATTTCCGCCACGAGATCGGACATTATTATTGGGATCTGCTCGTTCGTGACGGCGGGCAGGCGGAGCCTTTCCGCGCGCGTTTCGGCGACGAGAGAGAGGATTACGCCACCGCTTTGAAACGCTATTACGAGCGCAAGGAGATCGAGCTGGGCGAGGGCTTCATCAGCGCCTACGCCACGAGCCATCCCTGGGAGGACTTTGCGGAGACCTTCGCCCATTATCTGCATATCGTCGACACGCTCGACACTGCCCGAGCGATGGGCATTTCACTGCGCCCGTTCAACAGAGCGGAACTCGCAGTGGCTTTCGATCCCTACCGAACGGTCGATGTGGACGATCTCGTCGAAACCTGGCTGCACCTCACCTTCGCCGTCAACAACTTGAACAGATCGATGGGGCACCCCGATCTCTATCCTTTCGTGCTTTCCCCCAAGGTCGCTCAAAAAATCGGATTTGTTATGAATCTCGTACAAGAAAATGCGCGGGGACTCGAAGGAAGCCTGCGGGCCGCGGAGTAAGGCTGTGCTCCCGCAAAGCGTTTGAGGCCTTATTCTTCGCCTCTGCTCCTGGTTCACAGCGCGACCCTGCCGACGCCTCAAATGGAATGCGCCACGCTTGCTTCGAAGATCGCGCGCGAGATTTGGTTGTTGCCTAAGTCCATGGGGCACGGGCTCCACGGAAATCTAAGGAGCAGAGCATGATCAAATCGAAGACGACAATCGCGCTTGCGGCCCTGCTCATCTCTGGCGGCGTCGCGCTCGCTGCTGGCGGTGGCGGCGGCGGCGCGGGAGCAGGCGGCGCCGGCGGCAGCGCTGGCTCCGGCGGCGGCACGGGCGGCATGGGAACGGGCGGATCGGGAACTGGTCGGATCGGGAATTGGAACGGGTTCGGGCCTCGGCTCGAGCGGTTGGGGAACCGGAAACCAAGGCTCGGGGACGGGTTCGAATTCCGTCCTTGGGTCGGATGGCTCGAACTCGTCAACCGACGGCGCCAGCAGCGGCTCAAACAGTTCCACGGGTAACCGATAAGCACTCTGCCGAGCGCCGCCGTCGCGGTGCTCGGCCCTCGCCTCGGTCAATACGCCAACGTTGGTGGCGACGCCTTTTCTCGCGGCTCGCACGAGCCAAAGGGGCGCAATGCGAAATATTCCGCGCGTCGGAACATTCGCAGTTCCATCGAGGTTGAAGCATCGATTGGCGCGAGATTGACGGCTCACGCCGCGATTTTACGAGCAAGGGAGAGCGGTTATGGACGGCATTATCTATCTGGTCGGCTTGGCGGTGCTATTGATGGCGGTTCTGTCATTCCTCGGATTTCGCTGACCTAGAACGAACACGGCAGAGAAAGGACCTGCAATGACAGACTTCGTGAATTCCCCGGCGCTAGCGCAACCGGAGAGGACCTACGCCCCGCGCGCGTATGGCTACGTCGATTGGCCCGCGATTTTTGCCGGCGCTATGGTGGCGCTGGCGGTTTCGTTCGTCGCCGCAACCTTTGGCTCCGCGATCGGCCTCTCGGCGGCCTCGCCCTACAAGGGGCCGCAGCCGGCGTTCTTCTATGTCGCGCTTGGCATTTGGATGCTCTTCGTCGCCGTGTCGAGTTTCGCGGCCGGCGGTTATGTGGCAGGACGACTGCGACGAACGAGCGAAGGCGCTTCCGATCATGAGCGGGACGTGCGCGACAGCCTCCACGGATTGGTCGTTTGGGCGCTCGCAGCCGTGGTGGGGGCGTTGCTCGCCGCGGCGACACTCGGCGCAATCGCCAAGACGGCGGCGGACAAAGGACTGGCGCCCACCGATCGCTATGTGGATCTCTTGTTGCGCGGCGAAGGCGCAGGCAGGGGCGCAAACCCGGTCTCGGATGCGACGAAGGGCTTCGTTTCTCGCTTGGTGGCGGAAAACCCCCTCGGCGACTTCTCCATTGAAGACAGGAGCTACCTCACCAACGTGGTCGCGAGCGCGGTCGGGCCTGGGGCGGGAGCGACCGAGCGCCTGAATCGCGTCTCGTCCGAGATGAAGGCGGACGCGGAAAAGGCGAGGAAGGTCAGCGTGTATCTCGCTTTCCTTTCCGCCTCGACGCTGGCCTTAGGGGCAGCCGCGGCGTGGAGCGCGACGCGACTGGGCGGACGACACCGCGATCAAAACGTCGACCTCGGCCATCTCGTGCGGACGTACCGTGAGCGAACACCACAACGATAGGAGGACATGATGGGACGCGGCATAATGCTCTGGATGCTGGGAATTCCCCTCCCGATCATCATTCTGCTGGCGCTGATACATCACTAGAAGGCGCATTCGCCTTCGGCCCCGGGATTGAACCACGGCGGGCCGGAGGCGATAGCGTTCAGAGGCTCGGCGGCATCGTCCGCCGGCGCTTCCGTTTGTTTCGCGTTCATTGGTGGAAATTTTCGCAAAGCGGCGTAGACGCCGCGATCCCCTCAGCCTACTCTGCGGCTATAGCCCGGCGGCGGCCGTAGATTTATTTCAAGGGGGGGCGGATGATGCAACTGCAATTCTTGCGCCTGCCGCCTGTTATGAGTGGGGCCAGCGCGCTCGAGCGAGCGTCGGTCGCCGGTGGCGTGCTGGAGCCTCACGGACCGGTCGGCGCCGGCAATGCGCAGATCCTGCTCAACGCCGTGGCGATCATGTTGATGATCGTCATACCGACGATCCTCGCGACACTTGCCTTCGCCTGGTGGTTTCGGGCCTCGAACACAAGGGCGACCTACCGGCCCGACTGGACCTATTCCGGACGGATCGAGCTCATTGTCTGGGGTATTCCGCTTCTCGTCGTCCTGTTCCTCAGCGGCGTGATCTGGATCGGCTCCCATGACCAGGATCCGGCGCGTCCGCTCGCCGGAGAGAAGCCGGTCGAGATCCAAGTCGTCTCGCTCGATTGGAAGTGGCTCTTCATTTACCCCGAAGAAGGCGTCGCTAGCGTCAACGAACTCGCCATGCCGGCCGGCCGCCCCGCGCACTTCTCGCTGACCTCGGGCACCGTCATGAACATGTTCTTCGTGCCGCAGCTCGGCAGCATGATCGCCACGATGAACGGCATGATGACAGAGCTTCATCTCCAGGCGGACCGGCCGGGCGATTATTACGGCCAGTCTGCCCAGTTCAGCGGCGACGGCTTTTCCGACATGCACTTCGTGCTTCGCGCCCTTACTCCGGAGTCCTTTGCGCAATGGACGGCCGAGGCGCGGAGATCGGCGATCGCCCTGGACGAGAATGCGTATCTGGCGCTTGCGCGCGAGCGCGCGGCGTCGCCGATGCGCCTCTATGGCTCGATCGATCGCGCGCTCTTCGGGAATGTCGCGGCGCGCCGGCTCCCGAGCGAGGGCGGGACTGCGGGCGGACAGGTTCAAAGGATGGAGTGACGATGTTCGGCAAGCTCACCCTAGACGCCATTCCCTGGGACCAGCCCATTCCGCTCGTCGCCGGCGCCGTGGTCATTCTCATCCTGCTCGCCGTCCTCGCCTGGGTCGTCCTCAAGGGTCATTTTCCATATCTTTGGCGCGAATGGATCACGAGCGTCGACCATAAGCGCATCGGCGTCATGTATGTGCTGCTCGGGGTCGTGATGCTGCTGCGCGGCTTCATCGACGCGATCATGATGCGCACGCAGCAAGCCTTGGCGTATCAGGCGCCGGGCTATCTCCCGCCGCATCATTTCGATCAGATCTTTTCCGCCCACGGAACGATCATGATCTTCTTCGCGGCGATGCCGATCATCATCGGCCTCATGAATTTCGTCGTTCCGCTGCAGCTCGGCGTGCGCGACGTGGCCTTTCCGACGCTGAACTCGACGAGCTTCTGGCTGACAGCGACCGGCGCGCTGCTCGTCAACCTCTCCCTCGTCGTCGGCGAATTCGCGAAAACGGGCTGGCTGCCCTATCCGCCGCTCTCCGAGCTTCCTTTCTCGCCAGGGGTTGGCGTCGACTACTATATCTGGGCGCTCCTGATCTCCGGGGTCGGCACGCTCATGACGGGCGTCAACTTCGTCACGACGATCCTCAAAATGCGCGCGCCAGGGATGAGCTACCTGCGCATGTCCATGTTCTGCTGGACCGCGCTCGCCTCCAACCTTCTCATCGTCGCCGCTTTCCCGCTGCTCACGGCGACGCTGATCATGCTCGCGCTCGACCGCTATCTCGGCTTCCACTTCTTTGGCAACGAGGGTGGCGGCAACATGGCGCTGTTCGTCAATCTCATTTGGGCCTGGGGGCATCCGGAAGTCTACATCCTGGTGCTACCGTCTTTCGGCATCTACTCGGAAGTGATCTCGACCTTCTCCGGCAAGCCCTTGTTCGGCTATCGCTCCATGGTCATCGCGACCTTGGGCATCTGCATCGTCTCCTTCATCGTGTGGTTGCATCACTTCTTCACGATGGGCGCCGGCGCCGACGTCAACGCGTTCTTCGGCATCGCGACGAGCGTCATCGCGATCATGACGGGCGTGAAGGTTTTCAACTGGCTCTTCACGATGTACGGGGGCCGCATTCGCTACGACACGCCGATGCTGTGGTCTCTCGGATTCCTGCCCACCTTCGTCATCGGCGGCATGACGGGCGTTCTCCTCGCCGTGCCGCCGGCCGATTTCCAGCTCCACAACAGCCTCTTTCTCGTCTCGCATTTCCACAACGTCATCATCGGCGGCGTGGTGTTCGCGGCCTTCGCCGGCGTCTCGTATTGGTTCCCGAAGGCTTTCGGCTTCCGGCTCTACGAGGGCTGGGGCAAGGCGGCGTTCTGGTTGACGCTTCTTGGATTTTTCGTGACCTTCATGCCGCTGTATGTCGCGGGGCTGCTCGGCATGACCCGACGCCTTCAGCATTATGACGTCGCGGAATGGCGGCCCTGGGTTCTCGCAGCAACCGCGGGAATAGCCATCCTTTTCGTCGCGATGCTGTGCCAGATCGCTCAGCTCGTCTTGAGCATTCGCGACCGCGCCAAGCTTCGCGACGAAACCGGCGATCCTTGGGATGGCCGCTCGCTCGAATGGGCGACCGCCTCGCCGCCGCCAACCTTCAATTTCGCCTTTCTGCCGGACGTCAAGGGCCAGGAGGCCTATTGGACCATCAAGCAGCGCGCGATCGAGGAGCAGCATCTCGCGGCGGCGGGCGAATATCAGCCGATTGAAATGCCCAAGAACAGCGCGACCGGATTCGTAACCGCCTTTTTCGCGACCATCACCGGCTTTGGTTTGATCTGGCATATCTGGTGGATGGTCGTCGTGGGACTCGTCCTGGCCTATGCGGGTTTCGTCGTCTTCGCCTGGCGCGACGAGGACGAATACGAAATTCCGGCGAGCGAGGTGCAAAGGCTAGACGGCGAACGGCGACGCGCGCGCGAGTCATGGTTGAAGCGCCTGGGCGGCGCGAGGGAGGCAGCGTGACGGCGACAGCGACAGCGAGCCTGCCCGGCGTTGCAGGTCCCCCTGCGGGAGGCCGAGGCTCCGGGCCACGGCGAGGGCGGGCCGGCCTCGACGCTCGTGGTCGTCGCCTATGGCTTCTGGATTTTCCTCATCAGCGACATCGTCATGTTCTCCGCTTTCTTCGCGGCGCATGCCGTGTTGCAAACGGCGATCGACGGCGGTCCCGCAGGGCGTGACCTCTTCGACCTGCGAAGAGTTGCGATCGAGACGGCCTGCCTGCTCCTGTCGAGCTTCGCCTGCGGGCTTTCGGCGCTCGGCGCAAGCGCTCGCCGAATGACCTGGACGCAGGCGGCCCTTTTCGTGACGGGCCTCCTGGGCCTCGCGTTCCTGCTCTTGGAGGCGCGCGAATTCGCCGAGATGATCGCCGCGGGAGCCGGGCCTCGCCGAAGCGCCTTTCTGTCGTCGTTCTTCGCGCTCGTCGGATGTCACGGCGTGCATGTGAGCGTTGGCCTCTTGTGGCTCGGAACGATGATGGCGCAGCTCTACGTCAAGGGCTTTCGCGCCGACATTCAGCGACGACTGCTCTGCTTCAACATGTTCTGGCACATGCTCGACATCGTCTGGGTCGCCATATTTACGCTGGTTTATCTCGTTGGAGTTGCGCGATGACCGCAGATCATGAAAGGCTCATGGCGCTCGAACTCGGCGCCTGGCTCCCAAGACGCCCGCGGCGAGCATCTTTTGAGCGGCCTGCAGAGCTATTCTCTGGGTCTCGTGCTCTCCGCGCTGCTGACGGCGCTGGCTTTTTACTTCACGGGTTCCGACTGGCTGTGGGGGCCGAGCATTCCGGTGGCGCTCGGCGTCCTCGCGGTGGCGCAGATTGGCGTGCATCTCGCATTTTTCCTGCATCTGACGACGGCGCCGGACAGTGTGAACAATTCGCTGGCGCTCGCTTTCGGCACTCTGATCGTGGCGCTGGTGATCGGCGGCACGCTTTGGATCATGTACCACATGAACCAAAACATGCCGCCGATGACGCATATGGCGCCGGCGGCCCAAGGTACTCCGAGCGCGACCGGCGTCATCGAAGCCGCGAGCCCGACGCCCGTTGCAGCCAAGATCTCCGGCGTCGTCCGCTCGGTCGATTGCGACGTCGGGACGCAAGTCCGGCAGGGTCAGCTCTGCGCGACGATCGACGCGCCGCCCCTCACGCAGGCGGTCGCCCAGGGCGAGACGGCCTTGCGGGCGGCGCAGTCGCGCGTGAAGCAGGACCAAGCCGCGCTCGCGACGGCGCAGGCGCGGCCGGATCGACGCCCCGCCGCAAGAAAGCGCGTGGAGGCCTTGCAGCAGACGCTACTCCGGGACGAGCGCGGCCTGAGCGCGGCTCAGCAGGCGCTCGACGCCGCGAAAGCGCGCCTCGAAGACGCGAAGATCGTTGCGCCGACGGATAGCGTCGTGGTGGCGCGGAACGTCGCGCCGGGCCAAACTGTCGCTGCGGTTTCGCAGCAGCCGCTCTTCCTGTTCGCGCCGGGCGGCACAATCCTGTTCAAAGCCGCGGCGCCCGGCTCTCTCGCCGCGTTGAAGCCGGGCGACAAAGTGGCCTTCACGGTCGATGCTCTTGCCGGAGGCGTCTTCGAAGGCGAAATCCTCTCCGTCACGCCCGCGCAGGGCGGGCAGGTTGGTCAGATCGTCGTCAGGGCCCAGAACCCGAGCGCAGCGCTGAAGCCGGGCATGAAAGCGACGATTCAGCCGCCTGCAAGGTGAATTCGACGCGCGGGCGGAGTTTCGACTCCGCTTGCGCCTCACGCCTGTGCCAGGCCCCTTTCGCTCTATTTCGGTCGGCCCCGTGGAAGGCGGCTTCTCGTACGCTAGGGTTCCTTTCATCGGAGGGGTTTGGGGGCGCGGCATGGCGACGCCAATCGAGGACTACGGCCTCATCGGCAACTGCGAGACTGCCGCGCTCGTGTCGAAAGCCGGATCGATCGATTGGTTCTGTCCGCCGCGCTTCGACTCCGCCGCCTGCTTCGCGGCGCTGCTGGGGACGCCAGAAAACGGTCGGTTTCTGATCACGCCCAAGGATCCGTCAGCGCGCGTCACGCGCCAGTATCGCGACTGCACGCTGATTTTGGAGACAACCTTCGAGACCAGGGACGGGATCGCGACCCTGATCGATTTCATGCCGAAATCCGGAGGCTGCGATATCGTGCGCCTCGTCGTTGGCGAGCGCGGACGCGTGGAGTTCCAGACCGAGCTCGTCATCCGCTTCGACTATGGCGTCAGCATTCCCTGGGTGAGGCAACTGGAAGACGAGCCTGGCCTCAGCGCGGTTTCCGGGCCGGACGGGCTCGTGCTGAGAACCTCGGCGCCGCTCGAAAACCAGGATATGCGGACAACCGGCGCGTTCTCGGTCGCGGCCGGAGACAGCGTATCTTTCGTGCTGAGCTATGCGCACTCCTACGGGCGTTGGCCGTCGCCTCTTGACGCCCGGCAGGCGCTCGCAGACACGGAGAAATTCTGGCGCACCTGGCTACAGCATTGCCCCTCCGTCGGCGACTGGGGGGAAGAGGTGAAGCGCTCCTTGCTTACGCTAAAGGCGCTGAATTACGAGCCGACCGGCGGAGTCGTCGCGGCGCCGACGACCTCTCTGCCGGAATACATCGGCGGCCCGCGCAACTGGGACTATCGCTATTGCTGGTTGCGCGACGCGGCCTTCACGCTCGGCGCGCTGATGAGCCTCGGCTATTACGACGAGGCCAAGGCCTGGCGTGACTGGCTCTTGCGCGCGGTGGCCGGCAGTCCTGCGCAAATGCAAATCCTTTATTCCGTCACCGGCGCCAAGCAGTTGCCGGAACGTGAGCTTCCCTGGCTCTCGGGCTACGACGACTCGCGTCCGGTGCGTGTCGGCAACGCGGCGGTCGATCAGCGCCAACTCGACGTCTACGGCGAGGTGCTGCACGCGCTCCATGAAGCCGCGTGCGGCGGCATTCCCGTAACCCCGCACGGCGCATCTGTCGGCCGCGTCATTCTCGAGCATCTGGAGTCGATCTGGCGCGAGCCGGACGAGGGGATTTGGGAGGTGCGCGGCGGCCCAAAACATTTCACGCATTCCAAAGTGATGGCCTGGGTCGCGTTCGACCGCGCGGCGGACCTGGCGACAAGCCTTGGCAACGCCGAGTTCGCCCGTCGCTGGCGCTCGGACGCCGACGAAATTCGCGCCGAGGTCTGCGCCCGCGGTTTCGACGAGGAGCTCGGCAGCTTTGTTCAATACTACGGATCCCGGCTGCTCGACGCGAGCCTGCTGCACATTCCGCTCGTCGGATTCCTGCCGCCGGACCATCCGCATGTGCGAGGCACCCTGGCGGCGATCGAGCGGCGCCTCCTGCACGACAGCGGCTTCGTGCTCCGCTACGAGACTGAGAGCGGCGTCGACGGCCTGCCGCCGGGGGAAGGCGCCTTTCTCGCCTGCAGCTTCTGGCTCGTCGAGAACTACATCCAGCAGGGCCGCTTGGCCGAAGCCAGCAGGCTATTCGAGACTTCTGTTGTCGATTCGCAACGACCTCGGACTTCTCGCAGAGGAGTACGACCCGCGCGCGCGACGACAGCTCGGCAATTTTCCTCAGGCCTTCAGCCACATCGGCCTCATCAACACGGCAGTCCGCTTCGCGCGCGCCAAGCATGGGCAACAATTACCCTAGAACCGCCCCCGCCGCCTCGACGTCCGCGAAGATGCGCAACGCCCCTTCCACGCGCAGCCGCCCGGCGGGGATGCCCGCGTCGTCGGCGCGCAGGCGCTTCAACGCGGCCTTCTTCTCGGCGCCGACGATCAAAAAGGCCGCTTCGAAAGAGCTTTCGAGCGCGGGATAGGTCAGGGTGATCCGCGTCTCAGTCGCGGCGCCCACGACCTCGACGGCCCAGCGGCGACGCTCTTCCAAAGCGGGCGCGCCCGGCATCAGCGAGGCGGTATGGCCGTTGTCGCCAAGACCCAGAATAACGGCGTCGAAGAGCGGTCGGGAAGGATCGAGATCGTCTGCGCCGTAGAAAGATTTCAGTTCCGCCTGATAGGCTTCGGCCGCCGCGCGTGGCGACAGCCCGGCCGTGGGGATCGGATGGATGTTGGCATGGGGTACTGGCGCGCGCGAAAGCAGCGCCTTTTGCGCCATCCGGTAATTGCTGCGCGGATCGTCGTGCGGGGCGAAACGCTCATCCCCCCAGAACCAGTGCGTCCGCGGCCAAGGAAACTTTTCCCGAAAGGGCGGCTCGGCGAGCAACTCATAAAACCGCTTTGGAGTCGAGCCGCCAGCGAGCGCGACGGCGACGCGCCCTTCCCGCGACGTCGCAAGCTCGGTAAGCCACTCCGCCGCGGCCTGCGCCAGCGCGTCGGCGTCGAACAGGACTTTGAGCTCCGCCCGCGACGGCCTGACCATCTTCGCGCCCTCCACCAATAGGTCCATCACTTCCGTAAGGTCGCCGTTCCGGCTTCGATCGCATGATGCGATGTCGCACGATTCACGCCGCCGCGGCGTACAGAAAATACTTGCGCATCGCCTTGGAGAAGCCCTCGCTTTGATTGCTGTCGGTCACTGCGTCGGCCTGCGCCTTGACCTCGTCGCTAGCGTTGCCCATGGCGATGGAAAAGCCGCTCTTCTTGAACATCAGCACGTCGTTCGGGCCGTCGCCGATCGTCGCGATGTCCTTGGGCGAAATGTGCGACAGCTTCGCCAGCTCTTCGACGACGGCGCCCTTGTTCGCCTGCGGATGGGTCACATCGAGGTAGTAGGGCTGCGAGCGCGTGGCGCTCGCGCGCCCGTCGAGCGATTCCTGCGCCGCCTTCTCGCAAGCGGCGACGCGCGCGAAATCATCGGAGACGCCGACAATCTTGACCGCATGCGCAAGATGCGCGTCCGTGAACGCGGCGACGATTTCCGGATCGAATTTCACCGTGCGTCGCTCGCGCGCGACATGCGACGCGTCAGGATCGCGAATGAGCCACTGGCTTTCCGTATATACCCAGGCGTCCAGCCCACTATCGAGGATGAGTTTCAGCGCGTCCGCTGCGGCGGCGGGATCGAGCGCATGACACTCGATGAGTGACAGGTCGGGATGGACCAAAGCGCCGCCGTTGAAGCCGGCGATCGCGCCGGTCAGACGCAGAGGCTCGATGAGCATCGCCATGCCGCGCGGCGGACGGCCGCTGGTGATTGCAAGCTGGACGCCCGCCTCAGCCAGCTCCCTCGCAGCCGCCTTCGCCTCCTCCGTCAAAATCTTCTCATTGGTGACGAGCGTGCCGTCGATGTCGGCGAGCAGGAGTCGAGGTTTTGGACGACCGCTCATCTTGCAGTGTCCAGCTGAGGGGCCACCGGGCGCCAGCGTCGTCTGTCTCGCTTGAGGAGCTCGTCGGCGGCGGCGGGGCCGTCGCTGCCCGACAGGTAATCGGGAAAGTCAGGGGCGGTCGAGCCCCAAGCGTCGAGCACGGGCTCCACGACTCGCCACGCCTCTTCCACCATATCGGCGCGCATGAAAAGCGTCTGATCGCCAATCATGACGTCGTAGATCAGCGTCTCGTAACCGACATTGGGTTCCTTGGGAAACCAGTCCTCGTAACGGAAGTCCATTCTTACGGCGGAAAGCGCGACCAAGGCGCCTGGTCGTTTGACGTCGAACTGCAGCGAGATCGCCTCCTTGGGGGCGATGCCGAGCACGAGCCAATTTGGCGTAAGGCACTCCACGGGCGTGTGCTGGAAGGTTGCCGCGGGCGCTTGCTTGAAGCAGATCGCGACCTCGGTCGATCGCTGGGACATGTGCTTTCCCGTTCGGATGTAGAACGGAACGCCTGCCCAGCGCCAATTGTCGATCTCCAGCCGCATAGCGACATAGGTTTCGACGTTGGAGGTCGGCGAGACGCGAGGCTCGTCGCGATAGGCGCGCTTCTGCTGATTCATGACCACGCCGGCGCCGTACTGGCCGCGCACGGCGTCCTTCGGCTTCACGGCGGGCATGGCCATGAACACTTCTGCTTTCTTGGTTCTTATCGACATCGCATCGAAGCCCACCGGCGGCTCCATGGCGATCATCGACACGAGCGAGAAGACGTGGTTCGGGACCATGTCGCGCAAGGCGCCGGTCGCCTCGTAGAAATTGCCGCGCCCCTCGACCCCTACCGTCTCCGCCACGGTTATCTGCACATGGTCGATGCGGTCCCTGTTCCAGATCGGCTCGAAGAAGCCATTGGCAAAGCGCAGCGCCATGATGCTCTGCACCGTGTCCTTGCCAAGAAAATGATCGATGCGGAAAATCTGGTCCTCGCGCAAGACGCGGAGGATACGTGCGTTGAGAAGCTGCGCCGACGGGAGATCGTGTCCGAAAGGTTTCTCGATCACGACACGGCGCCAGTAGGGCGGCGCCCCGTCGGCGTGCGGATGGTCGCGCGCCAGACCGGCCGCGCCGAGCTCTTCGACGATGGTTTCGAAGAACCGGTCAGGAACGGCGAGGTAGAATATGACATTGCGCGAATGCATCCTTTGCAGCTCGGTCGTCAATCGTTCATAGGTTTCCACCTGGGTGATATCGCCGTTGAGATAGATCATCTTCGCCGCGAGCCTGGCCCAAGCGCCCTCGTCGACGCCGGCCGCGCTGAACTCGGCGCGCGAGCCAACAAAGTGTTCGAGGGTCGCATGCAGATTGTCTCGCCACTGCTGAGACGAAATGTCGCCGCGACTGACGCCGATCAGCGCGAACTCTTCCGGCAAAGAGTTCGTGCGGGCGAGGTTGTAGAGCGCCGGCGTGAGCAGCCGATGCGTCAGATCTCCCTCGGCGCCGAAGATCACCATCGCGCAAGGGTCGGGGCGTTTGCGCCCCTTCGGCGTCCCGCCCTCCCGGCATCCCGCCTCGTGTTGTCCGTCCATGTCGCTACTCCGCTGCGTCGCGCGGCGCGTTGACCGCCTCGGGCTTGGCCTTCGGCTTCTCCTCGATGTGCCCGCCGAATCCGAAGCGCATGGCGGAGAGCAGCTTGTCGCCGAAACCATGGGGGCGTCGTGAGCGGAAGCGCGCGTATAGCGCGGAGGACAGCACTTCCGCCGGCGTCGCCTGCTCAATCGCCGCTTCGACGGTCCAGCGGCCCTCGCCGGAATCCTCGACGAAGCCGGAGAAGCCTTCGAGTTGCGGATCCTTGGCGAGCGCCGCGGCGGAGAGGTCGAGCAGCCAGGAGGAAATCACGCTGCCGCGCCGCCACACTTCCGCGATGTCGGGAATGTTCAGGGACGAAGCGCTCGTCTTCGGGCAGCTCGGCGGAATCCTTGGTGCGCAGGATGTCGAAGCCTTCGGCGTAGGCCTGCATGAGGCCGTATTCGATGCCGTTGTGCACCATCTTGACGAAATGCCCGGCGCCAGCGGGGCCGGCGTGGATGTAGCCCCGCTCGGCGCGCGTATCCGCCACGCTGCGGCCCGGCGTGCGTGGGATCTCGCCGAAGCCGGGCGCGAGCGCTGAGAATATGGGATCGAGACGCTGGACGGCGCTGTCGGGACCGCCGATCATCATGCAGTAGCCGCGCTCGAGTCCCCAGACGCCGCCAGAGGTCCCGCAATCCACGTAATGAACGCCTTTCGCCTTTAGCGCCTTCGCGCGGCGAATGTCGTCCTTGTAGAAGGTGTTGCCGCCGTCGATGATCGTGTCGTCCGCTTCCAGCAGCTCCCCGAGCTGCCGCACGGTCTCTTCCGTGATCTCTCCCGCCGGCAGCATGACCCAGACGGCGCGGGGCTTTTCCAGCGCCTTGACGAGCTCTTCGAGCGTGGCCGCTTGCGTCGCGCCCTCCCGCGCCAATGTCGCGCGCACCTTCGCGTTGGAGTCGAAGACGACCGTGTCATGCCCGGCGCGCATGAGACGGCGGCTGATGTTTCCGCCCATGCGGCCCAGTCCGACGACGCCAATCTGCATTGAGGTTTCTCCTTGAAACTATCGAAGCGCCGCTTCCATTGCGTCGCGAAGACCCGCGAGGCCCGTCTCGACATCCCTGACATGGACGCGCAGCGCACGGCGGCCTCGCTCGACCATGGCGTCGAAATCGCCGCGCGCCTGCGCCGCCTCGACGACGCCGAACGAATAGGCGTGGCCTGGAACCGCGATGTCCTTGGCTTCTTGACAAGTGATCTGCAGAAAGACCCCCGAGTTTGGCCCGCCCTTGTAGGCCTGTCCCGTCGAGTGCTGAAAACGGGGGCCAAATCCCAGACATGAAGCCGAAAGCGTGCGTTCGTGGACCAGGGCGCGCAACTCGTTGAGCGCACGGCCATGCGCCTCATTGCGTTCGACATAGGCGAGGAACCCGATGTAGTCGCCCCTTTTCGCATCCGCCTCAGCGAGATGGCTGCGCAAATAGCCCACAAGCGTATTGTGCCGGCCGAGCTTCGTCCCGTATCCCTCGTCGGAATACAGCGCGAGACCGTCCTCACTGAAGAGGGGTTCCTGGTCGGGCAACTGCTGCGATCTTTCGTACGCCTCGGTCAGGGCGCGCGTCTTCGCCTTGCTCGCCTCAACGTCCGGCTGATCGAAGGGATTAACGCCAAGGACCGCGCCGGCGACGGCGGTCGCGATCTCGAAGCGGAAAAACTCCTGACCCAAATCCCAGATGTCCCTTACGACGATACGCGCGACGGGATGGCCCGCCCGTGCAAGCGCCTCGACGAGCTGACGCTGGCGCATGTCCTCGCGCCCCTCCAGCTCAATATAGAGGAAGAATCGATCCTGGCCGTAGCGCTCCACGGCGGCGAGCGGCTCGTCGGCGATGGGGATCAAACCTTTTCCGTGCTTGCCCGTGCTCTCCGCGAAGAGCTGCTCCAGCCAAGCGCCAATCGCCGCAAAGGCCGGCGACGCGATGATCGTAACCTTGTCGCGCGCCCGCCAGCGCGCCGCCACGCCCATCGCGACGCCAAGCCGCACGCCGGGGTTTTGCGCCGGAGGCGCATCGGGCCCGCAGGAGCGCATCATGACCTTCGCGCTTTCGAGCAGGCGCTTCACGTCGAGCCCCATCGCAGCCGCAGGGACGAGACCGAAGCTCGACAAGGCGGAGTAGCGCCCTCCGATCGTCGCGTCGCCAAAGAAGACGCGCGCGAAGCCCGCCGCTCTCGCGCGCTGCTCCAGCGACGACCCACTGTCCGTGACGGCGACAAACTGCTCGCCAGCGTGGTCGCGCCCGCGAAGGGCGGCGATGCGCTCGAAGAAGTAGTCCATCAGAATGTTCGGCTCGAGCGTGCCGCCGGATTTCGACGACACGATCACCAGCGTCCTGGCGATGTCGAGGGCCGCTTCCGTCGCTTCGATCTGCGCCGGATCGGTGCTGTCGAGCACGTGAAGCTTCGGCCAGGCGGGCTGGGGACCGAAGGTCTTTTCAAAAACCTCTGGCGCGAGGCTCGAGCCGCCCATGCCGATGAGCAGCACGTCTGCGTAGCCCTCTTGCTTCACATGGGCGGCGAAATCCTCGTATTCGGCGACGCGGGCAAGCTCGGCGTCGACGATCCGAAGCCAGCCGAGCCATCGGCCTTCATCTCCGCTCGTCCACAGCGAGGCGTCGCCCGCCCAGAGTCGCCGGATGCGGCCGCTCTTGCGCCAAGTCTCTAGCTCTTCCTCGAAGCGTTTTTGCGCATCGGCGGAATGCATGTCGAAGGCGAAGCGCTCCTGCGGGCCGTCGATGAGTCCGAGGCGCCGCTGCGCAACGGCGCCGAGCAGCTTGTCGAAAGCATCCGCAAAGAGGCGGACGCCCTCTTCCGTGAGCCGTCTTGTGACATCGGCGAGGCTTATGCCGTAGTCGGAGAGTGCGGCGAGCTCGGCGCGCGCTCGCGGCAAGTCGCGCTCGATCGCATCCGGCGTGACGACTCCGTGGTCGCGGAAGGCCTCGAGCGTCGCGGGCGGCATGGTGTTGACCGTATCCCGTCCGATGAGCTCCTCGACATAGATCGTATCTTTGTAGGCGGGATTCTTCGTACTCGTCGAAGCCCAGAGCAGGCGCTGGACCTTAGCCCCCGCGCCCTCCAGAGCCCGCCATCGCGACCCGGCGACGAGCGACTTGAACAGCGCGTAGGCGCCCTTGGCGTTCGCGATCGCCGCCTTGCCCTTGAGCCGGGCCGCGCCCTCGTTCTTTGCGTCCTCGAGCAATTTGTCCACGGCCGTGTCGATGCGGCTTACGAAGAAGCTCGCGACGCTTGCGACCTTCGATACGTCGCCGCCCGCCTGGATGAGATCTTCGAGGCCCGACATGTAGGCGTCGGCGACCTGCTCGTAGACCTCGACCGAAAACAACAGCGTGATGTTGACGTTGATCCCCTGACCGATGAGGGCCCGAATGGCCGGAAGCCCAGCTTCCGTCGCCGGGACCTTGACCATCAAGTTTGGGCGCGCGATCGATCGCCACAGATGGAGCGCCTCCGCCATCGTGGCCTCCGTGTCGTTGGCGACGTAGGGCGAGCACTCGAGGCTGATGAAGCCGTCCTTCCCCTGCGTGCGATCATAGACGGGACGGAGCGCGTCGGCCGCGTTGCGGATGTCCTCGAAGGCCAGCGCCTCGTAGATCTCCGACACGCTGTGATCGCCCTGCGACTGGAGCTTCTTGAGCGCCGCATCATAGTCCTGCGCTCTCGCCGATCGCCTTCTCGAAGATCGACGGATTGGACGTCGCGCCTCTCAGCCCGTCGCTCTCCGAAAGCCTGCGCAACTCGCCGTCCTCGACGAAGCTCCGCTTGAGAAAGTCGATCCAAACCGCCTGGCCGCAGGCGTTCAGCTCGATGAGTGGATTCATCATGCGACCCCTGTGTTACGCCCGCATTCGTCCACGGCGTGACCGTCACCCGCGACCCGTCAGGATTTCAAAGCAAACCCTCGACGTGCTTGCACACATTCTCCACGGTGAAGCCGAATTCGCGCATCGCGACATCGCCCGGCGCGGACGCGCCAAAATGGTCCAAGCCGAGAACGTCGCCGCGATCGCCGACATAGCGGCTCCAACCCTGCGTCGCGCCGGCTTCGACCGCAAGTCGCGCTGAGACGTCGCGCGGGAGAACCTCGTCCCGATAGGCCTTCGGCTGCGCCTCGAAGAGCTCCCAGCTCGGCATGGACACCACGCGCGCATGAACGCCCCGCTGCTCCAGCTTCTTCTGCGCCTCGACAATCAGATTGACCTCGCTGCCCGAGGCGATCAGCAGCGCATCCGTCTTGCCGTTTGGCGAGTCGGCGAGGACATAGGCCCCGCGGCGCAGACCCTCTGCCGGCGCGTAAAGGTTGCGATCGAGCGTCGGCACCTTCTGACGCGACAGCGCCAGCGCCACCGGCCGGTTCTCTGCGGCGACGGCGACGCGCCAAGCCTGCGCCGTCTCGTTGGCGTCAGCCGGCCTGATGACCGTGAGCCCCGGGATGGCGCGCAGGCTCGCGAGCTGCTCGACGGGCTGATGGGTCGGGCCGTCCTCTCCGAGCGCCACGCTGTCATGCGTGAAGACGAAGACGACATGCAGTTGCATGATCGACGCAAGCCGGATGGGCGGGCGCATGTAGTCGGAGAAGATCAAGAAGGTTGCGCCAAAAGGCAGAGCGCCCCCATGCGCCGCCAGACCGTTGATCACGGCCCCCATTGCATGCTCGCGCACGCCGAACCAGATGTTTCGGCCGGCGTAGCCCCAGACGCCATTGGTCTGATGCACGGGCGGTTCGCTCTGCGGCTCGAAGTCGCCGAGACCTTTCAACGTGGTGAAGGTTGAAGGATTGAGGTCCGCGGAGCCGCCAATAAGCGCGGGAAGCTTCGGAGCGATCGCGTTCATGACCTTGCCGGCGGAGACGCGCGTCGCCTCGCCTTTGGCGTCGGCTTGAAAGTCGGGAATGTCGCTATCCCAGCCGTCGGGGAGCTCGCCGCGCCAAGCCTGTTGCAGAGAATCGGCGAGATCGGTGTATTTCTCTCCGTAGGCCTCGAAGTCTTCGCTCCATTCGGATTCGAGCTTGCTGCCGCGCTCGATCGCTTCGCCCATGTGGCGTGCGACGTCGGCGGGCACGAGAAACGTCGGCTCGGTGGGCCAGCCGAGATTTTGCTTGGTCAAGCGGACCTCGTCCTCGCCCAGGGGTGAGCCGTGCGCTTCAAAAGTGTCCTGCTTGTGCGGCGAGCCGTAGCCGAGATGCGTGCGCACCCGGATCAGGGACGGGCGCTGCGTCTCTTCGCAGGCCGCGCGCAAGGCTGCGTCGAGCGCGGCGAGATCGTTGCCGTCGGCGACCTGTTGCACGTGCCAGCCGTAGGCGTCGAACCGCTCGCCGATATCCTCGGTGAAGGTCACATCGGTGCCGGCGGAAAGCGTGACATGGTTTTCGTCGTAAAGGCAGATGAGCTTGCCGAGCCGCAAATGACCGGCGAGCGAAGCGGCCTCGGAGGCGACGCCCTCCATCATGTCGCCGTCGCTCGTGATCACAAAGGTGCGATGATCGACGATATCAAAGCCAGGACGGTTGAAGCTCGCCGCGAGATGACTTTCTGCAATCGCGAAGCCGACCGCGTTGGCGAAGCCTTGGCCGAGCGGGCCGGTCGTGATCTCGACGCCGGGAGTCAGTCCGCGTTCCGGATGGCCCGGCGCCTTGCTCTCCCATTGCCGGAAGCGTTTGATTTGCTCGAGCGGCAGATCGTAGCCTGAGAGGTGCAAGAGCGCATAGAGCAAGGCGGAGCCGTGACCCGCGGACAGGACGAAGCGATCACGGTCCTCCCATTTCGGATTTTTTGGGCTGTGCTTGAGAAAACGGGACCATAGCACATAGGCCATCGGCGCAGCGTCGAGGGGTAAACCCGGATGGCCGCTGTCAGCCTTCTGGACCATGTCGACGGCGAGAAAGCGAATGGCGTTAATGCAGCGCTGATCTAGCGCCGCGTCTGAGCTGTGAAGAGTCATGACCTGGTCCGCGCGCGACAAGCACACGAGGGAGTTAGGGTGGCGAAGCGCCTCATCAAGCCGCTTTGTCTTGAACTTTGCCAAACGCGAGGAAACCGCCGCCGCCCCCGTTGCCGATGTCGACACAAACGCTCTCCACTTTCGCTGTCATCGCGCCGCGCAGGCCCTAGTTGACGGCGAAGCCATGCACGATGTCGTTATCGCTCCCTCAATCCTGACCGCCGATTTTGCACGGCTCGGCGAAGAGCTGCGCGACGTCGTTGCCGCGGGCGCCGACAGGATTCACCTCGACGTAATGGACGGGCACTTCGTGCCCAACATTAGCTTCGGCCCCGCGCTCGTGAGGGCGCTTCGCCGCACGACGGACCGCCCGCTGGACACGCATCTGATGATCGCGCCCGCCGATCCGTTCCTGGAGGCTTTTGCCGAGGCGGGCGCCGATGTCATCACGGTCCATGCGGAGGCGGGCCCGCATCTTCACCGCTCGCTACAGACGATCCGCGCGCTTGGCAGGAAAGCGGGCGTGTCGCTCAATCCGGCGACATCCGAAAGCGTTCTGGATTATGTGCTCGACGATGTGGACCTCATACTGGTCATGAGCGTAAATCCCGGCTTCGGCGGGCAAAGCTTCATCCCCTCGCAGCTCGAGAAGATTCGTCGCATCCGAGAGAAGATTTGGCGCCGCCCGATCCATTTGCAGGTGGACGGCGGGATTTCGCCGGAGACGATCGGCGCCGTGGTCGAGGCCGGCGCGGACTGGGTCGTCGCCGGCTCGGCGGTGTTCGACGGCGGCGGGCGCGAGTCCTATGCGCGAAATATCGCCGCGCTGCGCAGAGCGGCGGCGGCAGAGGCAATTTCCGTCTGAGCGCGTCCGTCGCGGCGCGCTCCCAGCCGCGAGCGGGCGCAAAAATCCGTCATCGCGAGCGAAGCAGAGCAGCACCGAGCATCATCGGAAGAGCACGAGCGGATCGCCGAGCCCGGGGATCGGATGGGCCTGCGGGAACGGAGGATGCATCGGAACGACGAGGTTCGAGGCGCCGCTCACATATTCGACGAAGGAGATCTTCTGCGCCGTCACGCTCGGATAACAAGTGACGAAATTTGCGCAACTGACATGGATGAAGATCTGCGCCCAGCCTTGGGCCGACGCAATCTTGTCGACCGTGATCGCAGTCCCCTCGCTCTTGCCATAAGGAGCGACGGTCTGGATATGCCAGGCGTCAACCTTCTCGATCTTGTAGTAAGCGTTTTGTTCGATCCAGGCGACCGCTCTCGCCCATTTGCGATCGCAGTCGGGTCCCAGCCTGCAGGCGACTGACGTCGGCGTTCGTTCATCCTCGGGGGCGCTACCGCAGGCGCTGAGGGTCAGCAAAATCCCAATGGCGGGCAACAGCGGAAGGCATTTCGTCATAGGAACAATCCACGTCGATTCAGGCCCCGCCGTCAAACATAGGCGGATCAAAAGAGACGTTGCTCCATCGAAGGCGAAAGGTAAAGCCTGACCGCGCAGAACGCCGCGGGCGCGTTCTTGAACATTGGCCCCTGCCGAGCGGCGCGATTCCGTCAAGGTGAAGACGAGCTTGACCCTCTATGCGGTTTCGCTTCCAGGCCCGACCGTATCCGCCATAGTCGCGCCGCGCGCGCCGAGCGGTTTATGCCCGCCTCTGGTTGTATCCCTCGCGGTCTGATGTTCCGTCTCGGCGTTGACCTCGGCGCCGAGCAGAAGAACGATGTTGGTGATCCACATCCAGGTCATGAAGCCGACGGCGGCCCCGAGCGATCCATAGGTTTTGTTGAACGTTCCAAAATGCGACGTGTACCAGGAGAAGAGAAGCGACGCGACAAGCCACCCGATGGCGAAGAGACCGGCTCCCCAGGAGAGCCACCGCCACTGCGCCTCGTTGCGGCTCGGCCCGTAGCGGTAGATCACGGAGGCCGCAAGCGTCACGCCCAACAACAGCAGCGGCCATCTCAGCCAATTGATCCACTGTTGAACATCTTTCGGCAAGCCGAGGTAGGCAATCAACGGAGGCAACGCCACGACGGCTACGATCGCGACGAGCGCGAGCACGACGGCGGTGATGGTGAAACCGAGAGACCAGGCGTTGAGCCTGAAGAAGCCACGCTTCTCTTCTTCTTCATAGACGATATTGAGCGCGTCGAAGACGGCCTTCATCCCGGCGTTCGCGCTCCACAGAGCGACAGCGAGGCCAACGATCGTCGTGACGCCCAGAGTTGCGCGGCCCTGAGCCGCGATGAGGCTGATCTGATCGCCGATCACGGAGACCGCCCCGGAGGGTAGGAAGGAAGCGAGGCTGTCGAGATGCGAGCGGATCGTCGAGGGATCGGCGAAAAGCGAGTAGACCGCCACGAGCGCGGCGATGAAAGGAAAGACCGCAAGCAGCGCATAGAAGGTCACGCCCGCGGCGAGTGCGAGAATGCGATGCCGCGAAATGTCTCGCCAGACGCGGACGACGATATCCTCCCAGCCGCGGGCGGGAATTTGCTCTGGCGTCGCGGCGAACCTGCCTCGCTCGACGCCCTCTGGCGAGCCGGCGTGGAATGCCGCAGTAGAGCGCGGCTCGACGTCGGGCGCCAGCCCCGTTGTGGAAGGGCCGGCTAGTCTGCGCTGCAGGAACTGCGACCCCAACGCAACGGACGGCGACCAGAGCCATGATCCATAGGGAGGGCCGAGAGACCAAATCGCTTTTCATGATCGCCGCCGTTTCGAGCCGATTGTTCGCGCCGAAGGAGCTAGCGTTGTCGGCTATTGCGTCAAGCGATCCCAGGTTTCCTGAGGCGCAAGGCTCTGGCCGCCTTTCGCCACGAGCGCTGCAAATCGGCGGCCTCATCAAGCCGCACGTTGTCAGACTGGTCGCGAGCTTGTCACTTGCCTTACATCCGCCGGATAGCCCGCCTAGGCTCATCATCCGGCGAAGTCCTCCCCAGTCGCCACCAAGCGCCGCGACCCCGGATGTAAGGGCGCGGCGTTTTTTCGTTCTTCTGGGTTCTTCGGCCACACCGCCAAAAGTCAGTCGGTCTTGGTCTCTTTATTGGCCGGACCCGATCCGTAAACCGCGGAGGCGTAGCGCACGACCAAGACGGCCACCGCCAAAATCAGCGTCGCCCCCGCGAGGATCAAAATACCGGTGTCGGGCGGCGCGTCCTTTTGCACATATCCGATCATATGCCGCGTCAGCGCCGTGATGCCGACGTAGAGCAGGAAACGCACGGGCATGTGGTTGGTGCGGAAATAAATGCCGACCATCGACGCAATTTCGAGGTAGATGAACAGCAGCAGCAGGTCCTCGATCGACGCGGCGCGCTCCGCCACCATTCTCAAGAACGCCTGCGCGCCGGCGAAGACGGTCACGGCGAGGATGGCGAACAGTCCCAGGAGGTGAAACCCCTCGGAGGCGAAATACCCCAAGGGGTCGACGATCTGACGCATTCGACGCACGGCGTCCGGTCGCGGGTCAGGGGTTTCGTCCACCATGTGCTCCCTCGCTCAAATGTGGGGAGCATCGATAGTCTTGCCGTTTTGCGGTTTTGACAAGGCCGCAGGCGGGCTCCTTTGTCATGACTCGCTCTCGCGCGTCAATCTTGGGAAGCGGCTTCACGGGCGAAAAAGCCGCACGCTATATCGCGCCTTCCGCGATGGCGGCCGCATTCATTCCGGAACGACGCAGCGCGCCCCCCCGTTGTTGTCTCCGCCGCCAAGATTGCTCTTCACGATTTCGTCCGCCTTCGCTTTTCCCCGCGCGAGATCGTCGTCATAAATATTCGTCTTATATTCGGGCGCGGCGGTCGTCGCCTGCGAAGCGTCAACCGGCGCCTGATCCTCTCTCACGTCTATCGCTGTCACGGTAGAAAGGCCGGGGCGGAGCGGGTCTGTGGCGAGCTCCTCGGGGTTGAGCGAGATGCGCACCGGGACGCGCTGCACGATGTGGATGAAATTGCCGGTGGCGTTGTCGGGCGGCAACAGCGCGAACACGCTGCCGGTGCCTGGCACGAGGCCTTCGACCTTGCCATGGTAGACCACCTTGCGGCCATAGAGATCGGCGACGATCGTTGCGCTCTGGCCGGGCCGCACACGCTTCAGGTCAGTCTCCCAAACATTGGCCTCCACCCAGAGGTGGTCGAGCGGCACGATCGTCATGATCTGATCGCCGGGCTTCACGCGATCGCCGACCTGCGCCTTGCGCTTCGCGACCAAGCCGGAGGCCGGCGCTTTGATGTGCTGGCGAGCATATTCGATATAGGCGTTGAGGTAGTGCGCCCGCGCCGTCATGATCTCGGGGGCGTTCGACCGCGTCACGCCGCTGATTTGCGCCTCGACCGCCTGCGTGTCGGCCCGCGCCTCGCGCACGTCCGCCTCGGCCGAGGCGAGCGTATCGGCGGCGTTCTGCAGCACCTGTTGCGACACCGAGCCAGAGGGGGCCGCCTGCTGATAGCGCGCGTAATCGTGCTTGAGCTTGTCGCGTAGCGCGATGCGCGAATGGACCCGCTCGCAGGCCCGCCGGCGGTTCTCGAACTGCGCGCTGACGGTGCGGACAGCGCGCGAGAGATCCGCCTCGGCTTGCGCCAGCGCGGCGCCGGCCCGCTGCGCATCGAGCTGGACGACCTGCTCGCCCTCCTTCACATTTTGCGTTTCTTCAGCGAGCACCCGCGTCACGACCCCGGTCGCGTCGGCATAGACCGGGATGAGGTTGCCGGTGACGAAAGCGTTGTCGGTCTGAACGATATGGCGATCGACCACTCGCCATTTGAGGAGAAAGTAGACGGCGACGAGGCCGGCAATGAACGCCACGATCGCGAGGCCGACGTTGCGTCGCGTCCTGATCTGCCTCCGAGTCAGCGGCCTGGACTTTCTCGGCTGCGGGTCGCCCGGCGCGAGGGCGTCCTCTTGGTGATCGGTCACGCTAACCGCCTCCCAGCGTTTCGATGAAATTGACGTAAGGCGTTAAAGCGTCGTCCTCCGGCGATGGCGGCGGGAACACCGGATTTGGTCCCAGCTCATAGCCGCCGCCTAGGCTCTGGATCAAATCGATGCGCGCAGAGAGCGCGTCCGCCTCGAGCGCGTGCAGAAAGTAGGCCGCCTCGAAGGCGTCGTGAGCAAGCGTCAGGATTTCACGCCGGTCCTTGAGGCCCGAGTTCCAGCGACTCCGAGCGAGCGCCAGCTTCTGCCGCGCGTCGGCGACGATGCGCCCCTGTGCGTCCATGACGGAACCGGTCTGCCGCACGTTGACGAGGCTGTCGGCAACCTGCTGCGCGGCGCGCAGCAGCGTTTCATTGTACTGGTCGACCGCTTCGTCGTACTCGGAGCGGCGCGCTTCCAGTTTGCCGCGAAGCAAACCGCCTGAAAACACCGGGAAATGAAATCCGGGCGTCACATAATAATTGAAGGCCGAGGCGCGGAAGAGATAAGTCGCGAGCTTGTCGATATGCGTCGAATGCACCGACGCCTGGAAGCTCGGGAGGACCGTGAGATCGACACTCGGCATGAATTCCGCTTTGGCCGAATGGATGCGCTCGGCCGCCGCCTCCGCGCGATGCATGGCCGCCGCGAGGTCGGGCCGATGCGCCAGCAGCTCGATCGGCAGCGTTTTTGGCAGCGGGGGAACGGGAGGGAGACCGGTGCGGCCCTTGACCGCCAAACCGCGTCCCGCGTCCGGCCCCTGCCCGGTCAACCGGGCGAGCAAATCCTGCTGCAAGGCCAGCAGAGCCTCGATGTTGGCCTCGCGCTTCAGCGCGGCCTCGACATCCATGCGAGCCGAAGCGGTGGCGTCCTCGACGTCGAGACCCGTGCGGAAGCGCGTCTCCGCGACGGTCACGAGGTCTCGCCGCACTTTGGTCATCTCGCGCGCGAGCTCGAGCTGGCGGGCGTCGGCGAGACCTCGGAAATAGGCGCGAGCGACAGCAGTGGCGAGCAGCAGCTGGGTCTCGGCGAGCTCCGCCGTCTCCGCCGCCGTCTCGCCGAGGGCCGCATGCAGCGCCGCCCGGTTTTTCCCCCAGAAGTCGAACTCGTAATAGAGCGACGGAATCAGATTTCCCGCGGTCTTTTCCTGGCCGGCAATGGCCGGATTGTAGGACGCCTCCACGCCGTGCTTGGCGATGCGGTGCTGGCTCATGTTCATGTCGATTTTGAAGAAGGGAAGGAGCGACGCGCTGGCGGTTTCCGTGATGGCTTCGGCCTGTTGCAGCCGGTCGTAGACGCGCTTGAGCTCCTGATTGTCTTCGATCGCCGCCGCGATGAGGCCATTGAGCTCGTTGCTGCGGAACTGACGCCACCAATCCGCGACCGGCCATGCGCCAGAGTCCTTGGCGCCCGCGCGGCCCAGCGTGCGCTCCATGGCGGGCGGCTCCATAAAGAGCGCCCGATCCTCGCTGCCGGTGTTGCAGCCGGCGAGCGAGAGCGCGAGAACGGCCGGCGCGATTGCGCCGCGGCGCCGGCTCATGGCGACTCCATGAGCTCTTCGGCCTCCAAATGCGCCTGGTCCCCGCGCCGCCAGAAGGCGATCAGTGTCGGCTGAGCGAACCAAACGAGGACCGCCAGCGCGACGAACACGACGGCGCCGAGCAGAAAAGCGTCGTTCATCCCGAGCAGCCACGACTCCTGGTGCATAAGATTGCCGAGCGCGCGGGTCACCTCCCCCGGCTTGACACCCGCCGCTTCAAGCTTCGCGGTTATTTGCGACAGCAGGTCGAGAGAGGCAAAACGCCTTCCGCCGAGATGGCTCGCGAGATTGAGCTGATGGAAAGGCGCCCGGCGGAACTGCACGACGCCAAGCAGCGCAATGCCATAGGCGCCCGCGACGGTTCGCAGCAGCGCGAGTTCTTCCGCCGCTCGGATGAGCTTCGCGCCGGAGAGGCCGTGCATCGCCATGCTAGCCAACGGCGCGAAAAAAAAGGCGATGAAGAAGCCGAAGAAGAGCGCCGGCCAGGAGAGCTGGTCGAACCAGGCGAGCCGATCGAAAAACCCGAACCAAGTCAAGGTCGCCGCGAGCCCAAGAAAATCGAAAAAGGAAAGCAGGCGAACGTCGACCGTCTTGTTGAGCTCGTGGAGCATGACGACCATAGGCGCGGCCACGACGAACATCGAAAGATAAATCAGACCGACAAGTGAAGAGGTGTAGCCGTTGAGGAGCTGCAGCTGGTTGGCCATCAGCGCCAGCAGTCCCTGGATGATCAAAAAGCCGAAGAAGGAGCAAAAGGTCGCGATGGCGTAATTGCGTCGCCCGAACAGTCGCAAGTCGAGCACCGGATGGCGTTCGCCGAGCTCCCAGATCACGAAGACGGGAAAGCCTATAGCGACGACGACGAGCGCTATCTGCAGGACGGGCGACGCGAACCAGTCGAAGTCGTTACCCAGGCCGAAAATGGTCTGCGCGGCATAGACGATGGCCGTGAGCAGGATGACGCCCACAAAGTCGAAGCGCACGATCCTTGTCTCGAAGCCGCGGCCATAAAGCAGGGCGCCGACGGCGCCCGCAATCAGCAGGCCCGCGACGATGTCAGTATAAAGAACGAAGCGCCAGCTCAGGAACTCGGCGTACCAGCCGCTGACGAACACGCCAATCGTGAAGGGCGTCATGCTCAACAAGCCCCAGAGGCCGACAACCCATGTGCGCGAGATTTCCGGAAATTCCTTGAGCGCCAAGGATTGTCCGAGGGGGAGCGTTACGCCGCCGAGGAAGCCGAGCACGATTCGGCCCGGCAGGAACTGCCAAAGCGTCGCGCTCGTCGCGCAAACCCATGCAGCGACGGCGTAAAGCAGGAAGGCTACGACATAAACGCGATAGTCGCCGATACGTCCTGAGAACCAGCGCGCGAAGGGAAGCCCAAGCGCAAGGGCAACCATGTAAAAGGTCGTCCCAAAGGAGCCGAAGCTCGGCGTGACGCCGCCGAGGCTGCCCGAAGCATAAGGAATGGTGACCATGTAGCCGGCGACGTTCGAGAGAACGACGATCGTGCCGAGCGCCAGCGTGGCGGTGAACAGCCATAAGCGCCAACCGCGCAAAGGAGTGTTGTCGACAAAAGCCGCCTCGCTCACAATGCGCTCCACAGCGGCAGGCGCGCAGATCGGGCCAGACTAGCTGTAGATGCGCGCAGACTCGTGCCCCTCATATGCACAGGAGAAGTCATCAGCCGACGCCGCGAGCGGCCGCGGTTATAAGGCGAACCCCATAGCCTGCTTCCGGTAAATAAGAAGTCCGCGCCTCTGTCAACCTGTAGCTCAAACTCAGTGAGCGCACGACACATTGGCGGTGTTGGTAGAATCTGGCGCGTGACGGATACGGAGGAAAATGTCGCTTCACGATCAAATCCGAGAGGCGCGAGCTGAAAAATCGTTTCACGACCGATTCCGGCGTCGGCACTATAGCCCGTGTAGAGTGAGGGGCTGTAGCTCCGCCCTCGAGGTGCTTCGCGCGCCGGCGCAACCGCTTTATCGAGCGTCCGCCACTTGCGGGCGGCGTCCTGACCGGCGCACGGATCTCGTTCCCGGCGCCGCAGCCTGGGTGCGAAAGCGCAGGGAGGGCCGCCCCAACCATCGAGTAGCGATTGCGCTTCATGGCGACTCCATGAGCTCTTCGGCCTCCAAATGCGCCCGGTCCCCGCGCCGCCAGAAGGCGATCAGGGTCGGATGCGCGAACCAGACGAGAATTGCGAGCACGATGAAGACGACGGCGCCAAAGAGGAAGACGTCGTTCATCCCAAGCAGCAGAGACTGTTTGCGAATGAGATTGCCAAGCGTGCGCATGACGGCCGCGGGCTTTACGCCGGAGGCTTCCAGCTTCGCGGTCAATTGCGCCACGAGATCAAGCGAGGCGAAGCGCCTGCCGCCGAGATGGTCGGCAAGCTCCAGCTGGTGGAAGGGCGCGCGGCGAAATTGGATGACGGGAAGCGCCGTAATGCCGAAGGACCCCGCAATGGTGCGCAACAGCGCCAGCTCTTCGGCGGCCCGGATCAGCTCCGCGTCCTTGAGTCCGTGCATGGCGAGGCTCGACAGCGGCGCGAAGAAAAAAGCGATGCAGAGACCGAAGCTCAGCACCGGCCAAGAAATCTGGTCGAACCAAGCGAAGCGATCGAAAAGCCCAAACCAAGTCAAGGTCGCCGCGAGCCCGACAAAATCGAAAAAGGAAAGGAGGCGGACGTCGACCGTCTTGTTGAGCTCGTGGAGTATGGCGACCGTCGGCCCCGCCACGACGAACATTGAGAGATAGATCAGGCCCGCGAGCGAAGAGCTGTAACCGTTGAGGATCTGCAGTTGCACGGTGAAGAACGACAAAAGGCCCTGGATGATCAGAAAGCCGAACACCGAGCAGAATGTCGCGATGGCGTAATTGCGATGCCGAAAGAGCCGCAGATCGAGCGCCGGATGACGTTCGCCGAACTCCCAAATCACGAAGGCTGGAAGTCCGATCGCCACGACGGCTAGCGCGACTTGCAAGATGGGCGAGGCGAACCAGTCGAAGTCGTTGCCCATGTTGAAGATCGTCTGCGCTGCGTAGGCGACGGCAGTGAGCAGGAGCACGCCGATGAGGTCGAAGCGCACGATCCTGGCTTGGAAGCCGCGCCCGTAAAGCAAGGCGGAGACGACGCCCGCAACTAGAAGGCTCACGACGACGTCGGTGTGAAACAGGTAACGCCAACTCAGGAATTCCGCATACCAGTCGCTGACGAAGACGCCGACCGTGAAAGGCGTCATGCTCAGCACGCCCCAAAGGCCAACGATCCAGGAGCGCATATGGGCGGGATATTCCTTGAGCGCCAACGACTGTGCGAGCGGCAGCGTCACGCCGCCGACGAAGCCGAGAACGATGCGGCCCGGCAGCAACTGCCAGAGCGTCGCGCTTGTCGCGCACACCCACGCGGCCGCGGCATAGAGGAGGAATGCTACGACATAAACGCGGGTATCGCCGAAACGCGCCGAAAACCAGCGCGCGAAGGGAAGCCCGAGCGCGAGGCCGACCATGTGATCGGTCGTCGCCCAGGAGCCGAAACTCGGCGTGACGCCGCCAAGGCTGCCCGCCACATAGGGGGTGACGGTCGTGTAGCCGGGAATGTTGGAAAGCACGACGATCGTGCCCAGCGCCAGGGTGGCCGTCAACAGCCACAAGCGCCAGCCGCGCAAGGGACTGTCCTCGTCGAAGGCCCGCGCGCTCACGATTCGTTCTCGAGCCGCATGCGGACCGTTTCGGCCTGGCGGCGCGTCCTCAATTTCTCACGGATATCGATGAGCGGCACGTGCACGCGGACTCCTCCCCCTGCATTTGGAAGGTAGGAGTCATCAGCCATCGCAGTGGGCGACGGCGGTTATAAGGCGAACTCCATCGCCAGTTTCGGGTAAACTAGAACTCCGCGCCTTTGTCAACCTGCCGTTAAGGTCCGGCTCTGGTTTCCTTGGGAAAATGGCGCGCGAGACGAACCTGGCCGCAGCCGACGCAGCCGCCATCGTCCGGGTTCAGCGCCGCCGCCAACCCCGCCGGGCCCAACGGCTCTGCTCACTTTCGGCTCGAAGCTGCTATGCTCCGGGGCGACTTGTGCGGGGGAGGGATGGAATGAAATTTCGCCTGGGTGCGACGCTGTCGCTTCTTTGCCTTCTCTTCGCCGGCCCGGCGCTGGCGGAGGATGGCCTGCGGGACAAGGCGAAGGGCCTTTTCGAGCCCCTTCCGCAGACAGCGCCGGGTTTTCCCGGGGAGACGACGACGCCTGAGAAGATGGCGCTCGGCAAGATGCTGTTCTTCGATGCGCGCCTCTCCGAGAACCAGGACTTGAGCTGCAGTCTCTGCCACAACCCGTCCTTGGGCGGCGTGAGCGGGCAATCATTTTCGTCGGGTCACCATGGCGAGCTCGGCGGCCGCAACGTGCTGACCGTTTTCAACGCGGTCTTCAATGTGTCGCAATATTGGGACGGCCGCGCGGCCGGTCTGAAGGAGCAGGTCGAAGCCTCGATCATGAGCAGCCCGGCGGCGCTGCTCCGGACGCGTGGCGGACCTACGGCGGTCCCTGCGGCTACGACCGCTTTGGCGAAGCAGCGCGTCATCGAGCGGTTCAAGGGGATCCCCGGTTATGTCGACGCCTTCAAGAAGGCATTCCCGGACGCGGCCGATCCCGTCACCTACGACAATGTCGCGCGTGCGATCGCGCAATTCGAAGCGACGCTGATCACGCCCGACGCGCCCTTCGACCGTTGGCTCCAGGGGGACGACGCGGCGCTGTCGCCGACGCAGCTTCAGGGGCTCGCGCTCTTCATCGACAAGGGCTGCGCGAGCTGCCACAAGGGCGTCAATCTCGGCGGCGCGAGCTATGCGCGCTTCGGCGTCGCTCAAAGCCCGAGCGCCGAATTGCTGCCGCCGGATGACTGGGGTCGCGCCGCGGCGACCAAGAAGGTCGAGGACAAATATGTCTTCAAGGTTCCCAGCCTGCGCAACGTGGAGCTGACCGCGCCCTATTTCCACACGGGTGGAACCGACGATCTGAAGCAGGCGGTGGCGGTGATGGCCTCGACGCAGCTCGGCCTGACGTTGGCGCCGGAGGAGATCGCCAGCATCGAGGCCTTCCTCAAATCGCTGACCGGCCCGGGCCCGCAAATCGTCTTGCCGATGTTGCCGCCCAATCCGCCGCGGGCGCAGGCGGGACCGGGAAACTGAGCTTAGACCCCTCGCGCGACGGCGAGGGCGTTCTCCTTGGCTGAATGGTTACCCGATACGGCTCCTCACCAATCGATCTGCGCGCGCATCACGAACAGGTTCGGATGCGCGCCCTGCTCCCAAGGGGCGGTCGAAGGGCGCCGAGAGGTTCACGACGCGGACCCAGTTCGCCATGAACGCGGATGCCGTTGTCGGGATACCAGTTCACGCCGAGCGTGAAGTCGTTCTGGCGGCCGCCGACGATGCCGGCGTTGGCGACCGCCCGCACCAGATTGTTGTAGTTCGCAGTGACCGCCGCCGGCTGCCCCGGGATCGTGGCCGCAAGGGTCGCCGCGTTCATCGCATTGACATAGCTCTGTCCGCTGATCGGTCCGCTGTTCAGATTGACCGAGCTCAAGCGCGCCGCCACCTCCCACGCGCCCCAGCCGCCCTCGCTGAAGGGATGCAGGATCTTGATCTGCTCGAAGGCCGCGCCGTTCGTGTCCTTGACGTTGTAGGCCTCGGCGCGCGACTCGCCGGTCAGATAGACCGTGCGCGTAGACATAGTAGCCGGTGAAGTCGACGCTCGTGCCGCCCGGCACCTAAACGCCGTTGGCCGGCGCCGTCGCGGAGGGCGGGGTGACGAAGGCGGCCGCCGTCGCCGCATAGAGCAGCTGGTTTGCGTCGCGATTGTAGTGCGAGTGCATATACTCGCCCTGCACCGAGAAGGGACCCCAGGCTCCGGCGGTCTCGAAGCCGAAGACCTCGCACGTCCTTCACGCATTTGCCGGAGACGAGCGGTCCGCCGAACACGCCGCGGACGATCGTCTGGGCGTAGTTCTGGGGCACGAAGCCGCAGGAGAGATCCGGCGTGCCGATCAGGCCTCTCGTTCAGGATGTTGGCTTCGCTGTAGATCGAGGTGTTCCAATTGCTGGGCTCGCGGGAGACATGCACGCGGTCGTCGTTGGCGGCCGTCGAGTCGTTCGGCTTGTGATAGCGGAACCAGCCGCCGAAATGGAGGAGCTTGCCCCTCTTCCTTGTCGAGGATCGGCGCGACGGTGAAGCGCGTGGAGAGGTCGAAATACTGGCTGCCGCCCGTGCCCGCGTAGTTCCTGGTGACGGCGAGCGGGCCGGTGGTCGTGGAGGTTCCCGGGGCCCAGACGAACGGCGCGCCCGTCGAGGCGGGCGGGGCCAGCGCCTTGTCCTCGAGGCTCGTCGAATAGATGCCGCCCTTCCAGGTCCAGACGTCGCCGTGCAGGCCGATCGACGCGCCGATGTGGCGGTTGGCGGCGAAAGTGTCGGTCGCGAGCGAGCGCTCGACGAAGTCGATGTATTTCGACGAGGTGATGCGCCTCGAGGCTGTTCGGCTCGTAATGGTTGCCGATCATGATCCAGGCCGGATCCTTCGAGAGCGGCGTGGTCAGGAGCGGCGAGTCCGTGCCGAAATAGAGGTCGCGGAAGCCGCCGAGGCAGCTGTATCTTGGGATGCGTCGTGATATTGCCGCCGCCGCAGTTGACGGCGGCGCGCCGGCGGCCCGGCCACGCAGCCCGCGATGCCGATCGGCGTGAAGACGGTGGTGTTGGGCGCGTTGCCGGCGAAGTCGTATTGCAGCTTGTAGAACCAGACCTTCGCCGCCCGGCCTTCGACCTCGAGGCGGGCGCGGCGGATGCCGACGTTGCCGGACTTGCCGTTGAAGGGCTGGCTGCTGGCGCCGCCGTCGACGAAGATGCGGCCGCCGATCTTGAAGCTCCAATCCTTGTCGAGGGTCTCGACCTTGAGCCCGTTCGTGAAGGTGACGACGACCGGCGGAATGCCCGGCGCCACGAGCGGGCCCTTGACGACGGCGGCGGCGGCCTGAGCGGCGTTGGCGACGTTCGTGCGCCTTCGCGGTTTCCTTCTCCTGCTTCGCGACCTTCGCTTCGAGCGCCTTCACGCGCGCCAGCAGCGCGCGGATTTCCTCGCGGTCGTCGGGTGCAGCGTGCGCCGGCAGGGCGGTCAGCGCGCCGAAGGCGGCGACCATCATCGCGCAGTGTGCAACAGAGAATTTCATCGGTGGTCTCCCCGGTGTCGTGGTGCTGCGCAGAAAGCCGACGGCCCATGACAGAAGCGTGACAGTTAAGTGATTGTACGGCCGCCTGGAATAGTCGACTCGGCATGAAAAATTTGAAGCGTTGCATTTAGGCCACACTAACTGTTGCTCAAAAGCCACACCTAGTGTTGCCCGCCAATAGTGCTCAAAGCACATTGCGCGTCCGGGTCAGTTTGATCTTGCCATTAGCCTTTGGGAGGGTGGGCTAATTTGGAACATGAGATTGGCTTCTCCCGGCTGAGGGCGGCGCGCACGCTGCCTCCACCTTGAGCGAGGCCCTGCACGCCGCGCCAGCCTTGAACAAGCGTCAGCCTTAAGAGATAAGTGCCTTCAGCCGGCGACTTCCGGTCGACGCCTGCGCCTCGGCATCGCGCGGGAAGACTCCCGACAGCCGCGTCTTACTTGACGACCAGGACGGGGCATGGCGCGAGTTGCACGATTCGGTCGGCTCGGCTCCCGATCATTCGTTGATAGAGCTCAGAATGGCCCTTTGCGCCGATGACCACGAGATCCGCCTGGAGGTCCTCCGCGAGCTTCACGATGTCCCGCACCGGGTGTCCCGCAAAAACGTGGGTGCTGAGCTTCAGTCCCCGTGCCTGGGCCAGGCTGCGGGCGCGCTCCAGAACGCGTTCGAAGCGACGGGCTGCTGACTGCATCGACTGCTCCACCTCCTCGATGAAATCGGGGAGGTAGGGGAGCTCTTCGACGCAGACGATGTGGAGCTCGGAGCTATTCTGCTTGGCGAGCTCCAGGGCGAAACCGAAGGCGTGAAAAGCCGGCTCGGAGCCGTCGTTGGCGTGCAGTATCTTCTCGAACATGGGTGCGGCCTCCGGAAAGATCAGTCCACGAGCGCAACCTGCTTCGGCTGCCCCGCCGCCGGGGCGCTGGACGCGTTTTCCGCCTCCGGCAACAAGTGACGGGGAAGAAACAGGGTGTTTGCGATCACCGTGGGGATGATGGCGGTCCCGATAATGGCCGCGACCAGGGTCGAATACTGGCTTTCGTCAATGATCTTGTGGGAGAGGCCAAAGAGCGCCGAGATCGTGCCGAACGTCAGTCCCGAGGCCATGAGCAACGTCGTGTACATGGCGTCCTTGTGCGGCGAGCCGAACCGTCTCGCAATGGGATAGACGCTGACGACCTTCGTCGACATTTCCACGATGACCAGGGCGATCACCCCGAGCGGCGCGGCGACGACGGCGGGGATCGAGACGAAATAGCCGGCGCGAATGAAGTAAAACGGCGTCAGGAGACCGATCGTGATCGTCCGCAGCCGGCGGATCAGCGCGTGATCCCTGCCGACCGTTCCGGCCAGCGCCATGCCGATGAGATAGGCCGGCAGCACCGCCTCGCTCTCCGCCCAGGTCGCGAAGGCGCCGAGACCCATGAGCGCGAAGAGAAGGAATTTCGTCTCGAACTCCGAGGGCCGCCCGCCCAGGCGTTGGAACGCCGCCGGCACGAGCTTGGGCAGGCCGACGAAAACGGCGACCAAAGCCACGACGAAAATCGCGGTCTTCCAGGTGAAGGGCGCGAAGACGAGACCGAGCGTCACGACCGTTCCAAGATCGGTGATGAAACAGGCCGCGAGGATGGTCTTGCCGAAATCCGTTCTGTTGAAGCCGAACTCCATCATGACGGTGTAAACCACCGCCACGGAGGTCGCGGCCAGAGCGATGCCGGCGAGAATCGCCGCCATCATGTCCCAGCCCAGAAGATAATGGGCCGCCGCCCAGCACCCGATGGAGGGCAGGAAAAAGCTCGCAAGCCCCACGGAAACGGCTTCCTTCCACTTCAGCTTGAACACGTCGGGGTCGAGCTCGGCGCCGGCGAGAAAAGTCAGGAGAATCGCCCCGATACCTGCGAGGGTCTTCACCCAGGGCTCCTGCACGCCGAAAACCTCGGCGCCGAGCGTGAAGCTCAAGATCATGCGCGCGATCATGCCGACGATGATTTCCGACAAGGCCGTCGAAATGCGAAAGCGCGCCGACGCCGCCGTGGCGATCAACGCAAGCCCGAATACCAGCGCCACCTGCGCCCAGATGCCGGTCATGATTCTGATCCTGTCAGTCGAAAATTGGTCACGCCGCCTGCATTCCGCTGTCGAAGGACCAGCGCTGACTCGACGCGGGCGCATAAGAGATGACCGACCCAGCAAGAGGCTAGGCCCGCAGAGCCAGATTTTCCGTCATTGTCTGTTTGCGCATGCGCCGGCGTCAAGACGCCAATGGAATTAGCCTCTCGTCCGCGACGGTCGTAACAAAAAGCTCAGTTGCGGCTAAATTTGTAAAGTCCCACGTCAATGCCTTTGCGCGCAACCCAGCTTCACAATAGCATAAATAATATTTCCATAGACGATGCAACCGTGCGTCGAAGCCTAGTCTTGAGATCTTTTCCCAGTTCTCCAGCTTGTCGCCCGCTCGACCCAGTCACGAGGCCTTGACGCCCTTCGGCGGAGGCCCTGCCCCACTGTCGCCGAACGCCGCCGCCGAGCTTATCTTCGCCATCGCCGAGCAGAACGATCGCGACGCCTTCGTGCATTTGTTCCCCCACTACTTTCCGCGTGTGAAATCCCTTCTGATGCGGTCGGAACCCCGAACCCGCTCGCGGAGGAGCTCGCGCAAGAGACGATGTCGCACGTGTGGGCTCGGGCGAGGTCTTTTGATCCGGCGGCCGGCGCCCGTCGACGTGGATCTTCGTGATCGCGCGCCAATATCTCCGTGTCGATCCACTTACGACGCAAGAAGAGGATTGGATCATGTCGCCTTGGGGCTGGACGCCTTATCCCGTGACGCTATCTAAACCTGCGCAAAGAAGGCTCAGGATCCTGCCATCATGCACAAAAGGACGCTTTACGTTCTCGGAGCCTCTGTCGTCCTCATCCTCTTCGCCGCCAGTCTCGCCGGTCCTGTCATGAGCGCCGTTGAAAAGCCCAAATACAGCTTGGCGGACCGGATCGAGGGGGTCGAGATCAGAGACTATCCGCCTATGATCGTCGCAGAGGTCGAAGTTTCGGGTGAGCGGAAGGCTGCGATCAGTCAGGGCTTCAAGCGCATCGCCAGTTATATCTTCGGAGACAATTCGCCCAAACGGAAGATCGAAATGACTGCGCCGGTCACGCAACAGGCGTCGGGCGAGAAGATCTCGATGACCGCGCCTGTCATGCAGGAAGCGGGGTCGGATCTTTGGAAGGTTCGTTTCGTCATGCCCGCAAGCTATCGCTTGGAGACTCTGCCGACGCCAAACGACAAGGCTGTCAAGCTCATCGCATTGCCTGCCCAGCGCTACGCCGCGGTGACCTTTTCCGGTCTCGCGACCGACGACGCCATCGCCGAGCAAAAGCGGCTGCTGGTTGACACTCTCGCCAAGCATGGAATCCCGACGCAAGGGGAAGCGGTATTGGCTTTCTACGATCCGCCCTGGACGTTACCCTTCCTGCGCCGCAATGAGATTTTGATTAAGGTCGGGTCGTCGTGAGACCGCTCCCGAGTGACGATAAAAGCGCGTCTATGGGAGTTGGCTGCAGCACGCTCTGACCGAGGTCAAAACTGTGCGGACGACGAATGCCCGGAGCGCCGCGGCAATGCGGCGCGGACCGTGGCCGCGCCGACGCCACTCCAGGAGTCACAGCGCCTCCTTGCGTCGTTCACTCTGCCGCTTGCCGCATTTCAGGATAAGTGCATTGCGCGAGCGGGGCCTCTTTCGGCCTGCGAAGGGGGAGGATCTTCGCCTCGGTGAACGGCAGCTCCAAAGTGCGCCACACATCCACGAGCGCCTCAACGAGCGTGGCCACATGTTCTTCGTTGTGGCGCGGCGTTGGCGTAATGCGAAGGCGCTCGGTTCCGATTTCGACGGTCGGATAGTTGATCGGCTGAACATAGATCGCGTGACGCGTCAGCAATAGATCGCTCGCCGCCTTGCACCGGCCCGCGTCTCCGACCATCAGCGGCACGATGTGCGACGGATTGTCGAGGATCGGCAGCCCCGCCGCACGCAGGGCGTGTTTGGTCAGCGCGGCCATGTGCTGATGACGGGAACGCTCCTCCTGCGACTCCTTCAAGTGGCGCACCGCCGCGCAGGCGCTCGCGGTCACCATGGGCGGCAGCGACGTCGTGAAGATGAATTGCGGCGCATAGCTGCGCACGGCGTCGACGATGGCCGCGCTCGCCGCGATATAGCCGCCGAGGGCGCCGAAGCCCTTGGCGAGCGTGCCCTCGATCACGTCGATGCGATGATCGACGCCCTCGCGCTGGCAGATGCCGCCGCCGCGGGCTCCATACATCCCGACGGCGTGAACCTCGTCGATGTAGGTCAGCGCATTGTATTTTTCCGCGAGCGCGGCGATCTCGGCCACGGGCGCGATGTCGCCGTCCATCGAATAAAGGCTTTCGAAGACGATGAGCTTGGCGCGCTCGGTTCCCGCCTCGGCGAGAAGCTGCTCGAGATGCTCGAGATCATTGTGCCTGAACACCTGCTTTTCGCAACCGGAACGGCGCACGCCCTCGATCATCGAATTGTGGTTGAGCGCGTCGCTGAGGATCAGGCAGTTCGGCAGAAGCGACGCGATCGTCGAGATGCCCGCGAGGTTCGAGATCCAGCCCGAGGTGAAGAGCAGAGCGGCGGGCTTGCCATGTAAATCAGCGAGTTCCGCTTCAAGCTCGACGAGCGGATGATGCGTGCCCGAAATGTTGCGCGTGCCGCCGGCGCCGGCGCCGTGCCGCCCGACGGCCCGCGCCGCCGCATCCATACGTCTTGGGATGTCCGCCCATGCCGAGATAGTCGTTCGAACACCAGATCGTCACTTCGCGCGGCGCATGGCTCTCGCCCTCGGGGCGCCAGAGGGCGAGAGGAAAGCGCGCGGCGTCGCGTTCGAGATTGGCGAAAACACGATAGCGGTTCTCGGCCTTGAGGCGCGCGATCGCGCAATGAAAGTAGTTTTCATAGTTCGAAGCCATCGGTTTCATCGGACTCTCCCCCAGTTGCGCGTTCACTTCGGCGGCGCGGAGTGGCGCCGCCTTTCCATGCTTTAGACTCGACCCGCCGCCTGCGACGAGCGCACAACGGCAAACTGCAGCGACGCATGCTCGTCTTTTTCGGCCGCCGCTTCGTGATCTTCGTTTGCGCCCTCCGGCCGAGACTTGACGCCCCAGGACCACAGCGCATTGACATGCACCGGCGCGACGAGGAACCAATGCTCCGCGACAGCCAGCATCACGAGCGTCGCCAAGATCGTGAAGCCGGCAGCTTCAAAGTCGGTGCTGGCGGCGAGGGCCCGTTGCGCCAAAAGCACCATGACGACGGTCGACAGCGTGACTGAGATCGGAAAGAACAAATTCATCGGCCGACGCGTCATGAAGCTCACGAGATAGCGCATATGCTCCGGCAGCAGCTCTTCGTTCAGATTAGGGACCCCAAAGTAGACATTGAGCTTGGCGCTGCTGTGCATCCACCACAGCGCGAGAAACGTCCAGAGCCCGAATTGGTTGGGCGCGCCATGGAGAAGGAGGACAAACGCGAAGGCAAACGCGAGCAGCGCGATCTCGTGGTAGAGGCTCGTGCGGACAGCCTCGACAAAGCGGCGCCAGCCGCGGCACTCCGGCGGACAGACCGTCTTGCGCGGGCCGGTCACGTAGCCCGTGTAATAGCTCACCAGCTGCCAGGCGAAGGCGGCGAGGCCGCTCGCGAAGGCGCAATAGGCGGCGGCCTCGGTCGTGCGCGTGCTCGAGGCAACAAGCCCCCAGACCGCCACACCCAGCAACGCGGTCGCGATCGCCATGCTGACGGCAAAGGTGCGGCGGTTCAGTCCGTCGAGATAAAGAATCGCGCCGGTGCTGGCCCACCAGAGCGCCAGCGTCCCGAACACAGGCAAGGCGAAGGCGGTCATGCGCGAACTCCCCTCACCAGATTGGCTCGAGACGAACGGTCGACGGCAGCGCATTGGGCTTGGCCGGCATGAAATAGAGCCGCAGGAAGCCGAGTCCGGCGCGCGCCGCGCAAACCGCTTGCCATGCCTTGCCGAGGAGACCCCCTCGGGCTTTGGCCGCCGCGCTCGCCTTGCCGATCTCCGAAAGTCGCTCGAGGCCCTGCTGGAACTTGGGATTGTCGAGGTCGAGCGTGAGCGGAAAGACCTGGCGCGAGATCTCCGATGTCAGGCGCAACACCCTCATGTCGAAGTCCGTCGGTTCGAAGCCGATCGCCTTGTGAAAGGCCGGCCGAGCGTGATCGCGCACATACATCGTGGCGAAGACCGCGAGCAGGAAGAATTTGATCCAGTAGACGTTGAGGCCCGAAAGGAGCTGAGGATTGGCGCGCATCAGCAGCGCGAAGGCCTCGCCGTGCCGAAACTCGTCGTTGCACCACTTCTCGAACCATTTGAAGATCGGATGGAAGCGACGGTCGGGATGGCGTTCGAGCTCGCGATAGATCGTGATGTAGCGGGCATAGCCGATCTTCTCGGAAAGATAGGTCGCGTAGAAGATGAACTTTGGCTGGAAGAACGTGTATTTCTTGGTCTTGCGGAGAAAATCGAGATCGATGCCGATGCCGAAGTCCTTGAGGGTGTCGTTGATGAACCCCGCGTGGCGGGACTCGTCACGCGCCATGAATGCGAAGAGCTCCCGCATGTCGGGGTTCTTGGCGCGACGCTTCATCTCGGCGTAGAGCACGCAACCGGAAAATTCCGCCGTGATCGAGCTGATGAGAAAATCGCGAAACTCTTTCGCGAGATCGTCGGGGAGATCGGAAAAGTCCACGTCGAATTCGCCACTGCGCAAGAAATGCTTGTTGTTGGGATCCGCGCGCATTTCCGCCATTAGCGAATCCCATTCGCCACGAACGCTGCTGACGTCCAGCCGGTCGAGCGCGTCGAAGTCGGTCGTGTAGAAGCGCGGACTGAGAAGCGTGTTCGATTGTGCTTCCTTCGTGGCTTCAAGTGAGATGGGGTAATGCGCGGCCACAGTCATAGCGCTCTCCTGTCAGTGAAGCTGACTTCATAGAGTTCGGTCAGGGCGAAGATGCTCGCGAGTTCAATCCAGAGGCGTTCGAGCAAGCCGGCGCGCAGGATGGTGGCGCGTCTCTCGACGATGATGCGCTCGCCGTAAGGCGCTGAAGTCGGCGCGTCGTGCACGAAGACCCTATCGCCGGGCTCGGCGTCGTACCCCTTTGCGATCACGACGTTCGACAGGAGTCTTTCCGGCGTGTTTTCGATCTCGACAGTGCAGGTCGTCTCGATGCGCCGCGGGAGGAGCGGGCGGAGCTGGGTCACTTCGACCTCCGTTGCGCTGCAAAGAACTCGGCGAAGGCGCCGGCGTTGGTGGGACCGAACGCATTGAGCCTGATGCGCCGGCCTGTCGCCGGGTCGTCCAGCCAGATCCGCCTTCCTCGCGAAGTCCCGAGCAGGAATGGCGTCGCCGCGTCGAGTCCTGAGCGCCGACGCTCACGCGCCAAGCCCCGCAGGGTGGCGCGGATGAAGCCATTGGTGCCGGGCGCGACGCTGTAGATCGTCGCGCCAGTGACTGCATTGCGCACCAGGATCGAGCCGTCGTCCTGGTCTTCGAAGGAAAGCCGCAACGTCTCGACGCTCTGCGCCTCAGGCAATTGCTGTCTTCCCACGCCACTGTAATGCGCCGTCGCCGCCGCCAGGAAAGAAAAGCCGATGAGCGCCGCAGCACCAAGAAGCACGGGCTTCGGCAGACCGCCATGTCTCGCGGCTGAGTGCGTGGGGCTTTGTGTCATCGTGTTGCTCCTTCTTGGCTCAAGCAGCGGCCGTCACGCCCGTCGCGTCGATCCGTGAGCCGGACGGCGCTGGACGCTCGCCTTCGGTGATCGCAATTTGCTTGGGGTCGCTTCTGGCGATGACGGCGCGGCAGAGTACCTCGGCGACTTTCGCCGCATCGGGAACGCAGCGCAGCGTCGGCTCCGGCTGTTTGACCCGCAAGGGACGGGCATGCGGCCAGAGGTGGAGATAGGCGATCCGCTGTCCATTCGTGAGCGCCAGCGAGATGTCGCCGGTTCCATCGCGCAAAGACGCGGGCCGCGGCCGATTCGATTTGCGAATACGGCAGATTGAAGAAAACCGGCAGAGCGACGCCAATCTTCATGACGATCCGGCCCGAGGTCACCACATAGAGCGTCGTGCGCGCGGAGAGCCAGCCGAGAAGCGCGAGCAGCGCAAGGGCCGCAAAGCCCGCGGCAAGCGTCTGTGCTGCGGCCATCGGCCAGGCGCCGTCGCGCGCCGTGACGCAATTCCATACGGTCATCACCGCGAAATAGATCGCGACAAGGTCCGCCCGGAACGCGCGCCGGGTCATAGAGAGCCAGTCAGGGCGACCGTGCCAGAGGATGCGCTCTCCCGGCGGAAGGTCGGCGGGCAGCAGTTTTTCGAAGTTGACGGTTCTCATAGCAGCGGCTCCGCGCGTTGCGGCGTCGCATAGAGCGTCCCGGCGCCGTAGAAGGCCGTGATTTTGTCTTCCTCGAGCAGCGTCACTTTATCGGGATTGCGCGTCGTCGGAACTTTGACGAAGTCCTCGCCAAGCACCGCCTCGACGCGCACCACCCCGCGGCGCCCGTCGACATCGGCAAAGGTCGCCGGCAGCAGCACAGGCGCGGCGCCATCCCTGGCATTCACTTCGTAATAGCGCAGCAGGCCTTCGCTGCGATCGACCCAAATGTCGGTCACGACGCCGCCGCGAACATTGTCGGCGCCGAGAACCGGAAAGCCGATCGGATTCGCGTCCTCGCTCGCCACGGCGAAATTGGTCGCGACGCGCAGCGGCGCCAGAAGGTCGCGCCCGTCATGCATCTTTTCGGTTTCGTCGCTACGCAGCGCATAGGCGCCGGGACCAACGCCCGCGAGCAACGGATCGCCGACCGGCTCGAGCGGGGCGCCGGGGAACGGCGCGGCTTTGACGGCGTTGAGGGGCCGCGGGTCCTCGTCGAAGGCCGGCGCAAGAATGGTTCGCCCGTCGGCGCGGCGGAAGATTTTCGGTCTGGGAATGAACACCGAATTGCGATTGCCCTTCTTACCCGTGGCTTCGCATTCGAGTGGATACCCCTCTCGACGGTCCTCGCTGCGCAAATACCAGATCAAGCCTGCAAAGAAGAGGAAGAAGGCGTAGAGCACCGCTTGCGCTACGTCGATATGCTGCGTGATCGCTCCCCGGATCATGGCACGCCTCGCGAGTTCAAGGTTGAGGGGGTTAAGGTGAAGGGTCTGGGTCGCTGCGCGCGCTTGAAGCGCACGAGCGGGCCAATTGTGACGAGCGTTGCGAAAAGCAGCGCGATCTCGAGCGCATACACGATCGAATAGCCGGTGACTGACGCCTGCAACGCCTCACCCAGGTCGCCGCTTTCGGCGAGCCGCTCACCGGCGTCGTGCAGGAATCCGCTACAGGCGATGGCGAGGCCTGCGGCCGTCGCTTGCGCAGCGCCCCAGGCGCCGAGCGCCAGCCCGCGATCCTCCGGCCGCGCGAGCTCCATCGACGCGGTTAGCGTTCCGTGTGCGAAGAGTCCGCCCCCGAGGCCGATGAGCATGACGCCCAGCGCGAACAGCGAAGGGGATTCCGCGGGCGCGGCGAAGATCACGGCCGCGAAGGCGACGATCCCAACGATCGCGCCGCAAGCGGCGACGCGATGCGCGTCAGCGTTGCGTGAAAGCGCGCGCGCCGCCAGCAGCAGACCGATCCCGCCCCCCGCCGCGAGCATGGCTGTCAGCGCCGTCGTCGCGCTGACGGGCAAGTGCAAGATCTTCCCGCCATAGGGCTCGAGCAGAATGTCCTGCATGCTGAAGCCGGCCGTGCCCAGTGCCGTGGCGGCAAGGCGGCGGCGCGCCCGATCGGTCGCCGCGAAGCTCGCCCAGGCGGCGGCGAAATCCGGGTCCGGCGACGCCTCGGCGTTGGGGCGCCTGGGTTCCTGCTTCCACAGGGCGATGGCGTTGAGGACGATCGTTACGACCGCCGCGCCCTGCACCACCTGAATGAGCCTCAGCTCGCTGAAATCACGCAGTAGCGCTCCAAACGCGACGGCGCTTGCGCCCATGCCGAGCAGGAGCATCGCGCAGAGCAGTGCGACAACCTTGGGGCGCGCTTGCGCAGGCGCGAGATCCGTCGCGAGCGCCAGGCCGACGGTTTGCACGGTGTGCAAGCCGGCCCCGACGAGCAGAAATGCAAGCGCTGCCGCCACCTGTCCCACGACGATCGGCCCCGTGGTGTCGCCGGACAGGATCAGCAGCGCAAAAGGCATAATCGACAGGCCGCCGAATTGCGACATCGTGCCTAGCCAAATGAAGGGCGAGCGCCGCCAGCCGAGCACGGATCGATGCGTGTCCGAACGAAAGCCCACGAGGGCGCGGAAAGGCGCGACCAGCAGCGGCAGAGCGAGCATGAGCGCGACGATCCACGGCGGAACCGAGAGCTCGACGATCATGACGCGGTTCAGCGTGCCGATGAGGAGCACGGCGGCCATGCCGACGGTCACTTGGAACAGCGACAGACGCAAGAGGCGCGGCATCGGAAGTTCCACCGTGCCGGCGTCGGCGAAAGGCAGCAGGCTTGGGCCGAAACGCATCAGCCCCTTCACGATGGCGGCGCGTGCGCAGCCTCATGAGCGTCGCGCCTCCCAGGCCTGCGAAATGTAGAAGCCTCTGGCGACCCGGTGGACCGGCTTCAGACGCCAGTCGCGCATGCCCTTCTCCGCATGGAACAACCGCTCGAGCGTGCGCTGCGAGATCGGCGCGATGGCCGGCGAACGATTCCCGCGAGGGAACCACTGTCCGACGGCGTGCATGACGCTGAGCGCCGGCGTGCGCGGGGCCACGGTGAAGACGATTTTCTCTGACACGCGCTGCGCGAGAGCCGCCAGCGTCGCGACGATGTCAGCGCCCTCGTAGTGAATCAGACTGTCCATGGCGACGGCGTAATCGAACTTCCCCAGCGCCGGATCGAGGAGGTCGCCAACGACGAAGTCGATGCGGCCATCACCAGGCTCACGAGGCGAGCGCTCCGCCGCATGCGCGACCAGCGTCGCGGAAACGTCTACCGCAACGACATGGGCGCCGCGCCGCGCCGCCTCAATGGCCAGCGCGCCGGTGCCGCAACCCGCGTCTAGGAGACGCGCATCGCGAAGATCCTCGGGGAGCCTCGAGAGCAGCGTCTGCCGCATCTCTTCCCGGCCGGCACGCACCGTGGCCCGCACGCGCCCGAGCGGCGCGTCCGAGGTGAGACGCTTCCAGGCTTCCGACGCCGTGCGGTCGAAATAGGCTTCAAGCTCGCCGCGTCTTGCGATGTAGGTTGGCGTCGTCATCAGTCGAACCCCAGAAATTCGAAGAGGTCGCGATCTTTCATCGGCGTTGCAGGCAGGGCGTCGACGCCGTTCCAAAGATTCTCGGCGAGCTGCAAATATTCCTGCTGCACCGCCGCCAGCTCCGGCGAAGCCTCCATTTCGAACAATGTCGACTTCTTGAGCCGGCTGCGACGCACGACGTCGAGATCTTGGAAATGCGCGAGTCGCTTCAGCCCGGTGGCGGCGTTGTAGCGATCGAGCTCGTCGGTCTTGGCGCTCCGGTTGGCGATCACGCCGCCAAGACGCACCTCGTAATTCTTCGACTTGGCCTGAATGGCGGTGACGATTCGGTTCATCGCGAAGATCGAATCGAAATCGTTGGCGCTCACGATCAGCCCGCGTTCCGCATGCTGCAGAGGCGCCGCGAAGCCGCCACAGACGACGTCGCCGAGCACGTCGAAAATCACGACGTCGGTGTCTTCAAGCAGATGATGCTCCTTAAGCAGCTTGACCGTCTGTCCGACGACGAAACCGCCGCAGCCTGTTCCGGCAGGCGGTCCGCCCGCCTCGACGCACATGACGCCGTTGTAGCCTTCCGCCACGAAATCCTCGACACGGAGCTCTTCCGCGTGAAACTTCACGGATTCGAGCGCGTCTATGACCGTTGGGATGAGACGCTTCGTCAAGGTGAATGTCGAATCGTGCTTGGGATCGCAGCCGATCTGCAACACGCGCTTGCCGAGCTTGGAGAAAGCGACAGAAAGATTGGACGACGTGGTGCTCTTGCCGATGCCTCCCTTGCCGTAGATCGCGAATACCTTCGCCGTTCCGATCGAGATGTCGGGATCGAGCTCCACTTGGCAGGAGCCTTCCGGCGCGACTTTTCTTAGCGGGATGTTCATGCCGCAATCTCCGTGGCAATGCCTTCGAGGCGGTCTTCGAGTTCGTCGCCCGCGTCTCGTAACGCAGCGAGGACGTCTTCGTCCGGGCGCCAATAGCCGCGCTGATGCGCCTCCATGACGCGCTGGGCGAGCCGCGCCGATGCGGTGGGATTAAGCTCGGCGAGACGCCGGCGCATTTCGGGATCGAGCACATAGGTGCGGGTAATTTGCTCATAGACCCAGGGATCGACTTGCCCCGTTGTCGCCGACCAGCCCACAGTGTTCGTGACATGCGCCTCAATCTGCCGCACGCCCTCGTAGCCGAATTTGAGCATGCCCTCGTACCACTTCGGGTTGAGCACGCGCGTCCGCGTTTCCAGCGCGACCTGTTCCGAAAGTGAACGAACCTTGCCTTCGCCGCAGGTCTGATCGCTGATGTAGATCGGCGCCGGCTTGCCGCCGCGCGCGCGCGCCGCCAGACGGCCCATTCCGCCGAGACTGTCGAAATAATGATCGATGCTCGTCACGCCGAGTTCGACGCTATCGAGATTCTGATAGGCGAAATCGACGAGCGACATCACGCTTTGCAAAAGCTCGGTCTGTCGCGCGGCTCCGCCGCGTCGATCGTAGGCGAAGCACTTTCGCCGCGAATAGACTTCCGAGAGTTCGTCGGGATTGGTCCAATTGGCGGCATCGACGAGCATTCCGACATTGGCGCCATAGGCGCCTTCCGCGTTGCTGAAGATACGCAGCGCCGCCGTCTCGATGTCGCAGCCGTGCTTGGCTTGGTGCGCCAGGGCGTGCTTGCGCACGAAGTTCAGCTCTTCCGGTTCCTCCGCCGTGGCGGCCAGGAAACAGGCCTCCGCCAGCAGTTTCGTCTGCTGCGGCAAGAGATCGCGGAAAATGCCCGAGAGCGTTACGACGACGTCGATGCGCGGACGGCCGAGCGAGGCGAGCGGCGACAGAGCCGCGCCGCAGAGGCGGCCATAGGCGTCGAAGCGCGGCTCTGCGCCGAGCAAAGCCAGAGCTTGCGCGATGGGTCCGCCCTCGCTCTTGAGATTGTCCGTGCCCCAGAGCACGATCGCAACGGACTCGGGAAGGGGGTTGCCGTCCGCGACGTAGCGAGAGAGCACGCGTTCCGCCTGACGGGCGCCGTCCTGCATCGCGTAGGCGCTGGGGATTCGCAGGGGATCGAAGCCGTGCAGGTTGCGGCCCGTCGGCAGAATGTCGGGAGTCCGCAAGAGGTCGCCCCCGGTCACCGGCCGGATGTAGCGTCCTTCGAGCGCGCGGAGCAGCGCCGGAATCTCGTGATCCTCGGTCAGCAATCTGTTCGTCTGCGCGAGCCGCTCGAAGGCGGTCTTCGCCGCTTCGCTGCGATCCCCGCAAGCGCGCGCCGCGACCTCGGCGGAAGCGCCGTCGACCAGCGCGGCGACGCCCTCGCGCGCGTTTTCAACGCCGAGCGACGTTTCGGCGATGGCCGTCAACGTCTCCAGCCGCCCCGCGCGGGACATAGCCTCGCCCAGCACATGCATACCGTGCGGGATCACCGCATACTCGCATTCGATGATTGCGCCCGTGAGTCGGGCGATCTGCGCCGTGGCCTCGGAGCCCCAGGCCGGCTCCGCGGGCGCGAGGTCGACTGCCGCGGCCTGCGTCTGTATGAGCGTCGCCAGCTGCTTGCGCTCGTTTTCCGCTTCGGGCCGCGTGGCGCGGTAGCGCTCGACCGACGCCTTGAGATCGAGCAGGCCCCGGTAAAGACCCGCCTGCGTGACGCTCGGCGTGAGGTAGCTTACGAGCGTCGCCGCGGAACGCCGCTTCGCGATCGTTCCCTCTGACGGATTGTTGGCCGCGTAGAGATAGACGTTCGGAAGAGCGCCGATCAGCCGATCGGGCCAGCAGCTGGCAGAGAGGCCGACCTGTTTGCCTGGCATGAACTCCAATGCGCCATGCGTGCCGAAATGAAGCGCGACGTCGGCGCCGAAGTCTTCGCGGATGTACCGATAGAAGGCTGCAAAGGCGTGGGTCGGCGCGAAACCCCGCTCGAAGAGCAGGCGCATCGGATCACCCTCGTAGCCGAAGGCGGGCTGCAAGCCGACGAAGACATTGCCGAAGCGCTCGCCCAGAACGAGCAGCGCGCTTCCGTCACTTTGGTGACGGCCCGGCGCCGGTCCCCACTGAGACTCGATTTCAGCGAGGTGCCGCTCGCGGCGGACATGCGTTTCGGCGGGAATGCGCGCATGAACATTGGCGTTTGCGCCATAGCGCGCGGCGTTGCCGACGATAATGCGCTCGCGCAGCGCCTCTTCGCTGGCCGGGACATCGACCGTATAGCCCGCCGCCGCCATGCTCTTGAGGAGTTTGTGCAAAGACGCGAAGACGCCCAGGAAGGCTGCCGTGCCGGCGCTGCCGGCGTTGGGCGGGAAATTGAACAGAACGATCGCGACCTTGCGCTCAGCGACCGGCCGGCGCGACAGCAGTCGCCAGGCGCTCGACGCGCTCGGCAAGCCGATCGACGCGCTCCGGAAGCGGCGCCAGGTCGCGTGCGACGTCGTCCAGAGAGCGACTCGAGCGTCCCCCGAACACCATCGGATTGATCGAGCCGTCGAGTTCGGGAATCGCCACCATCATCGTGGCTTCGATGGGAGAGAGCCCGCAGTCGGACCCCTCCCATTGCTCGATCGTCTGAAATTCCAGCGCCTGGGCCGCGACATACGGAACGTCGAGCCTGGCCAGCACCTGCTCGGCCGCCTTGGAATCGTTGAACGCGGGCCCCCCCACGAGCGAGAAGCCCGTGAGCGAGACGAGGGCGTCGATGACGGGAGCGCCCTGGCGCATGAAAAAACTGTCGATCGCCGGACGCGCGTCGAGGCCGCTCGCAAAAGCCGGGACGACCGCGAAGCCTCGAGCCTCCAGCGCGCCGATGACGGCGTCGTAATGGGCGGTGTTGCTCGCCAGGATATAAGAACGCATCAGCAGCAGGCCGATCGTCCCACGGCCGCCCGCCACAGGCTTCGGCAAAGCCTCGGCCGACTGCGCAACGAGGCCCGGCATGCGCGGATGATATACGCCGAGCTCGGGATATTCGATCGGCGCCGCCGCCTTGAGGCTCTTGCGCAGCGGCGCGTTCGCGCCGCCTGCGTATCGGCTCGCGAGAAAGCGGACGAGATTTGCGACATTGTCGTCGGAGCCGCCGAGCCAATATTGCAGGGTCAGGAAATAGGCGCGGACATCCTGCGCCGCGCCGGGGATGAAGCGGAGAATGCGCGGAATGCGGCGCAGCATAGCAAGTTGCCGCGCCCCGCCAGTTTCGGAAGGCTTCTTGCCGCCGCGCAGTTTTTTGAGCAGCGAGAGGGCCCCACCCTTTTCGCCGGCCATGTCGAAGCGGCCGACCCGGGTGAGCTTGACGATCTCCGGCGCCGACATGCAGCACAAAACGGCGTCGCAGCTCTCACGACGCGCCTTGATCGCCGGCAGTATGGCCTGCGCATGCTCCTCCATGAACATCATCGTCACGACGATGATGTTCCCCGTGGAGATGTCCTCGACGCAGCGCGCGATCGCCTTCGGGTCGTTCCAATCCGCGGCCGCGTGAAAGGCGAGCTCGAGCCCCGGGATCTCCCGCTGCAACGATTTGCGCGCCCGGTCGGTCGCGCTCGCCAAATGATTGTCAAGGGTGACAATCACGAAGCGAAAGCGAGGAGTTTCAGCGGCTGTAATGGGCTTTGGCATCGTAGAGAGTCTCCACCGTGATGCGGGCCAGGCCGCGCTCGCGCGCGAATGTTTCGGTGTTGCGGCGCGCCTTGCCGCGCACGAAGATGGGTATTTTCTTGAGTTCCTTTTCGGCGTCGCCGGTCCAATTAACGACGATCGGCGATGCGGGTTCGAGGGCCGCCCGAGAGCCAAGATGCGACGGCGCCGCCGCCTCATGAAATTCGGCGTCGCCCCTGAACATCGTGAGCAGATGTTCTTCGAGACCCATCATCAGCGGATGCACGCAGGCGTCGAACAGGACGTTTGCGCCCTCGACGCCCATGTGCGGAGAAAAGCGCGCCGGGTAATCCTGGACATGCGCCGGGGCCGAAATCACGGCGCAGGGAATCGCAAGGCGTTTGGCGACATGCCGTTCCATCTGCGTGCCGAGCACGAGTTCGGGCGCAAGCTCCGCAATCTTGCCCTCGACTTCGAGGTAATCGTCGGTGATGAGCGCTTCAACGCCATAAAGTTTGGCGGCCTCGCGCGTCTCGCGCGCGAATTCGCGCGAATAGGTTCCGAGCCCCACGACCTGGAAACCGAGTTCGGTCGCGGCGAAGCGCGCAGCGGCGATCGCGTGCGTCGCATCGCCGAAGATGAAGACGCGTTTGCCGGTGAGATAGGTCGAAATCGACCGAATGCGACCACCAGACGGCGCGCGGCGGCTCTTCCTCCGAGGAGCGCGGCGGCCTCGAGCCGGGAGAGCCTTCCTACATCCGCAATGAAGTCGCGCGTCGCGCCGACGCCAAGCGGCGCAGTCTTCGTGAACGGCTGGCCGTGGTGCTTCTCCAACCATTGCGCGGCGGGCAGCGCGATCTCCGGATAGAGGACGACGTTGAACGCGGCGTCGCCCAACCGGCCGAGGTCCGCCGGAGTCGCGCCGAGCGGCGCCACGACGTTGATGTCTACGCCCAGACGGCGCAGGAGGCTGGGAGATCTCGCGCAGATCGTCGCGATGGCGAAAGCCCAGCGCCGTGGCGCCGAGGATATTGGCGCGGCGCGCCGCTTCCGGCGCGCGCTCGCGGCGCGGCCCGGAAAGATGGCGGACGAGCTGATAGAAGGTCTCGGCGGCGCCCCAATTCTCCTTCTTTTGATAGGCCGAAAGCTCCAATCCGATGACCGGGATCGGCAATCCGAGTGTCTTGGCCAGACCCGCCGGGTCGTCCTGGATGAGCTCGCCGGTGCAAGAGGCGCCGACGATCATGGCCTGCGGCTGGAACCGCTCATAGGCCTGCCGCGTCGCGCTCTTGAACAGTTCCGCCGTATCGGAGCCAAGATCGCGCCCCTCGAAGGTCGTGTAAGAGACAGGGGGACGCTCGCCGCGCCTCTCGATCATCGTGAAGAGCAGATCTGCGTAAGTATCGCCTTGCGGCGCATGGAGCACGTAATGCAAGCCCCGCATCGCGGTGGCGACACGCATCGCGCCGATGTGAGGGGGGCCTTCGTAGGTCCAAAGCGTAAGCTGCATGGCCTAGACCTCCAGCCTCGCGCGGCGCTCGAGAGGGCGCGCGAAAAGCGCCGCGAGATCGCCCGCCTGCTCGTAGCCCTGGATGGGCGAGAACAGCAGCTCGATCGACCATTTCGTCGTGAAGCCTTCAGCCTCCAGGGGATTGGCGAGGCCAAGGCCGCAGACCACGAGGTCGGGCTTGGCGGCGCGGCAGCGATCGAGCTGGTCGTCGAGGCTCTGTCCTTCGGTCAGGCGCACATCGGAAGGCAGGAGCGCAAGATCCCGGGCAAGATGCTGGCGATGCAGGTAAGGCGTGCCGACTTCGACGAGCCGCATCGACATCTCGCGCGAAAGGAAGCGCGCCAGCGCCGGCTCCAATTGCGAGTCGGGAAAGAAGAAGACGCTTTTGCCGGCGAGCGTCGCCCGTCGTCGCTCCAGCGCCGCGGCAGCGCGCGCGCGCCCCGGCGCCGTCGCGGCTTCGAATTTTTCCCGCGGCACGCCGAAAGCGTCCGCGGCCGCGCGAAGCCATTCCGTCGTCCCTTCGACGCCCAGCGGGAAGCAGGCGTCGATGCGTTTGGCCCCGCGCTGTTCGAGGACGCGCGCCGCATCGCGCAAGAAGGGATGTGCGAGAAGAAACGACGTGTTGGGGCCGACCGGCGGCAGATCGGCGGCGCGGCGCATGGGGAGGAAACGCGTCGGCGCTATCCCCAACACGTCGAAAAGGCGGGCGAATTGGTCTTCTACGACGTCGGCGAGCGCGCCGACGACGAGCAGAGATCGGCTTCGCGTTCGCGCGATTCGTCCGGCAAGCTGGGGGCGAGCGCGGCGAGACACATGTCCTCGCCCTGGGTGAAGGTGGTCTCCACCCCGCTTCCGGTATAGCTCAAGACGCGGACGCCGGGGCTATGTCGGCGCGAGAGCCGGGCCGCGGCTCGGGTCAGATCAATCTTGATGACTTCCGACGGGCAGGAGCCGACGAGAAACAGCAGCTTGATGTCCGGCCGACGCTCGAGCAAGCCGCGCGACGACGCCGGTCGATCTCGTCGTCGACGTCGGCCATGCCGGCGAGATCGCGCTCTTCCAAAATCGCGGTGGCGAAGCGCGGCTCGGCGAAAATCATCACGCCTGCGGCGGACTGAATGAGATGCGCGCAGGTGCGCGATCCGATGACGAGGAAGAAGGCGTCCTGGATTTTGCGGTGCAGCCAGACGATGCTCGTCAGTCCGCAGAACACTTGCCGCTGTCCGCGCTCTTCGACGGCGGTCGGCGCCTGGGAGTCGCGCGCCAGGAGGGCGTGAAGTGCGAGGCGAGAGCGGGCGCGTTCATCTCGCCCCCTCCGGCCGCGGCTGGGCTTCGAGACGCGCTGCGCGCAGCTTCAATAGGAATTGTGTGGCGTTGACGATGTACGTCGCATAGGCCGCCAGCGCGAGCCACATCAGGCCGCGCGCGTCGAGCCAGCCTTGCCAGAGCGCCAGGAGATAGGCGGTGTGCAGCGCCAGCACCAGCATGCTGAAAACGTCTTCCCAAAAGAAGACCGGCGCAAACAGGTACCGCCCGAAAACGACCTTTTCCCAAATCGACCCGGTGATCATGATTGCATAAAGCACGAGCGTCTTGACGACGACGGAGACGATGGCGGGCCCTTGCCCCTCGCCCGTCAGGAGATAGCGCAGGACCAATCCGAGGCTGACGAGGAAGACGAGGAACTGTAAAGGCGCCAGCACGCCCTGCACGAGAGTCCACACAGTGCGGTCTCGCCGGAGCCTTTGCTCGGCGGTGTAAAGGGGTCTCGCCGGCGCCATTGAGGCTGAGCTCACGCTCATCGAACGCTCCCTCTCCCACGGCCGTTCTGGATCGGCCGCTTTTCCCGGCTCCGTTTCCGGGTCGGAACCAGTATGGAGTTTAGGCGCGACGGAGAGATGTGTCAACTTGAATTGACGTTTAATTTGGATTACACATTTATGGGGGGCTGACTGCGGGGGTGCGCGCGCCAAGCAGAGGACACCCTGATTTTTGTTAGGCATCAGGGATCAGCTCCAGACGACCCGGCAGGTAGTCCATACGACTTGCTTGCCGAACGCCGAATTGTGTAGCTATCGGCGCGCAGAATTCATGTCCGCGATATTGGTCAGTGGAGGACGAGAAAATCGTGAGCGACTCGACCCGATCCGTGACGGACTTCGCCCGTCTTGCGACGCCGGTCGAGAGTCTGGGCGTGGCCGATCCCGAAACATTCGGGGCCCTCCTCGCCGCGTGCTGCGACATCGTCCTCGTTTTGGACAAGGCCGGCGTCATCCTGGATGTCGCCTTCGGCTCTGCCGACCTCGCCCGGGAGGCCTATCGAGACTGGATCGGGCGGTCTTTGGTCGACACGGTGACGATCGAGAGCCGGCCGAAGATCGAAGAACTCTTGCGCGAGGCCGCACCGCGCGCGGTCTCGCGGTGGCGGCAAATCAACTATCCGGCGCGGCGCGGGCCGGACATCCCGGTGCGCGTCGCCGTCATTCGCTCCGGGCCGCAGGAACGCGTAATCGCCGTCGGCCGCGACTTGCAAGCGATGGCCTCCATGCAGCGGCGCCTCGCCGACGCGCAGCAGTCCATGGAGCGCGAATATGCGCGCATCCGCGGGGCGGAAAAGCGCTATCGCCTGCTCTTCCAATTGGCGTCCGAGGCGGTTCTGATCGTCGATCTCTCCAACGGGCGCGTCGTAGAGGTCAATCCGGCCGCCAGCGCGCTCTTCGGGACGCCCGCCAAGAAGATCGTCGGGCACGAGTTCAGCGAGCAATTCGACGAATCGAGCGCTCAGGCGCTGCGCTCCTTCATCGCGGCGCTAAAGGTCGCGCCGCGCGTCGACAATGTTCATGTCAAGCTGGCCGCGACGGGAGAAGCGCTGCTGCTGTCCGGATCGCTGTTCCGACAGGAAAGCGCGTCGTTCCTGCTCGTCCTGCTGTCGCGGCTCGACGCCCCCGTTGCGCTTCCCGCCGAGAAAGCAAGCATATTGCACATTGTGGAGCAAATGCCGGACGCCTTCGTTCTTACCGACGCGCAGCGCAGAGTAGTGTCGGCTAATGGCGCCTTCATCGACCTAGTCCAAGCGACGACGGCGGAGCAACTCAAAGGCGAATCGCTCGAGCGCTGGATCGGACGCTCCGCCGTGGATCATGACGTGATCTTCGCCAATCTCCGCGCGCATGGCGTCGTAACGCAGTTTTCCACAGTTTTACGCGGCGAATACGGTTCGACCGAGGACGTCGAGATTTCCGCCGTCGCCGCGCTGGAGGGCGCGGAGCAATGTTACGGTTTCACGCTGCGCAGCGCCGGATGGCGGTCAGGCACGGAAAGGATGGGCGGGCGTGAGCTGCCGCGCACGGCCGAGCAGTTCATGGATCTTGTCGGCCGCGTTCCGCTGAAGAACCTCGTCCGCGAAACCACCGATCTCGTCGAACGCCTCTGCATCGAGGCCGCGCTCAAACTTACGCAGGACAATCGCGCCGCCGCCGCCAAAATGTTGAGCTTAAGTCGGCAGGCCTTTTACGCCAAGCTGAGGCGCTACGGCATGGGCGACCTCGACGACAAGGATGAAAGCGACGAGGAATCCTGAGGGCCGACAAAATTGCTTGACAGGCGAGTGTAATTCATACTTGACACATTTCCGGCGTTGCGACTAGCGTGATTCTATGCGAACGCCCTCGCCCTCCGCCGTGCTGGAGCTGCTCAAGCCGGTAACATGGTTTGCCCCGATGTGGGCTTTCGGCTGCGGCGTCGTCGCTTCCGGCGCCTCTCCAACGACGCGCTGGTCCATCGTTATTCTGGGGATCCTGCTCGCGGGACCGCTCGTTTGCGCAACGAGCCAGGCCGTGAACGATTGGTACGACCGCCACGTCGACGCGATCAACGAACCGAAGCGTCCGATACCCTCGGGCCGCATTCCCGGCGAATGGGGATTCTACATCGCCTGCGTGTGGACCGCGCTGTCGCTCGCCGTCGCCGCGTGGATCGGCCCCTTCGTGCTGATCGCCGCCGCCTTCGGGCTGATATTGGCGTGGCTGTACAGCGCGCCGCCGGTTCGCCTCAAACAGAACGGCTGGTGGGGCAATTCCGCCGTGGCGCTCTGCTACGAGGGCTTGCCCTGGCTCACCGGCGCGGCGGCCATGGCCGCCGGACTGCCTGATTGGCGCGTCGTCGTTCTGGCGCTGCTCTATAGCTTCGGCGCGCATGGCATCATGACGCTCAACGACTTCAAATCGGTCGAAGGCGACAGGCGGATGGGCATCATGTCGTTGCCCGTGCAGCTCGGCGTCGAGCGCGCCGCGCGCCTCGCCTGTTGGGTCATGGCTGCGCCGCAGGTCGTCGTCGTGGCGCTGCTCGTCCATTGGTCGCATCCCGCTGTACGCCGCGGCGATCGCCGTCCTGCTCGTCGGCCAATTCGGCTTGATGCGCCGGCTGCTCGAGGATCCGCGCAAATACGCGCCTTTCTACAACGCCACGGGCACGACGCTTTATGTGCTCGGCATGTTGGTCAGCGCCTTCGCTCTCCGCTCGAGCGTTCTGGTGGCGTCATGAACGGCGCGTCCCTCAGCTGGCTCGGCATCGTCCGGCTGGGCCTGGTGCAGACCTCGCTCGGCGCCGTCGTCGTGCTGATGACCTCGACGATCAATCGCGTGATGGTCGTGGAGCTGGCTTTGCCCGCCTTCGTTCCGGGCCTTCTCGTCGCCTCGCATTACGCCGTTCAGCTCCTGCGTCCAGCCTGGGGCTACGGCGCCGATGTGGGCGGACGGCGCACGCCCTGGATCATTCTCGGCATGGCGGGGCTCGCCGTGGGCGGAACCGGCGCTGCGCTCGGCACGGCGTTGACCGGCTCTCATCCGGTGATGGGACTATTGTGCGCTGCGCTTTCCTTCCTGCTCGTCGGCCTTGGCGTTGGCGCCGCGGGCACTTCGGTCCTGGCGATGCTGGCGACGCGCGTCGCGCCCGAGCGCCGCGCCGGAGCCGCGACGACCGTCTGGGTGATGATGATCTTCGGCTTTGCGCTGACCGCGCCGATTGCCGGACATTTCCTCGACCCCTTCTCCAACATGCGTCTCGTCGCGGTGACGGCGACCGTCTCGGCAACGGCCTTTTGCGTTGCGACGCTCTCCATCTTGGGCGTGGAAAAGGGCGGCGCGGGAAGCGCCGCGCCGAAGACCGAGAGGCCGCCGTTTCGCGAGGCTTTCTCGCAAGTCTGGGCCGAACCCGCGGCGCGGCGCTTCACCATATTCATCTTCGTGTCGATGCTCGCGTACAGCGCGCAGGAACTACTGGTCGAACCCTTCGCCGGCGTGGTGTTCGGCATGACGCCAGGCACGACCACCAAGCTTGCGGGGCTCCAGCATGGCGGCGTGCTGCTGGGCATGCTCAGCGTGCCCCTCTGCGCATCTCTCATCGGCGGCCCGATCTTCGGTTCGCTGCGGGTCTGGACCATCGGGGGATGCGTCGCCTCGGCGCTCGCGCTCACCGCCGTCGCCGCCAGCGGCTATGTCGGGCAAGGCGGCCTCCTACGCGTCTGCGTCTTTGCGCTGGGCTTTTCGAACGGCGTCTTCGCGGTTGCGGCGATCGGCTCGATGATGGGACTGGCCGGCGCCGGCGCGCGTTCGCGCGAGGGCACGCGCATGGGCCTCTGGGGCGCCGCTCAGGCGATCGCGTTCGGACTGGGCGGGGTGCTCGCGACAATTCTGGTCGACGCCGCACGCCTTCTCGTCGGCGCCCCGCTCGCCGCGTACGCCCTCGTCTTTTTGCTCGAAGCCGGCCTCTTTCTCGTCTCCGCGGTGATGGCGAGGCGCATTGGCCGCCCCGACCACAGGCCCTCGCAAGCGCCCGCTGGCCTGGCGCTAGGCCCTTCTCAGGCGTCGAATATCTGAGGTGTTCATGAGCGACGCAGCCGAAATCTTCGATGTCGTGGTGATCGGAGGCGGCCCGGCCGGCGCAACCGCGGCTGCCGATCTCGCGCGCGCCGGACGCCGCGTCGCGCTTCTCGACAAGGCCGGCCGCATCAAGCCCTGCGGCGGCGCCATCCCGCCGCGCCTCATGCGCGACTTCGACATCCCCGCGCATCTGCTGAAGGCGGTCGTGAAATCGGCGCGCATGGTGTCGCCCCTCGGCAGCGTGGTGGACATGCCGATCAAGGGAGGGTTCGTCGGCATGGTCGATCGCGCGGATTTCGACGAATGGCTGCGCGCGCGCGCCGCAGAATCCGGAGCAACGCGCGTCACCGGCGCGTTTGAGCGACTGACGCGCGAAGACGCGGGCGCCGTCATCGTGCATTACGAAGCCAAAGAAGGCGGCGCTGCACGTCTGCGCACGAAGATGGTCGTCGGCGCCGACGGCGCGCTCTCCAAGGTCGCGCGGCAGGAAATAGCCGGTGCGAAAAAGACCAAATACGTCTTCGCCTATCACGAGATCGTCGCGACGCCGGCGCAAATGGCAGATGACGACTGCTGCGAGATCCACTACCGCGGCGCCCTGTCGCCGGATTTCTACGCCTGGATCTTCCCTCATGGCGATACGATGAGCGTGGGCGTCGGCAGCGCCGCAAAGGGTTTCTCGCTCAAGAATTCGGTGCGCGCGTTGCGCGCGGCGTCAGGGCTCGAGGCTGCAGCGACGGCGCGCTGCGAGGGCGCGCCCATCCCGCTGAAGCCGCTGCGCAGATGGGACAACGGCCGCGACGTCGTGCTCGCGGGCGACGCCGCGGGCGTGGTCGCGCCGGCGTCCGGCGAGGGCATTTATTATGCGATGTACGCCGGGCGCCTCGCCGCCGACGCCGCGCAGGACTTTCTTTCGACAGGCGACGCGCGCGCGCTCGCGCGAGCCGCGAAAGCGGTTCATGCGTGCGCATGGACGCGTGTTCTGGATCCTGGGGCTGCTGCAGTATTTCTGGTACTGGCAGCGACCGGCGGCGTGAGGCCTTCGTGAAGATCTGCCGCGATCCGGACGTTCAGCGCCTCACTTGGGAGTCCTACATGAACAAGGAGCTCGTGCGTTCCGATCCCATGGCCCATGTGCGCATTTTCTTCAAGGATCTCGCGCATCTGCTGCGGCTCGCGTCGCCCTGATGGAATTCGTCCTGGAAAACCCCGGACTTGTCGTCGTCGCCGTCGCCGTATCGATTGCTGTCGCGGTGCTGGGCGGCCTCGCGACGGAAGTCGGGCCTTGGTACGAAAGCCTGCGTTTTCCGAGTTGGCGCCCGCCGAACTGGCTCTTCGGCCCGGTGTGGACGACGATCTATGTTCTCGTCGTCTCGGCCGGCGTCATCGCCTATAAACATGCGCCCGACGACTCCTCGCGCGCGTGGCTCATCGGTCTCTTCGCTCTGAACTGCGTGTTGAACGTGCTCTGGAGTCCCTTGTTCTTCAAGTTGCACCGCCCCGACTGGGCGCTGTTCGAGCTCGTTCCGTTCTGGCTCTCGATCGCCGCGCTGCTTTATCACATCGGCGGCATTTCGACTCTCGCTGGTTGGTTGTTCTCGCCTTACCTCATCTGGGTGACCTTCGCCGGCTATCTCAACTGGCGCATGGTCGAACTGAATAAGCCGTTCGAAACGAACTGGCCGTTCTCGGAGCACACGGAAATGAGCGCGTTATTCGTGAACGGCGCGATCGTCGATTTCGATCCTCGCGCTGGTCCTCGCCGAAGCGATCGCCGTGCTCGCTTATCGCTTCGCCACCGGTGGCGGTCCGGAGCCGATCGGCTTTGTCTGCAATCTTCTCGCGGGCGCGTTCCTGCTCTTTGCTCTGCGAGGAGCCCTCAGCGGCGCGCATTGGGTCTGGGTGGCCGCCTGTCTCTCGGCGGCCTTCGTCGCGCATGCGGCAGACCTCTTCACGCGTTGGTCGCGCGCGCCGCTGCGTCTGCCGCCGCACATGATTTCCCGGGCGGAGAGAGCGCCGCGCGCCAAGCGCCACATCGCGCAGAGAACGAAGAGCTGAGCCCTATGCTCTAATCGACCATTGGAAAGACTGCGCCGATCGCAAGCGCAAGCGCCAGGGCCTCGCCGAGCGCCTCGGGGCGCGGATCGTTGACGCGCCGATAGGCCATGGCGCCGACGCGCCAGAAGATGGCGAAGAGCAGCAACATCGCTGGCGTTATGACGATCAAGAAAAACAAGCGCTGAGGCTCCAGCGCCATCGCGATCCCCAGCGAGACGGCAAAGCAGAATTTACTGAAGACATAGGCGCCGGCGACTCCGCGTGTCGCCCATGCGTCCGCCACGCAATAGGCGGCGACGGCCGGGAAGAGAAACGCAAGAAACGGCAGCCGGACGAAAGTCGGCGCGACGGCGGTCACATAGAGGTCAATGGGAGCGCCCATCGCAAACACGTAGTAGGCGGCGCAGGCGGCGGCGGCGGCGATGAACGCGCGATTGCGGAGAGCGGACGGTGGGGCGGCGCGCGCTCTGAGCCATAAGAGACCGGCGCAGGTCAGGCACCGCATAGACCGCGAAATGCGCCGCCAGATAATCCGCAAGCGGCATGGGGAGAAAACGCGTCGGCAGCATCCACGTGATCAAGGGCGTAAGCAGCGCCGGGGCGACGCAGAGCGGCCAAAGCCTGCGCCAGCGAGAGTCCTGCGCCCATCGGCGCCGGCGCGAGGACGGGCAACAGCATGGACGCGGGCCGCGCCAGCACGACGAGGCCCAGGAACAGCAAGAGAAGCCAGCGGCCGCGTCGATCGATGAAGCCGGACTCGTCTCGTCCGAATGCGCCGTTCATCCAGGCGAGCGTCTCTTGCAAAGCGTCTGCGCTGTAGAGCACGCCGATATGCTCCACGCTCGGAGCGAGCGCGAAGCGTCTTGCCGAGCCGTGCGCGAAATCGCCGTAAGTCACCCGCTCTCGCTCGGCGCCGCCAGCCGCGGCGGCGACGACGCGATAGCCGGCGCGTTTCAACCGATCGCTCTCCCAAGCCCCGTCGATGACGAGCAAATTCTTCGGTCTTTCGGGCGTCGCTTCCGTTCCAAACAGAGACAACGCGACCACGGCGCCGATTTGAGGATGCGCAGCGGCATAGCGCACGACGAGGTCTGCCGCCATGGAATGACCGACGGCGCCCAACCGGCCATCGGCCTGCGGCAACGCCGCAGCGAATGCGAAGATTTGATCGAGTTGATCGAGCAGGCTTTGCGTGCTGCGCGCCAAATCATTAAGACCGCCGTGCATAGGTTCTGCATTGCGGCCGTGTCCGGCAAAGTCGAAAGTCACGGCGATAAATCCGTTGCGCGCCAGCGTGACCGCCAGGGGCTGCATGAACTGCTGAGAACCGGCGAAAGCCATGCGCGAGGACGACCACGGGACGCTTCTCGTTCCCGGGCTTCTTGTAAACAGTGACCGGGATCGCGCCGACGAATTGCGTCGAAACATCGAGGCCCTTTGTCGCGTTCGTGAGCGCGAACAGACTTGCTGCAACTAGCGAAGAGCGCCGCGCAAGCAAGCGCAGACAGACGGCTCATGGGATTGTCTTCTCTAGGTTTCGACGAACCTCGGCGCCGCAATGCACGCACACCCTGTTAAACGCCTCTAGCTTCGCAGTGACAACTGAAAATTTACAGGCGCGTTATAGTAAACCCACTTTACTCTTTTGGGTTTCTGGGTTTGAATGAGCATGAGCTGAGCGACATTCGGCTCCAAGCCGCCAAGCGGCGCGCGATGAAAGTGACTGACCTCGTTCGATCCCAAGATGTTTTGGAACGCAGCCGCCCGCTCCTTGAGGCCTTCGGCGTAGCGTTCACAGATCCGAGAACGCCATTTCGATCGAACGGAATGAGGCAGTTCTGGACCTCCAGGGAGGCCGCTATGGCGTTCAAGGGTGAAGCGGCGATCGTACCGAAAGTGATGCGCTCGTGGCATATGCGAGGCAATGCGACTATTTCCCGCCGGCAATTTCAGACCGTCCTTTGCAGCCCGTATTGCGCGACGACAGGAAAAATCTGACCGAACTCATTGTCGGCGAAATCGTGCCGCGCTTGAAAACGATGCATCACAATCTGACCCCCGACGACCAGCGGCCCGCCATAGGCGCGCTGGAAATAGCGGAGTTCGGGGCGCTTGCGATGGGAAACGACGAAGCGTCCGTCTCCGCCTACTTCGAAAAGATGCGCGCTCTGGGGCATTCTCTGGACTCGCTGTTTCTCGATCTGCTCGCGCCGACGGCGCGACGTCTCGGCGAGTTGTGGGAAGAGGACGCTTGCGATTTCATCGATGTGACGCTCGGCCTCGCGCGTCTGCAGGAAGTGCTACGCATCTTCGGCTGCGCCGAAGCGCCGATCGAACTGCGAGCGGCGACAGCGCACGCTTCTCGCCACCGCGCCAAACGAAGCGCATGGCTTTGGGCTAGAGCTCGTCGCCAGCTTCATGCGCGCCGCGGACTGGGAGGTCGCCGTGCTCAAGGGCGTCTCAATTGAAGAGAACATCGAGGCTGTCACGCGAGAATGGTACGCCGTCTTCGGCGTAGCGCTGGCCGCCGAGGCAGGCCTCGAAACGGTCGCACAGATGATTTGCGCGGCGCGCCGGGCTTCGCGCAACCGATTCATTGCGGTGATGGTCGGCGGACGGGTGTTCACCTCAAATCCTCAACTCGCGATCCAAGTGGGAGCGGATGCGACCGCCCCCGACGCGCCGACGGCGACATTGCTCGCAAAGAAACTGTTGATGCAGCAAATTGCGACGGGCGGCGCCGTTTCTCCCGGGAGCGACGGCGCCTAGCTGTCGCGCCGAAGGCGCAAGCGCCCATCCTGCCTCGGCGCCTGCGGTCGCGAACAATCGGGGTTCTTCCACCCTCCATCCACCTCTCGAAATCGAGAAAGCTTGTCGCGCGCGGCGCCTGCGGCGGCGTCCGTTGCGAGCTGGATCTCCCGCAAGCGTCTCCAAAACGGTCCGTCAAGGCGCGCCATGCGTTCCCGGGCTGACAGAGGAAGAAACGCCTATTGTCGCCAAAGCGCGGTTCGAGCGCACGCGCAATCAGCTGACCCCCAAGCGTCGACCCTTCGACGACATAGCGAGACTCCCAGCAACTCCGCCGCGTTGGACGGGCGCGCGATCACCGCGCACAATGGCAGACGAGCGATCGTCGGCGCGGTCGACGCCCAGACCGAGCGAGATCCAAGGCGAGTGATTCGGACCGTGCGAGAGGCCGGAAACCGGGCTCGATCGCCTCATTGCAGGCCGTCTCTGCAAGAACGCTTTCGTAGACGCGATGAAAGCCGAACAGGCGCGCGAGAAGCAACGCATAGTCGTCCGCCGTGATCGACCCGCTCGCGGCGGCCGCGAGGCCAGCATGTCGATGCAGTCGCTCGTGGATTTCGGCGGTCTCGCGGCGCAGGCGATCGCGCACGATGATTGCCTGCGGCCATGGCTCCCTTCTTCCCCTGTTGCGCGTGACGCACACCGTACGCCAACAAAGCATGAATGCGCTGGCGGCCTCAATGAAGCTTACGCGGGCGTGACGATCGCGCGTGAGCGGACAGCTGCTCGAGCACTTCAGCCGCGCGTCCGACGGAATAATTTACGCTTTCGAGCATCTCCGGCATTTTTGTTCCGTCGAGGCCGTCGGCGATTTCAAGCGCGGCGAGCTGCGCATTTTCTATGACTGTCGACATGAGATCACTGTAGATCACGTCGGCTTCGGAGCCCGATGCGGCCTTGCAGCATTTGCTGGCGGCGGAAGATGTCGTCCTGGAAGTGACGGCGCGCGGTCTCGGCGGCCTTGCGTTCCGTCAGATCGGTGAACAACACGACAAAGCCGAGCACCCGATCCGGCGAAGACATGACGGGATCGGCCCGCAGGAGAAAGGGACGCGACAGGCCCTTGCGGCTCTCCAGCAGAGCCTCACCGCGCCAAGGCAGTTTCTTGAGGAGCAGCGCACGCAGCTTCCGCGCGACCGTCTCGTTGTCGGAAAACCAGCGGGCGAGCTCGAACAAATGCTTCAACTGCGCGCCGCTAGTTGTCAGCATCGCGTCAAAGCAGGCGTTGGTATGGAGCACGAACCCCTCTGCATCAGCGACGACCACCGGTTGATCCGCCGACTGCACCTGACGCAGCACTTGCGCCAACTGGTCTTGTGCGATCAGAATGCGGACGAATCTGAATTGCAACACGACGTCCGTCACGCTCGTCGCAATCAGCCGGGCGGCGGCCAAATCCGCGCTCGCTCCATGGATCGGATGTGCCCTCCACGACCTGGCGCCACTGGGCGAAAGAGCGGCGTGGAGACAGCTCCAACGGGATCGTCGCCGGAACTCGGCGGTTTGAACGGATTGCCGCCCCAGGTGATCGTGCGCACGCGCTCCTTGCGAAACCACAACAGCATTTCGCCAGCTTCGCCGGAAATGCGCGCCGCGACGACGCCGCTCGCCGGACCGACGAGCGCAGCGAAGCGCGGCTCGTCGGCGGCGAGCGAAGACGTCGCGAAGACGTTGATCCCGTGCTTCTCGGTCGATCCACTCGGCGAGTTGGCGGATTTGCTCGGTGGCAGGCGCTTCGCCAACCGTCTGGATGCGACCTTCGTAAAGCAAGCGCCGCGCCGGTCGCGCCGAGCGGCTGCAGCAACGAGCCTTCGCTGTCGAGCAGGGCGCCCTTCCAGTCGCCTTCGCGAGAGATGTTCTCGACCATGCGCTGCTCGAGCCGCTTGCACCGAAAGTTCGCTCTGCACGCGAACGAAACTCTCCAGTGCCGCGATGCGGGTGCCGACAACTTCCGCGAGAAGTTCGCAAACAGTGCGCATTTCGAAGTGCATCACGCGCGGTGAGTAATGGTGGCAGGAAATGAGGCCCCAGAGTCGGCCGCCAACCATCAGCGAGACGACGAGCGTCGCCGCCACGCCCATATTCTTCAGATACTGCACGTGGATTGGCGAGACGCTGCGCAGGAAGCACAGCGACATGTCGAGCTCCTCGCCGGTAAAGGGCGAGAATCTGGGTTCGAGCGGCGACGGCGTAAAATCGATGTCGGCGAGCAAACGCACGCGGTTGCGCTCATAGAGTCGGCGTGCGATCTGCGGAATATCGGTTGCCGGATAGCGATTGCCGAGAAAGGCCTCGAGGTCTGCGCGCTTGCATTCGGACAAGACCTCTCCGTGCCCGGCGTCGTCGAAGCGATACACCATGACCCGGTCGTAGCCCGCGAGGTCGCGAACGATTCGCGCGGTCTCGTCGCAGAGATTTTTGAGGCTCGACGACGCGAGCGTGGCCTCGATCGCTCGGCCGATCGCTCCCGAATAGTCGAAGATCGGACCCGCATGTTCGAGTTCGACGACGAAGCCGCCGCCAGGCGGGTGGTGCAGAAGCGCGTTGAGCGGGCGATCGGAACTCGCTCAAGTGACACCGCACGGCGACCGGGATGGCGCCGAACTCACCGATGTAGCGTCGAACCTGCTTCCACAGATCGCCGCCAAAATCGCGCAGATGACGCCCATGAGGGCGACCGCCTATTTTGAGAAACTCGGCGGCGTTGGCGCTCGCTTGCGCGACCGTGCCGTCCCCTTCGGAAACGAGGAGGAGCGCGCCATGCGGCTGGATGGAGCCGGCAAACTGAATTTGCTCGCGCTCACAATTGGTGAGGTTGGCGGCTCCAAACGCCGGAGCGGTCCGTCTGTTCTCGGGCCAATGCGACGGTCTCCCCAAGGCGTCCCTCAATAACCAGCGGCGCCTATTTCGGATCGAAATTGTATTTTCTCAATTTGGCATGCAGACTTTGTCGACTCAATCCCAGATATTTGGCCGCGCTAGTCCGGTTGCCGTGGAAGCGCTCGAGCGCAGCGACGATCGTCTTGCGTTCCAGCGCCTCCGTCGAAGAACGCACGATCTGATCCAACTGCGTTTCCGTCGAGCTCGGCGTTTTGTCCGCTTGTTCTGTCGACTGCGCGCGTTGGGCCTCCGCGGGTCCGGCGACTTCGCTCAACAATAGGCCGACGATCTCGAAATCTTCCGGTTTATCGCCAACAGCCGATCACTTAACGTCGGTCGCGGCACCCAACGCTCCTTCCAAGCGCGCCGCCATGCGCCGCACCGAGCCATGCTTGCGCAGGAGATTCAGCACGAACCGATATGTCTGCGCCGGGATCGCTCATCCAGAGCTTCAGATTTTTTCCGCGCGCGGCGGCTTCCGAAGGAAGCTGCGCCAGATCGAGAAACGCTTCGTTCGCGCGCAAGACCACCCCCTTGCGATCGATAAAGACGAATCCATGCGGCAAGCGCTGGACGACGCTCGACATCGCGAGCTGCTCGTCGCGCTCCGCGGCGGTCTCCGTGCCGGCCATGGAGGCGATTTGCAGCAAATAGGCTTGTCCGGCGTCCGTGCTGCTCATCGAGGCGCGCACGCTGCAAGACTCGGCAATCATCGAAAGATGCAACGACGATGCTCGGTGCGCGGCCCTGTTCGCGAACCTTCTCGAGCATCGCCCGAAAGCCCTTCTTGTCGCGCTCTTGCATGCGCGCGCGAAAATCGCCGCCGGGGAAAAGCCCTAAGTTCTGCTCGGCGGTCAGATTGGCTTCGATGATCCGTAAATCGTTGACGGCGACCAACACCACGGCCTCATTGGTGGCGTCGAACAACATTCTGTAGCGCGTCTCGATCTCGCGAATGCGCCAATAGTCCTGCTCGCGCGCCTGCTGAGCGAGTTGGAGCCGCGACTCCAGATCCGAGACGACCTGCAGATTGCGCCCCACGGCGACGAAGCCGGCGTTGTCGCCGAGGCTGATCGCCGTGTAATCCATCGGAACTTCACGGCCGCTCGGGAACCGCTGCTTGACCTGAAAGCAGGTCGACGCGCCGTTTTCGCGCAGGTTTTGGATCGAATGAAGGATCGACTGATCGACGTCGGAATTGACGGTTTCAGCGAAGCGGCGGCCGCTCCACACTTCCAAATGCTCTTCCGCTAAAGCTTCGGCGGGAACGGCCTGAAGTATGATTCCCTCGTCATCGAGTGTGAGGGTGACGTCCGGACGCGCGAGGGTCGTGTGCATCATCGCCGCACAGGAGTTGTCCTATGCCCTTGACGACGCCGCTCGTCAGTAGAACTCCTTATATTCCCTGATGCCGCATTTTCAAGTGTCAACCGCGCTTGGCGCCGCCCATTCGCATCCGACGCTCCGAAGCCCCTTTCGTTGCGAGCAAAACGGCCCGTCTACTGTAACGCTGCTGTTCTTGATAAATGCCTTTCGGACGTGCGCGCGCGGCGACGCTGCGCCCTTTTGACACGGGGCGGCTGTCAAGCGCTCTTCGAGCTGCGCGCGTGGCGAGTGGCGCTTCCAAAATCATTTGCGCACGACTCGTCCTTGTGTAAGCTAATAGTTACACACGTGGTGTCAAGACAAAGTTTGAAGGGACGTGAGGATGACGTTCCCGCTCAAGGCGCCGCGCGTCGATAGCGCTTCCGTGAAGCCGAAGAACGCGCTCAAGCCGGTCGCTTCGCCGAGCGCGACGGCCGAGGCTCCGGCGCGGACGAGCTTTCCCTTCACCGCCATCGTCGGCCAGGACGAGTTGAAGCTCGCCTTGCTCATCTGCGCCATCGATCCCTGCCGTCGGCGGCGTGCTGGCTTTCGGCGACCGTGGCACGGGCAAATCGACGGCGGTGCGCGCGCTGGCCGCGCTGCTGCCGAAGATGCGGGCCATCGCCGACTGCGCCTACAATTGCGACCCCGCCGCGACCTCGCGGCCATTGCGACTCGTGCCGGAAGCGGCCCTCGGGCTTGAGAGTCGCGCTGCGCTCGCCCCCGGTGGTGGAGCTTCCGCTGGGCGCGACGGAAGACCGCGTGGTTGGCGCGCTCAACCTGGAGCGTGCGCTGTCCCATGGCGAAAAGTCATTCGAACCGGGGTTGCTGGCGCGGGCCAATCGCGGCTTTCCTCTACATCGACGAGGTCAATCTGCTGGAGGACCATCTCGTCGATCTGCTGCTGGACGTCGCCGCCTCCGGAGAGAACCTCATCGAGCGCGAAGGCCTCAGTCTGCGTCATCCGGCGCGCTTCGTGCTGATCGGCAGCGGGAACCCCGAGGAGGGCGAGTTGCGTCCGCAACTGCTCGACCGCTTCGGTCTCGCGGTCGAGGTCGCGACGCCGACGGACATCGCGACGAGGGTGGAGGTCGTCCTGCGACGTGACGCCTTCGAACGCGATCCGAGCGCCTTCGCCGAAGCATGGCGCCCTGAGGAACAGAAGCTGCGGCGCCGGATCGTCGCCGCGCGCGAGCGGCTGTCTTCGAGTCGCGACGCCGGTCGCCGCGTTGGAGCAGGCGGCGCGGCTTTGCATCGCGCTGGGGACCGATGGCCTGCGCGGCGAGTTGACGTTGATCCGCGCGGCGCGCGCGCTCGCCAGTCTGGAAGGCGAGGAGGCGGTGAGCGACGCGCATCTGCGCCGCGTGGCGCCGCTGGGGCTGTCGCATCGCCTGCGCCGCAACCCGCTCGACGACGTGGGTTCGCGGGCGCGGGTCGCTCGCGCGCGTCGAGGAGACTTTCGCGTGACGGCGCAAGGCGGCTCCGCCTCGGCTTGGGCGCAGGCTCTTGTCGCGGCGGCGCTGTTTGCTGTCGATCCTTTGATGAATGGCGTGGCGCTGCGCGCCAGCCCGGGCCCGGCGCGCGACGCCTGGCTCGCCGCGCTTCGCGCCTTTCTGCCCGCCGAGATGCGAATGCGGCGCGCGCCGTCCCAGATCGGCGACGATCGCTTGCTTGGGGGGGTGGATCTCGCCGCGTCATTGCGCGCCGGGCGGCCCATGGCCGAGTTGGGACTGCTGGCGCAGAGCGACGGCGGCGTGGTCGTCCTCGCGATGGCCGAGCGCCTGCCGCCAGCCGCTGCGGCGCATTTCTCCGGCGCTCTCGATCTCGGCCGAATCCTCGCCGAGCGCGACGGGCATGACGCTGCGTCATCGCGCCCGCATCGGCGTCGTCGCTTTGGACGAGGGACAGGGCGAAGACGAAACGCCTCCGGCCGCGCTGCTCGACCGCCTCGCCTTTCGCATCGACCTTGCGTCGATCGATCATCGGACGATCGCGCGCACGCTGATCTCGCGCAAGAAACACAAGAAATAGCGGCGGCGCGCGCGCGCCTCCCGGATGTCGACGCCGATCCCTGAAGCGATACGCGCTCTTGTCGCCGCAGCGGCGCAGCTCGGCGTCGCGTCGCTGCGCGCGCCCCTCCTCGCCTTGCGCGTCGCTCGCGCCGCCTGCGCCCTGCGCGGCGATCGCAGCGTCACCGAGGAGGACCTTGCCGTTGCGGCTCGCTACGTGCTCGCGCCGCGCGCGACGGCGTCTGCCGGACAGCGACTCCGACGCACGACGGCAGGAGCCGCCGCCCGACAAGGACGACTCCGGGGCGCGGCAAGAAGTCGACGAAGCGGCGCAAGCGCCGTCGCAGCTCGAAGACGTGGTGCTCGAGGCCGCGCAAGCGGCGATTCCGCCGGATCTGCTCGCCGCTCTCAGCGCCGATCGGCTGCGCGGCGCGCGGTCCGAGAGCTCCGGCAAAGCCGGCGCCGCGAAGCTGTCGGCGCGACGGGGACGTCCGATCGGCGCACGCAGCGGTTCGCTGCGCCACGGTCGCCTCGCGCTCGTCGACACGCTGCGCGCTGCCGCGCCCTGGCAGGCGATCCGCCGCGGCGCCGCCGGCGCTCGGCAAGACTGCATCCTGGTGCGGACCGAGGATTTTCGCGTCATGCGTTTTCGCGACCGTCGCGAGACGACGGCGATCTTCGTCATCGACGCTTCCGGCTCGGCGGCGATGCATCGGCTCGCGGAGGCGAAAGGCGCGGTGGAACTGCTGCTCGGCGATTGCTACGCGCGTCGCGACAATGTCGCGCTCGTCGCCTTTCGAGGCAAGATCGGCGGAGATCGTCCTGCCGCCGACGCGCTCGCTGGCCTGCGCCAAGCGCCGGCTGCAGGGACTGCCGGGCGGCGGCGGGACCCCGCTCGCCAGCGGGCTCGAGGCGGCGCTCGCGCTCGCCCATGGCGTGCGCCGCAAGGGCCAGACTCCGCTCGTCGTGCTGATGAGCGACGGTCGCGCCAACATCGGCCGCAACGGGAGCGCCGGGCCGCGCGCAGGCGCTCGAAGACGCGCTGCAGGCCGGCAAGCAGCTGCGGGCGCTCGGCGTCGCGGCGCTGGCGATCGACACCTCGCCGTTCCTCGCGGCGCAGGCGGAGGCGCCGACGCTGCACCTCGCGCAAGCGATGAACGCGCGCTACGTCAAACTGCCGCTCGCCGACGCCGCGACGATTTCGCATGCTGTGCGCGCCGGCGCCGCGAGGGGTGACGTCGTGTTCTGGCGCGCCGAAGACACGCGGCTCTCGCTCGAGCGCGACGGCGCCGACTGGCCCAACCGACAGGCGAGCGCATTGATCGAGGCCCATGGCCTGCGCTGGCATGTCCAGAGCATGGGCGAGGGGCCGGGACTGCTGCTCCTGCACGGCACGGGCGCTTCGACGCATTCCTGGCGCGGGCTGGCGCCGCTGTCTCGCGCGCCGCTTTCGCGTCGTCGCGCTCGATCTTCCCGGCCACGGCTTCACGTCGTCGCGCGGCGCCGTGACGCAATCGCTGCCGGGGATGGCGCGCGCGGTCGCGGCATTGCTCGCCAAGATCGGATTTGCGCCGCAGGTCGTCGTCGGCCACTCCGCCGGCGTCGCCGTTGTCGGCGCGGCTGTGCCTCGACGCCGCCATCGCGCCCAAGCTCCTCGTTTCCCTCAACGGCGCGCTGGAGCCCTTCGGCGGCGCCGGCGGCCATGTCTTTCCAGCCCTCGCCAAGCTCGTCTTTCTCAATCCCTTGACGCCGCGCTTTTTCGCCTGGACGGCCAACCGGGCGACGGTGTCGCGACTGCTTGACGGCACCGGCTCGCGCATCGAACCGGAGGGGGTCGACCTCTATTGGCGCCTGCTGCGCAACCCGGCGCATGTCGAGGGAGCCCTGGCGATGATGGCGAATTGGGACCTGGAGCCGCTGCGGCGCGAGTTTTCGAAGCTCGAGACGCGCGATCGCCCTCGTCGCCGCCGCCAACGACCTGACCATTCCGCCCGCGACGGCGCACCGGGTCAAAGCGCTGCTTCCCAGACGCCGAAGTGCTGGAAATCAGCGGGCTCGGTCATCTCGCGCATGAAGAAGCGCCAGAGCTTTTCGCCGAGCTCGTCGCGGACCTCGCCAGTCGGGCGACCGTAAATCTGCGCGAATGAGCGCGCTTCCCCTTGATCGATACGACATGACACTGCTAGTGTAATCCAATGTTGACACTTGCCCCGCGCAGCCAGGAATCGGACGCCGTCAAGGCGCGCCCGCGGGCGATCGTCATCGGCAGCGGCTTCGGCGGGCTTGCCGCCGCGGTGCGCCTCGGCGCGCGCGGCTACCGCGTCACCATCTTGGAGAAACTCGACGCTCCCGGCGGTCGCGCCTACGTGCACCGCCAGGACGGCTTCACCTTCGACGCGGGACCGACGATCGTCACGGCGCCGTTCCTGTTCGAGGAGCTCTGGCGGCTTTGCGGACGCAACATGTCCGACGACATCGAGCTTCGCCCGATGCGCCCCTTCTACCGCATCCGCTTCCACGACGGCGCGGCTTTCGATTACAGCGACGACGCGGCGGCGATGCGCGCCGAGATCGCGCGCTTCTCTCCCGAGGACGTCGACGGATTCGAGCGCTTCATGCGTATGAGCGACGAAATCCGCCGTATCGGCTTCGACCGTTTGGGCGACGTTCCGTTCAGCACGCCGCTCGACATGGCGCGCATCGCCGGCGAGCTCCTGCGCCTGCAGGGGTATCGCAGCGTCTACGGGCTCGTCTCGCGCTACTTCAGCGACGAGCGGCTGCGCACCGCCTTCAGCTTTCATCCGCTGCTGATCGGCGGCAATCCGTTTCGCGCCAGCGCGATCTATTGCCTCATCGCTTCACTCGAAAAGCGCTGGGGCGTGCATTACGCGATGGGCGGAACCGGCCGTCTCGTCGAAGGGCTCGTAGACCTCGTGCGCGGGCAAGGCGGAGAGCTGCGCTGCAATTCGGAGGTCGCGGAGATTCTCGTCGAAGACGGCGCCGCGATAGGCGTCCGGCTCAAGAGCGGCGAAACGATTCCGTCGCGCATCGTCGTGTGCAACGCCGACTCCGCCTGGGCCTATCGACATCTGCTGCCCAGCCTCCGCGCGGCGGCGCTGGAGCGATGGCAAGATCGAGCGCGCGCGCTATTCGATGGGGCTGTTCCTCTGGTATTTCGGCACGCGCCGCCGCTATGACGACGTGGCGCACCACACCATCCTGCTCGGTCCGCGCTATCGCGGCCTGCTGCGCGACATATTCGACCGCAAGCGGCTGGCGGCCGACTTCAGTCTCTATCTGCACCGACCGACCGCCACGGACGCCTCGGTCGCGCCGCCCGGCTGCGATGCGTTCTACGTGCTCTCACCCGTGCCCAATCTCGCAGGCGGCCAGGACTGGCCGGCGATCGCCGAGGAATATCGGCGCGCCGTCGCCGGCGCGCTGGAGCAGTCGATCCTGCCGGGCCTGTCATCGCAGATCGTGACGCAGCGCATCGCGACGCCGATCGATTTTCAGGACCGCCTCTGCGCGTTCCGCGGCGCGGCGTTCAGCCTCGAGCCGACCCTCACGCAAAGCGCCTGGTTCCGGCCGCACAATGCGAGCGAGGACATCCGCAATCTGTTTCTCGTCGGCGCGGGGACGCATCCCGGCGCCGGACTGCCCGGCGTGCTTTCGTCGGCGCGGATCTTGGACAAGGTGGCGCCCGATGCAACCGTATTCGCCTGAAACCTCTTTCGCGCGACGTATCGACCATTGGCGCTGCGGCGAAGCCATTCGCCAAGGCTCGCGAAGCTTTCACGCCGCTTCTTTGATCCTGCCCGCCGCGGTGCGCGAACCGGCTTATGGACTCTACGCCTTCTGCCGCCTCTCCGATGACGCGATCGATCTCGACGGCGGCTCCACGACGGCTTTAGCGCGGCTCCGCCAAAGACTCGCCGGAGTGTATGAGGGGCGACCGCAGCCGCATCCGGCGGACCGCGCCATGGCGGACATCGTGCGCCGTCACGCAATTCCGCGCGTCGCGCTGGAGGCGCTGCTCGAGGGCTCTGGAGTGGGACACTCAGGCGCGGCGCTATGAAAGCTTCGAGGATCTCTGCGCCTACGCCATCCGCGTCGCGGGAACGGTCGGCGTGATGATGACGCTGATCATGGGCGTGCGCGATCCGCGCGCATTGGCCCGCGCATGCGACCTCGGGGTCGCGATGCAGCTGACCAACATCGCCCGCGACGTCGGGGAGGACGCGCGCGCCGGCCGCATCTACCTGCCGTTGAGCTGGCTGCGCAGCGCCGGGATCGACGTCGAGCGCTTCCTTGCCGATCCGCAGCCTGGCGACGGCGTTGAAAGGCGTCGTTGCGCGGCTGCTTCTGGAGGCCGACCGCCTCTACGCGCGCGCGCGCGCCGGAATCGCCCTGCTGCCGCTCGCCTTGCCGCCCGGCGATTTTGACCGCCGCCCTGCTCTACGCCGAAATCGGGCGCGAGGTCGAACGTCACGCGCATCGAATTCGATCACGCGACGCGCCCGCGTTTCGACGTCGCGGAAGCTGGCGCTCCTCGCACGCGCGGTGGCCGCCGCGCCGCTCTTGAAACATGATTGTCAGCGCCCCGCCGCTCGCACGCCGCCTTGTTCCTCGTCGAGGCGATCGGCCGCGCGCCGGCGCCAAAGTCCGTCCCGCGGCCTCGGCGCGGCGAGATCGAACGTCAGCTCCTCTGTGTGCTCGACATGTTCGAACGGCTCGAACGGGTCGAACGCTATGGAGAATGAGTCCGCGAGCCAGCAATATTTCGGCCTCGTCGAGATGGTGTTTTCCTTCGGCGTCGTGCTGGCCGTAGCTTTCTGGCAATTGCGGTCGATCCGGAAGACGCGCGAGAAGCTGCGCGACAAGGACGAGCCGCCGAAGCAGTGATCGACGCTCAACGGCGCGGCATTCTGAACGGCAGCATCGAACGGACGATCGGATTGGCGAAACGATCGAGAGACAGGCTTTCATGCATCACGGCGCGGCGCTCGCCCAACAGCGTCGTTTCGACGAGGGAGCGCGCATAGAACGGCGTGTCCTCGAGAGTGCGCAATATCGTTGCGCTTGCGTCGTCCGAACGCGCGGCGCGCGCCACGCGCCAGCCGCTTCGGGGCAGCGGGGCTGGCGGCGGCGGCGAAAACGCCTCGCATGCGCCCGCGTCGTCGAAGCGCAGCGCGAGCGACAATGCGGGCTCCCGGCGCCGTTCTGCGTCATAAAGGATCGCCGCGCCCTTATCGATCCGCGCGCGCGACCATGTCCAGGACGAAAAGGCGTCCTCGAGCGGTTCGTCGCCGGCGTTGCAGTCGAAATAGCCGTGACCGCGCCAGCGCAACGCAGGCTTTTCGAAAGCGACCTCGACGCGCGCGGCAGGCGCGATCGGGCGCCAGAAGTGACGCCCGGCGCGCTCCAACAGATGCGCTTCGCGATTGACGATCGTCGGCTCGACGCGGATGGCGCCGCGCAGCGGGAACGGAATCGGCGCGCCGATCTCATTGACGGCGATCGACAGGGCGCCTCGCTCCCATCGGAGCGAACTCGGCCCGATTGCGAGACGGTCGGAAGATCGCTCGACGGCGTGGCGCCGGCGTTCGGTCATCGACCAGCGATTTCCGTTCGGCGTGTAGAGCGCGACGTTGACGGCGCAATGATCGAGCGGGTCGGCGCGGCCCGCCCAGGCATAATAGGGCGAGAAGACGCTGCCGACGAAGGCGATGACGGTCAGTGCGTAGGCTCCGTCGTCGCTCAATGCGTCGACGTACCACCAAGCGTAGCCCCCCGGAACGACGGGCGCGTCGAAGCGAGGTCCGCCATCAGCCTGTGCGCCGCAAGACGGCCCGAAAGCGCCGCCATCGGCGCTCCGGCCCCGGATGCGTCGAGCCCCCGGCGAGGTATAGACCCGGCAGGTTCGTCGAGGATCCGGGACGCGTGAACGAAGTTCTCCAGCCATGCGAGGCCTGGCCATAGAGCGCGCCGCCCGTCGCCGGAAAGAGACGGGCGAACTCCGCTGGACCCGTGCGCACGCAGTCCGTCGGATCGAATGTCAGTTCGAGGCCACAGCGCGCGAGGCGCCGAAAGGTCGTTTCTTGGCATGCGCGCAGCTCCGCAGAGTCGATATCTCCCGCCCCTTCCAGGGCGGGCGCGTTGACGAGGCAAAAGAGTCTCTCCGGCTGGGCCGGCGCGCTAGTCGGCGCGTCGTCCTCGCCACGATCCTGCGCGCAGACGTAAATCGTCGGCGCGCGCGGCAGGCGGCGTCGCGCAAAAATATCGTCGAACTCGGCGCGGTAGTCTTCGCTGAAAAACACATTGTGATACGCGAGGGGAAAGCCCGCCGCCGTCGCGGGCGTCGCCCAGGTCAGCGCCGAGAGCGAACGCGCGTTTTGCGGCGTAGGACCGGCGCGCGCGCGCAGCGGCGGGACCGAGCAACCCGGCGGCAAGAGCCGCCGCGTCGCCGTTGAACACCACCGCCTCGGCGGGATACCGCGCGCCCCCGCGTGTCTCGACGCCGGCGACGCATCCGCGTTCGACGACGATGCGATCCGCTTCCTGCGCAAAGACGAATGTCGCGCCGCGCCGCTGCGCGAGCGCAGCCAGCGCTTCCGCGAGTCCGCTCATGCCCCTGTCCAGAGTCCAGACGCCTTCTCTCTCCACATGCGCGACGAGCATCAGCGTCGCCGGCGCAGCGAAGGGCGAAGAGCCGCAATAGGTGGCGTAGCGACCGAACAATTGCCGCAGACGCGCGTCGCGGAAATAGTCGCCGAGCGCGTCCCAGAGCGTCGTAAACGGCGAGATGCGCAAGAGTCCCGGAAGACCGCGCATGCCTGCGCGTTGGGCCAGCGTCAGGGGGCTCGGCCGCGAGGCGCCAATGAATGTGTCTTTGAGGGTCTCGTACACCTCGGCCGCCCGGGCGCAAAATTGCCGATAGCCACGGGCTTCGGCCGCTCCGGCAAAGTCGCCGATGGCGTCAGCGCTGCGCGCGATGTCCGTGAAGAGATCGAGGCTCGCGCCGTCGCTCCATGCGTGGCGCGCGAGCCTCTGCAGGGGCTTTGCGGCGAGCTCCTGCGGCCATTCGGCGCCGGCCTCGCGCAGAATTGCCTCGAAGACCCATCGCATCGTGAACACGGTCGGGCCGGCGTCGATCTTGACTGCGCCAGCGTCGACCTTGCGCATCTTTCCGCCCGGCTTCGCGGCCCGTTCGATGACGGTGACCTCGAAGCCGCGCGTCGCGAGCAGAAGCGCCGCGACGAGGCCGCCAATTCCGGCGCCGACCACGACGACGCGCGGCGTTCGCATCGTTTCCACCTTCCGCAGCGATGGCCCATTGATAAAGGCGCCGGAATGTGTAACTATCATGAGACACACTTGTAAGTCCATAAAAAATGACACAGGAGGGCGCTATGAGAGGCTTGGAGCGCGTCGAGAAGGCTCTGGACTCCGCCGTGGCGCGCGCGCAAGGCCGCGGCGCCCCGCCGCTGCTCGCTGCGGCGCTTCGCTACGCCGTGTTCCCTGCTGGCCACCGCATCCGCCCGCATCTGTGTCTCGCGGTCTCGCTCGCTTGCGGCGACGCCGATCCGCAGGCCGCTGACGCCGCCGCGGCGGCGATAGAACTCCTGCATTGCGCGTCGCTCGTGCATGACGACATGCCCTGTTTCGACGACGCCGCGCTGCGACGCGGCAAGGCGTCGGTGCATCAACAGTTTGGCGAGCCGATCGCCCTTTTGACCGGCGACGCGCTCATCGTGCTGGCCTTCGAAAGCCTGGCGCTGGGCGCAGCGCGGAACACCGCCCGCATGGCCGAACTGCTCGCGACCATCGCGCGCTCGGTGGGTTCGCCCAACGGTATCGTCGCAGGGCAGGCCTGGGAGTGCGAGATCGCCGCGCCGCTCGCCGACTACCAGCGGGCCAAGACCGGCGCGCTCTTCGTCGCCGCCACCTGCTGCGGCGCGACCGCGGCGGGAGCCGAGGCCGCGCCCTGGCGCACGCTCGGCGAGAAGCTCGGCGAAGCCTATCAGGTGGCCGACGATTTGCGCGACATTCTCTGTGACGCGACGGAGCTCGGCAAACCCGTAGGTCAAGACGCAGCGCGGCGGCGGCCCGAATGCTGCGGCGCAACTCGGAGTCGGCGGGGCCAAGGCCCGGCTCGAGGAACTCGTCACGGCTGCGGTCGAGTCGATCCCCGACTGCCCTGGAGCGCTGGAGCTGCGCGGTCTTATCAAGGCGCAAACGACGCAGTTCTTCCCGAAGCAGCTTGCGTCCGTCGCGGCCTGAATGACTGCGGGCGCCGGCATGGCGGCCGCGCCGCCTCGAAAGGCGAGCCTCGCGTCGTCATGGCGCGAGAAATGGCTCGTCTGGCGCGGGCGGCTCATCGCCGATGCCGCGCTTCCAGCGCTGGGCCGCCGACAATCCCCTCACGCGCTTCATCGCGCGCCGCAATATGAGGGCGCTGTTCGATCTCTGCGCCGGTTTCGTCTATTCGCAAGTGCTGCTCGCTTGCGTCCGCCTCGACGTCTTCGAGGCGCTGCGTGACGGCCCCGAGGATTTGGCCGTTCTCGCCGAGAAATTCGGGCTCGACGCCGAACGCGCGCGTCGCCTGCTGCTCGCCGCGGCCTCCTTGCGTCTCTTGCGCGCGCTTCCCCATGACCGCTTCGCGCTCGACGATCTCGGCGCGGCGCTGCTCGGCGACCCGTCGATCGGCGCCTTCGTCGAACATCACCGCCTACTCTATGACGATCTGCGCGATCCCGTCGCTCTACTGCGCGGCGGGATGACCACGCGCCTGTCGCAGTTCTGGCCCTATGCGTCGCAAAGCGACCTCGAGCCCGCCGCGGAGGACTTCGCCGCCTATTCGACGCTCATGGCGCGCTCTCAGGAGTTGATCGCGCGGGACGTGCTCGACGCCTACCCTGTGCACCGACACCGTTGCCTGCTCGACGTCGGAGGCGGAGAGGGCGTCTTCGTCGCGGCGGCGGCGGCGCGAGCCCCCCACATCGCCCTGAAGTTGTTCGATCTGCCCGCGGTCGCCGCGCGCGCGCAGACTCGGCTGCGAAGTCTCGGAAGCCGGGTAGAGGCGATCGGCGGGAATTTCCTGTGCGACGAACTTGCCGCGCGGGCGCCGACGCGATCTCGCTCGTGCGCGTGCTGCACGACCATGACGACGCCGCGGTCGCGAAGCTGCTCCGCGCCGCCCATGACGCCTTGCCGCCGGGCGGCAGCGGTGATCGTCGCCGAGCCTTTCGCGGGAACCTCCGGCGCCGAGCCGGTCGGCGACGCCTATTTCGGCATGTATCTGCTCGCGATGGGGCGCGGCCGGGCGCGATCCGCCGCAGATCTCACCGCCCTGCTTCGCGCCGCCGGCTTCGAGAACATCAGCAGCGTGCGAACGCGCCGGCCTCTGCTCCTCGGCTGCTTGACAGGGAACGACTGTAATTTTATCTTGACATTTATATGTGTATCGCTACAATTACATCGACGCAGTTCCAATCCGGCCCGCAGCCAAAACTCGTCAGAGATCGCCGATGCTTGACGCGCTTGCCATCGTCTTGAACCAGCCCGGGCGCGTGACCTTGACCCGATTGCCGGTGACAGCGCCGGAGAGCGACGATGTCGTGATCGCGACCCGTTGGAGCGGAGTCAGCACGGGCACAGAGAGGCTCCTCTTCACCGGACGCATGCCGGACTTTCCCGGCATGGGCTATCCGCTCGTGCCGGGCTACGAAACCGTCGGCGAGATCGTCGAGGCAAAGCCCGAAACGGGATTCCACGTCGGCCAGACGGTGTTCGTCCCCGGCGCCAAATGCTTCGGACCTGTGCGCAGCCTCTTCGGCGGCGCCGCGGCGCTACTCGTCGACGAAGGCGTCGCGTATCGTCGGCCTGTCCGAGTCTGTCGGCGAAAAGGGCGTGCTCCTTGCGCTCGCCGCGACCGCCTATCACGCGCGCGGCGACTTGGAGCCGAGCAACGCAGACCTCATCGTCGGGCATGGCGTTCTTGGCCGCCTGCTGGCGCGACTCTGCACGCTTGCGGACAGCGAGCCGCCGACAGTGTGGGAACGCAACCCGGCGCGCGCGGGCGGCGCGCTGCGGTTATCGTGTGGCTTCGCCCGAGAGCGATCCGCGCCGCGACTATCGCCGCATCTTCGACGTGAGCGGCGATCCGGCGATCCTCGATCAACTCATCGCGCGGCTGGCGCCCGGCGGCGAAATCGTGCTCGCCGGATTCTACGAGTCGCCGCTCGCCTTCGATTTTCCACCCGCCTTCCTGCGCGAAGCGCGCATTCGCGTCGCGGCGCAATGGCGGCCGCAGGATCTCCCGGCCGTCACGCGTCTCGTGGAGGAGGGGCGGCTCGCGCTCGATGGGCTCATCACTCATCGTCGCAGCTTCCGTGACGCCGCATGACGCCTATCCGACGGCGTTCGACGATCCGGACTGCTTGAAGATGGTTCTCGACTGGAGGGACGCTGCATGAGCATCGAAGACGTCTCTCTGAGCGCAGCCGGCTTCGTCGAAGCCGCATCGTCATCTTTGCCCGACGACAGCCCCGTCGCCGCCGAGCCCGTCGCGTCGCCGCCCAAGAAAGAGCACTCAGATCATCGCGATCTACGGCAAGGGCGGCATCGGCAAGAGCTTCACGCTCGCCAATCTCTCCTACACCATGGCGCAGCAAGGCAAAAAGGTTCTGTTGATCGGCTGCGATCCCAAGAGCGACACGACCTCGCTTCTGTTTGGCGGTCGCGCATGCCCGACGATCATCGAGACCTCGACCAAAAAGAAGGCTCGCCGGCGAGCAGGTGACGATTAGCGACGTCTGCTTCAAACGCGACGGAGTGTTCGCGATGGAGCTCGGCGGGCCGGAGGTCGGGCGCGGCTGCGGCGGCCGCGGCATCATTCACGGCTTCGAGCTTCTGGAGAAGCTCGGATTCCATGAGTGGGGCTTCGACTACGTGCTGCTCGATTTCCTCGGCGACGTGGTGTGCGGCGGCTTCGGCCTGCCGATCGCGCGCGACATGTGCCAGAAGGTGATCGTCGTTGGCTCGAACGATCTGCAGTCGCTTTACGTCGCGAACAACGTCTGCTCGGCGGTCGAATATTTCCGCAAGCTCGGCGGCAATGTCGGGGTCGGCGGCCTGGTCGTCAACAAGGACGACGGGACCGGCGAGGCGCAGGCCTTTGCGAAGGCCGTCGGCATTCCGCTGCTTGCGGCGATCCCCGCCGACGAAGACATCCGCCGCAAGAGCGCGAGCTATGAAATCGTCGGCCGGCCTGGCGGGCGCTGGGGCGCTCTCTTCGAAGCGCTCGCGGCCAATGTCGTCGAGTTCGAAACCCAATCAGCCGAAGCCGCTCGCGCAGGAAGAGCTGCTTTCCTGTTCAAGGGCGAAACCGTCGGTCGTGACTACGTCCTCGAGCCCGCGACGATGGCGGACATGTGCGGCGCGACTGTTGTCGCGAAGCCCTCGCTCGAAGTCATCTACGACGCCGGTTGAGGGACAACGACCATGGACGACTTCGTCAACCCCGCTAGCGCCCCCCATCGAGACGCGAGAAGCGCCGCCCGGCGCCGACGGTCTCGGCTGCCACGCCGGCAAGAGCGTCATGCGGGAGGCGGCCAAGGCGGCCGGCATGAGCGAGACGCTCGAAGGCCTCGCGCGCGACTATCCCGCCGGGCCGCACGATCAGCCGCAGAGCATGTGTCCGGCCTTCGGCTCGCTGCGCGTGGGTCTACGCATGCGCCGCACGGCGATGGTGCTGTCGGGTTCCGCCTGCTGCGTCTACGGTCTGACCTTCACCTCGCATTTCTACGGCGCGAAGCGCACCGTCGGCTATGTCCCCTTCAGCTCGGAGACGCTGGTCACCGGAAAATTGTTCGAGGACATTCGTGAGGCGGTTTTCGCTCTCGCCGAGCCCGACAAATACGACGCCGTCGTCATCATCAATCTCTGCGTGCCGACCGCCTCGGGCGTGCCGTTGAAACTCTTGCCGAAGGAGATCAATGGCGTTCGCATCATCGGAATCGACGTGCCGGGTTTCGGCGTGCCCACACACGCCGAGGCGAAGGATGTTCTCGCCGGCGCGATGCTACGCTTCGCGCGATGCGAGGCCGAGCAGGGCCCCGTGCAGGCGCCGAGAGCGCCGCGTTCGGACAAACCCAGCATTTCATTGCTTGGCGAAATGTTTCCTGCCGATCCGATGCAGATCGGCGCGATGCTCGACTTGCTGGGTCTCGCGGCGGGCCCCGTGACGCCGACGCGCGAGTGGCGCGAACTTTATGGCGCGCTCGACTGCGCCGCGGTCGCGGCGATCCACCCGTTCTATACGTCTTGCGTGCGCGAGTTCGAGATCGCCGGACGGCCGGTCGTTGGATCGGCGCCGGTCGGCGTCGAGGGAACCGCATCCTGGCTCGATGCGATCGGCGCGGCTTGCGGCGTCGCCAGCGCCAAGATCGACGCGGCGAAGAGCCGTCTGCTGCCGGCGATCGGCGGCGCGCTCGCGCAAACGCCCATCAAAGGCCGGATCACGCTTTCAGGCTACGAGGGATCGGAACTCCTCGTCGGCCGGCTGCTCGTCGAAAGCGGCGCCGATCTCCGCTACGTCGGCACGGCGTGCCCGCGCACGCGCTTCTCGCAAGCCGACTGCGACTGGCTCGAGGCGCATGGCGTGGAGGTGCGCTTCCGCGCCTCCCTGGAACAAGATCTCGCGGCGTTTGACGAATTCCGCCCGGATCTCGCCATCGGCACGACGCCCGTCGTGCAGAAGGCGAAACAAAGCGCGACTCCGGCGCTTTATTTCACGAACCTCATCTCGGCGCGTCCGCTCATGGGCGTCGCCGGGGCGGGCTCGCTCGCCAAGGTCGTCAACGCCGCAATCGGCGGTCGCGCACGCTTCGACGAGATGAAGGCGTTCTTCGCCGGTGTCGGCGACGGCGACACGGCGGGCGTCTGGCAAACCGCGCCGCAGCCGCTCGCCGATCCGAAAGGGCGGACGCGCCCCGCTCCTCCGACGAGGGAGGTCGGCTGATGCTCGTTCTCGATCACGACCGCGCCGGCGGCTACTGGGGCGCCGTCTATGTTTTCGCCGCGATCAAGGGTCTTCAGGTCGTCATCGACGGACCGGTCGGATGCGAGAACCTGCCGGTGACAGCCGTGTTGCATTATACCGACGCGCTTCCCCCGCATGAGTTGCCGATCGTCGTGACGGGACTCTCCGAGGAGGAGCTCGGCCGCAATGGCACCGAAGGCGCAATGCGCCGGGCGCATGCGACACTCAATCCGAAAGCGCCAAGCGTCGTCGTCACCGGCTCGATCGCCGAGATGATCGGCGGCGGCGTCACCCCTGAAGGCTCGGGCATTCAGCGTTTCCTGCCGCGCACGATCGATGAGGATCAGTGGCAATGCGCCGATCGCGCGCTGACCTGGCTGTGGTCCGAGTTCGGAGAGAAGAAGGCGCGCGCGCAAAAGCGCAAGACCGAGACGGCCGAGCGCCAAGCCTAAAGTCAACATCATCGGCCCCAGCTACGGCATGTTCAACATGCCGTCGGATCTCGCGGAGGTTCGCCGCCTCGTCGAAGGCGTCGGTGCGGAAGTGAATCTCGTCTTTCCCCTCGGCGCGCATGTCGCCGAGGCCGCGAAGCTCGCCGACGCCGACGCGAACATTTGCCTTTATCGCGAGTTCGGTCGGGCGCTGTGCGAAGTCCTCGGCAAACCCTATCTGCAGGCGCCGATCGGCCTGCACAACACGACGAAATTCCTGCGCAAGCTCGGCGAGGTCCTGAACCTCGATCCCGAGCCCTTCATCGAACGCGAGAAGCATACGACCATCAAGCCCATTTGGGACTTGTGGCGCTCGGTCACGCAGGACTTTTTCGGCACCGCATCCTTTCGCGATCGTCGCCAACGAAACCTATGCGCGCGGCGTACGCCATTTTCTCGAAGAGGAAATGGGCCTTCCCTGCACTTTTTCCGTCGCGCGTCTCCCCGGAGCCAAGACCGACAACGACGCCGTGCGCCGCGCGGTGAGGGAAAAGACGCCACTCATTCTTTTCGGCAGCTACAACGAACGCATGTACGCCGCCGAATCCGGCGCACGGGCGATCTTCGTTCCCGCGTCCTTCCCCGGCGCCATCATCCGGCGGCACACGGGAACGCCATTCATGGGCTATGCCGGCGCGACCTACCTCATCCAAGAGGTTTGCAACGCGCTGTTTGACGCCTTGTTCAACATCCTCCCGCTCGGTTCCGAGCTCGACAAGATCGAACCCACGCCGTCGCGGCGGCTGCGCGAACTTTCCTGGGACGAAGACGCCAAGCAGCGGCTCGACGAACTCGTCGACGCTGAGCCCGTGTTGACCAGGATTTCCGCAGCGAAGCGCCTGCGCGACTTCGCAGAGCGCGCCGCGCGGCGCGCGGGGGAGGATCACGTCACGCTGGCGCGCGTCGGCGACGCGCTCGAGGCGAATGCAGGAGCTTTGGCCTAACGGCCTGGGAAGCGAGAACCACCACGCGAGTCAACGAAAGGAAAAGGGCCATGACCATGATTTACACATCGTCGCCTGGCCGCATGGAAGTAGCGAAAGTCTGCGTTGTTTGCGGTCTTCTCTATCCCATTCTGCTCGTCATCATCCTGGCTGGCCGTTTGAAAGCTCGATTCGTGGAGGAGGTCGGAGAAAAGCCGCAGCTGGCGCGATCCCCGCTCACCGAAGCCGGCGAAAAGCTCTCCCTCGCCATTTCCTATGCGCTGACGGCCAGCTGATGGCCAGAAGCATGCTGCAGACTTTCGCCGGTGAAGGGCGACCGAGACGCCTTTCGTGACTTTGCGTCGCGAAATCATCGCCGCGTTGGGCGTGCGCGGCAACGCAACCGGAGGTCAAAGACATGACCACTGACAAAGAAAAGAGCTCCCTGTCAGGTCTGACAGAGGCGGAAGCCTTGGAGTTCCATAGCATCTTCGTAAAAAGCTTCATCGCCTTCGTCATCATCGCAATCATCGCGCATGTGCTGGTGTGGCAATGGCGTCCGTGGCTGCCTAGCGCCAAAGGCTATGCGCTCCTAGACGGCCCCATTCACGCCGTCGCATCCGTGCTGCCGTTCATCGGCTGACGAGGAGGAAATCATGCACAAGATTTGGCTGTTGTTCGATCCGCGCCGCGTGCTCGTGGCGCTCGGCGCTTTCCTGCTCACCCTGGCGTTGCTGATCCACTTCATCCTGCTCAGCACCGACAGGTTCAACTGGCTGGAGGGGCCTCGCCCGCAAAAGGTCGGGCAGATCGAAATGACGATCCCGGGCGTTTTCGTCTGAGGGCGGAACGGTCCGTGACAGTGGGCGGGACGCAAGCGCCCGCCCACATCTAAAAAATCGCAGGGCGGATTGGATAGGGAGACCGTAGCGATGGCGATGCTGAGCTTCGAAAGAAAATATCGCGTGCGCGGCGGCACGCTTATCGGCGGCGACCTGTTCGATTTCTGGGTCGGCCCCTTTTATGTCGGCTTCTTCGGCGTGACGACGGCGATCTTCGCCTCGCTCGGAACGGCCCTGATCCTCTACGGCGCGGCGATCGGTCCGACCTGGAACGTCTGGCAGATCAACATCGCGCCGCCGGACATCAAATACGGTCTCGCTCTGGCGCCGCTCAAACAGGGCGGCCTGTGGCAGATCATCACCATGTGCGCCGTCGGGGCCTTCGTGTCGTGGCTGCTCCGCGAGGTCGAAATCTGTCGCAAGCTCGGCATCGGCTATCATGTGCCCTTCGCCTTCGGCTTTGCGATCTTCGCCTATGTCACGCTCGTCGTGATTCGCCCGTTTCTACTCGGCGCTTGGGGGCATGGGTTTCCCTACGGCATCATCAGCCACCTCGATTGGGTCTCCAACACGGGCTATCAATACCTGCACTTCCACTACAATCCGGCGCATATGCTCGCGGTGACGTTCTTCTTCACGACGACGTTGGCGCTCGCCCTGCATGGGTCGCTCGTGCTCTCGGCGCTCAATCCGCCCAAGGGCGAAGCGGTCAAATCCGCCGAGTACGAGGACACCTATTTCCGCGACGCGATCGGCTACTCCACCGGGTTCCTGGGGATTCACCGAATCGGGCTCTTCCTCGCGCTCGCTGCGACCTTCTTCAGCGCCGTTTGCATGATCATCTCGGGACCGTTCTGGACCAAGGGCTGGCCCGAGTGGTGGAACTGGTGGCTCAATCTTCCGGTCTGGCGCTAGGCGAAGGGGAGGGGAACCGTGGCTTACTATCAAAACATCTTCACTCAGGTTCAGCTTCGCAACGCGGAGCCCATGGAGAGCGTCCCGGCTCCTGAGCTCGAACGCTCCGGCAAGGTGACATACGTCCACTGGCTCGGGCGCATCGGCAATGCGCAGGTCGGCCCAATCTATCTCGGCTCTTACGGGATCGCGTCGCTCATATGCGGCTTCATCGCCTTCGAGATCATCGGCCTCAACATGTGGGCGTCGGTGAACTGGGACCCTATCCAGTTCGTGCGGCAATTGTTCTGGCTCGCGCTGGAGCCGCCGAAGCCGCAGTATGGACTGCAAATCTTCCCGCCGTTGAACGAAGGCGGCTGGTGGCTCATCGCCGGATTTTTCTCACCGCGTCCGTGCTGCTCTGGTGGGTGCGCATGTATCGGCGGGCCACCGACCTCGGCCTTGGAACCCATACGGCATGGGCGTTCCTCTCGGCGATCTGGCTCTATCTGGTGCTCGGATTTATCCGTCCGCTGCTGATGGGCCATTGGAGCGAGGCGGTGCCTTTCGGCATCTTCCCGCACCTCGATTGGACGGCCGCCTTCTCGATCCGCTACGGCAATCTCTTCTATTGCCCGTTTCACATGCTGTCGATCACCTTCCTCTACGGCGCGACGTTGCTCTTCGCCATGCATGGAGCGACCATTCTTGCGGTGAGCCGGTTCGGCGGCGAGCGCGAAATCGAGCAAAGTCTCGACCGTGGCACGGCGGCCGAGCGCGCTGCGCTGTTCTGGCGCTGGACCATGGGCTTCAACGCAACGATGGAGTTGATCCACCGCTGGGCCTGGTGGTTCGCGGTCCTCACTCCGCTCACCGGCGGTATCGGCATTCTGCTGTCCGGAACGGTCGTCGATAACTGGTATCTCTGGGGCGTTCAGCACGGCATTGCGCCGAGCTATCCGGTGGTTAATCCGCCCGTGTTCGATCCAGCCACAGTTTCGGGAGTTACGCCATGAAATTCGGACCAGCTCTGGCCTTCGTCGGCGTCATCGCAGTCGCCCTGTTGACTGCGGCGATGCTGCTCACCGCGGGCTGGACGCGCCCGCCCGTTCACGCCGAGCAGCTCGGCTACCGCGGCCTGGGTATGGGACAAATTTCCAATCCCAGGGCGGCGGCGCTCCTGAAATTCGCCAACAGCGTGCCGGAGCCGCTCGACCCCGCGCCGGCTGCCGGCAAGAAAGCGAGCGCCGAATACAAGAATGTCAAGGTGCTCGGCGACCTCAGCGTCGATCAGTTCAACCGCGTCATGCTGGCGATCACGGCTTGGGTGTCGCCCGATCAGGGTTGCGCCTATTGCCACAACACCGAGAACCTCGCGGACGACGGGCTCTACACCAAGATCGTGGCGCGCCGCATGCTGCAGCTCAATCGCCATATCAACACCGACTGGAAAATTCATGTCGCGAATACCGGGGTCACTTGCTACACCTGCCACCGTGGCGCGCCGGTTCCTTCTCATATCTGGTTCAACGACCCCACCGCGCCGCATGCGGGAGGCTTTGCGGCCCGCACCTACGGAATGGGTCATCCGACCGCCATCAACGACTCCACGAGTCTGCCGACCGATACCCTCACGCCATATCTCGAAAATCACGAGACGATCCGCGTCAGCGGAAAGACGGCCCTTCCCGAAGGATTTCGGCGCGTCGATCCAGACGACGGAGCAGACGTTCTCCTTCATGATCCACATGTCGAAGAGTTTGGGCGTAAATTGCACATTCTGCCACAACACGCGGGGTTTCCCGGACTGGTCGCAAAGCACGCCGGCGAGATTGACGGCCTGGTATGGCTTGGGGCTGGTTCGCGAGATCAACGACAAGTATCTGGATCCGCTCAAGGAGACCCTTCCGGCTTCAAAGCTAGGGCCGCATGGCGACGCGCCGAAAGCGGACTGCGCGACCTGTCACCAAGGAGTCTCAAAACCATTGCTTGGCGTGAGCATGGCGAAGGATTACCCTGAACTCGGCGGCGTGCCCGCTGCGAAGTGAAGGAACGCCTCGCCCCGAAAGGGGCGCGGCCCCGCAGTGCTGATTTGCGTCGTGCTAGGAATGAGGACACAACAATGGATAGCGTGGATAGCGTGCTCCAGAACGACCTCATTAAGCTCGTCGAGAGACAGGACGAAATCGGCGCCTATCGAGTCCGCCTCGGCGCGCTCGAGACGATTGTCACGATCAGACTGCGCTCCACTTGGGGCACGCGCACCTCATTCAAGCAGAGCCATGTTATAAGGACGCCCGAGCAGAAGGTTCCCTTTTGGAGTTGCGTCGCCGAGGGCGAAACGCCGGGAGATGCGCTGCGCCGGGCCATCGACGGTCTCACGACCTATTACCGCCGGGCCGTGCTTCACGGATATACGCCCACGGAGGACTGGCTCGTGCCGGCCGACCGCTGAAAGCGCAAGCGTCTCCTTTCGCGCTTTGGCGCATTACCAACTCACGTCGAATACACATTCGGGCGCCCCTTGCGCCTCGCACTGCGTTTCGACCACCCGCGCGCTTGCTCCGAGCATAGCGGCGAAGACGCGCTGGAACGTCGCGGCGTAATACCCGCAGGCGGGCGCGTCGCTCTGCACGAGCCGGCATATGGGCGCTCCGCGCAGGCGTAGGCGCAGAGCGGGACTGAAGCCGTAGCTGAAGGCGCCGCTTCCAGCGAAGGTCCATGCATGCCGAGCGATCGCGCGCAACAGGAGCGCCGCCGCGAGACGCCGTGGCAGCAGACGCAAGAAGCGCTGAGCCGGCTGGGGGACGCGGTGGGCTAGCAGATACTCTCCCGTCAGCGCGCCGGCCCTTTGCGCGACGCAGACCGCAGGCGCGAAGCCGAGCACGTCGACGAGGGCGCGATGCAGACTGGCGGCGTCGCTCTCGTCGACCATTTGCGTGGGCGCCGTCACCAGATGACGCTCAAGACCCGCCACGGCGAAAACCTCGCGGCAGATGCGCGGTCCGTGCAGTTCCCGCAAAGCCTCTTCGACACGGATGATCGCGTTCGGGCCAATTTTGCCTTGGCGCGAAGCGCCGCCGCGGCGGGTTGCGCCGGCGGACGGCGCCTCAATGGGCGCGCGCATGCGTATCTTTTCCCGGCTCCGCAGCCGCTGCAAAGGCCGCCGGCGTCAGTTCGACGTCGAGACTCTCCGCGAGCTGTTCCGTCGATCCCCCGCACGCCATTGCCTGCGCGGCGGCCGACATGGAGCTCTCGCCGCGGTTGTGGGTCGTGCTCCATTCGACATCCGCATCGGGCGCTCTCTTGCGCGACGTGTCGAAATTAAACTTGACCTTCTCGCGAGACTGCGGCCCCCAATAATCGACTTTGCCGAGGTCATAGAACTTGCGCTCGAAGCCGGCTTTGAGGAAGGCTTTGAGGCAGCCGAAGAGGTAGCGTCGACGCTCGCCCGTGCCTGCCCAGGGATAGGAGAACAGCGCCTTTTTCATATAGAAGCGGCGGTAATTGTTCATCACCCGATCAAGCAGCTCGCCGCGGTCCATCGCCTTGGGCTTGATGATCGGCGTGACGAAATTGTATTTTTCGTAGTCGAAAATCTCCACCTTGTCTCCAAGCTCCTTGAAGAGATCGGAAAAGGGCCAGGGCGTGTACATCGACCAATTGGCCAGGTCGGGTTTCCAGTCGCACGCCATCTCATATGTTTCTTCCAGCGTCTCGGCGGTTTCGTTTTCCAGGCCGACGATGAATTGCGCTTCGACGACGATTTCGGCTTTCCGCAGCAATTCGATGGCTTTCTTGTTCTGCGCGACGGTCGTTTCCTTATTGAAGAGATCGAGCTTGAGTTGAGCAGCGGCTTCGGTGCCAAGCGAAACGTGGATGAGGCCGGCCTTGCGGTACAAGGGCAGCAGCGCCTCGTCGCGCAGGATGTCGGTCACCCGCGTGTTGATGCCCCATAGGATGTCGACCTTGCGATCGATGAGCTCCTGGCAGAAGGCCACGAACTTCTTTCTGTTGATCGTCGGTTCTTCGTCGGCCAGAATGAAGAAGCCGACTTCGTGATCGCGCTTGAGCGCCTCGATCTCGTCCACGACCTTCTTGGGATCCCGAATGCGGTAGTCCCGCCAGAACTTCCACTGGCTGCAAAAGCTGCAGGTGAACGGGCAGCCGCGCGCCATGTTCGGGATAGCGACGCGAACGCCTAAAGGGATATAGTTATATCTGGGCCAGTCGAGCAGGCTCCAGTCTGCGGTGATCGCGTCGATGTTCTTGACCGTCGGCGCAGCCGGCGTCGCAACGACCTTGCCGTCGTCGATGAAGGCGAGCCCCTCGATTTCCCCCCTCCGTCTGGGCCAGTCTCCCGCTGCGATGGTGTTCACGAGCGCGACGAAGATCTCCTCGCCCTCGCCGCGCACGATCGCGTCGATCCACGGCGCTTCCGCGAGCACTTGCCGATACATGAAGGTCGCGTGCACGCCGCCCAGCACGCCGATTGCTCCGGGCGCGGCCTCCTTGGCAATTTGCAACGTGCGTTCGGCCTTGTAGATCGATGGGGTGATCGCGGTGACGCCGACGATATCCGGACGATAGTCCTCAATGCGCTGGCGCAGCTCCCCGTCATCGACATGCTGCGTCATCGCGTCGATGAAGTTGACCTCGTGGAAGCCCGCGGCTTTGAGCGCGCCGGAGAGATAGGCCACCCACGCCGGCGGCCAATTGCCGGCGATTTCGGCCCCGCCGGAATGGTAGTTGGGGTGAATGAATAGGATGCGCATCGCCGTTTCCTCCCCGGATATCGTAAGGCAAGATTGACAGTCGTTATGTAAAGTTATACTGACAGTGCGCTTCGTTGACAAGAGCCGAAGAGCTTTCGGCGATGGGCGCGGCGCGCTTGCGACGCTCGGCCGCAAGCCTGAGCTGGAGCAAGCCATGACGCTGTCGAGCGCGGGGTGGCCTCAGCGAAGGAGACCGCGCGCGCGGGGGATCATCGAAAGGCTGATGTGCGATATGACCTTTTCGTCGCGCGCGCTTCAGGGCCTGCGCGCCGACCTCGCGCGAGCGGCGTCCTGCGCCGCTCAGGCGGTCGTCGAAGATCGCGAATGGGTTTCTGCGGCAAACGCCCGAAGGCTTCGTCGTGACGGAGGTCGGGCGCCCCTTCCTGCGCACGATCGCCGCCCGTTTCGACGCTTATCTCACCCTGCAGGAGGCACGACACTCACTGGCGGTGTAGGGGCAAGCCGACGGACGATCCTAAAGGCGTCTTGAGGGACGGCGCTTGGCTGGACGACCGGCCCTGCATTCGTTGCAACCCGCTATCGTCACGCATTGTCAAAAGGCTGGGTACGGAGTTCCCTCCAGGGCGCTTGGGCCTGTCCGCAGCGCGACGGCGTACCGAGGCCTCATTGTCGCAAAACAAGCAAAACTATTGTCCGGAAAGCGGCGCCAAATCCCGCCTCGTTCCGGTAGGCAGGAAATTCGCAATGGACACCAGATGATAGTGAATATCGTCAAATATATGCGATCAAGGCACTTCGCATGCTGATGATACTTCGGCAAAGCGCGGAGCTCCAAGTCTATTGCGATGCGCACTGATATGCATTCTATGGGTTTATGAAAACCTACTTATATAGTGAATTTGTCGATCACCGTATACTTGACACGAGAAGCCACGAGGATGTGCTTATCAATGTAATCGTCGAGACCGGCGGGTTAAGCCGGAGCCACGCGGCTGCTGCGTCTAACCGTCAGACAAGTCGGTCATGCGCTGAAAAAACACGTGATTCCGATGCGAAATATTTAAACCCAGGCCGTGGCCCTTAACTTGCTTTCGGATGGCGTCGCTGTTGTCGCCCACAAGGTCCACGCAAGCGGGAAAATTCTCCCGATGCTCTGCGCCAGCCGTGCAATCGGCGGTCTGGCCGCCGGCGAGAATGAAAGCGAACCGCCAAAGGAAGCGTCATGCGATTTCCAGTGCGCGCTGACTCGGTCGCGGATCGTCTTCTCGGCGATCCGCTTTCGTGCGTTCGCGGTGAAAGCTTCTGCCGCACTCGCCCGCCTTGCAAAAAAACAGGCTGCTCAGCGAGGTGATGTGAGCTGGAACGAACTGGAAGTAAGCTGCTTGAGCGGATACATAACCGTACACAATAAACTCAGAGGGGCAGGAATGATACGGGAGTTCAAGTACAAGGGCGAAACGTTTCGGGTGAACGCGCATGGAGTCGCGGGTTCCGAGGAGGTCTTCATCATCCATCTGGTCGACGATGAAGAGATGGGAGAAATCTCCATCGATCGGATGACCGAAGAAAATGACCGAAGCGCGCCAATCGACGCGATTTGTGTCATGTTATGCGATAAGCTCATCGAGGCGGAGCATATCGCGTGCTCCGATCCGGGCGCAGGCTTCGTTTGGGCCGAGGGCAAACGCCTGCGCGACGTGCTCCCCAGCAATGATACTTCCGCATCCCAAGGCTGAAATGCTCGGGAAGCCCGGAACTGATCAACTCGACTTCGGCGGCGTTGCGCATACGCAATTCCGCTGGAGGCGACTTTGGACACAGGCCGTCTTTTATCGAAATTTGAGATTGCCTCCCGGCAGATGACAAAGTTCGCGCAGTCCACTGCACCTTGATACGATTTTTCATCCTCAAATGAATCGGTGAAAAGCGCGCTCGCTGAAATTTTTGCGAGGGAGCGCGGTAGCCGCCCCCGCGCGACGTTGATCGGATCTGGATCTAATCTAAAGAACGGCGCCCTTATTGCTAAAGCGATAGGTGGACGAGGCGCCGTTAGCCAAGCGCTCGCGCCGCTCCGTTCAGATGGATGGGCGGCGGCCCTTGAACCCGTTGTGACGAGGAGAAGGTTGAATGGCGGCTCTGAAGGAGACCGTGGACGTTGTCGAGTTCGATAGACGTTGACGCCTATAGGTACGGCTTCGTCACGGAGATTGAGTTGGAGAAGGCGCCGAAAGGGCTCTCGGAAGAGATCGTCCGGTTTATTTCGGCCAAGAAGCACGAGCCGGAGTGGCTGACGGAGTGGCGTCTTGCCGCCTATCGCCGCTGGCTGACGATGGATGAGCCGCGCTGGGCGCGGGTCGAGCATCCGCCCATCGACTACCAGGACCTCTATTATTACTCCGCGCCGAAATCGACGCCGGGGCCGGCCTCGCTCGAGGATGTCGATCCCGAGTTGCTGCGCACTTACGAGAAGCTCGGGATTCCGCTGCGCGAGCAGGAAATTCTGGCGGGCGTGGAGACGCGCAAGGTCGCCGTGGACGCGGTCTTCGACAGCGTTTCGGTGGCGACGACCTTCAAGGAGGAACTGGCCAAGGCCGGGGTGATTTTCTGCCCGATCTCGGAGGCGGTGCGCGAGCATCCCGAGCTGGTGCGCAAATATCTCGGCTCGGTCGTGCCGGTCACCGACAACTTCTTCGCGACGCTCAATTCCGCGGTGTATTCCGACGGCTCCTTCGTCTACGTGCCGAAGGGCGTGCGCTGCCCGATGGAGCTGTCGACCTATTTCCGCATCAATGAGAAGAACACCGGCCAGTTCGAGCGCACGCTGATCATCGCGGACGCGGGCTCCTATGTCAGCTATCTCGAGGGCTGCACGGCCCCGAAGCGCGACGAGAACCAGCTGCATGCGGCGGTGGTCGAGCTCGTGGCGCTCGACGACGCCGAGATCAAATATTCGACCGTTCAGAACTGGTATCCCGGCGACAGCGAGGGCAAAGGCGGCATCTATAATTTCGTGACGAAGCGCGGCGATTGCCGCGGCAGGAACTCGCATATCAGCTGGACGCAGGTCGAGACCGGCTCGGCGATCACCTGGAAATATCCGTCCTGCATCCTGCGCGGCGACAACTCGCAGGGCGAGTTCTACTCGATCGCGGTGTCGAACGGCCGCCAGCAGGTCGACAGCGGCACGAAGATGATCCACTTGGGGAAGAACACCAAGAGCCGGATCATCTCCAAGGGCATATCGGCGGGGCGCTCGCAGAACACCTATCGCGGCCAGGTGTCGACGCATCGCAAAGCCGAGGGCGCGCGCAACTTCACCAATTGCGACAGCCTGCTGATCGGCGACCGCTGCGGCGCGCACACCGTGCCCTATATCGAGAGCAAGACCCCCAGCGCGCAGATTGAGCATGAGGCGACGACCTCGAAGATCAGCGAGGATCAGCTCTTTTACGCCATGCAGCGCGGGCTTTCGGCGGAAGAAGCGACGGCGTTGATCGTCAACGGCTTTGTGCGCGACGTGCTGCAGCAGCTGCCGATGGAGTTTGCGGTCGAGGCGCAGAAGCTGATCTCGATTTCGCTCGAAGGGAGCGTGGGCTGAGGTTTTCGTCTCACGCTTGAACGCGGCGCTAAACTGGGATTTGCCATGCTGGAAATCAAAAACCTCCACGTCTCGATCGGCGAGCGCAAGATTCTGGAAGGACTGAACCTCACCGTCCATGACGGCGAGGTCGCGGCCATCATGGGCCCGAACGGCACGGGCAAGTCGACCCTGTCCTATGTCACCGCCGGGCGCGCGGGCTACGAGGTCACGCAAGGAGAGATCCTGCTCGACGGCGAGAATCTGCTCGGCCTCGAGCCCTGGGAGCGTGCGGCCAAGGGGGTTTTTCTCGCCTTCCAATATCCGGTCGAGATCCCGGGCGTCGCGACGATGACCTTTCTCAAGGCCGCGCTCAACGCGCAGCGGCGCGCGCGGGGCGAGGAAGACATGCAGACCCCCGAGCTGATGAAGCGCGTCAACGCCGCCGCCGAGAAGCTCGGCGTAGCGAAGGAGATGCTTCGCCGTCCCTTGAACAGCGGCTTCTCGGGCGGCGAGAAGAAGCGCATGGACATTCTGCAGATGGCGCTGCTCGAGCCGTCGCTCGGGATCTTGGACGAGACCGACTCCGGCCTCGACATCGACGCGCTGCGCGTCGTCTCGGAAGGGGTGAATGCGCTGCGCGACAAGAAGCGCAGCTTCCTTGTCATCACCCATTACCAGCGCCTGCTCGATTACATTAAGCCGGACACGGTGCATGTGATGGCGAAGGGCCGCATCCAGCGCAGCGGCGGCCCGGACCTCGCTCTCGAATTGGAAGAGAGCGGCTATAAGGACTATATTGGCGAGGCGGCCTGACCATGTCGAACCCGGCCTTTTCCGCGACCGAAGCTGCCCTCGCCTCGTTTTTCGAGCAAAGGAAGAACGACGGCGCGCAGGATCTGCGCGAGCGGAGCTGGCTCGCCTTCCTGCGGGACGGCTTGCCCAACCGCCGCCTCGAGAGCTGGCATTACACGGATCTGCGCGGCGCGCTGCGCGACTTTGCCGCTTCCGAGACGGAGGCCGCAGGTCATGTCGAGAGCGAGACGCCGCCCGCGGGCGTGACGCGCCAGTCCCTGCGCGAAGCCTTGCAGCAACTCGACGCCGGCGCGCTGGCGGCGCTCGCGCCCAAGATCGACGATCCCGCGGTGGCGCTCAACGCCGCCCTGATGACGGATGGCGTCGCGCTCTTCATCCCGCCCGGGGCTCAGATCGAGGCGCCGCTCTCGCTTTTCCGACGCTTTTCGGGAGCGGGCCTGTCGGTGACGCGCTCGCTGATCGTGGTGGGCGCCGGCGCCCGGGTTTCGATCGTCGAGCATGCGGAGGCTGGCGAGAAAACAGGCGGCTTCGAGAACGACGTCTTGATTATGGCGCTCGGCGAGGGCGCGAAGGTTGACCATTGCCTGATCAGCCCGTCGCGCGCGCAAGGCGTCGCCAGCGTCATGACCCTCGTCGCGACGCTCGCGGAAGGCGCATCGCTCGAACTCCTTCTCCCTGATCGAGGGCGGCGGTCTCTTGCGCCGGCAGATCTTCGCCAAGCTCGCCGGCGCCAGGGCGCGGGTTCGCTTCAACGGCGCCTCGCTGCTGCGGGGCGCGAGCTTTGCGGACACGACGCTGTTCGTCGAGCATCTTGCGCCGCAAGGCGAGAGCCGGGAAGCGTTCCGCTCGATCGTCGACGATACGGCGACGGGCGTGTTCCAAGGCAAGATCAGCGTGGCGCGCGAGGCGCAGAAGACGGACGGGACGATGCAGTCGAAAGCGCTGCTGCTCTCGGACGCCGCCACGATGAACAACAAGCCGGAGCTCGAGATCTTCGCCGACGACGTCGCCTGCGGCCATGGCGCGACCTGCGGGCGGCTCGACGCCGATCAGCTGTTCTATCTGACGGCGCGCGGCATCCCCAACGCGCAAGCCGAGGCGCTGCTGATGGAAGGCTTCGCCAATGAGGCTTTCATCGCCTTGGAGTCGGAGCCGCTGCGCGAGGCGCTGGCGGCGCGAGTGTCGACCTGGCTTGCCCAACGCAAGTCTCCTGCCGGCGGGAGCGCCCCATGAACAAGCCCCTTGGCGCGGTCGCGGGCGCGCCGCTCTTCGACGTTGACGCCATTCGCAAGGACTTCCCGATCCTCGCGGAGCAGCCTTACGGCAAGCCCCTCGTCTATCTGGACAACGCCGCCTCGGCGCAGAAGCCGCGTCAGGTGATCGATCGGCTGACGCGCTTCTATGAGCATGAATACGCGAATGTGCATCGCGGCCTGCACTATCTCGCCAATGCGTCGACGGAAGCCTATGAGGGGGCGCGCGAGAGCGTGCGTCGCTTCCTCAACGCCGAGTCGATCGACGAGATCGTGTTCACGCGGGGCGCCACCGAAGCCATCAATCTGGTGGCCGCGTCCTATGGCCTTGCGCATGTCGGCGAAGGCGACGAGATCATCCTGTCGGTGATGGAGCATCACTCCAATATCGTGCCTTGGCATTATCTGCGCGAGCGCAAAGGCGCGGTGCTGAAATGGATCGAGGTCGACGCGGACGGCCGCTTCGCGCTCGAGGACGTCGAGAGGCTCTTCACCTCGCGCACGAAGATCGTGGCGCTGACGCATATGTCGAATGTGGTCGCCACGCCGACGCCGATCGCCGAGGTCGCGCGGATCGCGCATGCGCATGGCGTTCCCGTTCTCGTCGACGGCTCGCAGGGCGCGGTGCATCTCGATGTGGACGTGCGGGCGCTGGACGTGGATTTTTACGTCGTCACCGGCCACAAGCTCTACGGCCCGACCGGCATTGGCGCGCTCTACGGCAAGCGGAAATGGCTCGAGACCTTGCCGCCTTTCTGCGGCGGCGGCGAGATGATCGAGACCGTCACCCGCGACAGCGTCACCTACAACACGCCGCCGCAGCGCTTCGAGGCCGGCACGCCGCCGATTGCGCAGGCGGTGGGGCTCGGCGCGGCGCTGGACTATATGGAGAGCGTGGGACGCGCCGCCATTCGCGCCCATGAGGCGGATCTGACCCATTACGCGCATGAGGTTCTCTCGACCATCGAGGGGATACACATTTACGGGCGCGCGCCCGACAAGGGGCCGATCGTCGCGTTCAATCTCGACAACGCGCATGCGCATGACGTCGCCACGGTGATCGACCGCTCCGGCGTCGCCGTGCGCGCCGGCACGCATTGCGCCATGCCGCTCCTCGCCCAGTTCGGCCAGACCTCGAGCTGCCGCGCATCCTTCGCAATCTACAACACGCGAAGCGAAATCGACCGGCTCGCCGAGGTCCTGGTCAAAGCGAGGACGCTATTCGCCTAGAGCATGCCCGGAAACGTGCGAAGCGGTTTTCCGCTCAGGACATGCTCTAGATTTTTAATTTGGAGCGAGACCTTTCGATCGCGTCGATTCCACGCGATCGGGACGCGCTCTAGCGGCGGACTAAGGACGCTCCTTCGTTCGAAACTGGTCATGGCGAGCGCGCTCGACGGCGCGCTCCTGTGCCCTAGTTGTAAGGGGGCGATCCGCCGCTCGGTCCTCGCCAATCCCACCACTCTCTGACGAGCTGACAGAACATGTCCGGCAACGAGCTCCATCGGGCCGCGAGCCCCTATCTGCTGCAACACGCGGATAATCCGGTGCATTGGCGCATGTGGGGTCCCGAGGCGCTGCGGGAGGCGCGCAGTCTGCGGAAGCCCATTCTGCTCTCGGTCGGCTATGCCGCCTGCCATTGGTGCCATGTCATGGCCCATGAGAGCTTTGAAGACCCCGACACCGCGGCGGTGATGAACGAGCTGTTCGTCAACATCAAGGTGGATCGGGAGGAGCGGCCTGATATCGATCATCTTTACATGACGTCGCTGCAGGCTTTGGGGCAGCGAGGCGGCTGGCCCCTGACGATGTTTCTAACGCCCGACGGCGAAGCCTTTTGGGGCGGCACCTATTTTCCGAAGGTCGATCAATATGGGCGCCCGGCTTTCGTCAGCGTGTTGAAACGCGTCGCGGAAGCCTTTCGCGACGAGCCCGACACAGTCGCGCAAAACAGCACGGCGATTCGCGAGCGACTGCAGGAGACGATCGCGCCGGGTTCGGCCTCTCGTTCCTTCGCCCTCCAGCCCGCGCAGATGATCGAGCTCGCGACGCGCATCGCCAAAGCGATGGATTCGGTGGACGGCGGCTTGAAGGGCGCGCCGAAATTCCCGAACACTCAGGTGCTGGAATTTCTGTGGCGGGCCGCCGCGCGTGGCGGGCCGGCCCTCTTGCGCGATCTCGTGACGCTCACGCTAACGAAGATGTCGCAGGGCGGGATTTACGACCATCTCGGCGGCGGCTTCGCCCGCTATTCTACCGACGCCCGCTGGCTCGCCCCGCATTTCGAGAAGATGCTCTACGACAATGCGCAGCTCTTGGAGATGCTGGCGCTATGTCACAAGAAGACAGGCGACGAGCTTTTCCGGCGCCGGGCGGCGGAAACCGTCAACTGGCTTCGTCGCGAGATGGTCACGCCCGATGGCGCTTTTTGCGCCAGCCTCGACGCGGACAGCGAAGGCGCCGAAGGGCGCTTCTATGTCTGGACTTTTGGCGAGATCGTCGCTTGCCTCGGCAAGGAGGACGCAAGCTTCTTGGGCGCCTTTTACGACGCGTCGCCAGCAGGGCAATTGGCATGACGAGTCGCGCGCCGAGCCTGTGATCATTCTCAACCGGCTCGCCTCTCCCGCGGCGACCCCCGAGGAGGAAGCTCGGCTCGCCGCGCTGTGCGAAACATTGCGGCTCGCCCGCGAGGCGCCGCCCGCATCCCGGCCGCGACGACAAGATCCTCGCGGATTGGAACGGCCTCATGATCGCGGCGCTGGTCAAAGCGGCGCTCGCTTTCGAGGAGCCGGAATGGATCGGCATGGCGGCGCGCGCCTATGACTTCATCGTGGCCAAATGCGCGTTTCATGACGGGGAGGGCCGCCGGCGTTTGGCGCATAGTTGGCGCGCCGACGTGCTCGTGAGCCCCGGCTTGGCTCTGGACCACGCGGCGATGGTCGGCGCGGCGCTGGCGCTGCACGAAGCGCGCTATGGGCAGCCAGGCTCAGCGTCAGAGCAAGACTACCTCGCCGACGCCAAAGCCTGGGCCGAGGCGCTCGAAAGCTATCATCGAGATCCGCAGACGGGCCTTCTGTGCATGGCGCCGCGGGATGCGCAGGATTTGATCCTGCGGCTCTCCCCTACCGCCGACGACGCCATTCCCAACGCGCATGGAGTCTATCTGTCGGCGCTCATTCGCCTCGCCGCGCAAACCGGCGACGATGAATGGCTGCGTCGCGCCGACGCGCTGTTCGCCGCGCTCACTCCCGCGATGGAAGCGAATTTCTTCGGCCATCTCGCATGCCTCACCGCGCTGGATTCGCGGCTGCGCGCCAAAACCATCGTCACGATCGGGCCTGAGCGGCAAAAGCTGCTGGCGGCGGCGCTTCGCCTCCCCTACTTCGATCGGATCGTGGTGGACGCGGACGGCTCTCGGTCGCCCTCGGCTGTCGAGGCGGCGCAATGGGAGGCGGCAAAACACAAGGCTGCAGCGGCTTTCGTTTGCGCCGGAGAAACCTGCTCCCTTCCCGTTTGGGATGAAGAAGGCCTCCGCGCCACGCTGGAAGCCTTCGACGCGGCGACAGGCTGAGCCGCAGCGCGACTCTCGGATTTTTGTCAACCTTCCAGAAGACTTCGAGCCTTGGTCACAAGCTGCTTGACCGACAAGACTTCCGTCCCCTGCACCACGGCGTCGAAATCATTGGCGAGGGCCGCACAGAAAATCAGCGCAGCCGCCTCCTCCCGCGGGTCGCCGCCCCATTTCAAATTGAGCGCGACACTTCGCTCGCCGAGATTGAGCGCGCTGGCCGCGTTCGCCGCGACGTCGCCAAAGCGCAAATCGAAACCCGCATCCTCGCCATCGAGCGTGCAAGGCAGATAGCCAGCGGTTTCGAAAGGGAGGTAATCGCCATCCAGCTTCAACGGCAGCTTGAGCGCGTCGATCGACTGCTGCAGCGGTGTGCGTTCCGGAACTTTTTCGCGTGACAGATAGGCCGACAGCGCTCGAGCCATGGTTTTTCCTTTCTAGGTTAGGACGCTCTCATCCGTCGTCCGCCGGCGCACGCCATCAATCCGCAATCTCGGTTTGAATGGAGAAAATGTCGTAAGGCGGCGCGCCCGCGCCGTTGGCGTAGCCGAGCGGCTCGCCTTCCGTCGGGTCCTCGCCGGTCCTGGCGCGACGCAGGAGTTTTTTCATGTCGCCGCCATAGACATGGATGCTGATCGCAGCCTGCGCTTGCGTCGCATTGGCGAGGATCATGTGCTGCGCGCCGCGTGACGCGCACGTCTCCACGTCCCTTGGTCGCAGAATGCGCGGCTCGCCCGTTGCGCGGGCCGTTGAATCGCACGCCTGTCGTGAAACGGCGCCCGACACGCCGCCGGCGATCTCCCAATGAGAAGACTGGTCGATCAGCAGGCTGGCGCCGGCGGACAGCACGGTGGCGACGACGGTAAAACGCTCGAGAACGTCGCTGAAGAGCTGAAACTGAACGCCCTCGCCCGGGCTCGCCTTCGCGAAGGCTGCGGGAAGCCAGTCGTGGCTTCCGATGAGGCGGGTCATCAGGTCGCGGCCGATCAGGAGAATCTCCCGCTCGCTGTCCGTCAGCTCGACCATGGACTGCATGTCCCAAATGAATCGCTTGAGGGGAGCGGGGACCGGCCGCTGCTCGCCCACCGTCACTGTCTCGTCAGCTGTGCTCATGCTCGTCACTATGCTCGTCTTCCGTGTGAGAGCTCGGCTTATGCACGAGCTGGGCGGAGAGGAAGTCGCCGGCGGCGATCACGCCGTCATCGTCCATTTCGTGACCGAGGCCCGGCCGGCGTAGGCTCTTGACCGGAACGCCCTGGGCCTTGAGACGCTCCTTCGTCGCCGTCATGAGCGCGAAGGGCGCCCGGGCGTCGGCCTCGCCGTGGATCATCAGCACCGGCGGCCGCGATTGGATGTCTCCGAAGAGGCCATCCGCTTCATCGAGCGCGCCGGAGAAGGAGACGATGGCGGCCATCGGCTTGGGCCTGCGAAGTCCGACCTGCAAGGCAAGCCTCGCGCCGTCCGAAAAGCCGACGAGCGCCAGGTGGCTCTCGGGAAGACGGCGCTGCGCCAACATCGCGTCGAGAAACCGGTCGAGCAAGGGCGCCGACGTCATGACAGCCGCCGGACTCGCATCCGACCCCTCAGACCAACGCCTTCCGCCTCCAAGGCCGAGAAACGGGGCCTCAGCGGCCAAGAACTCGGCCTTGGGCATGGTTGGCGCCCAGTTGAGCGCATGATTGATGATGGCCTCGCCGCTGCTGTCGGGGCCGTGAAGCAAGAGCACGAGATAGACCGCCTTGCCACAGGACAAGGCCGCAATCTTCGGTCCTTCGACAATCGCCGTCACGCTGTGTCTTTCCCAGAGAGCCCCGACCTTCCGCGGAGAGCATGCAAGGGGTTTGCCGCCCAACCCGGAGCGGCGGCGCGACATGATCCTGGCTTCCAGAATGCATGGGCGAAACAGCGGCCCGATCGTCGTGACCCCATCACGGCGGCTCTAGGCCCAAACCCGGGCCTAGAGATGGAAGCCGCCGCATGACGCTGAACGAGCAAGTGGTCGTCTGGAACGGCTCCATGGGGGTGCTCGATATGGCGGCCATTGGCCGTATCGAGCATGGCGAGGGCGGCCGAATGGCCTATCTCGCCGCGCCCTATGAGGTGGTCGGGCCCTTCAGCCTCGACGAATTGGAAGCGCAGGGCCGCATCGCCTTCGCCGCCTGTCTCGTGATGTCGCGGGAAAGATGGCAGGAGGATCAGGTCGAGCTGCGCATGGAGGCGATGGAGAAGCGCCGCGCCCTCTATGCCCAGTTCGAGGGCGTCACGAATCAGCACGCGCATCGCGAGGCGCTGGACCTGCCGAAGGACGGCGCGCTCAAGCCTTCGGACATCAACGCCGCCTTCCGCAAATTGGCAAAGAGCGCGCATCCCGACGCCGGGGGCAGCGACGAGGATTATCACCGGATCGTCGAAGCGCGCGACGCGCTGCTCGAGATACTCGCGAGCTCCTAGGCCAGTGACCGTCCCGCAGAGCTCCTTTTCCCTCGATCTGCTTCACGTCGCCGCTTGGCGGCCGGACCAACCAGGACAACGACAAAAAACAACGGCTTAATCAGGTCGGCTTCGGTCCGCGAATTGCATCGGCGTGAGTAGCTTTGCATCTAGCGACCGGAGGAAGAAATGTCGGACGAAGCTTCGCGCTCGGTGATCGTGGCGAAGAAGAACCTTGAAGCCCATAATATGATGTCGTTCGAACTCGTCGACGCGGAGGGCGGGGACCTACCGCCTTTCTCCCCCGGGTCGCATATCGACGTCACGATCCCCGGCAATTTCGTGCGCCAATATTCGATCTGCAACCCCGCCACGGAACGAAACCGCTATGTGATCGGCGTTTGGAAGGACGCCAATAGCCGCGGCGGCTCCGTTGCGCTCCACGACGCCGTGAATGTCGGCGACCGCTTGGAAATCAGTCTGCCCCGCAACCGCTTCCGCGTGCCGAAAAATGCGGCGCGAGCTATTCTCCTCGCTCGGGGAATCGGAGTGACGCCGATCCTGAGCATCGCCGACGATCTCAAGGCGCGGGGCGTGCCCTTCGAGTTGCATTATGTCTATGCGCTCATGTCGCCCAACGCCTTTTCCGGCATCATCGGCGCGTCGAGCTTCGCGAAAAACACGACCTATTATCTCGAGTCGAGCAAGGACAACCAGCTCCTCAACCCCGCGACCTTATTTGCGGACCGTCCCGACGACACGCAGCTCTTCATCTGCGGCGTGGATTGGTGGATGGATCCGATCGTCGGTCTCGCCAAGCAGAAGGGATGGAGCGACGAGCGCATCCATATCGAGCGCTTCACCGCCAAATTGGCGGCGCCTGTGCTCGATAAGGTCTTCGAGGTGAAGATCGCCAGCACTGGCGCTGTTTACAAGATCCCCGGCGACAAGACCGTCACGGCCTTTCTCGAGGAGAACGGCGTGAAGATTCCAACCTCCTGCGAGCAGGGCATGTGCGGCACCTGCAAGATCAAAGTGCTGGAAGGCGAGGTGGATCACCGCGACAAGCGTCTCACCCCCGAGCAAAAGGCCGAGGGATATTTCCTTGCTTGCGTTTCTCGCGGAAAGAGCGATCAGCTCATCTTGGACCTGTGAGGACGCCCGGCCTTCGGAAGGTTTCGCCATGACGACGCAAGAACAGGTCTGGAATACCGCCTGGATCCTCGCGGAACATTACGGGGAAGAGGGCATAAGCGTCGCCGCCGACATGGCGAAGAGCTTCGAGGTCGGCGGAAAGCACGAGGAACGCGACGTCTGGTTATCCATCATGGACAAAGTTCGGGAGCTGACCGCCGAGCATCGCGACGGCCCCGAACTCCGGCACTGAGCACCGTGTGCGTCGCCTCCTTGGCCGGTGGCCGGCGAGCGGCTCAGCCTGAGGCGATGGGCGCCGGGAGAAGGTGCGTCATGGATGATCTACGCCAACGCGCGCCTGCGGTCGCACGCAATCGAGATCCCATCGTAGAGGTATTGCGCCCTTTGCTGCCCCCGCGCGGCGTGGTGCTGGAAGTCGCGAGCGGCTCTGGCGAGCACGCCATTTATTTCGCGCAACATTTTCCGCAGCTCGCCTTTCTCCCTTCCGATCCCGACAAGTCGGCCCGAGACAGCATTGCCGCATGGATCGGCGAATCCAAGCTCGCAAACATTCTGGCGCCGATCGCGCTCGACGCCGCCGCGCCACATTGGCCCGTCGAGAACGCCGATGCGATCATCTGCATCAACATGGCGCATATCTCTCCCTGGGTCGCCACGGAAGGATTGTTCAAAGGGGCCAGGCGGCTCCTCGGGCCTACCGCGCCGCTCTATCTCTATGGTCCCTTTAAGCGCGGCGGCGCACACACGGCTGAGAGCAATCAGGCTTTCGACGACTGGCTGCACGGAAGTAATCCGCAATGGGGCGTGCGCGATCTCGAACGGGTCATCGATTGCGCGGTGAAGAACGACTTCTCGGGACCCGAAATCGTCGAGATGCCCGCCAATAATCTAAGTCTGCTTTTTCGACGGCGCGCGATTCCGGGCGTCGCCTAATCTCCGGTCTCGCCAGCGAGGCGCTTGCCCCATTTTTCCGCGAAGGCCTCCGCATGATTTTGCGAGGAAAAAGTCACTTCCGCGAACCATTCCGTCGTTCGTTGGTCATCCGGCCATCGGCAGTCGGCGCCGAGCCAAACGACCGTCGGCCACTCCGGATTGCGTTGCGGGGGACGATTTCCAGCGAGAGAGGGACGGCCGATCCGATCGATCAACCAGCTCATGATTTCTGCTCGGAAGGCGAGACCGAAGTGAAGGCCGTGGCGGCTTGCCCGGTCGGGCGCCCGGAAGATGCGCTGATCAATGAAAGCCAAAGACGGGGGAGCGCCATCGTGGTGGTAGAGCCGCAGCGTGAGCAGCCGAAAGCCGCGCGCGGTTTTCTCCGCGGGAACCGGATTTATGCATCCCGGCTCCTCGCTGAGAGCCGCGAAGGTCAACGCCGTCACGCGGGTAGCTTCGAAGGGACCGGCGGCGCCCGATCTATGGCCTTGAAGGCGTCGAGGCAGGCTGCAAGCGCCGTCTGCGCATCGGCCTCTGCCTCCGCCGCCGTATCGCCCACGCCGAGACAGCCGGGAATGTCGGGGAAGCTCACGACCCAATAGCCGCCTTCTTCGGAAGGAAGTCGCTCGATCCGGCTTGCATAAACATAGGTTGAAGTCATCTGTCGACCTCCTCCATCTGATCGATCATCCGCACGAAGGCTTTCACATGAACGGCCCTGGGTTTGGTCTTCAGGGGAATCGCCACGCAATAAAGCGTCGAAGGGTGCGTGAAGACGACATGCGTTCCCGTCGCCTTTCGAAACTTCATCGCGTATTGCGACGCGGTGATCTCGAAGTCCGCGGGCGTCCAAGCGCCGTCCGGATTTTCGCGGAATGCCGCGAGTCGCTTGTTGTGCATGAGCCGAATCCCAAAAACCGCGGCGCCGATCTTGCGATAGTGACGTTGACGCTGCCGATGCAAGTTTATCGCCAGACGCGTTAGAGACGAGGCCAGCATGTTCGAACGTGTCTGCAAGGAGGAAGCGCTCATCGAAGGCGATATGCGCATCGTTGTTGCAGGCCAACAACTCATCGTGCTGGCCTGGGCGGAGAACAGCGTCGTCAAAGCCTTTCAGGGCGTCTGCCCGCACACGAATGCGCCGCTCGCCGACGCGGAGTTCGACGGCGTCGAGCTCGTCTGCCCAATTCATCATTGGTCGTGGAACATGGCGACGGGAGAGCCTTCGCATCCCCATGCAACGCCGCTGGCCGAATATCCCGTGAAGATCGAGGCGGGGATCATCTATGTCGACGCCGAAGGCGTGCAGCCGATTTTCGCCGCGCCCTAAGCCCCGTCAATCCCGCTACCTTCCTTCATTCCAGGAATGAGATCGAGCCGTGCGCAGGCGGCGACGCTCCAAAATTGCTTGAACTCGAGAAGGAGAAGGCACGATGTCGATCGACTTGAATGCAGCCTGGTCCGACGCGGACGTCGCAGAACTGCTCCGCGTCGTCGAAGACGACAGGGACTGGCGGCTCGAAGTTACGCGCGCCGGTATCGCGTCCCTTGCGGACAAAACGGCCAACCCGACCGGAGCGGAATATGACGAAGGCCTACACTGCCACTTCGAGACCTGGATGCAGGGCGCCGACTTCGTTGGACCATCCGCCGCCTCGGACAAGGTTTTGGTCGGCAAACTCGCTAAGGCGCTGCGGGAGAACTACCCCACGCTGAAGGCCGCCAGCTTCGTTTACGTGGATCTCTGAAGGCCCGTTTCTTGCTTCGACTATATAGCGGGAGGCAAGAATGACGAAACGAATGCTAGGCGAATTCCTTGAAGGTCGAACTGCGCCCTTCGTTGTGATCATCGGCACGAACGAGATCGCCTCCGCGCTTGCGGTCCGCCTGAGCCGCGAGTTCTATCGGGTGCTGATGTGCCATGACCCGTTCCCGCCAGTCATCCGACGGGGGATGGCGTTCTATGATGTGCTTTTCGACGATCAGGTAGAGGTCGACGGGGTTCCCGCACGACGAGCCGGCACGACCCTTGAGGTCGGCGAAGCCCTGGCGAGCGGCGCGAGCATCGCTGTCACTGAGTTGCAACTCTCCGACGTGATCCCTTTGCGCGTCCCGGACATTCTTGTGGACGCGCGTATCCAGAAGCATCGCGTCACCCCCGATCTGCGCAAGACCGCCGGCCTTTCTATCGGATTGGGACCCAATTTCACCGCCGGCTTCAATTGCGACGTCGCGATCGAGACCCATCCTGCCAACACGGGCGAGCTACTCATCAAGGGCACGACGCGCTCCTCTGACGGTATGCCGCGCTACCTGGGCGGCGTTGGGCGGGAGCGCCTCGTCTATGCGGCGCGTTCCGGCGTGTGGCGGACCCCGCTCGACATTGGCGCGCGCGTATTCAGGGGCTTTGTGATGGGCCGGCTCGACGGCTTGCCGGTTCCTGCCCCGATGGACGGACGGCTGCGCGGGATCGCACGCGACGGCGTGTTCGTCCCGCAAGGCGTGAAGCTTATCGAGGTCGATCCGCGTGGGGCCTCCGCGACTTGGACGGGCTCGGACGAGCGCGGACGGACCATCGCCGAGGCGACCCTGACGGCTATTCGTACAAGCTTCATTGCGGCCGCAGAGAAGGCGCCGATGGCGGTGACGCTCCATTGACTCGGATTTGCGCACTGAATTCCCATTGTGTGAGAGTATCACATCAGACAAAAGCATCCGGAACGAGCCGGTGGCACGGTCTTCGCGAACGTCGTCGACGGGCGGCGATCGTCAAGACGGAGTCGAAAGGCAATCATGCCGGAAAACGCAGACACGGTATTCGAGCGCATCGGTGGCCAGGAAACCGTCAACAGATTGGTGGAGGCGTTCTATCGCAACATGGACAGCTTTCCCGAGGCGCAACAGATCCGCGCGATGCACGCGGAGGATTTGGGTCCGACACGCGCGCTCCTGAAGACCTATCTCGCGGAGTGGCTGGGTGGTCCCAGGGATTATTCGGCGAGAAAGGGGCATCCGCGCATGCGGATGCGTCACGCGCATCTCCGCATCGGCACGCTGGAGCGAGACGCTTGGTTATCCTGCATGAACGGCGCGATTGAAGAGACGATCGCTGACGAGCCTACGCGCCGCCGCATCGCCGATGACTTGGCGAAACTCGCCGATTGGATGAGGAACGACCCTGGCAATCCCCATGACAGCCGGCATGGGGCAACCGACCCTGCGAAAGTGTGATCCTCTTCGCGGACAGCCGGGTTGCGCTGTCCGCAGACAGCTTTGCCGCAATCAGAGGGAACTGCCGACCCTCGCCGAGAGCAAGCCTGATCAATCGTGGCTTGCTGACGGCGAAGTCTATGAATTGGCTTAGGCGCCGGGTCATCCGAATTTGAACAGCACGCCGTAGCCGCCGCGCGGATAGTTCCACTCGATATCGCCGCTCGGCTCAGCGATCAGGCGGCAGGTGCCGCACTCGACGCAACCGTCTGTCGCGATTTCCACCTGCCCCGTCGAATTCATCTCATAGCAACGCGCCGGGCACACCTTCAGAAGGCTGAGAAGCTGTGGCGAGGGCGTTGTGTGGGGCCGCACCTTGATGTGGGCGCGACCCGCGTCGACGAGATAACGATTGAGATAGAGCTTGTCCTCCACCTTGCTCGCTGCCTGCGCCATCTCTCTTCTCCTTTCACTGATGTCTGTTTAAGCCCACATACTCACCGCCACGCGCGCGCCAAACTCCAGGCGTCGCCGACGAGGCCCTTAAGCGAGCGCGCCGCCACGAAGGATCGGAGCGTGCTCTTCTGCTTCTCCTTCTTCGTCACGCCGTCCACCCGCACGAATTCCTTCATGGCCTTCGACACGAGTTGCGGGTATGTGAGGAAGAAGTTCTGCGCCCGGATGTGCAAGAGCTCCGGCATGTCGCGATATTTCTTGAGGTCCTTCATGACGAAGGACTCTTCCAGCATCTTCTTGTACAGCGCCAAATTTTCCGCAGTCATCGGATCGCGCCGCGACTTGATCTGAAAGATCGCCTCCGCCGCCAGACGGCCCGAGGTCATCGCCAGATTCGAGCCTTCCCGATGCACGGCATTGTTGAGCTGCGCCGCATCGCCGACAACGACCCAGCCGTCTCCGTAAAGCTGCGGGATCGAGTTATAGCCGCCCTCGGGAATGAGGTGCGCCGCATATTCCTTGACCTCCGAACCCGCGATCAGCGCGCTAACGGAAGGATGCGACTTAAATTTCTCGAGCAGACCATAAGGGGTCTGGCCGGTCTTCTCGAAATCGGACACCAGGCATCCGATGCCGAGCGAGAGGGACTCCTTGTTGGTGTAGATGAAGCCCATCCCCGTCATGCCTTCGGAGATCGTGCCGACCACCTCGATCACCGCGCCTTCATCGCCGTTGAGATTGAAACGCGCTTCGAGCGTCTCCTGCGGAAGGAAGTGCATTTCCTTGACCGCAAGCGCCACCTTGCTCGGATGGGGCCGCTCGCGGAGCCCCGCGCGCGTGCCGAGCAATCCGTTTACGCCCTCGGCCAGAATGACGACATCGGCGGCGACCTGACCGTTCTTGCGATCGGTCTTGACTCCGATGACTTTGCCGCGCGCGTCCTGGATCAGCTCCTTCACCGTGGTCTCGCACAGGACGACGGCGCCCGCCTCCTGAACCTTCTTCGAGAACCATTTATCGAATTGCGCGCGGATGATCGTATAGCGGTTCGGCTTCTCTTCGTTGAAGTCTTCCGAACGATAGTGCAGCCCCGTATGGGAATTCTCGTCCACCATCCAGAAGCGCTGTTCGACCAGATGCCGTTCGAGCGGCGCGTCCTCGCGAAAATCTGGAATGATCTTCTCCAGCATATCCGCATAAAGAATCGCGCCCTGCACGTTCTTGGAGCCGGAGTACTCACCGCGCTCCAGCTGCAGAACTTTGAGGCCTCTCTGAGCGAGGGTCAGCGCCGCCGCATTGCCGGCCATTCCTGCGCCGACCACGATCGCATCAAATTTTTCATCGATCATGGGCTTCTCCTTTAGCTCGCCAACCGGTCACGCGTATGAGGCGACAGACGTTTGGTGAACGCTTCTGTGAGAGCAGGCAAAAGGCGTACCGCGTCACCGACAACGCCGAGATGGGCGAAATCGTAAATCGGGGCGTTCTTGTCGGAGTTGATCGCGAGAATGAAGTCTGCGCCTTCAACTCCAACTCGATGTTGAATCGCGCCCGAAATTCCCGCGGCGATGTAGAGTTTCGGACGGATCGTCTTGCCGGTCTGACCGATCTGACGGTCCGAGCTGACCCACCCCTTCTGAACCAAGGGGCGAGAACAGCCGTATTCAGCCCCCAGCACGTCAGCAAGCTGACGCACAAGTTGGAAGTTCTCCGGACACCCCAATCCGAGCCCGCCCGCGACGACGACGTCGGCGAAAGCGAGATTGGATTTCGAGGATTCGCGGTCGGGCAGGAAAGCCAGAACCTTGGTTACGATGTCGTCCTCGACGAGGCCCAAGGGATGCTCGACCACTCGGCCAATCGGTTTTGTCACGCGCTCGGGCATCGGCATCACGCGCGGGCGGATCGTCGCCATCTGCGGCCGGTAATTCAGCGTGAAGATCGTGCAAAGCAGCGATCCGCCGAACGTCGGCCGGGTCGCAGCAAGCGAGCCCTCTGCGTCGACGTCGAGTTCCGTACAATCCGCGGTCAAACCCGTCAAAAGCGTGGTCGCAACCGAGCCGGCGAGATCGCGACCGAGGTTCGTCGCGCCAAGCAGCAGGATCTCCGGCTTATAGGTGTTGACGAGCTCCGTCAGCGCCTTGGTGTAGCTCTCGTTGCGGTAGTCCTTCAGAATGTCGTCGGCGACGAAATAACAAAGATCAGCGCCGTAACAGAAGGTTTCCCGCACAACCGCCTGCGTGTCCTCGTTCTTGGCTCCCACGACGACTGCCGCCAGATCCACGCCCAGCTTGTCGGCGAGCACGCGCCCCGCTCCCATCAGCTCCCATGAAACGGGATGGGTGTGACCGCGTTCTTGTTCGACAAACACCCAGACGTGCTTGTAGGCTTTAAGGTGCTCGGGCAGCTCCTTCTTTGCCGATGCGCGACCGCTTGCCGCTGGCGTTTTGGTTGCCTCACTCATTCTCTACCTCCGGCTGCGATCGTTAGTAGCCCCGCGCGAGCTTCTCGAGCTCGCTCTCCAACTTAGGTTGACGCTGGAACAGCGCTCCGACAATGGACTCGCCGGGCTGCTCGCCGAGCTCGATGAGCTCGGCCTTTTGCGCGCGCGGCTGCGGCGCAAAAACCTTCTTGACGATGGTCGGCGATCCGCGGAGCCCGCACTTTGTGATGTCCTCGACGCCCGCCTCCTGCGCGCTCCACTTCACGATCTTCGCCCGCGCGGCCTTCAACGCGTCCGTCAACGAACCGACACGGAGCTCATTCACACCCTCGAGGATGGTGATCAGGCAAGGCAGGCGACTCTGCAGCTGTTGCACGCCCCCTTCCGCGCGCCGCTCGACCTCGATCAGGCGCTTTTCGGCGTCGACCGAATTGATCTTGGAGACATAAGTCAGCTGAATAAGTCCGAGTCGCTTGGCGACCCCGGGTCCGACCTGCGCGGTGTCGCCGTCGATGGTCTGCTTTCCGGTGAAAACGATGTCGGGCGGTCCGAACTCCGCGCCAATTTTGCGCAGCGCTGTCGCGAGCGCGTAGGTCGTCGCGAGCGTATCGGCGCCCGCAAAGAAGCGATCGGTCAGCAGCACAGCGCGATCCACGCCGAAGCTGAGTGTCTTGCGCAGACTGTCTTCTGCGGAGGGCGGGCCCATGGTCAACACCGTCACTTCGCCGCCGAACTGGTCGCGCAAGCGCAGCGCTTCCTCGATCGCGAAGAGATCGTAAGGGTTGATGATCGTGGGAACACCCTGCCGCATGATCGTGTTCGTCACGGGATGAACACGGATCTGCGCGGAATCCGGCACTTGTTTCATACAAACGACGATATGCATCGGCTGATCCTTGGCTCGCGAATGCCGCTTACTTCTGGGCGCCGAGCTGCACGAGCGTCGGCTGTTGAGGAGGCTTCACCGCGTCTTTGTGGACCTTGAACAGGCGCTCGGCGATGGGTGAGGATTTTGTGAAATCCACATAGGCCTGCTCGAGGAAGGTCTTGCACTTCTCGACCGCCGCTTCATCCGAGAAGCTCGAGAAGTCCTCCTTGAAGAGATATTCCCCCATACGCCGGAGGATATGGAGGCGCGCCACGTTCAGGATCTGAGGATCGTAGTCGACCTTGAGCAATGTGAAGAACTCCTCGGCGGAAGAGGTCTTCTTGAGTTCCTCGATGATAGTCGGCGCTGAGGACATTGTTGGCTCCTTCAGATGATGCGCGGCGGCTCGACGACACGGGGAACGCCGCCACGCGCAGGGTCGGATTCGGCCCGGCTCCTCACCTTCGTTTGCAGGTGGGAGAGGCGCGCCTCCAGAAACTCGACCCGATCGACGAGAGCGGCGAAGGCCTCTCCGACCGGGTCGGGGATGAGGTGATGATTGAGGTTGATGCGGCCGCCGAAGGCGTAGCGCGCAGCGTCCCGATGTACGGTCTTGGCGGGGATGCCAACGACCGTCGCGTCGTGAGGCACGCTCTCGATGACCACGGAATTGGCCCCGACACGAGCATTCCGCCCGACGGCGATCGGTCCGAGAATCTTTGCGCCGGCGCCGACGATGACGCCATCCTCGAGCATTGGATGACGCCTACCGGGCGACCAGGACACGCCCCCGAGCGTCACGCCGTGATAAATCGTGACGTCGTCGCCAACAACCGCAGTCTCGCCGATGACGACGCCGGCGCCGTGGTCGATGAAGAAGCGCCTTCCGATTCTCGCCCCCGGGTGGATGTCGATGTTGGTGAGAAATCTGCAAAACCAAGAGATCAGCCGCGCCGCAAAGCGCCATTCACGCGACCACAGCCAATGCGCCAGGCGGTGCCATAGGACGGCGTGAACGCCCGGATAGGTCAGCAGAGTCTCGAGCTTGCCGCGTGCAGCGGGATCGCGGGTTGAAACGCACCCGAGATCTTCGAGGAACAGCCGCCAGCGAGAGGGCGACTTCGACGTTACCGCTACGCCCGAATCGCGGGCCGTCGCTTGGATGACATCCTGCGGCGCCCGCTTCATAACGCTCTCACTTCCGACTGCCTGCGGACGTCGCGCCAAATGCCCTTCAGGGCCTCTCTGCTGACCGGCCCTTTTCGGTCGAGCGCATGCGAGCGCACGCGCGCCAAGATCCTGACGATTTCCTCGGCTTCCACAGGAAGGCGCATGTCTCCCAGCATCGCAGCGACGGCCGCCGCACCCGAGTGCTTGCCGATCACAATGCGATGGGCTCTTCCCAAAGCGCCGGGATCGAGAGACTGATAGGTCAGTTTATCCTTGAGCAAGCCGTCAACATGAATGCCGGATTCATGCGTGAAGGCGTGGTCGCCGACGATGGACTTATCAACTGGAATGGGTCGGCGCGCGGCGGCGGATACGAGCCTGGCGATCGTCTGCAGCTCGGTGAGCCGCACTCCCGTGTCGTACCCATAGAGTTGGGTAGCCGCCACCGCGACTTCTTCGAGCGGCGCATTGCCGGCGCGCTCGCCGAGTCCGATGACGGTTACAGAGGCGTGGGTCGCGCCCGCCTTGACGCCGGCGAGCGTATTGGCTGTGGCCAATCCAAGATCGTCATGACAATGGATCTCGATCTCCATGTCCGTCTCTCGACGCAGCTGCGAAATCAGCGCGTAGGAGGAAAAGGGATCGAGAACGCTGAGCGTGTCGGCGACACGGAAGCGACGCGCGCCCGCAGCGCGCGCGACGGCCATCAGCTCAATGAGGAATCCCACCTCAGCCCGCGAGGAATCCTCGCCGCCGACGGCGACTTCAAGGCCTCGGCCGCGAGCGTATTCCACGACCCGCGTGGTCAGCTCCTTGGCCTTCGCGCGGTCGCCCCGCAGCTTTACGGCGATCTGTCGATCGGAAGCGGGCACGGAGAGATTGACCATCGAAACGCCGGCGGCGACGGCCGCATCGACGTCTTCCGGACACATCCGACACCAGGCGATGGCCCGTTGCGGCAATTCCGCCTCGACGATCGAGCGGATGCTGGCGATCTCGTCCGACCCCATCGCCGGCGTTCCGGCCTCGAGTTCGCGCACGCCCGCCTGGGCGAGCGCGCTGGCGATCGCCACTTTCTCCGCGCGCGTGAAGGCGACGCCCGGCGCCTGCTCTCCGTCACGAAGCGTCGTATCATTCAAGACGAGCCGAGCAGACGCTTCGGCGGGAAGGATCGTCGAAGGGCGAGCAGCATGAGGAGTCTGACATGATTTCACCAGGCGCCGACGAGCCTGCCTCAGCGCGGTCAGGGATCACAGCAATCCCTTCTGAATCCGCCGCGGAACTTCCCGCATCTCTTTGAGCCTCGCAGCGCGGCCCGCTCCGGGCCACGCTCTTCGCCCAACCACCGCCCCGTCAATTGAAGGACTTCTGGCAACCGCAGGTCGAAGAGGCGTTTGGATTTTCGAACGTGAAACCCTCGCCTTCCAAGCCGCGCTTGTAGCCGAGCGTCATGCCTTGCAGCCAAGGAGTCGAGGCGGGATCGATGAAGATGCGGACGCCCCCCGTTTCGACGATGATGTCGTCGGATCGCTGTTCCCTGTCGAGATCGACCACATACTGATAGCCCGCGCAGCCGCCCTGCTTGACGTGTATCCTCAGGCCGCCGTCACGCTGGCCTGCTTTCTCCATCGCGTCCCTTACGGCGGCGACGGCTGATTCCGATACGAGGATCATGGTGAGAAGCCCCTAGGATCCGATGTCTTGATCCAGAAGAAGCAAGGCGCATGCCATCGGAGGCCTGACGGCGGAGCGCCACAAAATTGGGCGCGCGGGATTTTTCGATATCTTATGCCGGGATTTGTCAGAAAGTTTACATGCGCAAGCGTCGATTTAGACGCGCGGCACTGCGGAATCAGAAGACTCACTGAGGCGACTGATCCCCTCTTCGGCGCCGAAGCAGCTTCTGTAGTCAGCACAATTGGTGCAGACGGGTGTCGCACACATCACAAATCCGTCATTCTCGCACATCAAACGGTAGATAAAGCGTTTCCAGCGCATATTCCTATCGTTGCGCGCCGCGAGAGAGGCGAAGTGACGAGCCATAAGCCGGGTCAATTCGCCTCGGTTGCGCAAGCCGAGGTCTTCCCACAGGTGGTTGGGCTCCAAGGCGCGCCGCGCGATCATAGCGGCCAACCAACGCCCCTTGTCGCTCTCAGGAACCACGTGAGCGAGCAAAATATCTCGAATGAGCTCGACTTCTTCGGGATCCGCCGCTTCCGCGGCGACGGCGCCGCTCTGGCCGGCGACTAAGTCGTCAACCTTGAACGACGAAAGCAGTTCGCTGAGGTCCCCGACGCTCAACCCGAGCCTCTCCCGCAATTCGCCGGGCTCGCAGGCCGCGACGGATAAGATGCAGGCGAGGGTGTGACGATCGAAAGCCTCATCCGACTCGATAGCGATGGCTTCCGGCGCGACCCCGGTCAGTCTCCGATAAATCTCGGCAGGCCGCTGACCCCGCGCGGGCGCGTCGGCGCAGAGCCCAAATTGCTGCGCTTCATCAAGAGGAATCGGAACAACGCGTAGGTTCACGGCGCGGCCCATGGTGGATGCCGGTCCTCCCTTTCGGGAAGACCGGCGTCTTGTCGTTGCGATTACGCGATGGCGGAGAGCTCGGCGGCGGACTTGCCGACCTGGCTCTCGTCGACGGCCTTCATGATGCCGTGCTCCATGAGCATGTCTTCGAGTTCGTCCATGGTGATCGGGGTCGGGATGATGCCATTGCCCTGGTTCGCATGGACCTTCGTCGCCAGATTGCGATAGTGACCCGCCTGCACCGAATCAGGCGCGTATTCGATCACGGTCATGCGGCGCAGCTCGGCGTGCTGAACGATATTGTCGCGCGGCACGAAGTAGATCAGCTGCGTGCCGAGCTTCTGCGCGAGAGCCTCCGCAAGCTCCAGCTCCTTGTCGGTCTGGCGCTCGTTGCAGACCAGCCCGCCCAGGCGCACGCCGCCGGAGTTGGCGTATTTCAGAATGCCCTTCGAGATGTTGTTGGCCGCATACATGGCCATCATCTCGCCGGACATGACGATGTAAATCTCCTGCGCCTTGTTCTCGCGGATCGGCATCGCGAAGCCGCCGCAAACCACGTCGCCGAGCACGTCGTAGGACACATAGTCGATGTCCTCATAAGCGCCGTTCTCCTCGAGGAAGTTGATCGAGGTGATGACGCCGCGGCCGGCGCAGCCGACGCCCGGCTCCGGACCGCCCGACTCCACGCAACGAATGTCGAGATAGCCGACCTTCATCACCTCTTCGATCTCGAGGTCCTCGACGCTGCCCGCCGCAGCCGCCAGGCTCAGAATGGTGTCCTGCGCCTTGGCGTGAAGGATGAGGCGGGTCGAATCCGCCTTCGGGTCGCAGCCGACGATCAGAATGCGGTGACCCAGCTCCGCAAGCGCCGCCAATGTATTCTGGGACGTCGTCGACTTGCCGATGCCCCCTTTGCCGTAAAATGCGATCTGCCGTAGTGACATGTTCGTCTCCTGTGCTGGTTTTCGACTGACGCCTGCGCGGACGCGGGCATTCCTGAATTTTGGGAAACTGGTTGCGGTTGCGGGAAGGAACACATCGCTCGGCGTGGCGTAGGCGTGCGCTCAGCCCTCACTCGCGCCCCTTTCGATGCAACGGTTATGCCAAAAGCTGAGCTTTACCTATATGTCTGATATTATGGAGTCTACTTCCGACAGCCCATTTTTAAGGCGGCCGGCGTCATGTCGACTGTTCCGACACACACTCAGACAAAACCGTTTGTAGTTTGGTTTGCGACATGCGCCCTCGACATCGCGACGGCTCGAGTTGTGGAATGGCGCTTGCAGGAACTCTGCTGCGCACCTGCTCATGCGAAAAGAACGCTGCATGCAAACCGGTGTCGAGACGACCAAGGCCGGGGAGCAGCGACGCATGTTCGTTGTGGACGCAGACGAAATCATGCGCTCAGCGCTGAAAGCTGCGCAGCAGGCCGAAGCTACAGTGGAAGTGTGAGCGGATGACGCCTCTCCTGGAAGCGAGCGCCGAAGGCCGTGTGGATCAACTACGCTCATTGATCGACGGAGGCGCCGATATCGGCGTAACGACGGCGGACGGCAACAACGCCCTCTGGCTTGCCAGCGCGAGCGGAAGCCTGGAGGCGATCCAGATGCTCATCGACGCGGGCGTAGAGGTCGATCATCGCAATCCCGACGGCGCGACGGCGCTGATCTACGCCGCTTCGGCAGGCAAGGCGGAGGTGGTGGCGCTGCTGTTGCGTCACGGCGCCAACCCGGCGCTCGAAACGGTGGACGGCTTTTCCGCGCTCGACCTCGCCTCGACAGTCGAATGTCTGGCTTTGTTGCGCAAATTCCGTCCTCGCCAGACGGAGCAGACGCCGTCCGCGCCTTCGGAGACGAAATGACCATCGTCGAAATCATCGACGCCGGTCTTTGAGGGGCTGCCACTGGAGGAGCTTTTGACGCCACGGCGTTCCAACGGCTTCCAATCCATGGCATTGCTCATCCGCGAAGGACCCCGTCGAGGGGGAAGGGCGCGAGAGTTGGGATGGCGGCAGACGGCGCTCGGCTCCGCTCACCTCGTCAAAATCATCACCAGACGGTCGACGCGTTTGCCTTCCTTGAGGTGGGAAGAATAGATTTCGTCAATGTCTTCCGGCGTCGTCGGCCGATACCAAATCCCTTCGGGATAGACGACCATCAAGGGGCCGGCGGAGCAATATCCCAGGCATCCGGCGGCAGTGAAGCCGATCTCGCCAGAGCCGTCAGCTTCGACGAGCTTTCCGAGGCGATCCCAAAGCGGCTGGGCGCCGTTTGCGCCGCAGCTGCCCCGCGGATGCGTCGGCGGTCGCTGCGTAAAGCACGCGAACACGTGGCGCTTGTAAAGCTGAGGGATCTCGAATTCGTCATCCGCTGCATCCGACATCGCGCATTCAACCTTTCGAACTGAGCCCAGGTCGCCTCAAAGCACAGGGACTTTCACTGCTGAGACGCGTCCCGCGAAGCCTCGCCTTCCGATGAAGCAATTCCCGGTCCAGCAACTCCGCAAGTGGCGCCCGCTTTGCTAAGAAATTCAGACGATGCAATGGCCGATATCGGGTGTGCTTCTCTCCTGGCGCGGACTGTCGTCCGTGCAGGAGAGACAGCTCACACCACCTCGCAGCCTGCGAGAGGAGGGATAACTTTGGACACGGAGACTCCAACCGAACCCGTGGTCGCGACTGCGAGCCCCCGCGAAACCGGCTCGGGCTCTAGACCGGAGCCGGAGCTGGTGCATGCCGCGGTCGTCGCCGCGCTGCGCGAGGTCTTCGATCCCGAGATCCCTGTGAACATCTACGACCTCGGAACTCGTATACAAGATCGACATCATCAACCGATGTCATGTGGAAGTCGACATGACCTTGACGGCGCCGGGCTGTCCTGTCGCCAGCGAGATGATGAACATGACGAAGAAAGCGATTGATGGGGTCGAGAGCGTCGAGAGCTCCAATGTCAACCTCGTGTTCGACCCCCCGTGGAGTCAAGACATGATGTCCGATGAAGCCAAATTGGAGCTCGGCTTCTTCGGCTTCTAATTGCACTCCTGAACCAAAGGCCGCGACCTTTTGTCATAGGCACGAAATTCGCAGACTCGAGTTCAGCGGCAGGCGACCACATGGACGGTTCTGTCCAGAAGGTTCGGTCGCCGCATAATGACACGAGGCTGGCATCATGATCGAACTCACCTCAACAGACGGACACAGTTTTTCGGCCTATCGAGCGGACCCTTCGGAAACTCCCAAGGGTGCCGTCGTCGTGCTGCAGGACTTTTCGGGAGTCGGCGCGCACATCCAAAAGGAAGTCGACGCATTCGCCGCGAAGGGCTATGTCGCAATTGCGCCGGCTCTCTTTCAGAGAGAGCACAAGAAAGAGGTGGCGAGCGAATCGGAAGGCGTCGACATCGCCAAGGCCGTGACGGTCAATTCAGCCCTGCTCGATGTCCAAGCCGCCATCGACTCGGTCAAGAGCGCCGGCAAGGTCGCCGTTGTCGGCTATAGCTGGGGCGGCTATCTCGCCTATCAATCCGCGAATCAACTCAAAGGCATCGCCTGCGCCATCGCCTATTATGGGTCGGGCCTTACCGACTCCCTCAGCGAGAAGCGAAGGGTGCCGACGCTCATCCATTTCCCCGAGGACGACCCAACTACCCCCATCGAAGGGATTATTGCGTTTCGCGCTTGGCGTCCGGATGTGGCCGCATTTTCCTATCCCAAGGCCAAGAACGGCTTCAATTTCGAGACGGCCGAAACCTTCGACGCGGCGGCGGCGCAACAGGCCAAGGAGCGCACGCTCTTCTGGATATCGCAATTCGTCGAAGGCCAGAGCCCCGTCACGTTGAAGAACTCCGGCGCCTATGCACAAGCCAAGACGGAGAAGAAAAAGAAGAAGACGGACAGCGACGACATGGGCCCGCCGACAGACTGAGCGTCTCGGTCTAATCCTGCGCGCCGCGCTCACTGTTGGAGGAGAGCCTCAGCATGTCGTCGGCTTCTGCGCGGAAGCGAAAGTGCGTCGCTTCCGCACGATCGGTTCTTTTCCCGACACGCCAAAGAGAGAGCCGACGACGGACTCACGAGGGATCGCCTAGTCGCCGGCGCTATCGCCTTCGTCCCGCAATCACGTCCGTCGCGCGAGCGAGCGCAGATAGCCCTGCATATCGTCTGCGAGTTCCATATCCACGGCGGGTGCTGTTTTAAGAAGCAGGTTCGCGACGAAAGGCTCGTCATTGCGAGGATCTTCTAACGCCTCTCGCAACACCGGGACATTGTCTTCGATATGCTGCAGAAAGGCGATGCCCTTCTCGGCCGTCTCCTGCCAACGTTCGCGGTGCCATTTTGCCAGCGGATACATGATCTCGTGAACGAAGTTCGACTTGCGCGCCTTCTCGAAAAACCGAAGCCCCGCGTTCCAATTCTCTTTCGCCCGCAGTGGCGGCGGTGGAATGTCCTGCGACAGCATTTTCTTTGCGGCCTGTCCCACGAAGTCCTCCAGGCTCACTGGCGCGTCGATATTGGTGCGGAAATACCAAAGCGCATTAGCGCCCGGAAATTCCTTCCCGTAGCTCTCGACGAGCGCCCCTTCCACCTTGTCGACAGCCGCTTTGTCCGCCTTCAGCGAGGCGGTCATGCAGAAGGCGAAAATGGCGTCATTGCCGACGCCTTTGACTGCATCGCTGCCGAGAAGGGTCGCATCGAGCTTCGGCGTCACGCCATCGGCAGGAGGGACGGCCTCCCCCGCGCGTAGCGCCGTGATGAAAGAGGTGATCTCCAGCCAGCCGGTGAAATGGGCGACGAAGGCGTCAGGATCTACATGAACAATTGCAAGATTGAGCGGCTTCTTGCGCGCTTGCAATTCCGCCATGTCCGTCATGGGCTTTTTCCTTTCAGATTTGGCCGGCGCCGGGCGCCCAATACTGGCGGCGGATCAATCGGACGTGATCATGACCTCGGGCGCCTCGTCCGGCTCGGAATCGTCATCCTCGGCGAGCTCCACTCCGGTCACGCAGACGTCGCCGTCGTCGACGACGATCGTGATCGGCGTGAGCGATTTGCCTTGGCAGGGGCCGATGAAGCACTTGCCGGTATCCAAGTCGAACTGCGCGCCGTGATGCCCGCAGGTGAGGAAATTTCCTTCCTCGTCGAGAAAGGCGCCCGGGTTGTTGGCGTCGAGCTGCTCCCCCTTGTGGGGGCAAGCGTTTTCGAAGCCGTAGAAGTTATTGCCCTTGCGCGTGATCAAGATCGGCCAAGGCTCTGGCTCGCCGGTCGACGTGATCCGCATGAGCAGAAAGCCAGTCGCTTCTCCGTCCTCGATCGCGCCGTTCTGGCAGATTGCATAAAGCTCGCTCATGGTGTCCGTCCCGCTTCTCTGGGTGCGCTTGAGAGAAAACGCTTGCGCCCAGGGCGCCCGTGCAATCGGCAAGCCATCTCCCCGGCGGTCTTCGTCAGAGGCTTACACGGTTCTTGCAATTACACGGTTTTTGCAGATGGAGCCCATCAGGCCCATACACGGAGGGGAAGGGGCATGACTGTCATAGAGCATGACTTCGGGCTGGCGGGCCGCTTAAATGAGCGCCGCTTTGCGCGGCTTCTGGAACTCGATGCGCTGCACGAAGCCAATATTCGCGCCAACCCGCTGCCCTATCTGGAGAGAGCGAGCGAGCGTATCTTCCGTCTGCGAGAAACGCTTTTTGACGCCCTCGAGGCGACAAAGGCTCCCGCGTCGGCGGCCGAAACCGAGACCCGCCTCATCACCGTAGACGAGGCGGAGTTCTTGCGCCTGAAAGCCTGCCTCGCCATCGTCGAGAAAGGCTTCGCGGCTTACGGGAACTTCGAGGACGCTTTTTAGGGCGCATCCGTCGCCGGCTGAGCTTGCACTCGGTCTGGGGCGCTTCCGATGCGAGTTCCGAAAGACTCCAGGCTTTTCGCTTAGGCGGCCTTTGCGGCCGAGGCCTGCGGCTCCCATTGATAGATGTCGGCGGCGCCCTCGCTCTGCAGCTGCGTGAAGCCCTTTTCCTTGAGCGCGTCAGCCAATCCTTGCGTATCGGAAGTCGCCACGCCGACATAGGCCGGAGCGCCCCGAGTCATGAGAGATGCGAGCAGCAGATCAAGCACCTCCCGGCGCTGCGGCGTCTGCGAGACCGCGACGATGCAAACATTGACCGTTTCCTTCCCGGCCAGAGCCAAATCGAGAAGGTCTCTCTGCGCCAGCAACACGCCCTGGACCTTATTTTCTGGCCCGATGACCACGGTGGAACACTCATCGCTCAAGCATTGCATGAGCCTTGTCAGGGCAAGCTCCTGCTCGGCCTCGCTCGCCAGAGGGAGCGAAATCTCCGCAGCCACCTCTCGTAGCAACCCCCAAATGCCCTCGATGTCGAAAAGTGACGCTTCCTTGTGGACGAATTCCGACACGATTCTGCTCCTTCCAGTCTCTGCAACGCCGCATGCGACGCGGCTTTGGCGCTCAGTAGCAAGCCGCATTCCGCGTTAAGCGGCTTGACGCATCAGATTGTCACGCAGTCCAAGGATCTCTGGCAAAAATCTTGCTGCGCCAAATGGCGAGCTAACAACAAACGGAATGACCGATGCCTTCAGAAGGCTACTTCATCGACTGGGATGGAAATTTGCGCAGCACGGGGGACCCGGGCGGCGGCTACGAATGCGAAGTGGATACCGTCGCACGCTATGTCGCGATCATGGGCAAGGGCGGCGCGCTCGTGCACGAGGCCACCTACTACAAGACGATCGACGACGTGAGCAAAGCCGGAATCAAAGCGACATTGGTTGCAGGATCGCATCCCTGGGGCCGGGCGGCGGACGGTTTCTGATCCCGACCCCGTCGCGAAAGGAGGGTCGTCTACGCCATGCTCCCCACGACCATTCTCATCGACGAACGTCCACGCTGTGTCGTGCGCCCCAACGACACGAAGGACCTCAATCGTTTCATCCGAAACGGCAAGGGGTTTTTGCTGGCGCGCCAGCCCGAGGGACGCATTTCACATCGCCCGGCTAGCGATGCGGAATTGTCGCGATGGCGAGAAGCTCTGGCGCTGCACAAGGCCTGGGGAGGCGAGGATGAAGCCTTCTTCGGCGTTCCCCTCGAGGAAATGGCGTCAGCAGCGGCAAATGCGGATTGATCCGACTGGTCCGAGCTGTCGAGACCCTGACGGGAAAGGGAGCACCGTTGGACATTTTAGCGGTTTGATGCCCCAGCTGGCGCTCTGCTCAGGTCTGTTACGCGACCACGCCAGAATTATTCATCCATGCTCGGCGTCAGTATGACCTCCGGCGGCGCCCCGAGCCCCTGCCCATCCAGAAACTCTACGGCGCTCACCCGCGAGAGACCGCCGTCGCTGTCCATCAGCACGACCGCCTCCGGGGGCAGTTCAGCGAGCTTCTTCAGCAATTCCTCGACGGTCATCGGACGGCCTTCACCTTCTCTGCGAGCACAAGATTTCTCGGCGTCACCCCGGATGTATCATGATCTCCATTGTATCGTCGAACTCGTCGTCATCTGATCGACGCGACTCGTCCTCGCTGAGCTCGACCCCGCAAAGGCACACTTCACCATCCATCACGACGATCGGAATCTGCTCCAGCGATTTGTCTTTGCATGACCCTTTGACGCAAACGCCGGACTCGACATCGAATTCCGCCTTATGTCTGCCGCAACGCAAACGCTCGCCGTCGCCGCTGAGAAAGCCTCCATCTCCGATATTCAGCCAGGCGCCTTGATGCGGACAGACGTTCACATAGCCGAAGAATTGATTGGCTTTCGTGCGGACGACGAAGATCGAGTAGGGCCGTGTTTCCTGGGTTTCCGTGACTCTCAGGAGGCTGAAGGCCTTGGCTGTGCCCGCCTCAATCTGCTGCGTCGAGCAGATCACATAGACATTGACGTCGCTCATGTTCCGGAGCCTCCCGAGACTCTGCCCCCGCCCGCGTTCTTCTTAGCCTCAAGACGCGAGGCTCGGCTTCAGCTATCGACGCTGCCTCTACGGAGAGGCAAGGTTTCGACCCTCAGCCGTCACTCCCACAGCGATGCATGAATCTTGCCGGTCACCCATGGCGGGCTGCGGTGTCCCGCGTTAATGTTGCATGTCCCAAAGGGGGCGTGGTCTCGAAGGATCCATCGATGAGCAGCATGACGGTTGTAGAAGAGGCCAATAGAGACACCCTTACCCGGCTTGCGGGCTTCTATCTGTTTTTGGACACGCGCGTCTGGATGGAGGACGGGGTTATTCACCGGGATGATGGCCCCGCGATCGAGTTCCCGGACGGAGTCGCACGCTGGGTCATCCGCGGCAGGGAGCTGACGCGCGAAGTGAACACGTTTTTTTACGACAATAAATGGCCAATCAAGACCGGACTGGACAGCGCTGAGAAGATTGCGTTGTTTCGAGCCCGATTCGCAAATTAACCCGTAACCTGCGGGGGCAGGCTACGGGTTTGCTGGATCAGTTCGAGGTTTGGAGCGCGACTAAGCTGCAGCCGCGCCGGCAACCTTCTCGCGCACCGATTCGACGTGCGCCGGCGGCATGCGGAAGAGGCCTCGGCCGCCCGCCATAGCTCGATACATGTCCGGCGCTGCGGACTCACTCAATGCGTTGAACCATTCCTGAGGGGACAACGACCCAGGCCGTTGGCTGATTTCAGCAACGCTGCCGTCATTTGCGAAGCGGACGTGAATCGCCACCAACTCGTCTGTCATGTTTACCTCCGACGTTACATTCCCGAAGAGAAGCCAAGCAGCTCCACCTTGATGTTTTCAGTGCCCAAAACCTTCGTCTGGCAGGCCAGCCGCGACTTGGAGCCGACGCCGGGAATCGTGTCGAGCTTCTCGTTCTCTTCGCGACCGATTTTGGTCACTCCCTTGCGTCCTTCCTGCACGAAGATGTGGCAGGAACCGCATTCAGCCTTGCCTTCACATTTGTGAGTGATCGCCTCACCGCTGGAGAGGATGATCTCGAGCAAAGTCGCGCCTTCGGCGACTTCGACCGTCTTGCCCGAGGGGAGGATTGTTACCGTGCTCATTCGTCAACTCCTTTTGGCTGAGCAGTTTCCCAGTGGGAAATTTCAATAGATCGCGGCGCCGGCGCCGACGTTCACCGAGGCGTCCTTCATCGTCGCGACGATGAACTCGATTTGCCCCTCCGTGAGATGCGTATGGAAGGGCAATGCGACCGCTCTGTCTGACACCTTTTCGGTGACGAGCAATGCGCCGCGACGATAGCCGAAGTCGACATAGCGTCGTTGGGTGTGCAGCGGAACGCTGTAGCCCGCGGCCTCGACCTTCTCCACCTTGAGATCCTCGACAATCGAATCTCTGGAGGATCTGCTGAAGCGAGTGCCGAGATGCACGACGTACAGGAACCAGTGGACCTCCGTCACATCCGGCGCAATGAAGGGATCCTTTATCCCCTCGAAGGATTTGATGTGCTTGAAGTAGTAGTGCTCGATGAGCTTGCGCTTCTCCAGGATCTCATCGAGCCGGTTAAGCTGGGAAAGAGCCAGCGCCGCCGTGATATCGCTCATGCCTACTTGATAGGGGGCGCTTGAGCTTACGACGACGGAAGCGCGCTCGTCGTACCGGTGGGCGCGCAGCCGCCTCAAGGCGACGGCGACGTCGATATCGTCTGTGACGACCACGCCGCCCTCACCGCAAACGAGAGGCCCGGGTTGAGAAAAGTCGAAGACCGAGGAAGCGCCAAAGGTTCCAACCAGCCTGTTCTTGTATTTGGAGCCGAGCGCTTCCGTCGAATCCTCTAGGAGCGGTATGCGCTTGCTCTTTGCGATCTCCTTCAGCTCATCCCACGGAGCCGGATGGCCGTTCGTGTTGCTGGCGACGATCGCCCGCGTGCGCTCGGTTATAGCGGCTTCAACCTTTGCGGCTGCGATCGTTCCCGACCAATAGTCGATATCGACGAACACCGGATGCGCGCCGCAGAGCGCGATCGCGTGTTGGGTCTCACGGTAGGAATGTGGCGAAGCGATCACTTCATCGCCGGGGCCGATCCCATGCGCGGCCAAAGCGAGCAGCAAGCCCGACGTGCCGCTCGAGGTGGCGACTGCGTATTTTCTCCCGAGATAGGCGGCGAAGGCCGCTTCGAACTCCTCGACGACAGGGCCGCTCGAGAGACGGCTCGAGCGCATGACTCTTTCGACCGCTGCGAGGTCGTCGAGCGTCACATCTGGATCGGTGAGCGGAATAAAGGTGTCGGGAGCCGCGATCAGCTCCTCGCCCTCGTCATCGAGTTCATCCACGGCGGAACTCATGAATTTGCCGACTTATAGGCGATTGCGAATCCGGTGGCCTCTCCCGGCTCCGTGGTGACGTGCGCGCAGTGGTCCTGAGCGTTCAGCAGGTGCACGTCATAAGCGTTGTAGCTGCGGAACGGCTCCTCGATCACATCGGAGGCGTCGCATTTCGTCCAGGTCAGATGCGGAAACTTCTTGCGGAGTTCCAGGAAATTCAGAGGCTCGCTGGCCGATAGAAGCGTCTCGATCGTCGCCAGCTCTTCAGTGGTCACGCCCATTTTCATTCCTCGCTCACCGGTCCCTCACTGCCAAAAGCGTCGCCCGGGATCTTCGTTCAGATAGTTGAGCAACTCCGCCAACCGGTCAAAGGCCCGCTCGAACTCCCAAACGCCGCTGGAGTGCTCCTTGCGAAGAAGGCGCCAATTTCTTGAGCGATCATCGAAAAGGAGCAGGGCGATGTCGACAACCCCGCCGTCAGGGTCGACATTACGTGAACAGCAAGGACTTTGAATCCTGTAACCATTCTCTGTCCGCAAGAGAATGGGCGAGACGTAGCGATAGCGCTTCCTCTTTTCGAGCGCTCGCTCGATCCTTCTGAAGTCGAACTCGTTTGGTTGTGACGGCTGCCCCGTCTGGGCCAGCGGCGCCGCCCTGGTCGTGCTCATGGGTTCTCGATCGGCTCGATCTCTTCCTCTAAGCAACCGACGACGCGACCATTCGTAAACTCGACGAGATAGAGTGGCGTGTTCGAGTCCGTATGGGCGCCGGTTTGAACGATTTCGCCTTCGCCTCCGCAGGCGACGAGCAGCGCTTCGGGTTCGACGTCCGGATAGCCGCCGTCATTGAAGAGGTCGACCGCCGCTTTCACGCGGCGGCCCCATTGATATTTTGGGATCCTCGGTTCGATCATGGGCTTTTGGCTCCAGGAAGTGGGAGTTCCTCGTCTTCATCGCGGGGATTAGCAGGCTCGAGTTCTTTGCGCTTCATGCCCACGCGATTGCCACTTTCTGTGAACTCCACACCATAGATGTAGAACTGCTGCAGAAAGGTGCCGATGCTCACGACATAACCGATCTCGCCCTTCTTCGCGAGAATATCGCCAATTTCCTTGCCGGCGTAGGTTCCGTCATTGCGAATCGTGCGCTTCGCTTTCACCTTGTCGCCGAAGGCGAAGTAGGCCGGTGCGGTCAATTCGCACACGTCACTGTCGCGTACGATATTGCTCATGGCTACTTCTCCTTCGGCTGTCGCCTTCGCTCAAGCGGCGTTGATGAGGGCGCCCTGTCGGATTTCCGCGTCGCCGCGGATCTCGTGGACGATCTCTCCGGAGTTCACCTTGTCGAGATAGGCCTTGAACCAGGCGATCGCCGACTTCTCGATGAACTCGTGCGCATATTGATCCACCGGCTCGATCCCGGCCTTGATCAGATCGTTCTTCGGGCACCCGCCGATCTTCGCAACAAACACCGCATGGCAGTCGTTGATCGCACGGATCACCGTCTCCAGGCTGTCCTCGTCGCCATAGCCGCCCTGGCAGTAGAGGTCCACGCGGCGATGCCCGACGAACTTGGCGCCCCCCGTCGACAGCTCATAAACCTGGAACTCCTTGGCGTGCCCAAAGTGCTCGTTGATCAGTCCCGAGCCCTTCGTCGCCACCGCGATCAAAAGCTTGATGTCGCTGCTCTCGCCGGCCAGAGACTTCAGCTCCTCCTGCTTCGCCGCGACCTTCGCCACCCGCTCTTCTTCCACCTTATCCTGATAGGCCTTGCGACCCTCCAGATCATAGTCGACCTCCATCGCCATGATCTTGTCCGTCGTGAATTCCGCGCTGCGGTCCTCGCCCAGAAGACCCACCGCATCCGCGCGGCACTGACGGCAGTGACGCATCATGTTCATCTCGCCTTCGCAGCTGTCCTGCAGGGCTTTCAGCTCTTGCGCGCTCGGACCGCGCTGGCCGTTGAGGCCGAAGACGGTGCCGTGCTCCGCCGCCGAGATGAGCGGCATGATGTTGTGCAGGAACGCGCCCCGCGACTTCACCGCTTTGTTCACCTCGATCAGGTGACGGTCGTTGATCCCGGGGATCATCACCGAGTTCACCTTGCACAAAATGCCGCGCTCGGTGAGCATCTCGAGACCCTGCAGCTGACGGTCCGTCAGAAGCTTCGCCGCCTCGACCCCCGTGTAGCGCTTGTGCTTCCAGAACACCCAAGGATAAATCCGCGCGCCGATCTCAGGATCGACCATGTTGATCGTGATCGTCACATGATCGACGTTGAAGCCCGCGATCGTGTCGACATGATCAGGAAGCGCCAGACCGTTCGTCGACAGGCACAGCTTGATGTCGGGCGCCGTCCGCGAGATCAGCTCGAAGGTCTTGAAGGTCTTCTCCGGATTGGCCAGCGGGTCGCCAGGACCGGCAATGCCCAGCACCGTCATTTGCGGGATCGTCGAGGCGACCGCGAGGACCTTCTTCGCCGCTTGCTCGGGCGAAAGCTTCTCCGACACCACGCCGGGACGCGACTTATTGGCGCAATCATATTTGCGATTGCAGTAGTTGCACTGGATGTTGCACGCCGGCGCCACCGCCACATGCATGCGCGCATAATGATGATGCGCCTCCTCGCTGTAGCAGGGATGGTTCTTCACCTTCTCCCAGATCTCGGTCGGAAGATCGTTCTCCCCCGCCCCCGAGCCGCAGCTCGCCTTGCCGCTCCCCCCAGACGTCCCGCAGCCCTTGTGATCCGCAATCTGCTGCATGATCCCGTCCATCGCCGGAGAGGAACCTTCGCCCCCCAGCCCTTCGAGTGCTTGCGTGTCCATGAATTTACCCCCTTGCTTGCGCTCTGGCTGGACTGCGTCAAAGCCGACTGGACGCCACGCCCGTGAAGCCGAAGCATTCGCTATGATCTGGCTGTCTCATGGCAACATGCGTGCCACTGTTGGAATCCAGCTCGGCTCAGGGAGCTGCGCGGGTCGGCGACTTCGCTAACTGATTGGTTTAGCAATAGATACGCCTCGTCGAAAGAGGCGCTCTCCTCATCCCCGGCGCCACTGGCGCCGCATTGCTGGCAGGAGATCGACATGTCGAAAACCGCCACATGTCTAGTTTCGCATGTGGAGGAAATCGACGTTGGCAGCGCTGATCTTTCTCAGCCGGGTAGCCAAGGAATTTTTCAATGCCAATACGTTATCAAAACTAGTTTTATAGCGCTCGGCCAAAGGTCCTGTGGACTCCAGCCTGCCGGTACTTCGGGCTGCTGCCGCCTAGGCCCCAATAAGTATCTCACTGGCTCTCGGCAGCGAAACCGCGAGAGGAATGACGCCCTGGATCGTCAGGAACTTCAGCTCATTCTTGGTCAGGAGTTCAGGCGTGACGATCGCGTGATGCGTCGTCGTCGAGCGCTTGGTGATTTGCCGCGCATAGGTTCGCAACATTTGGTCGTTGAAGCGACAGCCGATGAACAGGAAGCTGCGTTCGGCGCGACGGTTCTTGACGACATCCGGGATCGGCGTCTGGATGTCGATCTCGGTGAGCACCTCGACATAGTCGGCGTCCGAGATCAGATAATTTTTCGCCGGCGCGATCGAGCCATGGGGCTTGTAGAGCACGGTACGCCAGGAGTCGGCTTGCGTTTTTGGGGCTTCGGCGCCCTTGGAGTCATAGAAGCGATACCATCGATCTTCGCCGATTCCGGCGCGCGTGATACCTTGAACCTCGCCCCAGTCGCAGCGGGAAGAAAGCGCTTCGCGCATCGCCGAGTTGTACCAGCTGTCGACAATCATCGGCAGGCCGAGCTCAGCAAAATACCGATGCAGCGGCGTCGGCTCCACCTTTGGCGTGAACGCCTCGGTCATGAGCGTGGAGACCGTAGAGCGATGCTTCATGCTCTCGATGTGTTGGGCGCTCGCCCAGACGTTGCCCTTTGCGCGCTTCGGTAAAGCGACCTTCGTTGCGAAAAAGCCGGCGAGCGCCTCCGGAGTTGTCGGCGCGGTCGCATGGGCGAGTTCCGCCAGCTCTGGGCCTAGATAGGGGATGGTCGAACCTGCCCTGAGCTCCGATGCGATGGCCTTGAGCCGTTCTTCAGCCTGGGCGCCCTCCAAGACCATGTGACCGGTGAATGGAGCATTCATCGCGGCTACTCCGCTTCGCCGCGCTTGCGCGCATTGACCGTGATGGGCAGGGTCGTCTCCGCGGCCATCTCCGGTAGATCGAGAACCCAACCATTGGCGATGCGGATCCACCCACCCCAAAGGCCTTCGTGCTCGCTCTCGACGATGGGCTCCTCCAAGTCCTTCTTGGGGACGTAAATGGACAGCCCCGTCTCCGGAGAACGACGGATCATAATTTTCATGTGCCTTTGACTCCTTGACCGCGAACTTCAGGCTCCGCTCTCACGGCGAAAGCGCCGGCTACGCCTCATGCGTTGCCGTTCGTGCAATGTCGCGCAGCTTGGCGACGACGCCGGGTAGAACCTCCATGACACGGTCGACATCCGCTTCGCAATTGTCGCGCGACAGAGAGAAGCGGATCGCGCCGTTCAACGCACGCGGCGGAACGTCCATCGCACGCAGAACATGCGACGGCTCGTTCGAACCCGCCGTGCACGCCGAGCCTGTCGACGCGGCGACGCCAGCGCGATTCAGATGGCTCAGCACCGCCTCTCCCTCTATGTCGAAGAAGGCGATGTTGGCCGTATTGGGGAGTCGATTCTCGAGATCGCCCGAGACCACACACTCCCCGATTTCTTCCAGTATCCGACGCTCCAGGCGATCGCGCAGCGCGCCGACCTTCGCAGCCTCCTCTGCAAGCGCGGTGAGCACAATCTCCGCAGCCGCGCCGAAACCGATGATCCCCGGCGTGTTCTCCGTGCCACCGCGGCGCGTTCTTTCCTGATGCCCGCCCCGAATCAAGGGAGTGAATTTTGTGCCCTTACGCACGTAAAGCGCGCCGATGCCCTTAGGGCCGTGGATTTTGTGCGCAGACAGAGACAAGAAGTCGATCCGGGTCGATTTAAGTTCGATCGGCGTTTTGCCGGCGGCTTGAACCGCGTCTGTATGGAACAGCGCCCCCGCCTCATGGGCGAGCTCAGCCAGCTCCTTGACGGGAAACAGCGTGCCCGTCTCATTGTTCGCCCACATGATCGATACGAGGGCAGTCTTGGGCCCAAGCGCCTTGCGGAAGGCCTCCATGTCGAGCCGCCCGCAGCTATCGACGCCGATAATATGGGCCGTGACCCCGCGCGCCTGCAGATGTTCGATTACCGACAAAATCGCGGGATGCTCGACGGCGGAGGTCACAATCTCATCGCGGCCTTCGACAGCCGAAAGCCCGGCCATGATCGCCGCATTGTCGGCTTCCGTGCCGCCCGAGGTGAAGACGATCTCATGATCATGCGCGGCGCCGAGCAGCGTCTGCACACTCCGTCGCGCCGACCGCACCGCGTCCGCAACCTCGGAACCGAAGACGTGAGTCGAGGAGGCATTGCCGAATTCATCCGAAAAATAGGGCAACATCTTCTCTACAACCCGAGCGTCGACGCGCGTGGTTGCATTGTTGTCAAGATAGACCCGGGTCACATTCGGCCCCGTTCAGTGTCTGCCCGGAGTCATGGGCCTGCCCTGAGCCCCGGCTACCGGAACAAGCCGAACGAACTCGCCGAGCTTCTCGATGATGCGCGCCTGAATCCCCTCGAGGGTCGCGCTGCTCAATTTGCAAAGCACGCAGGCGCCGGTCAGCCGGACCATAACCTTGTTGCCGCAGATTTCGACGAGCTCGCAGTCGCCGCCGTCGCGCCGCAAGTTCGGCCGGATCTCGTCGATGACCGCACGAATCACCTGCTCCTTGTCAGCGCCCTGGGCGACCGGCGTCGCTTCCGCTTCCTGCAACATCAGCTAATCCTTACCTTCCTAGAGATCATCCGGCGCGTCCGCAGCCTTGGCCTTATCCGAACGACTTGCCGCAAGAGCAGCTCGATTGGGCGTTGGGATTGGTGAAGGTGAAGCCGGAGCCCTGCACGGCGGCGACAAAGTCGATCGTCGTCCCCTCGAGCAGCTCGTGGCTGCTGCCGTCGATGAAGAGCTTTACGCCCTCCTGCTCGATGACCGTATCGTCGGGCTCAGCCTCGCGAACGAGGCCCATCTTGTATTGAAAGCCAGCGCAGCCGCCGGCCTCGACCTTGATCCGCAATCCATCGACCGGATCGGAGGAGCCCGAAATTGCGCTCTGCACCGCATTCAAGGCGCTGTCCGTTAGATGTATCATGCCGCGCTTCCCCTGCAGAAATGGCTTTGGCGAAGAGGAAGCAAAACTTATGCCGATCGAAGCGCGCTTTTTGACCCTCATCCCGACGCGACACGGGAAGACAATGTTGGTTTCCCAACAGGCGGCGGAATCAGTTGGCGATCGCCCTGTCGGCGGGCTTCTTGCATGCTTCGCACTCCAACTCGCTTGCACTGTCCTGCGAGAGCGCCAAAAATGTTAAGCGGAGAATGGTCTATGACACAGATTGAGAAGACTGCCCTCGCTCGCCTGGAGCGGGAAGGCCGCCTGCTCAACGCAGTTTTGAAGAGTCCGACGACCGTGCCGGGCCGGTATGGCTTTCGCGGCGACATCGCGCTCAAATTTCAGGCACAAGTCGCAGACGAAAAGCGGCCGCCGGAATTCAGCGTCGAGCAAGTGATGACCTTCGCCAATGAAAACGAGCCCACGATCCCCATCCTCGCGGGCTATCTCCACAACTTCGCCTATCTCGAGACCGTGGTCGAGGTGCTGGGAGATTTGCTTTCGCCGACCGGCGTCTATTTCATGTTTTGCAACAACATCGACTTGCTCGCGAAATTTCGCGTGAAGATCGGCGAGATCACGTTCAACGTCCTTCCCTGCGACGAGTCGACGGTCTGGAAGGAGATGATGGATCTCCACTACGTCGACAAGAACGACATCAAGAAGCTCGACACCGCGGGCAAGACCGACTACCTGCTCGATGCGGCGCTGAAATTCAACGACGCCTTCGAGATCATCGCCTTCCAGCAGGGCGTAGAGCGGATGGAGCCCGTAAAAAATCGCAACGAGAACCGGCCCGTCTGAGCAAGGCGGCCGAATTCTGATCGCAGGCTTGTCTTGCGACAGGTTCTCTTCGCAAGACTCCGACACGATTTTGGGAGCGGAGAGGCGTCGACCAGCCTCTCCGCTCCAAATTTTTAGCTACCCTCTTCCTCGCCGTCCTCGTCTTCGTCTTCGGCGAGCGTGACGCCGACGATGCAAATGTCGTTGTCGATCACCGTCACCGCCACGGGTGTGAGGCCATCCCCAAGGCAGGGGCCGTCGACGCAATTTCCCGTGCCGATTTCAAAGGCGGCGCCATGCTTCCCGCACATCAGCCGAAGGCCATTGGAATCGAAAAATTGATTCCGTTCCCAATCGAGATTGGTCCCATCGTGTGGACATCGATTCAGATAGCCGAACACCTGCTTGCCCCATCGCACGATGATTATCGGCAAGGGCTTTTCTTTTCCATTCTCGTCGAGAACGAGCAGGCTGAATCCCCGGGCTCTCTTGCTGGGGATGTCGTTCAAGGAGCAGATGACATAGGGGACCGGCTCAGTTTCAAGACCGGTTTCGCCAGAGGTCTCTGTGTCCATCATATCGTCTTCTCCTGCGCTTGCTGTTCGCTCTTCTTCTGCAGCAGCAGCCGGTTCGCCGAAAGAGAGAATTCCCGCCACGCCGCCGCGATATCCTGCATGATCGCCGCCTTATACTCCCGTGACAAACGATGCTCGTCCGGAAAGTTGGAGAGCGCGCAGGAGGTCTGATTGAAGGCGACGACGTCATCCATGATCGTCTGCATCAAGTCGCCGAAAGGCTTTTGAACGAGCGGCATGAGCTCGACCCTGCCACGCTCCACGGCGACCGATGCAAAGTCGAAGGGCAGCTTCGCCAAAACATCGAGCGCCTGCTGGAACATTTGCTCCATCGCGCCGAGGATCGCAAGCTGCGTCAGACCGTCGCGCTGCTGCGACGCGAGCGCGCGATTGAGACCGCGACGATAATCTTCGAATACCGCGTCCGATTGAAGATCGACCCAGCGGCCGAAACGCATCAGGCTCGCCTCATTGAGCGGAAGCCCTTCGAGGGAGGGGTCGGCCGCCTCCTCCGGCGCCTGCCGCAGAGCGAGGGCCGCCAGCGCGCGATCAACACGCCTCGCCGCGTCCAAGGCGCCCTCGATATAGCCGGCGTTCCGCGCCGAGGTCTCCGAGCCCGCGAAATAGAGCTTCTTGTCCCAAAGCGCGCGTCGCAACATGGGATTGCCGACATCGTGGGCCTGATCCGAGGGTTCGCCGTTTCGATCGGCCACGCTGCACGTCAGCGGCTCCTGAGCCCAGTCCTTGTAATGCGTCGCGAGACATTCGACGTCCGCGCCAAACACCGCGCCAAGCTGGCTTGCCGTCAAGATAGGCAGACCGGCGCTGAAACTTTCACGAAGATCGGCCCCCAATGCGAGAAATCCGCCGATCGCGACGAGACCGGCGGAGAGATCGCAAGCGTCGAATATTTCGCCCAGGATCGCCTGCTCATGCGTCACGTAGGCGGAGCCCGAGAGCCCGCGCGCGCGCCAGAACGGCGCGGCGATCTCTATCGCGACCTTGGCCTGCGCCGCCATCCAGGTTTCGGCCCCACGAAGCGCGCGATCTATCGGCTCGTCGAGCGCCGGCGCGAACTCGACCGTCTCGCGCAACAAGCGCGGCGGCATCGCCAGGACGACCTGCTTGGCCGAGACGACGGTTAACGAGCCGTCGACGTCGAAGGTCAGCTCGACGTGGTCCCCACGATCGCAAAGACGCGTGAGGCGGCGCCCCAACTTCACCGCGCCTGACGGAAGATCGCGCGCCACCGCGTCGACGAGCGTGGACATGCCGCCGTGCAGACGACGCGCGCCGTCATAGAGTCGCTGATCTTCCAGGCGCTCGGCATTCTTATCGGCTTCGCGCAGATGTAGCACGGCGCCTTCGTCATGCTGGGGGTAGCTCGCGAGATCTAGCTGCTTGATGAGCGCGGCCGCCAGCGGTTGCGTTTCCGGCCAAAACCAGCCGGCGCCCAGATCGAGTCCCCCGCCCGAACGTCCGGGCACGCTGTAAATCCGTCCGCCGATACGATCGCGGGCTTCGAAGATCTCGAAGCTTTCGCGGCGCTGTTTCAAACGTCTCGCGAGCGCAAGCCCGCTAATGCCTCCTCCGACGATCGCCACGTCCAGCATGATGTTGGCTGCTCCTCGATGATCGGGGTGAATTCGTCTCAGCTTAAAAGCAATTTGCGTGCAACAGGGCTCTGCGGCGCCGAGCAGAGTTGCGGGGCTTCTGGCACGAATTTTGATGATCCCGCAGAAACAAACGCAAGGAGACATCTATGAATCTGGCCTCTGAATTCGCGAACCTCTCCCTCGATGAGATCAAGGAGCTTCTGAATGGCGGAACCCTGACCGTTTATTCGGTGGCTCGTCCGTTGACGGCCGATCTCCCCGTGGATCGCAGCGGCGTGCTCGCGACCTTCACCTTTGCGACTCCCGCCTTCGGGGCCCCGGAGGGCGAGTACGAAACCCCGAATTTCGAAACCAATCCGGTCACCGGCACAACTGTCGGCACGCCGGGCTTCCTGCGCGCGCGCAAGGCCGACGGCGCGACCGTCGCTGATTTTTCCGCCGGCCCGGGTGATCGGGAGGTCAAATTTACCGAGGTCTCCGTCTCTCACGGCGCGCCCGTGCGCATCGTGAAGTTTCGCTTCAAGCAAGGCGATTGGCCGGAGCGCCCCGACTATTACGGCACCAAGCCGCGCTCGGGCTATCCGCTGCCCGCCAGCGCTTGAGTCGGTCGCGACGCGCCCTTCGCCTGGGAAAGCGTCGACACGATGATCTGAAGATGGAGCCTCTCATCCATGACTGAACGAGTTCCCAGCGCGCTTGTGAGCACGGAATGGCTTTCCGGGCATCTCGGCGAGGGCGACATTCGCATCCTCGACTGCACTTGGCATCACCCGAGCACCAACCTCGACGGCCGCACCCAATATCGTGGCCGTCACCTGCCAGGGTCGGTGCACTTCGACATCGATCACATCGCCGATACGAGCTCCGATCTGCCTCACATGCTTCCGAGCGCGGCGGATTTCGCTAAGAAACTCGGGCTGCTCGGCGTGAGCGATAACGATCGCGTCATCGTCTATGACCGGCTTTTCGGCGGTTCCGCAGCGGCGCGCGCCTGGTGGATGTTTCGCGTCTTCGGATACGAGAATGTCGCCTTGCTCGATGGCGGCTTTGCCAAATGGACCGGTGAGAAGCTTCCCACCGAAATGTCGCCTGTTCGACCGGAACCGAAGACGTTCACCGCGACTTTCCGACCCGAGTTCCTCCGCACCTATGAACAGATGAAAGCCAATGTCGCATCGGGATCCGAACAGGTCGTCGACGCGCGCGGACCAGGCAAGTTCGATGGAAGCCAGCCGGACGTTTTTCCGTTCAAGAGACTTGGTCACATACCCGGCGCTGTCAACGTGCCCTGGGCCGATCTCCTGCATCCGGAAAAGGGGACGTTTCTCGATCCGGAAGCGCTTGCAGCACGATTCCAGGCCGCAGGAGTTCGACCTTAGTAAGCCGATCGTGACAACCTGCGCATCGGGAATCACTTCCTGCATGGCGGCGTTGGCGCTCTATCTGCTCGGTCGCTCCGACGTTCCCGTCTATGATGGCGCCTGGGCCGAGTGGGAGCGTCTCGACGACGCCGCCGCTGCGGCGGCTTGAAAAAACGAGCGACCGCCATGGCCGGAAACGATGCATTTGCGCTGCTCGAAGATGGGGACGAGTTCGCTCTGTCCGCCGGACAAGGAGGCTTCCGACTTCGAAACAAGTCGGAGGGAACCTGCGCCGACTTGCAGGACGCGGACGCCGAGCGTTTTCGGGCGGATTATGAAGAGCTCAGGACGCGTAGCCCCGACTGGGCGCCCGACCAGGTTCTCGCGCAGCTCTGGGACCAGGGCGGCTACGGATGGTTAGCAAAGGAAGAAGGCGAAGCTCCATGACTACGCTAGTGAAGGTCACGCAAGACGGTCGTCGGCTCGAGGTAAAGGGATTTGCGATATACCTCGACGGCGTGCTCGAGGGCGTCGAGGTGTCCGAGGTGAATCAACATCCGCTCAAATGGAAGATTCTGCATGTCGAGCCTGACGCGACTCATGTCGTCGGACGGGTCGCCCTCACGCGAGAGCAAGCCGACATTGTTTTTAAGGCGCTGAAAGAAGCACAGGACCAAATGCTGGCGGACCCCAAGGCGATCGCTGAGCGTTTCCGCATCGCCGCTATGTGGAAGGCTCGCGAGCAGGGCATCGAATAAGAGACGGGAGCGCAGTTGCGCGCCTTTCGTTCAGGCGCACGAGGAAGTCGACGTCGCCCCGTGGCAAGGCGGCGTCGCATCCCTCATTATCAAGCGCGATCAATGCCTCACGCGGCCACTTGGTCTGCGGAGACGTGCGTCTGACAGTTCTTCGGGCAGACGCGCGCGCAGGCGTTGCAGCCGATGCAGGCGCCGGGTTGCTCGACCTTCATGATCTTGCGGTTGAGCTCGCCGTCGAAATCATTGTCGTCGTCCTCATCATCTGTGACCGCGCCGAGGATCTCGCCTTCGTCGTTGACGCCATAAAGCGCCATGACCCCTTGCGGACAGACCTTGAAGCAGCGACCGCAGCCAATGCAGGTCGACGCGTTTATGTCGGTCAGATATTGCGGCATGTAGTCGCGGCCGTCGCGAGTCTTGAATTCGCTCATCACACGGTCTCCAATTCCTTAAGCTTCGCGCGCGCCGCCTCCAGCGCGGCATAGGAGTCATGAGCCCTTTGCGCCACGCTCGTGATGGAGTTCCAGTTGATGGGCAACTCCTCGGAGAGATCGTGTAGATCCATCTTCGCCTGCATGGCCTTGGCCGAAAGCTTCTTGATCTCGGCCTTCAGATCGTCGATTTCGCTCATACGGCTGCCTCAGTAGTTCGCCACGGCGGGGAATTTCTCGATCATCTCGATGGCCGACTGGACGTATTTATCCCCCTCGGCGGCGAGCTTCTCGAAACTGTCGAAGCCGAAACGATGGACATCGCGGAGCTGCTTGTTCACGACGATGAGCCGTCCACCGATGAGCACCATGCGGCCGAAGCCCTCGTGGCTCATTTTGAGCATCGGTGAGATCATCACTCCGCTGGAGCGCTCGATCATGAGGCAGACAGCGTTGAAAAACAGTTCGAGCCGCCAGATCGTCTCCGGGTCCGGATCGCCGATGAGCGGCAGCGCGCGGCGCGCCTCCTTGTCGACGACATAGGGAGCGAGAAGGTCGAGATCGCCCTTGCCCTCCCAGGCGCCATGCGTGTCCTGCGCGCGCCAGACCTTGATGAGCTCCTTTATGAAAGGAAGCTCCTTGACGGAATCCTTTTGCGCTTCCGCGACTGCTGTTGACATGTTTTCTCCTTAGTCTTCGAAGTCCAGGACGCGCTCTTTTCCCTTGCTCAGGGCCTTACGCAGCCACGGCGGCGGCACGCCGCGCAGCACTTCCCCGAGTTTGGCGAGAAGGTCGTCGATGTTCTCAGGCTGGTTCACCTTCATCGGGTGAATATTGTTGGCGACGACACGCGCCGCGCCCGATCCGCCAATTGCAGCCACATAGAGAATGGCGCAGTCTTTGATCGCCTCGATCTTCGGCGCGAGCTTATCCTCATTGCCGTCTTCCTTGAGATCGCCGTCGAATTGAATCGCCTCCAGGAATGCGTGCCCCTCCGGTCCAATCTCGTATATGGCGATGTTCTTCGCCCATCCGAAATGCGCGTCGACGCGCTTGAGGTCCTGAGTGGCGAATGCGATTTTCATAACGCCTCCGATCCTTCCGTCAGTGCGCAGCCGCGTGCGGCGCGTCGACACCGCCGCGCCAACTGTCCGGCGTCGGCTGGTGATTTTCTTCATAGTCAGCCATCAAGAGATTGCTGACGTCGAAAATTAGGTCGCGGGCGCCCCGATAGCCCACGGTGAGCTGATGCCCGCCGCCCAGCCGGTCGAACATGGGCAGGCCGATTCTGAAGAAAGGAATTTTCAGCCTCTCGGCGCCCTGCCGGCCATGCGAATGGGTGAAGAGCAGATCGCAACCCCGTTCGCGCGCGAGAATTTCCAGATCTTCCAGGTCGCCGATCAGCACCTCGTCGGTCGCGACGCGCTCGAGCACCTGAGATTGCGTTGTCGTGACCGCGGCGAGAATCTGAGCGCCCATCTCGGTCATGAAGCCGCCGACGTCGTAAAGGAGATCGGGCTCGGCGCCGATCGCGAGCTTGCGGCCGCCAATGTGGAAATGACCGTCCAGCATCGCATCGACGAGTTGGCCGCGTTGCCGCCGATATTTCATGGGCGCCGGTCGACCGCTGATCTCGGTGAGGAAGCTGATGAGAGCGTCATTCGCCTCCAGCCCGCATAGCCGCTCGAAGAGCCGGAAAGGCACCCCGGTCTTTTTCGTCATGGCCTCCGCGGCAGGACGCATTTGCTGGCCGATCGCGATCGTCCAACCCGCGTTTCCCATCGTGGCGATCTCTTCGATCCCCACGCCCCCAATCGTGGTCGGCGTGAAGTCGTCGGGGATATGCCCGTCGAGCGAGCCGCCGATATCCGGCAGGAAGGTGGGCTCGAGCCCGAAATCTTCGATGATCGTCCGCAGCTCGTCGAGATCGCCGGGCGTGAGATGGCAGCCCGGCAGGATATTGACCTTTGTCGGGTCGCGCCGGCTGCTGCTCTTCGGCGTGTCGACGAGGACTTCGACCATGCGAGCGACTGTCTTGCCCCATCCGTCCTGGAAGGCGTCCTTGAAATCCGGCGTGGAGACATAGACGATCGGCAGATTGGCGACCTCGGCGTGCTTTTCCCGAATGATCTTGATGAAGCCGTCGACGTCGTCGCCTTTGGTTTCGGTCACGCCCGTGGAGCAGATGCCGATGATCTCCGGCTTCGCCCGCTTATTGATGTTCAAGATCGCCTGCTCGACGTTCTCATAGCCGCCGAGCACCGTCGCGACCTCGCTCATCGCGGTCGTCTGCATCGGAATGCTTTCCTTGAAATGGCGCGTGAACAGCACCAGCCCAAAGGATGTGCAGCCTTGCGAGCCATGCAACAGCGGCATGGCCCCTCGCAGTCCCATGAACGCGAGGGTTCCGCCAATGGGCTGGCTCATTTTCAGCGGATTGACGGAACACGCCTTCTTGCTGAGCTTCACGGTCGCCATGCTGCGCTACTCCGCTGCGATCGCGTGCGAGGCGGGAAGCGTCTCCGCAAGGATTTCTTCAATGCGGATCGAGCAGGCCCCGCAGCCCCCCGAGGCGTTGGTCAATTCACGAACCGCGTCGACGGTCGTCGCGCCGTTGACCAAAATCGCGTCCTCGATCACGCCGAGCGCGACGCTCTTGCAGTTGCAAACTTTCTTCGCGCGACGAGCCTCTTCGGCCTTTACGGGATCCGCAGCGAGCGCCTCCGCTTCGGCCGCCGCTGCGGCCAACGCGCGCGCCTGCCAATTATCCGCCGGGTTTTCCCAGGGCGCGGGCTTACGAACCTGGCTCCAGATCGGATTGTAGAGCGCCTTGTCGATCTCCTCGACAAGCTTCACCATGCCGACATAGCCCATATAGGCGTGATGACGCTCCTGATTGATGTCGAGCCAGGGCATGGAGGCTTTGAGCGCGATGAATTGCGAGCGGCCGCCCGACAGCATGATGTCGGCGCGCGCGTCCTTGAGCATTTTGTACATCTCGCGCGGCGTCATGTCGTCGATCATATGAGCGTCCTGGCCCATCAACTCCTTGATACGCTCCTTGTCCTCCTTGGTGGACTTCTTCACCGAGGTGCCAACCAGCTCCAGCCCCGCCTCCTGCAGCGCGGCGACGACCGACCAGGACTTGACGCCACCCGTGATGAGCAGCACCTTCTTGCCCTCGAAGCGAGACTTGAAGCGGGCGATCGCCGCCCAGGCCTTGGCCTCCTCTCGGGCGATGACCGCTTCCGTGCGCTCCATCAGCTCCGCCGGCGCGCCGCGCTCGATGAGCATGCGCGCGATTTCGCGCAGGGAGTCGCTTGTATCCTCGATCCCGTAGAACGAGCCTTCGAAGAAGGGGATGCCGTAACGCTCCTCCATCTTGCGCGCGACATTGATCATCGCCTTGGAGCAGACCATCATCGCGGCCTTGGCGCGATGCGAGTACGCGACTTCGCGATATTTGCCGTCCCCGGAGATGCAGGAGAGAATGCGGACGCCGAGCTCGTCGAGCAGGGGCTTCACCTGCCACAGCTCGCCGGAGAGATTATATTCGCCGATGATGTTGAGGTCGTAAGGAGTGGTGTAATCCGGCTCCTCTGTGCCGATCACATGCTGCAGAAGAGCCTCGCCAGCAAGCTTATTACCGAGATTTTTCGGCCCCACGAAGCCGGGGGAGTTGATCGGAATGACGGGCTTGCCGAATTTCTCGCGCGCGGCCTTGCACACGGCGTCGATGTCGTCGCCGATCATCGCCGGAACGCAGGTCTGATACACGAAGATCGCCGGCGGATCGTATTTCTCGATGATCTCTTTGATGGATTTGAAGAGTCGTTTCTCTCCGCCAAACACCACGTCGGTTTCGTTTATGTCCGTCGTGAAGCCGGTGCGCCAGAGATTGGAGCCGGAAGAGGCGGCCCCGCGGTTGTCCCAGGAATTCCCCTCGCAGGCGATGGGACCGTGAACGAGATGAGCGACGTCGGTCAGCGGTTGCAGAGCGATTTTGGCGCCGTCGAAGGCGCAGCCGCCAGCCGCCCCGCCCGGCTGCAATTGCTTGGTGCAGCCCTTCTTGCGCTCCGCCTCGGACTTGTTTGCGTTCTTGCCGCAACCGGGCTCGTTGAAAACGTCCTGTATCGTGGCCGAGAGCGAAGCCATGCGCCACTCCTCCGTGGGTCGTTATCCGACGACCAAAGCAAAACCCGGACCGCTTCCGCCGGGGGCGGAAGCGGTCCCTTTTTCATCAGCGAATGATATCGAAGCTATAGTCGCTCTTCGCCGGCACATTGGTGTTGGCGTCGATCGATTCGAAGATGCGGTCGAGGATCCAAACCAGCGAGTTCATGCCGCCCTGATAGCCCCACACCGGATAGCGGTGATGGTGATGGCGGTCGAAGATCGGGAAGCCGATGCGAATGAGCGGCGTGCCCGTGTCGCGCTCGAGATACTTGCCGTAGGTGTTGCCGATGAGGAAGTCGACCGGCTCCGTGAACAGCAGCGAGCGCATGTGCCACAGATCCTTGCCGGCATAGACGTGGCAATCCTTACCGAAAGGCGAGCTGTCGAAGAGCTCCTGCACCTTTTTCGCCCACGCCTTGCCGCCGTTTGTAGCGAGCACATGCGTCGGCTCGGCGCCGAGCTCGAGCAGGAAGCCCGCAAGACCCAGGCAGAGGTCGGGATCGCCGTAGATCGCGAACTTCTTGCCATGGATATGGGCGCTCGAGTCAGCCATGGCGTCGACGAGACGGCCACGCTCCTTCTCGAGTTCAGCCGGGATCGGCTTGCCGGTCATCCGCGAGACCTCGAGCAGGAACTTGTCTGTCGCAGCCACGCCGATCGGATGATTGAAGGCGGCCACTTCTTGGCCGTGCGCCTGGATGAAGGGCAGTGTTTTCTCGGTGCAATATTCCTGCATCGAGATCGTTCCCTTGGCGTTGAGAGCCTTGGCCGTCTCTTCCAGGGTCGTGCCGCCCGAATACATGCGGAACTCGCCGTCGGTCGGCGTGTCAAGAACTTCGCTATTGTCCGCAAGAATCGTCGCCTCGACGCCCATCAGGCCGAAGATGCGCTTGACCTCGCGAACATTGCCGACCGTGTAGCCGTCGAAGCCGCCGATGAAGTTGATCGTCTCATTTGGCGCGCGCTCCAGCTTTGGCGCGGTGCCGGCCTTTCCGTCCCAGAAATGCTCGAGAACGCCCTTGAGAGCATTGTCGTAGCCCGTCACATGGCTTCCGACAAAAGCCGGGGTGTGCGCGAAGGGAACATCGTATTCCCCGGGAACCGAGCCCTTCTCCTTCGACGTCTTGATGAAGGCGTTGAGGTCGTCGCCGATGACTTCGGCCATGCAGGTCGTGGAGACCGCGATCATCTTGGGCTTGTACATATTGTACGTGTTGGCGAGCCCGTCGATCATGTTGTTGAGGCCGCCGAACACGGCCGCATCCTCGGTCATCGAGGAGGAGACGCAGGACGTCGGCTCCTTGAAGTGACGCGACAGATGGCTGCGATAATAGGCGACGCAGCCTTGCGATCCATGCACAAAGGGGATCGTCTGTTCGAAACCGATAGCGGCGAACACGGCCCCCAGCGGCTGACAAGCCTTCGCCGGGTTCACGGTCAAGGCTTCGCGGGCGAAGTTCTTCTCGCGATATTCCGGCGTTTTCGCCCATTCACGGATGCGCTCCACCTCGGCGGGGTCGCGCGGATTCTCGAACATCTTCTTCTTGTTCGCCAGCATCTGCTGGTATTCCGGCCCCCTGAAGAGGTCGAAGTGGTCGAGCACGTTTTCGGCGTTCTGGGGCATTGTAGTAACCCTTACCTTCCATGTTGAGGGGAGGCCCGGCGTCGCAGAGTCCTGGTCGCCGGGCCGGTGTCGTTATTCCGCGGCCTGCATGAGGGGCGCGGGCTCGGATTTCCAAGGCGCCTTGGTCATCTTCCAGACCGGGGAGTTGATCGCCATGTCCATGTCGCGAGCGAAGATCGCGAAGCCGTCATAGCCATGGTACGGACCCGAGTAGTCCCAGCTGTGCATCTGACGGAAGGGCACGCCCATCTTCTGGAAGACGTACTTCTCCTTGATGCCGGAGCCGACCAGGTCGGGCTGGATCTTCTCGACGAAGCGCTCGAACTCATAGCCCGTGACGTCGTCGTAGATGATCGTGCCGTCCTTCACGTAATGCTGGGCGGTGCGCTGGTAATCGTCGTTGTGGCCGAACTCGTAGCCCGTGCCGACGACCTCCATACCCAGATCTTCGTAAGCGCCGATCACGTGACGCGGACGCAGGCCGCCCACGTAGAGCATGACCGTCTTGCCCTCGAGCCGCGGACGATACTTGGCGATCACCGCGTCCATCAGCGGTTGATATTTGGCGATGACCTGCTCCGCGCCTTCCTTGATCTTGTCGTCGAAGAAGCTCGCGATCTTGCGCAGCGACTCGGCGATCTTGCTCGGCCCGAAGAAGTTATACTCGCACCACGGAATACCGTATTTTTCTTCCATGTGCCGCGAGATGTAGTTCATCGAGCGGTAGCAGTGCAGAACGTTCAACTTCGCCTTCGGCGTCGCCTCGAGCTCGGCGAGCGAGCCGTCGCCCGACCACTGGGCGATCACGCGCAGACCCATCTCCTCGAGCAGGATGCGCGAGGACCACGCGTCTCCGCCGATGTTGTAGTCGCCGATGATCGCGACATCGTAAGGCGTCGATTCGAAGCGCGGCGCCGCATTCGGGTCCATCTTGTCAAAGACCCAGTCGCGGATCGCGTCGTTGGCGATATGGTGTCCAAGCGACTGTGACACGCCGCGGAAGCCTTCGCAGCGCACCGGCACGATCGTCTTGCCGTCATATTCCTTGGACTTCGCCTTCGAGACGGCTTCGATGTCGTCGCCGATGAGACCGATCGGGCACTCGGACTGGACCGTGATGCCGTTGTTCAACGGGAACAGATCCTGGATCTCGTCCATGATCTTGGCGAGCTTCTTGTCGCCGCCGAAGACGATGTCCTTCTCCTGGAAATCCGAGGTGAACTGCATCGTGACGAAAGTGTCGATGCCGGTCGTGCCGATGTAGTAATTGCGGCGGGCCGCCCAGGAATATTGACCGCAGCCGACGGGGCCGTGGCTGATGTGAATCATGTCCTTGATCGGGCCCCACACGACGCCCTTCGAGCCGGCGTAAGCGCAGCCACGGATCGTCATGACGCCCGGGATGGACTTGATGTTTGACTTGACGCCACAATCCTGCTTGCCGGCCTCATGCACGTTGAGATGCTTGGCGCGACGTTTGGCGGTCTTTTCGGGGTAGACTTTCAGCACTTCTTCGATAAGCGCCTTGTTGCGGGCTTTGATCTCCGCGACGCTTTGGCTGGGCGAGAGACTCATTATTATCTCCTTGGATTTGGATGGCGGCGTCGAGCGGCAAGAGCGCGCCGCTCGACGTCGAAAGCGTTACGCGATGGCGGAGAGCTCGGCGGCGGACTTGCCGACCTGGCTCTCGTCGACGGCCTTCATGATGCCGTGCTCCATGAGCATGTCTTCGAGTTCGTCCATGGTGATCGGGGTCGGGATGATGCCATTGCCCTGGTTCGCATGGACCTTCGTCGCCAGATTGCGATAGTGACCCGCCTGCACCGAATCAGGCGCGTATTCGATCACGGTCATGCGGCGCAGCTCGGCGTGCTGAACGATATTGTCGCGCGGCACGAAGTAGATCAGCTGCGTGCCGAGCTTCTGCGCGAGAGCCTCCGCAAGCTCCAGCTCCTTGTCGGTCTGGCGCTCGTTGCAGACCAGCCCGCCCAGGCGCACGCCGCCGGAGTTGGCGTATTTCAGAATGCCCTTCGAGATGTTGTTGGCCGCATACATGGCCATCATCTCGCCGGACATGACGATGTAAATCTCCTGCGCCTTGTTCTCGCGGATCGGCATCGCGAAGCCGCCGCAAACCACGTCGCCGAGCACGTCGTAGGACACATAGTCGATGTCCTCATAAGCGCCGTTCTCCTCGAGGAAGTTGATCGAGGTGATGACGCCGCGGCCGGCGCAGCCGACGCCCGGCTCCGGACCGCCCGACTCCACGCAACGAATGTCGAGATAGCCGACCTTCATCACCTCTTCGATCTCGAGGTCCTCGACGCTGCCCGCCGCAGCCGCCAGGCTCAGAATGGTGTCCTGCGCCTTGGCGTGAAGGATGAGGCGGGTCGAATCCGCCTTCGGGTCGCAGCCGACGATCAGAATGCGGTGACCCAGCTCCGCAAGCGCCGCCAATGTATTCTGGGACGTCGTCGACTTGCCGATGCCCCCTTTGCCGTAAAATGCGATCTGCCGTAGTGACATGTTCGTCTCCTGTGCTGCGCTGCCCTAGGCCTGCCCGGACGAGCCGTGGGCCTCAATTTGCGCTCGACCGGGTACGGTCCCTATCTCGCGCAACAGCGCTGCTTTGGGTTCCGATCGTTTTGCACGGATATCAACGCAAGCTGCATGCCAGCTTCGCCTGTGAGCGTTTCACTCTATTTTTCAATAGCTTGCTGATTCAGCCAATTTCGGCTGGCGATGTTTGAAAATTGACGTGGCTGGCGACATTGTTGCGCAGATTGAAGGGAAACTTCGTGACGAATCTTGTCGGTGCGGCTTGGCGGCGCGACCGACGCTCGCTCAGGCCCGCGGTTCGCCCTTAACCCGCTGACGTGCGGTTTCGGCGACGATCGGATCGACATCGTCGACCATGGCCGCGACACTATCGACCGACAGTCGAGACGCCACAAAGTGACGAACCCGCCAATCCGCATCGACCCGGAGCGTCACTAATTGCTCCATCGTCATGCGTTGGGCGGCCTCTAACCTCACATCCGCACAAGCGTCCAGAGCCGAGCGGCCGAGCCACTGCGGGTCGATCCGCTTGGCCACGATGCGGCGCACCTCGATCTCCGCATCGTCAATCATCAAGATCAGCAGGGCGGGTTCTATTTTCCTGGCGACGACGATGCGGACGTAATAGTCCTGGTCCTTCATCATCGGCATCAAATCCGCCCCGTCGAGGAGCGAGACGATGCGAATGCGGACTTCGCGATGGGGGTCGTCACGCAGCGTAAGGCGATAGCGATGCGGCAGACGGCGCACCGCTTCCCATCGCACGGTCTCGTCCGGATCTGAGAGCAGCGCAGGAAGCAAAAAGGGGTTGGCGGATTTCGCGGCGATAGCGCGAACCTCGAAATGCGGATGCGCGAGATGGCCGTCGGCGAGTTCAGGATTCCAGTCGAAGAACCGATCGATGCGGCGCGCATATCGATCTTGAACGCAAGCCCTCCGCAGTTCGCAGCGATTTGAGGCCAGTAGCGCGTTGTGGGGGCAGGAGCCGCAGTCGACCTCCTCGCCGAGGTAGTTTCGTGCTTCCTCGACCTCACGCATCTTCGTCGACTCCGATCCGGTCGAGAATGCCCAGGAGCACTTTCGCGCCAATCTTGTCCGTAGGATCGAGTTCGAGGAGCTTCATGATGGCGGCGCGGCTCTCGTCAACTTCTCCGAGCCGCATTTGCAGGTAGGCGTAGCCCTTCAGCGTGAATAAGAAGAAGCGGGGGAGAATCTCCTCATAGTCGTTGAAGACGGCGTCGCTGGCTGCGACCCTTCGCCAGTCTCGCGGCAATGCGTTCTCGCGGGCCGCCTTCTCGAGGCAAATATTGGCAATCTCGAGTGCTTGGCGTATCCGGCCTTTGTAGAAATAGAAGCGATACAGACCGATCAACACGGCCGCGTGGTCCGGCGCCCATTGCCGGGCTTGCATCAGATAGCGCTCGGCGGTCTCCGAGTCCGCATAGGATTGACTTGCGAGTTCGAGATACTCTTCCGCCTCGGGAGGCAGGCCTTCACCAAGCAGCGCCCCGGCGAGAAATTCCTTCTCGCCGAGCGCACCGTCCAGTTCGCCGAATTCGTTCATTGAGACGACCTTGGTCCTAATGAACATGCTCCCCGAGCGTCACGGGGGCGCTGCTCTTGCACGCGCCCGTGTTCTTGGGATCACGGAAGACCAGTCCACCGCTAGAAGCCGAGTCGGAGAAGTCGATCGTAACGCCGTCGAGCAGCAAGCGGCTTTCAGCAGGAAGATAGAACTTCAGCCCCTCGACGATGAACTCCTGGTCTCCCTGGCGCGGCTCCGCCTCCACGTCGAATTCCGCGCTGAGGCCTGAGCAGCCGCCCGGGGAGACCCGGAGTCGGAATCCGCCATTTGGATTGACGCTGAACTGAATCATGCGCCGAACGAATTTCTGCGCAGGGGGTGTAATCGTGAATTGCATGTGAGCCTCTTTACGCCGGGGGTTGATAGCGGGGATAGGAGTTGTCGATCACGCAAGTGTTGTCGACCGGACAGACCGCGGCGCATTGCGGCGCGTCGAAGTGGCCAATGCACTCCGTGCACTTTTTCGGATCGATGACGAAGGTCCCGTTCTTTTCCGTAATTGCGACATTGGGACATTCCGGTTCGCACGCCGAACAGCTCGTGCATTGCGAGGCGATGATCTTCAAGGTCATTTCAGTCTTTCTCCTTGTGGTGTTAGATCTGGCTTGAGCGGGATGGGCCTTCGCTCAAGCGGCGTTGATGAGGGCGCCCTGTCGGATTTCCGCGTCGCCGCGGATCTCGTGGACGATCTCTCCGGAGTTCACCTTGTCGAGATAGGCCTTGAACCAGGCGATCGCCGACTTCTCGATGAACTCGTGCGCATATTGATCCACCGGCTCGATCCCGGCCTTGATCAGATCGTTCTTCGGGCACCCGCCGATCTTCGCAACAAACACCGCATGGCAGTCGTTGATCGCACGGATCACCGTCTCCAGGCTGTCCTCGTCGCCATAGCCGCCCTGGCAGTAGAGGTCCACGCGGCGATGCCCGACGAACTTGGCGCCCCCCGTCGACAGCTCATAAACCTGGAACTCCTTGGCGTGCCCAAAGTGCTCGTTGATCAGTCCCGAGCCCTTCGTCGCCACCGCGATCAAAAGCTTGATGTCGCTGCTCTCGCCGGCCAGAGACTTCAGCTCCTCCTGCTTCGCCGCGACCTTCGCCACGCGCTCTTCTTCCACCTTATCCTGATAGGCCTTGCGACCCTCCAGATCATAGTCGACCTCCATCGCCATGATCTTGTCCGTCGTGAATTCCGCGCTGCGGTCCTCGCCCAGAAGACCCACCGCATCCGCGCGGCACTGACGGCAGTGACGCATCATGTTCATCTCGCCTTCGCAGCTGTCCTGCAGGGCTTTCAGCTCTTGCGCGCTCGGACCGCGCTGGCCGTTGAGGCCGAAGACGGTGCCGTGCTCCGCCGCCGAGATGAGCGGCATGATGTTGTGCAGGAACGCGCCCCGCGACTTCACCGCTTTGTTCACCTCGATCAGGTGACGGTCGTTGATCCCGGGGATCATCACCGAGTTCACCTTGCACAAAATGCCGCGCTCGGTGAGCATCTCGAGACCCTGCAGCTGACGGTCCGTCAGAAGCTTCGCCGCCTCGACCCCCGTGTAGCGCTTGTGCTTCCAGAACACCCAAGGATAAATCCGCGCGCCGATCTCAGGATCGACCATGTTGATCGTGATCGTCACATGATCGACGTTGAAGCCCGCGATCGTGTCGACATGATCGGGAAGCGCCAGACCGTTCGTCGACAGGCACAGCTTGATGTCGGGCGCCGTCCGCGAGATCAGCTCGAAGGTCTTGAAGGTCTTCTCCGGATTGGCCAGCGGGTCGCCAGGACCGGCAATGCCCAGCACCGTCATTTGCGGGATCGTCGAGGCGACGGCGAGGACCTTCTTCGCCGCTTGCTCGGGCGAAAGCTTCTCCGACACCACGCCGGGACGCGACTCATTGGCGCAATCATATTTGCGATTGCAGTAGTTGCACTGGATGTTGCACGCCGGCGCCACCGCCACATGCATGCGCGCATAATGATGATGCGCCTCCTCGCTGTAGCAGGGATGGTTCTTCACCTTCTCCCAGATCTCGGTCGGAAGATCGTTCTCCCCCGCCCCCGAGCCGCAGCTCGCCTTGCCGCTCCCCCCAGACGTCCCGCAGCCCTTGTGATCCGCAATCTGCTGCATGATCCCGTCCATCGCCGGTGAGGCGCCGACAAACTCAAGGCTTTCAACAGCCTCTATTTCTTGAACGTCCATCGACCGATCTCCTCTCCGTGGCCACTGGAGCGCCCGCCATTACGGGCAGACTCGCGACGGCCTAAACATCTTGCGGGGTTCGGGGACGCAACAAGCGTGCCATCCCTCTCCCGCTCCAGCGTCTCCGATGGATTTCAGTCAGTTATCGATAGGCGCCGGAATCGATGTTGTGAGAACCGACAGTCGGTCGCCAGGAGCTCTGTAATGATCTCGACATGCGGCGCGCCATTCGGATCGTTCGAGGGGAAGGCGCGTCAAATTAGGCGTCTCTTCCGTAGAGCATTCAGCCTATGTGACTGAGAGCGCTGCGATCCACGCGCGTTAACCGGCGATCTTGAACGGCCGAGCGGAAACCAACATTTTCGCAATCAAACCTTCGGAATGGCATCCGTCAGTAGGGCCAAGACGCGGTGCTGCCCTTCTCGCGCCGGGTCGGAGCGACTGCCAACGAGAAGATGCCGCTTGCCCACAGCGAGCCGCGCATGAAACTTCTGTCGTTCATGACGAGCGGGCAAGAACTCGGACCAAGAACTCGGACGATGTGCGAGCCCTCCAAGCGCGCGCGCTCGGGCTCCGCGTGGAACCCTCCGCAGTTTCTCTTTATGACCGCCCAGCGTTGCAACCGCCGAAGCAGAGGCAGACTTTCTCCGAGCAACGCGCGGACGCAAGTCTTTCGCGCGCTGTCCGAGATCCAACGGCTAGGCGGGAATGCAGGTATTTTCGACTGGACAGACCTCGGCGCACTTCGCGGTATCGAAGTGTCCCTCGCACTCGGTGCATTTCTTGGGATCGATGATGTACATGTCGTTCTTGAGCCGGATCGCGGCGTTCGGACATTCGAACTCGCAGGCTCCGCACACGGTGCATTGCGACGCGACGATCTTATACGCCATGGCGGAACTCCTCCATTCAGCTAAACCCCGTTCCAAGCATTCAATTCCCATGCCAGGGGGGCCGCGCGGCGCCGGCGGGGACAAGGGGAGGCCATTCCGGACACTTCTCGACGAAGTCCATCATCCGATGTCCATTGTCTGACAAGCGCAAAGGCGAGTGCGCCCTAGCAGCCCCTGCGCTAGCGTACTGGTCGCGGGACTCCGGCTAGACGCGTAGGCGCGCACGCGCCATTGGCGAAGCTGCAGGAGCGACGTCTCTCCGCGCCTTCGCCAAGGCCGGACATTCAACTCAGAGGCGCTTGACCTCAATATTGTATTTCTTCAACGCATAATTGACCTGACGAAGCGACAGCCCCAGTAGACGTGCAGCTTTTGCCTGCACCCATGCGGCCTTTTCCATACCTTCGATAAGCCGCTCTTTCTCGATCATCCGCCGAGCCGACGTCAAACCATTGCCGTCCGTAAGGTCTCCGACGTACACGGCGGACGAAGGCCCACCCGGGGCGCCCTTGACTTCGTCTGCGGCCGACCGCGCCGACAGGTCGGCCAAGGAGGCCGGTTGGCCGTGGTAGGCTCCACTGCCACTGCTCGTCCACAACAGAGCGGAAAGACACTTGCCTGACGCGCAAGCAAAATCCTTGTCCACGATCTTTTCGTCGCGTGCGAGGGTCGCAGTTCTGCGCACGCAGTTCTCCAACTCCCGCACATTGCCGGGAAAATAACAGCGTTGCAAAGTCTGGATCGCGCTATTTGAGAAGACTTGGCTACGCTTGTTCTCAGCGTTGAATTGTTCGAGAAAATTCTGAGCCAAAAGCGCAACGTCTCCAGGACGTTCCCGCAGCGGCGGCAGGAAGATGGGAACGACGCTGATGCGATAATAGAGATCGGCGCGAAATTGACCTTTGGCGACCGCCTCCTCGAGATTGATATTGGTTGCGAAAATCAGGCGCACGTCCACCTTCAAGGTGCGCGTCCCACCGACGCGCTCGAACTCCCCCTCCTGCAGCACACGCAAAAGCTTAGCCTGGAAAGCGCTCGAAATTTCGCCGATCTCGTCGAGCAGCAGCGTTCCGCCGTGGGCGAGTTCGAACCTTCCCGCGCGTTGCGCGAGCGCTCCCGTGAACGCGCCGCGCTCATGCCCAAACAGCTCCGATTCGAGCACGCTTTCCGGCAAGGCCGCGCAGTTCACCTTGATGAAGGGCTTTTGTCTGCGCAACGAAAGCTCGTGCACGGCCCGTGCGAACAACTCCTTGCCCGTGCCGCTCTCGCCGCGCAGCAAGACCGTGGAATTGGACTTTGCGACCGCGGCGATCATCTCGAGCACGTCGACGATCGCCGCGCTTTCGCCAATGATGCCCGCCACCTCCGGCGCCGGCTTGCGCGGAGCCACGAACGGACTCGCGTCCAGCGCCTTTTCAAGGCTCGCCCGCTCGCTCAGCAAGCGCTGACGGTCCATCGACAGCATTCGATGGAGCTTGACGGTCTGACCGACGAGATTGGCGATCATCGCCAGCAGACGAAGATCGCTGTCGAAACTATGTCCGCGTTCTTGATCGGTGATCCGATGGACTGACAAGGCGCCTATGACTCGGGCCTCGCTCTTGATCGGCACTCCCAGGAAGGAAACACCGCTTCCGAGGCGCTCCGTGATGACGTCCAGAGCTTCGGCGAACAGGGGCTCGCTGCACACGTCTTGAATGACGATCGGCATGGCGGTCGCGACCAGGCGATCGATGACTTTGCTCGGCAAGGTCTCTATCGCGCGTCGCTTCGTCGGATCGGCCCAGCCGGAAGAGGCGACGATTTCGGGGTCGCCTTTTTGATCGAGCACAACGATCATACCGAGGCGCATCTCCGTGAAGGAACTCAACACGCCCACGACATTCGTGAGCGCCTGCTCAAGCCGAGCCGGCGCCGTCAATATCTTGGAGATTTCGTAGATGCCGAAGAGCGCCGTTTCGGCCGAGGTCGCCCGGCTTTGCGGCCCTCGACCGACCTGCGAGAGATCAGGCAGACCGTCAGCTTCTAGTTCAGGGTTCATTGCGCCGCTCAAGGTCCCCTTCCCTCGCCTATAGCGACGCTGCATCGCTGGCGAAGCCTCACTTCGCAATTGCGACGTGATCGCATTAGCTTCCCCGCAAAGTCGCGGATGTCGCGTTCACATTCGATGCAGTGTCTCCTCGCTGTGCCACCGTTCTTTCCTGCTTGCCGTTGCACGCGCAAAGCCTCTAGAGCGCGATGCGAAAAAGTGGAAACCGGTTTTTCGCACCAAGCGCGCTCTAAACTTTTAAATTCGATCACGTTTTCTGCGTTCAGGCAATTCCGCCTGAACGCAGCGTGATCTAAAGACCGCCGTCGGGCCTCGGGTGTCGAGACTCCAACCCGATTGCGCTCTTTCAGACGAGTCCATCGGCGAGTTCGCCCACGACCGTCCATCCGACGCTCCCCGTGGGGTCCTTTTTCGACAAGATGTTCAAAAATTCCATTGCCGTTTCGCGATCTCCCCGCCGCAGCTCAATGAAACTGAGGGCTTTCAGCGTATAGAGAGCGAAGCGCCCGGGACCCTCTGACGCCGCCTCGCCCTCTGGCCATTCATTCGGATTTTCCGACCAGCCGGCCTGCCTCACGGCCTCTTTCAGGCCCGCGCTAGAAGTCTTTCCGACCCTGACTGAATTGTCGGGGGATTCCCTTTTTTGGCGCGAGCTGATTTAAGCTTCCGGCCGGGATTTGGAGGCCGGAAGGAATGGCGCGACCCTACTCGAACGATCTTCGTGAGCGTGTTGCTGCGTTGGTGTTGAGCGGGTGGACGGTTCGGGCGGCGGCGGCGCTGATGCAGGTGAGCGTCGCGAGCTCGGTGCGTTTCGCGCGAGCGGCGCGGGCGACGGGCAGCGCGGCGGCAAAGCCCATGGGCGGCAAGCGTCCCTACCTGCTCGCGGGCCAGCGCGATTTCCTGCTGGCGCGTCTTGCTGAGAAGCCGGATCTGACCCTGCACGCGCTGCTTGGCGAACTGCGCGAACGCGGCGTCGTCGTGTCCTGCGACACATTATGGCGGTTCTTGCGCAAGGAGAAAATCAGCTTCAAAAAAAACGCTATATCCCGCCGAACAGGATCGGCCCGACGTCGCGCGCCATCGCGCGCGCTGGAAGAAGATCCAGGCGAAGCTTGACCCCAAGCGCCTCGTCTTCATCGACGAAACCTGGGCGAAAACCAATATGACGCGCACCCATGGTTGGATGGAGCGCGGTCTTGCGCTCATCGCCAAGGCTCCCTACGGCCATTGGAAGACCACGACCTTTCTCGCAGCCTTGCGCTGCGACCAAATCACCGCGCCTTGCGTGCTCGACGGGGCGATCAACGGCGAAAGCTTTCTCGCTTATGTCGAGCAGATTTTGGCGCCGACGCTCTCGCCGGGGGATGTCGTCGTGATGGACAATCTCGGCTCGCACAAAAGCGCCGCCGTCAGAGAAGCCATTCGCGCGAAAGGCGCCCGCCTCATCTTCTTGCCCAAATACTCGCCCGACCTCAATCCGATCGAACAGGTGTTCTCGAAGCTCAAACGCATGTTGCGCAAGGCCGAGGAGAGAACCATCGACGCGCTCTGGCGAAGGATCGGCGCTCTCCTCGACGACTTTCCGCCACAAGAATGCGCTGCATATTTCAAAGGCGCAGGATACGCTTCAGCCTAAGTCGGAAAGACTTTAGCGACCTCTGCGGCGACATCGAGACTGCCCATGTAGGTGTGGATTTTGTAGAGACAGTAGTAGGGCGCCAACTCGCTGGGCTTTTGCGACAGCGCTTGCCGGAAGAGCCGGTCCGCCGTCGCGCGATCATGCCGATAGGCGGCGACGCCCTGCTGCAACAGATCGTCGATCTCCGGCGGCAAGGCGCCAAAGTTGATCCGCTCGGCTTGTCCGAAAACCTTCTCCACTTGCATGCCGAAGCAATTTTCTGGCCAGCTGGGTCTAAGGTCTCGCGCTTGCTGCACAGTGATGCTCGGCAACAGCCTGCGGCGGGCGATGTCCTCGGCAAGCTCCTCGATCGATACGCCGGCCTTGATGCGCCTCACGTTCGCCTGGGATGGTGCCAGCTTGTTGAAGGGAATGTCGCGCGATGCGCTGAGCGTGATTTTCTTGGCTGCACTGGCCATCTGACCGATCTCCACGACGGGCGCCGAGAGCCTTTCTCTCAGCTCGAACCCGTCACGAAAACCGGCGCAGCCGTCTTCCTCCTAGCCGATCGGCTCGCGGAATCAGAATTTTGAGAGCCGCGGTGGCTTCAGGTCGGTGCCCTCGCCGGCGAAAGAAGCGCGGCGCACATTGTCATTCAGCGGCGGCCGCAGGCGGCTTGATTACCGGACGCGTTAGGGGCCAGCCCTCGCGTTCCGCCCGCTCCGTCAGAGCGCGGCCCAGGATGGCGCGCCGGTCATCATCACCGGCAAAAATCCACAGGGCTTCCAGTCGAGCCGGTCCAACATGCCGCGACAAAACCCCAAAGGGTGCGCTGGGCGTCTGCCCGTCCTGCCAGACCTTCGCCGCCTCAAGCAACTCCTTCATGACCGCGACGGTCGGGCGACCGGCAAACCAGCACGCGGCCAGGTAGGCGTTCATCTGATCGTGCACGAACTCATAACCTGGAGGAGCGGCGCGTATCAGGCGGATGCTGCGGCCCGATCGCTCGCGCACGGCTTCCAATTGCTCAAGCAAATCTTTGGGTGCGTCCGCATCGGGCTTGAGCCGCCGTTTGTCCTCGTTTGGACCGCGCTCGGAAATAAGTTTCCAAGCGGCGGCCTGCAGCAGCTCAAGACGGTCGTCTCCCTCCGGCCACGCCGCCGCGACAGCCGCGCGATAAAGGCCGAGACGGTCATGCGGTAACTTTGTGCCTTCTGAATCGGCTTCGGCAAGGTCGATGACGAGGCGGACATCGTAGCCAGACCGCAGATGGTGCAAAAGGCCGTTATCGCGCAGGCGACTAGCCAATTTTTGGCCACGCTGCTCTCCCATGTAAAGCGTCAGCAGCGCGTCGACATGCTCGACAATCGTGCTCGGAAGGCGCCAGACTTCGAAAGGGGCCTCTCCGGACTCTTGCGACGTCACGAACAAAGGCGCCGCTGGGAACTCCGCTGCAAAAGCGCTAACGGCTTGGCCGCGCGCAACTGCATTAAGGCCGTCGATCGCAATTCCAAGCGTGCCCTTGTTTAGCATCGCGCGAAGCAGACTTCGATCTTCGAAGGAGAGGCCCCTTTCCGACAAAACGCTGAGGACGCAAGCGACGACCCACGCGGAAGCGCCTTTCTCCTCGAAAGGTGCTTCGGGGAAGCGCCGCGCTTGGATCGGCACAAGCACATAGCCATCGCGCCGAAAGATCGCGAAGGATGTATTTTCTGGTCCGCCAAAATGGGTCTGGCGCAAATGCAGGAACATCGCCGTCTTGCCCATGCCGGTCCCGCCGCGAACCCAAAGGTGGCGCGCCACAGAAAGACGCGCGAGCACGGCATCGCTATCGGCGATCTTGGCATCAGGACCTGTGAGCGGCAGAGCCAGATAGGGAAGAGACTTATCTGCAGCGGCCTTGCGGCGCTCCTGCACATAAAGATCGAGGAGCCAGAGTTGCGCGTCTCGCCAATTGCGCAGCAGCAACCCCTGTAATGAAAGCGCCGACCTTCCCCAGAACGCATCTGTTGCTAATCGCCACGCGGCAGCTGAGTAGCGCGCGGCAGAAAAGACAAAAAGATTGAAAGCTATCAGCAGGGCAGCGGAACTCGCGACGATGAATTTCCACCATAGCGCGAACCAAGTCGAAGACCCCGGGGTGGCGAACGGAACCACATCCGACGGCTGACCGATGTCTATCTGGTTTTCTCCAGTTTTAGACACCACGCGGAAGGTCCAATTTCCGGCTTCCGGAACTGGCACTGTGGCCTGGAATGTCAGGGCGTCACCACGAGAAACCAAATCTGTTGCTGGTTTTGCGTTCGTCGCGCTCGTCGCGATAACATGTAAAGAGGGATTGTATTTGCCGAAAAATACTGCGCAGGGGTGAATCATCTTCCAGCGCGTCAGGACTCCAGGCTGGGTTGGGGCTGCTCCTTGTAGCTGCGTACCGTTCTCCAAGATGACCTTTGCGAGAGAGATCGGCTGAAAAACCAAGCGCAATAGGCCATTTCTCGCGCCCAGCAGCAACCCGCCCGGCGCGTCGTGGAACTCAGGATATCCGCCTGTCGGGTCGCCCTCGACACGGATGATGCGGGCACCGTCGTAACGGAATAGGCCATTGTATGCGCTCAGCAGCAGCCCGCCCGGCGCGTCGTGAAACCCGCGGACACGCCAGGTCGGCCGAGTCGGCGTCGCCCTCGACATGGATGGTGCGGGTGCGATCAAAACGGAACAGGCCCTCCGCCGCGCCGATCAGCAGCCCGCCCGGCGTGTCGTGAAACTCATTGATCCGCCGTCGGGTCGCCCTCGACATGGATGGTGCGGGCGCCGTCGTAACGGAACAGGCCCTTCTCCGCGCCCACCAGCAAGCCCGCCCGGCGCGTCGTGAAACTTATAGATTTCGACCGTCTGGTCGCCCGCGACACGGATGGCGCGGGCGCCGTCGTAACGGAACAGGCCGTTCGTCCGCGCCCAGCAGCAGCCCGCCCGGCGCGTCGTGAAACGCGACGATGTAACCAGTCGGGTCGCCCTCGACACGGATGGTGCGGGCGCCGTCGTAACGGAACAGGCCGTTGCTCCGCGCCCAGCAGCAGCCCGCCCGGCGCGTCGTGAAACGCGGTGATGTAACCAGTCGGGTCGCCCCGACACGGATGGTGCGGGCGCCGTCGTAACGGAACAGGCCGTCCTCCGCGCCCAGCAGCAGCCCACCCGGCGCGTCGTGAAACTCATTGATGTAACCATTCGGGTCGCCCCCGACACGGATGGTGCGGACGCCGTCGTAACGGAACAGGCCCTTCTCCGCGCTCAGCAGCAGCCCGCCCGGCGCGTCGTGAAAGTCCTCGATGTGACCAGTCGGGTCGCCCTCGACACGGACGATGCGGACGCCGTCGTAGCGGAACAGGCCGTTCGCCGCCCTCAGCAGCAGCCCACCCGGCGCGTCGTGAAACTCTTCAATTTTTCCGGTCGGATCGCCCTCGACGCGAACGGAGTTTCTATCGTCGCTCTCGACGCGGATGATGCGGGTGCCGTCGTAACGGAACAGGCCCTCTTCGGCGCCGAGCAACAGCCCACCCGGAGCGTCGCGGGATTTGTGAATTTCCCCGGTTGGGTCGCCCTCCACAAGGATGGTGCGGACGCCGTCAGAGCGAAACAGGCCGTTGGACGCGACCACTAGCAGCCCGCCCGGCATGTCATGAAAGTCATAGAATCCAGCCCGTCGGGTCGCCCTCAACATGGACGACGCATACAGGTTCCTCGGCCGTCGCAGGCAACGGGCCGCAGGCCAATGCCAACTGACCAATTATAAACACCACCCAAAGGCGCATCAGGGCAGTTCTCCGACCGGGAACCACAAAGCTGGCTCAGCGCCGGGCCGATTGCAAACCCTCATTTCGAACCGCAGAGGCGCCCAATGATCGCCTCGCGAGGCCATCTGACGCCTTCCACTGCAGTGGGCGCAAGGTCCGTTACTGGCACCGCTTGTCTGGACTGAGGGCCGCGACGCCGCATTGGGGAGACCCAGGTGCCGCGGCCAACGCCCCTCAGGCGGCGCGATCGAGCAGCGCCTTGGCCTTGCCTTCGAGTTCCAGTCGCGCGTCCTGATGCGGCTTGGCGCGCGCCAGCGCAGTAATGCCTTGCACGAAGTCGAAGACGCTCTCCGGAGGTCTACCTTCTTCGTTGAGCACCCCGGCGATGACCTTGGCCGTCTCCGCCTTGCTGAAGCCGCGCTTGCACAGGAACGTCTTGCGATCCTCGTCCTTGCGGGCGACAACGCGTTCGCGCGCCGCCTTCACGGCGGCGACGAAGGGCGCGGGCGACGATCTGGCGAGATTCGGCGAGAGCTGGCGCCGCCTCATGGGCGAAGCGCGAGCCAGCGAACTTGCTGTGCCGGATGCTGATTTCCTCGAAACCCTCGACGCCGTCGGGTTGGGGCGAAGCGTCCCGATGGGATCACCTCTACCCCTCCCACGGAACCGGACGTGATAGTTTCCCATCATCCGGCTCCTACGCTTGCACCATGCGATCCAGTCTTTCCTGTAATCGTCCAGCGTGGTGAGCGATGTGGCAATCATGGCAGAGCACGACGCGTTTGCGTGTGCGAGCCGCCTTGACTCGGGTCCACAGAGTGGTCCCTTCCATATCGCTCATCTTTCTGGCGTGATGTACTTCCAGCGGCACATGCTTCGCAGCACAGGCTTGGCATGCACGGGCGCGCAGTTGATCGACGATGTCGTTTCGACCGGCGAAGTGCATGACCGCCAACGGCTGACGGTCAACATGTCCTGACATCAGCGCAGGGCTGACATCTGCTAGACGGAACATCGGCATGAAACGCCGCTCACGGCGGCCCTCATACCACAGGCCGAGGCAATCTCAGTCCCAGAGCTTCTCCGCCGTCGCTTTGACCGAGCACTTATGCTTGCGAGAAAGCGTCTTCATCAAGCTCCACCACCAAAGATGATGAAGTCTGGAGACTTCCCGTTTCCACAGCGTGCCGAGCTTGTAATACTCGGCAAGGCCGCGCATCAGTGCGTTGTATCCGGTCAGGATCACGATGTCGGAATTGTTGATCAGCTCGCACCGCGCTTCGCCCCGGTTCATATGGAAATTGCCGAGGCGCTGACGCTTGGCGAAACGCGCAAGACGATCGACGGATACGTGAAGCTGCATGCGGTCGTCGGGCGCGCGCTTGGTGACGACGCGACCGCCGCTTACCATCCGCTTCGTCCGGCCATCGCCGTAGGTCTTCAAATCGTAACCGAGGAACGTGGCTCCCTCGCTCGCCTTTCTGATCCCGCTCTTCTCCTCGGAGACCGTGAGCTTCAGGCGTTCGGCCAGAAACTGGCTGACCTTCGCCATCATGCTGCGGGCCTCGTTCTTGTCGCCGATTATGCCGATGACGAAGTCGTCAGCATAACGACAATAGCGGAGACGCCGGTATTCAGGGTCGAACGGATCAACAGACGGCGCTTCGCGACGCCGTCGCTCCCATTCCCTGATCTCTTCGACAAGCGCCGGGATTTCCCCCTCGTTGTTGTTCGCTCGTCGCCTTTCGATCATTCTGCGCCTGATCTGGATTTGCTTGGAGCATTCCAGATAGTGGGCGCTTCGCCGACGCGTCTGACCTCGCTCGAACTCAGCCTTCACTTCCTCCATGAACTTGTCGAGTTCGTGGAGGTAGACATTGGCCAAGATCGGCGAGATCACGCCGCCCTGCGGGGTTCCGCTGAAGGTCTTGTGGAACCTCCAGTCTTCGAGGTAGCCGGCCTTCAACATTCGCTCGATCAGCTTGATCAGGCGCTCGTCATCGATGCGCCTGCGCAGCAGTTCGAGGAGAATGCCGTGGTCGATATTGTCATAGTATCCGACGATGTCGACCTCGATCAGCCACTTCACGCCATGCCACGTCCTCCTGATTTCTGTCAGGGCGGTGTGGCAGGAGCGTCCCCGGCGAAAGCCATGCGATTGATCGGAGAAGATCGGCTCGTAAACATGTTCGAGCAGAATCTTCACCGCCGCCTGCACCAGCTTGTCGTCGGCAGTCGGAATGCCCAACGGGCGCTTCTCCCCGTTGGCCTTGGGGATGTATTGCCTGCGCGCCGGGGAGAAGCGATACGACCCGTCCATCACGCGAGCGATGACGCTTTTCATCCTCTCGAGAGAAAACCCGTCGAGAGTGTTGGCGACATCGACACCTGGCGTGAGCGCTCCTTTGTTAGGGGCGATCTGCTCATAGGCCATTTCCCATAGGAGCTGGCTGGAGAGCAGACGGTGCAAGCCGTTTATTCGCTTTCCTTGGCGAGACAGTTCGATGATCGAGCCAAGTCTCTTCTCTACGGTATTCGGTTGCATCAGCAAACCTCCGTCATGAAGTGGATAAGGCTCAGCAAGCGCGCCGCCCTTCACCCGCGCAGCGAAGATTCCCCGCCGGTTGCCCGGACGGTTTCACTCCTGCACGTCCATCCGAAGATGATTGTCTCGGGCATTGCCCCGAGCGTTCGGGCTACTATGGCGGCTCCGTCGCCCTACGGGTCGCCGGAGTGGCGCCCGCTTAGGCGATCCCGTGTTTACGCGATCAGTGAGATGCGACGTGGTTAGGTGGCCCGTTCGATCGTTATTCCCTCGACGAGGGGTGGGTCGCGCGACCAAGCTTAGACGGATCTCATGGGGTATTCCGTCCTTCGCACGACATGACGCGTCAACCACTGCTGCGTCACGACCCGGCATAAAGTCCCGCGATCTGGGCTTCACGCAATTCAGCATTCACCATGCACGTCTTGCCCTGACGTCCCGATAGCCCACAGTGGTTTCGGCCCGGATGACGCCTTTTCCCGACATGCTATTGTCCCCCGCACGGTTTCCCGGTTGCAGCCATTTCTGGCCGAGGTAAGTCGGGTGGGCATCAGGCTGTTCTTGGTTTCCTGAGAAGGCATCCTCCACTCAATTGATCGCGCCGCCACGGCGCACCCAGAGATTGCGGTTCATGCAGACGGCGCGAAGATAGAAGGAGGCGATGCCGAGCGTCTTGGCCGCCAAGCTGAGATGAACCGCCAAGCATAGCCCTGGCGCTCGCAATATTGATGTTTGTGATCCACACGCTGCGACCGGGACCACGAGCCTCTCTCGCAGGCCTCCTTCCCGTCACGGAAAAGCTTACCAGGCTCTCGCTCTCTTCGGGCGACGGCTGCATCTCGGATCATGACCATCGAGTCCGCCGGAGACGCGCGGGCGCCGCCCACGCTCTTCTATCGACAGCTAGATTTCGATTAGAGTGTTGAGGGTTTGGCGCCAATCTCTAGGCGCCTGCCGGCATCCGCTGCCGCTTATCCCTTATTGAAATGTCTTGGTTTTTCTGGAGCGGGCGAAGGGATTCGAACCCTCGACCCCAACCTTGGCAAGGTTGTGCTCTACCCCTGAGCTACACCCGCATCCATCGCAGCGGCCTCGCGGCCGGCGCGGGGCGCTTTATGACCCAAAGCTTTTGGGTTTGCAACCGCCGCGCGCCCTAGAGCGAATTCCGCAAAAGTTGACAGACTTTTGCGATTAGAATTCGCTCCAGCGTTTTGATTTGGCGCGATTCCTTTTCGCTCGAACGATTCCGTTCGAGCGGGAAGCGCGCTAGAGCGCGTCCCGATCGCGTGGATCACGCGATCGAAAAGGACTTCGCTGCAAATCAGAAACTTAGAGCATGTCCTTATCGAAAAACCGCTTCGCACTTTTCCGGGACATGCTCTAATTCAACTCGGCGGTCTCCAGGCCTGGCGGCGTGATTTTTCCCGCGGCGCATGGCATAAGAACGCATGGTCGCGACGATTCGCAACGCATTCGATCCGGGCTTTGGCGTCTACGTTCACTGGCCCTTCTGCCTGTCGAAATGCCCCTACTGCGATTTCAACAGCCACGTGCGGCGTGGCGACGTCGACGAGGACCGCTTCGTCGAGGCCTTTCGCACGGAAATCGCCCATAGGGCGCAGCTCGCTCCCGGCCGCGAGGTCCGCTCGGTGTTTTTTGGCGGCGGCACGCCCTCGCTGATGCTCCCCTCGACGGTTCAGGCGATTCTCGACGCCATCGCCAAGCGCTGGACGCTCGCCAAGGACGCCGAGATCACGCTGGAGGCCAATCCGACGAGCGTCGAAGCCTCGCGCTTCAAGAGCTTCAAGGCGGCCGGCGTCAATCGCGTCTCGCTCGGCCTGCAGGCCTTGAACGACATCGACCTCAAGGCCTTGGGTCGCCAGCACACGGTCGCCGAGGCGCTCGCCGCGCTCAATGTCGCCAACAGGATTTTCGAGCGCAGCTCCTTCGACCTGATCTACGCCCGCGCCGGTCAGACTGCGGCGAGCTGGAAGAAGGAGCTCGAAATCGCGCTCTCCTATGCGGGGGAGCATCTTTCGCTTTATCAGCTGACGATCGAGCCCGAGACCATGTTCGAGCGCCTGGCCGAGGCGGGAAAGCTCAAACTGCCCGACAATGACGCGCAGCGCGCGCTTTGGGACGTGACGCAGGAGGCGACGATCCGGGCGGGCCTGCCGGCCTACGAGGTCTCGAATCACGCGCGGCCTGGCGCTGAGTGCCGGCATAACCTCATCTATTGGCGCTACGGCGAATATGCCGGCGTGGGTCCGGGCGCGCATGGGCGAATCAACACGCCGCGCGGCCGCCGCGCTCAGGCGACCGAGCGACACCCGGAGATGTGGCTGACCTGCGTCGAGACCGAAGGCCACGGCCTCGTCGAGGATGACGTTTTGAGCGCCGAGCAGCAAGGCGACGAGTTTCTGCTGATGGGGTTGAGACTGCGCGAAGGGGTCGATCCGCAGCGCTTTTTCCTGATTTCCGGCAAGAAGCTCGCGCCCTCGCGCATCTCCGAGCTCGTCGGCGACGGGCTCGTCGAATATACGCGCGACAACCGTTTGCGGGTCTCGAGCGAGGGTTTTCCGGTGCTCGACGCCGTCGTCGCGGATCTCGCGGCATAAAGTTTCCGTCACACTTGCGTTCGGGCGGCCGAGCCCCTAGATAGAGCCCTCACTTGGCGCGGGGTGGAGCAGCCCGGTAGCTCGTCAGGCTCATAACCTGAAGGTCGTCAGTTCAAATCTGGCCCCCGCAACCAATTGAAAAGCCCGACCCTTGCGGTCGGGTTTTCGCTTTCAGGCGCAAAGATTTACAGAAATCGCCGCGCAGATCGGCGAGAAGACCCACGCTCTCCGGCGTGACGGTCATGGGCGGCATGCCGCCTATATATAAGCATAGCCCGCCAGCAACGCCCCTGCGGCGCCCAAGCCGATGCCGATATACCAGGGCCATTTCCGTCCCTTCATGATGATGGCGACCGTGGTGATGGCGATCGCCACATGCACCAGGGTCACGGCTGTCGTCAAAATCAGATGGCGATGCTCATGGCGTTCCGATTCGTGCAGTCGAGCCTCGACTTCGTTCTGCAAGTCGTTGGCTTGCTTTTCCACCTCCTTGGATTCGCTGGCGTAACGCGCGGCTTGCGCCGAGAAATCGGTAGAGGCGCCGCCGCCGAGCTGGCTGGCGATTTCGAAAGCATTCTTCTTCAAGCTCTTGGCTTGGAAAAAGGCCCAAGCATCGCTCGCTTTGTTCTGGAGCAGGTTGGCCGCGTTTTGCTCCGTTAAGGTCCTTGCCGTTTCCAGGCCTTCCAAGCTGCCGACGGTTGCGGCGACGACGGCAAGTATCGCGATGGTGACAGAAACCTTGAGGAGAAACGGCGACCCTTCATGCGCGGCCCGCTCGGCATGTTCAGCGTGTTCGAAATGCTCGGCGGGCGTATCGTCGGACATGGAGCCTTCTCGGACGGATGGAGCAGCGGCCTCGTTTGACCGCGCGGGGGCGGGGCTTCAGCGATAACCCGTCGCGGCGCGTTCGCGCGCCGCACGCAAGTTGAAACGATAGCGCCTCACGGTTCAAAAGCCAGAGCTTTCCTCCCGGATCGCGCCCCCTGGGATAGGCGCCCGGTCCTTAGGCTTATGCCTATGCTTTGAGCACAATGGGCTCCGGGAAGAGGGGCGGTTTCTCTTGTCCCTTTGCCGTCCGGATGACCTTTCTCACTGGCTGCATGCCCTTCCCCTCTTGGTGAATTTCCTAGGGCGGAGCCCGTGATCGCCCGCCCCTTCCAACCCGCGAATCCCGGGCTGACGACGTCGGGGAAAAGGACGCGACGCGGCTCTCTCGCCCATATCGGAGGCAATGGCACGGCAATTGATAATGGATAGCGCGAGCGCTGCCGCTTCGTTGGGCGATGCACGGGCGGCAGGGAAAACCGCCTCGCAGCATCGTCTTGTTCGACGAGAAGCGCCCGATCGAGGCGATTAACCATAGGGAGGGCAGATGAAACTCGTAATCGCGATCATCAAGCCATTCAAGCTGGATGAAGTCCGCGACGCGCTGACATCTATCGGCGTCAACGGATTGACGGTGACGGAAGTCAAAGGCTACGGGCGGCAAAAGGGCCATACGGAAATTTATCGCGGCGCTGAATACACCGTGAATTTCCTGCCCAAAATCAAGATCGAGATCGCCATCCCGGCCGACCAGGTCGGACCCGTCGTTCGTGTCATCCAGGATACGACGCGCACCGGTCAGATCGGCGACGGCAAGATCTTCGTTCTGCCCGTCGATCAGGCGCTGCGCATCCGCACGGGCGAGACAGACGCAGCGGCGCTGTGAAGCCCTCCAACCCAATTCGTCAGGAGCCAAGAAAATGAGTCTTTGCCTGCCCCGTGGCGCCAGAGGAGCCGCAATCCTTGCGGCCTCCTTCCTCGCCGCGCCCGCCTTTGCTGGCTCGCCGACGCCTAATCCCGGCGACACGGCGTGGATGCTGACCTCCAGCGCGCTGGTGCTGATGATGTCGGTGCCCGGCCTCGCGCTGTTCTACGGCGGCCTCGTGCGGATCAAGAACATGGCGTCGATCCTCACGCAGACCTTCACGATCGTCGCGCTCGTCGGGGTGCTGTGGACGCTCTACGGCTATTCGCTCGCCTTCGGCGACGGCGGCGCGCTCAACGCGGTCATCGGCGGGCTGGGCAAGGTCTTCCTGAAGGGCGTCGACGCGAGCGCCGTCTCGCCGACCTTCACGCCGGGCCACGTGATTCCGGAATACGCCTACTTCGTGTTCCAGATGACCTTCGCGATGATCACGCCGGCGCTCATCATCGGCGCCTTCGCCGAGCGCATGAAATTCTCGGCGGTGTTCCTGTTCATCCTGCTGTGGGTGACGCTGATCTACTTCCCGATCGCGCATTGGGTCTGGGCGGCGGCCGATCCGAATGCGATCGTGGCGGCGGCGGCGGAGCTCGCGGCGGCGACGACCGAAGCGGCCAAGCAGGCGGCGCAGGCCAAGATCGACGCGGCGACGAGTTCGGTCGGCTGGCTCGCCGGCGGCCTCGCGCCCTGGATGAAGGGCGTGGGCGCGCTGGACTTCGCCGGCGGCACGGTCGTTCACATCAACGCGGGCATCGCCGGCCTCGTCGGCGCGATCATCGTCGGCAAGCGCATCGGCTATGGCAAGGAAGCGTTGCCGCCGCATTCGCTCACCCTGTCGATGGTCGGCGCCTCGCTGCTGTGGGTCGGCTGGTTCGGCTTCAACGCCGGATCGAACCTCGAGGCGAACGGCACGACGGCGCTGGCCTTCGTCAACACGATGGTCGCGACGGCCGCCGCGGCGCTGTCCTGGCTGCTGACGGAGTGGGCGACGAAGGGCAAGCCCTCGCTGCTCGGCTTGATCTCGGGCGCGGTGGCGGGTCTCGTCGCGGTGACGCCGGCGTCGGGCTTCGCGGGGCCGATCGGCTCGCTGGCGCTGGGCTTCATCGTCTCGCCGATCTGCCTGTTCTTCGTCTCCAAGGTGAAGAACACGTTCCACTATGACGACGCGTTGGACGTGTTCGGCGTGCACTGCATCGGCGGGATCACCGGCGCTCTGGCGACGGGCCTGCTGGTCAGCCCGGCGCTCGGGGGCGTCGGCATCACCGACTACACGAACATCGGCGACAACTACGCCGGCAAATACGACCTCGTGGCGCAGATGATCGCGCAGGCCACCGCCGTCGTGGCGACGCTGCTGTGGTCGGGGATCGGCTCGGCGATCCTGTATAAGATCGTCGATCTGGTCATCGGTCTGCGTCCGGCGCCCGATCAGGAGCGCGAGGGCCTGGACATCGCCGACCACGGCGAGCGCGCCTACAACTACTGACGCCTCCCCGGCGACGGCCGGAGCGGCGCCCATGGGCGCCGCTTCTTCCCTCCGATGTGAGTTCTGCAGAAGGCTCCTGGCCTTCGTGATAGAAACTTGCTTCAAGTCTCTGCGCGCATCGCCCTCGCCCGAACGATTGCTTCGAGCCCGCGCCGCGCCAAAAACCAGCAACGGGCCGGCCGCTAGCGCCACGAGCATCAAGCGCGGCGCGCTCGCCCGAGGAGAAATTCCATGACGATCTCTCGAACAGCCCTCTTCCTGCCAGGCCTCGCGCTCATCGCCGCCTTCGCCGCGCCGTCGGTGGCGCGGGCGGAGGGCGAAGAATTGGCGCAATGCGCCGCAAAGTGGATCGAGGCGAACCAGAACCCCAAATTCTATGAGCCCTGGGGCGATTACTTCAACGACTGCAAGAAGAAGCTGGCCGCCGAGCCCGCCCCGAAGGCGGCCGCCGAGACGGCGCCTGCCCCGGAGCCTGAGGCGAAGAAGGCGGAACCGCCGAAGCCCGCGCCCGCCGCGGCTGCGCCAGTTCCCGCGCCCGCCGCCGCGCCGGCGCCGGCGAAACCGGCGGCAAAACCAGGAAAAAAACATCCCCCTCGCAAGTAGAGCTAAACTCGACGGGTTTCGTTGCGGCGCTAGGACGAGCATCGCGGCTAGTCGCGCCAGGTTCACGCCGAGAAAGTCCCTCAACCTAAAGGGCGGCGCTTCAAGCGCCGCCCAGCTCCTCGGCCCTTCTCGTGCGGATACGCACCACATTTTCAACCGCCTGAACCGTCAATCCGCGCAGATAGTCGCGCTAATCTGGTCGACCCGCTCGTCCGTCGCGATGAAGCTTCGAGAGATGACGCGCGACATATTCAACTGAACGATAAATTTCCGCGGGCCCGTTTCTGAAGCCCGTGTCCTTTTGCCTCGTAAACGGTCAACGGTGATTCCTATCGCGTGCGGTGCATCGTGAACGTCGGCGAGCTTGAACGGCTTGAAGACGGCGACGACCGCCTATGGCGAACGCTTCCCGCAGAATTTGGCCTATTCGGGTGAAGCGCAAATTTGTCTAGGGTCACGCATAGTCAAGAAATGATTCGCGAGAATCCTAACGGGCTCGCAAAAAGTTGCATGTCCCGAGGGTTGAGTGTGACATATCTGCCACACTACCTGGGTTGGATGTGACATTTTTGCCACGCGATCTAGGAAAATGCTTTGGATGGCTTGATTTGCTTAAAACTTAGGCAAAAACCTGCGACTTGATCTTGCGTAAACCGCCGGACGGGGCAGTATAGGGTCAGTCTTATCCCCGGAAACGGAGTTCGAAAAATGAAGCTGTCCTACCTTTCGGCCGTCGCGGCCGTGGCGCTCCTCGCCGGCGCTCCCGCCCTCGCGGCGGACGTTACAAAGAAGGCGGAGCCCGAGGCTCCTAAGTCGCTCTGGGATGAGACGACGATCACCGGGGATATCGAAGGCGGCGCTACGCCCAATTTCAACAATCCCTACAACAAATTGAATTTCGGTCGCCTCTTTGACGACAGGGCGGGCACGCCCACCTTCAACCAGGCCGTTCTCACGATCCAGCGTCCGCTCGATCCCAAAGCGACCGGTTACGATTTCGGCTACAAGGTCGTGGGGATCGTCGGCGAGGACGTTCGCTACACCCACTATCTCGGCGAAGTGGACTACGCGCTGCATACTCGCACGCAGTTCGGTCCGCTCGAAGCTCACGCGCTCGCGCATTTGCCTTGGGTTTCGCCCCTCAGCGAAGGCGGCATTGACCTGAAAGTCGGGCAGTTCGTCACGCCGCTCGGCGCCGAGGTCATCACCGCGCCCGACAATCCGTTCTACTCGCATAGCTACATCTTCAACTTCGGACCCTTCCAGCACACCGGCGCGCTCGCCACCGACCATGTGAACTCCTGGCTCGACGTAACCCTCGGCATAACGACCGGCGAGAACACCGGCATCGGCTGGTCGGGCGACAATCAGAACTCTCCATCGATAATCGCCGCCCTCGCGCTCAATTTGCTCGACGGCAAGCTCCTCATCAACGCCGCGACGCATAACGGGCCCGAGAACCCCAAGCAGCTCGATCCCTACCTCGCGGGCTGGCCCGGGGGCGTCATCGGCGGCATCCCCGTCGCGTGCGGCTGCAACCCGACCGACACTTGGCGTTCGCTCAACGACGTCAACGTGACCTACAAGGCGACCGACAAGCTGACCTTCATCCTCGACGCGGCCTACTATCACGACAATGGCTGGAACACGCAGTCGCTCAGCGGACTGAACCCCGGGGGGTTAGCGCTCCTTGGCGCGATTACACCGGTCAATACCGCGCTGATCCCGGTGAGATCGCAGGGCGTCTCCGCTTACGGCGCCGCGGGCTACGTCACCTATCAGTGGAGCGACATCATCAAGCTCGGCGGGCGCCTCGAGATCTTCCGCGACAACAACAACTTCTTCGTCGCCGGCTTTCCTGGCTACTTCGATGCGATCAATGCGGCTCACGGCTTCGCCGCGCCGTCCGTCATCGCCGCGGGCCCCCAAAACGCGGGCGTGACCTATTTTAGCCTCACCGCCGGCGTGACGGTCACGCCTGAGGTTCCGAAGAACGATTGGATCAAGAACATCATCCTGCGTCCGGAAGTGCGTTGGGACACGACCTTGAACGGCGCGCAACCGTTCTTCACCCAGCTTAACGGCCCGGCGGCATATTACACCACGCTGGGCGGTTTCTCGCCCTGGCTCGGCAGCGGCCGAAAAAGCAACCAGGTTACGATCGGCCTGGACGTGGTCGTGCCTTTCACCCTGAAGTAAGTTGGGCGACGGCGCCTTCTAGCAGGCTGCCAACCCGGCGATCGGCGCCTCGAACCCTCGGGTTCGAGGCGCTTTTGCATTCGCCCTCTCGGCGACGGTCATCGTCAGGGGAAAGCCCTGTGACTTTGGCTCCTCGGACCCTTGCGTCTGGATCTGGGGCGCGCTCACGCAATGTGATCGAGCCTGCTCTATCCAAAGGAACAGCCCCTTGACTTCGCTTCGGATCAGGCGGGTGATTTCTCCTCGACGAGCGCTTTCAGATTGGCGAGGCCGCGCTCGAAATCGCCGCCGACGAGCTTCTCGCAGTTGACGAAAAGCGAGAAAAGCTTGGCCTGAAAATCATTCTTGCCGCTCATGGTCCAAGTGAGCCGTGTGGCGCCCCCCTCGGGTTTCAGCTCGAAAGAGGTCGCGTTCGTCGCCCGCATCGGCCGCAGGAACTCGAGCCTCATGCGCAACAGCTCATCCTTCACACACTCGAGGATTGTCATCTTGCCGGCCCCTACCTTGCGGTTGCCGGACCAGGCGAAGCTCGAGCCGACGCCGTTCTGAGGTCCTTCGAAGCTCTCGGTCGCATTGGGGTCGAGCCGCGCCCAGGGCGACCAGTCTCTCCACGCGTGGAAATCGACGACCTTCGCGAAGACGGTCTCAGCGGGCGCGTCGATCACCGCGCTGCGCGATACGCTGAAGGTATTCGGCTTCAAGGAGGCGAGCACGACGACGCCTCCCAGGGCCGCTACGATCAAAAGTCCCAGGAATGACATACGACTACCCCCCGTCTGACGCCGCCTTCGCATCATGGCGAGGGGAGCGCCCTTGGGCAAGACAGAATGAGACGAAGTCTCGCCTAAGTCGGCGGCCGACTCTCTATCTTGGGGGTTAGAGCGAGCGCCAGCCTGCTCGACGCTCGCGAAGCCTGTCGCTACTGTTCCGGCGATTCCGTTCGACGCGTTTTTGACGCGTGGCCCTGCGCCTTTTCAACTTTTTCTCTCAGCCCAAGCGAGGGCCGGAAATTCAAGAACTTGCGTCGATGATGAGGCGCGGCGTCCAAGAAAGAGGGACTCCGTCCCGGACCGCTCGCTCTCTCGCGCACGAAGAACGTTCCGAATTCGTGCAGCTTTACGCTCTCTTCTCTCCTCGACAGCGCCTCGGCGATTTCCTGTAAAGCGCATTCGAAGACTTGGGTCGCCTGCCGACGCGATAGTGCGGGGACCCGCTTCATGATGGCGGTTGCGATGTCGTATCGCGTCAAGGTGCGAGAGCTCTTAGCGGGCGACTTGGCGGGCGTCTTTGCGGGCGTCTTCGCGGCCGTTGAAAAATCCGGCGGTAAGGCTGGAGGTTCGGTGGAGTCGAACATCTTGAAGGCTCCTTGAGCTGAAGTTGCTGAGCTGCGCCGTCGCGCTTCTCTTGGACCGCGGATGAGGCTGCGCGGACTCGCGCCGCAAGCGACGCCTAGAAGTCGTTGGCGATCTTAGCGGCGCCGCTCGGAAAGGCGGCGGCTGCGGCGGAGCTTTCCCAAGCGAGCGCGGCAACGAGGCCGAACGCGGCGAGGGCGACAAAAAGCCGGCGTAACATCGAGAGCGTGAGCATGGGGAAGTCCTCCGTTGATCGTCTTTGTGAGACGTAAAGAATATGCCCCAACGGTCTTTCCCGCGGCGTGCGCGGCCGCACGCGGCTCGGAGTTCGGGCCGCAGACCTGTGCGCTATCGCACCTGCGACTGGGTTGCGGGAAACTGTCGAATTGACCAAACAGACCCGCGTCGCTTAGAGCGCGATGCGAAAAAGTGGAAACCGGTTTTTCGCGTAAAGCGCGCTCTAAACTTTTCGAGAATCGATCACGTTTTCTGCGTTCAGGCGTTTCCGCCTGAACGCAGCGTGATCTAGGCGGCGGGCGAGCGCCTCGCCGGGCGAGAAAAGGGGAAGCCAATATGGATTTGCCGTCGATCGATCCCTTGATCGCCGTCGGGGTCGTGTTGTCGACCGCCGTCACCGACGCCGTTTACGTGTTCTTCAACGCCGCCGTCGTGGCGCGCCGTCGTATCGCCGCGGCAAGCTGGAGCAGCGCCTGGTATCTGCTCTCAGCCTTTGCGGTGATCAGCTACACGTCCAACTGGATCTACGTGGTCTTCGCCGCGCTGGGCTCGTGGGCAGGCGGCTTTTTGTCCATCACGGCGCTCGAATATATTTCGCCGAGGAAGCGAGAGAGCGTCGGAACGAAAAACTAGGCCTGAGCGATTCGCTTTCGTGAAACCGTGCGCATTGTGACGAGCTCCTCGGCGAGCGTCGGATGCAGCGCCATCGTCGCGTCGAAATCCGGCCTTGGTGGCGCCCATGCGCAGCGCAAGCGCGATGAGCTGCGCCATTTCCGCCGCCTGCGGCCCGAGGAGATGGGCGCCGAGCACCCTCCCGCCGTCCGCCGCGACGAGGAGCTTCATATAGGCCTTCGTCGCCCGCCCCGTGAGCGGCGCCTGCATTGGCCGGAACTCGGCTTCATAGATGTCGAGGTCTCCGAAGCGGCGCGCCGCCTCCTCTTCGGTGAGCCCCACCGTGCCGATCTCGGGCGTCGAGAAGACCGCGGTCGGCGTGAAGTCGTAATCGACGGGCGGCGCGCCTTTCCCGAAGAGCCGGTCGGCGAGCGCATGGCCTTCGCGGATCGCGACCGGCGTCAGATTGAGCCGATCGGTCACGTCGCCGACCGCGTGGATCGAGGCGACGCTGCTCTGCGAAGCGGCGTCGACGAGGACGGCGCCATCGGGAGAGAGGCGCACGCCGGCATCCTCCAGTCCGAGTCCTGCGGTCGCGGGCCTTCTTCCGGTCGCCGCCATGACGACGTCGGCTTCGAGAGAGCTGCCGTCCTCGAACCGCGCCCGCAGCCCCTCGCCCGACTTTTCGAGCGCGCCGAGCTTCGCCAAAGGGAAGAGCTCGATGCCCGCCTCGGCGAGCGCCGCCGCGAGACGCTCGCGTAAATCCATGTCGAACCCGCGCAACGGCAGATCGGCGCGGTAATAAAGCGATACCTTCGCCCCGAGTCGCGCAAAAAGCGCGGCGAATTCGACGGCGATATAGCCCGCGCCCAATATGAGCAGCCGCCGGGGGAAGACGGGCAGATCGAAGATTTCGTTTGAGGTGAGCGCGAGCTCGATGCCGGGAACCTGCGGCGCAAGCGCCGGCGCGCCGCCGGTCGCGACGAGAATGTGGCGCGCGCTGAAGGCGCGGCCGTCCGACAGGCGGATAGCCTGCGGCCCCTGAATCGTCGCTCGCGCGGGAAAGATCGCGACGCCGGCCTTCTCCAGGTTCGCCCGATAAAGACCCTCGAGCCGCGTGATTTCACGCTCCTTGGCGGCCACGAGTCGGGTCCAGTCGAATTCGGTGTCGCCGACGCTCCAGCCGAAACCCTTCGCATCTTCGAAATCGTCGGCGTAACGGGACGCCATCACATAGAGCTTCTTCGGCACGCAGCCGCGGATGACGCAAGTGCCGCCGAAACGGAAGCTCTCGGCGATGCCGGCTTTTGCGCCGTGCCCGGCGGCGATGCGCGCGGCGCGCACGCCTCCGGAGCCCCCGCCGATCACGAAGAGGTCGTAGTCGAAATCCGCCATCCGATCCCGCATCTCCCGTCGGCGCCGCGCGGACGCCTCGACATTGATGCAGGCGCCATAGCGTGAATTTGCGCCGGCTCAAAGCCGCCATTCGGCCGCGTTGTCGCCGTTGCGGATCGACCCGGCCTCGGCGATGAGCTCTTGCTCGAGCCCGTCGACCCCATCGGAAATCGCGTTTTGCACGAGCGCGCGCATCCCCGCCTCATTCTCCGGCGCCGTCTCAAAGCGCACGGTCCAGACGAGCCGGCTCGCACCAGGGCCGATCTCGAAGATTTGCACGGCTCCGAAATAATCTCTGACCGGGAATGGATGATGGGTGCGATGATAGCGCAGACGCCTGTCCTGAGGGGAAATCTCGACGATGCGGTCGCGCATCTCGCCCGCGCCGGCGGCCAGGGTCATGACCCGGAGCGCGCCTTCGCCCCAGCCTTCGACGCGGCAGGCGTCGATGATCGGGAACCAGCGGTCGAGTCCGCCGATCGCCTCGATCGCCGCCCAGGCCTTGCCGGCCGGCGTGCGCAAATTCTTGTCGATGACGACGGTCGTGGTCATTGATGCGGCTCCTGTGCTCCCGCCTGTTTCACCAGCTTTTGCGCGACGTAATCGGCCGCGCGTCGCCAGGCCTCTTCGTCGTCGCCCCGAAAGCTCAAGTGACGATCGTCGAGGAGGCGATTGTCGCCGACGTCGATCAGCTCGACCCGGCCCCATTGCACGAGCGTGCTCATCTTGTGCAGGCCGCCAAAAAGCAGGAGCTTCGCACCGGCCTGACGCGCCATCGCGACGAGCGCGTCGGGCGCATAGTTTCTCGCCGAGCAGGGCGGTACGGGACAGTTGGCGACGACGACGCGATAGGCGCCGCTGCTGGCGAGCGCGGCGCGGATGCGCGTCGCGAACGCCCCGAGTCGCGCGCTATGGACCGCCGTCTGGTCCTGCGGCTCGCCGGAGCTGTCGGAGTAGTCGAAGTCCAGCACGGCGATGGGAATGGGCTGCGCGCTGCCGGCCGGCGTCGCGACGACGGCAAGCGCCAAGGTCAGCGTGACGATTGTGAAAAGCTCCCGCATTCTCTCCTCCGTCCTTACAGGCTTTTCCAAGCGATCTTGAGGAATTCGCAGTCTTGCGCCCTGTCGACAGCTTGCTTTGCCAACCCGCGCGAGCGAAGTGGCGACGGCGCGAAAACACATGGGCAATTTGCCCGACTTCAAGGGGTTCGCATGGCCTCTTAGGAGAAATGGGATTAGCGTTGCGGGCCGAAGGAGCAGGATCATGCCGATCATTGCGCAGTCCGTTTTGCGTCTTGCTTGCGTCGCCGCTTTTTGTCTCGCCGCGACGACGCTGTGGGTCGTGGGATCCGCTCATCGGTCAATCGTCGAGGCGACGGCGGCCTCGGCCGAGCGTGTCGGCAGCCAGCTCGAGAACCTTTACTGGCGCGAGCTGCTGTGGCGCGGCAGCCTGCAGAAGACTCCGATTTTGCCGGCGCCCGAGTGGGAGACACTGGAGACTCTGAAGCTCATCTCGCCTGGCATATGCGTCGATTTCGCGCCGGGCGTCGCCGAGCCGAAACGCCTGTGCAGCCAAATCGAGGGTGTCGGCGCGGCGGCGCCCGCATGGTTCTCGAACGCTTTTCTCGCTTGGTTTGGCGCTCCGCCGCCCGTGTCGCGATTTATGACGGTGCGGCAGCGAGACGCCGGCGTCCTCACCGTGCAGGCCGACAGCCAAGCCGCCGTGCGCCTCGCGTGGCGCGAAGCGTCGGTCGTGCTGCGCGTCGCCGCGTTGATGGTGATCGCCATCGTGCTCCTCGGGGCGCTCGCCCTTGGCCATTTGCTCGCGCCCACCTCGGCTATCGTCGCGGGATTGCGGCGACTGGAACAGGGCGATTACGGCGAGCCGCTCCCCTCCTCTGGCCCAGCGGAGTTCGGACTCATCGGGCGCGCCGTCGACGATTTGGCGCGCCGCCTCTCGGAAGTGACCCGCGAACGCGTCGCGCTGACCAAACGCCTCTTCGAGGTGCAGGAGGAGGAGCGGCGCGCGCTGGCGCGCGATCTGCACGATGAGTTCGGCCAAAACCTCACCGCCGCCACGGCCTTCGCCGCTTCGATCGAGGCGGGCGCGCAGGATCGCCCCGATCTTGCCGAAGACGCGCGCGCCATCTCACGGCTCGCGCGAGGCATGCGCGTCACGCTTCGGCAGGCGCTGGCCCGGCTGCGAGCGCAAGAACTCGAGGAACTGGGCCTCGAGGCGTCGCTGGCGCGACTTGTCGCCGTTTGGAACGGGCAAGGCGAACGCGGTCCGGCCTTCAGGCTCAACGTCAGCGGCGATCTCGCGGACCTGCCGGGCGGCGTGGCGATTGGGGTCTATCGCGTTGCGCAGGAATGCCTGACGAACGCCGCGCGCCATGGTCGCCCCAGCGAGGTGCGCCTCAGCGTGGCGCGGACCGCGGCGACGGATGGCGGCGTGACGCTCAGCGTCGAGGACGACGGCGGCGGTCGGGCGAGCCGGGTCCTGGCCGAGCCCGGGCGCGGGGTGCTTGGAATGCGCGAGCGCGTCGCCGCCCTGGGCGGGAACCTTCGCATTGCCGAGGCGCCACGAGGCGTTCGCGTCGAGGCCTATATTCCGGCGCGGGAAGCGGCGTGAGCGAGCTCTCCATTCTGCTCGTCGACGACCACCCGATCGTGCGCGAGGGCTATCGCCGCCTTCTGGAGCGACGGCCCGGCTATCGGGTGGTCGCCGAGGCCGGCGACGCGGCCGCGGCCTACGAGGCCTATCGCAAAGCTTCGCCCGACGTGACCATCATGGATCTCGCTCTTCCGGGAGCCGGCGGGCTCGAAGCGCTGCGTCATATCAGGCAATGGGACAAACGCGCGCGCGTGCTCATCTTCTCCATGCACAGCGGCGCCGCCTTCGCGCTGAAAGCATTTGAGGCCGGGGCGATGGGTTATGTCACGAAGAGCAGCGACGCAGCCGAACTGCTCCGCGCCGTGGCTTGTATCGCCGCCGCGCCGCCCGGCGCCCGAGCGCTGGCGCTTAGCGACGACATCGCCCGCGAGGTCGCCGCGGAGAGACTCGCGGGCAAGACGTCGCCCATGGATGCGCTGGCGCCGCGTGAAATGGAAATCCTGCGGCTTGTGGCGACCGGCATGACGACGCAGGCCATCGCCGAAGCTTTGTGTCTCAGTCCGAAAACCGTTCAGAACTACACGTATCAGATTAAAGCGAAGCTCGGCGTCGAGACCGACGCGCATCTCGTCTGGGCGGCTCTGCGCGCCGGGCTAATCGCCTGGGCATGAGAGTAACCTGCCCTCCCCCGGCGCCGCGGGGCGAGACCGTTGTTCCTGTGCTCTCGCTATATCGAATTCGGAAACGACGCGCCTTACGGCTTTGTTTTTGCCGAAAGGCCGATCGTCAGTGTCCGTAGGCGAGCGAGCCGCAACTGCGCAGATCGTGCAGAGTGGCTGCCGGCAGCGAAGGACCGCCCGCCTCTGGGCCGGCGCGCTCTTCGGCGCCGAGCGACGGCTCCAGCAGATGCGCCAGCCCCTGCAATATGGGCTGATCCGCGCCGGCGATTTTTCGCGAGAGGGTCTTCATCGCCTCGCCATCCGCGGCGCGGCCGAAGTCCAGGACGAGGACCGCGACGAAACCTCCCAGCTCCATGCCCCTTTCGCGCGCGGCAGCCGCCACGCGCTCCGCGAAAACACCCCCGATGCAGGAGACTGCCGCTTTTGCAACATGGGCGTTGGAACAGGAATGGATCATGTCTGCGATCACCATCAGACCCTCCGCTTTAATATTCTCCGGGTTTTCACGTCGATTGCCTGCGGTCCGCGCCACCCGCTTAAAGCACCGCTGTGAAACGCCCCATGACGAGACACCTCCGCAAAAAGCTCGCCAAAGTCCCGGCGGTCCCTAGGACACTCGTAACGTACCGAGTCGCCCTGAAGGCAAACGCGCAAAACCAGGGGTGGTTCCTTGCTTTTTCGAATATTTCGATTGTGCGTCGCGCAAAAATTCTTCCAATAATTACCAGGATCCTACGTTGTGCATGGATTTCCAGGGTTCCGCCGGTGCAAGCGGCGAGCCGCGTTGCAGCAATTCAATCGAAATATTATCCGGTGTTCGCACAAACGCCATGCGTCCGTCACGTGGCGGGCGGTTGATCGTCACGCCCTGGCGGGAAAGCTTTGAACAGATGTCGTATATATTGTCGACAGCGAAGGCCAGATGGCCGAAATTACGACCCCCGCCATAGTCTTCCCTGTCCCAATTGTAGGTCAGTTCGATCATCGGCGCGCCGTTTGCGCGCGCAGCAGCCGCGTCTTCGGGCGCCGCGAGGTAGATCAACGTATAGCGACCCTTCTCGTCCTCGACGCGGCGAATCTCCTCCAGACCCATCCCGGCGCAAAAAAAGGCGAGCGACGCCTCGATATCGGATACTCTGACCATTGTGTGCAGATAGCGCATCCCCTGCCTCCGTGAATTCCTCTAAGTCTATAGACTTTTAGGCGCTATCGCGCTAGGTTGAGCGCCCTCGCTTTTCCGGCGCCGGGAAAGCCCTGGAAAGGGCCTCGGCGCCCGAAGGAGGGCGCGGCGCCAAAAATTAACCCTATTTACCGGCTTCCGCTATGGGGGCGATGCAAGCGCCTTCTTGCCTCGCGCCGACGGTCGTGCGACCCGCGTTAGGGAGGAGGAAGTTATGCCGGCTCTGGAGCAGAAGCGCCTCCTGGAGGCTTGTCAGGCGCTCGGCGAGGCCGTGGCCGGACAACCGATGCTGCCTCCGCTTATTCGCGAGGCGGGCGAAGGGGAGGGGAGCGGCGGCGCCGTCCATTACGTCGCAACGGGCGACGCCTGGGTCCGGCTCGAAGCGCGCTTCGACAAAGCCTATGTCAATCGCCATGCATTTCCGCTCAAGCGCCTGCCGCTCCTGATCGAGTGCGCGCTGTGCGACCGCGAGCGACGGCCGCAAGCCAAGGCGTTCGACGAAGAGGAGAAGTTTGCGCTGGTCTGCGCCTTCTTCCTCGCCGCGCAGACGACGATCGGGGTCGAGCCGATCGAGGACAAGGGCGAATATCGGCTGAGCCTGCAGCTTTCGCCGACCTTTGTCGTCGAGTGGCGCGAGGCCTTCGCGCCGGACGCGCTCGAATCCTGCGAAACGCTGTGCCGGCGGGTGGCGTCGAGCCTTTGGGACAAGTCGCGCGAGTTCTTCGCCAGTGAGCGCGTCGGAATGGCCGTCTGGAACTTACGGGCCGCGCAAGAGCTTCTCGGCGCGCCGAAGCTTTCCCAGAAAGCGATCGAGGACTTCGTCGCCGCCTGTCTCGCGCAGGATCGCGAGCCTCGCGCCGAGACCCTCGCTCCGTTGTTCCCCCAGACTCGGGCGGAAGCCTTGGCGCTGATGATCGCGCCGCGCCGGGAGCCTGCGGCGATCGACGCCGCGCCCGCGCCGCTCATCGCTGGAGAGAGGGCCGTACCTGCTCTCGTTGCGGATCGGAGAGTCGCGCTTGCCACTAAGACTTGGCGCGGGCTGGCCAGAGGGCTGTTGGCCGCGCTCATCCCGCTCGCGCTGATGGTTAGCGTGGGCGCCTTCATGAGCGTTTCTCGCAAGGCCGAGGTCGAGGAAACGCGCATCGAAGCGAGCGATACGCGGCTCGCGCCCTTACCCGCGGCCCCTGCCGCCGTCGGCGCCGCCGCCGCCTCAACCGCTGCCAAAGACGCCGTCGCCGCGATCGAACCGCCACTAGCGGAAAATGCCTCTCCCATCGCCGATCAAAGCCAGGCTCAAGGCGACGTAGCTGCGAAACCCGTGTCCGCGTCCAAACCGGCGACGCGCCGCACGGCCCGCGCGGGCAGGACGCGCCATGCGCGCAACCCCTTCGCGGCGGTCGGACGCGCCGTCAACCGATTTACGACGGACGTCTGGGACGGGTTGTCGTCCATCCCTAAGCGGTTCGGCGCCTATTCATATTACTGAGTTCAACCGCCGGATATGATCGCCGCCGGGAACCTCCCGGCCGCCAAGAAAGACGGCGACTTGACGCGCTTTCCCTAGCCTGATCTGCGGAAGCCGATGAACGCAATCGACGACGCCGGGCGGGGGACCGCCTCACGCAAGCAGGCCGCGGCCCTCTCTTCGATCGCCGCGAGCGCGTTCCTGGCGCTCGCGAAGCTCGCGGTGGGGCTTTGGTCGGGCTCGCTGGCGCTGTTGTCCGAGGCGGGGCACGCTGGCGTCGACACAGGCGCGACGATCCTGACCTATTTCGCCGTGCGCGAGGCCGACAAGCCCGCCGACGCCGAGCATCACTACGGCCACGGCAAATATGAAGCGCTCGCGGCGCTCGTCGAGACGGGCGTGCTCTTCGGCCTTGCGATCTTCGTCGTGAGCGAAGCGGTGCGACGCTTGCAAGAACCGCCGCACGACATTGACGTCAACGCCGGCTGGCCAGCCTTCGCCGTGCTGGGCGTTTCGATCCTCATCGATCTCGTGCGCTCCGTGCAGCTCTCGCGAGTGGCGAAGGAGGAAGGCAGCGACGCGCTCGCCGCCGACGCCTTGCACTTCGCAAGCGATCTCATCTCCTCCGTGCTCGTCGTCATCGGGCTCGGGGCCATGCGCCTCGGTGTTCAGCACGGGGACGCCGCGGCCGCGCTCGGCGTTGCTCTCTTCATTGCCGTCGCGGGGTTCAGGCTAGGCAGACGCACGATCGAGACGCTGCTCGACGCCGCGCCCAGCGAATTCATACCGCATCTGCGCGCCGTCATTACGGAAGCGCCTGGCGTCGTGGCGCTCGATAAACTGCGGCTGCGCCAGGTCGGCCGCAAGGTCGTCGGCGAAGCGACGATCGCGGTGTCGCAAAGCCTCAGCGTCGCCCAAGCGGAGCGCATCAGTCAGCGTGTCGACGCCGCGATCAGAGCCTTTGCGCCGGGAGCGGAGATCACGCTGGTCGCGACGCCGCGCGCGCTCGACGACGAAACCGTAATCGAGCGCACGCATATGGTCGCGGCGCGCCGCCACATGCCGGTGCATCACATCGTCGCCCAGGAGATCGAGGGGCGTCTGTCGATCAGTCTCGATCTCGAGGTCGATGGCGGCATGAGCCTTCGGAGCGCCCATAAGATGGCGAGCGAGCTCGAGGACGCCATCCGCGACGAATTCGGCGCCGAGGTCGAGATCGAGACCCATATCGAGCCGGCGGCCCCGCAAGTGATGGTCGGACGCGACGTCGACGTCGCGACGCGCGAGGCGATTGGAGAGGCGCTGGAGCGCTGCGCCGCAGAGCAGGGCGTGTTGCGACACGTGCATGACGTGCGCGTGCGCGGCGTGTCGGCCGGGCTCGTCGTCAACTATCATTGCGAGGTCGACGGCGCCCTCGCGGTCGAGGCGGCGCATGAGGCGGTCGACGTTGTCGAGCGCGCGCTGCGCGAGGAGTTCCGGCAGATCATTCGAATCGCGGGCCACTGCGAGCCATTAGGAACCAACGACATCGGCTAGCCTGCGAAGCGTCCGTCAATTTTTGCGGAATTCGCTCTAAGGTATCGGTTGATGAAGCCTGCGCCTCCTTTGCGCTCCGCAGAGGGCGCGGTTCGAGGCGCGAGGCGAGAGCAATGGCAAAGCCGGAAAATAGGCGGGAGGAGAAGGGGCGGGAGTGGCATTTCGATATCGGCTATTTTCTGCTCGCCTTCATTGCGATCCTGATATTCCAGCAGCTTTGGTCGGTATACGCGTCCACTGAGGTCATCCCGTTTAGCGAATTCACGAAGCTCTTGGATGAGAAGAAGATTGCCGAGGTTGAGGTTGGCGAGAAGGTGATCCGAGCCACCTTGAAGGAGGCGCGCCCCGACGGACGCAAGCAATTGCTGACCGTGCGCGTCGATCCCTCGGTGGCGCAGGCGTTGGAAAAGGAAGGGGTGAAGTTCTCCGGGGCCATGGAGAATAGCTGGATCTCCACCCTGCTCTCCTGGATCGTGCCGATCGCCTTGTTCTTTTTCATTTGGAGCCTGCTCTCCCGACGCCTCGGACAAGGGCTCGGCCCGCTCATGTCCGTCGGCCAGAGCAAGGCGAGGGTTTTCGTCGAGACGGACGTCAAGACCGGCTTCAAGGATGTCGCCGGGGTCGATGAAGCCAAGGAAGAACTCCAGGAGATCGTCGCCTTCCTGAAGGACCCGCAGACGCACGGGCGTCTGGGCGCGCGCATTCCCAGAGGCATTCTGCTCGTCGGGCCGCCCGGCACCGGCAAGACGCTGCTCGCCCGCGCCGTCGCAGGTGAGGCAGGCGTGCCCTTCTACTCGATCAACGGCTCCGAATTCGTCGAAATGTTCGTCGGCGTGGGCGCCGCGCGCGTCAGAGACCTGTTCCAGCAGGCGCGCGCCAATTCGCCCTGCATCATCTTCATCGACGAGCTCGACGCGCTGGGTCGCGCGCGCGGCATATCGGGCTTGAGCGGCGGGCATGACGAGAAGGAGCAGACGCTCAATCAGCTGTTGAGCGAGCTCGACGGTTTCGATCCGACGATCGGCGTCGTGCTGCTCGCCGCGACGAACCGCCCCGAGGTGCTGGACCCCGCCTTGCTGCGCGCCGGCCGCTTCGATCGGCAAATTTCGGTCGATCGGCCCGACAAGAACGGCCGAAAGGAAATTCTCGAGGTGCACCTCAAGAAGATCAAGCTCGGCGCCGACATCGATCCCGCGCAGATCGCCGCATTGACCCCGGGCTTCACCGGGGCCGATCTTGCCAATATCGTCAACGAAGCCGCCGTGCTGGCGACCCGCCGGGGGGCTTCCTCCGTGACCCTCGAGGATTTCACGGCCGCAATCGAACGCAGCATCGCCGGCCCGGAAAAGCGCAAACGTTTGCTCAATCCTCATGAGCGGGAGGTCGTCGCCTATCACGAGATGGGGCACGCGATTGTCGCCATGGTCCTCCCGGGCGCCGATCCGATCAAGAAGGTATCGATCATTCCGAGAGGTATGGGCGCATTGGGCTACACGATGCAGATGCCGGCGGAGGACCGCTATCTCATGAGCCGCACGGAATTGCTGAACCGCATGACCGTGCTGCTCGGCGGAAGAGCCGCCGAGATGACGGTGTTTCACGAGGCCACCACCGGCGCCGCCGACGATTTGCAGAGAGCGACGGAGTTGGCGCGCGCGATGGCGACGCGTTACGGCATGGAGACCGAGATCGGACAGGCGTCCTTCATAACCGATCGCCCCCGCTACCTCGATCTGGCGGGACTAGGCCCCCAGCCTTCCGAGATGAGCGAGGAGACGAGCGCCAAGATCGACGTTGCGATCCGCAGTCTCATCGACGAAGCCTTCCGGCGCGCAACCGACATCCTGCAAATCTGCGCCGGCGAGCACAAGGCCGCAGCCGTTCGACTTCTCGACAAAGAGACGTTCGGCGAAGCCGATCTTGAGCCTATTCGCGCAGCCGTGACGACGCGGGTCCACGAGGCGGAACAAGCAAGAACACAAGCCGAGGCGGAAGCGTTCCGGCTTCGACGGAAGGGGCGATCGGCAGGTATCTTGGCTACGTCGAGAGACTTTATTAGCCGAGCTTTCTCGCGCCTTCCGCATTGGCGCGGTTTTGGCTCCGCGAGAGGCCGGCTGAAACCGTAAGCGCTGACGCGACGGTTGTCGCTACAAGCAAGCCTACGGCCGCGCCCAAACTCCTGGCCCGCGAGCCTCTGGCTCAGAATTGGCGCGTCGAAAAAGACTTTCCTCCCGACGCGCGTGTGTTAAGCCTCGCTCATCCAGCCTTCGGCGGCGAGCCCGTCTTGATCTCGATCGTCTTCGTGCTCTTGGCGGCTTCCACGGGCTTCTTGACGGCGACGTGCAGCACGCCCTTGTCGAGATGAGCGGAGATCGCCCCCTCCGCGGGGCTGAAAGGAAGGCTCATCGACCGGTAGAACGAGCCGAAGCTGCGCTCCTCGACGTGCCAGTCCTTCTCGTCCCGTTTCTCCTCATGTTTCTTCTCGCCGGAAATCACCAAGCGATTTCCGTCGACGCTCACCTTGATGTCCTTCTCCTCGACGCCGGGAAGCTCCGCGCTCACCTCGAGGGCGCCGTCGGTTTCGGCCACGTTGATCGCCGGCGCACCCGCCCCGACGTTCAGTGCGGGAAGGTTCTGACCGAAACTGCGAAATACATCTTCCATTTCGCGCCGGAAGGACTTGAAGGGATCCGGCGTGAGATCCTGGCCGCCCCATAAGCTTGGCATTTTCATAAAACTGCCTCCCTTTTTGATGTGCATGAACGCCTCATAAGATAGGCAATCTTCGCGATTAGCGAAGGCGCCGGGGTCGATTTGTCGCATCGGCGGCGTCCGCGGTCGCTTTCGTCATGCGCCTTCGTCAAGCTCGTCTCGGCGCTCTTCGGAAACGCCGAATTCGGAGCGCCGCTGCTGCCGCGCGACGACCGCGTTGGCCGTGCGCACCGCTCGGCCTTCATCCCCCGTCTGAGCCAGAATGTTGTTCGCGACCTCACTCCACAACCGACAGAGATGCGGCGTGTCCGCTTTGTGCGTGTGCTTCGGCGCGTCTTCCGGCAGCCAGGGCAAAGTCAGGCGACCTCCCGCTCCGACGCCCATAGAGCAAGGGTTCTGCGACGGAGTGCGTCGTCGAAAAGCGGCTTGGCGCGAAAGGTCGGCGACCAGTGGCCGCGCGACAGTCCCGCCTTCGCCTTCAGATGCGCGAGAAATTCCTCCTTTTGGGTCAGTTGCTCCCAGACCGCGGGCAGGAACAACGCCTGTCTGCCCGCATCCTCGATCAACAGCCCGTCTCGTTGCGGTCGCAACTGGGACAGGAGGTCGGCTTCGCCGTCAAAGTTCATCGGCTCCAGAGGCGACAGCAGCGTCACGGTCAGCGACACCTGCGCCCACTCGACCCGCTCCAGCGGCGCAGAACCGCGGGTCTCGAAACGCCGACCTCACGGCGTTGGCCCTGATGTCCTCGACGAGAGGGCGCCTGGCCGTCACCGAGCCGCAACAGCCGCGCAATTTCCCCGCTTTGTGCAAGGTCACGAAGCTCGCGCCCGGCCGTGCGAATTCGGGGGGCAATTTCTCAGACGGTTTTGAGAACCGGTCGCCGCAGATGGCGCGCCGGGCGATCTCGTTCATTGTCGCGCCATGGCGGCGCGCGAGGTCATCGGCGGGCGCGCTCATGGGTTCTGCTCCCAGAAAGCCCAGGCGCCATAGCCGACAACGCGATGGCGAGGACCGGCCGTGTCGCCGGAATTGCGCAGGTCGAGCGTCTTCACCCGCAAACCTCGACGCCTCGCCGCAACAAGCAGCCCGTTCACCGGCGCAGCGCCGCAAGCCTGCTCGGGACTGAGCGCGATGGGATCGAGCCGCTCGATCGCCGCGCAAGTCCTCTCGTCGAGTCTGCGGCAGGCTTGGTAGTCGAGATAATGGGAAAGGTCGGAGGAGACGACGATGAGCGTCTCGGGGCCGCCCCACAGCGCGTCGAGCACATCGGCCGCCTGCTCGGCGCCGACGCGGCCGCAAACGATGGGAACAAGCGCGAAATCTCCGAGGACGACCTGGAGAAAAGGCAATTGCGTCTCGAGGCAATGCTCGCCTTCATGCGCCTCGTCCAAAAAACCAAACTGCGGAAGGTCCCGCGCCCGGTCCAGCCATTGCCGATCGACGGGCACGCGCCCGAGCGGCGTCTCATAGGCGTGAGCGGACGTCGCCGCCATGCCGGTGAAAGCGACGCGATGCGAAGGCCCGAGCAACACCACGCGCGAGATCTTGCCGCGCGCTTTGCCCAGAAGGCGGTAGGCGGCGCCGGCGACCGCTCCCGAATAAACGTAACCGGCATGCGGCGCGATCAACGCCTTCGGCGGCGCGGCGTTGTCGGGCGTCTCCAAGAACTGGCCTGCCGACTGCGAACCGAAACTGGGGAGCAGCCCGTTCACGGCGGCTCGCAGCTCGGTCGGATCGGCCGGATAAAACAGCCCCGCCACCGCCGCTTGTCTGATCGCACCTCCCGGAAACGTCTCCATCATCGCCGGCCTCTTTCATTCGCAACGAGGCGTCTCCATTTCTCCGTCATGAACGAATCAGCAGCTCCTCGACCGCGCTTCCGCGCCAACGTCAGCCGCCCGTTATTGGCATTTGCTCGACGACGGACGTATTCAATGTGATCTCTGTCCGCGTTTTTGCAAGTTGCGGGACGGGCAGCGTGGGCTTTGCTTCGTGCGCGCGCGCCACGGCGATGCGATGGCCTTGACCACCTACGGCCGCTCGTCGGGCTTTTGTGTGGACCCCATCGAGAAGAAGCCGCTCAATCATTTTCTACCGGGCACGCCGATCCTGTCCTTCGGCACGGCGGGCTGCAATCTCACCTGCAAGTTTTGCCAGAACTGGGACATTTCGAAAGCGACCGAATTCGATCGCCTTCAGGATCAGGCCTCGCCTGCACAAATTGCGCGGGCGGCAAAAGAGATCGGCGCGCGTTCGGTCGCCTTCACCTACAACGACCCCGTGATCTTTCTCGAATATGCGGTCGACGTCGCCAACGCCTGCCGCGAGGCGGGCGTCAAGACCGTGGCCGTCACCGCCGGCTACATCACGCCGGACGCCCGCAAGGAGTTCTTCGGCGCGATGGACGCGACGAACATCGACCTCAAGGGCTTCACCGAGGAATTCTACAGGACGCTCTGCACGGCGGAGCTTCGCGCGGTGCTCGAGACGCTCGAATATGTGAAGCACGAGACGCAATGCTGGCTCGAGATCACGACGCTGTTGATCCCCGGCAAGAACGATTCTCCGGCAGAGCTCGACGCGCTGACGAAATGGGTTCGCGAGCGGCTCGGTCCCGACACGCCCGTGCATTTTTCCGCCTTCCATCCCGACTGGCGAATGCGCGACACGCCGAGAACGCCAAAGGCCACGCTCGACGCCGCGCGCCGGATCGCTTTGGAAAACGGCCTGCGTTACGTTTACACCGGCAACGTCCATGATGAATCGGGGCAGAGCACCTACTGCCACAGCTGCGGAAGCCGGCTCATCGGCCGTGACGGCTACGACCTCACCGGCTGGGCTCTCACCTCGGATGGCCGCTGCGCCCGTTGCGGCGAAGCCTGCGGCGGCGTCTTCGAGGAGCGTCCGGGCGACTGGGGATCGCGGCGGGCGCCCGTGCGGCTCTCGGTAGCTAGCGGCCGAAACCCAGCTTTCCGTCGCGACTCCGGCCCGCTCACCCGCTTCTATTGGCCGAGTTCGGGCGCCAGTCTGACGCACGCCCGCGCCGGTCGTCATAGGCGAAGCGCTCTCGGTCGGTTGTGCAAGGCGGGGACATTCGTCGCCTCGACGCGTCGATAGCCCTGCGCTATCGTGATCGCTTCTCGCCGCTGAGGGGAAGGCCGCCGCCTTTCCCGCGCTGACGCTTCTCTCCTCAAAGGCTTAAGCGCCGCCAATGCATCAGAAGATTTATGAAATCCCCAAGAATTGGGCGAGCCAAGCGCTGGTTAATGCGGAACGCTATCAAAGGCTCTACAACTTTTCTTTCAAGGATCCCGAAGGTTTTTGGAGCGAACAGGGTCGTCGCATCTCCTGGATCGCGCCTTACACGATCGTCAAGGACACGAGCTTCGAGCCGCACAACGTTTCGATCAAATGGTTTAAGGACGGCGCCACCAACGTCGCGATGAATTGCGTCGACCGACACCTGCTCACGCGCGGCGATCAGGTCGCGATCATCTGGGAGGGCGACGATCCCTCGCAATCGCGGCGGATCACCTATCGCGAGCTGTACGAGGAAGTCGGCCGCTTCGCGAATGTGCTGAAGAAGCACGGCGTGCGTCGCGGCGATCGCGTGACGATCTATCTGCCGATGATTCCCGAGGCGGCCTTTGCGATGCTCGCTTGCGCGCGGATCGGCGCGATCCACTCGGTCGTGTTCGGCGGGTTTTCGCCCGACGCGCTGGCCGGGCGCATAGAGGACGCGCGATCGGACGTCGTGATCACGGCGGACGAGGGGGTTCGCGGCGGAAAGCGCATCCCGCTCAAGGAAAACGTCGATAAGGCGCTGACCAGGGTCGGGGCCAAAACCGTGCTCGTCGTGACACGCACCGGCGCCGACGTCGGCATGGAGAAGGGCCGCGACTTTCGCTACGAGGAGGAACGCGAGAGCGTTGCCGCCGATTGCCCTTACGCCGAAATGGGCGCCGAAGATCCCCTCTTCATCCTCTACACCTCGGGCTCCACGGGCAAGCCCAAGGGGGTCGTGCACACGACGGGTGGCTATCTGGTCCACGTGTCGCTCACCCATGAGCTGATTTTCGACTATCGCGACGGCGATATTCATTGGTGCACGGCGGACGTGGGCTGGGTGACGGGCCACAGCTATATCGTCTACGGCCCGCTAGCGAATGGCGCGACGACGCTGATGTTCGAGGGCGTGCCGAACTATCCGACCGTCTCGCGCTTCTGGGAGGTCGTCGACAAGCATGCGGTGAACATCTTCTACACCGCGCCCACGGCGATCCGCGCCTTGATGGCGGCGGGCGAGGAACCGGTGAAGAAGACGAGCCGCAAGTCGTTGCGGCTCCTGGGATCGGTTGGCGAGCCGATCAATCCGGAGGCCTGGGAGTGGTATCACCGGGTCGTCGGCGAGGGAGCGCTGCCGATCGTCGACACGTGGTGGCAGACGGAAACCGGCGGCATCATGATCTCGCCGCTGCCGGGCGCGATCGCGCTGAAACCCGGCTCGGCCACAAAGCCCTTCTTTGGCGTGTGTCCTGAAATCGTCGGCCCGACCGGCGAGGTGCTGGAGGGCGCCTGCGAAGGAAATCTGGTGATCGCGGATTCCTGGCCGGGGCAGGCGCGCACGCTGTGGGGCGATCACGAGCGCTTCGCGCAAACCTACTTCAACGCGTATCCCGGCAAATATTTCACCGGGGACGGCGCAAGGCGCGACGAGGACGGATATTACTGGATCACCGGGCGCGTCGACGACGTCATCAACGTCTCTGGCCATCGCCTGGGCACGGCCGAGATCGAAAGCGCCTTGGTCGCGCATGAGCTGGTCTCGGAGGCCGCGGTCGTCGGCTACCCGCATGATCTCAAGGGCCAGGGCATCTATGCCTATGTCACGCTCATGGAGGGCGTCGAGCCGCATGACGCGCTACGCAAGCAGCTCGTCTCCTGGGTGCGCCGCGAGATCGGCCCCATTGCTTCGCCGGACGCCCTTCAATTCGCCCCCGGCCTGCCGAAGACGCGCTCGGGGAAGATCATGCGCCGGATTCTACGCAAGATCGCGGAGGGCGAGTTCGGGACGCTGGGGGACACGTCGACGCTCGCGGACCCGGCGGTGGTGGACGACTTGATCAAGAATCGGTCGGACGTCTGACGCTTCCCGAGAGCGCAAGGTTTGAGATTCGCGGCCGGGGAGCGCCAAAGGCTGTCGGGCGATCCCCCTTGCGTTTGACGGATTGCAGTCCATCTTGCCAGTCCACGCGAAGATGTTTAGGCAACAGGCGCCTGACTCAGGGCGGGCGGGGAGAAACGCCTGGAGGCTTCGGCCTCTTTCCCGAAACCCAAGAAGCGAAGCGCTGAGCGCGACAAGGCCTGGATGACGACAATCACTCGAAGGAAGCTGCTCGCGGCGCTCGCCAGCGCAGCGGCGCCCGAGGTTGCCCCGAAATTCGCTTTGGCGCAGGGGCAAAATCCGCCGACCGCCCCGACCCCTGAAGCCGCAAAGGGACCGCGTTTCGCGTATCAGGAAGTCGTCGAACACGCGAAGCGGCTCGCCGAGCAACCGTTCCAGGAGACCACGACCTGGCGTCTGCCGCGGGCCTTCGACAAGCTCGATTATGACGCTTGGCGCGAGATCCGCTTCAAGCCGGAACAGGCGATGCTCGCCGCGAGCGGCAGTCCTTTCCGCCTAGAGACCTTTCACTTGGGTTTTCTCTATCGGCGGCCCGTCACGATCAATCTCATTCGCGACGGGATTGCGGCGCCCATTCCCTATTCGACGACGCTCTTCGACTACGGCCGCGTCAAGCCGGAGGAGTCGCTGCCAGTCAATTTCGGCTTCGCCGGCTTCCGACTGCATTATCCGCTGAACGATCCGCACGTGAATGACGAGGTAATCTCCTTCCTCGGCGCGAGCTATTTCCGCTTTCTGGGCCGCGAGCAAAAATATGGGCTCTCCGCGCGGGCGCTTTGCGTCGAGGCCGGAACGGAGAACGAAAGCTTTCCGTTTTTTCGCGAGTTCTGGATCGAGACTCCGGGAGTCAGGGCGAGCCGCGCGACCATCTACGGGCTCCTCGACGACAGGGCCGCGACCGGCGCCTTCCGTTTCGATTTGACGCCGGGCCAGGATAGCGAGCTCGAGGTCCAGGCGACCCTGTTCCCGCGCCAAACCGGCGTGAAATTCGGACTTGCGCCGCTCACCTCCATGTACCTCGCCGGGGAAAACGACCGCCGGATCAGCCCCGGCTTTCGCGCCGAATTGCATGATTCCGACGGCCTGCTGATGCGTACCGGAGCGGACGAATGGCTTTGGCGTCCGCTCGCCAATCCGACCTACACGCGGACGACCTCGTTCCTTGACAACGATGTCAAGGGCTTCGGCCTCATGCAGCGGGATCGCGCCTTTGAGTCCTACCAGGACCTCGACCTCGGCTATGAATCGCGGCCAAGCTATTTCGTCGAGCCCACCGGCGCCTGGGGACCGGGAAGAGTCGAGCTCATCGAGCTCTCGACTGCTGACGAAACGAACGACAACGTCGTCGCCAGCTGGACTCCGGCCGCTTCGCCCGCGCCGCTAGCGCCCTATTCTTACGCCTATAAGATCACGGCCTGTCTCGACGAGCCGCGGCTCTCCCCGAACGGGCGTGTCGTCAATACGTTTGTCGCCCCGGCGAAGGCCCTGGGCTCCTCGGAGGCGACGGTCGTCAATTCAAAACGCTTTCTCGTGGATTTCGCGGGGGGAGACCTCGGCTACTACGTCGCCGACCCCAGCGAGGTCGAGGTCGTGGCGACCACCACGAATGGGCAGATCCTGCGAAAGGCCATCGCCGCGAATCCTCATATCGAGGGGTTGCGCGCGATGTTCGACGTCTCGGCAAAATCGGGCGAGACCGCAGACCTGAGGCTCTATCTGCGCGCCGGCAGCCGCACCTTGACGGAGACCTGGACGTATCCGTGGACCTCGCCCTGAGCGCGCCGGGTTGAGACGTGTGCGCGCGAGGATGCGCGCGTCAGGCTGCAGCCTGACGCGACGGCAAACGTTCTTCCGTCCCCGAGGCCGCGGCAGCCGCCGCTTCGCGTTCCGCCGCCGTCGTTCGCCAATGAAGAATTTCCAGACGGCCGTCGTCATGCTCGGCGATCGCTGTGCAGCTCTCAACGAAATCGCCGGTGTTGATATATAGAATGTCGTCGATGGTCTTGATCGCAGCGTGGTGAATGTGGCCGCACACAACGCCATCAAATTCGCGGCGGCGAGCCTCGGACGCCAGGGTCTGCTCGAAGTCGCCGATGAAATTCACGGCGTCTTTCACCTTGAGCTTCGCCCAGGCGGAGAAGGACCAGTAGCCCCATCCAAAACTGTGCCGCAAGCGATTGAAGTGCGTGTTGAGCTGAATCGCCGCTTCGTAGGCCCAGTCCCCGAGGTAGGCCAGCCATTTCGCATGGCGCACGACAATGTCGAATTGGTCGCCGTGAATGATCAGCAGACGCTTCCCAGCCGCGGTGACATGCTCGGCTTCCGGCACGACTTCGACGCCACCGAAGGTCAGTCCCGTGTAATCGCGAGCGAACTCGTCGTGATTGCCGGGCGTGTAGACGACCTTCGTCCCCTTGCGCGCCTTGCGCAGCAGCTTCTGTACAGACGTCATTGTGCGCCTGCGGCCAGTACCAACCGCCCTTCAGCCGCCAGCCGTCGACGATGTCGCCCACGAGGTAGATCGTGTCTGCGTCGTTATGGCGGAGAAAGTCCAGCAGCAGCTCCGCCTGAAGACCGCGCGTTCCCAGGTGCAGATCCGAGAGAAAAAGAGTGCGATAGAGATTGCTCGGGATGTCTTCCATAATCCGATCCACGCCCGATTCCGAAAGCCGCCCAGAGGGCGACACGTCTTAACCGCGCGTTAGGATGAATCAATTCGCGTTGCGAATTCATGACCGCGCGGGGGACGCTCCTCGCTGAACTCGGGACCGGCCGAACCTTGACGGGGGGCGCGCAGGTCAGGCGGCCTTTCGAACGGCCTCGGCGGCGCGAAGCTGCGGCTTCGCAGACGGTTCCGCTCGCCGGACGGAATGAGCGGCCCTTCAGCGGCGTTTCAGGCAAGACCAAAGCTCCTCGATCTCGCGCGCGGCGACGCCCCGTGGGTTGCATTCGACGACTGCGAGTCCAGAGCGCGCCGCTTCCTGATAATCGACGCGCGCCGAGACGAGCGGAGACAGGAGCGCCCCCATCGCCTGGAGAACCTTGGCGCCTGCCGGACGCGTTGGCTCTGCGGCGCAGGCGGACATTGATTGAGCAGGAAGGCGTGATCCTTGCCCAGCGCCTTTATCCTCGCCCGCGTGTGTTCGCTCGCCCAGAGGTCGAACGCGTTCGGCCGCGCCGGGATGACGCACAGATCGGCGGCGCGCACTGCAGCGTCGAACTCGGGGCCGGCGCCGCCGGGCGCGTCGATCACCAACAGCGTCACGCCTCTTTTCTCCAGCGCTTCCCGCTTCAAGGCGAGCTTTGCGGCGGGAACGCTCTCGACCGCCACGTCGCTCCTTCCCCGAATCTTCGACCAGGAGGCCGCGGACTGAGACCCGTCGAGATCGAGGAGGACAACTTGCTCTCCCGCAAGCGAGGCGGCGACAGCGACATTGGTGGCCAGAGTGCTTTTTCCGGCGCCGCCTTTTTGAGTGATGAATGCGATCGTGCGCATGAGAAATCGATCCATGGTGAGAAGGGTTGCGTCCACGCTTTAGCGACGCCAGCTTTCAGGAACCTGAGCGACGACCCGAAATCCCTCCATTGTGCAAGGAATCGTCCCGTCGTTCACCAATCGGAAATAATTGCGGCGGGGTTAATTCTTCGTTAACCTGTTTGTCGACATGCAAGAGGTTTTCGGTGTTGCACTGGAGATCACGCTGCGCCAGAACGCGGCGCGTGCGAAGCTAAATGGCTAGAGCGCGCATCATACGAAAAACCGGCTTCCACTTTTTCGCGAGCGACGCTCTCGCGCTGCTCAAGCCGAGACCTGCGCGCGGGGGCCTTCGATCATGAGCAACCTTTTTGAAGCGGCGGGTCTCGGCGACATGGCGCCGCGCCCGCTGGCAGACCGCATGCGCCCCCATCGCCTTTCCGAGGTCGTCGGGCAGGACCGGCTTCTCGGCCCCGATGGCGCGCTGACCAGGCTCCTGCGCGGCGGCGCGCTCGGCTCGATGATCTTCTGGGGTCCTCCCGGCTCCGGCAAGACGACAGTGGCGCGGCTGCTTGCCGGGGAGACGACGCTCGCCTTCGTGCAGGCCTCCGCGATTTTTACAGGCGTCGCGGAGCTCAAGAAGATCTTCGACGCGGCGCGCGCACGCCGGGCGACCGGCCAAGGCACGCTGCTCTTCGTCGACGAGATTCATCGATTCAACCGCGCGCAGCAGGACAGCTTCCTGCCCGTCGTCGAGGACGGCTCGATCACCTTGATCGGCGCCACGACGGAAAATCCCTCTTTCGAGCTCAACGCCGCGTTGCTGTCACGCGCCCGGGTATTGACCTTTCGGCCGCTCGACGAGGCGGCGATCCAGCAACTCTTGGAGAGAGCCGAAGAAGTCGAGGGCAAGCCGCTTCCGCTCGACGCCGATGCGCGCGCGGCGCTCGCGGGGATGGCGGACGGAGACGGGCGCGCCGCGCTGACGCTCGCCGAAGAAGTCTGGCGCGCCGCAAAACCCGACGAGATTTTCGATCGCGCGGCGCTCTCCGAGATCGTGCAGCGACGCGCTCCGATCTACGACAAGGCGCAAGAAGGCCACTACAATTTGATCAGCGCCCTGCACAAATGCGTGCGCGGCTCCGATCCCGACGCCGCCCTCTATTATCTAGCGCGCATGCTCGACGCGGGCGAAGATCCGCTGTTCCTTGCAAGGCGAATCGTGCGCATGGCGGTCGAGGACATTGGCCTCGCCGATCCGCAAGCGCTCGTCGTCGCCAATGCCGCGAAGGACGCCTATGACTTTCTCGGCAGCCCGGAAGGCGAACTCGCGCTTGCCGAAGCCGTGATCTATGTGGCGACGGCGCCGAAATCAAACGCCGCCTATGTCGCGATGAAGCGCGCATCGAAGCTTGCGCGCGAGAAGGGATCGCTTGCGCCGCCAAAAACCATCCTGAACGCGCCGACGAAGCTCATGCGCGAGGAAGGCTATGGCGAAGGCTATGAATATGATCACGACTCGCCCGACGCTTTTTCGGGGCAAAACTATTGGCCCGAATCAATCGCGCCGCAGAAGCTCTACGAACCTGTCGAACGCGGCTTCGAGCGCGAGATCGGCAAGCGTCTCGATTACTGGAAGAGACTGCGCAAGGAGCGCGGCTAGTTACGAAACTGGCTGAATCTGCGATGCTTTGACGATCATCGAGATGCTTCGCACTGTGGCGAATATGTCACGCTCGTCGAGATTCGACACGCGACGAGCGCAAACGACGCAGTTTCGATTGACCGGCAAACAGGCCTCGACTTAGGTTCGCTGCATCGGCGACGTCGAAAGACAAATCGCCAACAGATGTGCAGTCCGCGATTCGCTCACATTGGCTTTGCGGTTGCGCCTAACTCTAACGACGAGGCGAATATCATGAAGAAGCATTCTGCCGTCGCCGGCCTTGCGCTGGCGCTCGTCGCCGGATCGGCGTTCGCAGCCGATCTTCCCAGCCGCAAGGAGGCGCTCCTTCCGCCGCCGCCGCCGCCGTTCACCTGGACGGGCCTCTATGGCGGTGTCAACATCGGCTATGGCTTCGGCGATGGCGATCAGGACCCGGGCTACGCGATCACCGCCTTTCCGGCCGTCTTCGGAACTCCGGCCTGGACCATTTCCAACGACATGAACGGCGTGCTCGGCGGCGGTCAGGTCGGCTACAACTATCAGTTCAATCCGTGGCTGGTCGTCGGCCTCGAGGCGGACATCCAGGCGACCGACGTGCACAGCCAGGGAACGGCGTCGGCGCGGAACGGGCTCCGCCTTCCTCGCCGCCCTCAGCCGGCGACGAACAATTTCGTTTACGCGACCCAGAACAAGAGCCTCGACTGGTTCGGCACGGTGCGCGGCACGCGTCGGCGTGACCTTCCCGAGCTTCCCGAACCTGTTGGTCTATGGCACGGGCGGCTTGGCCTATGGCGGCGTGGTCCACAGCGTCAACGCTTCGGACTTCTTTCCCAGCGCCCGTACCTCTTTCCGGTAGTCCCTTCGGCGCGGGCGCGATCTACGGGAGCGGGCAGCAACTACGACAGCACGAAAGTCGGCTGGACCGCGGGCGGCGGCGTCGAGTGGTTCCCGTTCACCTCTCACTCCGCTGTTCAAGTCCTTCTCGGTCAAGCTCGAATATCTTTACACCGACCTCGGCTCGACCACGGTCTACGGCGGGTCGACCGGCGCCACCCGGGCTTCCTCCCGTTCCCCCCGTTCCGCCCTTGTCGAACGCGGGGTTCGCCTACCAGCAGACCTCCCGACCCGCTTCCAACACGGTGCGCCTCGGCGTGAACTGGCACTTCAATCCCTTCGCGGCCGCTCCGGTCCTCGCGAAGTATTGATCTCGCGAAGAACTCCATCGCCTTCGGAAACCCGGCCCTCGCGGCCGGGTTTTCTTTTGCGACGGTCCTGACAGGCCGGCGCCGATGCGCTAGAGCCGACTCCGGGAGCGCCGCCGCCATGATCCGCAAAATCCTTCTCGCCACACTGCTTCTTTTCGTCTTTGTCGCCCCGTCGCGGCGCGGAGCCGCAGGGACGGCGCGGAAAGCGACTGGCCTTGCCGTCAGGTCAAGGTCCCGAGCCTTTCGCTCGAGGCGATCTGGAGCGGACCGCCGATCGATCGCTCGGCGCAGGGCGAGGCGGATCCGGCGCTGTCCGATCTCGTCGCCCGGCTCGCAGCGCGACGCACGCCGCTCGAAGAAGCGCAGAAACTCGTGAGCGATTACGCGCAGAGCGCCGGGGCGAAGCGCAAGGAGCGGCTGACCCAGCTCTTCGCGCGCCTCTACGACAAGCTGGATTCCGAACGTAGCCAAGTCCTCGCGGGCCTCGAGCGCTATGGCCGCGCGCAGAAGGAGGCGGCGCAGCGACTGCGCGACGAGACGCAAAAGCTGCGCGAGGCGCAGGACGCCCGCCGCGACGTCGGCGAGATCAAGGAACTCGCGACCGCGCTGGAGTGGAACACTCGAATGTTCGAGGAGCGACGCAAGGCGGTGGTCTTCGCCTGCGAGACCCCCGCGCTGATCGAGCAGCGCCTGGGCGCGTTGGCGCGGATGATTCTCGCGGCTGGCGCGCTTCCCGCTCGAACGGAATCGTTCGAGCGATAAGGAATCGCGCCAAATCAAACTATTAAAGCGTGAGGCTCGCGATATGAAAAAAGCCCGGCGAAGGAGCTTCGCCGGGCAAGAGCCTGTCAACTCCTCCGCAATTCGCTCTATGCGTCGAAGCCGCCGTCGCCGCCGCCATCATCGTAACCGCCCGTATCCCAATCCGCGTCCTGCGCCCCGGGCGAGTCGTCTTCGGGTCCATCATAGGAGGCGTCGTTGGGGTGATCGCCGCCGGGAGTGTCCCCGTAATAGTCGTTGACGACGGTCGTTTCGTTCAGCCCTCCCGGGTGGAAGCCGGAATCGATGCCGAGGCCGCCCATGCCGCCCATTCCGCCCATGCCACCGCCATGGAAGAGGTTGCGGATGCTGTCGGCAAGCAGCACGCCGCCGGCGACGCCAGCCGCCGTTCCCAAAGCGCCCTTCAAAAATCCGCCTCCCGGCGCCGGCGCGGGAGCGCCGCCGAAGCCCCCTTGCGCTTGTTGTCCGAAACCGCCCTGGGGGGCATAGCCCGGCTGACCATAGCCTTGAGGCGGCGCGCCCCAAGGTCCACCCTGCGGCGGCGCGTAGCTTGGCGGCGGCGCGGGGCGGGGCGGCTGCGGAGCGCCGGCGCCCCCGAACAGGCCGCCGAGGAACCCGCCGGACGGCTTCGCCTGGGATTCGAGGTCTTGCATCCGTTGTTCGAGCTGCTGAATCTTTTCATTCGCCGACCGCAGCGCGAAATCCTGTACAATGACGGTCTGCGCGAGCAGGTAAGGAGCCTCAGGCTGGGCCTTCACCTGCTCGGCGATGAAATTCTCGGCCTCCTTGTCGCGCGGCGCATTCGCATTGGCTTTGACGCGCTCGAACAGGCCGGCGAGAAGCTTGGCTTCTTCGGGTGACATGGATCTCTCCAATCTGGACCGCGCGCTGCCGCGCGGCGCCGTGGATATGGGCATGATTTGTGGGGCCGCCAAGAGGGAAAGATCAAGTCAGACCTCTGACGCCGCCAAAACGCCAGCGAAGGCCGTTTATCGTAACGTGCCAACGGAAAATGCATCCGCAGGCGTTCAAACGCGCTGAAGCCCGAGAACCGAGGAGAAACGGAGTGAAGGCGTCGAATTCGCCCTGGCGCGCCCTGTGGCTTTCGCCCGGCGACACGATCGCGCGCATCGTCGCCGAAGATCCGCGCCGTCATGTCCTGGCGCTCGCCGCGGTCAGCGGCGCCTTGGAGGCGCTGTACTTTCTCGACGCGGACTTGGTCGGCGCGCCTCTCGCCTCCCTCATGCAAACATCCGGCGCGGCGATCCACGCCCTGGTTGCGGTCGCGGGCGCGCTCGGCGGCCTCGTCACCCTCTACCTCTCCGGCTTTCTTCTCAATCTTGCGGCGCGAATTTTCGGGGGCGCGGGGTCGCCGTTGACGACGCGCGCGGCGCTCGCCTGGGGGTCGGCGCCCGCTGCCCTGGGCAGCGCCGTCGCTCTCCTTCTCGAGGCTTTGCGAACGCCCGGAATTGGCAGTGACGACAGGCTTTCCTTCCTTGCCTCGACCGCGCTAGCGACTTTCGAACTCTGGGCATGGGTCGCGACCGTCGCAATGGTCGCGCGGGTGCAGGGCTTCTCCTGGCCGCGCGCCCTGGTCGCGCTCTCGCTCGTCGAGATCGTCGCGGCGGGGCTGTTCGCCCTGACGGTGCGAACCTTTCTGTTTCAGCCCTTCAATGCGCCGAGCCGCTCGATGGAGCCGACGCTGCTTCCCGGCGACTATTTCTTCGTGAACAAATTCGCTTACGGCTACAGCCGCTTTTCGCTGCCGCTCGCGCCACGCATCTTCTCGGGCAGAATTTTCGCCGCCGAGCCCAAGCGCGGCGACGTGGTCGTCTTCGCCCTGCCAAGAGACCCCCAGACCGCCTATGTAAAGCGGATCATCGGACTGCCCGGCGACCGGGTTCAACTCATTTCGGGCCGGCTCTACATCAATGGCGAGGTCGCGCCGCGCAGGGCCCTTACCGTCGCGAGCGAAGACGGCGCGATTCCGACCTATGAGGAAACGCTGCCCGGCGGCGTCGTCCATCCGATCGCGGAGGAGTTTGGCGATGCGGCGTTCCTGGACAACACCGAGATCTTCGAGGTCCCGCCCGGCTCCTATTTCGTCCTCGGCGACAACCGGGACAATTCGATCGATTCGCGCGTGAGCCCGGAAAAAAAGGGAATCGGCTATGTTCCTTTTGAAAATCTCATCGGCCGGGTCGCCTGGATTTTTTTCTCGCTCCAGCCCGAAGAGGAGGGAAAGCAAAAGACGGTCCGTAGCGAGAGAGTTGGCCACGTGGTGCGCTGAGATCGGGAGCGGTCATCTCGCTCATGCCCGCGCCGACCTCGCAAACGCCAGCCTGCAAGGAGAAGGCGTCCTGCGCGCTGGACGACGGGGGCGTAGATTCGAGCCGGGAGCCCGCATGGCGCTTTCCAGATAAGGCCGCTCTCCGCTGGCGTTCGGCAAGCCTGCCGCCCGCTATCCGGCGGTCTCTTCCTGTTCGCGCACGCTCATTTCGTTGCCATGCCAAACGAAGTCGTCAAACAGGCAGGCGTCGAGGAACATCACCGGCAGCATCGCGTCGCGGACGAACATCGCAAAGGGGAGCCGCCAGTCGCGCGCCCAGTCGCACAGACGAGCGAGCTGATATTCAGCGCTGTAGAGAGCGGCCAAGATCGAGGCCGCGACGATCGCCGCGAGCCAAGGACCGTAGAGCAGCTCCGCCGAATAGGCGCCGAGCAGCACCGGCATGAAGGCGCCGTTCTGGAATTCCGGAATGAAATAGCCGGGGAAGGTCACGCGCCGCAGCCGCGACCAGCGCACATGCCGGGAATAGACCTCATGCGCCTTGCGAGGACCCAGCGGTTGCTCGAATGGCATGTCGACGAGGCGGATCTTCATGCCTTGCGCTCGGATGATCTTGGTGGAGGCGGCGTCCTCGGCGATGTCGGAGGCGAGCGCGCGAATGCCGCCGGCCCGGTCGAGCACCTCGCGGCGCCACATCATGTTCTTGCCTTGCGCGAAGCCAATGCCCACGAATTCCGCGCCATATTGCCAACGCGCCTGGAAAGTATTGAGAATCGCGCATTCGACCAGCGCCCAGAAGCCGTGGGGGCGCGATCCGATCGGCATCGAGACGGTCATGGCGGTCTCTTCGTCCTCGAACGCCGCGAGCATGGTTTGGATATAGTCGCACGGCGTGAGCGCGTTCGAATTGGCGAGGATCACAAGGCGGTGCTGCGCGGCGTCCCAGCCCTTGACGCAGTTATTGAGCTTGGGATTGGCGCTCACATAGTCGTCGCCGATGAGCAGACGCGAGGGAACGTGCGGATATTCGGCGGTGACCTGCTGTACCAGCGCGATGACCGGATCATGCGGTCCTTGCACGCAGAAGATCACCTCGTAATCCGGATAGTCGAGCTCGAAGCTCGCGCGCAACGTCTCTTCGCTGAAGGCTTCGATCCCGCGCAATGGGCGAACGAGCGAGACGGGCGGCGCGGAGGCGGGCGCCGGCAGGCTGCGTTCGCGCGCCCGGCACTTGCGAGCCGTGACGGCCATCGCGAAAAAATTCAGGCAGAGAAGAAGCAGGCACCAACCGGCGCAGATATAGGCGACCATCGTCATTGCGGCGTCTCGTTCCTTTTTCCAATTGTCGTAGGGCGCACAAAAAGGGCCCGGTTCCGGCTCACTGCGCGGGCGTCACGGCGCGCAGGCCCGGCCCGGGCCGCCGCCGACCCGGCCGAGCGAGCCCGGAGCGGAAGCCCGGGCGCGGCAGCGCCAATATTCCACCTGACATTTGCTCCGCGTCTTGGCACAAAGGCCTCGGCTCGCAGTTCCAGATTCGCCGTGAGCTCTCGAGAACATCGCGTCGAAGCTTGCTCATGACCGCTCCAATCGTACGATTCGCCCCCTCACCCACGGGACGCATACATATCGGCAACGCGCGTGTAGCGTTGTTCAACGCCCTGTTTGCCGTGACGCAACATGGAAGATTTGTGCTGCGATTCGATGACACCGATTTCGCCCGGTCGACCGCGGCTTTCGCGCGGGAGATCGAAATCGATCTCGCCTGGCTCGGGCTAACGCCCGACCTTGTCGTGCGACAATCGGAACGCGGCGGGCTCTATGAGACCGCTACAGCGCAGCTCAAGGAGCAGGGCAGACTCTATCCCTGCTTCGAGACGGCCGAGGAGTTGGAAAAGCGGCGCAAGCTCCAGCAGGCGCGCGGCCAGCCTCCGGTCTATGACCGCGCGGCGCTCAAGCTCTCGGAGGAGGAGCGCGCGCGCTTCGAGGCGCGAAGGCCGCCGCCCGCATTGGCGCTTCCTCTTGGAGCACAAGACCGTCGCCTGGCGGGACCTCATTCGCGGCGAGGCGCACATCGACTGCGCGTCGCTTTCCGATCCGGTGCTGATCCGCGAGGACGGCAGCTATCTCTACACGCTGCCTTCGGTCGCCGACGACATCGACCTCCAGATCACCCACATCATCCGCGGCGAGGATCATGTGACCAACACCGCCGTGCAGTTGCAACTCTTCGAGGCGCTGGCGCCGGATTGGCCAGCGCCGCAGTTCGCGCATCACAATCTGCTGATCTCCAGCGAGGGGGAAGGGCTGTCGAAGCGCACGGGCGCGCTCTCGATCGGGTCGCTTCGCGAGGAAGGCTACGAGGCGCTCGCGGTCGCGGCGCTGGCGACGCTGACGGGCTCCTCAGAGTCCGTGCGCGCGGTGCGTTCGCTCGACGAGCTCGCGCATCATTTCGACCTCGCGCATGTCTCCCGCAATCCGGCGCGATTCGATCCGAGCGATCTCGACGCGCTTACGCATCGCACGCTCGCGCTGCTGACGTTCGAGGACGTGCGCGAGCGATTGGCTCAGCATGAGATCGTGGGCTTCAAGGCGGAGGACTTCTGGCTCGCCGTGCGCGGGAATTTGACGCGCTTCTCCGATGCGCTGGAATGGTGGCGCGTCGTCGAGGGCGAGATCGAGCCTCATCGCGAGGACTTGGGGTTTCTGGAGGAAGCGCGCGCGCTTCTGCCCGAAGAGCCTTGGGACGGCGAGACCTGGAGCCGCTGGACCGAGGCGATCAAGGCGAAGACCGGCCGCAAGGGCCGCGACGCTCTTCCACCCGCTGCGGCTCGCGCTGACCGGCGCGGAGAAGGGTCCCGAGCTTGCGGCGCTGCTGCCGCTGATCGGCCACGCCCGCGCGGCGGCGCGACTGGCGGGAGGGTGAGGGAGAAGTCCGAGCCTGAGACGCGGAAGCGCCTCGAGGTAGCGGGGCTACCTCGGCCGCCTACCCTGCCGACATCACTGAATCGCCCTACATCTCATGCGGTTGATCCGGTGATGATGCAAGGCTTTTAAAGACGTCGGCCGGGATGAAGAGGGCTCCACCTCTTGCCCCCCGGCCTCTCGGCGCCAGAACGGCGCATGGACCTCGCTCATTCCCCGCGCGAAGCCGTTCCCGCGCGTTTCAACCTCGCGCGCTATTGCCTTAGCGAGAACGCGCGCACGCAGCCCGATCGCATCGGCCTGACCATCGTCGGCGACGCGGGCGCGCTGCAGCTCTCCTACGCGAGATCGACGAGAAGGTGCGCCGGCTCGCCGCTGGCCTGCGGTCGCTCGGGCTTGCCGCGCGGCGCGCGCGTGATGATCCGCATGGGCAACGAGGCCAACGCCGCGCTCGCCTATTTCGCCGCGATCGCCGCCGGTTACGTCGCGCTCATCGCCTCCTCGCAGCTCACCTTCGAGGAGGCGGAGTTTTTGCGCGCCGACAGCGCCGCCTCGGCGCTCTTGCTCGGCGCGGAATTCGAACGTGAGCCGCACGCGGCCGACAGCTTCTCCACGCTGCGTCCGGACACGCTTTCCCGTCTCTTCGAGACGGAGCCGCTCGCCGACTACGAAGATACGGGCCGCGACGAGCCCGCCTATCTCGTCTACACCTCGGGCACGACGAGCCGACCCAAGGGCGTGCTGCACGCGCATCGCGCCGCCTTCGCGCGCCGCCTCATGTATCCGCACTGGATGGGCCTCACGAGCGCCGACACCATGCTGCATGCGGGCGCGATCAACTGGACCTACACGCTCGGCGTCGGAATCGTCGATCCCTTCGCCTGCGGCGCCGAGGCCGTGCTCTACAACGGCAAGCCGGATGCGTCGATCTGGGCGCGCCTCATCGAGGAACGACGCGCCACGATCTTCGCCGCCGTGCCGGGGGTTTATCGTCAGATTCTCAAGCATGGCGCGCCGGAGACCCACGACTTGTCGTCGCTGCGTCATGGGCTCTCGGCGGGCGCGGCGCTGTCGCCGCAACTTCTCGCCGAATGGCGCGCGCGCACCGGCAAGGAGATTTTCGAGGCCTATGGCATGAGCGAAATCTCGACCTTCGTCTCGAGCGGCCCCACGACGCCCGTCCATCCCGGCTCGCCGGGACGGCCCCAGCCGGGGCGGATCGTCGCGGCGCTGCCGCGCGACGGAGGGACCGAGCCCGTTCCCTGCGGCGAGCCCGGCCTCCTCGCCGTGCGCGAGGACGAGCCGGGCTTGATGCTGCGCTATTGGAACCGCGACGAGGAGGAGCGCGAGGCGCGGCGCGGCGAATGGTTCGTCTCCGGCGATCTCGTCTCCTTTGACGCCGACGGCTACGTTCATCTCCAGGGGCGCGCCGACGAAGTCATGAATGCGGGCGGCTATCGCGTCTCGCCGGCGGAGGTCGAGCGCTGCCTGCTCGCCCATCCCGATGTCGCGGAGGCCGCGGTCGCCGAGCGGCCGGGGCGCGAGGAGGGAACCTCCATCATCAAGGCCTATGTCGTCTTGCGCGACGGCCGCGACCCGCAGGAGAGCGATCTTCTCGGCTACTGCGCGGAGCATCTCGCCGCCTACAAGCGCCCGCGCGCCGTTGTGCGGCTCGATCATCTGCCGCGCAACGCCAACGGAAAGCTCATGCGCGCCGCGCTGCCGTGATGCCCGCGCGCTTCGAGGCGCGCGGTCCCTTAACGAATGCTGAACGAACCGCTCAGCTTCCATTCAGCGCCGGCCGCCTAATTTCACGCATCGGTTCAATGTCGAGCGGCGCCCTCATGTCGGCGGCGCTCGGGAGAGCCAGCGGGGAACTCGCCATGATCTCAAAGCGCGCCAAAATCTTCACCGCCGCGACATGTCGGCCCTTCTTCTCGCTTCGCCGGCGCTCGCCGGCGGATGGGGATATGGGCCTCGCGGGGGCGGCGGTTGGGGTCACGGCGGCTGGGGCTACGGCCCGGCGGCTGGGGCGGCGGTCCCGGCTGGGGCGCCGCGGCGGCGGCGGGCGTGCTCGGCGGCCTCGCCGTGGGACTCGCCGCATCGCAGGCGACCGCCTATCCCTATTACTACGGACCGCGTTGCCGCGTCGTCAGTCAGCCCGTGTTCGACCCCTACGGCTATGTCGCGGGTTATCGCCCGGTCCAGGTTTGCGACTGACGATCGGCGCAACCTCGCCCTCGCTCTCGCAAGCCCCGTCGCCTGTCCCCGCTCCCCGCCCGATGGCGACGGGTTCGGCCTCCCGGATCAAGCCTCCGGGAGGCCGTCTTTTATCTGGCGAGTGGCTCCAACGCCTGCGAATCTGTATGAAGGCGGAATGCGCCGATCGGCCGCGGCGCGGGTGGTCATCGAGCGGGAAGCGCGCTAGGAGCGGATCGATGGCCTCAAAACGCCTCAACGTGTTCATCGGCGTGACGATCTCGGCGGTCGTGCTCGTCTCGCCAGCGCTCGCGGACGGTTGGTGGGAGCCGGCGCCGCTGCCAGGCGGATTGTTGCCGAAGCCTGACCCGAATTTAGACCCGGCGCTCCATACGATGTTCAGCCTCGTCACAGCGCCGACGTCTTGGCCCCTCCTCTTCCCCCTGTGGGCGCCGCGCTGCTACGTCGCCATTCCGCCCGTTTCCAATCACGGCCGCGCCCGCGCGAGCCGCCCAGTCCAGGTTTGCGAGTAATGGCGTCAGAGATGGATACCGGAGAATTTGTAGTTCACCCCGAACTTCGCGGTATGTATGCCGCTGATCGTGTCCGAATTCGTCCAGAGGAAGTTGCAAGAGCAATAGCCATATGACGGCTGAGTGTTGGCGACCGCGAAATACAAATATTCGACCTTCAACGAAATATTTTCCCAGCCCTTGATGGGAAGCGCATATTCCACCCCGCCGCCGACGGCAAAAGCGAGCTCGTTCACCGCGCTGCTGGTGCTTATGTGCGGCAAAGGGCTGATCACGTCCTCCTTCTTGACCGCGAAATAATTGGTGTCGATTGTCGTGAACAGCGCGGCGGCCTTCACATAAATCAGCACGTCGTCGAAGGCGTAGCCGATGCGCCCGCCGACCAGCCCATAGCCGTAGTGGCTCCCGACGCTCGTGCGATGCCTCGATCCCTCCGATACGGTGTCGCCAATGAGCGCGCTGTAAGAGAGCTGATTGACGTCTCTTCCGGCGCCAACTTCGCCCAGATAGCCGTATTCCCCTTCGATCCCCAGGACCAACGGCGTTTGCGGGATTTGCAGATTATAGCCGACCGTCAGGCCGCCGAGCGGCGACGCGTCGAGCCCATATCCATAAGGAGCGCTGAAGGGGCGGAACCAGAAATTGAAATTGTCCAGCCTGAGAGGCTCCGTCGTGTGGGCCTCGGCGCCGCTCGCGCCGCCGACGAAGCCGCCGATGTAAAAGCCTTCCCAGTTGCGAATGGGTGGCGGAGCCTGAAATTGCAGAGAGGCGAAATCCGCAGCGGCGGCCGCAGACAGGGGCAGCGTCGCAAGAAACACGAGGAAAGTCGCAAATTTCTTCATGACGCCGTCACCGAGTGACGACCGCTACGGGGTCTGAACGCTCTTGCGCCCAGATCCGGCGCACCGGTCAGTTCATCTCGGAAATGGTTAACCGGTCATGGTAAACTGACCATTAAACCGCGCCTCGGCGAGGCCTCACATCGGGCGCAGGCTCAGCGCCTTGCCTTCCTTGGTGTCGCGCCGCCAAAGGCCGCCCGCCTCTCGATCGAAATGCGCCTTGTGGCCCTTGCGCGCGGTGAGCGTGAGACGGCCATGCTCCAGGCTCCAGGCGATGGGGTCGAACACCACCAGGCCAGTATCGCGGCAAGCGGGAGCGAGCTGCGCCTTCAAGCCGCCGCCCTTGGCCGGCTTCGGTTCGAGCGTCAGCATGCACCCCGTTTCCTTGTCCTCCGCGCGCAGGATCGCATAGCGCCCCGCTGCATCGGGGCGTGATTCCGCCAGCGCCGCGCCCGCCGACGCGGCGACCGCCGCCGCCATGACGAGGAGCCGCCACGCGCTCAGCCCTGCACATTTTCCAAACGCCATTCAGTCGAACTCCGATCATGACCCTGCTTTGCGTCAATCTGCGCTTTTTCCGTCTCCCGGCCAAGAGTGGGCGCAAGTTGACGAAGAATCCCGCGAATAAACGTCGACAACATATGCTTCTTGACATGCGGCAAAATGTCGCGTCAAGGCGCGTTGAACAGCCTCCAGCCCCTCGCCTTCTGGCCGAGAGTGCTTAAGTGAGCGAGGCGCCTCGCCTTAGCCTGTGCCCCTGGCCCCGGAGACCTCATGCGGCAGCTCTTCTTCGTCTTCCGCGCCTCGATCGTCGCGAGCGCGCTGGGAGCCGTGGCGGCGCTTGTCGTGGCCTCGCCGCAAGCCTTGGGAGAGAAGAGCGCGAGGACGACTCCTGCCCGCTTGTCCCCGGCCGAACTGCCTGCCGACCGCAACGGCGCCGCGATGCTCTATGCGCCCGGAGCGGGTCGTTATGCGATCCGCGTCAAGAGTCCTTCCGGCGCGCGGATCGAGCTGGTCGATATGCTCGAAGGTCCGCTGGAGGCTGCCGGCGCCCCGGGCGGGCGCGACGGCCGCATCGACGCGCTTCTCGACCAGGGCGCTTATAAGCTGCGGGTTTCGGGTCCCAAAGGCGCGGCGGGAACACTGCGGTTGACCGCCGACTCGTTCCGAGAACTCAACGACGATCCGCCCGGGCTCTCCCAAGACAAAGTTCAGAGCGCCGAGCTCGCCGATCTGCAGCAGCGTTCTTATCGGGTCGAGGTCGGGGCCGAGGGGCGCGCCTACCTCGAAGCCATCGGGCGCAGCCTCGCCGATCTGAGGCTCTGGCGCGAGAATGGCGAGCTTGTCGATCTGACGCGCGAGACGCGCGGCGTGGAACCGAAGCCCGGCCGCGCCATGACCCGCATCCGTCTCGAAGGAGCCGTCGCCCCCGGCCGCTACATCGTCACAGCCTATGGCGGCGAGGCGGCCCTTTGGAGCGAGGGCGAGAAGCCGCAGCCTTTCATGATCCGCCTCGCGCCGCCGCTCCCGCTCGACGCAGGGATCGCCGAGGGGACGCTCGGTCCCTTCGGCTCGGCGCGCTTCGTCGCGCCGCCGAACAGCAACGCCTTTCGGCTGGAGGCGCCGCAGCCGGCGCCGCTGCGGCTCGACGAATGGCGCGGCGGTCAATCGCGCGGCTTCGCCGAGATCGCCAAGAACAGCCGCGACGCCTTCGCGACGCTTCGCTCGCCGGGCGACGAGACAAAGCCCGCGACGCTTGAAGTTTCGGGCCGGGAGGGCCAAGCCTTCACGCTCCACGCGCTGCACAGTGACGCGCGCTTCTCCTTGGAGGCGTCCGGCCCGCATCTCATCGGTCTCGCCATCGCCGGCCAAGGCCCCGACGAAGTTCCGGCGACGGCGATTTTCACGCGCGTCGAGAAGGACGGCAAAACCCGCGTGCTCGCGTCCGACACGCCGCGCATCTCCGCCCGCAAACCCTGGCGCGGCCGTTTCAATCTGCGCGGACCGATGGGGCTTTACTTCGAGGTGGTGGAGGCTGGCCCCGTCGCGATCGACGCGAAGGGCGTTGGGTTGCGCAGCACCACGATCGAACCGGCGCTCTCTGATGGGCCGGCGCCGCGCGCCGACGGCAAGCGCCCCGGACGCTACGACCTCGCCAAGGGCTTCTATCTTCTCTCTCTCATCCCGCGACAAGAGGCGGCCGGCGTCGTCGACGTCACGCTCGGCGCGCCGGGCGTCGCAGCGCCGGAGCCTGCGCCGACGCCGGCGCGCATCGCGATCTCCTTCGGCGAACAGAAGCTCGAAAGGGACGGCGCCTATCTCATTATCGGCAACGGCGCGCCAGATCTCCTCGTCGGTCCGCGCGTCGTCGCCCTGCCCGCCGATCTCTCCAAAGGCCCACTGCAGCTTTGGCAGGGCGCAAGCGAGACGATCTCGATCCCCGTGCTCGAGCCGAAAGACGGGCGGATCGTCGCCCACGACGCGCGCGGTGAGGAGACGCCCTTCAAGCTCGGCCCCAGGGTCGTTCACGACGAGATTGCGACGCAACGCCTGACGATCGAACCGACCGGAAAGGAGCGGGCCCTCGGACTTGCCTTCTTCGCCAATCCCGCGACGGCGCAAGCCGAACCTGAGCGCGAAGAGGCGAAGGAAGAACAGCCGGCGAAGAAGAAGCCGAGCGCCGTGAAAAAGCCCGGCCGCGCGCCCCTCGCGGCAACGCCGGGCCGTCCGCAATATTTCGACATCGGCCGCGACGAGACGCAAGAGGTTCGCTTCGAGGCGTCCGAAGGCGGTCTCTATCGGGTCGAGACGCTCGGCCGGTTGAAAACCCGCGTGGCGATCGCCTCGACGGTCTCCGCCAATCTCGGGGAGGGCGAAGACAATGGGCCGGGCCACAACGGCCTCATCGTGACCTATCTGCGCGCCGGCCCCTATCGCGCTTCCGTGACCGCCAAGGATTTCAGCCGGCCGGGCCGGCCTTTCGGTCTCCAAGGTCGCGCTTGCCGAGGCGGCGAGGCTCGCGGGCGGGGGCTCGGCGCGCGCCACGCTCGATCCCGGCAAGGGCGCGGTGATTCTCTTCGAGACGGCCGAACCCGGGACCTATCGGCTCGATCTTTATGGGCTCGGCAGGGAGTGGCGCGCGCGGCTCGAGGACAGCGACGGCTGGCCACTCGCCAAGCCCGGCCCGCTGACGCGGCTCGACCGCGATTTCGAAAAGGGCGCTTATCGTCTCGTCGCTCTGCCCGAGGCGGTCGAAGCGCGCCTCGCCTTCCGCCTCGCGCGGGTCGAGCCGGAGAAGGAGCTTTCAGGCCACGGGCCGCATGCGTTGCCCTTCGACGCCCCGCAAAAGCTGCAATGGCGCGAGCCCACGGCGCGTGGCGTGAAGCGCGAGCCGGACGTGTGGCGATTTGCGCTCAAGGGAGACGCTGAGGTCACGCTGTCGCTGTCGGAAGGCATGATCGGCGAGATCATCCGCGACGAAACCGAAGCTGTCGGCAGGGTCGCCGCGGGCCGCGATTTCCAGGCTCGCCTGCCCCCTGGCGATTACCGCGTCGAGGCGCGGGCGCTCGCAAGCGACGACCGGCTCGACTATGAGATTTCGCTCTCGTCGAAAGAGCTACAGCCGGAGACGCCGCGCCGCGTCGACCTTCCCTCGAAAGTGACCTTCGCGCTCGCGAAAGAAACGCTCGTCGATCTGACCAGCTTCGGCGATAAAGCGCTTTACGGGATTTTGAGGAACGAGAGGGGCGAGGTCGTCGAGCAGCTTTCAGCGCGAACGAACGATTGGAACGTGGCGCTGGCGCGCCGTCTGCCCGCAGGCGCCTACCGTCTGTCCCTGCATAGTCTCGGCGTCGCGGCGCTGCGCGACACGCCGGATGAGAATCTGAGCGAAAGCGCGCCGGTCCCTGAAAGCGGAGACGCCGAGGAGCCGAAAGCGGCGCAACCGGCGCGGCCTGCGGGGATAGAAATGCGCCTCGCCTACCCCGAGGAGCGCGACGAGGGCGCGCTCGAAGCGATCAACTCCAGGACGCTTTCCGGCAAATTCGCCCATCGGCTCGCGCTGCCGCCGGCCGAGCCGGGGACGCTTGCGATGGTGACCGCGAAATCGGCGGACGAGGTCGCGCTCTCCATCGAGCGCCGCGACGAAACGGGCGTTTGGCGCGTCATCGGCGCGCGCCGCGGCCTTTCGCCTTTCGCGGCCTGGCCCGCGCCGGTGGACGGTTCAGCCTGGCGCGTCGTCGCCTGGACGGTCGGCAACGCCGGCGCCCCGATCGAGATCGCCTATCGCGATGTCGATCGCAGTGGCGAACGACCCGGTGAGATCGCACTCAAGCCCGTCGCGAACGCCCCCGTCCAGCCTTGCGTCGGCCTCGCGAATCTCGGCGCTCCCTCGATCGTCGAGATCGGCGACTGGCCTTTCGCGCTCGTCGCGGGCTCGTCCCCGGGACATCTGCTCAACCCGGTCAAAGCCGGCGCGCTGGCGTCACAAAGTCAAAGCCTCTGGCTCGCCTCGAGCGGCGACTGCCGCGGCCGGCTCGCCGTGGCGCCGCTGGATTGGCGCGGCGAGGAAATCGCGCTCGATCTCGGCGCCGGCGAAACCGCCGTCGCGCCGAACGTCGCGCCGCCCCGCGGCAAGGCGCGGTTGTTCCTTGCGAAGAGCCTCGACGGGCGCGTGGGTCTCGACGCCGGCCGCGGCATGGCGGTCGCAGGAGACGCGACGCTCGCGCTCGCGGGCGACGCGCCGTTGCGGCTATGGAATGCGGGCGGCGAAGCGCCGCTGCGCCTCGGCCTGCGTGCTGTCGACGTGGCGCTCGAGGCGCCGGCGCGCGCCGACGGCGCATTCCGCGGGGTCCTTGCGCCTTTGAGCGCCACGCCCGTCGCGCTCGCGATGGGCGTGGCGCCGCTCGCGCTGGAGCTTCCGCCCGGCGTCGCGGTCTTCTCCGCGCCCGATGACGCGATGCATTTGGCGCTTTATGGGGGCGAGGCCGCGATCTCCGCGACGCATCATGGCGCGGGCAAGTCGATGAAGCTCTGGCTCGTCAATCTCGGCGCGGCGCCGGCGCCGGTATCTTTGCGGGCCGGTGCGGGGACGCGCCAGACGCTGGACGCGTCAGGCGTGGTGCAAGGCTTCTTCGGCGCTTCGGGCGAGATCGTCGTCCCGGTCGCCGCCCAAAAAGGCGACGTGCTCGTTGCGATCGGCGGAGCGGCGCGCTTCCTTTCGGCAACCGGAACGGTTCGAGAGGGCGCGCGCATCCCGCTCGACGGACCGGGGCTCGTTGTTTTCGATCACCCGCCAGGGCTTGCGGCGCTCGGGCTGGAGCGCGCCGGCAAAGGGCCCTGGCCGGAGGCCGAACCAAAGACCGTGACGCTCCCGCAGCGCGTCTCGCTCGCGGGCGCCTCCGCGCGCTTTTCGTTGAAGGCCGACACGCCGGGGCTCCTCACCGCAAGCGGCGCGTCGCCCGCAATCTCTCGCCTGACCCAAAATGGACGCCGGGATTTGGAAGCTTTCCCGAACGGCGTGCGCCTCAGCCGCTTCATCGCGGCGGGGGAGGCGGCGCTCGATCTCTACTCCCCGCACGACGGGCCGCTCTCCGGCGCGCTCGATCTTTCCTTCACGCCCGCAATCGAGGCGCATGAAGGGATCAACGCGGCGGCGACGCTCGCGCCGGGGGCGGCGGCAGTGTATTTCTTCGACGTGAAGAAGGAAGCCGAGATCGGTCTCGGACTTCGCGCCGATCCCGACCGCGCGTCGATGAGGCTTCTTTCGAAAGAGGGGGAAGCGCTCGGCGAGGGCGTTGCGCAGAAAGAGAAGCTCTCCCCCGGCCGCTACTATGTCGAGGTCAGGTCGCCTGCTGCGGGCGCGACGAGCGTCGTGCGGCTCGCGATCTTCGGACTGTCGCCGCCGCCCGCCGGGCCGCCCGAGGAGGTCGTCGCCGATTATCTCGACAAGGCGGGACTGAGAAAGAGCGGGAGGCGGTGACATGAGAAGCCGGCGCTCGACATGAAGAAACTCCTGCTTGCGCTTTTCCTCGGCGTCTTCGCGCTCGCCGCCAACGCCCCGCTTCGCGCCGAAAACCTCGATTTCACGCAGCGCGCCGATGGCGCCCGCGTGGTCCCGGAGCGGTTTCTGCGCGAATGGGACCCGATCACGATCTTCTTTGCCGCGGACGCCGGCCCCAAGAACGGCGGGCCCGCCGAAGCGCACGAAAAATTCGCGACGATCGCCGACGAGCCCGCCGGCGAATGGCGCTGGCTCGGTCCGCGCGCCCTGCAATTTCGGCCCGCCGAGCCCTGGGCGCCGCTGAAGCGCGTCACGATCAGGACCGGCGGCGCGGAGACGCGCCTCGTCTCGCTGCTGCCGACGCCGGTGTCGACTCTGCCCGCCGCCGGCGCCGATCCCGCGCCAGAATTGACGCAGTTCGCGCTGACCTTCGCGACGCCGGTCGATCTGGCGGCGCTCTCGCGCCTCGTCTCGATCGAGGTCCGCCAGGCGCCCGGAGTCGCGGAAGGCGAGCGTCTCGCGCAAAAGGACTTCGACGTCACGCCCATCGAGCGCGGCGCGCGCAGCGACCAGCAGAATTACGTGATCAGGCTGCGCAACCCCATCGGCGAGGGCAAAGTCGCGATCCTGCGCCTGAAGCTCGCCGACGAACCGGGCTTCGAGGACGAGACTTTCGAGCTGCGCGCCGGGACCCTGCCGCCCTTCGCTGTCCTCGACGCGAGCTGCGGTCGCGGCTGGAACGACGAGAAGCTCGACGCGGCGCTTCGCTGCGCGTCTCCGGTTTCGGACAACGGCGCGAGCCAGAACGGCGACGCGCCGTTTCCCTACTCGTCGGCGAGCAGCAGGCGCATCACGCTGCGCTTTTCCGCCGAGCCGCAGGCGCTCTCGATCCTCGAGGCGCGCGAGGCGCTGCGCATCGCGCCGCCGGTCGACGATCTGGCGCTCGACGCCGACGGAAACACTTTGCGAATCGCCGCGAAATTCCTTTCCGACCGCGTCTACGAAATTTCGCTCGCGCCCGGCGCGCTGCGCGACACGCAGGGACGGCCGCTCGCGCGCGGCTTCTCCCAGCGCTTCGCCTTTTCTCGCGATACGCCGGCGCTGCAATGGGACGCTGGCGACGGACTCGTCGAGCGCTTCGGCCCGCAGATTATGCCGCTGCGCGGACGCGGCTATGAGCACGCCGACCTGCGAATCCACCCGATCGATGCGCTGTCGCGCGACTTCTGGCCCTTTCCGTCGCAAGGCGTCGTAACGCTCGACGCCGAGGCGCCGCCGCTGCCCGGCAACACACCCGAAAAATGGTCCGAGCCCGGAGACATCGCCGCCCATGCGATCAAGGAGCGGATCAAGGCGCTGGGCTCGCCGGCCGTCTCGCGTCTCGCGCAACTGCCGCTGCGCCGCGCCGGCGCCGACGCGCGCTTCGGCCTCGACCTCGCGGAAGATTTCGCGCGCATCAAGGGACGGGAGCAGCCGGGCGCCTATCTCGTCGGGCTGCGCGCGCCGGGCGAGGCGACGCGACGCTGGCTGCGCGTGATCGTCACCGATCTGACGCTTTCGGCGATCGAGGAGCCCGCCGGGGTCCGCTTCGCCGTCACATCGCTCTCAACCGCGCAGCCCGTCTCCGGCGCGGAGATCCGCATCGAAGGCTTCAAGGACGATAAATTCGTGACCCTCGCCAAAGGCGTCACCGACGATTCCGGCTTCTTCGCCTGGCCGCTCGGCAAACGCGCGGAAGCGGAACTGCGTCGCATCGTCGTGCAGAAAGGTCTCGACACGCTCGTCGTCGATCCGGAGAGCGCGCCCGCCGAATATTCAAAGGAGAATTGGACAAAGCCCGAAGCCGCATGGCTTTCCTGGACGACCAATCCCGAAGCGCCGCGAGTCGACGCGCCGCGCACGCTCTGCCATCTCTTCAGCGAGCGCCCGATCTATCGGCCCGAGGAGCCGGTACACGTCAAAGGCTATGTGCGCAGCTATTCGGGCGGCGGGCTGACCCCGGCCAAGGCGGCGGGCACGCTCGTCATCAACGCGCCGGGCGGCCAAGAATGGCGCATCCCGGTGAAGCCCGACGCGCTCGGAAATTTCTATCACAAGTTCGACGCGGAGACGCAGGCGACCGGCGACTACTCCGTCAAATACGAGCCCGCCGCCGCAAACCCGAAAGAGGCGGCGAAGAAAGCCGATGCGGGGACGAGTTCGCCCGTCGCAGAGGAAAGCGAGGACCAAGCCGCCGCCGCGCCCGCGCCGATCGAGGATGCGTCCTGCGGCGCCTTCACCTTCAAAAAGGAGGCCTATCGGCTTCCGACCTTCGAGGTCGTCTTGAACGCGCCTCAAATGACGCCGCTCGACGGCGAGTTCAGCGTCGATCTGATCGCCCGTTATTTTGCCGGCGGTCTCGCCGCGGATCGGCCCGTCAAATGGCGCGCCGCGCAATTTCCCTACGTCTTCCAGCCGCAGGGGCGCGAGGGCTTTCTCTTCTCGACCGACCAGCGCTTCTCGGGAGAAGCGAAATTCAAATCCACCGCCGTTCTGGAGCGCGATCAGCGCACCGACGCCGGCGGCGCGGCGCGCATGACCTTCGACACGACGATCGAGCCGACCGCGCAGCCGAGACGCTATTCGATCGAGGCGACGGTCACGGGCGACGACGGCGTCGAGGTGCGCAATGTCGCCAATGTGATCGCCGTGCCGCCCTTCGTGCTCGGCGTGAAGACGCCGCGCTACGTCGAACGGCCCGGAACGATCGCGCCCGAGCTCATCGCCATCGACGGCAAGGGCCAGCCGGTCGAAGGGCTGCCGATGACGCTGCGGCTCATCAAGCGCAACTGGATTTCGACGCTGCAGGCGTCGGACTTCGCGCAAGGCGCCGCCAAATATGTGACGCAGGTCGAGGACGAGACGCTTCTGGAGCGGAAGGTCGCGAGCGCCAAGGAGGCGCAGAAGATCGAGCTCGAGATCAAGAACGCCGGCGTCTATCTCGTGCAGCTCGAGGCCTATGACCGGATCGGCCGGCGCCAGCAGGTCAGCGTCGACTTCTTCGTCGGCGGCGACACGCCGGTGACCTTCAGGCGCGCGCCCTCCGCCACAGCGACCGTCACGCCCGACAAGGAGAAATACGCGCCGGGCGAAACGGCGACGCTGCTCGTGCAGTCGCCTTTCCAGAAGGCGCGGGCGCTCGCCATCGTCGAGCAGCCGGATGGCCGCTACGACTATAAGTTCTTCGACATCGCCAACGGCTTTGGGCGCTACACGCTGACCTTGAAGAAGGAACAGACGCCGAAGCTCGCCGTGCATTTTCTGATCATGCGCGGCCGCCTCAAGGACGCGACGCCGTCCGCGAGCGCGAGCTTCGATCAGGGCAAGCCCGTCACCATCGCCGCGACGAAATGGCTCGAGGTCACGCCGGTCAAGAACATCGTCACGGTCAAGCTCGACGCGCCGCAGAAGGCGCGGCCCGGCCAAGAGGTCGAGGTGACGCTGTCTCTGGCCGACGACACGGGCAAGCCGCTTGCGGGCGAAGCGACTTTCTGGATGGTCGATCAAGCCGTGCTCTCGCTCGCCAAGGAGCAGCCGCTCGATCCGTTGACCAACTTCATCGTGCCGCGCGAGACGAAGATGGCCGCGCGCGACACGCGCAACATGGCCTTCGGCGTGATCCCTCTGGAGGAGATCCCCGGCGGCGACGGCGGGCTCGATGAATGGGGCGCCGAGAGCAACATCTCGGTGCGCAAGAATTTCACGCCGGTCCCGATCTATCTGCCGAGCGTCAAGGTCGGCCCCGAGGGAAGCGTGAAGATCAAGGTGAAGCTCCCCGACACGCTGACGGTGTTCAAGCTGCGCGCCAAGGCGGTGAGCGGCGCGGATCGCTTCGGCTTCGCTGGCGGCGAGATGCTCATCCGCCAGGAACTCGTCGCGCAACCCTTGGCTCCGCGCTTCGTGCGTCCCGGCGACACGCTCGATCTCGGCCTCGTCGCGCGCGTCGTCGAAGGGCCGGGCGGTGCGGGCTCCGCCTCGATCTTCGCCAAGGGGCTGGAGCTTGCGGGCGCGACGACGCAAAAGATCGATTGGCTGCAGGGCAAGCCCGCGCGCATGTCGCTGCGCGCTGCGGTTCCCGAGCCGAAAGCCGGCGTCGAGAGCGTGAAGCTCGGCTTCAAGATCGAGCGCGACGCCGATCACGCCAAGGACGCCGTCGAGATCGATCTGCCGATCAAGCCCGATCGCGTGCCGACGCGGCGTTACGAGGTCGTCGAGATCGGCCCCGGCGAGACGAAGACGCTCGCCGCGCATCGATGACGCAATGCGGCCGGGAAGCTTCTCGCGCAAAGTCGTGCTCGCCGGCGATCCCGAGATCGTCAAGCTCGTCGCCGGATTGAACGCGCTCGTGCAATATCCCTACGGCTGCACCGAGCAGCGCGTGTCGCTGGCGCGCGCCGCGCTCGCGCTCAAAGGCTTTGCGCCGCTTCTCTCGGCCGCCGGTTTCGAGGGACGCGTCTCGTCGGTCGCGAAGTCCACCGCGCAAGCGATCGATCAGGCGATCGACAATGACGGTCTCGTCGCCTTCTGGCCGCGCGCGCCGGGCAATGTCTCGCTGACCGCCTGGGCTTACGCCTTTTTGAGCGAAGCCGCCAAAGCCGGCGAGCCGGTGGATAAGACGCTCTCGGATCGCCTCGCCAATGCGCTGAAAAACGCGCTGCGCTCGGACTTCCCGCGGTTGCTGCGCGGCGACGAGCTGCGCGAGCGCGCGGCGGCGCTGGCGGCGCTCGGCGAAGGCGGCAAGTTAGATGATTCCTATCTCGCGGAATTCACGCGTCAGGCGGATTTCCTGCCGGCCGTCTCGGTCGCGGAGCTGGCGTCCGCCGCGACGCAGGGCTCGAGCGCCGATCAGCGCATCGTCGCTTCGCTCATCGACACCTTGTGGTCGCGCGTGAAGTTCATCCAGCGCGGCGGCCAGAAGGTCTATGGCGGACAGGCGGAGGACAATGGCAATCCGATCATCCTGCCCAATGAAGCGCGTTCGCTCGCCGAGATGACGCGCGCGACGGCGCTCGGCGCGCCGGCCGATCCGCGCTCCGGGCTGTTGCGCGACGCGCTGCTGCGCATCGGGGAGGGCGACGGCTGGGGCGAGACCGACGCGGACTCCAGCGGCGATCCGCGCGCTGGCGCAAAGCTGGAAGCGCCCGCCGGCGCCGATCGCGATCACGCTCGCGCAGGGACCGGCTGCGCCGCAGAAGCTCACGATCGACGCCAATGCGCCGGCGCAAAGTTTCGCTGGCAACGAAAACGCGCCGCTTGCCGTGACGAACGGCGCGCAGGTCCCGGTCATCGCGCTCATCGAGACGCGGTTTGAAGCGGCCGCGCCCGGCGCGAAAGCGAAGCCCGACTCGCGCGGCTTCGCGCTGACGCGCACTCTGTGGCGCGTGAAGAGCGACGGCGCGGCGGCCGAGAAGGCGGAAGCCGACGCGGACGGCGTCATCAAAGTAAAGACGGGCGAGGTGATCGAGGAGGTGGCCGAGCTCGTCAATCCGCAGGACCGCACGCATGTCGCGATCTCGCTGCCGCTCGCGGCGGGCTTCGAGCCGCTCAACCCCAATCTCGCGACGGCGCCGCGCGAGGCGCAGCCCTCCGCGCCTTTGACGCTTCCGGCGAGCTGGACGAGCTATGGCGACGACCGCGTGTTCTACGCCTATGACAGCCTGCCCAAAGGCAACTACCGCTTCGTCTTCCGCGTCAAGGCGCAGACGCGCGGGAAGCTTCACGCAGCCCGCTGGGCTGGCCGAGACGATGTACAAGAAGGGCATTGTCGGGACGAGCGCCGGCGCGCGCGTGGAGATTGCCGAGTGAGCGGGGCGCGCGAGATCAGAACTTCCGTCGCTCAGCGCGGGACGACGACTCCGCTCAGCGCGGCCAATTCTTCCCCACTCGGCGGCTCCCACAAGGTTTCGACAAAGTCGAACATCTCGCGCGTAACGTCGAACGGCAACTGATAGCTCGTCCCGCGAGCAGCATTGCGCACCCCCACGCGTCGCCATCGCTCTTCGATGGAGACGTCGAGGACATGCAACCGGACCGGGAGCGAGGCTTCCGCTGCGCGCGCCGCATAATGCGCTCGTAATTTTGCGCTGCCAAAACCCCAGTCCAGCACGACGGGTAGACCACGGCCCGCGACCTCGCCTGCTACGCGCCACATCTGCGCGTAGCAGCGCTCGAATTCGCTCGATCGACCAGTCGGGGTCGAGGGGTTTTGGCGTGTCCTTCCAGAACAGCGCCGCCATCCATTCGTCGATGGAGAACCGAACCGCGCCGATCTCGGCAGAGAGCTTGATCGCATAGGTCGTCTTGCCGGCGCCCGTCGAGCCGCAGATGAAGTGTAACAAAGGGTGGATCATCCTCGCCTCGGGTTGCTCATTGCGGGACCGCCGGGATAGGTTTCAGTCCCTATTTCGTCCACGAGACCTAAATCCCATGGCCATCGACTCCAAGCATCCCGAGACCTTGCAACTTCACGCCGGCTGGCGCGCCGACGCGACGAACGGCGCGGTGGCCGTGCCGATCTATCAAACGACGAGCTATCAGTTCCACGACACGGAGCACGCCGCCAATCTCTTCGCCCTGAAAGAGCTCGGCCATATCTATACGCGCATCGGCAATCCGACGACGAGCGTGCTCGAGGCGCGGCTCGCGGCGCATCGAAGGCGGCGCGCGGGGCTGGCGCTCGCCTCCGGTCAGGCGGCCTCGGCCTTCGCGGTGCAAAATCTCGCGAAGGTCGGCGACAATGTCGTCTCCTCGACCGATCTCTATGGCGGCACCTGGAATCTCTTCGCCAACACGCTGAAGGACCAGGGCCTCGAGGTTCGCTTCGTCGACCCTTCCGACCCTGAGAATTTTCGCCGCGCGACCGACGACAGCACGCGCGCCTATTACGCCGAGACGCTGCCCAATCCGAAGCTCCAGGTCTTCCCCATCGCCGAGGTCGCCGCGATCGGGCGCGAGTTCGGCATTCCGCTCATCATGGACAACACGGCGGCGCCGATCCTCGCGCGTCCGCTCGATCACGGCGCGGCGATCGTCGTCTATTCGACGACGAAATATATCGGCGGCCACGGGACGTCGATCGGCGGCGCGATCATCGACGGCGGCAATTTCGACTGGGAGAAATTCCCCGAGCGCCAGCCGGCGCTGAACACGCCCGATCCCTCGCTATCACGGCGCGGTGTGGGTCGAGGCGGTGAAGCCGCATCGGCCCCGTGGCCTATACGATCAAGGCGCGCACGACGCTGCTGCGCGATCTCGGCGCCTCGCCCTCGCCCTTCAACGCGTTCCTCACGCTTGCAGGGCATAGAGACGCTGACGCTGCGCATGGAGCGCCATGCGCAGAACGCGACGGCCGTCGCCGACTTCCTCGCCAAGCGCCCCGAGGTGACGAAGGTGATCCATCCGTCGCTGCAGACGGGCGAGGCGCGGGCGCGCGCCGACAAATATCTCAAGGGCGGCTATGGCGCGCTCGTCGGCTTCGAGCTCAAGGGCGGCTCGGAGGCGGGACGGCGCTTCATCGACGCGCTGGAGATGTTCTACCACGTCGCCAATATCGGCGACGCGCGCAGCCTCGCCATCCATCCCGCGACGACGACACATTCGCAGCTCGCGCCGGAGGTGCAGCTCAGCGACCGGCGTGACGGAGGGCTATGTGCGCCTCTCCATCGGCCTCGAGCATATCGAGGATATTCTGGCCGATCTCGAGCGGGGGTTGAAGGCGGCGGGGTAGTTTCGCGCCCCCTCCCCAACCCTCCCCCGCTTCGCGGGAGAGGGGGTCAGATTGCGCCTGTTCATCGAGCTTTCGCGAAGCGCCGCCCGCTTCCCTCTCCCGCGAAGCGGGGGAGGGTGGGGAGGGGGTCTACCTACGCGGTCGCCAAGTCCGGCGACAGCTTCTTGTGCAAGCGCACCATGAAAGCCGTCGCGAAGAGCGGCGTCAGCAGATTGAGCCCCGGCGTCGCGACGAAAATCGCGATAAACAGACCCGCGATAAACAACGTCAAGGCGTTGTGGCGTCGCAACTCCTCGGCCTCGGCGCTACTGCGAAAACGCGTCGCCGCGAGCGTGAAATATTCCCGTCCGAAGAGATAAGCGTTGGCCAGAAAGAACGCCATCACATTGATCCCGGGCACGAGCAGCAGCATCAGCGCGACGAGATTCACGCCGAGCGACACGAGCGAAAAGCGGATCGCCGAGCGCAGCGCCTCGACGTGACGCGCCGGCGTCCCCTGGCGCCCGGCCGGATAGATCTCGCGCTCCACGACGCCTGCGAGATCGTCGATGAAGAAGCCCGCGACGAGGATCGACACCGGGCCGATCAGAAAGGCGAGCGCGAAGACGATGCCGAAGCCCGTCGCGAAGACGAGGATGCTATGCAGCAAAGGATGGTTGACGACGAGCATCGATAGGGCGAGGCGATCCAGTCCGGCCCAGACCAGCGCGAGCAGCAAGAGGGTCATGCCGAGGCTCTTGAGCAGGACCGAGCGAAAGGGCGGCGTCAGAATCTGGCGTAGCGCAGCAAAGGCGGCGTCGAGCATCGCGAGCATCAAGAGGTCTCCCCGGACTGCGCGTGAAATGGCGCCGCAGGCGCAGCCGCGCAAGAGGCCCGGCGGTCTACAAAAAGGGCGATCCCTCAGTTTCGGTCAGGCTGCCCGCGCCCGCCCGTCCGCGCGGCCCTTGCCACTCCATCGGTCCCAGACTAGCTTGACGCCATGTTCGAAGCGAAGTTCCAGAGCTTTAGCGAGGCTGAGCACGGGGCCGAGGCCGGCGCCAGACTTAAAGCGCTGCGCGTGCGGCTCGACGGCTTAAACCTCGACGGCTTCATCGTTCCCCGCGCCGACGAGCATCAGAACGAGTACGTCGCGCCCTGCAGCGAGCGCCTCGCCTGGCTCACCGGATTCTCGGGTTCTGCGGGCTGCGCCATCGTGTTGAAGAAGCAAGCGGCGATTTTCGTAGACGGGCGCTATGTCCTGCAGGTCAAGCAAGAGATCGAACTCGAAGCTCTTTGCGCCGCATGAGCTCACGACGATCACACCCGCGAGCTGGCTTGCCGATCACGTCGAAAGGGGCGCGCGCATAGGCTACGACCCGCTCGTCCACACCAATCGCCAGATCGACGCCTTCGCGAAAGCGCTCGAGGCCAAGCGCGCCGAGCTCGTTCCGGTCGAGCCCAATCCGATCGACGAGATTTGGACGGATCGGCCGGCGCCGCCTCTGGGGCCGGTGCGGCTGCACCCGGCCCGTCTCGCCGGCAAGGGGGTCGCCGAAAAGCTCGCCGAATTGAGGCGCGCCTTCGACGGCGCCAACGCCCTGCTTCTCTCCGATCCCCATTCGATCGCCTGGACTTTCAACATCCGCGGCTCGGACGTGGCGCATACGCCGATCGCGCTCGCTTTCGCCTTGATCCCGGCGCGCGGCGCGCCAACCCTTTACGCCGACGGGCGCAAGATTCGCGGCGAGGTCCGCGAGGCGCTGGAAAAACTGCTCGTCATCGCGCCGACGCAGAGGCTGCGCGCCGACCTCGCCGAACTCGGCAAAAGACGGAAGACCGTGCTCTTCGATCAGGCCACGGCGCCGGTTCGCCTCGTCGAGGCCGTGCGGGAGGCGGGCGGCGAGCCGCGTCTCGTCGAGGACCCTGCGGCGCTCCCCAAGGCGATCAAGAATGCGCGGGAGCTTGCCGGAATCAGAACCGCACATGTGCGCGACGGGCTTGCGCTGACTCGCTTCCTCGCCTGGTTCGAGCGGGAGGCCATCAAGAGCGAGCTGACGGAAATCGCCGCGGCGCAAGCTCTCGAGACCTTTCGCCGCGAAAGCGGGCTGCTGCGCGACATCTCCTTTCCCACCATTTCGGCCTTTGGCCCGCATGCGGCGATCCCGCACTACCGCGTCACCGAACGCAGCAATCTCAAGATCGAGCGCGGAATCTACCTCGTCGATTCCGGCGGCCAATATCTCGACGGCACGACCGACGTGACCCGCACCATCACGGTAGGCTACGCGGCGCGTCCCGTGCGCGAGCATTTCACACGGGTGCTGAAGGGGCATATCGCGATCGCCCGCGCCATCTTTCCCAAAGGAACGACCGGCGCCCAGCTCGACGCGATGGCCCGGCGGCCGCTCTGGGAAGCGGGGCTCGATTTCGATCATGGCGTGGGTCATGGCGTCGGCGCTTACCTCAGCGTGCACGAGGGGCCGCAACGCATTGCCAAAATGGGCCATGCGCGGCTGGAGCCGGGCATGATTCTCTCCAACGAGCCCGGCTACTACCGAGCAGGCGAATACGGAATCAGACTCGAAAATCTCGTCGTCGTCGAGACGCGCGACATCAAGTGCGCCGAACGCGACATGCTCGGCTTCGAGACGATCACCCTCGCGCCCTTCGATCGCAACCTCGTCGAGCCCTCGCTGCTCGCGCCCGAGGAAGCCGACTGGCTCAACGCCTATCACGCGCGGGTGAGGAACACGCTCTCGCCGCTCGTCGACCTCGAGACCCGAGGCTGGCTCAAGAAGGCGACAAAGCGCCTGCCGCGTTAGCGCTCTTTCCGCTCGAACGGAATCGTTCGAGCGGAAAGAGCGCCGGATAAGAAGATTGGAGCGAATTCTGACGGCAAAAGTCCGTCAATTTTTGCGGCATTCGCTCTAGCCTTCCCGCGCAAGGGAAGAAGCTACGCCCGCATCAAGCCGCTTGCCGAGCCTTCCCGCGAGGTCCTGGATGAACTGCCAGGCGACGCGGCCGGAGCGGGCGCCGCGCGTTGTCGACCATTCCAGCGCCTCGGCGCGCAACGTTTCGGGCGCGACGTCGAGGCCGTATCTACGCGCGTAGCCCGTGACCATCGCGAGGTAGTCGTCCTGGCTGCATTTATGGAAACCGAGCCAAAGACCGAAGCGATCGGAGAGCGAAACCTTCTCCTCGACCGTCTCGCCCGGATGGATGGCCGAACCCTGCTCATTCTCGGCCATCTCGCGCGGCAGCAGATGCCGGCGGTTCGAGGTCGCGTAGAACAACACATTGGCGGGCCGTCCCTCGACGCCGCCCTCGAGCGCGCTCTTCAAGGATTTGTAGCTCGCTTCGCCCACATCGAAGGAGAGGTCGTCGCAAAAGACGATGAATTGGAAATCCTCTGCCCGCAGCGCCGCGAGCAGAGCCGGCAGGCTCTCGATGTCCTCGCGATGAATCTCGATGAGCTTCAGGCGCCCCGCGCCAGCCAAGGCGCCGTGCACGGCCTTGACGAGCGAGGATTTGCCCATGCCGCGCGCGCCCCATAGCAGCGCATTATTCGCCGGCAAGCCTCGCGCGAAGCGCTCGGTGTTGGCGAGAAGCAGATCGCGCGGACGATCGATGCCAGCCAGCAGTTCCAGCGCGACGCGATTAACCTCGGCGACCGGCGCGAAGACGCCCGGACCGGCCCGCCAGACGAAGGCTTCCGCCGCAGAGAAATCCGGGGACGGCGGGGACGGCGGCGCGAGCCGCTCGAGCGCCTCGGCGATGCGAAGGAGAAGGTTCTCGGTCAAGGTTTCCGCCATGCCACGCGTGGTCACTCGGCCGTCATTGCGCGCCTAAGGCGAAGAAATCCAGGAGTCGCTCTGGATGGCTTCGCCTCCGCAATGACGGTCCGCAATTACGCCGCCGCCGCTTTCTTCCTCTTCCAATAGAAGAAGCCGAAGCCGCCGCCGACCGCGAGGACAAAAGCGCCAAAGAGCAGATAGGCGGAAGTTTCGGCGGTATCCATCAAGCCGACCGTGAAGGGATGCCGGCCCACATATTCGGTCTTGCCGTCGTCGCTGGTGAGCTTGGCGAGCAGCACATATTTCCCCACCGTGTTGAACGGGAAGTCGAAATTCACCATGCCGTTGCGATGCTTTTCAACCGGCAATTGATAGATGAGGTCCTGCGGCGCGTCGCTGCCGATCCCATCGCCCTTCGGGTCGCCGATGACGCGAATGTCCCAGGTCATCTCGCGCAGCTCAGAGTTGGGCGCGTCGAGGGCGATGACGGTCGGGCCCACGTCGCCAAGGGCGTCGCAGACGCGGTCGATGTTCTTCTTGGGCTGCATCGCCACGAATTTCATCGACTTGGGGCCGAGCGCGATGGGGCACTCGGGGTCGTAATAATGCCAGCCGGCGGCGTGGCTCGCGTTGGGCGCGAGCATCGCGCAGATCAAGGCGAGGGCTAGGAGGCTCGATCGCATCTTTCAAAGCTCCTTGTGCGTTCCGTCGCACAGAGGCTCCTTCTTCGTCGCCTTGCAGCCGCAGAAGAACGCCTTGCCGGTCGCTTCCGCCGTATAAGCGACGGGGCCGACGCCACCTCCTTTATGCGCGCCGTCGCAGAAGGGCTGCGTCGCGCTGCGCCCGCAGGCGCACCAATAATAGGTCATTCCAGCCTCGACCTCGACCGGCATTGATTTCTTCTGAAACACGACGCGTTCCGTCATGGACATTTTTCTCCCTTAGAGGCGCTGCGCATCGATCAAGAATTTCTCCGATTCGAGCGCGGCCATGCAGCCGAGCCCCGCGGCCGTCACCGCCTGCCGATAAACTTCGTCGGCGACGTCGCCCGCCGCAAAGACGCCGGGCACGTTCGTGCGCGTCGTGCCCGGCTCGACCTGAATATAGCCTGAAGGCTTCAACGCGAGCTGCTCTTTGAAGAGTTCGGAGGCGGGGCTGTGACCGATCGCGACGAAGAGCCCGTCGGCGGCGTGCGTCGTTTCGGCCCCCGTCGTCACGTGCTTCACGCGCACGCCCGTGACGCCGAGCGGCGACTCCTGCCCTAGAATTTCATCGACCGCATGATCGAAGAGGATCTCGACGTTGTCTTTGGCTCTCAGCCTTTCCTGAAGCACACGTTCGCCGCGCAGCTCGCCGCGCCGATGCACGAGCGTCACATGCGCGGCGATGTTGGAAAGATACAGCGCCTCTTCGATCGCCGTATTGCCGCCGCCGACGACCACGACCCGCTTCTTGCGAAAGAAGAAGCCGTCGCAAGTCGCGCAGGCGGAGACGCCGTAGCCCTTGAACTTCTCCTCGCTGGGAATGCCGAGCCAGCGCGCTTTGGCGCCCGTCGCGATGATCAGCGCGTCGCAGGTGTAGTGCTGGCCGGAATCGCCGATGAGCGTGAAAGGGCGGCTGGAGAGCCGCGCCTCGACGATGTGGTCGGAAACGAGCGCCGCCCCGACATGCTCGGCCTGGCCGCGCATCTGCTCCATGAGCCAGGGCCCCTGGATCGGCTCGGGAAAGCCGGGATAGTTCTCGACGTCGGTCGTGATCATAAGTTGCCCGCCCGGCTCGAAGCCCGCGATCAGCAGCGGTTCGAGCATGGCGCGCGCGGCGTATATCGCCGCCGTATAGCCGGCGGGGCCGGACCCGATGATGATGAGTTTGGCGTGGCGTGGCGTTTGCGCAGTCATGAGCGAAAGGGTCTTCCTCGTGGTCGGCATGGGTTAGCACTACGTACGCGCGGGGCGCCAGCCCCCTCCCCCGGCCTCCCCCGCTCGCGCGGGGGAGGTGAGGATTGCCGCGTCGCGTCCTGTTCGCCTATGACCGGCTCTGCCGAGGAAGCGCCGGGTCTGCACCCTCTCCCGCGCAAGCGAGGGACGGTGGCGGAGGGGGCCTCAAAGGCCTCACTCGTCTTCTTCTCCCTCGCCATAGTGCAAAAGCTCGTTGTCCGGCGGGCGCCAGGCCGGCAGCGGCGGCAGCTCGCCCCTGTAAACCTGATAGGCGCGCCGGATCGCCGCGGCGATTTTGGGCGTCTGGTTGATCGGCTCATAGGTCCAGCGCTCGGGCGTCCCGGTCCAGGGCCGCACCGCGCCTTCGCTCTGCAGGCGCTCGAGGAAGAGCTTGATCTTCGGGCTGCCGCCGCTCGGCGCGAAAATGTGAACGGGCGCGCCGGTCGCGACCGCCTCGCCGATCATGCTGACGCTGTCCGCGGTCACGACGATGACGTCGGCCGCCGCGAGCATCGAGAAGTAGGGATTTGCGTCCGAGCCGTCCCAAAGCCAGCCGGGTCCCTCGGCGATCGCTGTCTGCAGCGCGTCACGGACCGCGTCCGGCGTGCGCCGCGAGGCGGTGGCCATCACGCTGTGGCCTGCGGCGAACAACGCGCGAACGGCTTCCTGCAAGGCGCCGGCGACGGGCGGCGTGAATTTGAAATGGCGATTGTCCCCCCCGACGAGCAGCGCCGCGCGTGGCGCGGGCAGTGCGAAGACACGCGGGTCCGGGTCGCGCCGCAGCCGCGCCAGGAGCTCGGGCGCGACGCGATTGGCCGGCGTGATCGGCGTTACGACATTGGGGCCGAAGAATCCGTCGTGCAGCGGTGCGACAATAAGATCGGCCGCCGCGCGGCCGGTCATGGGCCGGTTCACATAGATGGTGAACACCTTGCGACCCGAGGCGCGTTTGAGACGCTTGAGATAGGGCAGGGCGCGACGGCCGGCCGCGAGCGCCATCTCCGGCCAGGGCGGTGCGATCGGGCTTCCCGCGCGGCTTTCCCGCTCGCGCCAGTCGAGCGGGCCGAAAGGCGCGATGAGTTCGAAGAATTTGCGCGGATGGATGCGGCGGATGTCGGGCTCGAGCCCAAGCGCTTCGGCGATCCCGAGCGTTTGCGCGTCATGTCCCGCGAGTTCGTCGGAAAGGATGCGCAGGTTGAGGGCATCCGCCGCCGGGACGAGCGCCTGACCCGCGGGAGTTGAGGTAAGATTGGGGTTCAATCGCGGCTCCGGTTGCCTTCTGCTCCTGCTCATTAGCAATTTCTCGAGGCTTGCGGTTAGAGCGCGAGGTCGTAGTATCTCTGATCGTCGAACGGCGGATAATCATGAAGCTTCTTTATAGCAAGGAGATCGCGGCCGAGCGCAAGGCGCGGCTCGTCCACGGCATCGCCGCGTTGAAGCAGCAGGGAATAAAGCCGCGGCTCAGCGCCATCGTCTGTTCCAACGATCCGGCGGCGCAGAGCTATGTCGCGGTCAAGCGCAAGCACACGAACGAAGTCGGCGCCGATTTCGAATCCCTCGATCTCTCGGGCGTTCGCGGCCAGAACGAAGCAGCGCGCGCCATCAAGGCGCTGTGTGCGCGCGCGGACGTTCACGGCGCCATCCTCGTGATGTCCTCCACGCCGCAAACCGACGAGCTCGATCTCGCCAATCTCATTCCCGCCGACAAGGACGTCGACGGCCTGTCCGCCGCAAATCTTGGCGCGCTGATGCAGCATGGCGCAAAACAGCTCTTCACCGCGCCGGCGACTCCCCAAGCCTGCATGGCGCTCGCCTCAAGCGTCACCGAGATCGCCGGCAAGCGCGTCGCCTTGATCGGGCGAGGGCGCACGGTGGGGCGTCCGCTCGCCAATATGCTCATCAGCGCCGGCGCCACCGTGACCGTGTGTCACTCGAAAACGAAGGACATTCCGCAGATCACACGCGAGTTGGAGATCGTCTTCGTCGCGACGGGCCGCCCGCGGGGCTTCGGCAGGGAGTATTTTCGCGACGGTCAGGTCGTCATCGACGCCGGCATTGGCTTTATCGACGGTAAGGTCTCCGGCGACGTCGACAGCGCCGCACTGGAGGGCCTCGACCTCATTCTCACGCCCGTCCCCGGCGGCGTCGGGCCGCTGACCTCGGTGCTGATCTTGGAAAATCTGCTGCAGCTCATCGAGCGCAGCCGGGAGGTCCACCGCTGAGCGGCGCTACCCCCTCTTCTTCCCCTCATAGGGGTTCTCGCCCATGCGCCTCGAGATTTGGATCGGCACGCCCGGCAAATCGAAGGCCTTGCGCAGGCTGTTGATCAGATAGCGCTCATAGCTCGTCGGCAATTCGTCGAGCTGATTGCCAAAGAGCGTGAAATGCGGCGGGCGGCTCTTCGGCTGCGTGACGTAGCGGATCTTGATCCGTCGCCCCGAGACGGCGGGCGGCGGGTTCTCTTGCAGAACGGTCCCAAGCCAGCGGTTGAGGCGCCCCGTCGAGATGCGCTTGTTCCAGACCTCGTGCGTCTCGATCACCGCCTGCATCAGCGCCTCGAGTCCGAAACCCGTCGTCCCCGAGACGGGCACGACCTTGCAGCCCCGGAGTTGCGGCAGCAGGCGATCGGCCTCCTCGCGCAGCGTCGTCAGCGCCTTGCTGCGATCCTCGACCGCGTCCCACTTGCCGAGCGCGATGACGACCGCTCTGCCCTCCGAGGCGGAAATGTCGGCGATGGTCAGATCCTGCTTCTCAAAGGGAATGGCGGAATTGACGAGGAGAACGACGACCTCGGCGAAGCGCACGGCGCGCAGCGCGTCGGCGCCCGCGAGCTTCTCCAGCTTGTCGACGACGCGGGCGCGTCTGCGCAGCCCCGCCGTGTCGAAGAGCTTCATCTTGCGCTGGCGCCACAGGAAGTCGATCCCGATGCTGTCGCGGGTGATCCCGGCCTCGGGCCCGGTGAGCAACCGCTCCTCGCCGAGCAGCCGGTTGATCAGCGTCGACTTGCCGGCGTTGGGGCGTCCGACCACGGCGATGCGCAGGGGCTTCGTGAGGTCGAGGTCGCTGCCGTCCTCGTCTTCCGAAAGCTCGCGTCTCGACGCCTCTTCCTCTTCCGGCGGGGCCTCGGTCAGCTCGGGCAAGGCGAGACGCAGGGCGTCGAAGAGATCGATCATCCCCTCGCCATGCTCGGCGGAGAGCGGCACCGGATCGCCGAGGCCGAGCGCATAGGCTTCGAAAACGCCGGCCTCGCCCGCGCGGCCTTCGGCCTTGTTGGCGGCGAGGATCACGGGCTTGTCGGCGCGGCGCACGAGATCGGCGAAATATTTGTCGTCCGGCGTTACGCCGGCGCGCGCGTCGATCATGAACAGGATCGCGTCGGCCTGCTCGACCGCGGCCTCGGTCTGCCGGCGCATGCGCCCGATGAGCGAGGCCTCGGCGCCCTCCTCGAGTCCGGCGGTGTCGATGATGGTGAAGGTGAGATCGGCGAGCTTCGCCTGTCCCTCGCGTCGATCGCGCGTCACCCCCGGCCGATCGTCGACGAGCGCCAGCTTCTTGCCGACGAGCCGGTTGAACAGCGTCGATTTGCCGACATTGGGCCTGCCGACGATGGCGAGCGAGAAGGTCATGGGGGAAAGGTCTCGCTTAGCGACTGGCGTGAAGGGCCCCCTCCCTGTCCCTCCCCCGCTCTCGCGGGAGAGGGGACCCTAACGAGCGCGGTTTCGCGGAATGAACGAGCCCCAAGTCTGCTCCCTCTCCCGCGGCAGCGGGGGAGGGTTGGGGGGGGCGTGCCGAGAACCCCGCCTATTTCTTCTCGACTGGCTTCATCTCGACCGTCACGCCGGCGTCGGCCGGGCTCTGGCCGTCGGCCGATTCGACGACCGGCGTGATCGAGGTGATCGCGCCGGGCTTTCCTTTGACGCCACGCGCCGCGTGCAGCAAGCCCTGATAGGCCTGGGCGCGCTGCCGCAGGCCCGCCGGCGCGCTGGTATCGCGCAAGAGTATGTTGAATACGCGCTCGGCCTCGTCGAAATCCTTGTCCTCGAGCGCGTCGAGGCCGGTCCATTCCTGCGCGCTGAAGCGGAAGACGCCGTTCTCGGTCATGAGCGGCCCGAGCTTCATCATGATCTTGTCGCGGTCGCCGAGCTCCATCGTGTAGATCGCGCTCCGCAAGTCCGCGACCTCGCGCGTCAGGCTGTCGACCTTCTTGTCCTCGCCTAGCGCGTCGAACCGCTCGATCGCTTTGGCCTTGTCCGTCTTGGCGACCTCCTCGGCGCCGCGCAGGCGCGCGAGCGTCGCATAGCCTGGGGGCCCGTTCTTGGCGATCTCGTCGAAGGCTGCGACGGCCTCGGCGCTCTTGCCGGCGTCGGCGTCGGCGACGGCCGCGAGAAAGCGCGCATTGGCGGTCTCCGCCGCCTTGGTCCGCTCGGACTTGTAATAGCTCCAGGCGCCCGTCGCCGCGACGATCAGGACCGCCAGCACGATGACGGGCGTTTGATAGCGCTTCCAGAGATTTTCGACCTGGTCTCTTTGGACTTCCTCGTCGACCTCTCGGAAAATATCGGACATTGACCGCTCCGGAACCTTTAGATCACGCTGCGTTCAGGCGGAATCGCCTGAACGCAGAAAACGTGATCGATTTTAAAAGTTTAGAGCGCGCTTTGTGCGAAAAACCGTTTTCCACTTTTTCGCATCGCGCTCTAGCCACGCGCCTTTTGGCGCTCCGCCCGCCTGTTAGCATGGCGCAGTGGGGGAAGCCAGGAGGAGCCGAGGGGAGCGGGCGGCTCGCGCCTAAGACGGCGTCTCCTCGCTTCTTTGCCTGCGGGCTTGATCCAATCCGTCACTGCGCGACGCAGGCGACTTGAAAATCGCTTGTCTTGAGACCTGTCTCAAACTGTTCTTCGTAATACAGCCATTGGTTTTCTCCTCCGCGCGCACCGGATTGCTTGAAAAGTCTCCCATGCATCAGAAGATTAGGTTGCCGGCTGCCTACAGCCCACCAGTGGTAGTCATGACCGCTCGGCATCGTGACGAGGCGCCACGACTTGGTTTTGTCGGCAGGGTCGGATTTCTCTCCGTTGTCTTCGAGATAGGCAACCTTGAGGCCAGTCGCTTTTTCACCGGTCAACATCACAGTCACGAAAACCGTCCGGGGGAGGTCGGCAGCGACGATCCGGTTATGCCCCGTTCCTGTCGGTCCGCATTCGAATTTTTGCGCCGCCGCCTCGTGCCCGGGCGCCTCGAGCGCATGCCCAAAGGTCGCAGACGCCCATGCCGCTGTGGCTAAGCATGTGAGCCGAAGCTTTGACATGACGACCTCCGGGGATACGGCGACTGGGGAGATGCGCCAGCTACAGAAAGATTACTGCTCACGGAGAAAACTTTGAACACAGTAATTGGTTCCACAAACGCAGATTGTTTCTTGTCGGAGTTTAAAAATTGAAATGCTGCACTGCGAATATATTGCACTGCAAAAGAAAGAACCGTTAAAGAAAACAGAACTACAGCGACTACCGCACTGCGGAGTCGGGGGGTCGACTTCGCAATCGTGAGCGATTCATCTGAGCTAGAACTTGACTTTCCGAAGCTGTGGGCATTAAGCCCTCGCCACTTCAAAAGGTTCCAGGCGCCGGCGCGGATTTTTTGAAGGTCCGTGGCGGGGAGTGCTGCGTCCTGTGACTTACTGCTTATTATAAGATTTGCACATCATTTTATTTTGAGACAAGAAAGGCCTAGCCAAGGTTGCGCGATGCAACATAAAATGTCCGAGATTCTGCAGGCCCTGTTGTCGCGTTGACATCATGACTGAGCAATTTGGCTCCGCGCTGCGCGGGACGCCAAAGGATGATTTCACAGGAGGAGGCCGCCATGCCGAGAGACATTCGCGAGTTGGTGGCGCTGGGCTCAGTTGCCTTTGTCGAACCCTCCCGCTCAGTTGTCGGCGCGCATCGCGTGCTGATCCTACGGGTGTTTGGCTTCGTGGCCGCCGCCGCCTTCGGGCTCGCCGGCTCTTTCACTCCCGCGAAGGCGGTGCCGAGCTTCGCTCGCCAGACTGGCCAGCCTTGCGCCACCTGCCATACGAACTTCCCCGAGCTCACCCCTTACGGACGGCGATTTAAGCTCGGCGGTTACACAGCCACCGGGGGAACCGAGCCGTGGGAGGTTCCGCCGATCGCCGCGATGGTGCTGCCGACCTTCACCAAGACGAAGGTTCAGCAAGACACGCCGCCGACCAATACGGGCGGCTATCCCGACGCCCATGTGAACGACAATTTCGTCATGCAGCAGGCGAGCCTGTTCTACGGCGGCAAGATCTACGAAAATCTGGGCGCCTTCGTTCAAGGCACCTATGACAAGACGGATCAGCGCACTTTTCTCGACAATACGGACATCCGCTATACGCGAACCGTGAACATCGGCGGCGTCGACGCCATCATCGGCCTGAACGCCAACAACAATCCGACGGTCCAGGACGTCTGGAACACGACGCCGGCTTGGGGATTCCCTTACGTGGGCCCGAGCCTCGGGCCGGCTTTTTCGCCGCCGGGCACGCAGATCGAAGGAAGCTGGGCGGGCACGACGGTCGGCACGGGCGCCTACGCCTTCCTCAACGACATGCTGTACGTGGAGACCTCGCTCTATCACCCCATGTCGAAGGGTATGCAGGGCACGCTCGGCTACGCCTGCGGCTATAATTCTGATTACATCAGCAATGTACAGGTTTGGGCGAGCGGGACCAGTAATCCTCCCTTCGATACTGCTCCATTCCTGGGGGCTCATCCCAGTGTCCCCGGCCTCCCCGTCCCGGCTTGGCAGCCCTTCACGCAGAACCCGCAAAATTACACCATCGCCTGCTCGACCAGCTCGTTGGCCTACGCTTCGCCCTATTGGCGCGTCGCGCTGGAGAAGAACTGGGGCGAGCATTCGCTGATGATCGGCGCCTTCGGCTTTTACCCGTCGGTGCTCCCGGGGCGCGTGATGGGCTATGGCTCCGACCATTACCGCGACATCGGCCTCGACGCGCAATATCAATGGATCAGCGGCCCGCACGCCGTGACCTTGCAGCTCACCCGGATCACCGAGATGCAAAATCTCCAGGCGACCTATGCGCAGGGGATCGCGTCGCAATTCATCGCCGCCAACGGCATTCTCAACCTCTACGGCCTGCCGGTCTCCGGCGGCTACGCCTCGTCGTCCAATCCGCTCAACTATCTGCTGAGCTTCAAGGCGACGGCGGGCTATACGTGGGATCACACGCTGAGCGGCTATGTCAGCTATTTCCACGTCACCGGCTCGCCGGACTTCACGCTTTATGGCAATGCGATGCTCGGCTGGCTCGCCGGTGGCGCCGGCGCCAACGGCCCCGTCC
>CAVXEI010000025.1:0-37474 GCA_963760695.1 uncultured Alphaproteobacteria bacterium | reverse complement strand
CGCGCGATTGTTCTGGCGTTTTTGCGCGTTGGCGCGCATAATCGAAAAATGAAAGAAGATGCTGCTCCGCTAATGACGCCATTCAAACGCCTGGACAACTCGGGTTGGCTGGTCATCGTTACGTGGCCAGACAAGCGGGAAGAGCGCCGAACGGGTTTCGCTCGATGTCGGACGTGACGAGCTGGCTCGATCATGGGGCGCCGGTATGGCTAGCGCAGCATCCCCGGAACAAAAGCCCCTAAGGACCCAAGGTCTTTACCGCGCGTGGGAAATCGCGCCGACGCCGCGCGTGATGAGGCCTCGCGGCGATCCCCTGTTCCCAAGTAGACCGCAAGCGCGCTCCGTACTCGCTACTCCTCCTCCCTCACCGCCTTCACCGCATCCTCGAGTTGCATCTCCGCCGAGCCCGGCTTGAGCGGCTTCTGCTGGCTCTCATGCGGCGCCCAGCCGGAGAGCCAGATGATCTCGATCGTCGCGCGCACGCGGCCGTCGGGGTCGGAGAATTTTTGCGCATAGATCTCCGCCGCGCGCAGTAGCGTCCTTCGCGAAAGCGGCCGGCGCGTTCGCAGGGCGTTGCCCGCGCCCATCTTGTGCAGCTCCGCGCAGAGCGCGAGCATAGAGTCGTAGCGGAGCGTAAAGCTGTCCACATCCGTCACCGGCAGCGCGAAGCCGGCGCGCTGCAAGAGGCCGCCGAGATCGCGCATGTCGACGAATGGCGCGATTTGCAGGCTCGCGCCGCCCGACATCTCGCTTTCGGCTTCGATCAAGGCCTGACGCAACTCGCACAGGCTCACGCCGCCGACCATGCAGGCGAGAAACAGCCCGTCCGGCGCGAGCGCGCGCCGCACCTGCGCGAACACGCCCGGCAGATCGTCGACCCATTGCAGCGCCAACCCCGAGACGACGAGATCGAGCGAGGCCGGAGCGAAGGGCAGGGCCTCTTCATCCGCGACGAGGCGAAGTCCCTGTTCTTCAGGCCTCAGCGCAAGGGCGGCGCGCAGCGGCGCCGGGCGCTTCGGCGTCGTGAGCGCGCGCGCGAAATGCGCGCTCGGCGTGCCGAGATCGAGCGCGCGCGGAAACTCGCGCTTGATCGTGGAGAGACGATCCTCGAGGTCCTCCGCCGCGCGCGCGATCAGGAAATCGGGCGCGCCTTGGTCGAGCGCGCGCGCGAGCCTTCGGCGCAACAGCTTGCGATCAAAAAGCCGCGGCGGGGGCTTCTGCATATCGTGGAGCGATCCTTTCAAGCCCGCAGGCGCGCTATTGCGGCAGTGCCACAGTAAACGGAAATTTAGGGTTACCCGCTAACCGGAAGCGCATTTTAATTTAGACAAAAGCATGGCCGAAGTTAGATTAGGTCCTACCTTGAAGTTTCAGCCCGCAAGCGTCGCGGGCGTTGGGTGATGGAGTGGAGTGATGGTCTTGACGAAGCTCGTTTCGCGCGCAGCTCGCCTGCGCGTCCTCAATCTCGCGCTGGCTCTGGCGGCGCTTGGCGGTCTTTGGACATTGGCGCCGCAGACGGCGGAAGCCGGAGCGAGAGTCACCTTCCCGGACTTTATCGCGCCCGGCACAATCGTGATCAGCGCGCATCAGCGCAGACTTTATCTCGTCAACGGCGACGGGACCGCGATGTCCTATCCGATCGCCGTGCCGAAGCGCGGCAGGGAATGGTCAGGCTCCACCTATGTCGCCGCGAAGCACGACCATCCCGACTGGTCGCCTCCGGCCGTCGTCCGGGCCGATCATCCGGAACTCCCCAATCTTATCCCGGGCGGCTCTCCGCATAATCCCATGGGCGCGCGCGCGATCGTTCTCGAACGCAACGAAGTGGCGATCCACGGCACGACGAACAGAATGCGCGCCTCGATCGGCACCGCCGCTTCCTACGGCTGCATCCGCATGCGAAACGAGGACGTGGCCGACCTTTACAACCGTGTCAGCGTCGGCACGCCGGTGCTCATGGAGCCCTGAAAGCATTCACAACTTTGCACGAAGGCGCCGGCGCGGTCCGAAAAGTCCGCGCCGTTTTTGTTGCAATGCGGTGATAGCCGCTCGCCTCATCGGTCGGCGAGGCCCGGCGTCAGCGCCAGCTTGATCGGCAGCTTCTCGTCCAGCGTGTAGGGGCTCGCCTTGTTTTCCTCGACCCACCGCTTCTCCGCATGCGACTCGAAGGGCGGCGCAAGCTCGCCTTGCAGCGTCCAGAGATCGCAAGGGGTCTCGTCGATGGAAATTTCCCAATCGCAGCCGCGATCCTTCGCGAAGGGAGCGACCGCTTTATCGAGCGCTTTGATCCACCACTCCCGAAGCACGGGGCCAGGGACAGTGCGCGCGATCTGATCGACCGTGAAGCGCACGAACTTTTCGTGAGGCTCGCCGCCGACGAAGCAATCGCCTTTCGGCAACGCCTCAAAGAGGATCACGACGTAGAATTTGGGAAGAGGGATGCTCGCATAGATGTTCGTGATCCGCTCCGCCAGCGCCTTCTTGTCCTCTGGCGTGTACAGCCCCTCCGGATGATAGATCTTCCATAGCGGCATGTTCCCCTCCCTGTTGGACGGCCCTTTTCTCGGGGCCGTCGTTGCGCCGATCATTTTTGCGGATGCGACTTCTCTCTTCCGAGCGATCCCGATGCGAGCGCGGCTCGAGTGGCTGCGAGAATGCGGATCGAAAGTTCCGGCTCGTCGACAGCGCGGGCCAGGACGACGGCGCCGACCAACGCCGCGACCGTGGCGAAGGCTTCGTCGTCGCTCTTTTGCGGAGGTCCGGCGCGCAGCATTTCGCTCACGCGTCCCGCAAGACGCCGAAAGCCTTCGGTGAAGCGGCGGCGAAGCAATTGGCTTTCGCGCGGCATGTCGCAGCCGAGCGCCGCGAGCGCGCAGCCCTCGCCGGGCGCGTCGCGGTGTTCCTCAGAAAGATAGCCCTGAGCATAGGCCGCGAGGCCCAGACGCTCGAGGGTTTCGAGATTGCCCGCGAGCGCGACGCTCAAGGCCTCCGCCGCCAGCGCCTCCTTCGAGCCGAACTGGCTGTAGACCCCGCCATAGGTCAGTCCCGCCGCGTCGGCGAGCGCGTCCACGCCCACGCCCGCAACGCCGCGCTCGCGGATGAGGCGCGCGGCGGCTTGCAAGATGCGTTCGCGGTTCTCCGCAGACTTTTCCTTGGTGACGCGCATGCTGAGCTCCTGCCAGGCACTTTAATGGCGACCGTCACCAAAAGCAATAGTGACGATCGTCATTAAAATTCCGGCGGTCTCGCCGGCGGTTGAGCAGGGGGCGTCTCTTATCCCCAACACTTGCCTGTGGAGCGTGGCGGCATCGGCTTTACCGGGCGCGACGAATCCCTCAGGCTTCGTCAGAAGCCTAAGCGGCCGGGGACAAGGTTAGGAAAGCTCGCCGAATCAAGCTTTTCCGACTATAGTCGCAGTTGAGACGATTCGAATGTCGTCGCGGTCCCTCCATAAGTCGGAGGAGGGGCTGCACTGCGCTGCTTCTGTCCTTCGCCGCGTTCGTAAAACCTAGAAACAAAGGTTGGCACATGCTCATCGCAGCCGAACAGGACACGATCCGTTCCCAACATCCCGTCGATGTGGTGGAGCAGCTCGCCGCCAGCAACGACTGGGCCTTCGACCGCGAGGAGGAGGACGAGATCGCGATCTCGGTCGCCGGGCGCTGGACCGAATATCGCGTGGCGTTCACCTGGCTTTCCGACATCGAGACCTTGCATCTGTCCTGCGCCTTCGACCTCAAGGTTCCCGACCGGCTGCGCGGCGAGATCGGCGCGCTCGTCGCCGCGATCAACGAGCAGCTGTGGGTTGGCCATTTCGACGTCTGGCGCAAGGAAGGCGTGATCATGCATCGGCACGGGCTCATGCTCGTCGGCGGGGCCGAGCCCTCGCGCGCGCTCTGCGCCGCCCATCTCGACAATGCGTTGCAGACCTGCGAGCGCTACTATCAGGCGTTCCAATTCGTGCTCTGGGCCGGCAAGAATGCCAGGGAAGCGCTGGAGGCCGCAAGTTTTGAGACGAAAGGCGAAGCGTGACGCAGGAGAGCGCGGCGGACAGGATCGTCTTCGTCGGCGCGGGCAAAATGGGCGCGGCGCTGCTCTCGGGACTCGCCCGTGCGGGGGCCCCGGGGCGGGTCGAGGTCGTCGAGCCGCAGCCCGGCATCGAGGTCGCGGCGCTGTGCGACGCGCAGGGCTTCATGCTTTGCGGTGCGCCCCCTGACGGGCCGCCTGCCGGAACCTTACTGCTCGCGATCAAGCCGCAGATGCTCGAGAGCGTCGCGCCGAAGCTTTCGAAGCTCGTCGGACCGGAAACGCTCGTCGTCTCGATCCTCGCCGGCAAGCGCATCGCCGATCTTTCCGCGAGGCTCCCCGCCAAGGCCTTCGTGCGCGCGATGCCGAACACGCCGGCGGCGATCGGACGCGGCATCACCGGCGCCTTCGCCAATGCGCTGACGAGCGAGACACAGCGCGCCGTGGCGCAGCGGCTGCTTGGAGCGGCCGGAGAAATCGTTTGGGTCGAGCGCGAGGATTTGATCGACGCCGTGACGGCGGTCTCGGGCTCGGGGCCTGCTTACGTCTTTCTTCTCGCCGAATGTCTCGCGGCGGCGGGGCAGGCGGCCGGATTGCCTGCCGAGATTTCGCGCGCAGCTCGCCCGCGCGACGGTGAGCGGGGCGGGCGAGCTGATGCATCGCACGCCGGAGCTCTCGCCCGCGACGTTACGCGAGAACGTCACTTCGCCCGGCGGCACGACCGCCGCCGCGCTGGCCGTGCTGATGGGGGAGGACGGTCTCGCGCCGCTGATGACCCGGGCGGTGGAGGCCGCGAAGCGCCGCGCGGCGGAGCTGTCGGGGTAGGGCGAGCCCCCTCCCTGTCCCTCCCCGCTTGCGCGGGAGAGGGGACGCTAGCGACTTCGCCAGCGCTGGGCCGCCGCGCTCCCTCACCCCGGCAGCCGCACCGTCGCCGTCGCCATCGCCGCAACGCCCTCGCCGCGACCCGTGAAGCCCGAGCTTCTCCGTCGTCGTCGCCTTCAGCGCGACGCGCTCTTCGGCGACGCCCAAAATCTTCGCAAGGCTCGCGCGGATCGCGTCGCGATGCGGGCCGATCTTCGGCGCCTCGCAGATCACCGTCGCGTCGACATGGGCGATCATGCCGCCGCGCGCCTTCACGCGCTCGACCGCATGCGCGAGGAAGATCGAGGAGGCCGCGCCTTTCCATTGCGGGTCGGAGGGCGGGAAATGCGCGCCGATGTCGCCCTCGGCCAGCGCCCCGAAGATCGCGTCGGTGATCGCATGCGCGAGCACGTCGGCGTCGGAGTGACCCGCGAGCCCCTTTGCTATGCGGAATGGCGACGCCGCCGAGATAAATCTCGCTCCCCTCGGCGAAGGCGTGCACGTCGAAACCCTGGCCGACGCGCACGTCGGGCAGGGCGGCCAGAAGCTCGTTGGTCGCGCGCAAGAAATCCTCCGGCGTGGTCAGCTTGAAGTTCTTGGGGTCGCCCGCGAAAATATGCACCGCCGCGCCCACGTGCTCGGCGACCATGGCGTCGTCGGTGAACTCGACCTTGGAGCCCGCGCAAGCGCGATGCGCGGCGAGGATGAGGTCGAAAGAGAAAGCCTGCGGCGTCTGCACCCCGCGTAGCCGCGCGCGCTCCGGGGTCGAGACGACGCGTCCCGCGGCGTCGACCTCCTTGATCGTGTCGCCGATCGGCACGCCCGGCGCCGCCGCGCCGAACTCGCGCGCCGCGTCGATCGCCCGCTCGATGAGCGCCGCGTCGGCGAAGGGCCGGGCCGCATCGTGGATCAGCACGATCTTGGGCGGCGTCTCGAGGGTCGCCAGCGCCTCGAGCCCCTTCCGCACGCTCTCCTGGCGCGAGGCGCCGCCTTTGGCGGGCTCGGCCAGATGGCGACGCGCGACTTCGGAGAGCTCGGCGACGCAGGCCTGCATAGGCCTCGGAATCGTCCGCATGCGTCACGATCTGCAGCAGCGCGGAGGGCGCCGCCGCATGGAGCGCCTCGAGCGTGCGCGACAACAGGCTCTTGCCCAGAACCGGCCGGTATTGCTTCGGCCCGCCGGCGCCGGCGCGCACGCCGCGTCCCCCGGCGACGACGAGAAAGGCGAGAGAGGAGGGGGCGTTCATGTGGGGAAGCCTTTGTCGCCTTTTGGCGGCGGCGTCAATTGCCTGCTCGGTCGGTAGCGCTACATCACGCTAGCGCTTCAGGCGGAGCGCCTGAAAAAATAACGGGGTCGAATGTAAAAGTGTAGAGCGCGCTTTTTTGCGAAAAACCGGTTTCCACTTTTTCGCCTCGCGCTCTAGCCTGCGCGCCGGTCCTACTGCACAAGCCATGCGTCCGCGCCGTCGAATCGGCTGCAAGGGAAGACGACATGCAGCACAGCCCGCTTTTCGCTCCGATCGTCGCGCTGGTTCTGTGGACCTTCGTGATGTGGGCATGGCTCTATGCGACGCGCATTCCCGCTATTCGCAAAGGTCGCATCAGGCTCGATCCCGAGCAAACTAAGGAAGCGTTCAACGCGCAGATCCCCGCCCAGGCGCGGTGGAAAGCAGACAACTACAATCATCTGCTGGAGCAGCCGACGCTTTTCTACGCGGTGGCGTTAACGCTCGCGATGCTCGGCGCGGGCGACCGACTCAACACCGCGCTTGCCTGGAGCTATGTGGCGCTGCGGGTTGTTCATAGTCTCGTGCAAGCGACCGCGAACATTATCTTGCTGCGTTTTTCGATATTCGTCGCCTCGTCGCTTGTGCTCCTCGCACTGGCGCTGCGCGCTGCGGCGCTCGTTTTCTGACGCAGGAGGCGAAAGAGCGGCCGCGCCCGATGAGGCGACTATGCCTAAGCCGCCTCGGCTGGCGTCGCCGGAGCGTCCTCGCCGAGCGAGAGCAGCCGCGCGTGAAGATCGCGATAGAGTTTTCGATGCGCCTCTCGCTGCGCCGCCGAGGCCCGCGTGAGCGCGCCGTGCACGGGATCGAGATGGTCGAACTTGCGACCCGTCGCGTCTTCGAGATTCTCGTAAAACCAACTTCCCGGCGAGACGCGCGCGTTCGAGAGCACGCCTTCGCCGCCGATCGGGTGCCGGCCGGCCAAGAACGGATAGCGCTGTGAGATCGAATTGACGCAGCCGTCGTTGGCGCGCCACTGCTCCATCGTCAACTCGCCTTCGCCCCAGCCGTCGATCGGTGGCGCCGCAAACTCCCCGCGATGGCAGATGTAAAGACCGCCATAGGGCTGTCTCACGATCATCGCCAGATCCGGCCGCTCGACCAGCGGAAGGAAGGGCAGGGAGAAGCGGCGCTGCGGGCTCGTCGCGCAGGCGACGAGGGAGAGATAGTAGCTGTCCTCGAACGTCTCGCACTGCTCGAGCGTGCGGCGCGCGCCGTGCAGCGTCATGTCGTGGAGAAGATTGTCGTCGCTCGCCGCGAACCGGCCGAAAGCCGCGCGATCCGACCCCTCGCCCTTCCCAATCCATTGGTCGAGATGAAGGTCGAAGAGCGGCGGCGAGCCGATACGCAGCACGCGCGCCAGCAGCGCGAGGCCCCTGCCGACGACGGCGCTGGGGCGCTCCTGCAGGCGTCCGGTGGCGTCGTTGCAGAGGTTGTAGGCCAGCGTCGAGCCGTTCAAGGCGCCGGCGATCGAGACGATCGTCTCGACCCAATTGGCGTTGGAGCCGACGCCCCAAAAATCCTCGGCGAGAAGCTTTTGCAAGAGCAGCGCAGTCGGCGCGCCGGCGCTGTGGCCGACGAGGACGACCGGGTTTTCCTCCGACCAGTCGGGCAGAAAGCCGCGCTCCGAGAAATCCCGCGAGAAGCGCGCATGGCCCGCCTCGCGGCTGTGCGCCTCGCCATAGTCGATCCGCGCGCCCTTGATCTGCGCGAAAACCTCGCAGGCGCGATCATGCAGCGAGCTGATGGGGCCGCATTTCGCCTCATGAACGCTGAACGGCGAGCCGAGTTGGCGCAAGGCCTCGCCCCAGTAGGGATACTTCCCGCCTAGGTCCTCGGGTCCCCAGCCTCCCATGCCATGGATGAAGACGACCGTTTTCGCACGCACCGCAGCGGGCCTCCTTGCGGGGGTAAATGCGCACGCGGCTCGCGAGTTTAAAGGGAATGGGCGCTTTTCCCACCCTGCGACAGGCGGAGGCGTCCCATCTCGCGGCGAGAGCAGGGCAGAAGGTCAGGCGAGGAGCGGGCGGCCAGCCGGCGACGCGACTTCGAATCATTTGACAAAACCGTAACTTACGTCACTACTCTTCTCATAGAGCGAATCGGCGTCGCGAAATTTGTCCGCGCGCCGAGCGTTCTAGCAGAAGCGCCTTGCGTCTTAGCATGTCAAAGGCAAAGTCGCAGATTTCTAAGCGCGCAGCGCGAATCGGCGACATTCGAGGCGCGGCCGATTTTCAGACGCGCCGCATTTATTAATAAATCGTTAACGCAGGAACGGCGGATTGCGGGCCTGCACGCGCCGCTTTCAGGCGCGCACTCCGGACGATTGACAATGCTCACCGCTTGCGTCACTCTCGCCCTCGTGACGGAGAGTCGCGATGTCGGATTTTTTCATCAGCTACAACGCCGCCGATTTCAAAAAGGCCGAGTGGATCGCATGGATACTTGCGCGAAGCAGGATATAGCGTGCGCTTCGCGCCCTGGGAGATCGGCGTCGGCGGCGATATTGCGCAGTGGATGGAGCGCGCGCTTCAAGATTGCCGGGCGATGATCTGCGTCGCCTCGCCAGATTATCTCAAGCCTCAGGCGAAATATTCAGCGCTGGAGCGCGCCGCGATGCTTTGGCAAGACGTCGACGGCAAGGAAAGACGGCTAATCTTCGTGAAGGTCCGTCCCTGCGACTTGCCCGTCATCTTTGGTCCGAGACTTTTCATCGACATCGAAGGGCGCGTCGCGCGATCAAGCCAAGGAGAAACTGCTCGCCGGCGCGAGGCCGCCTGTGATCCCGAACACGCAGAACCGGATTTCGGCGACGCGCCCGCAATGCGCTGCGCCATCCGCCGAACCCGATTTCAAAGCGCCGCCGCTTCTCATCGACCTCTCCGCGCTGCCCGACACCTCGCTCGTCACCTCTGCGCGGGCGCGAAGCGGACCTCGACCGGCTCGACGCTCGCCTGGGACGATCCCGAGCATTCACGTCTTCTCCGTCGTCGCCTGGGGCGGGCAGGGGAAGACCGCGCTGGTCTCGACCTGGGTCGACAAGCTCAAGGGCGACGGTGGGCGCGGGGCGGAGGCGCTGCTCGCCTGGTCCTTCTACAGCCAGGGGTCGAAGGAGCGGGCGGCCACGGCCGACCGCTTTCTCGACTGGGCCTTGAAGAAGCTCGGGCTGCCGGACCCCGGCCCGAGCGCGACGCTGGAAGGCAGACAAGATCGCGGAGGCGCTGCAAGCGCCGTCGCGTGCTGCTCATTCTCGATGGCGTCGAGCCTTTGCAGCATGGGCCGGGGCCGCAAGAGGGGCTGCTCAAGGACCCGGCCATGCGCGCGCTGCTTGCGTCGCGCCGCGGCGGATGGGGTCGGCGGGCTCATCCTGCTCACGACGCGCCTTGCGGTCCAAGACATCGCCGGCAGGAGGAACGGCGCCGCGCCGGTGCTCGACCTCGCCGCGCTTTCGGATGAGGCCGGCGCGGCGCTGCTCGAAGACCGCGGCGTGCATGGCCCCGCGCGCGAGCTGCGCGCGGCGGCGACAGGAGTTCGGCGGACACGCGCTGGCGCTGACGCTGCTCTCCGGCTTTCTCGTGAAGCGCCATGGCGGCGATATCCATCGCCGCGACCGCATCGGGCCGATGGTCGCGGCCGAGCGCGAGCTGAACCCGATCCACGCCCATGCCCGGCGGGTCATGAAGTCGATGGACGAAGAATGGCTGCGCGACGCGCCATTGCACGCGGCGATCATGCGCGTCATCGGCCTTTTCGACCGGCCGGCGAGCGCCGATTGTCTCGACGCGCTCCGCCGGAAACCGGCGCTGTCGGGGCTCGAAGCTTGGCGCAAGCGTCGACACTAATGCGCGCGCGGACGCCGTCTTTGAGTTGCGCAGCGTGGGCTTGCTACTTGCGCGAGATCCGCAGTCGCCGGACTTCGCTCGATGCCCATCCGCTGGCGCGCGAATGGTACGGCGAGAAGTCCAGACGAGAAAACGAGGCCGCCTGGAAAGCAGCCCACAGCAGGCTTTACGATCATTTGCGGCGCACGACGCGTGAGGGTGATCCGCCCAAGGATGTCGCCGCGCTGGAGCCGCTATTTCAGTCGGTGGCGCATGGCTGCAAGGCCGGGCGCCAGCAAGAGGCGCTACAGACGGTTTACGTCGGCCGCATATGCCGACTGCGGCCGGACGGCCGCCCCACCTATCATGCGCAACTCGTGCTTGGAGCGATTGGCCCTTGCTTGGCGGCGCTTGGATGGTTCTTCGATCAGCCGTTCGCGGAGCCGCATGCCGGCTTGAGCGAAGCCGACAGGCTGTGGGCGCTTGAAGACGCGGCTGTATCTTTGGGCGTTCTCGGCCGCTTGCGGGACGCGCTCGTCGCCCATCGCGCCGCTCGCGTCCTGGCCATCGCGAGGCAAGACTGGAGTAAAGCGGTCTCGGCGATAGCCAATCTCGCTGTCGCCGAGCTGACCTTGGGCGAAATTGTGGCGTCCAAAGTAACCGCGGCCCAGGGCGTCCACCTCCGCGGCGGGCGCCAAGACGAATTTGCCACCTTGGGTCCCCGCGCAGCCCTGGCTGCGGCGCGCGCTGCCGCCGGTGAAAACGGCGGGGCGCTCTCGGTCTTCTTCGAGTCCGAGGCCCTACAGAGAGAGGGGCGGTCGCCACCGTTGAGCGTCCTCTCCCTACAGGGAGCCTATCTCGGCGAGGATATGCTAGAGGGGGGCGCTTCAACGAGATCAAGAACTGGGCTGCAGCCGGTCTCGCTGGGTGGCGGCGTAATAAGTGGCCCCTCCTGATCGGCCTCGGCATACTCAATCTGGGCCGCGCATCCCTCGGACTGGCGCTGACGGCAGAGGCTCCGCCACTCAGCTCTGAGCTCCACGACCGTCTCGCCTCCGCTGTGGACGAGTTGCGCCGCTCAAATTTTGCGATGTACATCCCCCTCGGCTATCTGGCGCGCGCCCGCTGCGGCGCGCCGAGGGCGATTTCGCCGGGCGCGCGGCGCGATCTCGACGAGGTGCTGGAGATCGCCGAGCCGGGGCCGATGCGGCTGCATCTTTGCGACATGCATCTGGAACTCTGCCGCTTGGCTCTCGCCGAGCGCGACGGCTTCGCGCCCGCTTGCCGCAACGCCGCCGCCGCCCGCCACGGGCGACGCGCGCGACAGGCTCACCCAAACCGCGCGCGCGGAGCTCGACAAGGCGGCCGCGCTGATCGAGCAATGCGGCTACCACAGGCGCGACGCCGAGCGCGACGAGCTTTACGAGGTCCTCGACGGCAAGCGCCTTTTCCGCGACCTGCCGATCCATGTGTGACAGAATCGCGCCGCTGCTTCCGCCATCGAAAGAAGGACGCCTTTGACTTTGTGCTTAAGCGGGTATCAGCCTCGGCCTTCTTGCATGCATGCTCTATAGAAAGTATCGACTTAGACCCGAATTTCGCCCTGAGGCGTTTCAAGCGCGCCGAACCGCGCCGCCATCCGAGTTGCCAGGATTGAAGAATGGATCAGCAGGCTTTTTCCAACGGTGGGTCGGCCATCGCAAAAGACGCGAAGTCGATGAAAGCCGCGAACGCGCGACGCCGATCCGCGCCAGCTCTGTCACTTCGCCTGGAAATCGCGCTCCGCCGCGCGAGAAGAACGATTCCGGACGCGCTGGCGGCGATGGTGCTCTTTCCCGTCCAGGCCACCTATCTGCTCGGCTACACCGCGCTGATCTACTCGGGCGCGCTCGCTTTCGGGCGTCCGGCCGGGCTCTTTGCGATGCTGATCACGACCGCGGTCGCCGGCCTCACGACCGCCGTCGCGAGCTCCTTCAGAACAGCCTGCGGCACGCTGGACAATAACTCGATGGCGATCATGGCCACGGTCGCCGCGGCGATCGCCGAGGAGATGGGCGCGGGCGCCGATCAGGCGTCGCTCCTCGCGACGGTCATCGCCGGGCATGGCCATCGCCGGCGTCGTCGCCGGCCTCTCCCTCCTCGGCATCGGTTGGGCGAGAGCCGGCGCCATCGTGCGGCTCGCGCCCCTGCAGGTGACCGCCGGTTTCGTCGGCACGACCGGTTCGATCCTCCTCTCCGGCGGCGTCAAGGTCGCCGCCGGCCGGCCGCTGAACCTTTCGGCGCTCTTCGACCCGAGCGTCGCGCCGCGGCTTGCGGCCATGGCGTTGATCGCCGCAGCCTTCGGCCTCGTGACCCGAAAGCGAACCTCGCCCTTCGTCGTGCCGGCGCTGATCGGGGCCAGCGTTCTCCTCCATCATGCCTTCTGCGCCGTCTTCGGACTGAGCCTCGCGGAGCAGCGCGAGGCGGGATGGCTGATCGCATTTCCCAGCACGCTCACCCTCGCGTCGCCCTGGGCTCCGGCGACCTTCGCGCATATCGACTGGACGGCGCTGCGCCATCAGCTCCCGGCGCTTCTCGTCTTGGCGCTGGTCGCGCCGATCAGCCTGCTCCTCACCGCGTCGGGAATGGAGACCGCCACCCGCCAGGAAGGGGACATCAACCAGGAATTGCGCGTCGGCGGCCTTTCGTCGCTCCTGAGCGGCGTCGCCGGCGGCACGATCGGCTTCATCGCCTTCGCGAGGAGCCTGATGCTCGTCAAGGCGGGAGGCCGCACGCGCCTTGCCCCCATTCTGGCCGCCCTGCTGATCGGATTAGGCCCCCTGGCGGTTCCCCAGGCGCTTGGGCTGATCCCGGTCACGGTCCTCGGCGCCCTGCTGGCGTTCCTCGGGGGCGGGCTGCTCCATCGTTGGCTCTATTCGACCAAGAACGAGATGTCGTTGGGCGAATGGCTGACCATTCCCGTGGTCATCGCTCTGTCGATGACGTTCGGCGTCATTCAGGGCGTTTTCACGGGGCTCATTCTGGGCTGCATCCATTTCGTTTGGAGCTACGCCGTCAGGCCGCCGATCCGAGCCTGCTATTTCGGCGACGTCGCGATCAGCAACGTGCAGCGATCCTCCGCCGACCGGAAAGTCCTGCAAGACACCGCGCAAGAGCGCCTGGTGATCTACCTGCAAGGTTTCCTGTTTTTTGGAACGGCCAACAGCATCCTGCGGCAGGTGAAGGCGCGCCTCGCCGAAGCCCCGGGGCTTCGCTCCCTCATCCTGGACTTCCGCGAGGTCGACGGCGCCGACAGCTCGGCGCTCACGAGCTTCCGGCGCATCGTGGAGTTGGCGAGCCGTCATCAGATCGACGTTCGGTTCGCCGCGACGCCGCAGAAACTCGCAGAGCGGTTCGATCAGGCGGCTTTCGACCGCGCTGCGGAATTCCGCATGGTCTCCTCGCTCGACGAAGCGCTGGAACATTGCGAGGAGCGGTCTCTTGCCGCCGCGGGGACCGAAGCTGGCGCGCCTCGCACGCTCCTCGAGGCGTTCACGGCCGACCTGCAGGACGCCGAGACGGCGAGAATGTTTCTCGCGCGCTTCCCTTTGATCAATTATCCCGCCGGCGCCACGCTGATGGCGCAAGGCGAGGCGTCGGATCAGCTGGCCTTCATCGAAAGCGGACGCGCGACGGTTCTCGTGTCTTTCGAGGGCAAGGCGCCCGTGCGGGTCCGCACGCTCGTCGCGGGCACGATGATCGGAGAGTTGGGCTTTTACATTGGGAGCCCTCGAAGCGCGACGATCCGCGCGGAAACCGACTGCCGGGTTCTGCGCATCGCCAAGGACGCCTTGAGGCTCCTGGAGCAGGAAGAGCCGCAGGCGGCGCTGATCTTCCACAAATTGATCGCACGGCGCCTTTGTCGCCGCATCCGTGACAAGGATCACCTGATCGAGGGCCTCGTGCGCGGGATGAAGCAATCGACGATGTGACCTCGGCCGCGGGGAGAATTGACACGCGCGAGCCTGTTTTGGCGCATTGACCGCGACGCCTCCGCGCCCGCATGCTCCGCCTGTGCGATTCTGGAGCAGGTGGCGTGGCGTCATTTACCCCCTCGGAGGCCTTTCTCGGCGTCGAAGCCTCGTTAACGGGGCGGCGCTGGACGGCGCGGCTCACGCGCGAGGGGGAGGGGCTCGCTGAGGCGCTCGTCTCGGCCCATGGCTATGACCCGCTGCTCGCGCGGGTGCTCGCGGGGCGGGGCGTCTCGGTTGCGGCGGCGCCGGGCTTCCTCGACCCGAAGCTGCGCGACCTGCTGCCCGAGCCCTTCCGCCTCCTCGATATGGAGGCGGCGACCCTCCGGCTCGCCGACGCGATAGAGGCGCGCGAGCAGATCGCCATTTTCGGCGACTATGACGTCGACGGCGCCTGCTCCTCGGCGCTGCTCGCCGAATTTGTGACCGCCGCCGGCGCGCCCGCGCCTTTCATTCACATCCCCGACCGGATCGTCGAGGGCTATGGTCCCAACGTCGAGGCGATCGACGCCCTCGCCCAGCGCGGCGCGACGCTGCTCGTCACCCTCGACTGCGGCACGGTCAGCTTCGAGCCGCTCGCCCGGGCGCGGGCGCTCGGCCTCTCCACCATCGTCTTCGATCATCACCAGGCGGCGGAGACCCTGCCGGACGCGCTCGTCGTGAACCCGAACCGGCGGGACGATCTGTCGGGGCAGGGGGCGCTCTGCGCGGCGGGGGTGGTGTTTTTGGCGCTCGTCGCGATGTCGCGGGAGTTGCGCCGGCGCAACCACTGGGCCGCGCGGGAAGCGCCCGACCTGCTCGCGGGCCTCGATCTCGCGGCGCTGGCGACCGTCGCCGACGTGGCGCCGCTGACGGGTCTCAATCGGGCGCTCGTCGCGCGGGGTCTCGGGGTCATGCGGCTGCGCCGGCGTGTCGGTCTGGCGGCGCTTATGGACGCCGCCCGAATGGACGGGCGGCCGAGCGCTTGGCGGCTAGGCTTTCTCCTCGGTCCGCGCATCAACGCCGGCGGACGGATCGGCGACGCGGGGCTCGGGGCAAGGCTCTTGATGGAGCGCGATCCGGCTGCCGCGGCCGCCGCGGCGCGCGAGCTCGACCGCCTGAATGTCGAGCGACAGGCGCTCGAAAAGGCGACGCTCGCGCTGGCCATCGAGGTCGCGGAGGAGGCCTTCTCTCGCTCGAACCGGATCTCTTGCCTCGTCCTCGCAGACGAGGAATGGCATCCGGGCGTGCTCGGTCTCGTCGCAGCAAAGTTAAAAGATAGGTTTAAGATTCCATCCTTTGCTCTTAATATAAAAGGAGAATCTGCTTCAGGTTCCGGTAGAAGTTTAAGTGGCGTCGACCTCGGTCGGGCGGTCCGCGCCGCGGTCGAGCGGGGCTTGGCGACGAAGGGCGGCGGGCATGCGATGGCGGCCGGGGTGACGGTCGCCCGCGACAAGCTCGACGCCTTTCGCGACTTCATGAACGAGACTCTCGAGAGCGCCGTCGAGACCGCGCGGCGCGACGACGCGCTCCGGCTTGACGCGGCGGTAACGGCGCGCGGCGCGTCGCTGGAGCGCCTCCGCCTCGTCGAGCATGCCGGCCCGTACGGGCAGGGAAACAGCGAGCCGACTGTCGCCCTCCCGTCGCATCGCCTGGCCTATGCGAATCCGGTTGGCGACGGGCATCTGCGCGCGCGTTTCGCGGCGGGCGACGGGGCGACGCTCGACGCAATGCTGTTTCGCGCCGGCGACACGCCGCTCGGGCTCGCGCTGTCCAAGGGGCGCGGCGGCGCCTTCCACGTCGCGCTGCGGCTGTCGGTCGGGGAGTGGCGGGGAGCGGAGAAGGTCGACGCGCAGATCGTCGATCTCGCGCCGGCGGGGACCTCCTGAGGCCGTCGCGGCAGGGACGAGAGGTCTGTCTAGCTGTCCCACTTTCGGCGCAATTGGGGAGCCTCCTGCGCCGGTTAAGGATTGGGAAGGGATGTCTCCCAAAGCCCTTAAGATTTTAACGTCCGGGTAAAGCGCCGGCGGCAAGCTCGGCTCGGGACAGGGAAAACCGCTCGCGACGCCTTTCGCAAGGCGCCGAGCCATTGCGCAACGGGACGGCGAGACGGCATGACGCGGATTATGGTGAAGTGGCGCTCCTTCGTCGCGGGAGCGGCTCCGTTGCAGCCAACCCCGAAGCTGGTCGTCTGCCTGGCGTTTGGGACTCTGCTTTGCGGCTGCGCCGGTCAACCGGCCCGCGACTATGTCAGAGAGTCGCAAATCGATCCCCGCTATGGCGTGCGTCCGAGTCCCCGCGTCATCGCGGATGGTGAGGAAGTGCCCGAGGGCGGCGGCCATTACCAGCTCGGCAAGCCCTATCAGATCGCGGGCAAGACCTATTATCCAAGCGAGAAGCCCTATAAGGCCACGGGCCTCGTCTCCTGGTACGGCTCGGATTTCCACGGCCGGCTGACGGCGAATGGCGAGGTTTTCGACCGTAACGCGGCCTCCGCCGCCCATCCGACCATGCCGCTGCCGAGCTATGCGCGGCTCACCAACACCCAAAACGGCTATTCAATGGTCGTGCGCGTCAACGATCGCGGCCCCTATCACGGTCATCGCGTCATGGACGTCTCGCAGCGCGTCGCCGAGTCGCTCGATTTCCATCGGGTCGGGACGGCCCGCGTGAAGGTCGAATGGCTCGGCCGCGCCGACATCAACGGCGGCGACAAGGCCATGCTGCTCGCCTCGGCGCGCACGGACGGATCGCCCGCGACGCTTCCGCCGCGCGGCGGACAAGGGACGCAATTCGCGGAGCGCGCGCGCGAGTCGGTGGTCGCGGCCGTGGAGCAGGGGGAAGACCGCCTGCGCTCCGTCGTCGACCGCGGGGCGCAGGCGACGGCAACAGACGAGGACGAGTCGCCGACGCCGCCGCGCCGTCCGGGCGTGGAGCATGCCGAGGGCGTGCCGGTGAACGCGCCGTTGCCGCCCTCCCGCCCCTTTGCGCTCGGCCGCGCGCCGGTCAAATCATCGCACCACACGAAGCTCGCGCAGCGGTAGGGTTCACCCCTCATCCGGTTCTCCGCGCTCGCCGCCTTCTCCCGCAGGGGCTATCAGATTCACACATCGTGAATAGCTCCCTGCAGGCGGGCGACGCCTTGCTTTGCGGCTTGGAACTCCCGCCATCCGTTGAGCATGGTGATGGGGCCGGGCTTTCCATAGTAGCAATTCCAGCCGCCGAGGCGGGCGCAAACCCATGCGGCGTAGGCGAGCGAGCCTTTGGGATGCGGGTTCTTCTGCTTGTCCGTCTTGCCTTCGAGGTCGGCGCTGAAGGCTTCGAGCAGAGGTTGATCTTCCGGCTCGAAGGCGTCGGTGACCGGGCGCAGCGATCCTTGCTCGCCAACGCCGTCGCGGGCGTGAACCAGCTGCTGCACCACCACGGCGGCAATGAAAATCGCCATCACCAGATTGGTGAGCGGCGCTTCCTCCTCGATGCGAACTCCCTCAATGTCGAAGCCTTGCGTCTTCATGGCGCGGAACAATTGCTCGATTGCCCAGCGACGACGGTAAAGATTGGCGATTTCAAAGGCTTCCACGGCGTTCGACACGCAATGCGTCGTGAACAGCCGCCAATGAACCGGCGTCTCTCCTGGCGGCGCGTCGACCTCGCGCACATCCACCACATTGACGCGCGTGCTGGCGGGCGCGTCGTTGTAAACGCCATTGCGCGGACGACGCAGCTCCACGCTCGCAAAACGCAAGACCAGCATCGCCGTGCGCGCCTTGCGTCCGGGCTTAGCCGGCAACTCCAGCTGCATGCGCGCAGCAACCGGCAAGGCGTCCAGATGAGCAAACAGCAAGGTCGTCCCGAGATTGCGGTCCTTGGTGGCGCGGATCAGCAGGTCGACATTGGCTGGCCGGCGCGTGAAGGCTTCGTAGATGTCGCTCTCCCGATCCGCGATCACCGTGATCTTCGCCGCGCTCGCACAGACTTTGGCGGCGCGATCGGCCCCCGCGAGCCAGCGATGGCTCTCCTTGTCCTCAATGGGCCGGATGCGCCGCGTGTCGCGCTTGCCCTGGCTGCGGCTCAAGAACTGGCCGTGCACCGCACCCGAAGTCGCGCCATCCTCGGCGTCGAGCGCGATCATCGCGTGCAGATACAGACCGCCGCCGCCTTGCGAGCGGACCACCGTCGTGTCCTGAATGGCGAGCACGTGACGCCCGGCGCAGCGCGGCCCCGTGCGCGCCCCGGCGACCTCGATCATCTCGCCCGGCGTCACCGCCTCGCCGCGCAAGAGCCGGGTCAGCTGGATCTCTCCTCGCCGCGAGCCCCCCAAAGCTCGAACCCGCGCCGGGCGACCCGCCGTCGCGACAAGACGCCCCAGCAAAAAGGCCCCCCTTTTTCCCGGCGACGATCCCCAAACCGTCCCAGCGACAAGTCGCACATCCCCAATCCTCCCCCGAATCAACCCCAGAGAATCAGCGCTTCAGCGAAGGCGCAATCCGAAATGTGTGAATGGAATAGCCCGCAGGGGAGAAGGTGCGCGGTGGCCAGATGCCGCTATTATATTGGAGCTTGCGCAAACTTCGACGCGAGGGAGTAACGCGTTTCACTTTGCGGGAGACGAAGCGCGGCAATTCGCCGAGGCTGGCCCGCGGCGCCTCGGGGCAGTTTTTCGCAATTTACGCAATTCGCCGGTAGCGCTGTCGTCGACACTCTCTTCGGATTGCTTTCCGGCGCGGAAAGCCCCATGTTCTCTGCCGCCTGCGGGATGCCGCCGGCCCAACGCGACCCGACGCCAATGATCCAGTTGAGAGCGATCCTCGCCGCCCTTTTCGCGGCGCTCCTGCTTCACGCTCCCGCGCGCGCGGAGAATTTCCAGACCGGCTTCGCCCATGCGATCCTGATCGACGCGAATTCGGGCGCCGTCCTCTACGAGAAGGCCGCCGACGATCTCGTGGCGCCGGCCTCGACCGTGAAGATGATGACCGCCGAGCTCATCTTCCACGAGCTCGCGGAAGGGCGCCTAAAGCTCGACGACGAATATGTGATCTCCGATCACGCCTGGCGCGACGGCGGCGCCAAGTCGCGCGGGTCGGCGATGTTCGCGGATGTGAACTCGCGTGTGCGCGTCGAGGACCTGCTTCGCGGCCTTGTGATCGTCTCGGGCAATGACGCCGCGATCGCGCTGGCGGAAGGCAATGCGGGCTCCGAGGAAGCCTTCGTGATCCGCATGAACAAACGCGGGAAAGAACTCGGGCTCACGAAATCGATGTTCGGCAATCCTTGGGGCAAGGCCGGGCCGGACCAGCAGGTGACGGCGCGGGAGATGGCCTTGCTGGCCGAGCATATCATCAACAGCTATCCCCTATATTATCGCTATTTCGGCGAGAAAGAGTTCTTGTGGAACAAGATCAAGCAGCCCAACCGTAATCCGCTGCTCGCCATGAACATGGGCGTCGACGGGCTGAAGACCGGCAACATCGACGAGAAGAGCGGCTACAATATCGTCGCCTCCGCGGTCGCCGAAGGGCGGCGGCTGATTCTTGCGGGCTACGGCGCGAAAACCGCCAAGGACCGCGCCGAAGAGGCGCGAAAGCTTCTGCAGTGGGGTTTTCGCAATTTCGAGGAGAAATTTCTCTTCAAGGCCGAGGAGCCGATCGGCTCGGCCAAGGTCTATGGCGGGACGGCGGGCTCCGTTCCCGTCGCGGCGAAGATGGACCTGCGCGTGCTGCTGCCACGCGCGAGCCAGGACAAGCTCTCCGGGCGCATCGTCTATGAGGGGCCGGTCGTCGCGCCGATCCAGGCCGGGCAGAAGATCGGCAAGATCGAAATCAAGCGCGGCGCGAACGTCATCCTCGAGCAGCCGGTCTACGCGACCGAGAGCGTGGAGCAGGGGTCCCTGCCGCGGCGCGCCTTCGACGCGGCCTATGAATTTGCGGCCGCGACGATCCACGACCGCCTCGATCGCCTCAAGAAGAAATGAACGCGCTGGGGCCGCATGCGCCCGGGCGCCTGATCACTTTCGAGGGCGGCGAGGGCGCCGGCAAGTCGACGCAGATCCGCCATCTGGCGGAAGCCCTGGAGCAGACGGGGCTGCGCGTCGTCGTGACGCGCGAGCCCGGCGGCACGCCTTTCGCCGAGCGCCTGCGCGCCTTGCTGCTCGACCGCGAGGAGGGGGATCGAAGTCCCCTGGGAGACGCGCTGCTCTTTGCCGCCGCGCGCATCGACCATGTCGACAGTGTGATCCTTCCTGCGCTGCGCGAGGGCGCTTTCGTTCTCTGCGACCGCTTCACCGACTCGACGCACGCCTATCAGGGCGCGATGGGGGGAGCGGACATGCGTCTCCTCACCCTTCTCGACCGGATCGTCCTGGGCGAGCGCCGACCCGATCTCACCCTCATTCTCGACGTGCCCGCCGACGAAGGGCTGGCGCGCGCGACCCGCAGGGGCGACCGGGCAGATCGCTTTGAAGCCCGAGAGCTCGCCTTTCACGAGGGCCTGCGGCAGGCCTTCCTCGACATTGCGACGCACGAGCCCATCCGCTGCCGCGTGATCGACTCGACGCGGCCCAAGCCCGAGGTCGCGGCGGAAATCTGCCGGCTCGTGTCGGATCGCTTTCACTTGCCGCTTTTCGACGGACACGCCGCAAGATGAGCCGCGGGCCAGCGGGACCGCCGGAGAGCGACCGTTTTCCCGGCGCGCCGCATCCGCGCGAGACTCTGAACTTCTTCGGCAATGCCGCCGCCGAACGCGCGCTTCTCGACGCCTATCGTCGCGACCGGCTGGCGGGAGCCTTCATCCTCGGCGGCCCGGAGGGCATCGGCAAGGCGACGCTCGCCTGGCGCTTCGCGCGCTTCCTGCAGGCCCATCCCGATCCCAAATCCGCGGCGGCGCAAGCGGCGTCCTCCCTGTTCGTTTCCGCCGAGGCGCCGGCGGCGCGTCGCATGGCGGCGCAGGCGCTTCCCGACGTCTTCTCGCTGAGGCGAAGCTGGAACGAGAAGAGTTGCAAGCCTTTCACCGAGATCCGGGTCGACGACGTGCGCGAGGTGACGCAAGCCTTCCACAGCGCTTCGGGCGTCGGCGGCTGGCGCGTCGCCATCGTCGACTCCGCCGACGAGCTCAACCGCTCGAGCGCCAATGCGCTGTTGAAGATCATCGAGGAGCCGCCGGCGCGCTCCGTCTTTCTGCTCGTGGCGCACCGCCCGGCGCGCATTCTCACGACGATCCGCTCGCGCTGCCGCAAGCTCGCGCTGGAGCCGCTCGCGCCGGGGGAGATCGCCGCGGTGGTGCGGAGCCTCGGCGCTCCCTGGGCGGCGCTGCCCGAGGCGGAGATCCTGCGCGCCGCGCAAGGCGCGTCGGGCTCGGCGCGCGCCGCGCTGCGGCTGCTCGACGGCGAAGGCGCGGCTTTCGACGCCGCCATCCATGCCCTTTTCGCCGCGCTGCCGCGCGTGGAGTGGAGCGCCGTGCATGCGCTCGCCGACCGCCTGACCGGGCGCGACAATGAGGAGGCCTTCGAGGGATTCATCCGCGCGCTGCAAGGCTTTCTCGACCAGCGTGTGCGCGCGCTCGCCGGGCGGGGCGCCGCCGCCGTGATCGGCTACGCCGAAGCCTTCGACGAGATTTCGGCCGCGGTGCGCGAGACCGAGGTCTTCAACTTCGACAAGAAGGCGCTCATCGTCTCGATCTTCGCCAGGCTCGAACGCGCGGGCAGGGGGTGAGGGCAGGACAATCCGTGCGCCAAAGCCCGTCGCTTTACGACGGGCGTCTAAAGACGCCCTTTGGCGCGACGGGTTTGTCCCCCCACCCCGGCGGTCTTCTACCGCCGACCTCCCGCCGAGGGGAGGTATTCGACATTCTGGCGAGTCGGGACCCTTGGCGGACACGCCTAAGCTGCGCGTGAGCGCGCCTTGACGACGGCTCGCGCGAGGGGCCATTCCGGCGAGTTCGATCGGCCGGAACCCCCATGCGCCCCTCCTTCGGCTTCCCACCCGTCGCGCGCGAGGATGCGCGTGTGCTCGTTCTCGGTTCGCTGCCGGGCCAGGCCTCGCTCGCGGCGCGTCAATATTACGCGCAGCCGCAGAACAGCTTCTGGCGGATCATGGGCCAGCTTTTCGGCGCCGGTCCGGAGCAGCCTTACGAAGAGCGGCTGAAGCGCCTCATGGAGGCGCGCGTCGCGCTCTGGGACGTCTGCGCCAGCGCCAAGCGGCCCGGCAGCCTCGACCACAGAATCGACAAGCGCAGCGTCGCGCCCAATGATTTCAGGGGCTTCTTCGAGAGCCACGGAGACATCGCCGCGATCTTCTTCAACGGCGCAACGGCCGAGCGGCTCTATCTGACGCTGGCGCGCCCGACTTTGCCCGTGGCCGCGGCGGGCATCGCGACGAGGCGGCTGCCCTCGACGAGCCCGGCGCATGCGGGCGTGAGCTTCGCGCAGAAGCTCGAGGCCTGGCGGGAGGTCGCCGTCGCTGCGAAGCCCGCGTAGTGGGGCGCTTGCTCCTTCGAGCGGAGTCGATCCCCTGTAGGCTACGCACGTGCCCTATGGCGAGGTCCCTTGTATACGTAGTTATACCTATAGGATAGTACGTATTTTCCCTTATCCTCTCTGGTATTTATACTTGACTGTGGCATTTATGCCACAGTCAAAGGAAATGTTATCGCCGCTTACAACAATGCTTTGCTTTGTGGACATTCGCTGGTACCTTAGGTTCGGCGCTCATTGGGGAGGCGGGCCTGATAGACTGCGCTTTTCTTATGAGGGCTTTCAAGAAGGGCTAAGGCAGGAGATCCTGATGAAAAAGCACATCTACTTGTTGGCGACGGCGAGCGCTTTGGCGCTCGGCGGCGGCACGGCGGCGAACGCCGCCGTCTACGACATCACCACCCCAAACTTCAGCGGCACCTTCATAGCAACCTCCAGCTCAACATTGGCTCTGTTCAGTGCCCCCTTCGTCTCGTACACCGGCGTTCAGCAGCAGGACAAGCTGTGGGACAACTTCTCCTTCGCGACAGGTGACCTCGTCCAGTTTTCCTTCAACCACGTCGGCACCCAGGACTTCCACACGATTGCCATCACCGATCCCGCTTTCGCGACGGGCGGCTCGGTCGACTACACCATTTCGGTCAACCCCCCGACGCCGCACCTCGGTCCTGACCAGTGCCTCGGGCGCCGTCGCGCAAACGGACGGCACGGTGCATGTGGTCACGACGCTCACGCCCAACGTGGGCAGCGCTGGACCCCTCGACTTCACCCAGACCAGCCCCATCCCGGGAACCCCCGTCGGAACCACGACGGCGAGCTTCGCGGCCGGCACGACTTCGGTGAACGTGGTGGACACGTTGACGCCGGGCCTTGGCGGAAGCACCGTCTCGACTGTCTCGAACAGCTTTGTCGAGACACTTGTATCAACTCCCGGCCCGGTTCCCGGCGCTGGCCTCGGCGGCCTGGTCGCGCTGCTTGGCCTGGGCCTCCTCGCCCGGGCTCGCGGCTTCCTCGCGCGCTAATCGCCAGCGTTAGCTCGCAGCTACAAAAACGAAGCGCCCAGCCCCTCTCCGGGGCCGGACGCTTTTCCGGCCCCCCAGGCGCCGACAGGGCGGCGGCGGGCTTGGGGTCGAACGCAAAAGACTGTGCGCCAAAGCCACAGCGCCGAAATATTTTCCTGGCGCCGAACGACGCGCGTTGATAATCGAAACGCCACTCGGCGACTGTCCCTCAGGAGAGTCCGGTACCGGGCCTCTCGGCAACGGGGGACCATCATGCAGTTAGCGAAACTCTCTCTCGCCGCGGCTCTCGCGGCGTTCTTTGCATCCCCCGCGGCGGCGGGGAGCGTGGACATCTCTGGCCTGACGAACGCCAACCTTCAGACATATACGAATGGAACCAATTATCCGCTCGCCGGCAGCACGGTCACGATCGGCGGCGTCGACTTTCAGCTCGCCACCTTCGGCGGAGACCCGGCCACCACCGGCGTCATTCAAACGCCTGAGGGCGATTCTTCCTTCACGATCGCCGTCAACTTGGCGAACGTCGGCACAGTTTACACGTTGATCAATTCCGCTTTTGGCGTATAGCCTGTTCAGCACGCCGCGTTGATTTTCGCCAACTTGGCCGGAACTCCTACACTTACGCCCTACCGAAGGCGACAATGTGCGCGACCATTACAATGGCTTCTTGATCAATACTGCGCCCAACGTCTATGGCACGGCGCAGTTTGCCGGAGACGTTCGCCTCGACGCGCAACGGATCGTGCTCCCGGCCGGATTCGACAGCTCGACGCTGACGACGATCACCTTCGAGGGATTGGGCGCAAGCGTTGCGAACGGCGAGCCCTTCCTCGCCGCGATCACCACGCAGACGGCCGCCACGCCCGGCCCGACGCTCGGCGCCGGGCTCGGCGGAATCGCCGCGCTCTTCGCCTGGGTCGCTTTCGCGAAACGCCAAAAGCGGGCCTGAGGCTCTCTCTCACGGCTCATGCTTCGCGCGGCGGCTTCTTTCCAAGCCGCCGCGTATTTTTTGCGTCCGGCGACGGGGAGAGCGACAAAACCTCACGCGGCGTCAATGAACGCCGCCGCCGAACCTCGGCTGCAATCCGGGGGCGCGTTCACTGAGACGCGCGCCCCGTTTTGTCCCCAGTTGCAGCTCGTCGCCGTCGGGTCGGCATGTTCACGGTCACGAAGACGGTGTCGGCGTCCCGCCAGATCACGTTTTCGACGTAGGCCGCGTCGGCCGGGAAGTCGGGATCGAAATGCTGAGCCTGGCTATAGACCTTCATCTGATCGAGGCCGAGGGTCCAGCCGGGCCGCGAGAAGAACAGGCTGCGCACGCTGGCGAGCTCATTGAGCGGATTGCCGCTCTTGAATTGCTTGGCCTTGTGACAGTCGGTCCATTCATTGTCGCCGGGCGTGTAGACTACCGGCGTCTTGAACTTTTGAAACTGGGCGAAGATCGATTGATTCCAGCCCGGATTGGACAGCGGGATCGGCGGGAGAATGGCCGCGCTCGTGCAGGCCATGCTGCCCGAGTGGATATCCCCAACGTGCAATACGAGGCTTACCGCCTTGTCGGCGTTGACCGAATCGATGAGCCGCTGCGCGTTATCGAGGAGAAGCTTGTTGTAGGGCCAATCGCCGAAGACTGCGATGGTCGTCCCTTTTTCGTGCCGATTCTCGTCTTCATGGCGATCGTCGTCGCCCGCAAGAGCCGTGGTGGTCATAAGCAGCGTCGCCAGAAGCGTCGCGGCGATCGTGTGCGTCTTCATCGTTCCCCCATCAGATTTAACTGCAGCTTGAGCTGCACGGGTCCGGTAGGGGGGCGTGTGACAGTTGGTTGACAATCGGGAACGCAAAGCCACGTCAGGGAACGCCGGCAGAGGGGAGGGGCGGCGATGGTAGAATTCGCGGCCGCCGATTTGCGCAGTCTGAAAGTCGTATTCCGTGCAGCGAGCAATCGTCGACGCTATGCCGGGGAAAAATCTGTTCCTGATGAACGAAGCAGAGAGTCGTCTGCGCCCCGACGCCCCTCTGCCCAGTGTTCTCGTTCAAGCCCCAGAAATTAGCTGATCCGACGCCTGTTTGAAGGTGATGCTCAGTCTCAGCGCCACTGAACGCAACGACGGGCGAAGCCGTGGCGCGGGTTCATCCGGCGTGTCCACTTGAGGCAGCGCGTTCCCGCGGGAGCGCGATGAACGACGTTCTGGATCGGGGAGGAGGCGCTCGCGGACTGCGCCTCGATCGCCGAACCGGAGAGGATGGAAGCCTCCGCTGGCAGGACGGAAGCGAGGAAGGCTGCGCAAATCGCGCCGATAATGGGGGTCGTCGAACGCTTCAGCATTGGGCGTCTCTCCTTTTGTTTTCGCTCGCCCCCCGGACATTTGGCCAGAAAGCTCGGTCCGCCGGCAATGGCCTCATGGCCCCGGAGACAAGTGCGTATATTGGGGATTCGCCGCCTGCGACAAGGCCGCGCTCGCGCATCGGGCGGCCGGAGCCGAGGCTTTCAAAGCCGCCCCAGCGCCACTGGCGGCGCCGAACTTTGAGCGCGGCGCGATCGCGTGGGCGCCGTGACGCCTGGCGTGTTGGCCTTCGCCGCCTCGGCGCCTCGAACGCCGCCACCGGAATTCGCCAGCAAGCGGGTCGCGGGCGCGAACTGATCTTCCGAGAGCCGCGGAAGCCCTCCGAACTCGCGGGCAGGAAGCCTGAAATTCTCGCAGCGCAGGCGCTAAATCGCATGGCCTTCGGCTTGACTTCGCCCTATCGCGTCAAATATGGTCCGCGCGGTTTTGGACGGTTTGCCGCATTGCGGCGCCATCCGCGTCGAACCCCTCAATCTCGAGGATCTGAAGGGCCCCGCCGGGTTCATCTTCGCGGCGGCCGGCGCCGAGGAGCCTTGAGATGAGCGACGATCCGGAAAAGAAAGAAGCCGAACTCCAGGCGCGCTTGGAGAAGCTCGACGAGGCCCTGAAAGCGCGCGACGCGCGCCATGCCGAGGAGCGGGCGACAGGCTTAAATCCGCAGGCGAGCGGCTTCGCGAAAGCGATGAGCGCCGGTCTCAGCGTCTTTTCCGAATTCGTCGCGGCCGTCCTGGTCGGCGCCGGCATCGGCTGGGTTGTCGACTATCTGACGGGCGCGAAGCCGTGGGGCCTCGTGGTCTTTCTCGGGCTCGGCGCGGCCGCAGGCTTTTGGAACGTGTATCGGCTTGCGCTGCGGCAGCAGGCGAATAACGACGCGGAGAGGGGCGGGGGTTAGCGCGATTTTCAATCGCGCGGGAAGAATGTCGGAGCGAAGCCGAACGCGACAGTCCGTCGACTTTTGCGATTTCGCTCCAAGAGTTTCGCGGCGCGCGCTCGCGCGCTGAAGACAGGCGACGAGAAACGGGCGGACCGCCGTCCGGAAAGGTTTTGAGAATGGCTGTCGAGGCTGCAGGCAAGCCCAATCCGATCGAGCAGTTCGAGTTGGTGCGGCTCTTCGAGCACCGAATCGGCAATGTCGAGGTCTCCTTCACCAACGCCTCGCTCTATATGCTGATCGTCGCCCTGGGCGTCGTCGCGCTGATGGTGTTCGCGACCGCGGGCAAGCGCGTCGTGCCGACGCGGCTGCAGGCGGCGGCGGAAATGCTTTATGAATTCGTCGCCGGCATGGTCCGACAGGTCGCCGGCGAAGAGGGCATGCGCTTCTTTCCCTTCGTCTTCTCGCTCTTCGCCTTCGTGCTGATCGCCAATCTGATCGGGCTCGCTCCCTACACCTTCTCGGTGACGAGCCAGATCGTCGTGACCTTCTCCTTCGCGATGCTGGTGATGCTGATTGTGGTCGGCTACGGCGTCTACCGGCACGGCTTCCACTTCTTCGGCCTCTTCGTGCCGCACGGCGTGCCGAAGCCCGTCCTCGTCGCGCTCGTGCCGATCGAGATCATCTCCTTCCTGTCGCGCCCGATCTCGCTTTCCGTGCGTCTCTTCGCCAATATCCTCGCCGGGCACATCACGCTCGCGGTGTTCGGCGGCTTCGTCGCGCTGCTTCTCGGCGCCGGCGTCTGGGCGGTGCTGGCCCCCATTCCACTCTTGGCGATTACGGCGCTGTATGCGCTGGAGCTGCTCGTGGCCTGTCTTCAGGCCTTCGTCTTCGCCACCCTCACTTGCGTCTATCTCAACGACGCAATTCACCCGGGCCACTGATAAATATCAAACAACAAAGAGTCGGCCTCATCTCGAAGGAAGCATAAAATGGCTACTGAACTTCAACTCGTGGGCGCGGGCCTGGCCGCCATCGGCACCGGCGCGGCGGCGATCGGCGTCGGCATCATCTTCGGCAACTTCGTCAACGGCGCGCTGCGCAATCCGTCCGCTGCGGCGGGTCAGTTCACCAACGCGATCATCGGCGCGGCGCTCGCCGAAGGCCTCGGCATCTTCGCCTTTCTGATCGCGATCCTGCTTTATCTGAAGTAGGATCTAGGAACGCAGTCATGCGCGCGCCGCGAGGCGCGCGCCTTCTCATTTGGAGCCGCCATCCATGACTTCCGACGCCCTGGCGCAGGAAGCGCCGCAAGAGTCCGCCGCCGAGACCCATGAGGGCACGCTCGCGCACGGCGGCGCGCATGAAGGAAGCGCTTTCCCGCCTTTCGACCAAGCGAATTGGGCGCCCCAGCTCGTCTGGCTCGTCCTCATCTTCGGCGCGCTCTACGTGCTGATGTCGCGCCTCGCGCTGCCGCGCGTCGCCACGATCCTGACGACCCGCGAGACGACGATCAACGACGATCTCGACGCCGCGCGGGCCACGCAGGCGAAGGCGCAGGTCGCGGCCAAGCACAATGATGCGACGCTCGCCGCCAAGAAGGACGAGGCGCAGGCCATTGGCCGCGACGCGCAGGCGAAGGCCGCCGCCGAAGGCGCCGCGCACCGCGCCGCCGCAGAGCAGAAGCTCGCGCAGGCGATTTCCGCCGCCGAGCAGCGCATCGCGGCAGAAAAGTCCCAGAAAATGGCGCATGTCGAAAGCGTCGCGAAAGAGGCCGCCGCGGCGATCATCGCCAAGCTCACCGGCGCCGAGGTCGACGCCGCGGCGATCGACGCCGCCGCCCGCTCCCTGTCCGCCCGCTAAGGAAGACCGCGCGATGGATCTCCAACATCTCGAGGCCGAAGTCTTCGTCGCCATCGGCTTCGCCCTCTTTATCGCCCTCCTGTTGAAACTGCGCGCGCCGCACATGCTGGTCGGCGCGCTCGACAAGCGCATCGACAAGGTGAAGGGCGAGCTCGCGGAGGCGCAACGGCTGCGCTCCGAAGCCGAGGCGTTGCTCGCCTCCTTCGAGCAGAAGAAGGCGGAGGCGGAAGCCGAGGCCGCCGCGATCGTCGCCGCCGCCAAGCACGAAGCCGAGCTCATCGCCGCCAAATCGCGCAAGCGCCTCGAGGAATGGGCGTCGCGCGGCGACAAGCAGATCGCCGACAAGATCGCCTTCGCCGAAGCGCAGGCCATCGCCGAGGTGCGCGCGGCCGCCGCCGACGCGGCGACGAAGATCGCCGAAGCCGTCATGCGCGCCCATCCCGCGAGCGGCGACGCCCTCGTGACCGAGGGGATTCGCGGCCTCAAGGCGCTGCGGGGCTAACGGAGACGCGCGAGCGGTTCGGAGTTGGGGCCGGTCGTCTGCCACCTTGCGATCCGTAGAGCGCCTCTGCCGGTTTGCGGGCCGGGGGGCATCCTCGAGTCGTATGGATTTAATCCTACAACTGTGGATGAGCGTTCGCATACAACCGTGGATGCGAAGCCCTCGCGACGCTTGTCAGCGGCCGGGCTTGAGCGCTGGCTCAAGCGCTTGCTGCGCGGCTAAGAGCGGTTCTCGCGCTTGAAGGACGGCGTTGATTTGGGAAGAAAGTTCGCTCAGCAAAGCGCATAATCGCATCGCCTTCGACCGCGGCGAGCAGGCCGCAGCGCCTATGCGAAACGCACCAGCGATGCGCTTGCCAGATGCGCGCTTTCTCTCCTTTTGCCGTTCGCCGTCGTCCTCATTGCTGTGATTCAAGGTGGTTGAGGCCATTTCGAGCACGTCCTTCGAACGGGTGATGGCCGGCGCATCCCGGCGACGCGCGCTGAGCTTTACCCGCCTGCTTTCTTGCCGCGGCGTTTCTTCTCGCCGCCCTCGTTCGTCGCGCCCGCGAAACCGACCAGGACCTCGTAATCCTCCGCGGCCTTGGCGTTGACGAAAGGCGCCGAAAGGTCCTCGACGAGCAAGGTGAAGTCGGCGCGCGATTGGCTTGCCGGGATCGTCGCGCCGATGCGGTAAGTCTTCGCGCCGAAAAGCTGATTGTCGCTCTTGCGGCGCATCGCGACGCGCAGCGACGCGAAATAGTTGCCGGGCTTGCCGACGGGGCCGAGGATGGCGGCGCCGAGCAATCCGACCCGCACCGAGACATTCTGCCCCGCGAGCACACAGTCGCGCGCCATGCGGGTGATCGAAAGCTGATAGGCGACGCTCGACGCGTCGGCGTCCCGCGGCGAACGCATTTCCGCGCCGGCGCCGTCGACGACGATGTCGGGGCATTCGGTGATGCCGGAGGCGAGGGCCTTCTTGCGCGCGGTCTCGGCGGCCTCAGTGGACTCCGCCGCATCCTCTCCGCCGAGCACGCCCATCATCTTCAGCACGCGGTTCTGCGTCGGTCCGGCGCCGACGATGATGATGTTCGCCCCGGGGATATAGGTTCCCTCCGGCAGAGCCGGAGCGGCCGCTTCACCCGCCTGGGGGGCGGGCGGCTCGGCGGGCTTCGCCGCAGCAGGCTGCGCGTCCTTGTCCTTGGCGTCGCCGCCGACGCCGAACCATTGCATCACCCGGCCGGAAAGCGGCTGAGACTCCTCGGCATGCGCCGCGCCGAGCGCGATGAGCAGGGCGATCACCGAGACGAGAGCCGTCCCAGGGCGACGGCGAAGAACCAAAGGGTGACTCCTCATGGCAGCTTGGCGAAGCCCTCCTTGAAGCCGGACAGCGGGATCGGTAAGCCGACGCCCTTCTCAGGCGTCTCGTGGACGATGAAAGTGGCGGTCTTGCCGGTCTTCAACTGATCGATGAGCTTGTCGTCCATGATCGCCTCGGCGATGCATCCGTGCGTGTTGCAGCGCGCGAATCCCGTGTTGCCGATCTTGGTCTCATCGATCATCAACCCCAGACCCGATGGCAGCAGAACGCCGAGCGGCGCGATGATCCGCATGAGCCGCTGCTTGCCCTCGTTGAGCTTCATGACCAGCACGATGAGGTTGAGGCCCGGAACGTCCTCGGCCGTGACCCGTTGGACCAGGGCGCACTGCTGCTTGGTTGCGCCCGGGGGCGTTTCGCAGCGAAGGTCCCACTCGCCGAATTTTCCCTTGAGGTCCTCGGCCAGAACCGGCTCGAAGGCGCTGGCTACGGGCAAAATCACGAACGCGCCCGCGAGCAGCAAGGCCCCGGCTGCGGATCGAAGCCGTCGGGGAAATAGGCGGCGCCGCGCCGCGCCAAAGGCGATCATACACTCTCCATGCAGGGCGCGGCCGCAGCCGTCGCGCCGCGATCCGCATAGGAACGTCTGCTTTGGGCATTAGTAGGGCAGAGTGTCAAGCCATGGGCGCGACGGCGTATCGGGCCCGGGCGAGGGCGCGCTATTCCCTGACGAAATCGTCGCTTGGCACGCAAAAGCTGGCAGCGGATCATCGCGCCTGCGCAATTTCGGACCGTCGCTCCAATATCGGGGCGACGATCCGCTCTTCCTGTTTATCGGTCGCAGGTCTTGATCCCGAAGGGCAGATAGGCGGGGCACCAGCCGATCGCCGCGGTCGCAAGCGGCACGATCCCGATCCATCCCCACACCGGGAGATAGCCGGCGAGCGTTGCGCCGATCAGCCCGAGGCCGACGAGCACGCGTAGCGCGCGATCGATCGATCCAAGATTCTTCGTCATCGCAGGACTCCTCTCTTTGAAAGACGTCCGCGAGATTGCGTCTCTTGGCGCGCGCCGTCGGCGACAAAGTCACGTCTGGCGCGGCGGATGTCGCTCTAGCTCTCGTCCTGGACAATTCGTCGCAGCGCGTCGCGATGAACGAGTCGAACGCCGCCGCGATAAAGCTCGATCCAGCCGTTGCGCTCGAAGTCCTTGAGTTTCCGGCTGACCACCTCCCGCGCCGTGCCGAGCTCGACGGCGAGCTCCCGATGCGTCGCGGCGATCGCGTCATCCTCGTCGACCGCGTCGAGCAGGCGTTGCGCAAGCCTGCGGTCAATTCGCTCGAAGGCGACCTCCTCGATTCGCGCCAGCAGTTGACCGAGGCGGGTGCTGAAGGAGCGGAAGACAAACTCGCGAAAGCTCTCCGAGGTGGCGAGAAGCTCGCGAAAGACGGCCTTGGGCAGCACCTTCGCCGTCACGTCGGTCTCCGCTATCGCCTCGGCGTCATAGACGGCGTCGCGCATCAGGCAGGCCGTAGTGATCACGCAAGTCTCGCCGGGGCCGACGCGATAGAGGGCGATCTCGCGGCCATTGGCGCCAGTCTTCTGAACGCGGACGCGTCCCGAGACGACGATGGGGTAGGCGTCGCAAGCGAGGCCGTCTCGAAAAATCCAGGCCCCGGCGGGCGCGCGCAAGGTGATGGCGCGTTTTTCGAGCGCGGCTTTGGTCGCTTCGTCGAGCGCCGGCGAAAGGAGGCGCGACTCCTCTAACTCCCCAATTCGTGCCAATCTTCCCTCCGCTCGAGCTGTCTGGCGCTTATGCGGCGCTTCCGGCGGGAAAATCAACCGTTGGCGTCGGGGAAACGACGATCGAGTGTAGCAGCCCTTGTCGCCCACTCACGAAGGATCGAAATAGTCGATCTTCTTATCGGCGCTGCGGTCCGGGCAGGGGATCTCCTTGAAGATCACCTCTGCCAGCGCCTTGACGCCAGTGTTGGTGCGAAGCGAGAGGCGATAGGGGTCGGTCGTCCAGCTCTGATAGGTCACGATCCCGCGCACGATGTTGATGATCGTGTATTTCTCCGAATTCTGCTCGCCTCCCCGCGATCGGTAGCATTTGCCAACCTGAATATCCTCTTCCTTGATCGGCATGGGACCTCCCTCGCTCACGCGCCAACCGGCTCGATGCCCGGTAACGACGCAACTTCGAGGCCAAAATCGCGTCAGGCGCCGCCCGCGTCAGGCGCTAACGAGAGCCAGTCGTCTCAGGCTTTTGGCGTCGAGCGCGAGCGTCGTCGCCCCGAAAATCTCTTCGAGCTGCGCGAGGCTCGTCACGCTGACGATGGGCGCGGTGACGCCCGGTTGCGCCAGGAGCCAGGCGATGGCGACCTGCGCCGGCGTCGCGTTCAGTCTCTGAGCGGCGCTGTCGAGCTCGCCCAGAATATCGAGGCTGCGGTCGTCGAGAATGCGTGCGACCAGCGCGCCGCGCGCCCTCCCGACGGTGTCGGCCATCGAGCGATATTTGCCAGTGAGGAAGCCGGCTTCGAGGGCGCGAAAGGGCAGCACGCCCAGATCCTCCGTGACGCAGAGCGCCTGCAATTCGCCCTCGTAGAACGCGCGGGTGACGAGGTTGTAATGCGGCTGCAGGCAGGAATAGAGAGGCAGCCCCTGGGCGCGCGCCGTCGCCAGCGCTTCCGCGAGCCGCGGCGCTGAGAAGTTGGAGGCGCCGACCGCACGCGCCTTGCCGCTTTGCACGAGGCTCGCGAAGGCCTCGAGCGTTTCCTCCATGGCGACGCCCGTGTCATCGAAATGCGCCTGATAAAGATCGATCCGATCGGTCTGCAGCCGGCGCAGCGAGTCTTCGGCCGAGCGGATGATATGGGCCTTGGAGAGACCCTTGCCGACGTCGGGCATCGCCCCGCCGACCTTGGTCGCGATCAGCGCTTTCTCGCGGTTGCCCGAGGCCTTCAGCCAGCTCCCGATGATGGCTTCCGATTCGCCGCCGCGATGGCCGTCCACCCAGGTCGAATAGGTGTCGGCGGTGTCGATCAGCGCGAAGCCGCGATCGATGAAGGCGTCGAGAAGGACGCGCGCAGTGGCCTCGTTCGCGGTCCAGCCGAAGACATGGCCGCCCAGCGCCAGCGGCGCGCAGGACAGGCCGGAGCGGCCGAGTTTTCGAGGCTGCATGACGGGATCAGCGTGAAGGATGGGTTCGTTCAAATATCATTGAGGTTCTCGGGCGCGATCGCGACGTGCATCCCGTCGAGAGTGGCGTCGAATTTGATCTGGCAGGCGAGACGCGACGTGATCCGGCGCTCGCTGGCGGTCGCGAGCATCTGGCTTTCGTCGGGCCGCATCGGCGGCAGCGTCGCGCCCTCGGGCAACGTCAGATAGACATGGCAGGTGGCGCAGGCGCAGGAGCCGCCGCACTGCGCAACGAGCTCCTCGACGCCCGAGCGACGAATGAGCTTCATAAGCGTCACGCCATCCTTCGCCTTGACTTCGCTTCGCGCGCCCTTGCGGGTCTCCAAGGTGAAGCTCGCCATGAAACTCGGCCTCCTCAAAATGCCAGCGAGGCGAAATCCGGGCTTGCGGGATGGCCGCTTTTCTCGGTGGCCTCGCGCATGACGCGGGCGGTCGCAAGGCCCGCCGATTGGGCTGCGTCCAGTTCCTCCTCGTTGCCGGAGAGAACGAGGATCGAGCTTGCGGGGAGCGCCAGACGTTCAACGAGATCGCGATAGGAGCCGGGCTCGATCTTCTGTCCGAGCGTCGTGTCGAGGAAGCCCTCGAAGAGCGGCGTCAGATCGCCATAGGGCGTGTGAGCCAGGAGCATTTTCTGCGCCTCTTGCGATTGGGAGGAATAGACGAAAAGCCGGAGGCCGGCGGCGGCCCAGGCTTTGAGCGCTTCGGCGGCGTCCTCGTAGAACTCGATTTTGAGCGCGCCCGCCTCATACGCCTCCCGCCAGACGCGGCCCTGGAGGAATTTCAGCGGGGTCGCCTTGCGGTCCTGCTTCATCCAGCGCAGCAGAAGAGCTTCCGCCTCGCTGGGCTTCAGATCGAAGCCGCCCATCAGCCGCCCGGTCTCCTCGAGCGCGTCCTCGACCTCCTCGTCTTCGGCGTGCGCCGCAATAAAGCCCCCGAGCTTTTCGCGCGCCAGCGGCGCGAGCGTCCCGGTCAAGAAAGCTCATGGGCAGGGCGGCCCCTTCGAGATCGATCACAATGGCGCGGATGGGCTCACTCACGGGCGCCCCTCCGATCCACAGTCAGTCCTGGTCTCAACTCAGCCGTCACCAGCCACCTCAAAACATCTGGGTTTCCCGTTTTACTTTTGACAGGCATGATCCATGCCGCGGCGCCGTCCTCCTGCGCGGCTCAAGGCTCGGCGCGCCGCGACGCCATTTCCTTTTCTAAAGCCTTGCGCATTGCAACAAGCCGCGCTCTAATACACGACTAGGATTTTTATCGAGGCTACGAACTCGAGGCGGCGTCTTTCGCCGCTCAATCAACAAGAACAGGACGAGCGAATGTCGGAGCGCGCCCAAAACCTGCAGGACACGTTTCTAAATTTTGTAAGAAAAAACAAGGTCCCGCTCACGATCTTCCTGGTCAACGGCGTCAAGCTGCAGGGGATTATCACCTGGTTCGACAACTTCTGTCTGTTGCTTCGGCGGGACGGTCATTCCCAGCTCGTCTACAAGCACGCGATCTCGACGATCATGCCGGGACACCCGATCCATATGTTCGAACCTTCCGAGGAAGGGGAGATCAACGAAAAGTCGCGATAGAGCGAATTCCGCAAAAGTTGACAGACTTTTGCGATCAGAATTCGCTCCAGCCTGTTGATGCGGCGCGGCCGGACAAGTTTCTCGCGATTCGCTCTAGCCGGCGAACCTCGGCGTGACCATTATCTAAACATCGATCACGGTCTTCCGGGCTTTCCGCCCGCGCCGCGTGGTCCAGGAGAGTTCCCACCCGGTTGAAGGACAACGCTTCCAACTCAAAAACCGTTTCGCCGAAGCCGAAGTCCGGCGAAAGGACCCGAGCGCTCGTTATCGGCCCCTATCCGCCGCGCGGCCCGAAGGACAGCGCCCGGCGCGAGCCTGCGGCGCGCCTCGAAGAGGCGCATGGCTTGGCGCTCGCGATCGATCTCGACGTGCGCCAGGCGATCCTCGTCCCGCTCGCCGAGACGCGGCCGGCGACCTATCTCGGCAAGGGCAAGGTCGAGGAGATCGGCGAATTCGTCCGCGAAGAGGAGATCGCGCTCGTCTCGATGGACTGCGCGCTCTCGCCGGTGCAACAGCGCAACCTGGAGAAGGCCTGGGGCTGCAAGGTCATCGACCGCACCGGCTTGATCCTCGAGATTTTCGGCAGGCGCGCGCGGACGCGGGAAGGCGCGCTGCAGGTTGAGCTCGCGCATCTCGGCTATCAGAAGTCGCGGCTCGTGCGCAGTTGGACCCATCTGGAGCGGCAGCGCGGCGGCTTCGGCTTTCTTGGCGGCCCCGGCGAGACGCAGATCGAGACCGACCGGCGCCTCATCGAGGAGCGCATGCGCAAGATCGAGCAGGAGCTCGACAAGGTGAAGCGCACGCGCGGCCTGCATCGCAAGACGCGGCGCGACGTCCCTTTCCCGGTCGTCGCGCTCGTCGGCTACACCAACGCCGGAAAATCCACGCTCTTCAATAGGCTGTGCGGGGCGGGGGTCTTTGCAGAGAATTCTGCTCTTCGCGACGCTTGACCCGACGGTGCGCCGCATCCGCCTGCCGCATGGCGGCATGGCGCTGCTCTCCGATACGGTCGGCTTCATCTCCGACCTGCCGACGCTGCTGATCTCCGCCTTTCGCGCGACGCTCGAGGAAGTGACGCAGGCGGACCTGCTGCTGCATGTGCGCGACGCGAGCGGCGAGGATTTCGAGGCGCAGGCGCGCGACGTCGAGCAAATCCTCGCGGAGCTGGGTCTCGCCGGCGAGAACGCGAAGCCGACTATCGAGGTCTGGAACAAGATCGACGCGCTCGACGCAGAGCGCGAGGCGGCGCTGCGGTTCGCAGCGCGGGCGAACGAGGCGCCCGTGGCGCTGGTCTCGGCGCTGACCGGGGAGGGAATCGAGCCGCTTCTCGAGCGGATCGAGACGCTGCTGGGCCAGGCGCGGGAGACGCGCGAGGTCACGGTCGCCGTCGAGGACGGCGCCGGCCTTGCCTGGGCCTATGCGCATGCGGAGGTGCTTTCGCGCAGGACTCTGCCCGATGGCGCGCAGCGCCTGCGGCTGCGCGTGCCGCCGGCGCGGGCGGGCGAGCTCGATCGCAAGTTCCCGCAAGGCGCGCCGCCTGGGCGTGCGCCTCGCAGGGGGAGGCGGGTCTGACGCGGTGGCGCTCCGCTAAATCAAGCGCCAACCGCTTCGCGAACCTGTTGAGCTGCCGCATCCAGAAAAGCCTCAGCGAGATCGGGATCGTTGACGAGGCGCGATAGCGTCAGCGCACCGAGCATCGTTGAGAGAATGGCCATGGCCTTGCCTTTGGGCTGCTCTCCCTCGGTCTCGCCAATTACGCGGCCGAGAAGTTCGAGATGCGCCTTGATCCCGGCTTCAAATGACGCCTTGACGTCGCGACCCTGTCTGGCGGCATCCGAGCCGAGCGCCACGAGAGGGCAACCTTCCGTCCTTTCTTCGCGATGCCCCATGCTGAGGTAGAAGGCGGTCACAGCGCCTAGCGGGTCCTCAGGATTCGCCGCGACCGCATCCGACCATCTGCGGAAGGCGGTTTCCAGCGCCCGGCCCGAGGCCTGTGCCGCCAAATCTTCCTTTGACGCGAACTGCTTGTAAAAAGCGCCTTGGGTCAGCCCGGCCCCTTTCATCAGATCCTTAAGCCCGATGCCGTCAAAGCCGCGCTCTCGAAACAGTCGGCTCGCCACGTCGATTACGGTTTGGCGGTTTTCCGCGGCCTGAGTGCAACTCACTCGCATCGTTGTTTACCTCGACATTTAGATTGCGTTCGACATCTATATCAGATATAGAGTTCGAACGCAATCTATCGCGCCTCCTGCAGTGGCGGACACAGAGTCGAGGGTGGCTAGCAGCGGCCAAGTCACGCCGACTGTAGTTTCGTGAGGGCAGCGCCATGAACATCGAGGATC
>CAVXEI010000024.1:0-165715 GCA_963760695.1 uncultured Alphaproteobacteria bacterium | reverse complement strand
TGAGTTTGTGTGTCCCCTCCCCAACCCTCCCCCGCTTCGCGGGAGAGGGGGCCGGCTACGCCCTTGAGAACGATTCGCAATTCTTTGGCGTCACGGTACTGGCGCCGCCGCGACTCCCTCTCCCGCGAAGCGGGGGAGGTGGCGAGCGTAGCGAGCCGGAGGGGGCGCGAAAGGACAGCCGCGTGCGTCAGACGAAAACCATGACGCAGCATGCGCGTGGGCTGCGGCGAGAGCTCACCGACGCGGAACGCAAGCTCTGGTATCGGCTGCGCGCGCATCGTCTTGCGGGGCTCTCCTTTCGCAGGCAGGCGCCTTGCGGCCCGTTCATCGCGGATTTTCTTTGCGCGGCGGCGAAGCTCGTCATCGAGGTGGATGGCGCGACGCATTCGACCGACGAAGAAATTTCTTACGACGCGCGACGCGACGCTTGGTTCGCCGACAATGGCTATCGCGTCCTGCGCGTCAGCAATGACGACGTGCATCGCAATCTCGACGGCGTCTGCGAGACAATTCTAGCCTGGGTCGAGGGCAGGGGTGGGGCGTAGTTTGCCCCCTCCCCAGCCCTCCCCCGCTTCGCAGGAGAGGGGGCAGGTCCCGCGTTTCATCAGCACACGGGAAATTATCGGCACAAGTCGCAATGGCGCCGCTGCGATCCCTCTCCCGCGAAGCGGGGGAGGTGGCGAGCGAAGCGAGCCGGAGGGGGCGCGAGAATGGCTAAGCCCTCCGCTCCAGCCTCTCCGTGACCGGCGAGAACGCCGGCGCGAGATCCTTGAGCCGCATCGGCGGCGAGAACAAATACCCCTGAATGAGGAAAATCTCGCGCTGCGCGAGGCAGGCCAATTGCGCATGCGTCTCGACGCCTTCGGCGACGACGTCGATGTCGAGCTTTCTTGCGAGCAGCGCGATCGCCTCGACGATCGCCTGCGTCTTCGGGGAATCGGTGATTTCCTTCACGAAGGAGCGATCGATCTTCAGCTTCTTGACCGGAAACCGGTTGAGATAGTTGAGAGAGCTGAAACCCGTGCCGAAGTCGTCGAGCGACAGATGCACGCCGAGGGCGTTGAGCGCCTTGACCTTGAAAGCGACGTCGTCCGTGTCGAGCATCAAGATCGACTCGGTGATCTCGAGCTCGAGCCGCTGCGGCGGCAGGCCCGTCTCGGCCAGCGCCGCTTTCACGACATCGAGCAGATTGGGCTGCTGAAACTGTTTGGGCGACAGATTGACCGCCACCCGCACGTCGCTCGACCATGACGCCGCGTCCCGGCAGGCGTGGCGCAGCATCCATTCGCCGAGCGCCACGATCAGTCCGGTTTCCTCGGCGACGGGAATGAACTCAGCCGGAGACACGAGGCCGCGAATCGGATGCGCCCAACGCACCAGCGCCTCGCACGCGGTGACCCTTTGGCTGCGGGCGTCGATGATCGGCTGATAGAAGGCCAGGAGTTCGTCCGCGCCCAGAGCCCGGCGCAGCTCCGCCTCTATGCGCCGTTTCGCGATCAACGCCTCTTCCATGGCCTGTGTGAACCAGAGAGCCTCGCAATGTCCGGCCGCCTTTGCGTTATACATCGCAAGATCGGCGCATTTTAATAATCCTTCGGCCGACCCCGCGTCCTCCGGCGCCACCGCCATCCCGATACTGGCGCCGATCAGGATCGTGTGGCCGTCGATGAAGTAGGGCTTTTTCACCCCCTCGAGTATCTGTCGTGCGACCGCGTCGGCTTCGCTCTGGCCGCGCGAAGAGTCGAGGAGAATGCAAAACTCGTCGCCGCCGAAGCGCGCGACGAGATCGACCGGCTGGACGGCCTGGAGCAGGGTCTGCGCCACGGCGCGCAGGAGCTGGTCGCCGACGGAGTGTCCAAGCGTGTCGTTGACCTCCTTGAAGCGATCGAGGTCGACGCTCAGAATGGCGAGCTGCCGGCCGTGCTGCTCGATCCGTTTCAGCTCGCGCTCCAGCCGATTCTTGAATTGCAGACGGTTGGGCAGGCCGGTGAGCGCGTCATGATGGGCGATGTGCTCGATCTTGCTGACCGCTTGCCGTCGCGCCGTGACGTCCTCGATCACCGTCACGAAGCGGCCGGCTTCGGCCGATTCGCAACGAAACTCGAAAATGCGGTCGCCAGACTGATGCGAGAATTCTCCGGCGTGCTCGCGGCGGGCATGCTCCTTCCAACATTCGGCGAAGCGCTTGATGTCCACCTCGGACATCTCGGAGCTACTGCCGATCGCCGCCGCCAGCGCCTCCAAGGAAATCGGCGTCGAAAGCGCCTCCAAGCCGAACAATTGCTTCATGCGCCGGTTGACGACGGTGATCTGCAATTCGCTATCGCCCATGCACAAGCCGTGCGTCATGTTGTTGAGCGCGACGGAGAACATCTTTTTTTGAAAGACCGCCTCATAGCCGTTGCGCAGCGCCGCCTCGAGATTCTTGTGCAGGAAAACCGTCGTCGATCGGATCGAGATCACTTCCAAAATGAGAATGACGGTCAAAATCTTGTATTGCGCATCCGGATCGATGAGCGTGACGACGATGAGCGGGCCGCAGAGTCCGAGAAGCTGCACGAAGACGATTTTCGGGCAGCCGGCGTTGCGACCCGACGAGCGCCCGACTCCGGCCAGCATGATCGTGTTGGCGAAGATGAAGAAGGCGCCGCCGTGGAATTTGTAGAAGATGACGGCCGTGGAGACGCCGACCACCGTCACGAAGCCGATGGCGCCGGTGGCGTAAAGGATCTCCCACTTGCGCGCTTCGCGCCGTCTTTCCGCCAGGGGGCGGCCCTGGTGCCAGTTCCAGATCGCCAGGCGAAAGCCCGCGAGGACAGCGAGCAGGACGGCGAGCAAGAGCAACACGCGCTCCCCGGTCATGAACCAGGTGGCCGCCGGGGGCAGGATTCCGCCGATCAAAGCGACGATGAAGGAGCCGCGCGTATCGAAAAGGGTCTCGACAAGATCGCTATGAATCTCCTGGGTAGCCGGAGATTCGTGCGCCTGGTCGAGATCGATATGATGCATTCTTGCGCTCGGGGACTCCAAAAGGAGCCGCAGTCCTGCGCCTGCAGCGCGCCGTCGCCGCTGAGCTCCGGGCCGTGCGCAGCGGCGGAGCCGAGTGTTTGCGCCTCAAGGCTTGCGTCGGGCTGGCGGCCGGATCGAGGGCCGAGGCCATCGCCGCGTTCTCTGGCGCTCCTGCACGAAAAACTCACGCGCTCTTCGCCTTCTCCATCATCTCGACGAAGCGGCGGAAGAGGTAGTGGCTGTCCTGCGGGCCGGGCGAGGCCTCGGGGTGGTGCTGCACCGAGAAGGCGGGGCGGTCGGTGAGCGCGATGCCGCAATTCGAGCCGTCGAAGAGCGAGCGATGCGTCTCCGCGGCGTTCGCCGGCAGCGTGTCGCGATCGACGGCGAAGCCGTGGTTCATCGAGACGATCTCGACCTTGCCCGTCGCGAAGTCCTTCACGGGGTGATTGGCGCCGTGATGGCCCTGCGGCATTTTCTTCGTCTTCGCGCCGACCGCGAGCGCCATCATCTGATGGCCGAGACATATGCCGAAGGTCGGCACCTTCTTCTCGAGCAGCGCTTTGATCACCGGCACGGCGTATTTGCCGGTCTCGGCCGGGTCGCCCGGGCCGTTCGAGAGAAAGACGCCGTCGGGATGGAAGGCTAAAATCTCGGAAGCGGGCGCCGTCGCCGGCGCCACGATCACCTCGCAACCGGCGTCGGCCAGAAGCCGCAGGATGTTGCGCTTGACGCCGTAGTCGATCGCGACGACGCGGAGCTTGGCCTCTCCCTCGCGCGCGCCATAGCCCGAGCCGAGTTTCCAGCTTGTCTCGCGCCAATCGAAACGCTCCTTGGCGCCGACCGCCGGCACCAGGTCCATGCCGTCGATGCCGGGCCAGGCGGCAGCCATTGCGCGCAGCCGCTCGACGTCGAAGCGGCCGTCCGGCGCATGGGCGATCACCGCGTTCGGCATCCCCTTGTCGCGGATGAGCGCGGTCAACGCGCGCGTGTCGAGCCCATACAGGCCGATGATTCCGCGCGCGGAAAGCCATTCCCCGAGCGGCGTTTGCGCGCGGTGGCTGGAGGGCTCGGTCGGCTTTGCGGCGAAGATCGCGCCGAGCGCGACGGCGCTGCGAGAGAAATCGACGGTTTCTATGTCCTCGTCGTTCGCGCCGACATTGCCGATATGTGGAAAGGTGAAGGTGACGATCTGCCCGGCGTAGGAAGGATCGGTCAAAATCTCCTGATAGCCGGTCATCGCCGTGTTGAAGCAGACCTCGCCGACCGCCTCCCCTTTGGCGCCGACGCCAAACCCTTCGAGAACCTCGCCCGAGGCCAGCACCAGCACGGCCGTCTTCACCGGCTTGGTCCAGCCCTGTTCTTTTCCTTGATCCACGCTTGCGCCCGCTCTATGCCCGTCGTCCGTCCCGGCGAGGGCTTCGCCCCCGGTCTTATATAAACGGCTGTCAAGGGGAAAGGCCATGCGCGAAAAACTGAAAGAGGACGTGAAAGTCGCGATGAAGGCCGGCGAGCGCGAGAAGGTCGACGCGCTGCGGCTCATCAACGCGGCGCTGAAGGACAAGGACATTGAAGCGCGGGTTTCGGGCGGAACGGTTTCCGACGCCGACGTGCTCTCCGTGCTGCAAAAGATGATCAAGAGCCGCCAGGAGTCGCTCGACATTTACGAGAAGAACAACCGTCCCGATCTCGCCAGCAAGGAGCGGACGGAGATTGCGGTGATCTCGAGCTACCTGCCCGCGCAGCTTGGGGAGGCGGAGGCGGCGGAAGCCATCAAGGCGGCGATCGCCGAGGTCGGCGCAAGCTCCATCAAGGACATGGGCAAGGTCGTGGCCGTCCTCAAGGCGAAATATACGGGTAAGATGGATTTCTCCAAGGCGAGCGCCGCGGTGAAGGCAGCGCTGTCGGGGTGATCGCCGGCTTTCGAAGATCGTGCGACGTTTGCCCCTCCCCAACCCTCCCCCGCCATAGGGCGTCTTCAGACGCCCGTCTTTCGACGGGCTACGGCGGGAGAGGGGGCAGACAGCGGGCGTCATCCAGACCGTTAGTCGTTTCGGTGGGGCGCGTTCCCGCTCCCGCCTTGCGGGGAGGAGGCTCTCAGTCTCGCCATTTCTTTTGAAAGACGCTTTGCGCGGACACGCGGGAGCTGGCGGCAGACATCGGGCTTGATCAAGACCGCGAGTCGTTCGGCGGGGGGCGCGTTCCCTCTCCCGCGTGCGGCGAGGCTAGGGAGGGGGCAGCCTTCAATTTCTTCGAAGACGCTTTCAGCGCCCCAGCGCCTTCGTCAGCTCCTCCACGTTATGGCGCATCATCGCGACGTAGCTCGGCGCGGGGCCGTCGGGCTTGGACAGCGCGTCGGAATAGAGCTCGCCGCCGAGCTTCACGCCGCTTTCCTTGGCGAGGCGCTGGGCGAGGCGCGGGTCGGAGATGTTTTCGAGGAAGACCGCCGCGACCTTCTCGCGCCGCGCCGCGTCGATGATGCGGGCGATGTCGCGCGCCGAGGGCTCCGCCTCGGTCGAGACGCCCTGCGGCGCGATAAACGCCAGCCCATAGCGCGCGGCGAAATAGCCGAAAGCGTCATGCGTCGAGACGATGCGGCGCTTCTGGCTCGGGATCGCCGCGATGGCGCTCGCCACCTCCTTGTCGAGCGCCTCTAGCGTCGCGAGATAGGCCGCGCGCTCTCGCCTCATAAAGCGCCGCGCGGGCGGGATCGGCGGCCTTCAGCGCGTCGCGGATGTTCTCCACATAGCGGCGGGCGTCGGCGACATCCTGCCAGGCGTGCGGATCGAGGCCGCCGTCGAGCTGACGCGGCTTAATTCCGGCGCTCGCGACGACGACGCGGGCCTTGGCGTCGGCGGCGGCGGCGAGCCGGTCCAGCCAGCCCTCAAACCCGAGGCCGTTGACGAAGACGAGCCTGGCTTGGCTGAGCTTGCGCGCGTCGGCAGGCGTCGGCTCATAGACATGCGCGTCGCCGTTTGGGCCGACGATCACGCTGACGACGACCGCGTCGCCTCCGACCTCGCGCACGAAATCGCCGAGGATCGAGAAGCTCGCGACGACGGGCAGGGGCGTTGCAGGCGTCTCGGCCGCGGCCGGCCAAGCGGCAAGCGCGAGGCAAGCCAAGAAAAATCGCGCGAGCATGCGCATCGTCACCTCCGCGACGCCGTTTCGCGCTTTGGCCCAAAGCCGAGCGCGAGGAAATAGGCGAGCCCAGCGCAAAGCACGATCGAAGGTCCCGTGGGCGCGCCGGAGTGGTAGGAGAAAACGAGGCCGCCGTAAGCGCAGGCCGCGCCGATCAGCGCGGCGAGCGCGAGCGTCGTCGAGAAATCCCGCGCCAAGAGCCTTGCGGCGGCGGCGGGAAGCATCATGAGCCCGACCGCCATCAACGTGCCGAGCGCCTGAAAGCCCGCGACGAGATTGAGCACGACGAGGGCAAGAAACAGGAAGGGAATGAATTCGCCCCAAGGGCTCGCGCGACGAAGGAAGACGGGATCGAGCGTGTCGAGCACGAGCGCGCGATAGAAGATCGCGAGCAGCGCGAGCGTCACGCTCGCGACGCCAGCGAGGAGATACAGCGCCGCATCGTCGAGCGAGAGGGCCGAGCCGAAGAGCACGTGCAGCAGATCGATGGTCGAGCCCTTGATCGAGACGAGCGTGACGCCGAGCGCGAGCGAGACGAGATAGAAGGCGGCGAGAGAGGCGTCCTCGCGCAGCATCGAGAATTTGGCGGCCGCGCCGGAGAGCAACGCGACGGCGAGCCCCGCGACAAGGCCGCCCGCAGTCATCACGGGCAGCGACAGGCCCGCGACGAGATAGCCGACGGCCACGCCCGGCAAGATCGCATGCGAGAGCGCGTCGCCGGCGAGCGACATGCGGCGCAGCACCAAAAACACGCCGAGCGGGCTCCCGGAAAGCGCGAGCGCGAGGCCTCCGACGAGCGCGCGACGCATGAATCCGTAGTCCGTGAAAGGCGCGATGAGCAGGTCAAAGAGCATGGGCGCCGCCCGCGTTTCTCGCATGTTCTCGCGATTTCGCGCCGCCGCTTCTGCTTGAGAGAGCATTCCCTCGGCCAACGCCTGGGCGGTCTTTCCAAAAAAGATCGGGCGGCCAGCGACGAGCAGCGTGGTGGGAAAGACGCGGCGCACGAGGTCGAATTCATGCAGCGCCGCGATGACGGTGCGGCCCTGTTCATGCCAGCGCGCGACGAGCGTCAACAGATCCTCCGTCGTCGCCCGGTCGATCGCGCCGAAGGGTTCGTCGAGCAGGATCACGTTGCGATCCTCGACGATGAGCCGCGCAAAGAGCGCGCGCTGAAGCTGGCCGCCCGACAGCGCGCCGAGCGCGCGCCGCTCGAGGCCCGAGAGACCGACGGCCTCGAGCGCCGAGGCGACGCGCGCCCGCTCGTCGGCGTCGAAGCCCGCAAAGAGTCCGCGACGTCGCAGCGCGCCGAGCGAGACGAATTCGCCCACGCGAACAGGTAAGGAGACGTCGATGTCCGCGCTCTGCGGCAGATAGGCGATTTCGAAGGCCGAGCCGCCCTCGATCCGCACGCTGCCGGACAAGGGCTTGAGCAGCCCGGCCAGGGCTTTGAGGATCGTCGATTTGCCCCCGCCGTTCGGCCCGCAGAGCGCGAGCAGCTCGCCCGGCGCGATCACGCCGCTGAGCCCCTCGACGACGATGCGCCCTTCGTAGCCCAGCGTCAGATTTTCCAGCGTGATCGTCGGCGCCGCGCGGCGCGCTCACCGCAGCGCCCAATAGACGAGGCCCCACAGGCAAAGGAGCGCGGCCAGGACCGGCGCGAGTCGTGTGAGGGCGGAAGCGCCGAGCGCGTCCCGCCACGCGCCGGGCTTTCGGCCGGCGATGGGGCTCTCTCGAGGGCAGCGGTCACGGGCAGGTCGGACATGTGAGCGTTATAACATAACGTCGGTGGGGGACAAGGTTTCGCGGCCAGTCTCCCAAGGGGAGTAGGCAGCGCCCGGCTATTCAGGCCCTCTGCTCCGTTCGCTATACGCGCGGCGCCCGCGCGACGACGTGCCTTCTTGACGCTCCCGCCTTCCTGTGTCCATTGGCGAGACGGCCTGCGGCGCGGCCTCCATCTTCTAGAGGAGCGGTTTACGGATGAACATCCACGAATATCAAGCCAAAGCCATTTTGCGCGAGTTCGGCGCGCCGGTCGCCGCGGGCGTTCCGGTGCTCAAGGCCGGGGAGGCCGCCGCCGCTGCGAAGCAGCTTCCGGGCCCCGTCTATGTCGTCAAGGCGCAGATTCACGCCGGCGGTCGCGGCAAGGGCCATTTCAAGGAGTCCGCCGCCGGCGACAAGGGCGGCGTGCGCATCGCCAAGTCGATCGAAGAGGCCGAGACCTTCGCCAAGCAGATGCTCGGCAACACGCTGGTCACCGTGCAGACGGGCGAGTCCGGCAAGCAGGTCAACCGACTCTACATCGAGGACGGCGCCGCGATCGACAAGGAATTCTATCTCTCGCTGCTCATCGACCGCGCGACCTCGCGCATCTCCTTCGTCGTTTCGACCGAAGGCGGCATGAGCATCGAGGACGTGGCGCATGAGACGCCGGAAAAAATCGTGACCTTCGCGGTCGATCCGGCGACCGGCATCATGCCGCATCACGGTCGTCACGTCGCCGACGCATTGAAACTTACGGGCGATCTCGCCAAGCAGGCCGGCAAGCTCACCGAGCAGCTCTATACCGCCTTCGTCGAGAAGGATATGGAGCTCCTCGAGATCAATCCGCTGATCGTCACCAAGGACGGGAAGCTCCGCTGCCTCGACGCTAAATGCGCCTTCGACGACAACGCGATCTATCGTCACCCTGAGGTGCTCGCGCTTCGCGACGTCACGGAAGAGGACGAGAAGGAGATCGAGGCGTCGAAATACGAGCTCGCCTATATCGCGCTCGACGGCGACATCGGCTGCATGGTCAACGGCGCCGGCCTCGCAATGGCGACGATGGACATCATCAAGCTCTACGGCCGCTTCCCGGCGAACTTCCTCGACGTCGGCGGCGGCGCGAGCAAGGAGAAGGTCACGGCGGCCTTCAAGATCATCACGGCCGACCCGAAGGTGAAGGGCATTCTCGTCAACATCTTCGGCGGCATCATGAAGTGCGATGTGATCGCCGAAGGCGTCATCGCCGCGGTCAAGGAGGTCGGGCTGCAAGTCCCGCTCGTCGTCCGCCTCGAGGGCACGAATGTCGAGCTCGGCAAGAAGATCATCGACGGCTCCGGCCTCAACGTGATCGCCGCTGAAAATCTCGACGACGCCGCGCAAAAGATCGTCGCGGCGGTCAAAGTGCCCGCGTAAAAGGTTCTCGCTCACGCCGCGTTCAGGCGTCATCGCCTGAACGCGGAAGGCGTGACCAATTCCAAGAATTACGCGTTCGCTTGAAAGACTGGGCGAGAGGCGCCTCAGCGCGCTCGCCGCGGCCGCGCTTTCCGCCGGAAAGGAATCGTTCGAGTGACAAGAAATCGAGTTCGCAGCAACAAGAATTCTGATCGCGAACGTCTGTCAGCTTCCGCGCAATTCTCTCTAGCGGCCAAGTATTAGATTTTCGCCCTTTTTTTGACCTTGTTTTCGTATTTCCTGCTTGCGATGGCCGGGCAAAGCGGCCATGATTTTGCTTATGGCGAAGCCGAAGGCCGCGGCGGAAGCTCCTTCGATCAAGCGGCGAACCCGGAACCCGATCACGTGCGATCTTTCTCCCCTCTCTTGGCGACGGCGCTGCGGCGCTCGTCCAGCGTTCTCTGCGCCTGCGCCCAGCTCCTCTGCGTGCTGGGGGTTCTTCAATGCGGCGCAGTCGCTGCTGCGGCGCAGTCGCGTGAGCATTTCTCCGTCGCGCGTCCCTTCGAGGTCGGCGAGAGCCTCTCCGGCAACGTCCTGTCGGCGATCGTCGCCAATGAGGAGCGCGACACGCTCGCCGCCTCGACCTTCTTTCGCGAGGCCTTGCGCGTGGATCCGCGCAACAAGGATCTCGCCGAACGCGCGATGATCGCGGCGCTGGCCAACGGCAACTTTCCCGAGGCTTTCGGTCTCGCGAACACCGTGTTGGCGCAGGACCGCAAGAATCCGGTGGCCAATCTGACGAGCGCCGTCGAGGCCATGACCCAGCGTAAATGGCCCAAGGCGCGCGAAGGCATCGCCAAGGATGGCGGCGAGCAGCCGATCGACGTGAAAAACGTGCTGCTCAACGCCTGGACCTACGCCGGCGAGAAGCAGGAGCGTCGCGCCTTGCAGACGCTCGATCAATTGCGCGGCGAAGGGCTCGCGACGCTGCGCGACTATCATGCGGCGCTGATCGCGGATCTATTGGGCGACAAGGTCGAGGCCGAGAAACGCTTCAAATCGGTGATGAGCGCCGACCGCACAGTGCTGCGATTGATCGACGCCTACGGACGCTTCCTGTCGAAGCAGGGCGACAATGAAGGGGCCCGCCGTCTTTACAAGGCCTTCGACGAGGCTGTGCCGGGGCATCCGTTGGTCCTCACGGCGCTCGCCGAGATCGACTCCGGCAAGAAGCTGCAGCCGATCGTGCGCTCTGCGGAGGAGGGCGCGGGCGAGGTGCTCTATGGCCTCGTCGCGCTCGGCGGCGGCCGCCCCGGCGAGGAGCTTCCCTCGCTCATCTACCTGCGGCTCTCGCAGGCGCTCGCGCCCGGAAACGAGCTAACGGTCTTCACGCTCGCCGATATCTATGAGCGCATGAAGCAGGAGGAGTCGGCGATCCAGCTCTACGACTCGGTGCCGGAGTTGAGTCCCCTGCGCGTCAACGCCGAAGTGCAGGCCTCGCTGCTGCTCGAGCAGATCGGCAAGACCAAGGAGGCCGCCGAGCACTTGCAGGCGGTCGTCGACGCCTTTCCAAGGAACGCCGACGCGCTGACGGCGCTCGCCAATCTGCAGCGCTCCCGCAAGGTCTATGACCAGGCGGTCGATTCCTACACGCGCGCCTTGGCGATCGACACCACGCCCGAAAAGGCGAAATGGCTCCTCTACTACTACCGAGGCATCGCCAACGAGCGGCGCAAGAATTGGCCGGCGGCGGAGGCCGATCTCAAGAAGGCGCTGGAGCTCTACCCGGACCAGGCCTCGGTGCTCAATTATCTCGGCTATTCCTGGGTCGATCAGGGCGTCAATCTCGACGAGGCCTTCCGTATGCTGCGGCGCGCCGTCGATCTGAAATCCCGTGACGGCTATATCGTCGACAGCCTCGGCTGGGGCTATTATCGGCTGGGTCGCTACGAGGACTCGGTGCGCGAACTCGAGAAGGCCATCGATCTCAAACCCGCGGATCCCGTTATCAACGACCACCTCGGCGACGCCTATTGGCGCGTCGGCCGCAAGCTCGAGGCGCAGTTCCAGTGGAACCACGCGCGTGATCTCAATCCCGAGCCCGAGGATCTCCCGCGCATCCTCGACAAGATCAAGAACGGCCTGAGCGAGAAGCCAGTGGCGGGCGAGAAGTCGCCGCAAAGGGGAGGCTGAGCTTCCTCGACGTCTTTTGCGTGGGGACGCGATTGTCGGCTCCGGCGCGCGTCTCCTGCGCGCCTGCGGAACCGACGCCCTGCGATTGGAGTTCCTGTCCCGCGCTTTCGGCTATGCTGCCGCCACTAGGTTTGACCTGAGGAACTGCCGATGCGTCGCGTTATGCTGATGTTTCTTCCGCTCCTTTTCGTCTCGACGACGGCATGGGCCGCGCCCATCACGCTGACCTGCTCGCTGGGTCAAGAAGGCATGCCGAAAACGGAGGTCATCCTGGAGATTGATGACGGCGCCGTGCGGCTCGGTTCGGATCGGGAGAATATCGTCGACGCGCAGTCGCTCGAGAAGCGCTCGCTCGTGGTGAAGAAGGACGTGATCTCCTTCCGCCAGATGTTCGCCGCGACGCGTGTCGCCTGGGATTGGAAGATCGATCGCGCGAGCGGCAAAGTCACGCAGAAATACATCAACACCGAGAATGGCAAGTCCTTCCTGACGAAGACCGGCGACTGCTCCGGCAGTTAGATCGCGCGGGCTTTTGGGCGGAGCCTCCCGCTCGCAAAAGGCTGATCGATTCCAAAGGCGTTTTGGCGCAGGACACAAAAAAAGCGGCCCCGAGGGCCGCTTCCCATTTTTTGAAGCGCCGTTGTGCGAGCGCTGGCTTACTTCTTCTTTCCGTCGGGACCGATGGTGATGAGATAGGCCCACACATCAGCCGCGTCCTTGTCGGAGGAGAGGCCCTGGAACACCATTTTCGTGCCGGGAACCTTCGCCTTCGGATTCTTGATGAACTCCTCGAAGGACGCCTCGTTCCAGGCGATGCCCGAATCTTTCATCGCGTCGGAATAATGGTAGCCCTCAATAGAGCCAGCCTTGCGGCCGTCGAGTCCATTGAGCTCCGGGGCGATGGCGTTCTTCGCCGTCTCGCCGACCTGGTGGCAGGCCTTGCACTTCGCGAAAACCTTCTCGCCGGAAGCGGCGTCGCCGGCGGCCAGCGCCGATCCGGCCAGGGCCGCAAAGACGACGGCCGTCGCCACGCTCAACATCGAAAAAGATTTCATTCCTTGTCCTTTCCTCATTCGGGCCGACTCAGGCGGCTTTGTTTTTATTGCGAGCCACTGGCTTCTCACACGACTTCCAAACTATAACGGGGCGAGCATCGGCACAAGTCGGCCGCTGCACAAACCAAACGCCGTCACTCGGGCTGCTTCCGTCCGGCGTCGAACCCCATTAGAGTCGCGCTCGAAGCCCTTCGAAACGAGAGGGCGTCGAGGCGAGGGAAACTATCGTGACGGGAACATTGGATTATAGCAATCGCGTGAGCGCGAGCGTCAATCTGCTCGCCGGCCATATCGTTGACAAGATCGCCGCCGACCCCGGGCGTTACCGCGTCTCGGTCACGCGTGGCGAAAGCGGCGAGCTGTTGATCGACGCCGGCTCGAAGGTCGCCGGGGGGATCGAGGTCGGCCTGCTCCTCACGGAAATCTGCATGGGCGGACTGGGTCGCGTCGCGCTGGCTCCGGCGCCCGGCGCTTCGAAATGGCCGTTTTGGCTAACCGTCACGTCGAACGATCCCGTCGTCGCCTGTCTCGCGAGCCAATATGCGGGCTGGAGCCTGCAGCATGAGAAGTTCTTCGCGCTCGGCTCCGGGCCCGGACGCGCCTTGGCCCGGGTCGAGAAGCTCTTCGAGGAGCTCGCCTACAACGACACCGCGAAACGGGTGACCATCGTGCTCGAAGGCGACAAGCCCCCGCCGGCGGCGATCGTCGCCAAGGTCGCCACGGCGGCGAAGGTCGATGCGGCGAACGTCGCTTTCGTCTACGCGCCGACGCAGAGCCTCGCGGGTTCCGTGCAAGTCGTCGGCCGCGTGCTCGAAGTCGCCCTGCACAAGGCGCATGAGCTGAAATTCCCGCTCGAGCACATCGTCGACGGCGTCGCGACCGCGCCTCTCTCGCCGCCACATCCCGACTTCGTGCAGGCGATGGGCCGCACCAATGACGCGATCATCTACGCGGGCCGCGCGCATCTTTTCGTGAAAGGACCGTCGGACGCGGCGCGCGAGCTCGCCAAGAACCTGCCAAGCAGCAACTCGCGCGACTATGGCCGGCCCTTCGCGGAGGTGTTCAAGGCCTATAAGGGCGATTTCTATAAGATCGACCCGAGCCTGTTCTCGCCCGCGGAGGCGCTGGTGACAGCGGTGGAGACTGGCGAAACCTTCCGCGCCGGCGCCATCGACGAGAAGCTGCTCGACTCGTCCTTCGGGGGATAGCGGATCGCGCCCGCTCCCTTACCCTCGCCCGCTTTCGCGGGAGAGGGACGCGGCCGACGTTACACGAGACATGAGTGGAGCGCCCAACCTGCTCCCTCTCCCGCGAAGCGGGGGTGGGGTGGGGGCTTCCCCTCACTCAGTTCTGCTTGCCCGCCTCGATCACATCCTCGATCGTGCGCAGGCCCGTCGTGGGCGCGTTGACGAGCACGGCCATGTTGCCGGGCGCGTGCTCGTTCTTCCACATCTTGGTGTGCGCATAAGGGATCTTCTCCCAGGGGAAGACCTCCGACATGCACGGGTCGACCCTCCGGTCGATCACGAAACGGTTCGCCGCCGCCGCCTGCTTGAGATGCGCGAAATGGGAGCCTTGGATGCGCTTTTGCCGCATCCAGACGTAGCGCGCGTCGAAGGTCAGGTTGAAGCCCGTCGTGCCGGCGCAGAAGACCACCATGCCGCCGCGCTTCACGACGAGGCAGGACACCGGAAAAGTCTGCTCGCCCGGGTGCTCGAAGACGATGTCGACGTCCTTCTTGCCGGTGACGTCCCAGATCGCCTTGCCGAAGGCGCGCGCGTTCTTGGTCCACTCGTTGAACTCGGGCGTGTTGACCTTGGGGAGCTGGCCCCAGCACTTAAATTCCTTGCGGTTGATGACGCCCTTGGCGCCGAGCGACAGCACATAATCGCGCTTCGACTCGTCGGAGATCACGCCGATCGCGTTCGCGCCGGCCGCCGCGCAGAGCTGCACGCCGAAGACGCCGAGCCCGCCCGAGGCGCCCCAGATCAGCACATTGTCGGAAGGCTTCAGCCGATGCGGCTCATGGCCGAAGAGCATGCGGTAGGCTGTGGCGAGCGTCAGCGTGTAGCAGGCCGACTCCTCCCAGGTGAGGTGCTTGGGCCGCTCCATGAGCTGACGGTCCTGCACGCGGCAGAATTGCGCGAAGGACCCGTCCGGCGTCTCATAGCCCCAGATGCGCTGCGAAGCGGAGAACATCGGGTCGCCGCCGTTGCACTCCTCGTCGTCGCCGTCGTCCTGATTGCAGTGGATGACGACCTCGTCGCCGACCTTCCAGCGCTTGACCTTGGAACCCACAGCCCAGATGATCCCGGAAGCGTCGGAGCCGGCGATGTGGTACGGCAGCTTATGGACGTCGAGCGTCGACACGGGCTGGCCGAGCGCAGCCCAGACGCCGTTGTAATTGACGCCCGCCGCCATCACCAGCACGAGCACGTCGTGGCTGTCGAGCTCCCAGGTCGGCACGACCTCGAGCTTCATCGCGTCTTCCGGCGGCCCGTGCCGCTCCTTGCGGATCACCCAGGCGTACATGTTCTTCGGCACATGCCCGAGCGGCGGGATTTCGCCCATCTCATACAGGTCCTTGAGGGGGGCGGCTTCGGTCTTCGTCAACGCGGGGCTCCTTGCGGAAAAATGGGCATTATTTCGGCCAGCGCTTCGGCCTCTTCGGGGGCGCATTCTTATACGGGAGCGGCGCCGATGGATAGGGCGTCCCGGGCGCTCAGCCGGCCTTGGCGACGATGAGGCTCGTCGCCGTCGGGAGCGGCGTCTCGACGAGCCTGACGCTCGCAAATCTCGCTTCTTTCAGCAGCGCGGCGATCTGGGCAAAACGCCTCGGCTCGCCGCGTCCCATCGCCAGCGTGTAGAAGGCGTAATAGGCGCACAGCGCCTCCGCCCCCTTGGCGTCGGAAATCGCTTCCACAATCAGCAGGGTCCCCTCCGCGGGCAGGGCGCGGCGCACGTTACGCAGCAGCGCCAGAGCTGACGCGTCGTCGTGATCGTGCACGATGCGCACGAGCGAGATCGCGTCGGCGCCTTGCGGTAGCGGGTCTTTCAGGAAATCGCCGGCGAAAGATTTGCGTGCGGCCGGCGAGGCCCGCAGGCGGTCAGCCGCGCCCGGGCGCGTTCCGCGACGGCGGGAAGATCGAAGAGCATCAGTTCCAGCCCCGGCGCGCGGGCCGCCGCGGCCGAGAGAAACACGCCCTCGCCGCCGCCCACGTCAAGCAGCCGGCGATGCTGGCCGATGTCGTAGGCGGCGAGCGCCGTCTCGCTCCACAGGCCGTTCGAGGCCGCCATCAGCGCGCTATAAGGCGCGACGGCTTCGGCGTTCAGCGCCTGCGGCGCCGAGCCCGCGGAGTAGGGCCAGTAACGCGAGAGTTGCGTTTCCGTCTCGCCTTTAAGCAGCGCGACGGGATCGGCGAGGTCGGCGTAAAAAATCGGCTGATGCTCGATCAGCGCCAGCGCCTCGGGCGTGCCGATCAGCGCTGCGCCGAGATCGCCAAGCCCGTAGCGGTTCGCGTCCCGCCGCGCGGCGAGCTTGAGTGAGGTCGCCGCCTCCAAGAGACGCCGCGCGGCCTTGGGTTCGAGCCCGAGCTTCGGCGCGATTTCCGCGACGCTCTGCGGGCCGCCGCGAAGGTGATCGAAGAGCTTCAGCCGCACGCAGGCGAGAAGCGTCTGCGAATAGGCGAACCCCGCGCAGAGATCCATCATCCCCCGCGCCCGTCGCCTCGCGTAGCCGCGCGTCAGGGGATTGGCGAGGAGCTTTGCGCGAAATTTCGGATCGGCGAGCTTGCGGTCGCGCCAATCCCGCAGACGGCCGAGGAGGGTGTTCGACATGTTCAACACCTTTCCCTCATCCTTGAGGAGCCGGCTGCCCGTCCCCTCAAATCGTCTGGTTATATTCCCCGACTTCCCGGTTCTCGCGCAGCACCTTGTCCACGGCGTGGAACATGTCGCGCATACGCGCCTCGGACGCCGGGCTCTCGACGACGACGACGAGCTCGGGCTTGTTCGACGAGGCGCGCACGAGCCCCCAGGTGCCGTCGCCCACCGTCACGCGCACGCCATTGACGGTCACGAGGTCGCGGATCGGCCCGCCCAGAAACGGAACGCCGTCCGCCTGCATCTTCTTGAAGCGCTCGGTGACGCGATCGACGACCGTGTATTTGATCTCGTCGGCGCAATGCGGCGCCATCGTCGGCGAGCCCCAGGTCTTCGGCAACGCGGCGTAGAGATCGGACATGCTCTTCGTCGGATTGCGGTCGAGCATCTCGAGCACATGCAGCGCGGTGAGCAGGCCATCGTCATAGCCGCGGCCGATCGGCGCATTGAAGAAGAAATGCCCCGATTTCTCGAAGCCCGCGAGCGCGCCGAGCTCGTTGACGCGGCGCTTGATGTAGGAGTGGCCGGTCTTCCAATAGTCGGTCTTGACGCCGCGTCCGATGAGCTCCGGATCGGTCGCAAAGAGCCCCGTCGACTTCACGTCGACGACGAAGCGCGCATTGGGGTAGACGCGCGAGAGATCGCGCGCCAGCATGACGCCGATCTTGTCGGCGAAAATCTCCTCGCCCTTGTTGTCGACGACGCCGCAGCGGTCGCCATCGCCATCAAACCCGAGCCCCACGTCGGCGTCCGACTCGCGCACCTTGTCGGCCATTGCATGCAGCATGTGCAGGTCTTCGGGGTTGGGATTGTAGTGCGGGAAGGTGTAGTCGAGCTCGACGTCGAGCGGCACGACCTCGCAGCCGACCCGCTGCAAAAGCTGCGGCGCGAACGCGCCGGCCGTGCCATTGCCGCAAGCGGCGACGACCTTCAGCTTTCTCGAAAGCTTCACGTTCTTGGCGAGATCGTCGAGATAGCGCTGCCCGAAATTTTCGACGTAGTGGTAGGAGCCTCCGGTCGCCTCGCGGTACTTGCCGGAGAGCACGATCTCCTTCAGGCGGCCCATCTCGACGGGGCCGAACGTCACGGGACGCTGCGCGCCCATTTTGACGCCAGTCCAGCCATTGTCGTTGTGCGAGGCCGTGACCATCGCGACGGCGGCGCAATCGAGCTCGAATTGCGCGAAATAGGCCATGGGCGAAAGCGCGAGGCCGATGTCCTGAACCTTGACGCCCGCCGCCATCAGGCCGGTGACCAGCGCGAGCTTGATCGACGCCGAATAGGCGCGATAGTCGTGGCCGGTGGCAAGCTCCAAGGGTGCGCCCATCTCGTGCAGCAGCGTCCCGAGCCCGAGCCCCAGCGCCTGCACGCCCATGAGGTTCAGCTCCTTCTCGAAGAGCCAGCGCGCGTCATATTCGCGAAAGCCGGTGGCTTTGACGAGCGGCGTCATCTCATAGGCGAAAGTGTTGGGCTTCAGTTCGGCGACGGGCTTCGGGAACATTGGGGAATCCTGCGAAAGCGGCGGGCGCGGCGTTCCTAGCGCAAAGGGGAGGGGGCGGCAAATGGGGCTTCGCTCCCAGCGGGCCTTGCGGAATGCGCTTGGCCCTCCGGCGGAAACTCTGCTATCTCAGCACTTGCGCGGGTGTAGCTCAATGGCAGAGCAGCAGCTTCCCAAGCTGAATACGAGGGTTCGATTCCCTTCACCCGCTCCAACGCCCCCGGGCGTTTTGCTCTGCGCGCTCGGTGCGAGCGAGGGTTAAGTGCGTCTGGACGAGAAGCGAAAGCCACAGCCTCGGCTGCGCTTGGGCGGGGCGGGCTCGCCCTAGAATGGGTCGTGATGCGATCGTTTCTGTCAGCCGTGTCGATTGTCGTGTTGCTGTCTGCGCCGGCGCTCGCCGCGCCTGAGACGCTCGGCGGCAAGTGGCGGATCGTCTCCGTCAGCGGCGCGGAGACGCTCGACGTTTCCCGGGCTCACGCCGAATTCTCAGGCGACCGTTTCGCCTCGACGATCGGTTGCAACCGCATCGCGGGCAGGCCGCGCCGTCTCGGAGAGCCAACTGAGCTTCGGGCCGATGGCGGCGACGCGCATGGCCTGCCCGCCGCCCCTAGACGCGGTCGAGCGCCAATATCTTTCCGCACTACAGTCCGTGCGCGCCTATCGGCTGGAGGGGTCGACGCTCGTCTTCCTCGGCGCCGCCGGCGACGCCCTGGTGACGCTCGAACGGGAGAAGTAGGCGCAGCCGGCACCCGTCACGCCGCGTCGGTGAAGGCCGGGCACGCGCCGCAGGGCGTCCCGCCGCTCATCGCCGCGCAGGCGGGGGCGCTTTCGCCCATGTCTCCACCGGGAGCCGGCTTGGCGATCAGCGACAATTGCCGCTCGAGCTTCTCGCTGCCGCAGGCGGGGCAGGCGGGCGTCTCGTCGGAGCGGACCAGCGTCTCGAACTGATGCGCGCAGTCGGCGCAGGCGTAGGCGTAAAGCGGCATGGGACCTCCTGGAACTTTCGACCAGGAACATGGCCGTTAAGCCCCTGCCGATCAAGTCGGTCCTCCCCGCTCCGCAGAAAGTTCGGCAAGTTGTTGTTGCGCAGGCTCAACGGCGGCGATCCTCAGCATGTGAGCGCCGCCGCCGTCATTCGCGCCATGACGCCAACCCGGGGGCATCGGGAGGCCGGCGGTCCGCCAGCGTCGCGAAGAGGGTTTGGGAACCTCTGCCTATACTGGAAGGCTAAGCATCGTCTATCGGAAATACTGCGATGCCTGATGCATTATCACGAGGAAGAAAACGAGCCCTCCAGCTAACCCGAGGAGCGCTTTGTAGATAGAGCGGCTGTCGTGTTGGATCATCTTTCCTCTCCTAGTTTTTTATTGGCATATTTCAGCGCGCCAATGGTATCGTCGTGCGGGCGGCGTGAAACCGCCAATATCGAAAAATGGATGGGTCCAATGCTGCGACCTTGGCGCTTCAGCCTGAGTGAGGGAGTCGCTCCGCGGAGCCAGACGCCCCTCTACCTGCAGGTCGTTCACGCGCTCATCCAGGACATCAGGCGCGGTCGTCTCCTTCCGGGGACCATCCTGCCGAGCACGCGCGCCATGGCTGATGCGCTTGGCGTAAATCGGAAGACGGTCGTGCTTGCTTATGACGACCTGGCTGCACAAGGATGGCTCGAAACGAGCGGCACGCGAGGCACCTTCGTTTCCAATCGTCTTCCTGAGCCGGTTTCCGTGACGGCGCCCGGCGCTGGCGCAGACCTGTCCCGCTCGCCCGATTTTTCCTTTCGCGCCGCTCCAGAGCCCCAGATCGTGTATCAAGAGGGCTCCTTCGTTACATTCGACGACGGCGTCCCCGATCATCGCCTGCTTCAAACGAGCGTCTTGGCGAGCGCCTATCGCACGGCGTTCCAACGCGCGGCGCGCATCGGCGGCATGACCTACGGCGATCCAATGGGCTCCAAGGAGTTGCGACAACTGATCGCGGAGATGCTGACGACGCATCGCGGGATCGTCACGACCCCTGACAACATTTGCATCACGCGCGGCAGCCAAATGGCGATCTTTCTCGCAAGCCGAATTTTACTGGCGCCTGGAGACGCCGTGCTGGTCGAGGGTTTGAGTTATGCGCCGGCCCGCGACGCATTTGCTGCAGCCGGCGCCGAGGTGATCGGCGTGAGAATCGATAAAGATGGAATCGATGTCGAGGAGGTGGAGGAGTGGTGTTTGCGGCGTCGGGTGCGCGCCGTTTACGTCACTCCGCATCACCAGTTTCCAACGACCGTCTCACTCAAGGCGGATCGCCGATCGCGACTGCTCGATCTGGCGGGCCGGTTCGGCTTTGCCATCTTGGAAGACGACTACGACCACGAATTCCATTACGAGAGTCAACCGCTGCTTCCGATGGCGAGCTATGCGCCGCATCGAACGATTTACATCGGGTCGACCTCCAAACTGCTCCTGCCGGCCCTTCGCGTTGGATATGCGGCGGCGCCAAAAGAAGTCGCCAGGTCCATCGCCAACGAGTCGGCTGTCGTCGACAGACAGGGCAACACGCTAACGGAGCTTGCCGTGGCGGATCTGATCAAGTCGGGGGAATTGAGGCGCCACGCCCGTAAGGCTCTTCAGATATATCGCAGGCGCCGCGACTCATTTGCGGCTTCGCTCCGAACCTCTTTCGGCGATGCGATCGCGTTCGAGGAGCCCGACGGGGGGTTGGCGTTCTGGGTGCAATTTCGCGATTCGGCCGTGCTGGACAAGATCGAGGAAAATGCCGCCTCGCACGGCGTCAAATTTCTTCCCTCTCGTTGCTTTGCGACGCCGCCCTGCGAGGGGAGGGGTTTGCGCCTGGGGTTTGGGAGCCTTAAAGAGGCGGAGGCCCAAGAGGCTATTCGCCAGTTGCGGGCTCTAGCCGATGGCTAACTCCTCCGTCCGGTTCGGTAGCTTTAGCGCGCCTTCACAGAACGCGTCGTCCATGCGTCTCCCTCATCGCCCCGAGAATTTCGGCTCGCGCTTTTCCAGAAAGGCCGCACGTCCCTCCTCGAAGTCGTCGCTGTCGAAACAGGCGGCGGCGAGCCGCGCGCAGTCGCCGCTCGTCGGCGCGCCGGGCGCCGCAAGCGCGGCGCGGATCGCGGCCTTGGCGGCACGCAGGCTCAAGGGCGCGTTGGCGGCGATCGCTGAGGCGAGCGCTGCGACCGTCGCGTCGAAACCCTCAGCCGGGAGAAGCTGCGCGACGAAGCCGCGCTCGAAAGCCTCTTTTGCGCTGAGACGGCGCGCCGTGAAGAAAAGCTCCATCGTGGTCTGCGCGCCCAGCGCCGTCGTCACATAGGCCATGGCCTTCGGCGGATAGCCGACGCCGAGCCGTCCTGCCGGTATGGCGAAGACCGCGTCGTCGCGGGCGATGCGCAGGTCGCACGCCGCTGCAAGCCCCACGCCGCCGCCCATGCAGAAGCCGCCGATCGCGGCGATGGTGGGCTTCGACGCCTGCGCCAGCGCGTCGAAGGCGGCGAGATTGGCGTCTTCATAAGCGCGGCCGCCCTCCGCCGTCGCGCGCAAGCTCGAGAATTCGGAAATGTCGGCGCCCGAGCAGAAGGAGAGTCCCGGTCCCGCGCCGAGCACGATGACGCGCACGTCGTTCGTTGCATCGAGTGCGCGCACGATTTCGGGAAGCGCGCGCCACATCTCATAGTCGAAGGCGTTGCGTTTCGGCGCATTCTCGATCGAGACGCGCGCGACGTGGTCCGCGATCTCGACCTTTATCTTTGGCGTCGGCGAGTGAGACGTCATGGGCGTTCGAAATAGAGTTCGAGAAGGCGGCGATAGATTTTCGTGAGCCGATCGATGTCGTCGAGCGCCGCGTTCTCGTCGATCTTGTGGATGGTTTCGTTGAGGAGGCCGAATTCGACGACCTCGCAATCGCGCACGATGAAGCGCGCGTCCGACGTGCCGCCCGTGGTCGAGAACTCCGGCTTGCGACCGGTCTCCTCCTCGACGGCGCGAGCGAGGAGCGCGACGAAGGCGCCGGGCTTGGTGAGGAAGGCGCGCGCGTTGCAGGGGGTGAAGGCGATCTTCGCCGCCTCGCCTACGGCCCCCGCCGCCACCGCTCGGATTTCTTCCGCGAGGCCCTCGGGCGTCCACAAATCGTTGAAGCGGATGTTGAAGGCCGCCGTCGCCCGCGCTGGGATCACATTCACCGCCGGATTGCCGACGTCCACCGAGGTGAATTCGAGGTTCGAGGCGCCAAAATGCGCCGAGCCCTCATCAAAGCGATGCGCCGACAGCGCCGCGACGAGTCGCGCCATTTGCGGCACGGGATTATCGGCGCGTTCGGGATAGGCGACATGGCCCTGCACGCCTTCGATCGTGACGTGTCCGCTGAGCGAGCCGCGCCGTCCGATCTTGATCATGTCGCCGAGCGCCGCAACATTGCTCGGCTCGCCGACGACGCAGTGATCGAAGCGCTCGCCTTGGTCGCGGGCCCACTCCAGGAGCTTCGCGGTGCCGTTGATCGACACGCCCTCCTCGTCGCCGGTGATGAGAAAAGAGATCGCGCCTTTCGGGGTTCTGCCTTCAGCGACGAAGTCGCGCGCAGCCACGGCGAAGGCGGCGACCGCGCCCTTCATGTCCGAGGCGCCGCGGCCCCAGAGGCAATGCGATTCAATTTCGCCGGCGAAAGGATCGTGGCGCCAGCGCGAAAGGTCTCCGGGCGGCACGACGTCGGTATGGCCAGCGAAAACGAGATGCGGCGCGCCGTCGCCGATCTTTGCGAAGAGATTGTCAACGTCCGGCGTGCCCGGCTCCGTGAAGATTTTTCGCACGCAAGAGAAGCCGGCTGCGCACAGGAAGTGCTGCAGCACGTCGAGCGCGCCGGCGTCGGCGGGCGTCACCGAGGGACAGCGGATCAGATCGCGGGCGAGGGCGACGGAGGGAGAGAAAGACATTCAGCCGATGAGGGTCGTTGCGAGGGATCCTGCTTTCTTAACGGCTTTCGGTCGGAAGCGCAGTAAAATTGGCGGTCGGCGGATCTCAGCCTTCCCCTGCCGCTTTCTTCACCCCGAGCGCCCACGCCGTCCAGCCGGCGACGACCATAAACACCGCCTCCGCGCCCCAGATCGCCCAGGTCGGGGCGTAATCGGCCAGAAACGAGCTCAGGATCGGCGCGAGGCGCAGCGCGGCGGTCAGGTAAGCGATGAGCGGCAGGAGGCTCGCGAAGCCCAGAGGGCTCGGCCAGCGAAGCGCGCGAAAACGCTTGGCCGTGAGATTCATATAGCTCGCGCCGATCAGCATCAGCGCGAAGCCGTAGACCACCGCGTAAAAGTAGGCGAGGAAGATTTTAGGCGCGAAAAGCGGCTCCACCGCGAGATCGTGGACGATATGGTGGCGCGCCCACAGCCAGGGCAGGGTCAAAACGAGGATAAGCCCCGCCATATAGGCCGCATATTTCGCCCATGCGGCGCGGTCGATCTCGCCCTTCTCCTGCTGGAACAGGAAGTGGAAGCGCTTCGCGTCCATCAATACCTCAAGAGCTCGTTGATGCCGGTCTTGGCGCGGGTCTGCGCGTCGACGGTCTTCACGATGACCGCGCAATAGAGCGAAGGTCCGGGCGCGCCGTCGGGCAGGGGCTTGCCGGGAAGGCTGCCTGAAACGACGACCGAATAGGGCGGCACATAGCCGACGTGCGTCTTCCCCGTCGCGCGGTCGATCACCTTGGTGGAAGCGCCGATGAAGACGCCCATCGACAGCACCGAGCCCTTGCCGATCACAACGCCCTCGACGACCTCGGAGCGCGCGCCGATGAAGCAGTCGTCCTCGATGATCGTCGGGTTGGCCTGCAAGGGCTCAAGCACGCCGCCGATCCCGACGCCGCCCGAGAGATGCACATTCTTGCCGATCTGCGCGCAGGAGCCGACCGTGACCCAGGTGTCGACCATCGTTCCTGCATCCACATAGGCGCCGAGATTGACGAAGGACGGCATCAGGATCGCGCCGGGAGCCACATAGGCGGAATGACGCACGATCGCGCCGGGAACGGAGCGGAAGCCAGCGCCCGCATGTTCCTTGGCGCCCCAGCCCGTGAATTTCGACGGGACCTTGTCCCACCAGGTCGCGCCGCCGGGGCCGCCGGCGATCACGCTCATGTCGTTCAAACGGAACGAGAGCAACACGGCTTTCTTCAGCCATTGATGCACGCGCCAGGAGGCGGGACCCTCCTCGCCCTCGATCTTCTCGGCGACGCGCAGCTTGCCGCAATCCAGAAGCCGCAGAGCGCCCTCGACCGCATGGCGGATGTCGCCCTGGGTCGCCGGCGTGATGTTCGCCCGGTCCTCGAAGGCGGCGGTAATGAGGCTCTCAAGTCCCGTATGCGTCATGCGCTGCGCTCTCCCTGACTGTGTCGCGCGGTTTTAGGCTCAGCTTCAGGGGAGTCAATCGGGGCCGGACTAGGCCAAGATCGGCGGCGACCAACGCCGAGAATCTCGATTGGCGGGAAAAGAACTCTATAACATCGCCAATGACGAAGCCGCCCTCCTTTGGCAAGTTTGCGGACAATTTCGCGACCACGAGCACACAGAACCGCAATTCGGCCGCGATCCAGGCGAAGCTCAACGAGCTGATCCTGGCCAGCGCCGCCCGCAACGACCTCATCGGCATTGAGCATCTGCCGCAAGAAGAGGTGGAGAAATTCAGAAGGCTTTGCGAGAGCGCCCGAGGAAAAAGCGGTTCGCCATTTCCGCTGCTCGAGCAGAGCGACGCCTCCGGCCGCTCGGGTCCCGCCTTGTAAATGCCGCCAAGCTGCGGAATCGTCCGGCGATGATTCGCAGGACCCACTCCAAGGTTTAGATGCTCGCTCAAAACGTACATTTCATCGGCATTGCCGGCGCCGGCATGAGCGCGGTGGCCAAGCTCCTCCGCGATCGCGGCGTCAGCGTCACCGGCTCCGACGAGGGCGTTTACCCGCCGATCTCCGATTTTCTGGCGGCGGAGGGCTTGCCCTATGTCGTCGGCTACAGCCCCGCCAATATCCCGCCCCAGGCCGACATCATCGTCATCGGCAAGAATGCGAAGCTCGTGTCGGCGACCAACGCCGAAGTGCGCGCGGCCTATGACAGCGGTAAAACCATTCTGTCTTTCCCGGAAGTGTTGACCCTTCTTGCGGAAGGGCGGGAGACGGTCGTCGTGGCGGGCAGCTACGGCAAATCGACCTGCGCCGCGCTTCTTTCGCATGTGCTCGTGGAGGGCGGCGTCGACCCGTCGTTTTTCATCGGCGCGATCCCGCTCACGCCTCCGACCAGCTCGCGGCTCGGCGCGGGAAAACTCTTCGTGCTGGAGGGCGACGAATATCCGTCCTCCAACACGGATCCGCGCGCGAAATTCTTGCATTACAGGCCGAAATATCTGCTGCTCGCGCCGCTCGCGCACGACCATGTGAACGTCTATCCCACCATCGAGGAGTATCTGCGGCCTTTCGCGCAACTGGCGGATATCCCCGAGCATATGATCGCGTGCACGGAAGGGCCGCTCAGCGCGCCGTTTCTGGCTCGCCTGCATCGTCCCGTCATCACCTATGGTCTGGAGAAGGGGGATTATACCGCCGCCAACGTCGCTTGGGGCGCCACGACGCATTTCGATTTGATGTATCGAGGCGCAAAAGTCATGAGTCTCGCGACCTCGCAGCTTGGCGAGCACAGCGTGCAAAACATCGTTGGCGTCGGCGCCTTCGTTCTTTCGCAGAAACTCCTGGACCCGAAGGCCTTCGGGCGAGGCGTCGCCTCCTTCAAGGGCGTGCGTCGCCGCCTCGACCTAAAATCGGAAAAGACCGCGATCCCGATTTTCGAAGGCTTCGGCTCGTCTTACGAGAAAGCGCGCAGCGCCATCGCCGCCGTGAAGCTGCATTTTCCCGAAGCGCCGCCTCGTCGTGGCGTTCGAGCCGCACGCCTTCAGCTGGCGCAATCGCGAGGCTCTGAGCCTGGTACGACGACGCCTTCAAGGGCGCCGAGACGGTCTTCGTCTACGAGCCGGCGACGCAGGGCGCCACGACGCATGCGCAAGTGACGCAAGCCGAGATTACGGCGAGGATCGCGGCCGGCGGCATCGACGCGGTCGCCTTGCCGCATGTCGACCCGACGCCGGTTATCGGCGAGAGGCTCAAAGCGGACGACGTCGTCCTGCTCTTGACCTCCGGGGCGCTGGGCGGCCTGATCGAGAGGCTGCCTCCTCTCGCGGAGAGGCTTTTTCCGGCGTAGACCGGGCGGACGATTGGCGTTCAACGTCGTCGCGCTCGCATAAACCAATCTTGTATGAGCGCCCATCGCGCCCGCACCCCGCGAGATTTCGGGGAGGGGCGGGAGCTATCGAGGCCTCCAACTTTCACGATCAGGCAGCCCATGCCGCACTCCCGCCGACTGCAAGCCGTCCAAACGCCCGTCATTCCGGTGATCGCCGAATTGATGCGAGCGCATCCCGGCGCCATTTCGCTCGGTCAGGGCGTCGTGAATTATGGCCCGCCCTTGGCCGCGATAGCGGAAATCGAGCGCTTCCTCGCCGAGCCCGCCAATCACAAATACCAGGGCGCCTCCGGAACGCCGGAACTGCTGGAACGCATCGCATTCAAGCTCGAGGAAGAAAACAACGTGCGCGTCGGCGTCGAGCATGGCGCCCGCCTTATGGTGACGGCCGGCGGCAATCAGGCGTTTTTCAACGTCGCGCTCGCGATTCTCGATCCGGGCGACGAAGTGATCATGCCCGCGCCTTATTATTTCAACCACGAGATGGCCGTCACAATGGCGAACGCCCGGCCCATAAGCGCGCCGACGGACGCCAACTTTCAGCTCGATCTCGAAGCGTTGCGCGCCGCGATCACGCCGCGCACCCGCGCAATCCTCACCGTCTCGCCGAATAATCCATCCGGCGCCGTGTATCCAGAATCCGCGTTGCGCGCCGTAAATGCGCTTTGCGCGAAGCATGGCCTGTATCACATCAACGACGAGGCTTACGAGTATTTCACATATGATAGCGCGCGCCACTTCTCCCCAGCGTCCATTCCAGGCGCATCCGCTCACACGATTTCGCTTTTTTCGATGTCGAAGGCCTATGGTTTCGCGAGTTGGCGCATCGGCTGGATGGTATTCCCGGCCGGACTCGAATCCGCCCTCCAGAAGGTGCAGGACACGCTGATCATTTGCCCGCCGGTCATTGCGCAATATGCCGCTCTGGGGGCGATGCGCGAGGGCCGTCCCTTCGTGCGGGAGAAGGTGCAGGCGTTGGCGCAGACCCGCTCAATGGTGAGGCGGGAGTTGAGCGAGTTGGAGCGCGCCGGTCTCGCCGAGATCCCGCCGGCCTCCGGCGCCCTTTACTTTCTCCTGCGCCTTCGGTCGCGACTGAAGCCGCTGGATTATGCCAAGCGCCTAATCCGCGAACACGGCGTCGCAGCGATCCCGGGCGACGCCTTTGGCCTTACGCAGGGGTGTTCGTTGCGGATCGCCTATGGCGCCCTGGAGCCGGCGACGGCCCGTGAGGGCATTGGGCGCCTGGTCGCCGGGGTTCAGGCCATCGGCGGATGACGTCACGCGCCTTCGTCACCTCGCCCGAGATCGGCGGCAGGCATCGTCGCCTAAATCTCAGCGGAGCCGCGACGGCGCCGCGGATGCGCAAGCCTCCTAAGCGCAGCGCTAACCGCGCTCTATACCGCGACCGGCGCGGCGATGGCCGGCCAGGGATCGTAGTCTGAAATCTCGACATCCTCGTAGCGCGTCGTAAAGAGCGAGCCGCCTGCAAGCCGCAGGCGGGGCAGGGAGCGCGGCCTGCGCGTGAGTTGCAGCGTCGCCTGCTCGATGTGGTTGAGATAGAGGTGAACGTCCCCGAAGCTGTGCACGAAGTCCTTCGCCTCACAGCCGGTCTCGCGCGCGACGAGATGCGTAAGAAGCGCATAGCTCGCAATGTTGAAGGGCACGCCCAAGAATACGTCGGCCGAGCGCTGATAGAGCTGGCAGGAGAGATGCTTCTTCCCGTCGATCTCTTCGACGTGGAACTGAATAAGACAATGGCAGGGCGCGAGCGCCATTCTTTCGATGTCGGCCGGGTTCCAAGCGGTGACGATGAGCCGGCGCGAAAAGGGATTGCGTTTGATCTCGGCGACGACCTCGCCGATCTGGTCGATGACGCGCCCGTCGGGCGCCTCCCAGGCGCGCCACTGCCGGCCATAGACCGGCCCGAGATCGCCCGTTTCGTCGGCCCATTCGTCCCAGATCGTGACGCCGTTCTCGCGCAGATAGGCGATATTCGTGTCGCCAGAGAGAAACCACAGCAGTTCGTGGACGATCGACTTCAGATGCAGCTTCTTGGTCGTCACGAGCGGGAAACCCTCGCGCAAGTTAAAGCGCATCTGATGGCCGAAGATCGAGAGCGTGCCGGTTCCGGTGCGGTCCTCCTTGCGGCGGCCTTCGCGCAGGATCAGATCGAGGAGGTCGAGATATTGGCGCATGCGGGGATTTAAGCCCAAGCGGGGAACGTGTCCAAGCCGCGCCCTCGCGCGGCCGAGCCTTTGCGAGGTTGTCAAAGGCTCCCTATATAGGCGGCAGCGCGGGCCCCGCCCGCTCAACCGGAAGTCAGGATCATGACCTCGCGCCAAAATCTTCTGCATTTCATCCCCATCGCCGCCTTGGCGGCCCTGCTCGCCTTCGCGCCCTCGCTCGTCGAAGCAAAAATGGGTGGAAGCTTCGGGGGCGGCATGGGCAGCCGCGGCTCCCGGACGTTCTCTCCCCCGCCAGCGACGAACACGGCGCCGCGCCAGGCCGCGCCGATCGAGCGCAGCGCCACGCCCTCCGCCCCACAGCAGAATTTTGGGGCGCAGCCGCGGCCGGGCTTCGCGCAGAGCGGAGGCTTCGGACGCTCGTTCATGGGCGGGCTCGCCGGCGGCCTGCTCGGCGCCGGGCTCTTCGGTCTGCTGTCGGGACACGGCCTCTTCGGCGGGATGGGCGGCTTCGCCTCGATCCTCGGCCTTCTGTTCCAGATCGCGGTTCTCGCCTTCCTGGCGCGGCTTGCTTTCCAATGGTGGCAGGGGCGACAGGCGGCGACGGCGGGTCTCGGCGCGCGGCCCGGCGCGAGCATGTTTGGCTTCGACCCGCGCGCGGGCTTCGGCGCTGCGGGATTCGCCGGCGGCGGCGCAGCGTCACGGCCGCGCGCGGAGCCGCTTCAGCTCGCAGCCACCGATTTCCCGGCTTTCGAGCGCCTACTCGGGGCGACACAGGACGCCTATAGCCGCGAGGATCTGGACACGCTCTCGCGATTCGCGACGCCCGAAATCGTCGGCTACCTCAACGAGGAGCTCAACCAGCACCGGCGCCAAGGGGTTATCAACAAGATCTCTGGCGTGAAGCTGCTGCAGGGCGACCTGTCGGAGGCTTGGCGCGAAGGCGGCGACGAATATGCGACTGTCGCAATGCGTTACGCGCTGGTCGATGTGACAGAGGACCGCGCGACGGGCCGAGTCGTTTCCGGCGACCCCGCGACGCCGACGCAGGTGACGCAGGTCTGGACCTTCCGCCGTCCGGCCGGCGCGCCGCCCGACGCCTGGAAGCTCTCGGCGATGCAGGACGCGGCGTAGAAGTCAGAGCAAAGACCGAGCCGTCATGCCCGCGATGTGTCGCGGGCATCGACGAGCTTTGAAGAAAACATTCATGGCCGGGACAAGCCCAGCCATGACTCGACACATTTGTCATTTCTGGCAAACGGGACAGTAAAAGGTGGAGCGGCCGGCCTGCACGGTGCGCGTGATCGTGCCCGAGCACCCTTTCCTCGGGCAGGCGCGCGCCCTCGCGGTCGTAGACGCGGAAGCTGTGCTGGAAATAGCCGAGCGCGCCGTCCGTCTGGCGATGATCGCGCAGCGACGAGCCGCCCGCCTCGATCGCCTCCAAAAGCACCTCCTTGATCGCGCGTGTGAGCCGCGTGAGCGCCGCCGTCGCGCGGCCTGAGCGCGAGACGAGACTTCCCGCGGGCCGCAGTGGCGAGAGGGCGGCGCGGTGCAGCGCCTCGCAGACATAGATGTTGCCAAGCCCCGCAATCGTCTTCTGATCGCTGAGCGCGGCCTTGAGCGGCGCGGCTCTACCTTCGAGCGCCTTGGCGAGCGACGCGGCGTTCATCTCGTCGCTCAAGGGCTCGAGCCCGAGGTTTTTCAGCAGCGGATGGGCCTCGCGCTCCTTTGGCGGGAGCAGCATCATGTAGCCGAAGCGGCGCGGATCGTTGTAGGTGACGCGGGCGCCGCTTGCGAAATGAAAGACCACGTGATCATGGGCCGGATCGCGCCCGCGCGGGATGTAAGGCTCGCCGATGGGCTTGCCGTGATCGATGCGAAAGGAGCCGCTCATGCCGAGATGCATGAGCAGCGTCGCGCCATCGTCGAGCCGGGCGAGCAGATACTTGCCGCGCCGCTCCAGCGCCTCGACACGCTTCCCTTTGAGGCGCGCCGCAAAATTCTTCGGAAACGGAAAGCGCAGATCGCCGCGCGCCAGCTCGACTTTCTGGAAAACGCCGCCTTCGAAAACGGCGGCAAGCCCGCGGCGCACGGTCTCGACTTCGGGAAGCTCCGGCATCGGCGTCCGTTCAGCGCCCGGTGAAAAGGTGGTTCTTGAGCATGTAGCGCAACCCGCGCTCCCAAGATTCATCGGTGTTGCCGCGGATGTCGACGCTTTGCGCGAAAAAGGGAGCGCCATCCACGCGCCGCATGTAGAGGTTCTCGTTGAGAATGAGGTTGCTCACCTTTTGCACCGTGCCGAAAGCTGCAACATCGGCGCCGATCTCGCGCGCGAACTCGACCTCGCAGCCGTTGCAGCTCGAGAGCTTGGTCTCGCTTATCTTCGCCGCAAGCGCTTGCGGAATGGGGGCGATCTCGAAGCGGTCGGAGGCCTTGAGCATTTCCTCGAACACGACGCGTAGTCGCGCGAGGCGTTGACCTTCAGCTTCGCTCGCCGGCGCCCCGGAGGTGCTGATCAGCTCGAAGCCGAAAAAGGCGACCTTCAACCTTTCCTGAGCCGCGGCGGCGGGCGCGGCGAGCATCAGCGCCAGCGCCAAAACTTGCTTCATCGTCATCGTCTCGTGCGCCTCGCCACTCGCCATCGTCGCCGTCATTATCCCATGCTCTAATGCAAACTGGAACTTCTCCAAACTATTGCGTTTGACGGGGTTCGCGGCCGCTTCCTATGGAAAGGAGCCGGCTCGTCTCCGCCGGTCACAACCGCGTAAAGGACGATGGCGTCGTCGCCCGCAAACAGATTCATCTCTCTGCTGATCGGCGCCGGCTGCTGGGCGAGCGTTGCCGCTCGCGTCCGCGGCCGTCGCCGCGACAGCGCGCCGTTGCCCATCGAGAAGCTCGGCGAGCGGCTTTTCTCCGACAAGACCCTCTCCGAACCGCAAGGCGTCGCCTGCGCCTCCTGTCACGACCCGGCGCGCGGTTTCTCTGGCGTCAATGGCTCGACCGTCACGGGAGTTGCTGCGGGCGCGCCGCCCAAGTCCTTCGGCGTGCGCAAGCCGCCAGGGCTCACCTATGCGGCCTTCACGCCGCCCTTCGGCTTCATCGACAAGGAGGACGAGACGACCGGCCGCATGGAGAAGGTTCCGGCGGGCGGACAGTTTCGCGACGGTCGCGCCGCGGATCTCGAGGAGCAGGCGGGAGGCCCGTTGCTCAATCCGGTCGAGATGGCCAATTCGTCGAAGGCCGCCGTCGTCGAGAAGGTGAAGAACGGTCCCCATGCGCCGTTCGTGCGCGAGGTGTTCGGCGTCCAGGTCTTCGACGATCCGGACAAGGCCTTCGATCGCCTCACGCAGGCCATCGCAGCCTATGAGCGCACCGCCGTCTTCCGGCCCTTCTCCTCGCGTTTCGACGACGTGCTGCGCGGCAAGGCGCAGTTCACGCCGCAGGAGGCCAGGGGTTTCGAGCTCTTCAAGGACAAGAAGAAGGGCAATTGCCTCGCCTGCCACGACGGCAAGGAGGACTCGAAGGAGCCCTCCGACTGGCTCTTCACCGACTTTACCTATGACGTGCTCGGCGCGCCGCGCAATCGCGCCATTCCCGCCAACGCCGACGCGAAGACCTTCGATCTTGGCCTCTGCAAGCGCGATGGGCTCGCGGCCGTCGCGCCCAAGGATTTCGACGTCGAGAGCGTCTGTGGGGCCTTCAAGGTTCCGACCCTGCGCAACGTCGCGCTGACCGCGCCCTATCTGCACAACGGATCGCTGAAGACGCTGCGCGACGCCGTCGCCTTCTATGCGACGCGCGACACCAACCCCGAGCGCTGGTATCCGAAGGACGCCAAGGGCAGGGTCGGGAAATACGACGACCTGCCGGCGAAATATCACGCCAACGTCAACGTCAAGGAAGTCCCCTACGACCGCAAGCCCGGCCAGACGCCGCGCCTCAACGACGAAGAGATCGACGCGATCACGGCCTTTCTCGAGACGCTGACGGACGCGCCGGGGGCAGTGAGCGCGGCGGGTCGAAGCGTGTCTTCGATCTTCCAAAAGGAAATCTGGGCGGCGGAGATCGCCCTCCGCCTCGAATTCAGCAGGCCGAGGCCTGCCGCCGAGCGAGCCACCCGGCCGCGACGAGGCCCAACAACCCGAGCGCGCCGCGACCGGCTTGCGGCGCCGGAGCCGCGACGAAAGCCGCAGGGCTGATCGCCAAGGCGGTGAAATCGTCGGAAGCGCTGCCCGTGTAGCTGGCGAGAACATTGCCGGAGAAGTCGTATTCAAAAATTTTGTTGCCCATGGCGACATAGACGCCGCTGCTATCCACAGCCAGGCCGGTAATGAGCTGCGGAACAAAGAGTTCCTGCTCGTTGCTGAGGTTCTGATGGAGGCTGAGGATAGCGTACACGCCGTGGGCAGGAACATTTACGGCTACGTACAAGCGGCCTCCGGACGTCGCCAAGGCGTCAAAGGACGACGGGTTTCCCCCGATCGTCTGGGCTAGGAGGTTTCCGGCGGCGTCATATTTGTTGAGGGTCGGCCCCGTAAGAGCGACATAGGCGCCGCTGCTATCCGCAGCCAGGCCGGTAATGAGCTGCGGAACAAAGAGTTCCTGCTCGTTGCTGAGGTTCTGATGGAGGCTGAGGATAGCGTACACGCCGTGGGCAGGAACATTTACGGCGACGTAGCAAGCGGCCTCCGGACGTCGCCAAGGCGTCAAAGGACGACGGGTTTCCCCCGATCGTCTGGGCTAGGAGGTTTCCGGCGGCGTCATATTTGTTGAGGGTCGGCCCCGTAAGAGCGACATAGGTTCCGGTGCTGTCCGCCGCCAGCCCGGTGATGCGCGCGCCGACCGAGAGCGCGCTTCCGCGCGTCAGAGACGGTGAAAAGGAGACAACCCCGTCCGATCCGCCAGTGCCGTTGTCGGCCGCAAGGATGGAGAGGGCGCGGGCCGGATCGACCCTGCGAATGACGCGCCGAGCAGCGCGAGAAAAAGGGCCGTCAGGCCCTTCAACGACGTCTTCATCAAACCGGCCTCCCAAATCACCCCGTCTAGTCTTCAATAATATTTTGATAACCTGACTTGACACGACCGTCAACAATAACCTCACAATGCTATCGTGATTCTACAGCATCTTTTAGCGCTGGTCTCGGGCAAATGACGCGTTTACCACCACGCCAAGGGGCGGTCCCCTACGATCGCAAGCCCGGCCAGAAGCCCCACCTCACCGACGAAGAGATCGACGCGATCACGGCCTTTCTGGAGACGCTCACGGATCGTCACGGCGAGTGAGCGGCCCTTGAGGCCGTCAGGTGCGCCAGGGGTGCGCCGGCAGGTCGCTGACCCCGACGACGCCGACGCCCGCCAGCGCGACCGCATGATCGTTCTCGACCGTGCTGCCGCTCACGCCGATGGCGCCGATCAGCACGCCGTCCTCGTCGACGATGGGAAGCCCGCCGGGAAATGTGATCAGGCCGCCGTTGGAGTGCTCGATGCCGAAGAGTGAGCCTCCCGGTTGCGAGAGCTGGCCGATCTGGCCGGTCGGCATGCCGAAGAACACGGCGGTCCTGGCCTTTTTGATGGCGATGTCGATGCTGCCGACCCAAGCCGCGTCCATGCGATGAAACGCTTTGAGGTTGGCTCCAGAGTCGACGATCGCGATGCACATCTCGGTCTTGAGCTCCACGGCGCGTTTGCGTGCAGCCTGGATAGCGGCTTCGGCGGCTTCGATTGTGACGTGCATGATCGCCTCGTAAATACGCCCGCGCCAACGCTGGCGCGCAGCCTTCACATAGTTCGATCCGGAAGCTTTGCCATCGATGTCTGCCCAAAAAGCCGCGCGCCTCCGATTGCGGGGCGGCGTGGCCTCGCGCGCTTCGAGGCGCTGCGTAATCTCAAGATTTGGGCTGCGGCGCCGGCGAAGCCACATGCGACTTTACGACTTGTTCGGAAGCATCGTCGATCTCTTCGAGCAGAACCTCATATCCCCATAAATTGGCGATTTGCTGCATAACGAGGGAAGCAGCGCCGATGTCGAGAAGCCTGCCGTCGACCACTCGATGATGCATGATGAGCTTGCGGTTGCCGCTTAGGTCAACATCTACGACTTGGATGTTGGGAACCTCTCGCCCGACCTCGTGCTCGGCGGCGAGGTTCCGCCTCAGGTCCTGGTAGCCACGGTCATTGTGGATTGCGGTCACCTCCAATTTCACCGCGTCGTCATCGTCGACGACATGAAAGAGTCGCCACTTGCGAATGAGATTTGGGCTTAGAAATTGACCGATGAAACTGTCGTCTCGATAGTTGGCCCAGATGTCGCGAAGCACCGCCATTTCGTCACCTTGGCCGGCAATCTGTGGAAACCATGCTCGATCCTCCTCCGTCGGTTCACGGACGATGCGAGCGATGTCGCTCATCATATCGAACCCGAGCGCATAGGGGTTGATTCCACTGAAGGTGGGGTCGTAGCAGGTGGGTTGCCGAATAGAGTTGGTGTGTGACCGTAGAAACTCAAGAAAGCTTCCGTCGCTGATCTGCCGAGTCTCGTGCAGCGTGTTCATGATGCGGTAGTGACAATAAGTTGCGCAGCCTTCGTTCATGATCTTCGTCTGCTGCTGCGGGTAAAAATATTGTGCGATCAGCCTGACGATACGCAGCACTTCGCGCTGCCACGACTGCAGACTCGGCGCGAACTTTTCGAGGAAATAGAGGATATTCTCCTGCGGTAGGCCGAGCATCGCGCGCCGGCGATCCGTCGGCTTCTGCGCGACCTGGCGCGAGGGACCTGGCACCGTTCGCCAAAGGTCGTCGTAGAGCCGCTCCCGCTCCTGCATGCGTTCCCGATCCCGCTTCTCCTCGGAGCGCAGATCCAGCGTCTTCTTGCGCGGATAATGTTGTATCCCTTGGGGACGTAAGGAATGCGCGGCGTCGAGCAACCGCTCCACTTCGGTTTCACCGTGCCGCTCTTCGCATTTTGCGATATAACTTTTGGCGTAGGTTAGGTAATCCAGAATGCCTGCTGGGTCGGTCCATTGACGGAACTGATAATTATTCTTGAAAAAATGATTGTGGCCGAAAGCTGCATGGGCGATCACGAGAGCCTGCATTGTGGCGCTGTTCTCTTCCATTATGTAACTTATACATGGACTGGAATTGATTACGATCTCATAGGCAAGATCCTGCAATCCAATGCGATAGATGTTTGCGTGCTGCACGAAATGCTTCCCAAATGACCAGTGACGATAGAATATCGGCATGCCTGTTGACGCATAGGCGTCCAGCATTTGCTCTGCCGTAATCACTTCGATTTGATTTGGGAACGTATCGAGGCCAAGCTCCTCGTCAGCAATTTTACCGACCGCATTGTGGATGCGTTGAATGGTTCGAAAATCCCAATCGTTCCCATCAAACAGGAGCAAATCGCTTTTCATCGCGACGCCTCCCCGGCGCCGGGGCGGCGGCGTTGGAACAGTCGTCGGAACACCGGATAGATGTGGTCGCGACGCGCGACGCGCCGCATCTGGAACACGGTTTTTTCGGTTCTTAGCTTCGAGTAGCTCAGCCACAGCGAGCTTTGGCTCTCCTGACCTTCGGAGCCAGAGGTGTCAACGTTTGGCGGCGCGACTTCCACATAGGCGAAATACTGACAAAGCGGCAGGATCGTTTCTTGCAGCAACGCCAGCGTCGGTTCGTTGTCGCTCGGGTAATTGTCGCCGTCGGAGGCCTGCGCGGCGTAAATGTTCCAATTCGCCGGATCGAAGCGGTCGCTTATGATGCGCGCCATTTCCACTAAGGCCGACGAGACAAGCGTGCCGCCAGTCTCGGTGGAGTGAAAAAATGTTTCCTCGTCGACCTCCTGGGCTTTGTCCGTGTGTCTGATGAAAACCAGCTCGACGCGCTCGTAGCGCCGAGTGAGGAACACATGCAGCAACATGAAGAAACGCTTTGCCAGGTCCTTCATGTGCTCGGTCATCGAGCCGGAGACGTCCATCAGGCAGAACATGACAGCCTGTGCGACCGGTTTCGGGAAGCGCTCGAATCGTCGGAAGCGCAAATCCACGGGGTCAAGGTACGGAATACGCACGCGTCGCTCACGCGCAGCGTCTAATTCCTTTTGAAGTCGATCGACCTCGGACCCTTGCTTTTCGACTGCAGCAGCGAGTTCTTGTTCCAGGCGCTCAATCTTATCGCCTCGCGGTCTTCCAAGGGCGATGCGCCGCGCGAGCGACTTCTGCATGGTTCGTCCGAGCGAGAGGTTCGCCGGCGCGCCCGTCTTCGTGTGTCCCGCGCGTCGAATTCCGTGGTTCTCGGCGCCAAAGAGTCGCCGCTTCACGAGATCGGGCAATTCCAAATCGTCCAGAAAAATGCCTAGAAATTCCTCGCGCGAGAGCATGAAGCGGAAGGTGTCCTCCGCGCCTTGGCCGCCGAGACCGGGACCGGCGCCGCCGCCCTCGCCGGCGCTCGGGCGGTCTATGAGGTCGCCCTCGACATATTCGCGATTCCCCGGCAGTATCAGGTCGCGACGGGAGCCCTGCGTGTTGCAAAAAACCGGCTCTCGCGTGCCCTTCGCCGGTATCGAGACTTCGCCCGGCTTTTCCAGATCGCCGATGGCCCTGTCGCGGCTAACCTCGCGCACCGCGCGCTCGACCGCATCCTTCACCCGCCGGAGGAAGCGCTGACGATTTTCAAAGCTCTTGCCCTGCGGATTGAGCCGGCGATCGACAATGCGCATTGTTTCCTTCACAGATCAGCGACTGCGGTTGTACGGCGCTCTGTCCCGAGGCCGCATCAATTCGCCTGTTTGACGCGCATGTACCACTCCACGAGGCGCCGCACCTGGCGCTCGGTGTAGCCGCGTGCGACCATCCGACTGACGAATTCGCCATGTTTGTTCTCTGTCTCGGTGTCTTTTTTTGTTGCGAAGCTGATGACGGGCAGCAGATCCTCGACTTGTGAGAACATTCTCTTCTCGATCACCTCGCGAATCTTCTCATAGCTCGCCCACGAGGGGTTGCGACCCTTGTTGGATGCGCGCCAGCGCAAGGCGAACTTGACGACTTCATTTCGGAAATCCTTGGGATTCGAGATCCCAGCGGGTTTCTCGATCTTCGTAAGCTCCTGATTCAGAAGCTCCCGATCCAGCAACTGTCCCGTGTCCGGGTCTTTGAAATCCTGGTCCTCGATCCACGCGTCTGCGTAGTCGATGTAACGATCGAACAGGTTTTGACCGTAATCCTGATAGGATTCCAGATAGGCCTTCTGTATCTCGTTTCCAATGAATTCCGCGTAGCGCGCCGCCAGATCGGCCTTGATGAACTCGAGATAGCGCTTCTCGGTTTCCGCGGGGAGTTGTTCGCGCTTTAGCGCCTGTTCGAGCACATACATGAGATGGACGGGATCGGCCGCGATTTCCACGGTGTCGTGGTTGAAAGTCGCGGCCAAAACCTTGAACGCGAAGCGTGTGGAAAGGCCTGTCATGCCCTCGTCCATTCCAGCCGCTTCTCGATATTCCATGACGCTGCGCGCTCGCGGGTCCACCTCGCGGAGGCTTTCGCCGTCGTAGACCCGCATTTTCGAGAAGAGGTTCGAATTTGCGTGCGGGCTAAGCCGGGAGAGCACCGAAAATCTCGCCAGTATCTCCAAGGTGTGCGGCGCGCAGCTGGCGTCCGCGAGCTCGGAGCCCTTTAGCAGTTTTTCATAGATGCGCTGCTCCTCGGTCACTCGCAGGCAATAAGGGACTTTGATCACGTAAATGCGGTCGACAAAGGCCTCATTGTTTCGATTGGCCTTGAAAGCTTGCCATTCCGCCTCATTCGAGTGGGCCATGACGACGCCCGAGAACGGAATGGCGCCGATGTTCTCTGTGCCGATGTAATTCCCCTCCTGGGTAGCCGTCAGGAGCGGATGGAGCATTTTGATCGGCGCCTTGAACATCTCCACAAATTCGAGAAGGCCCTGGTTTGCGCGGTTGAGGCCACCTGAATAGCTGTAGGCGTCGGGGTCTGCTTGGGCGTGCGCTTCTAGCTTACGGATATCCACCTTGCCGACAAGCGACGAGATATCCTGATTGTTCTCGTCGCCGGGCTCGGTCTTGGCGATGGCGACCTGACGGAGACGCGATGGCGGAAGTTTCACCACTGTGAACTTCTCAATATCGCCGCCAAATTCATCGAGCCTCTTGAGGCACCACGGACTCATGGGCGCGCCGAGCCGACGTCGCGGAATGCCATAGCGCTCTTCCAAAATCTGTCCGGCTTCGACTGGATTGAAGAGGCCAAGGGGGCTTTCAAAGACAGGGCTGATCTCGTCCCCAGCCTTCAGGACGTAGATCGGATTGACCTCCATCAACGCTTTAAGTCGCTCGGCCAGCGACGATTTTCCGCCGCCGACCGGACCGAGCAGATAGAGAATCTGCCTGCGCTCTTCCAGGCCCTGCGCCGCGTGACGGAAAAAGCTGACGATACGTTCAATTGTTTCTTCCATCCCGAAAAATTCGTCAAAGGCGGGGTAAGTGCGGATTGTCCTGTTCATAAAGATGCGGCCTAGCCGCTGATCCTTGGAGGTGTCGATCAGAGCGGGCTCGCCAATCGCATGCAGGATTCGCTCGGCCGCGCTCGCGCAGGCTCCTGGATCCTTTAGGCACAGATCAAGATAAGCCTCCAGCGACATCTCTGTCGGTTGACGCTCTCGATAGGTTTGAGAGAATTTGCCAAGAACATTAGCGTTTGTCATAGTGATCGCTTCCCCTGGATCTCGATCGCGCGCGCCCAACGCGAGCCGCGTTCCACTGTGTTGCGGCGTCTGAACCTGAGCGATAACCCCCTTCTCCTTCATCGCGCCGATGGGAGCTTACGGATTTCAATATGTGTATCGATTCAGCGAAAGGACAGCCGCGGGAAGGCTCGAAGTGGAAATTGCAGCAGCGGCAACGCGGTCCGAGCGAGGCGCGTAACGTTCGGCCTAAGCGACGCGAAGACCTAAGCGCCAATGCTGATGAGCTTGGAGACCCACATGACGACGCGCCGTGAGATGCTTCTTTCCGCCAGTTGGAGCCTGTTCTGGCTCGGTCAGCGTAACGCACGGGCAGGGGAGAGGTTTGAGGTCGAGCGCTCCAGAATCTGAATGGCGCAAGATGCTGAGCCCCGAGCAGTTCGACGTGCTTCGCCAGGCCGGCACGGAGCGGCCCTTTACGAGCCCGCTCCTAAACGAGCATCGCGCCGGAATTTTCGCCTGCGCGGGATGCGGGCTCGACCTCTTCTCGTCCAAGACCAAATATGACAGCGGCACGGGCTGGCCGAGCTTCTGGCGCCCCGTCGATGGCGCCGTGGGGACCGAGACCGACAGCTCCTTCGGCATCACGCGCACTGCCGTACACTGCCGGCGCTGCGGCGGCCATTTGGGGCATGTCTTCAACGACGGGCCGGCGCCGACGGGTCTGCGCTACTGCATGAATGGTCTCGCGCTCGACTTTAAGCTTGCAGCGGCTCCAGGAGAGACGCGATGACGAGGAAGAGCTTTCGCGGGGTCGCAGGGAAGGGGATTTGCCTCCTCGCCGTCGCGGCGGGTCTGTGCTCTTGGAGCGCGGCGCCCGCCGTCGCAGCTTCCGTGCGCGTCCTGCCCGAGCCGCAGGTTGCCGGGGCGACACCGACGCAAAAAAGCGAAACGGCGGTCCTCGCCGGCGGCTGCTTTTGGGGCGTGCAGGGCGTGTTCCAGCATGTTTCGGGCGTGACCAGCGCAGTCGCCGGTTACGCCGGCGGCGATGAGAAGAGCGCGCATTACACGATGGTCGGCGCAGGCGATACGGGACACGCAGAAGCGGTTCGGATCACCTTCGACCCGAGCAAGATCGGCTATGGAAAAATTCTGCAGATCTTTTTCTCGGTGGTCCACGATCCGACGGAGTTCAACCGCCAGGGGCCGGACACCGGACGCCAATATCGATCCGCGCTTTTTCCGCTGGACGCCGAGCAGGCGCGCATCGCCAGCGCGTATCTGATTCAGCTCGACGACGCCGCAGCCTTCGCCGCGCCGATCGCCACGACGATCGAGCCCGGCAAGAGCTTTTTTCCGGCCGAGGCCTATCACCAGGACTTTCTCGAGAGGAATCCCGACCACGCTTATATCGTCTATAACGACCTGCCGAAGATCGCCGCGCTGAAGCGCCAATTCCCGGGGCTCTATCGGGAGAAGCCCGCGCTCGTTTCGCCCGCGCGATAATGCAGGCGCTCACAGCCACCGTCGAACCCGCGCCTTGTAGTCGAGATAGTCACGCCCGAACTTGCCTTCGAGATAGCGCTCCTCCGGCTCGATTGCGAGTTTCTGCAAGGCGAGCGCGGTCGGCGCCGCCAGGAGCAGCACCCATAAGGAATTGGAGATGCAGGCGACGGCCACGACGGTAACCGTCATCCCGAGATAAATCGGGTTGCGGCTGAACGCGAAGGGACCGCCCGTGACGATACGTATTGCGGGCTTATGCGCGTGGACGTTAGTCTTGGCGGACTTCATCTCCCACGCCGCCGCGCCCGCCAGGCCGAACGCCGTTGCGAGAAGGGGCCAGCCGAACCATCCTGCGGCGTCTGCGGGAAGGAATTCGATCGGCCATGCGAAGCGCAAGGCGAGCCCCAGCGCGATGGCGCACGCCGGGATGAGCGGGGGAAGAATCGGGGTGTCGGCGCGGTCGGCTTCCTGGGACATATCGAGCGTCCTCGAATAGAGCCGCGTCTCAGGGGGCGGGCGCGACGAGCCTGCCGAGCTTCAGGCCCTTCTTCGCGAGCATCCCCTCGAAGCCGGGAGAGAGTAGAAAGGCGAGCTCCTGCTCGCGCGTCACGGTCACGGGTTCGAGCTCCCGCAACTCGGCGTCGACATGGCCCGGATGGCACATGATGAGATGCCGCGGCCCCCGCGCGCGAAGATAGGACTTGAACAGCCTCGCATAGTCCTTGCCGGGATGAAAATCAGAAAATCCCGAAAAGCCCCGGTTGACCTTGAAGCCGGAGAGTTCCGCCTCGCGCGCGAAGTCTCGAGCGAGATGGCTCACGATCAGCGCCTTCTTGAGCTGCGCGCCGCGCGCCAGAATGCGGGCGAGCGCGTCGCCGCTGTCTCGCAGCCAGAGCCGCCCTTTCAGCCCCCGCTGCGCAAGCTCGTCCAGGAGCTCGTCTCGGATGTGAGGAAGAACTTGCACGTGCTGATGGCCGTCGACGAAATCCGGTGGCCGCCCCGTCACCGCCTCGAAACGATCCAGCTGACGCGAGATTTCCGCCCGAATCTCCGCAAGCGGCAGCTTGCCCTCACGCGCCGCGCGGACCAGCGCGCGAATGGGCGGAAAGACGCCGTCCTTCGCGAACTGCGGCATCGGGCCGAGCGGCTCGCCGAGCGTCAGATTGAGATGGAGCCCGACGTCCGCGTCGAAGCCCCCTCGCATCAGCTCATGGCCGAGCGCCGGCCATCGCGGCCCGGTGACGAGCGCCGAGACGGCCGAGAGACGGCCGGCGCGCAGCGCCTCGATAATGCCGCGGCTCACGCCGTACGTGAGGCCGTAATCGTCAGCGCAGAGCGTTATGGTCGCCTTCGTGGACATGACTTTAGAGACCGAACCCCTCTCGATCACGCGGAAAGCGCGCCTGGCGCGAAGCGCGTTCCCCTTCTTGCCCCCGAGGAGGAGCTGCGCCTGTTGCGCCCCTCTCTGCTCGACGCCGCGTTTCGGGTCAATCGCCGCGCGGTCGCCGACGGCGTTCATGTGCGAAATTCTGCGGCACGCCTTCAGCGCTTTCTGGGCAGCCGCCGCCTGCCCCGACGGCATTTCGCCTAATATTTATGCGTTTGCTTATCAGGAGAGCGGGCTGGCGGGTCGGCCCCGGCTGGGATGGCGCCTCGCGCCTCGGCCGGTTCGCATGAACCAGCAAGTTGGAGACTGAGGCTCATGGCGGCCCTGGCGTTTAGACCCTGGCATGGCATTTGAAGGCTCAGGGCGCGGCGGCGTTGGGGCCCCGCCAGAGGCTTCGTTCGCTCCGGGCTCCAACCGCGAGCCAACGCCAAGACGGGACAATCAGATGAAACTGGTGATTGCGATCATAAAGCCGTTCAAGCTCGACGAGGTTCGTGACGCGTTGACAACTGTCGGCGTGCATGGGCTCACGGTGACGGAGGTGAAGGGTTATGGGCGGCAGAAGGGCCATACTGAAATCTATCGCGGCGCCGAATACGCGGTGAGCTTTCTGCCCAAGTTGAAAATCGAAGTCGCGGTCTCTTCCGAGCTGGTCGGCAAGGCCATCGAGGCGATCTCCTCCGCGGCGCGCACCGGTCAAATCGGCGACGGCAAGATCTTCGTCACCCCGATCGAAAGCGCGCTGCGCGTGCGCACCGGCGAAACCAACGAGGACGCGCTTTGATGTCCCGCTCCGTCCAGACCTCCGAGGAGAAAACCATGAAAATTCGCCCGCTTGGAAACTTGCGTGGGGCCGCCGTTGCGGGCGCTTCGCTTCTGCTCTTCCTCGCCGCGCCCGCCTACGCTGGATCGCCGACGCCCAATCCCGGCGACACGGCGTGGATGCTGACCTCCAGCGCGCTGGTGCTGATGATGTCGGTGCCCGGCCTCGCGCTGTTCTACGGCGGCCTCGTGCGCATCAAGAACATGGCGTCGATCCTCACGCAGACCTTCACGATCGTCGCGCTCGTCGGGGTGCTGTGGACGCTCTACGGCTATTCGCTCGCCTTCGGCGACGGCGGCGCGCTCAACGCGGTCATCGGCGGGCTGGGCAAGGTCTTCCTGAAGGGCGTCGACGCGAGCGCCGTCTCGCCGACCTTCACGCCGGGCCACGTGATTCCGGAATACGCCTACTTCGTGTTCCAGATGACCTTCGCGATGATCACGCCGGCGCTCATCATCGGCGCCTTCGCCGAACGCATGAAATTCTCGGCGGTGTTCCTGTTCATCCTGCTGTGGGTGACGCTGATCTACTTCCCGATCGCGCATTGGGTCTGGGCGGCGGCCGACCCGAATGCGATCGTGGCGGCGGCGGCGGAGCTCGCGGCGGCGACGACCGAAGCGGCCAAGCAGGCGGCGCAGGCCAAGATCGACGCGGCGACGAGTTCGGTCGGCTGGCTCGCCGGCGGCCTCGCGCCCTGGATGAAGGGCGTGGGCGCGCTGGACTTCGCCGGCGGCACGGTCGTTCACATCAACGCGGGCATCGCCGGCCTCGTCGGCGCGATCATCGTCGGCAAGCGCATCGGCTATGGCAAGGAAGCCTTGCCGCCGCATTCGCTCACCCTGTCGATGGTCGGCGCCTCGCTGCTGTGGGTCGGCTGGTTCGGCTTCAACGCCGGATCGAACCTCGAGGCGAACGGCACGACGGCGCTGGCCTTCGTCAACACGATGGTCGCGACGGCCGCCGCGGCGCTGTCCTGGCTGCTGACGGAATGGGCGACGAAGGGCAAGCCCTCGCTGCTCGGCTTGATCTCGGGCGCGGTGGCGGGTCTCGTCGCGGTGACGCCGGCGTCGGGCTTCGCGGGGCCGATCGGCTCGCTGGCGCTGGGCTTCATCGTCTCGCCGATCTGCCTGTTCTTCGTCTCCAAGGTGAAGAACACGTTCCACTATGACGACGCGTTGGACGTGTTCGGCGTGCACTGCATCGGCGGCATCACCGGCGCTCTGGCGACGGGCCTGCTGGTCAGCCCGGCGCTCGGCGGCGTCGGCATCACCGACTACACGAACATCGGCGACAACTACGCCGGCAAATACGACCTCGTGGCGCAGATGATCGCGCAGGCCACCGCCGTCGTGGCGACGCTGCTGTGGTCGGGGATCGGCTCGGCGATCCTGTATAAGATCGTCGATCTGGTCATCGGTCTGCGTCCGGCGCCCGATCAGGAGCGCGAGGGCCTGGACATCGCCGACCACGGCGAGCGCGCCTACAACTACTGACGCCTCCCCGGCGACGGCTGAAGCGGCGCCCATGGGCGCCGCTTCTTCCTCTGGCGCAGAGATGCTCCAGGGGAATTTTTCGGTCGTTGGCGATCGCCACTCGCCTACGTCATCATCCGCGCCGCGCCCGCGCGGGCCCGCTCGCAGTGCATAAGTGCGCAGAGCTTTAAGGGAAATTCCATGACGATCTCTCAAAAAACTCGCTTCCTGCCAGGCTTCGCGCTGGCCGCGGCGCTCGTTCAGCCCTCGGTGACGCTGGCGCAGGAGACGGTCTTGAACGAATGCGCGAGGCAATGGGTTGCGGCGACGTCCAACCCGAAATTCTTCCAGCCCTGGCCCGAATTACTACGACGACTGCAAGAAGAAGCTCGACGCCGGCGCCGCCCCAAAAGCCCGCCGAACTCGGCGCCCGCGCCCCAGCCTGAGGCGAAGAAGGCTGAGCCGCCGCCGGCCTGCCCCGCTCCTGCGCCCGCCGCGGCTGCTCCTGCTCCTGCGCCCGCCGCCGCGCCAGCGCCGGCGAAACCCGCGAAACCGGCGCACAAGCCAGCGAAGAAGCCTGCTCAGCACTGACAGCCGCTGCGCCGGCGAGGATGACTGCGTCGATTCTCGCCGGACCGGCAATTTCAATTTTAAGCGGAAAATCGTCGGCGCGACGGCTCTTCGCTTTGAAACTTTTGCCTGAGCAGGATTTTTGACCGAGCATCGGCCACCGTCTTCTAAAAATCCCGGCATGGCGTAAAAGGAAGCCATGTCCCTGCTTATGCCGGTCCCCGAGCCGCACATCCTATCCAGCCGCGACGAAATCGTCTCGAGGCTTCGCGCCCTGCTCGGTACGGAGCGCGTCATCGCCGATGAAACGGCCCGCCGCGCCTATGATTGCGACGCCTTCACGATGTATCGCGCGCTGCCGCTCGTCGTCGCCCTGCCCGAGAACGTCGGGGAGGTCTCGGCGATCCTGGCGCTCGCGCAAGAGATGAACGTCAAGGTCGTGCCGCGGGGCGCCGGCACCTCGCTTTCGGGTGGCGCCCTGCCGCTCGAGGACGGCATTCTGCTCGCGATGGGGAAGTTCAACCGCATTCTCGAAATCGATTATGAAAACCGCTGCGCGCGCGTGCAGCCGGGCGTCGCCAATCTTGCGATCAGCAAGGCGGTCGAGGCGCATGGCTTCTACTATGCGCCGGATCCCTCCTCGCAGATCGCCTGCTCAATCGGCGGCAATGTCGCAGAGAACGCGGGCGGCGTGCATTGCCTGAAATACGGTCTCACCACGAACAACATTCTCGGTCTCGAGATCGTGCTGATGGGCGGCGAGATCATCCGTCTCGGCGGCAAGCGTCTCGATTGCGAGCCCTACGACCTCTTGGGCCTCATGACCGGCTCGGAAGGGCTGCTCGGCGTCGTGACCGAGGTCACGGTGCGGCTCTTGCGCAAGCCGCCGCTCGCCCGCGCGCTGCTTTTAGGCTTTGCGAGCGTCGAAGCCGCCGCGCGCGGCGTCGGCGCGATTATCGCGGAAGGAATTATTCCTGCCGGCCTCGAGATGATGGATCGCGCGACCATCGGCGCGACCGAACGCTTTCAGCCCTGCGGCTATCCCCAAGACGTCGAGGCGATGCTGATCGTCGAGCTCGATGGAACCACAGCCGAAGTCGATCATCTCGTCGGCGTCGTCGAGAAGATCGCCCGGCGGGAAAACGCGACGACGGTCCGCGCCTCGACCAGCGAAGCCGAGCGCCTGCGCTTCTGGGCCGGTCGCAAAAATGCTTTTCCGGCGGTCGCCTGCATCGGTCCCGACTATCTCTGCATGGATGGAACGATCCCGCGTGGCCGCCTGCCCGAGGCGATGCTCGGCATGGAGGCGCTTGCCAGAAAATACGGGCTGCGCGTCGCCAATGTCTTCCACGCCGGCGACGGCAATCTGCATCCGCTCATTCTCTATGACGCGTCGATCGAGGGCGACATGGAGCGCGCCGAGGCGCTCGGCGCCGACATCCTGCGCCTCTGCGTCTCGCTCGGCGGCGTGCTGACGGGCGAGCACGGCGTCGGCGTCGAGAAGCGCGATCTGATGGGCGAGATGTTCAGCGAAGCGGACCTCGAGCAGCAGATGCGCGTCAAATGCGCCTTCGATCCGCAGGGCCGGCTCAATCCCGGCAAGGTGTTTCCGACGCTGCATCGCTGCGCCGAACTCGGCGCGATGCATGTGCAAGGCGGGGCTATGCCCTTTCCCGAATTGCCGAGATTTTGATGAGCCTTGAGCCGCAAGACGAGAGCGATCTCGTGGAGATTCTGTCCGACGCCACCGCGCGCGGCGCGCCGCTGCGGCTCAAGGGCGCCGGATCGAAGCGCGCCTTCGGCCGTCCCTCGACCGGAGAGACGCTTTCGCTTGCGGCGTTCATCGGAGTCACGCTCTATGAACCCGAAGAGCTCGTGATCTCGGCCGGCGCCGCGACGCCGCGCGCGGAGATCGAAGCGCTTCTCGATGCGCACGAGCAGCAACTCGCCTTCGAACCCATCGACTTTGGCGCGCTTTTTGGCTCATCGCTAGGCTCGATTGGGGGCTTGGTCGCGACCGGCGCCTCGGGACCTCGACGCATCAAGGCCGGCGCCGTGCGCGACCATCTGCTCGGCTTTCGCTGCGTCACCGGGCGCGGCGAACTCGTCAAATCAGGCGGCCGCGTGATGAAGAACGTCACGGGCTACGATCTCTCGAAGCTCGTCGCCGGCTCCTTCGGCACGCTCGCGGCGCTGACCGAGGTGACGCTGAAAGTTCTGCCGAAGCCCCAGAGCGAGGCGACCTTGCTCGTCACGGGCCTCGACGAGACGGCGAGCCTCGCCGCACTGCGCGAGGCGACGAAAGCGCCCGTCGATGCGAGCGGCTTCGCGATGCTGCCCGCAGGGGTGCAGCCCCTCGGGCTCACGTCGAGTGCTGCGGCGATCAGGCTCGAGGGGCCGACGATCTCGCTTGAACCGAGGCGCGATGAGCTCGCCCGGCTACTCGCCCGCCTCGGAGGCGGCTTTGAGACGCTCGACGCGGAGCACTCCCGCAAGCTGTGGCGATCGCTGCGCGACGCCGAGCCCGTCGCGCATAAGCCGGGACAGATCTGGCGCGTCTCGCTCGCGCCCACCGACGGCGCAAAGCTCCTCGACGGCTTGCGCAAGGTGGGCACAGCGCCCATCGCGCATTTTTACGATTGGGCGGGCGGCCTCGTCTGGCTCAACTTCGAGCCCGCGGAAGACGCGCACGCTGCTGTGCTGCGCGCGCTTGCGGAAAACCTCAACGCCCAAGCGACGCTCTTGCGCGCGAGCGATGAAATCAGAGCCCGCGTCGGCGCCTTTCAGCAGAAGCCCCCGGCGCTTGCGGCGCTCTCCCGCCGCTTGAAGGAAAGCTTCGATCCCGCCCATATTCTCGAGCGCGGCCGCGTCTCTTCGGAGTTTTGAGGCGATGCAAACGCATTTTCCGCCAGCCCTGCTCGAAGATCCCGATATGGCGCAATCGGAGCGAATTCTGCGCGCCTGCGTGCATTGCGGCTTCTGCACGGCGACCTGCCCGACTTTTCTCTTGACCGGCGACGAGCTCGACAGCCCGCGCGGGCGCATCTACCTCATCAAGGAGATGCTCGAGAACGATCGGCCGGCCGACGCGCGCACCACGCGTCATCTCGACCGCTGCCTCTCCTGTCTCGGCTGCATGACCACCTGTCCTTCGGGTGTCGACTACATGCATCTCGTCGACCATGCGCGCGCCCATGTCGAGCGGACTTTTTCGCGACGGCTTCCCGAAAAACTGTTGCGTTCGTCGCTCGCTTTCCTTCTGGCGCGGCCAGTCCTGTTTCATTGGGGCTTGCGACTTTCGGCGTTGGCGAAGCCCTTCAAGGCTCTGCTGCCGAAGCGCCTAGGGGCAATGCTGGCGCTCGCGCCGCCCGTAATCCCTAAACCCTCCGACGTCGATCGCCCGCAAGTCTTCGCAGCGCAGGGCGAGCGAAAGATGCGCGTCGCACTCCTCAACGGCTGCGCGCAACGAGCGCTCGATCCCGCGATCAACGAGGCGACCGTGCGGCTCCTCACGCGATCGGGCGTCGAAGTCGTCGTCGTCAATGGCGCGGGCTGCTGCGGCGCGTTGGCCCACCATCTCGGCAAGATCGAAACATCTCGGGAGTTCGCGGCCCGCAACATCGACGCCTGGGCGCGCGAGATCGAGGCGGGCGGGCTCGATCGCATCGTCATCAACACCTCGGGATGCGGCACGACGGTCAAGGATTACGGCGTGATGTTCCGCCGCGACCCGCGGCGGGCGCAGGGCGCAGCCCACATTGCCGCGATTGCGCGCGACATCAGCGAGGTCTTGGCCGAGCTTGCGATTCCCTGGTCGGGCGAGGCGCCCAAGCTGCGCGTCGCCTATCATTCCGCCTGCTCGCTCCAGCATGGGCAGAAGATCACGCAGGAGCCCATCGCCCTGCTTGAGGCGGCGGGCTTCGAGGCGCTTGCGGTTCCGGAAGGTCATATCTGCTGCGGCTCAGCCGGAACATACAATCTGCTGCAGCCGGAGATGGCCGAGGCGCTCGGCCGGCGCAAGATCGCCAATATCGAAGAACTCAAGCCGGACGTGGTCGTCGCCGGCAATCTCGGCTGCATCACGCAGATCAGCGCGGGGACAGAAATTCCCGTGCTGCATCTCGTGGAGCTTCTCGACTGGGCGAGCGGCGGGCCGAAGCCGGCGAAGCTCTCAAGCTGACGCGAACGCCCCTTCCCTGTCCCTCCCCCGCAAGCGGGAGAGGGACCGTAACGATCGGCGTCTCTCGATAAGCCCCGAATCTGCTCCCTCTCCCGCGGAGCATTGCGGAGCGGGGGAGGGTTGGGGAGAGGGTGAAACACCGTTGCAGGGGAGGGGACAGGGAGGGGGCTGTTTCCCGACTCCCGCTCACGCCGCCAAGAGCCGCTGCACCTCATTGACGAGGTCGCGCAAATGGAAGGGCTTGGAGAGGACCTTCGCCTGGGTCGGCGCCTGATTGTCTGGGTTGAGCGCGACCGCCGCAAAGCCCGTGATGAACATGACCTTGATGTCCGGATCGAGTTCGGTCGCCCGGCGCGCGAGCTCGATGCCGTCCATCTCGGGCATTACGATGTCGGTGAGGAGCAATTCGAAGGGCTCGACCCTGAGCTGGTCATAGGCGTCCATCCCATTGTCGAAGGAAGTGACGGAAAAGCCCGCGTGCTGCAGCGCCTTGACCAGAAAGCGCCGCATGTCGTGGTCGTCCTCGGCCAAAAGAATCTTTGCAGGTGTGGATTCGTTCATCGCGCGCCTCTAGGTGTTGAACCTATAAAGGGGGGTCTTCGTAAAAATCGCGTGAAAAACCGGCCGAGTTCCGTTAACTTAATCGGAGATTATCGCCAAGCCGCAAAAGACGCTAGCGGGTCCATCGCGATGCGCGGGGCCTTTTCATTGGGGCGACGACAAGGAAATCGAAGGTGCCATGACGGGCGGATTCGAGGCGGATCGATTGCAGCGGGCGCTCCAGGCGGGGCAGGATGCGCCGGTCGAGCCGGAATTCGGCGAGCCTCTGGGGCTTTTGGCGGCTCACGACGCCTCGACGCCGCTCGTCTTCTCCTCCCCACATTCGGGACGGATTTACCCCGCGCGCTTCCTCGAGGCGACTAGGCTCGACATTGCGACCTTGCGGCGTTCCGAGGACGCTTTCGTCGACGAGCTGTTCCAGCCGGCGGCCGCTCTGGGGGCGCCGATGCTGTGCGCCAGGTTTCCGCGAGCTTACCTCGATCTGAACCGCGAGCCATACGAGCTCGACCAGCGCATGTTCGAGGACGCCCTGCCGGAGAACGCCAATCATCGCTCTTTGCGCGTCGCCGCGGGCTTGGGCACGATCCCGCGCGTCGTCGCCGACGCCAGAGAGATCTATCGCGAGAAGCTGCGCGTCGCCGATGCGCTCTCACGCATTAACGGGCTCTATGAGCCTTATCACGCGGCGCTCGACCAGCTTCTGAAGCGCGCGCGTCAGGAGCACGGCGTGGCGGTGCTGATCGATTGCCATTCGATGCCAACCTTGATGGCTCGTGACGGCGCCTCCGCGCGCGCCGAGAAGCGCCGCGTCGATTTCGTGATCGGGGACCGCTTCGGGGCGAGCTGCGAACAGCGTCTCGCCGACGCGCTCGAGGAGACGCTGCGCCGCTTTGGGTACAGCGTTCATCGTAATCGTCCCTATGCGGGCGGGTTCATCACCGAACATTATGGGCGTCCAAGCGCGGGAAGGCACGCCGTGCAGATCGAGGTCGCGCGCAGCCTTTACATGGACGAGGCGAAGCTCGAGCCCAATGATCGGTTCCAGACCGTGGCGGAGCATTTGCGCGAGGCGATCGGCGAGCTTTTGCGTGCGATCGGCGACGCGGCTGCGCCGACACGGCTCGCGGCGGAATAAAGCCGCGGGCTCGCCTGTCGACGCTTCCTGCGTGTGGCGTGACAGAGGCTCCCCTCCTTGCGGGCGGAGCGACCTAATCCAGGAGACTTGCTTCGGCGTCACGCTCCTTGCAAGGGGGGAGCGCCCCGGCTGGGGCTTGTCAGGCAATAGGATCAAAGATTCGAGGAGGCGCATGACGGCGGTCGATTTCGAAAAATTCGTCGAGGAGCTGGCCGATGTCTCCGGCGAGGCGATCCTGCCCTTTTTCCGTACTGCGCTTTCGGCGCAAAACAAGTCTGCGGTCGGCGGCTTCGATCCGGTGACGGAAGCCGATCACGCGGCAGAGACCGCGATGCGGCGCCTGATCGAGCACTTTTTCCCCGAGCATGGGATCGTCGGCGAGGAGTTCGGCGACCGCAAGCTCGACGCCGAGTATGTCTGGACGCTCGATCCGATCGACGGCACCAAGTCCTTCATTTGCGGCTTTCCGACCTGGGGCACGCTGATCGGCCTCTCGCACAATGGCGCGCCGGTGTATGGCATGATGAACCAGCCCTTCACGCGCGAGCGTTTTTATAGCGACGGCGAGGCCGCGTTCTGGCGCGGTCCCTCGCGGCAGGTCGGGACCGAGAAGCGCAGGCTCACGACGCGCCCTTGCGCGACGCTCTCCGAGGCGACGTTGATGACGACCTCGCCGCTTTTGATCGAAGAAGGGCGCCTGGGGGCGTTCCGCCGCGTCGAGAAGGAAGTGCGCCTCTCGCGCTACGGCGGAGACTGCTACGCCTATTGCGCGCTCGCCGCCGGCCATGTCGATCTGGTCATCGAAGCGGGGCTGCACCCTTACGACATCGTCGCGCTGATCCCGATCGTTCGCGGCGCGGGCGGCATCGTCACGACATGGAGCGGCGAGGACGCGTCAAACGGCGGCGCGATCGTCGCCGCCAGCGATCCGCGCGTGCATGAGGCGGCGCTCAAACTACTCGCGGGATGAGACAGCGCCCCTTCTCTTCTTGCGTGCGAAGGCGGGGCCAGTAGGGCGACGAAAGACCCGGGAGTAGGGAGCGCTCCGCCCTCAAGCAATCAGCCGAAAAACCCATCGGTCCGTGCGCTCACCCGAAAGCTTGGGCGATATCGGCGACGAGATCGTCGGGATGCTCGATGCCGATCGACATGCGAATGAGGGACGGCGTGATGCCGATCTCGCGCCGCGCCTCCTCGGTCAATCCGGAATGCACCGTCGTCTCCGGATGGCAGATCAACGACTCCGTGCCGCCGAGACTGACCGCCAATTTGAAGAGCTGAAGGCGGTTCAGGAAGGCGAAGGCCTCCTCCTGCCCGCCTTTGACGTCGAAGGAAAACGTCGAGCCGGCCGAAGAGGACTGCCTCTCCATCAATTTGCGGGCAGGGTGATCGGCGGGCAGCAAGGGCGGATAATGCACGCGCGCCACCTTGGGGTGCTGGGAGAGGAAGCGCGCGACGGTCGCGGCGTTCTCGGTCGCCCGCTCCATCCGCAGCGACAGCGTCTCCAAGGAGCGCGTCAGCATCCAGCATGAATGTGGATCGAGCTGGGTTCCGATGGCGCTGCGCATGGCGCGGATGGGTTTTAAATGCTCGATTGAGCCAAGGACCGCGCCGCCGATGAGATCGCTGTGACCGCCCACATATTTCGTCAGCGAATAGAGCGACAAATCGGCGCCGTGGCGCAGCGGCGATTGGAACACGGGCCCGAGAAGCGTGTTGTCGCAACACACCAGCGGGCGAGAGCCCTGGCGGCTGGCGATGTCCTCCGAGATGCGTCGCACGAGCGCGATGTCGACGAGGCTGTTCATCGGATTGGACGGCGTCTCGATGAAGATCATCGCGATGCGCCCTTGGGCGCTGGCGCGCTCCGCGGCGGCGAGAATGTTTTCTTCGTCGAGGCCGTCGGTGAAGCCGACGCTTTTGACGCCGAAAGGCGCCAGCGTCTTCAGGAGAAGCGTCTCCGTGCCCCCGTAAAGCGGGCGGCTGTGCAGGATCGCCTCGCCCGGCCGCACGAAGGCGAGCATCGATGTGGCGATGGCGGCCATGCCCGAGGCGAACACGAGACCGCCTTCAGCCTTTTCGTAAATCGCGAGCCGGTCCTCGACGATCTCCAGATTAGGATGATTGAAGCGCGAGTAGATGAGTCCCGGGGGTCCTTCATTCGGTGGCGGTCGGCGGCCGGCCATAATGTCGAAGAAGTCGCGGCCTTCCTCGGCGGTCTTGAAGACGAAAGTGGAGGTGAGGAACACGGGCGGCTTGACCGAGCCTTCCGAAAGGCTCGGATCGTAACCGTAGCTCAGCATCAGGGTCTCCGGCTGCAGCTCGCGCTCGCCGAGCTTCGCCTTGTGATAGCGTACGGGGGCCATGATGAATTCCTCTCCCGACAAATTTAGCGTCCGGAATTTGACTCTAGCTTGAACTCAAATAGAGCGCCGATCGTCGAAGGCAGCCTGCCGCCGGTCGGCGCGTCGAGGCCTCAGCGATCCCCCCTTCGATGAACGAAGTGATCGAGAGCGAGCGCGCCCGGTCCCCGCGCGATGAGCACGAGAAGCAGCGCCGCCCAATAGGCGTGGACGGTCCACCAGGCGTCAGGATAGACGAAGAGCTGAATCACGAGCGTCATCGCCAGGAGGGCCAGCGCCGAGAGCCGCGTGGCCAATCCGAGAACGAGCAGAACCGGCAGCACGCATTCCGCTGCCGTCGCGAGATAGGCCGCGAGCTCCGGCGGGAGCACGGGCACTTTGTACTCCTCCGAAAAAAGCGCGAAGGTGGACTCCTTGATGGACGTTGGAAGCGTGACGGAAAGCTCTTGGCCGAGAATCGTTGCGCCGATCTGCGGTCCGTCGACCTTCGTCTGGCCGGAGACGAAGAAGGGATGCGCCGCGACGATTCGCACGAAAAGCGCGACAAGCGCGTAGGGGATGGCGTTGAAGACGCGTGCGTATTGCCTCAACAAATTCATCCGCTGTTTCCTCAATTCACCGCGTCATACGTCGATCCCGCACGGGGCCTAAGCTTCGTTCAGGGGGCGCGCGACGCCGACGACGGCGCGCGAAATTAAAAGCAGGCTCAGCATCGCCGCGAGGTCGAGGTCCGCGGCGGAGCGAAGCGCGTGCGCGACCGCCTCGCCGAGCGTTTGTCCTTCGAGGATCGCGGCCAGAAAGACGCTCCCGCCAGACGGCAGCAGATGCGTCTCGACATTGAGATCGGGGCGCAGGATCAGCGCGTCCTCGCCGCCTTCAAGCGTCGCGATTTCGGGCGGCCCGTCGCCTTGATGCGCGCGCCAAATCGAGAGCACGGGGCGCCGAGAAGTGACGATCTCGAGCGAGGGATGCAGCGTGAGCGTCGAGCGATCGAGCTCTTCCGGCGCGAGGCTCGCGAGAACGGTCGGCGCCAGCGGGGTCGCGTCCGCGGCGTGATAAGCGCGACCGAGCGCCGCCTCGAAGCGCGCCATGTCGCCGAGGTAATCGAAGTCGGCCAAGGGCGGGAACGCCGCGAGGAAATCCGCGAAGCCTTCGCCATAGTCATGCAAGACCGGCGAACGCGGCGGCCTTTGACGTGCGAACAGCGCGGCGGTTGCATCGAAACACTCCGCCCCGAGCAGGAGCCGGCATACGGGAAAGCGCGCGCCGAGCGCCTCGACGAGGCCGAAGACGACATTGTTGCGATAGATCGCGAAGCGCTCATCTGGAAGCCCGACGGGCGGCGGGAGCGCGGGATCGAGAAGGGCCGCAGCGAAGCCCGCGTAAGTCGAATGGCTGAGCATGCATGGCGCTGCGCCCTCTTGTCGAACTTCAGGTGTGCCGCTCGCGATGCGCGTTGCCTCTCCCCGGACGCTGAACTCTGTCAATTCTTCATCGGCTCGAGGCTGCCCTTGCCTTTCGGCGTCGTCATCGACAGGCAGGTTCCCTTCGGCACGAATTTCCACGCGTCGCCCTGATAATCGACCTTCGAGGTGCCCGCGCAGGACGTGCCGGGTCCTGCGGCGCAATCATTCTTGCCTTTGAGCGAGACGCCGAAGCATTTCTCCCGCTCGGCCTTTTCCGCCTTGGCGGTATCGAGCCCGGCCATGGCGACGGCGAGGGCGGAGGCGAGCAGCAGGGCGGTAGAGGCTTGGTTTTGCGACATGGGCTGATCCTTTCGAAGGGGACACTCGCTGCTGGCTTGAGCGCGACGCACTACTGTTCGCGCTCCCCGCGCTAAATGTAACAGCATGACCGCGAGAAAATGTCGGCCCTCCCTGCCGCCGTTTTTTTCAGCTCGCGCCGAGCCCAACATATGCGCCGTTGATGAAGCCCTCATGGATGCGCCTCGCCCTAAGGCTGGGAACTATTCGTGTCGGGGGGCGTTGAGCCTCCCCTCCAACCCGGGAGAGGCTCATGAGCCTGGCCAAATCGATCCAAACGAGTTTAGCCGATCCGACCGCCTCCGCAATTGAGAGCGGATCGCGCTGGTTCGCGCCACGCAAAGCGGCTCGAAAAGCAGCAACGCGGTCCGCGCTTGCCGATGAGGGGAGATGGAATTGCCCCGCTGTCGTCGGTTCGGCGGCGCTCGGCGCTACGGTCGCGGTGGGGGCGGCGCTGGCTTACTACAACGTCCGCAAAGCGCGACAGAATAAAAGCGCGAGCCTTCCGGTCGGCCGCTTCATCAGCGCGGACGATGTGAGAGAGTCCAGCAGGCGCCAGCTCGAAACGGTGACGGCTACGACCAACTCCGATGCAGAAGGGATGCGCGCAATCGCAGCGGAAGCTACGGAATATTCACGACAGTCGTTCGACAACAGTCACGCATTCTTCGAAAAGCTGATGCGTGCGCAAAGGCTCGACGATGTGATCGAGCTGCAATCGGACTTCGTGCGAAAGTCCTATGGCAACTTCATTTCGCGCGCCCTGAAGGTCGTCGAGCTTTGCTCGAACATGGCCATAGAGGCCTTCGCCTCCTCCCTGAGCGTGAGCGAGGCGATCGTTAAGGTCCCAGGCGGCACGGGCGGCAAGTTGCTCTCGGAAGCCGACCGCCAGGCGAAAGAGATCGCCTCCAACGCGCCGAGCGCCCTCAAGCCGCGCTGATGCGCTTACCGCCTTTTTGTCGCGCATCCCGCCCCGGATCCGGGGCGGGATGTTCGAGATTCGACGCCTATTTCGTCGCCGCTTCAAGATGCGTCAGCGCCTCTTCGGCGTGCTTGGTCGCCGCAGGGGCGTCCTTCTTCTTGCCTTCGGCGATGGCCGCTTCGAGATGGGTAATCCCTTGCTTGGTGTGCGGATTGGCCTTCGCCTTCTCGGCGGCGTTCGCGTGCGCGAGCGCGGCCTCGGCGTGCGTCGCGAGCACGTCCGGGTGGCCTTGCTTGCCGTGGTCGATGGCTTCCTTCGTGTGCGAGATCGCTTCAGACAGGTGATCCTCCGCCAAGGCTGCGCGCGGGAAGAGCGCGACGGCGAAACCGATCATCAGGAATGCAGCGAGACTTCTCCGATTCATTGCCAAATCTCCCTTTCTTCAAGCGACTTGTTTTCGTCGCCGACCCCGCGACGATACCCTTTTGGCGGCAAAAATCCTACCAGATTGGTAGAATTGTATAGCTTGAGGTGCGCTGTGAGGGCCAAATCGAGCTTGAAAAGTCGAAAATAACTCCATATACCCTCCGAGAGGATGGTGAATGGATGGCCGCGTTGAAAACCCGCCCGAATGAAAAAGCCGGAGACTTGGAAAAGATCACCGTGAATCTCGGCTACGTTGACCTCGGCCATATCGATCTCTTGGTGCGCGAGGGCTTCTACTCCAACCGCACCGACTTCATCCGCACCGCCATACGCAACCAGCTCGCCCGTCATTCGGACGCAGTCAAACAATCGATCACACGGCACACGCTGGAGCTCGGCTTGCGTCGCTACAGCCGCGAGGAGCTCGAAGCGGTGCGCGCCGCGGGCGAGACGCTGCGCATCGCAATCCTGGGCCTTGCGACGATCGACGACGATGTGACGCCCGATCTCGCGCGCGAGACCATCGCTTCCGTTCACGTTCTGGGCGCGCTCCAGGCCAGCAATGCCGTGAAAGCGGCGCTCGCGGACCGTATAACGTGAGCGCTACAATTGGGAAACTGACATGAAACCGATCATCCCCGCCATGCGAGAGGCGACCCGACTGACGCTCGCTCGCGATCTCGCCGGCGCGACGAGGCTCATTCAGCAGGCGCTCGCGGGCTCGCCGCCCGCGCCTGAGCCTGGGACGGGCGCGGCTGAACCCCGTCTGCTCGAGGGTCCCGCGCCCGCTCCCCGGCATAAGGAGAGCGCCGGTCCGCGCGACGCACCCAGCGCCCGCCCACGCCAGCCGCTGGGCGATGCGCTCGACCTGCTGCGGAACTTCAAGCCGCCGCGGGTCGATCTTGGCGGCCTGCCGCTCGCGCGACATCCGCATCCTCCGGTTCGCCGAGGGCGCCCAATATCTCGCGCGCTCATTTCCCTCCGCGGCCGGCGCGCGCGACTACAAGATCTATATCCCAGGCCGCCGGCAGGCGAAGCCGGCGCTCATCGTCATGCTGCACGGCTGCACGCAAAACGCCGACGACTTCGCTGTCGGCACGCGCATGAACCAGCTCGCGGAAGAAGGCGGCTTCATCGTCGTCTATCCGGAGCAGTCGTCCGCCGCCAACAGCTCCACCTGCTGGAACTGGTTTCATCGCGAGCATCAAAGGCGCGGCGTCGGCGAGCCGAGCCTCCTTGCGAGCCTCACGCAAAGCGTCGTCGAAGAATTCGGCGCCGACCCCGATCGGGTTTTCGTCGCGGGACTTTCGGCCGGCGGCGCCATGGCGGTGGTGCTCGGCGAAACCTACCCCGAGCTTTATGCGGCCATCGGCGTTCACTCCGGCCTCGCCTTTGGCGTCGCCGCCGATGTCGTTTCGGCCTTCGCCGCCATGCGCGGGCCCGTCAATCACGCGCAGAACGGCTCGTCCAAAGCGCGCTCCGGCGCGAGCAAGGAAGTGCGCGCGATCATCTTCCACGGCGACGAGGACACCAAGGTTCACCCCTCCAACGGCGGGATGATCTTCTCCGACGCGCGCTCGAGCCTCGCCGGCCATGCGCGGCTCCTCGAAGAGGACGATGAACAGGGCGGGCGGAAGTTCCGGCGCACCGTGATGGTCGACGCCAACGGCGGCGCTCGCGTCGAGCACTGGGAGATCGAGGGGCTCGGCCACGCCTGGTCGGGCGGCGACCCGAAAGGCTCATACGCTGACAGCCGCGGCCCCGACGCCTCGCGCGAGATTGTCCGCTTTTTTCTCGAACCCGCAGCAGAGCCGGCAGGGGCGTGAAGCGCTATCCGCGAACCCGCGCCGGCGTCGCCTAGAACCAGCGACCCCGACCGTACCAGCCGCCTCCGCCAACGAGCAGAACAAGAATAAGGATGATGAGAAGCGTCTGCGTATCCATGATCATTGGCCCTTTCCGTGTCTCGACGGGCGATCCCCGCCCGTGCCGACGCTTTTAGGTAAGCCGGGGTGGCCGCGGCGGCAAAATCGGAAATCCCTTACGGACAAACGGAGACGGCGACGAAAACGTTGCCGCTGACCCGAGCGTTCAGACGCGCAAGCGGTAGCCCGTCCTAAAGATCCAAGCGATCACGCCGAAACAAACCGTCATGAACGCGATCGTCATGCCCAGACTGACGGCCACCGCGACGTCCGCCTTTCCGTAAAAGGCCCAGCGAAAGCCGCTGACGAGATAGACGATCGGATTGAACAAGGCGACGTTGCGCCACAGCGGCGGCAGCATGTCGATCGAGTAGAAAGTTCCCCCGAGAAAAGTCAGCGGCGAGATAATCATCAAGGGGACGATCTGCAATTTTTCAAAGCCGTCGGCCCAGATGCCGAGGATAAAGCCCAAAAGGCCGAAGGCGACCGAAACCAGGAGCAGAAACGCGCCCGCCCAAAACGGGTGCAGGATTTCGAACGGGACGAAGACTCGCGCGGTCGCAAGGATCAGCATGCCGAGAACGATCGATTTGGTCGCAGCCGCGCCGACGAAGCCCAGCAAAAATTCGAGGACCGACACCGGCGCGGAGAGCAGTTCGTAGATGGTTCCGGTAAAGCGGGGGATGTAAATTCCGAATGAGGCGTTCGACACGCTTTCGGAGAGAACCGCAAGCAGGATCAGGCCAGGGACGATGAACGCCCCATAGGCGACGCCGTCGATCGTGGCGATGCGGCCGCCGATCGCGGAACCGAAAACGACGAAATAGAGCGACGTCGAGAGAACCGGGGCGGCGACGCTCTGAAACAGCGTGCGCCGCGTGCGCGCGAGCTCGTTGATGTAGATTGCGCGGATGGCGTAGAGGTTCATGTGCGTCGTCCCACGAGGCTAACGAAAATATCCTCCAGGGAGGAGCGGTTCATGTCGACGCTGTTGAATTCGACGCCGCTCGCGGCGAGCCGGCGGATGAAATCCGCCGCGCCGCCACTTTCCTCCTCCTCCTCGCCAGTGAAGGCGACGGTGAGCGTCATGCCGTCCGGCGAGAGGGCCGCGGCGTCCCCAAGGAAATCCGGCGGAACGGTCAAGAGCGGTTGCTTGAGCCCGATCGTGACGGTCTTGCGCCCGAAATTTCGCATCAAGGCGCTTTTGTCCTCCACCAGGATGATCTCGCCGCCATCGATGATGCCGACGCGATCCGCCATCTCCTCCGCTTCCTCAAGATAATGCGTGGTGAGGATGATGGTGACGCCCTGCTCGCGCAGGTGGCGCACCATCGCCCACATGTCGCGGCGCAGGTCGACGTCGACGCCGGCGGTCGGTTCGTCGAGGAACAGAATTCGCGGCTCGTGCGCCAGCGCCTTGGCGATGAGGACGCGACGCTTCATGCCTCCCGAGAGCGTGACGATCTTGTTGTCCCGCTTTTCCCACAGCGAAAGATCGCGCAGGATTTTTTCGACATAGCCGGGGTTTGGCGAGAAGCCGAACAGCCCGCGGCTGAAGGCCACGGTGTCGCGCACCCGCGAGAACATATCGGTCGACAATTCCTGCGGCACGAGGCCGATCTTGGCGCGCGCGGCGCGATAGTCCTTCACCGTGTCGCAGCCGTCGACGGTGACGACGCCCGACGTCGGACGCACGAGCCCGGCGATAGCGCCGATCAGCGTCGTTTTCCCGGCGCCGTTTGGCCCCAGCAACGCGAAAATTTCTCCGGCGCGGATTTGAAGGTTGACCGACTTCAGCGCGTGAAAGCCGCCGGCGTAAACCTTGTTCAGATTGGACACGACAACGATCGGGCCCTGCGAACCCGTTTCAAGATCGACTTCCGCGCCGCGCAAGTTTCCCACCCCGGACCTTCCTATTCAACCGCTCAGCGCGCGCTCAACCGATCGAGAAGCGCGCGCGCTTCGAAAAGCTGCTGTTCATAATAATCAGCAACGGGCCATGCGCGCCCGATCGCATCGTCTCATAGGCGGTCTCGATCTGCTCGAAAGCCTTTTTGGCCAACAAAGCGTCATTTGTGCGCTCGGCAATGGACTTCATGGCGACCCCTCGGTTACCGAAGCTCATCGCCTATTCGAGCGCAACGCGCTCGCGCGTCCTTTCCTCCAGCGCCGCGCTAGGGGCCGCGTGAGATCGGCGCGCAACTGTTCGCGATAGGGTCGGAACTCGTCAGAAAGCGTCGAGAGAAAAATCTTCACCGACATCGGCGAACGCCAGGGAATATTCCACGTCTCCTCGGCCGGCCAAAACGCGGGCGTCACCCCCAATCGAGGCGAACCGTCGCGGAATTTGGCCGACAATAGCGGCTATCTGGCGAATGCCGCCCTATCCGGAGTGCCGTAATTCTGGCTACGCTTGTAGCATAAGGCGAGATATTTCGCTGTCTCTAGCGGGAGGCTCCATGAACAAGGCCATTCTCTTCGCTATCGCCCTCGCTTCGAGCCTGCCGGGCGCCGCGGCGGCCAGCAGCGCCCATCCGCGCGAGTGCCTCATGGCGGTGGGTCCGAATTGGCTCAGCCTGAGCGCGCTACAACCGCAAACTGCGCACGACACCCATTGCAGCCATCTGCCGAACGCTGGGCCTACCGTGCTGATCCTGGACACGGAGCAGCTTGAATTGCGGGAGATGCTGATAGAAGTCCGCATCCTGCGCGATGTCGGCCAGAATGATTGGCGAGAAAATCTCACCGCCAACACCGCCTTTGTTCTCCCGCCGAAGAAATATCTTGCGGGGAAGGGGACGTTCAGCTTCGATTATGATTTCGGGGCGGACGGACATTACATCGCCCTCGTAAAGGCCGTGAGCGAGGATGGAACAAAAGACTATACAGGGCAGTTCGCCTTTTCCGTCGGCGATACGCTCGTCTTCTATCTCTCGGTGGCGATGATGGCTGCCGCGTTCTGTTTTCTGGCGTTCGGAATCTGGAGAAAGGACGCCAAAGGAGCCCGCGCGCCCGCAAGGACGCGGCGATTCCACCGCTGTTCGCCCGCACCGGGGAGATGAGAGCCGCCCTGCGCCGGAAGAGTCGCAGCTTCACGCCGTCCAGCGCGTCGCGGTGAAGCGTCGGGTTTAAGCTCCCCCGCGCCTCAGCCCTTAATCCCCACGCGCAGTCCCGGCGCCGAGCGCTCCTGCAGCACATTGCGGCGGAAGCGAAAGAGCGCCGCGGGCCGTCCGCCCGTATTCGTCGCCGTCTCGCCCGTCGCTTCCACGATGGCCGAGGTTTCGACGAGCCGGCGGAAATTCTGCTTATGCAGGCGCCGGCCGGAGAGCGCCTCGACGCTGCGCTGTAGCGCCGACAGCGTAAAGCTCTCGGGCATCAGCTCGAAAATCACGGGTCGGTATTTCATCTTCGCGCGCAGCCTTCCCATGGCCGTCGCGAGAATGCGGCGATGATCGTGGCGCATCGCGGCGCCGAGCGGCGGCTGCGCGCCGCGTTTCAACGCGGATTCGCGCCCGTCGCGCCGCGCTTCCTCGACGAGCCCCGCCTCATACAGAAGCTCGTAACGCTCGAGCACGTTCTCTTCGTAGAAGCCTTTGCCTGCCTGCTTGAAGAGCAGCGTCAAACGCTCCTGGCGCGACAGGCCCGCGGAGGAGACTTCAAAAGGCGCCTCGTCGACCCAGGCGGAAAGATCGGGGAGGATTCTCTCCTCGATGACCGCCGGGCGGCCGCTGCGCCAGTCTTCCCACGGAAAGAACTCGTACCAGCCGCGATAGCTGCCGCTCTCTTCCGCAAGCGGCTCGCCGACGCGCGTCAGCGCGAGATAGCCGATCGAGACGATGTGCGGATCGCGATCGCCGAGCCGCGCATGCCGGCCGCGATCGCCGAAGGTGTAGAGCTGCTCGACATAGCCGAGCGGCGCGCCCGTCTGCGCGGCGACGAAGTCGCGCAGCGCGATCTCGAACGTGCGGTGGCGCAGCGGATCGAATTCGCCGGAAGGAAGCGCCGCAAGCGGGTTCGACGACAGCGTAAGAATCAGCGGTTCGTCGTCGCGCAACGCCACGATCGCCGCGGTCAGATTGATCGCGAGCGGCAGGAGCGCCAGCGAAGGAAAGCTTTTCAGAGCTGGATCCACGAGGCCTCGACGTCGATCCTTGACGAAAGTCTAAACTCCCTCTTCCCGCCCGCAGGGAGAGGAAATCTCGTTCACCCGCCGGTCGTGCTCATATGGCGCGCGACGGCCGGCGTCTTCGTCTCGCGATCGATGACGAAATCATGTCCCTTGGGCTTGCGCTGAATCGCCTCTTCGATCGCGCGGTCGAGCGCCGCGTCGTCCGCGCCTTCTCGCAAAGGCTTTCGCAGATCGGCGCTGTCCTCTTGCCCAAGGCACATGTAGAGCTGGCCCGTGCAGGTCACGCGCACGCGGTTGCAGCTCTCGCAGAAATTATGCGTGAGCGGCGTAATGAAGCCGATGCGGCCGCCCGTCTCTCTCGCGCGCCAGTAACGCGCCGGTCCGCCCGAGCGATGGTCGATCTCCTCGAGCGACAGAGCTTGCTCCAGGCGCTCGTGCACTTCCGTGAGCGGCAGATACTGATCGATGCGGGCCGGTCCGTCGAGCTCGCCCAACGGCATGACCTCGATGAAGGAAATGTCCATGCCGCGCGCATGCGCGAAGCGTGTGAGCGAGACGAGTTCGTCCTCGTTGGCGCCTTTGAGCGCCACCGTGTTGAGCTTGACGGCGATGCCGGCGCGTAGCGCGGCCTCCAACCCCTCGAGCACGCGGGAGAGATCGCCGTTGCGCGTGATCGCGCGGAATTTGGCGGGATCGAGCGTGTCGAGCGAAAGATTGAGACGCTTCACGCCGCAGGCCGCAAGCTCCGCGGCGAAACGCACGAGCTGCGAGCCGTTCGTCGTGAGCGTCAGCTCGTCGAGCGCGCCCAATTCGAGATGGCGCGCAAGCGAGCGAAACAGCGTCATGACTCCATGGCGCAGCAGCGGCTCGCCGCCCGTGATGCGCAGCTTCCTCGTCCCGCGCGCAACGAAGGCGGAGCAAAGCCGGTCGAGCTCTTCGAGCGTCAACAGTTCCTCGCGCGGCAGGAAGCGCATCCGCTCCGACATGCAATAGACGCAGCGCAGATCGCAGCGGTCGGTGACCGAGACGCGCAGATAAGTGATCGGCCGGGCGAACCGGTCGACCAGCGCGCGCGGCGGCGCGGCGAAGGCGGCGTCTTGGGGGCGGAAGTTCATGGAAAGGCAGATAACACGTGCAACCCGCCCCTTCCATAGAGGCGAGCGCAAGAAATTTGAGAGCGATATGGCCTTCAAGTACCGAACGAACGGCGCCGACTGCGGTCGCCTTCGCGCATAGCCAGTTTATTGCAGTGCGAAACGATTTCGGTTCTTCAAGCGAAGAGGATCGTTTCGCTTGGCGAAGCGCCTCATCCGCCCCAGGCGGGGCGCGCGCTTCCGCTGTCGGCCTGGCGCTGGGCCGGCGGCTGGTAGAACCGTCCGATGCCCAGGATCGGCGTCGCCCCCTGCATCAGGCGCGGGAGGAACAATGCCCGGCGCTCCGACGCGCTTGAAGCGGGTTCCGGCGCGGGTGCGGCGACGGCTACTGTCGCGGGCCTGGGAGCCGGCGCCGCTTCCGCCGTCTCGGCGGGCGTGGGCGCCACAACATGGAAATCCGGGCGGCGCGGGGGCAGGGGGACCTCGATTTCCTGCGAGAGGCCGGCCATCGCGGGCAGGGGCGGCGGCGGCGCCGGGCTGCGATCGGCGAAGGCCAGCACCTGCGAGGGCTCGCCCTCGGGCCGCAGCAGCGCCTTGGCGACGGCTGTCTTCACGCTATGGGCCATGTGCTGCAAGGCATCGTCGCTCGGCGCCTCGGCCTGGGCGACAGTGGGGGCCTGATCCTTGCGGCCCGCGATCATCACGCCGTCGTCGTGACCGGGATTGCAGTTGCGCATGCCGAGCGAGATGAGCTCGTGTCCGCTGAGAACCTTGTATTGCCGCGTCAGAGTGCCGAGACGCGCCCGGACCGGGGCCGGATAGCTGTCGAAGAGCTTCTGCGAGACGCCGAGGTCCACCTCGCGGGTGATCGCGTTATAGGCCTGGTGGAATTTGACCTGCGCGTCCGGATAGACGCAGACGTTGGGCAGGCTCAAGGCCAGGGTGCAGGCCGAGCGGCACTCATGCAGGCGCACTTCGCGATTCTGGTGACGATAAAGTTCCGTCACCGCTTCGTAGTCGCTGACAAGGCCGCCCGTGTCCTTGTAGACGATCACGGGCGAGGGGTTCGGAGGCGGCGTCAGGTAACCCAAAACAAGTCCTCAACTTTTCTTTGAGGTTGACGGGAAATTCACCACGCCCCGATGAAAATTCATTTAAGGGCGGGCGACCGGCTTTCCCGGGAGGGCGGCCGATGGGCGAACCCTAAGGTCCGATGTTGCGCGTTTTGGGGCGCCCTCGCGGCGAGAAAAGGGCCGCGGGTGCGGCAAAGCCGCTAAGACACGGCTTCCGCACGTTTTTTCGGTCCGAAAAGATGGTCTAGGGTCGCTCGTCGGCCTTGTTGCGCCCCGCGCGGCCCGCCTGAAGCTTGGCGATTTTTAACGGAACTTTTGATTGCGCTGAAACGTTTTAGGTCAAAACAGGGTTTCGGCGGTGACATTGCCGTCAGCCCTGTGCGCCCGAAAGAACAGGGTTGCGCGCCAAGGGATGCGCTCCCAGATAGAACAAAGCGGCGCGGGAGAACGAGAATGGCGATAGCGGAAAAATCGCAGGGAGGGCCGGAGACGCTCCTCACGAGTCGGCGGATGCTCAAAGGCTTGCCCTTTCTGACGGTCTTCGGCCTCGTGTTTTTCGCGCTCGGCTTCGCCTTCGGTCACGGCTATTGGGTCGTCGCTCTGTGGTCGGCCGCGGCGGTGCTCGCCTGGATCTTCATGCGCGGCGCGTCTGAGGTGTCTCTGCCTCCCGACGCCGGTCGCGACGAGTGAACTGGGGCTCGCGCCTCGGCGCTGGGCTTATCTTCCTGGCTCTTGCAGGGGTCGCCCCGTGTGCTTGGGCGGACGACTGCATCAAGGCCCCCGATCAGACGAGCCTGAACGAATGCGCGGCCAAGGCCTACAAGCGGGCCGACGCGGAGTTCAACACGCTTTACGAGCAGATCGTCGGGCGGCTGAAAGGCGAGGGCGATCTGACGAAGACCCGCGCGACGCTCGTTTCCGCGCAGCGCGCCTGGATCGCCTTTCGCGACGCTCAATGCGCCTTCGTCGGCTCCGGCGTCGCTGGCGGGAGCATCCAGCCGACCATCGTCGCCAATTGCCTTGCCGACCTCACCCATAAGCGCATGAATGATTTCAAGGCATATCTGAATTGCGAGGAAGGCGACTTGAGCTGCCCGCTTCCACCGAAGTCGCCCTAGCCGCCGCCGAAGTCGGCCCGGCTTTCGGCTCATTGCGAGCGCAGCGAAGCAACCCAGAAGTGTATTTTGTCGCGAGATCGCATCTGCGCGCAGCGTCGGGAATCGCTGATGCCTGGATTGCTTCGCTGCGCTCGCAATGACGCTGGGCCAACCCCATTCGAACCAGGCGTCATAGGCGCTAGCATCACCCGTATGCGCTCTGGTGGACGCCCCGGCCTTTCATCTGGCCCTTCAGTTTTCATTGCCTTCGATCGTCGCATGGATTCATTTGCTGCCTTCGTCGGTCTCGTCGAGCGTTGCGAGCTGCTGCTCCTGATTTCGACGTGGAGGGATTTGCTCTCAGGATTGGCTCAAAAAAACCGATTTTGGGTGAAAAAGGCTAGAACGAAGCCGAAACCCCGGCGCGGGCGGAGGGTCATTGACCAAAGACCTCACGAATTTCATCGCGATGGCGCGCTGGGTGGCGGCGGCCCTGGTGCTCGTCGGCCACGCCGGCGTGCTGATCAACATCTCCGACATCATGGTCGCGCCGCACGGGCCGGGCGTCTATGCGTGGTGGTTCCTGGCCGCCTTTTCGCATCAGGCGGTGCTGGTCTTCTTCGTGATCTCGGGATTTCTCGTCGGCGGACCGCTCTTACGCGACCGCGCCCGTGCGCAGCCCTTTTTGCACGAGTATTTCTTAGACCGCTTCAGCCGCATCTATGTCGTGATGGTCCCGGCGCTGCTGTTGACTTTTGTCGTCGACTCGGCCGGCCGCGCCGCCTTTCCCGCGACCGGCGTCTATGACGCGCCCTTCTTCGCCCAGGTCTTCGAGCCAATCCAATATGTCTGGACGCTCCTCCAGCAGCAGCATCTCTGGGCGGCGCAGGCCGGCACCAATGGGCCGCTTTGGTCGCTCGCCTGCGAGATGTGGTACTACATCACCTTTCCGCTGCTGCTGTTGCCGCTCTCGCGCGCCTATCCCAAAGCCTTGCGGCTCGCGGGCTTGGCGCTCGGCGTGGCGCTGGTGGCCTTTCTGGCGACGCCCGAGCTCATGGCGGCGGCGGGCGCCGACGTGGGCGCGCGCGGGCTCATGCCGATGCTCAATAACGGCGTCGGGATGTTCCTCTTCGGCTACGGGGTTTGGGCGCTGGGCGCCCTGGCCCGCATCGCGCCGCGCCCCGCCTTGAAATCCGTCTGGATTGCGCTCGGGCTCTTTCTCGCGGCGCTCGCGGTCACGCGCCTCGCCGTGCGCGGTCCGATCCTGGCGGCGCATCCCTGGCTATCGGCCTTGGGCGACTTCTGCGTCGTCGCGAGTTTTGCAATGCTGCTCTTGGCGCTGCGCCATGCGCCGCCGGGCGGCCTCTTCTCGCGCCTTGGCCCCATCCATTGGAAACTCTCGGATTTCTCCTACTCGCTCTATGCGACGCACGCGCCCGCTCGTGTTCTTGGTCTGGGCGGCGGTCGGCGGGTTTTTCGGGCGGGAATGGTTCAAAGAGCTGCCGACGCCCGCGCATTGGTTCACGGTCGCCGGCCTGATCCTCGCGGCGCTCGGCTCTAGCTATGCGTTCTCGCGTGTGACCGAGGCGCGCACGAAGGAGCTGCGGGATTTTCTGCGCACGTTGCGGGCGCCGCGGTTGCGCCGCCGGGCCGCTGCTGTTCGGGCGCTGGATTAGCCACCGCGCCCCGTCTTCGAGAAGATACCTATTGTGGAGATCTTCTCGCGCGCAAGATTTAAAGCCTGGGGGCTTCAGCTTGGACTTGCCAAACGCGGGCCGCTCGCGCGATATCACGGCGAAGGTCAAGTCCGGGTCGGGCCCGAGAGGAAGACGCATGAAAAAATTTCCTGCCGCCCTCGTCTTGGCCGGCGTCATGACGATCATGACCGGCGCGGTCTGCGCGCAGACGACGGCGCAGAATCCCGCCGCCCTCGACCGCAAGGCGGCGATTGCGAAGGAATGTTCGAAGCAAGCCGACGCCAAGGGACTGGCCGGCAAGCCGCGGAAGCGTTTCCGCGACGCCTGCAAACGCGGTCAGACCAGCGACGCGCCAAAGCCCCTCTCCTGAGCCGAACGGCCCCGACTGCGAATTGCCGGCGGGCGCACAAGGCGCTATATGCCGCCAAGATATAGGACCGCGTTGGGGCGCGCATTGCTCGAACCCGATCGTTCGGGCGATCGAAATCGCGTCGCTCGAGAAGAATTCCGATGGCAAAAGTCGAAGACTTTTGCGCAAACTCGCTCTAGGCGCGGAGCCTAAGGCCGGAGACGACATGCCCTGGAGCGATCAAGGCGAACCGCCGCATAAAAACAACGATCCCTGGGGTAAGGGGACCGGCCCCTGGGGCTCAGGTCCCGGCGAAGGCCCTCCCGATCTCGAGGAATTCCTGCGTCGCAGCCAGGAAGGCTTGAAGCAGGTGCTGCCGTCGGGCGTTGGCGGACGCGGCGTCGCGATTCTCCTCCTCCTGACCTTGCTCGCCTGGCTCTCGTCGGGCTTTTACACGATTGGACCGAACGAGATCGGCCTCAATCTCATCTTCGGCAAATATCGCGGCAAGACGCAGGCCGGCCTCAACTACAATCTACCGGCCCCGATTGGCTCGGTGATCAAGCTTCCCGTCACAGACCGCAACTCGATCGACATCGGCTTTCGCGAGGACGGCGCCGCGATGCGCCGGCGCAGCAGCGCGCAAGGGCCGGAGGCGCCCGAGGAAAGCTTGATGCTCACCGGCGACGAGAACATCGCCGACATCAAGTTCCGCGTGATCTGGCAGATCGACCCGACGCGCCCCGAGGATTTCGCCTTCAACGTCTTCGATCCGCCCGCTACGGTGCGCAGCGTCGCCGAAATCGGCGATGCGCGAGATCGTCGGCCAGTCGCAAATTCAAAAAATCCTCACCGCCGACCGCAAGCTCATCGAGCCGGCCTCGCAGCAGCTGATGCAGAAGATCCTCGACGGCTACAAAAGCGGCGTGCAGATCGTGCAGGTGCTGCTGCTCTCCGTCGATCCTCCTCCGCAGGTCATCACCGCCTTTCGCGACGTGACCGCCGCTCAGCAGGATTTGCAGCGGCTCGGCAACGAGGCGGAAGCCTACGCCAACAAGGTCGTGCCGGAAGCGCGCGGCGCCGCGGCGCGCATCGTGCAGGAGGCGGAGGCCTATCGCGAGCAGATCGTGGCGGAAGCGCGCGGCCAAGCGTCGCGCTTCGAGCAGATCTACGAGCAGTATAAGCGCGCGCCGGAACTCACGCGCGAGCGCCTTTATCTCGAAACCATGGAGCGCGTGTTAGGGGGCGCCGACAAGGTCGTGCTCGACGAGCAGGGCTCGGGCTCCAGCGTCTTACCCTATATGCCGCTTCCGGCGTTTCCGCCGTTCCAGGGAGGCCCGCGCAAATGAGGCTCGCGTTCGCTCTGCTGCTTGGCGCGATCGTCATTCTTGTCGTCGCTCTCGGCTCGCTCTTCACCGTGGGGCAGACCGAGCAGGCCATCGTGCTGCGCCTCGGCGAGCCCGTCGCCGGCCGCGGCCTCGTCACCGAGCCCGGTCTTCACTTCAAGCTGCCGCTCATCGAGAACGTCGTTTATCTCGACAATCGCATCCTCTTCGCGGAGAGCCCCAATCTCGAGGTGCTGGCCTCCGACAATCAGCGCCTCGAGGTGGACAGCTTTTTGCGCTATCGGATCATCGATCCTTTGCGTTTCTTTCAGACCGTCGGCGGGGAGCTCGGCGCCAAGAATCAGCTCGCCTCCGTGCTGAACTCCGCCGTGCGTCGCGTGCTGAGCGAGGCCAATCAGCGGCAAATCGTGCGCGACGAGCGGGCGGCGCTGATGGTCAAGATCAAGGAGCAGGCGGACCTCGAGGGGCATAAATTTGGCGTCGCGGTGGTCGACGCGCGCATCCGCAGGGTCGATTTGCCGCAGCAGATCTCCGAGAAGGTCTACGGGCGCATGCAGACGGAACGCGCGCGCGAGGCCGCCGAATATCGCGCGCAGGGCGCGGAGCAGGCGCAAAGGATCACCGCCAAGGCGGATCGCGACGTGATCGTGCTGAAGGCCGAGGCGCAGCAGCAAGCCGACCAGACCAAGGGCGAGGGTGACGCCGAGCGCAACCGCATCTTCGCCGAAAGTTTCGGCAAGGACCCGGACTTCTTCGTCTTTTACCGCTCGATGCAGGCCTACGAAACCGCCTTCAAGGGCGGCGACACCCGCTTCCTGATCAACCCGCGCTCCGACTTCTTCCGCTTCTTCTCCTCGCCCACCGCCGCCAAGGCGGTCCCGCCCGAGGAATCGGAAAAGAAACACTGACGAAAGCAGATCGTCACAAATTCATTGATCGCCGCGGCCGCAATGGATTACCCCTCTCGAGCATGTCCCGGAAAAGTGCGAAGCGGTTTTCCAATAAGGACATGCTCTAAGTTTTAATTTGGAGCGAGTCCTTTTCGATCGCGTGATTCCACGCGGTCCGGACGCGCTCTAGCCTTGGGGGATGCGCACTCGACCTGCGCCGAGGAGACAGCCTTGAATCGACTTGCGCCGAAGACCGCCCTTGCCGCGGCGCTGTTCTTCTTTTCGTTCGCGCTCGCGCCGGCCGCGGCGAGAGGCCCCGAATCGCTCGCCGACCTCGCGGCGGAAGTCTCGGACGCCGTCGTGAACATTTCCGCGGAAATCGTCGAGCCGAAGCGCGGCAAGATTTCTCAGGCGGACCCGAACGCGCCGTCTTTCGACGAGTATTTCGACGAATTCCTGCGGCGCCAGCAAAAGCTCAATCCGGGCCTGCCCGAGCCCCCGCAGGAAAGCCACGGCGCGATGGGCTCCGGCTTCGTCATCGACCCTGCGGGGATCATCGTCACCAACAATCATGTGATCGCCGACGCCAACGAGATCACCGTGAACTTCACGGACGGGCAGAAGCTCAAGGCGGAGATCATCGGCAAGGACACGAAGGTCGACGTTGCGGTGTTGCGCGTGAAGCCCGAGAAGCCGCTGAAGGCCGTCAAATTCGGCGACAGCGACAAGACGCGCGTCGGCGATTGGGTGCTCGCGGTCGGCAATCCCTTCGGTCTCGGCGGCTCGGTGTCGCAGGGCATCATCTCGGCGCGTAACCGCAACATCGACAAGGGTCCCTACGACAATTACATCCAGACGGACGCAGCCATCAACAAAGGCAATTCCGGCGGCCCGATGTTCAACATGAACGGCGAGGTCATTGGGATCAACACGGCGATCCTCTCCCCCTCCGGCAATTCGATCGGCATCGGCTTCGCGACGCCCGCGAACACCGTGGCGCCGGTGATCGAGCAGTTGCAGAAGTTCGGCGAGACGCGACGGGGCTGGCTCGGCGTTCGGGTGCAAAGCGTCGACGACGCGATCGCCGAGACGCTCGGCTTTGGCAAGCAGCGCGGCGCGCTCGTCGCGGCCGTCGACGAGCGTGGGCCGAGCAAGCGCGCCGACGTGAAGATCGGCGACCTCATCGTCAAATTCGACGGCAAGCCGATCAAGGACTCTCCGCGACCTGCCGAAGCTCGTCGCGCTGGCGCCGGTCGGGAAGGCGGTCGAGATCGTCGTCATTCGCGACGGCAAGGAGCAGTCGAGAACGGTGACCGTGGGCCGTCTCGAGGAGAGCGAGAAGATCGCGACGGCCGACGCCGGCGCGCCGAAGGAGGCGGAAAAGCCGCCAGCCGCGCTCGGCCTCGAGTTCGGCAAGCTCTCGGACGAATTGCGCACGCGCTATCAGATCAAGGAGGCCGTGAAGTCCGGCGCCGTGATCCTTTCGGTCGACCCGCATTCGGACGCGGCAGAAAAACGCCTGCGTCCGGGCGAGATCGTCACCGAGATCAATCAGGAGCCCGTCGCCGAACCCACGGATGCGGTCAAGAAGATCGCGGCGCTGAAGCAGGCCGGCAAGAAATCGGCGCTCTTCATCGTCGCCAACGGCCACGGCGACACGCGCTTCGTCGCCGTGCCGATTGGGCAGTGAGCGCGGGCGCGCTGGCCCCCTCCCTGTCCCTCCCCCGCTTGCGCGGGAGAGGGGACCCTAACGATGCAGCGTCCGCGAGATTCAGATGAAGTCGCCGAGTCTGCCCCCCTCTCCCGCGGAGCGGGGGAGGGCCGGGGGAGGGGGCAACGATGAAAGCATTCGCCGCGTCTCACCCCGCGTCCGTCACCGGAATCACCGCGACCCGGACCTCGAGTTCCTGATCGCCCGAGCCATGCACGACGCCGTCGATCGGCGAGACGTCCGAATAGTCGCGTCCGATCGCGACGACGACGTGATCGTCGCCGACCGTCGCGCAATTCGTGGGGTCCAGCCCGATCCAGCCGAAAGCGGGACCGCACCAGACCGACACCCAGGCGTGCGACGCGTCGGCGCCCTCTAACGTCGGCAGGCCTCCGACCGGAAGCGTCCGGATATAGCCGCTCACATAGGCGGCGGGGAGGCCCAGCCCGCGCAGTCCCGCGATCATCAGATGCGCGAAATCCTGACAAACGCCGCGGCGCTTGGCGAGGACTTGCGCGACCGGCGTTCCGATCTTTGTGGCGCGTGCGTCGTACACGAAATCCGCATGAATGCGGCGCATGAGATCCAGTGCGCCTTCAAGGACCGGTCTGCCGCTAGGGAAGCTTTCGGACGCGTATCGCGTGACGGCGTCGTCCAGCGGCGCGAGACGGCTCGCAAAGAGCGCATGCACGGGCGACGAAGCGGCGAGCGAAGGCGTCGCGAGCGCGAGGCCTCGCGCCTGCCGCCACTCCGGCGTCAGCGCCGCCGCAGGCGCGTGGGCGCGATGGACCTCGACGCGCGCCAAGAGCACGATGCGCAGCTTCACATGCGGCGCGTTGACCTGCGCCTCGATGACGCGATTGCCGAAGAAGTCACGCCGCTCCTGCGCCAGCTGCGGCGTCGGAGTCGTCTCGACCGCGCTCGCAACGACCTTTTGGCCCGGATCGTCGTCGCGCGGCAGCAGCCGGATGACGCCGCGCGTGGAAGCGACGGGCGAGGCGTATGCATAAGTCGAGATATGGGTGATGTCGTAGATCACGCGAGACCCGAGGGCTCGTCCGTCGGCGCGACTTCCGTCGCCTGGATGAAGTAGCGATCCGTCAGCGCGTCGGCGAGGGCCATCACGCCTTGCTCGATCTCCAGCACGCGTTGCGCGTCGACGCGGCTCGCGTCCTCGACCTCCATCTCGGCGCGCAGCTTCAGCGCGAGCCGGCGCGGCGCCTCCAGCATGCCGTCGTCGCGCAGGGACGGCAGGGCCGCCAGATGGGCGTCGATCTGCGCGAGCTGGAAGCGTACGGAACGCGGGTTGAAGGGATCGAGCATGACCATGTCCAGGGCTCGAACGCGCGAGATGGCGCCGAGATAGCGCGAGCGATAGGTGATTTGCGAATCAATCAATTCTAGCAGGGCGTCGAGGCTTTCGAATGTGGCCTCCGGACCGGCGAATTGCCGCGCGAAGCGGCAGGTGACGATCGCCCGTTCGATGCGCTTGCCGAGATCGAGAAAGTCCCAGCCGGCGACGCGATTGAAATTCTCGCTCATGAACCCCGATAGCGCCGCGAGCCCATAGAGCGCGGACTGCACGCGGTCGAGCGTTTCGGGTTCCGAGGCCGCAAGCGTCCCCGACCGCTCGAGCCGCGCCTCGACCCGGCCCATGAGCTGCCAGACCTCGGGCGAAATCCTTTCGCGAACGATCGAGGCCGCACTCTTGATCTGTCGCGCGAGGGACAGCGCCGAGCCATAGGCGCTCGGATCGCTCGTCGCGGCGACGGTGATCGCGGCCGCCGACCGGGGGGCCTCCTCGGGAAGCGCGCCCCAGGCGAAGAGCAGTCGCTCGAGCCGCTCGATCACGCGCCGCTCGGACGGATCGTGAGTCAGCCGGTTGCAGAGCGCGCGCACGAGGCGCAGCGTCGCTTCGGCGCGTTCGATGTAGCGGCCCATCCAGAACAGATTGTCGGCCGCGCGGCTGGGAAGATTGCCCAGCACGCGAACAATGCGCCCGTCCTCGAGGGACGCCACCAGGCTCGTCTCCTCGACGCGGCGTTCGGCCAGCACCCAAACGTCGGCCGAAGTCGCGCCGGCCTCCATGGACACCGCTTGCGTGTCCGGCTTGTCGGAGACGCGGCAGAAGCCCCCGGGCATGACGCTCCATCCGTCCGCCGTCGCCGCCGCGAAGAGGCGCAGCACGAAGGGACGCGGCGCCAGCGCGCCGTCGACGAAGCTCGGCGTCGTCGAAAACTTTGCGATCTCTTGGGCGACATAGTCCATGCCGCGCCCCTCGAGCGTGGCCGCGAGCCGCTCTCGCTCGGCGGCGTCGAGCGTCGCGCCGAGCGTAGCGCCGTTCGTCGCAAAGCCTGGCGCTCTCTCGCCATGGGCGCCGGTGATGGCGAGTTCGTCGAGCCTCGCCAAAACCTCCTCCCGCCTGCGCGGCTCTCCACACCACCAAGCCTCAATCTGCGGCAGCCGCAACTCCTCGCCGAGAAGCGTGCGCGCCAGCGCGGGCAGGAAGGAATAAAGCGCGCGCGACTCGACGAGACCGGCGCCGGGCATGTTCGTGACCGCGACCGCGCCTTGGCGAATGGCCTGGAAGAGCCCCGGGACTCCCAGACGCGAGGCTGCGTTCATCTCGAGCGGATCGCACCAGTCGGCGTCGAGGCGCCGCCAGATCACGTCGGCGCGCTTTTGTCCGGCGATGGTGCGCACGTGAAGCCGGTTCTCGTTGACGATGAGATCGGCGCCTTCGACCAGCAGAAAGCCGAGATGGCGCGCGAGAAAGGCCTGTTCGGAGTAGGTCTCGCTATAGGGACCGGGCGTCATCAGGCAGATGCGCGGCGCCGCGCGCTGCGCTGTGGCGGCGATGCCGGCGCGAAACTCGCGCAGGAACGGTCCGAGGCGGCGTACGTTCATCTCGCGATAGAGGCTCGGAAAGGTGCGCGCGAGGATGAGCCGATTCTCGATCGCGTAACCCGATCCTGAGGGCGCCTGGGTTCGGTCCCCCAGCACACGCCAACGTCCGTCGGCCCCGCGGCTCACGTCGACGGCGCAGAAACCGAGCCAGCGTCCTCCGGCCGGCGAGACTCCGTGCATGGGCCGAATGAAGTTGGGCGATCCGGCGACCGCCCCGGCGGGAAGCGCGCCGTCGTTGATTAGGCGTGCGGCCCCATAGACGTCCCGCAGCACGCGCTCGAGCAGGGCGGCCCGTTGCGCCACCCCGGCGGCGAGCTCGCGCCAGTCCCTCTCCGTCAGCAGCAAGGGCAGGCGGCTCAGCGGCCAGGGACGCTCGCGCGCTTCGCCAAGCACACGATAGGTCACGCCGTAATCTTGGATCCGTCGGCCGGCTGCGGCGAAGCGGTGTTCGAGCTCTTTCTCGCCAAGCGCCGCAAGCGAGTCGAAAAACGTCAGCCAGTGCCCGCGCGGACGGCCGTCCGGACCGATGAACTCGTCATGCGCGCCAGCCAGGGGGCGGTAGCCGGCGAGCCAGGCGCGGGCCGGATCGTCGTCGCGGCGCGCTGTCTGCTCAACCGCCAAGCCGCCTCCGCAAATCCAAGGTCAGGGGGAACTCGCCCGCCGGCTCCTCTCGAGGCGGATCGATCCGCCCGGGCGTATGACCATGTTCCTGGAAACGGGCCAGGCGTCGCGCCTCCGCTTCGTGCGCGTTGACGGGGAAGGTGTCGTAATTGCGCCCGCCCGGATGGGCGACGTGATAGACGCAGCCGCCGAGCGAGCGCAGGCTCCAGGTGTCGATGACGTCAAAGGTGAGGGGCGCATGCACGGGAACCGTCGGATGCAAGCCCGAGGCCGGCGTCCAGGCCTTGAAGCGAACGCCGCCGACCGCTTCGCCCTGCGCGCCGGCGCTGGTCATCGGCACGCGTCTTCCGTTGCAGCCGATCACGTGCCGCCCGGGGACGAAGCCTTGCGCCTTCACCTGCAGCCGCTCGACCGACGAGTTCGACGTAACGCACGGCGCCGCCGCCGCCGCTTTCTTCGCCGAGCACGTGCCAGGGCTCGAGGGCCTGGCGGATTTCGAGCCGCACGCCGCCGTGCTCGACGGCGCCTGCGAAGGGGAAGCGGAACTCGCGTTGCGCTTCGAACCACTCGGGCTCGAAGTCGTAGCCTGCGCGGCCTAGATCGCCGAGGACGTCTAGAAAATCCTCCCAGACGAAATGCGGCAGCATGAATTTGTCATGCAGCATGGTTCCCCAGCGCACGAAGCCGCCTTCCTGCGGCTCGCGCCAAAACCAGGCGATGAGCGCACGCAGCAGCAATTGCTGTGCGAGGCTCATGCGCGCGTCGGGCGGCATCTCGAAGGCGCGAAACTCGACCAACCCCAGTCGCCCTGTGGGGCCGTCCGGCGAAAAGAGCTTGTCGATGCAGATTTCGGCGCGGTGCGTGTTGCCGGAGACGTCGACGAGGAGATTACGGTAGAGCCGGTCGACGAGCCAAAGCGGAAACTTTCCCGATCCCGGCGCCGGCGTGTTGGCGAGCGCGATCTCCAATTCATAGAGCGAGTCGTGCCGCGCCTCGTCGACGCGCGGCGACTGGCTGGTCGGCCCGATGAACATTCCGGAGAAGAGATAGGACAGCGAGGGATGCCGCTGCCAATAGAGCACGACGCTCTTCAAGAGATCGGGGCGGCGCAGGAAGGGCGAGTTGGCCGGCTTCGCCCCGCCGAGCACGACGTGATTGCCGCCTCCCGAGCCCGTCTGCCGGCCGTCGAGCAGGAACTTGCTCGTCGTGAGCCGCGCTTTGCGCGCCTCCTCATAGAGCGTCGTCGTCGTTTCGACCGCCTCACGCCAGGACGCGGCCGGGTGAATGTTCACCTCGATCACGCCGGGATCGGGCGTCACCTTGACGACGGAGAGACGGTGGTCCTGCGGCGGCGGGTAGCCTTCGACATGCAGGGGAAGGCCCATCTCTTTGGCGTTGGCTTCGACCAGGGTCAGCAGTTCGAGATAGTGCTCGAGTTTGGCGACCGGCGGCATGAAGACGCAGAGCACGCCGTCACGCGGCTCGATCGCCAGCGCCGTGCGCACCACCCCCTCGACGATGGACTGCTCTTGCACCTCCTGGCCCGCCGAGGCTGCCCGCTCAGAATGGACCTGGCGAAACTGCACCGGCTCGAAATCCGGAAGCTCGGGCCTCTCCTCAAGCGGATCCTGCGGATGGATGTGCGGAAACTCCGACTCCGGCACGGAGGGCAGGGAGGGCAGCGGCAGGCGCAGGCCGATCGGAGAGTCGCCCGGCGCGAGAATCAGCCGGTCGCGGCGCAGCTTCCAGCGTTCGGAGCGCCAGCCTGGCTGGGCCTGCGCGTTCCAGGGCTGGATCGGGAGCACGAATCCGGTCGGCGTCGTCAAGCCGCGCTCAAAGACACGCCGCATGCGCGCGCGTTCTTCCGGGTCAGCGAGCTTCGGATCGGTCGGATCGACGTTGAAAGGAAGCTGCGCCTCCTTTCCCATCCACAAGACGGGGTCCTCGAAGGCCGGGACCACATGATCGGCCGGGACGCCAAGGCTCGTCGCGATATTGGCGGCGAAGCGCTCGGCCGATTCTATCGTTGCGGCGTTGGAGCCTTCGGGCCGATCGATGAGGCGCTCGTCCTTCCAGATCGGTTTGCCGTCGTTTCGCCAATAAAGTCCGAAGGCCCAGCGTGGCAGGCTCTCGCCCGGATACCACTTTCCCTGCCCGTAATGCAGCAGCCCCGCGGGCGCGAAGACGTCGCGCAGGCGGCGAATGAGCGCGTCGGCGTAATTGCGCTTGGTCGGGCCGACCGCGGAGGTGTTCCATTCGGCTCCGTCGAAATCGTCGATGGAGATGAAAGTCGGCTCGCCGCCCATGGTGAGGCGCACGTCCTCCTTGACGAGATCGGCGTCAACCGTCTGTCCGAGCCGATCGAGCCGCGCCCAGGCCTCGTCGCTGAAAGGCGCCGTGACGCGGGGCGCCTGACGGATGCGGTCGACGCGCATCTCGAAGCCGAATTCGACATTCGCGGGATCGACGACGCCCGAGATGGGCGCACAGGCGCGGTAATGTGGCGCGCCGCACAGCGGCAGATGGCCCTCGCCGCAGAAAAGGCCGGAGGTCGGATCGAGGCCGATCCAGCCCGCGCCGGGAACATAGACCTCGGTCCAGGCGTGCAGATCGGTGAAGTCCCGATCCGTCCCCTTCGGCCCTTCGATGGGATCGACGTCCGCCTTGAGCTGAATGAGATAGCCCGAGACGAAACGCGCGGCGAAGCCTAGTCGCCGCAAAAGCTGCACGAGGAGCCAGGCGCTGTCGCGGCAGGAGCCGGATTTGAGCGACAGCGTCTCTTCCGGCGACTGGACGCCGGCCTCCATTCGGATGACGTAACGGATCTCGCGGTTGAGCTGCGCGTTGAGCTCGACGAGGAAGGGGATTGTCTTCAGAGCCTCCGACGATTTCTCTTTCAGGAAGTGACCCAGAAAGGCCTCCGTCAGCGGGCCGGCGTCGACGGGCTCCAGATATCCCGGGAGCTGTTCGAGCGTGTCGGGCGGATAGGCGAAGGGGTAATGCTCGGCCGTCGGCTCGACGAAAAAATCGAAGGGATTGAAGACCGCGAGCTCCGCGAGGAGATCGACCTCGATGCGAAACTCCTCCGCCTTGTTTGGAAAAACCAGCCGCGCGAGCCAGTTACCGTGCGGGTCCTGCTGCCAATTGATGAAGTGGTCGGAGGGCGAAATCTTTAGCGAGTAGCCGGTGACGCGCGTGCGGCAGTGCGCAGCCGGACGCAGCCGCACGATCTGCGGGCCGATCGAGATGGGTCGATCGTATTTGTAGTGCGTGACGTGATGGAGCGCGACCTGGATCGACACCTGAAAACCGTTCCCCGATTGAGCTTTGCTGCCGCCATAGCACAAAGGGCTTGGCGCGACATGTCAATAGGCGTCCGGCGTGGATACGCGGGCATGTTGCATAAGGAAAGGGCGGTCGGGTCCGGCTGCGCCATGCAATTGCCGGGAGGCTCGGCAGAATTGGCGACGCCTGTGCGCATAAAAGAGGCCGCCGGAGCCGGGATCTTTCTCCCGGCTTAAGGCGCCTGGCGATGCTCGTCTCAAAGCTTGCCCGCGCCGCGCAAACTCCTCCGCAAGGTCCAAGGGCCGCGATCAAATCCTCTTTCAAGAACGCTCCTGTCAATCCGCGGCAGTCAACTTTGCGTTGGGTCGCCCTGCGATATCGCCGGCTCGACTGAGCGCGCGCCCGCAGGACCTCGTCCACTTATAACCACGCCTCCATGCGCAACAGGAACCGCCTGACATGGCCGGCGTGGCGTTGTATGCCGGCCGTTCCGGCAAGGACTTCGTGATCGTCACGACGTCGTGACTTTTCGGGCCTTGTTCAGCGAAGGGGCCAAGCGAGCGAGGACGTCGTTTTGACATCCGCGTGGCGCCTGCGCCTATAGGACATGCCACAAGATAATGCGCCGCCGCGCGTCGTTCTCATCGCGGGCCCGACCGCTTCCGGCAAGTCGGCTTTGGCGCTCGCGCTCGCGCGTGAGCTCAAGGGCGCCATCGTCAACGCCGATTCGATGCAGGTCTATCGCGACCTGCGCATTTTGACCGCGCGTCCCACCGAAGCCGAGGAGCGCGAGGTTCCGCATCTTCTCTACGGCTATGTGGACGCCGCGCAGAATTATTCAGTCGGGCTTTGGCTCAAGGACTTCGAGGGCGTCATCGCGCGCCTCGCCGCGGAGAAGCGGCCCGCGGTCGTCACGGGCGGCACCGGCATGTATTTCAAAGCTGCGCTGTATGGGCTCTCCGCAATTCCCGCCGTTCCCGAGAGCGTGCGCGCCGCCGTGCGCGCGCGCTTCGAGAGAAAGACGCCGCAGGAGATGCATCGCGCGCTCGCAGCGCTCGATCCGATGAGCGCGGGCAAGCTCCGCGAGACCGACCCGCAGCGGCTGTTGCGCGCGCTCGAGGTCTTCGAGGCGACGGGCAGGCCGCTTGCGGCGTTCCAGTCCGCGCGCGCCGCGCCGCTCCTCGATGAAGCCGCCTGCGCCGCGATCTTCGTCGCGCCGCCGCGCCGAGACGCTTTACGCGCGCATCGACGCGCGTTTCGATGCAATGCTCGCTCAGGGCGCGCTCGAGGAAGTGGGCGCTCTGAGCCGGCGCGGCCTCGATCCCGCGCTGCCGGCGATGCGCGCCCATGGGGTTCCGCATCTCCTGGCGCATCTCGAGGGGCGGCTCTCCCTCGACGAGGCCGCGGCGCGCGGAAAGCTCGACACGCGCCATTATGCGAAACGGCAGTTCACCTTCGCGCGTCACCAGCTGCCGAGCTTCTTCTGGCTCGAGGGCGCCGACCCGCTGGGCGAGGCGCTCGCGGCGCTGCGCCCGCGGATGCAGTGACCCTCAGTGGCCGTGCGGGTAGAGCCACAATTGGATGAGCGACAGCACGATCTCGGCGAGGATCAGGATGACGATCGTCCATTCGAGCCGCGTCGAGCGGTCGGCGTCGATGATCTCGGTGAAGGCGCGCGCCGTCTCGCTGATCACGTCGAGCTTGGCTCTGAGCGTGAGCGCCCGCTCGGCAAGCTCGTATTCGTCCTCGAGCCTCGCATAGAGCCGCTCCAGATCGTGCCGGTCCCAGAGCACGTCGGGCTTGTCGTCGACGGCGACGCGCCCCGACACGCGATGCTGCACCAGCAACGTCTGGCCGACGAGCTTGAGCATTTCCCGGCGCCGCCAGGGAGGACGCCCTTTTTCCGCCAGCGTGGCGGCGATGGGCTCGATCGTGTCGAACACGGTGTTGACGCGCCGCTCGTCTCTTGCGAGCGCCACGCTTTTGGCGAGCGCGTCGGCGACGACGAGCAGCACCGGCGCGCTCATGTCCTTCACCGGAAAGCGGCCGTTGGCCTGGGATTTTTCCTCACCCTCGCCGGAAAGCTCCAGTTCCAGCGTTTCGTCGTCCCTGCGGGACGTGGCGCCGGCGACGCGCGCGCCGACCCGCGCCAGAACCTCATCCTCCTCCAGCGGCGAGAAGTCCGAAGAGAACCGCCACGCCGAATCGGAAGAGCACGACGAAGCCTGCGCTCCCCGAATGGAAGGCGAGCGGCGCGGTCGAGACGAGGTCGGCGCGCTCGAGGCCGGCCGTGTCGATGCGGTCGCCGAGCAAGAGGGCGCGGGCATGAATTTTGAGCGAGGGTGTGAGAGCGAGCGAGACGGTCATGCGAAGCCCAAAATAGCCCTATGAAGGCGTGAACCAAAGCGGCTTGCATCGATATTACAAAGGCGCTAGCTACCCCGCCAAGCCAATGGGAAAGCGCCATGACCTACGTCGTCACCGAGAACTGCATAAAATGTAAATACATGGATTGCGTCGAGGTGTGCCCCGTGGATTGCTTTTACGAGGGCGCGAACATGCTGGTGATCCACCCGGACGAATGCATCGACTGCGGCGTGTGCGAGCCGGAATGCCCCGCCTTCGCGATCAAGCCCGACACCGAGCCGGACCTCGAGCCTTGGTTGACGCTCAATGCAGAATACGCCCAAGTCTGGCCGAACATCACCATAAAGCGGGACCCGCCAGCCGACGGAAAGGAATGGGACGGCAAGCCCGGCAAGTTCGAGGGCCATTTCTCGCCTGAGCCGGGCGAGGGGGATTGAGCCGCCGCCGGGCGGGCGCATGGTTAACAGCGAATTATCGCTCTACGTTACAATCATTTAATTGTTACAAAGGCGCCTTTTCGCCACGGCGAGGGGGCGACGGGGCTTTGATTATGGCAAGCTGATATGATATATATTGCGGAAATCAACGCGTAAGTCCCGGGCTCGGGATGGAAGACGCGCCAGAGCACCTCTTTGGTTTGACGAAGCCAGAAGAGAGGCGGGCGTGGGAACCCAAGGGGTAGCCTGCGCCGACAATGTCGTTTCTTTGGAAGGTCAACTTCCGGGGACCGTGGCTTGGCCTGCTTCATAAGATAGGGCGATAGGAGCCGGCGCCGCCTCCTTTTCGGGAGAAGGCGCGCGACGGGGAGTCTTTCCGCCTTTGAGGCCGGAATAGCTTTAGCGAAAAGAAGGAGTGCGCCGCGCATGGCTTCGAAGAAACCGCCCGTGAAGGCCAAAAAGGCCTCTGCAGCCAAGTCGCGCGGCAAGGCCGGGAAATCCGCGACGAAGCCGGCCTCGGCGGCGAAGTCGCAGCGCGCGCATGTCTCCAAGTCGAGCGCGGCCCGCGCCAAGTCGCCGGCGGCGAAGACAAAAGCCGCCGCCGTCCGGAAGAAGGCCGGTGACGCCGCCCGCTCCGCGGTAACGAAGTCCGCTGCAGAAAAGGCTGCTGCCCGCAAGCTTGCAGCGCGCAAAGCCGCGGCCAAGAAAGCCGCCGCAAGAACTGCCGCAAGCAAGACTGCGGCCAAAAAAGCCGCCGCGGCGAAAACAACCGCGAGCCGCAAGGCCGCCGCCTCGGCGCCTGCTGCGACGAAAGCCAAGAGCGCCGCAGCGAAGAAGAGGCCCCTCTGTTACCAAGGAGATACGCGCTCACGCCGCCGTCGCGAAGCCCGTCGAGGCGCTGGCGGCGCCCATGGTCAAGGCCGCGACTGCTGCGGCCCCAGCGGCCAAGTCGCAGGCGGCCGCCAAAGTTCCGCCCATCACTAAAGGCATAGTCGCTGCGTCTCCGGGCGCGGCGGTCGAAGCCGCGGGCAAAGCGAAAGCCCCGACGACGCCCGCTCTTTCGGCTCCGCTCCGCGCGGCGCCGGATCAGAAGCGCCCCATCGCAAGCGAATCAGCCAGAGTGAGCATGAACCTTTCATCCAGCGCCGCAGTTCCCCCGATTCAGAAATCCGCTCCCGCCGTTGTGCCTGGAACTCTTGGGGCCGCCGCGCCCGCGGGCAAGCCCATCGTTGCGCCGAAGCCTCGACCTTCGTCTCAGAAGCTCGGATTCAAGCTTTCCGAACACATCGTCTATCCGGCGCATGGCGTGGGGCAGATCGTCGGCATCGAGGTGCAGGAGGTCGCTGGCTTCAGCCTCGAGCTCTTCGTCGTGAGCTTCGTCAAGGACAAGATGATTCTCAAGGTGCCGACCAGCAAGGTCACCGCCGTGGGCATGCGTAAGCTCTCCGAATCCGACACCGTGGAGAAGGCGCTGACGACGCTGAGCGGCCGTGCGCGCATCAAGCGCACCATGTGGTCGCGTCGCGCCCAGGAATATGAGGCGAAGATCAACTCCGGCGATCTGGTGACGATCGCCGAAGTCGTGCGCGATCTCTATCGCTCGGACACGCAGCCGGAGCAGTCTTATTCGGAACGCCAGCTCTACGAGGCGGCGCTCGACCGCATGGCCCGCGAGGTTTCGGCAGTGCGCAAGCTCATCGAACTCCGAAGTCGCTGAAGGTAATCGAGAGCTATCTCGCCAAGGGGCCGCGTCGCGGCGCCAAGAGCGAGCCCGACTCTCCCGATTCTGCCGGCGATGAGGCGGACGTCGAGCGCGCCGCCTAATCGCGGCGCTCTCGATCGAGGTTCTCCGTCTAGTCGCATAATCTAAGCCGTCGCCTTTTGGGCGGCGGCTTTTTCGTTCCCGCCCACCGCAGAGGGACAACACAGCCTCGCCTCTGACGCGCTCCAATCGAACCGCGCGCGCTCTTGAGCCGAAATCCGCTGCGTCTTTCATGCTGGGGCGCGACCGATAGCTTTAACTTATCGAAGAGCGCCGATATGTTGAGGCCCGATTGGAGATTTTTTCAGAAGGGTCCTCAGTGGCTGACGAACGCCAGCTCGCCCGGCTTCGCAAAGGGGTCGCAAAGTGGAACGCTTGGCGTAGACGGTCGAGCGGCACCGTTCGAGTAGATCTTGCTGAAGCGGACCTCAGCCGAGCAGATCTCGGCGGGTTCGACCTCCGCCAGCAGACCTTAGCAGGCGAAGCTAAATGGGGCAAACCTTTGCGGAGCGAACCTAGAGAGGGCAAACCTCTTTATGGCGCAGACCTCATCGAGGCGAACCTTAGCCGCGCGCTCTTCTTGTCGGCTCGCCTTGTCGGCACGAACCTTAGCGGGACGAACCTCTTTAGGGCGGACTTCGTCGATACGAGCCTTCTGGAAACGAAGCTCTCTGGGAGCGGACCTGAGCACGGCGCACCTTATTGGCGCGAGGCTCGCTTCATTCGAGCGGACCTCGAGCAAGGCAAACTTCCAGGAGGTGGTCTTGGGGGGCACCACGCTCTGTGACGTTGATCTTTCGTCTGTCGCCGGATTGGAGAGTTGCGAACACTCGCGGCCCAAGCAGCATCGATTACCAAACGCTTCAACGATCCGGACCGCTTCCCCTAGTGTTTTTGCGTGGCCTAGGCCTACCGGACACGTATATCGACTACTTGCCGTCCCTTCTGAATCAACCCATCCAAATGTATAGTTGCTTCATCAGCCATTCGAGCAAGGATCATGAGTTCGCGGAACGTCTTCACGGCGATCTTCAGAACAAGGGAGATCCGATGCTGGTTTGCGCCGCATGATTTGCCGATTGGCGCAAAGACATGGGACGCAATCGATCAGGCGATCAAGCTACGAGACAAGCTTCTGCTAATTCTTTCCGAAAACTCGATCGCCAGCGATTGGGTGGAAGATGAAGTCAGCAGGGCCTTCGCGGAAGAGCGCGACAGGAAGCAACTCGTCCTCTTCCCCGTTCGCATCGATAACGCCGTTCTAGAAACCCCTGAGCCATGGGCGCGCAAGCTACCGGACCAGCGAAACATCGGCGATTTTCGGAGCTGGAAGGATCACGACAATTATCAAGTTAGTCTGACCCGGCTCTTGCGCGATCTCACAATCCAGAAGCTATGATTTGGCGATGGCGCTTCTTCCGCGCCGCTGAGCGACTCGAGCGCGGGACTCGATCTCGAAGGCGTCCAGGGCTCCAATAAAAAGGGGGAGGGGCCGCAGCCTCCTCCCCCAGAACTCTTGCCGATAGAGAAAGCGGTGGTCCGCTTACTCCTCGCCCTTCTTCTTCTTCGCGCCGTCCTCCTCGCGCGCCTTCAGCGCTGCGCCGAGGATGTCGCCGAGCGAGGCGCCGGAGTCGGCCGAGCCATATTGCGCGATCGCCTCCTTCTCCTCTGCCATTTCGAGCGCCTTGACCGAAACGCCGATGCGGCGAGCCTTTCGATCGAAGAGCGTCACGCGCACGTCGACCTTCTCGCCGACCGCGAAGCGCTCGGGGCGTTGATCGGCGCGGTCGCGCGCGAGCTCGGCGCGCTTGATGAAGGTCGTCAGATCCGTGCCGACGATCTTCACCTCGATGCCGCCGTCCTTGACCTCGAGCACTTCGGAGGTGACGACCGAGCCCTTCTTCAGATCGACGCCGGTTACGCCCTCCGCCGCGGCGAAGGGATCGCCGGCGAGCTGCTTGACGCCGAGCGAGATGCGCTCCTTCTCGACGTCGACGTCGAGAACCTGCGCCTTGATCACGTCGCCCTTCTTGAACTCCTCGATGACCTGCTCGCCCGGACGATTCCAATCCAGATCGGAGAGATGCACCATGCCGTCGACGTCGCCGTCGAGGCCGATGAAGAGGCCGAACTCGGTCTTGTTCTTGACCTCGCCCTCGACCTCGGAGCCCACGGGATGCTTCTCGGCGAAAAGCTCCCAAGGGTTGCGCAGGCACTGCTTCAAGCCCAGCGAGATGCGGCGCTTGACCGGATCGACCTCGAGCACCTGCACGTCGACCTCCTGGCTCGTCGAGACGATCTTGCCAGGATGCACGTTCTTCTTCGTCCAGGACATCTCCGAGACATGCACGAGGCCCTCGATGCCGGGCTCGAGCTCGACGAAGGCGCCGTAGTCGGTGATGTTCGTGACGCGCCCGTGGAATCTCGCGCCGATCGGATATTTGGCCTCGATGCCCTGCCAAGGGTCCTCGAGCAGCTGCTTCATGCCGAGCGAGATGCGATGCGTCTCGTGGTTGATCTTGACGATCTTCACCTTCACCGTCTGGCCGATGGTGAGCGCCTCGGACGGATGGTTGACGCGCCGCCAGGCGATGTCGGTCACATGCAGCAGCCCGTCGATGCCGCCGAGATCGACGAAGGCGCCGTAGTCGGTGATGTTCTTGACGACGCCGTCGATGACCTGCCCCTCTTCGAGGTTGGCGACGATCTCGTGGCGCTGCTCGGCGCGGCTCTCCTCGAGGACGGTGCGGCGCGAGACGACGATGTTGCCGCGCCGGCGATCCATCTTCAGAATGTGGAACGGCTGCGGGACGTTCATCAGCGGCGCGGCGTCGCGGATCGGACGGATGTCGACCTGCGAACGCGGCAGGAAGGCGACGGCCGAGTCGAGATCGACCGTGAAGCCGCCCTTGACTTGATTGAAGATCACGCCTTCGACCTTCTCGTTGGCCTCGAAGGCCTTCTCGAGCTTGATCCAGCTTTCCTCGCGCCGCGCCTTGTCGCGCGAGATGACCGCTTCGCCGAGCGCGTTCTCGACGCGCTCGAGATAGACCTCGACCTCGTCGCCGACGTCGGGCGCCGGATCGCGGCCGAAGCCGGTGAATTCCTTCAGGGGCACGCGCCCTTCCGTCTTCAACCCGATATCGATGACGGCGACGTCCTTCTCGATCGCGACGACGCGACCCTTGATGACGGAGCCTTCGAAAGCGTCTGTGCCGCCGTAGCTTTCATTGAGCAGAGCGGCGAAATCCTCGCGCGTCGGCGCGCTGAGCGAATGTTCGGAAGCCATTTTTTCTCCAGAGGGGCCCCTTGGGGCGGGCGCCGGCGGGGTTGGCGTTGCGGAGAGCTTTCAGTTCCCGGAGGCTTCCTGCGTCAAGCGTTTCGAGCTTGTCGAGGAAAGCGAAGGTTCGCGAGCGAACCGGCCGGCGCGGCCCGGGAGCGGAAAGCGGGTTTCGGAGCCTCGCCGAAAAGGCGAAGAGCCGCCTCCGGCGGACCGGACGACGGCTCAGTCTTTATAGCAAAACGTAGCGCCTCCGCGCAAGCAAGTCGCCCAGGATCGTGCGGCGGGATCAACAAAATCTACCGAGGCGATCGCCTTGCTTAGTGATGGCCTTGTCCTGGGCCGTGGGGCTTGCGGCGGCGGGGGAGCCTGGCGCTGCATCATCTGGGCTGCGGTTTCGGCGCCATGGCCTGGGGCGGCGGGCTTGGGGGCCTCGGCGCCATCGGCTGCGGAGGCGGACCCGGCGGCCTCTGCATCATCGTCTGGGGCGGCGGCCTCGGCTGCCTCTGGATCATCTGCAGGGGCTCGGGCCCTGGCGGCCTCTGGCATCATCGGCTGGGGCGGCGGGCCCGGTCGCCGTGGCATCATCTGCGCCGGGCCAGGGCTTAGCGACGACCGCCGTGACCATGGCCGCGTGTTTTGTTGGAGCGGCGGCGGCGCTGCCGCTGGACGGGCTCGGCAGGGCTGGCGCCTGCGAAGACAGGCCGTGAGTTTGATGACCGGAGTCATGCGCGCCTCGGGTCGGCTGCTCGAGAGGGGGAGGAAGGACCGGGCCGGGCGGGGATTGCGGCTGCGAAATCTGGCCCTTGGTTCTGGTGACCGTGGCCTGCGGCCCTGCTTCGGGTCGCGCCGGGGCTCGACGGAGCCGCAGCCCCGGGCGGAGCTTGCGACGGCAAGATTGGCCGTGACCTGGCCTGGGTCGAGCCTTGGTCCTGCGGCAGATTCCCGGCCGGCTGAGGCAGAGCGTGGTTTCCCTGCGTCGGCGGCTGGGCCCCGGCGCCTGCGCCCTGGGCGCCAGGGCGTGACCTTGCGTCTGGAGGCCCTGACCCTCGGCCCGCCGAGCGTCGCACCTGGAGCGTGAGTCGCGCGCCCTGCCCTGCGGCAGAGTCCCGCTTGGCTGGGGGAGGGCGTGAGTGCCCTGAACGGCGGCTGAGCCGCTGCACCGGCGCCCTGGGTCGCCGGCCCTGGCCGTGCGGATGAGGCTGCTGCCCTTGGCCCTGCGAGCGGCGCATTTGGAGCGTGGGCCGGCGAGCCTTGTCCTTGCGGCGGGATTTCCGGTTAACGGCGGTGAGGGTTTGCGGGCCGGCGGACGGCCGCGTGAACAGACCGGCGCCCTGGGCCTGCGCCGGCAGGCCCTGACCCGGCCTTGGCGCGCCGAGGCCCCGGCCCGGAGCGGAACCGCGCCGACGGGAGGGACGGCGGCCTTGTTGGCGAGGAATCTCTGGCAGGCTCGCGCCGATTGCCGCCCCTGCCGCGCCCGCGACGGCTCCCGCAACGATCGGCGCCGTCGAGAGCACGCGCCCCTGCGGATTGGCGATGACGACGTTCTGATTCGGATCCACGACCACGCTGTTGTGGAGATTGGCGAAGAAGACGTTGCCGGGCGGCGGCGCGACGAAAGGCCGGCGGCTGCACATAGACCGGCACCGGCACGAAGGGCGGAACCGGCAGCACGAAAGCGGAGCCGACGACGACGACGGGCGGCGGCAACACGATGAAATCGGGCGGCGGCGGCGGCAGGAAAAATAGCGGCGGCGGCGGCGGCGGCGCGAAGCCCCAGACGGGATCGCCGAAGAAGATCACCGGCCGGCTGACGAACACGATTTCGGGCGGCGGCGGCAGAGGATAGCCGAGATCGAGCAGCGCGAAGGCGGGCGGCGGCTCGGGAGGGCTCGCGAGGATCGCGAGCAGGCGGCGCGCGTCCCAGATGTGCGGTCCGCGCGGATAGAGGCGCACATAGGTCCAGTAGGCCGCGGGCGTGTTCAGCACGCGGGTCTTGCGCCAGAACAGCGCCTCGCGCCGCGCGGCGAGAATTGCGCGTACGCGCGAGGCCAGAGGGTCGCTGGGAAAGGCGACGAGAAAGTCCTGGTAGGACTGAAGCGTGTCGCGCGCGACCGCCGCGGCGAAGGCGTCCTGGGCCGAAAATTGCGCGATCGGCCCGCCGCGGAGCGCCGCCTCGTCGACGCCGCGCGAGGGCGCTTGCGCCGTGCGCTCGAAGAACATGAAAGGCGTGTCGAAGCCCTGCGAGTTCCAGGGAATCTGAGCGCCTCTGGTCAATTCCATGACGCGCAGACGCGTCTGGTCGAAGACCTGCGCGATCGGCAGGCCGCCGGCGCGAATCATCTCCGCCAAGGCGTGCGCATAGACCCCGTAAGGGCCCGGCTCCGGCGGCGCGATGGTGCCCGGCGCGGCGTTGAAGGCGAGGAGCAGGCTCGGGCCCGGCTCATAGAGCGCCAAGCCGCCGGCGAGCGGCTGACCTTGGAGCGCGTAGGGGAGGGCGCGCGCCGCGTCCAGGACGATGACGGCGGTTTTCAGCCCCAACGAGGCAAGCGGCTTCGAATAGTCGGAGAGACGCGCGCCATGCAAGGGAATGTCGGCGTCGCTGGCGATCGGCGCGCCCACGGGCAAAAGATAATTGTCGCCTTCGAGCTGCGCGCCGGCGCCCGCGAAATAGAGGAAGGCGACGCCGTCGGGTCCGACGTTGCGGGCCTTCTCCAAAAAGTCGCGCAGCGCGCCGCGCAGCGACTCCTCGTCGAGGTCGCGCGCGCCGTTGACGTCGAAGCCCGCCGCCTGCAAGGTCTGGGCGATGAGCCCGGCGTCATTCGCCGCGATCTCGTTCGCCTTGCCCTCATAGGCGCTCTCGCCGATGACGAGCGCGATTCGTCGCTCGGCCGCGGCCGCAGCGTGGCCGACGCAAAAGAAGACGAGCGTCGCGAGCAAGGCGAGGACGAGGCGTGAGCGCATGGTCGAGCTCCCCTGAAGTTTCGTTTTGGGCAGCGAAGTTAGAGACGCGCTCGCCTGAACGCAAACTGAATGGGAAGCTTTTCGAAATCCTCAGCCGGGGATGAGGCGCAGCCCCTTGGCGTAGCGGCGCCCGTTCTCGACATAGTGTTTCGCGGATTCGAGAAACTGCTGCGCCGAGTCGGGACCGAGCTCGCGCTTGACCTGCGCGGGCGACCCGACAATCAGGCTGTTGTCGGGAAAGACCTTGTTCTCGGTGATGAGCGCATTGGCGCCGACGAGGCAATTCTTGCCGATCTTCGCGCCGTTGAGGATCGTCGCGCCCATGCCGATCAAGCTGTTCTCGCCGATCGTGCAGCCGTGCAGGATGACATTGTGCCCGATCGTGCAACCCGCGCCGATGTCGAGCGGAAAGCCCATGTCGGTGTGCAGAACGCTATTGTCCTGGATGTTGGCGCGCGCGCCGATGGTGATCCACTCATTATCGCCGCGCAGCACGCAACCGAACCAGATATTGGCGTCCTCTTCGAGCGCCACGCGGCCGATGAGGACGGCTGTCGGAGCGACCCAGAATTGACCGGCGGGCGGCAAGCGCGGGGTTTCGTCGTCAAGCGCGTAAAGAGGCATGCGAGGCGTCTCCGGAGGAAGCCCCTTCTTGCCACGACCGGGCGGCCCGCGCAAAACGTCGGGCGCGCGTCGCTGATGCAATGCTCTCGTCGCGCAGCATGATGCAAGGGAGAGATCCATGATCGTCAGTCGCAGCGAGCTGGAACGGCTGCTCGCCGAGGACGCGCCTTTTGGCGATCTGACGAGCGAGACGCTGTCGCTCGATGGGAACTCTGGCGCGATGCGGTTTGTGGCGCGCGTTCCCATGGTCGCGGCGCTCGTCGAGGAAGCGGCCAGCCTCATCGAGATCGCCGGCGCCGAGGTCGCGTTGCATTGCTTCGCCGGCGCTGCGCTCGAGCCGGGCGGCGCGATCCTTTCCGCGCGAGGTCCCGCGCCTGCATTGCTTCGCGCCTGGAAGACGGCGCAGACGCTTATCGAGATCTGGTCCGGCGTCGCGACCGGCGCGCGCGCCATCGTCGAGGCGGCGCGGCGCGCTTCGCCGGAAGCGGTTGTCGCTTGCACGCGCAAGACCGCGCCCGGAACGCGGGCCTTCGCCCTCGCCGCGATCAAGGCGGGCGGGGCGATCGCGCATCGCGCTGGCCTCTCCGAGACGATCCTCGTCTTCCCCGAGCATCGCGTTTTTCTCGACGGCGAGCCGCTCGGCGAGATGGCGAAGCGGCTGCGACGGACCACGCCGGAGAAGAAGCTCGTGATCGAGGTCAAGAGTCTGGAAGAGGCCTTGACCGCCGTCGACGCCGGCTTCGATGTGATTCAGACGGAGAAATTCGCGGCGGGCGACGTCGCCGAGGTCGCCCGCCATGCGGCGCGCCGCGCGCCGCGTCCCGTCATCGCGGCGGCCGGCGGCGTCAATGCGGGCAATGCGCGCGCTTATGTCGAGGCCGGCGCTGACGTGCTCGTCACCTCCGCGCCCTATCTGGCGCCGCCCTGCGATGTGGCGGTGACGATCTCGCGCGCCTGAAGTCGAGCCGAGACCGGCGCCCTTCGCACCCCGTGCCGAAAGAGGCTAGAGGGTAGGGAGGCCCGTTCGGACATCCCAAAAGTGCTCGTCAAATTGTCCTTCGTCTCTCGTCTCGTCGCCCTCGTCGTCGGCGCGGTCGTCACCTCGACGCTGCTCGCGTCGGGCTTGTCGGCTTGGTTTTTTTATCGGCAGGAGATCGCCGAGATCGAGCGTCAGGGATTGACCGTGGCGCGACTTCTTGCGCGCGCCGCCGCCGTCGCCGATCAGACGCCGAAGGACGTGGAGGAGATTGTCTCCCAGCACATGGTGGTCGCCGCGACGGCGATCGCGGAGCTCGTCGCCGTCGCGGAGAAATGCGGTCTGACGACGAAGCAGATCAACGATCGGTTGACGCACATCGACGACAAGACGATCCTCGACGAGATCTGGGTGTCCGACGAAAAAGGCTTCGCCAATCTCCATAGCAATCACTTCCGGGATTTCCAGTTCAAGCCTTCCGCCAAGGAGCAGCCGCAAGCGCATGAGTTCTGGGGACTGCTCGACCGGCGCGACGTCCGTCGTCGTCCAGGAGATTCAAAAGCGCGAGGTCGACGACGAGAAGGTCAAATATGTAGGCGTCGCCGGCATCGACAAGCCGAGGATCGTGGAGGTTGGCTATAGCGCGCGCTATTTCGAAGGACTGAAGGAGAAGGTCGGTCTTCAGCGCGTCGTGGACAGTCTGCTCGCCGGCAAAGAGATCGACGCGATCTTCATTTTCGACCAGGGCTCCCACCTCATCGTCAGTCCCAGAGCTGAAGCAGGGCGCGCGCGCGGATCACTTCAGGAAGCGGAGATTGCGCCGGTTGCGGAAGTGATCCGCACGGGCGCGCCGAGATCGATGACTTTGGACTCCGACCTCAGCGTCATCGCGCCCATCAATCGTGACGACGGCGAACGGCTTGGCGCCGCTCTCATACGTCTGCCCTTGTCCCGCGTCGGCCGCCATATTCGTCTGGGGCTGATCGTCGCGGCCGCCATCTCCGGGCTCACCTCCCTCGTTGGCGCGGCGCTGGCGGCATGGCTCGCGCGTCGGCAGACGGCGCCCATCCTCGCGATCACGCGCGCGGCCCAGAGCGTCGAAGGCAGTCGCATGCTGGACGGAGACCTCTCGGTCGTCGCCGCACGGGACGACGAACTGGGTCGCCTCGCGCGCGTTTTCAAAACGACAGCGCAGCATTTTCTGACGCGCGAAAAAACGCTCGATGCGCTCGTCGCGCAGCGCACGACGGCGCTCGAGGAGAAGAACAGCGAACTCATACGGCTGTCGGAGCGCCTGTCGAGTTATTTGTCGCCACAGGTTTATGAAACCCTGTTCCAGAACGGACAGGTCGTTCCCACGTTGGCGCAACGCAAAAAGCTGACCATTCTTTTCGCAGACGTTGTTTCATTCAGTGAAATCGCCGAGAGCGTCGAAGCGGAGGATTTGACCCGGCTGCTGAACGAATTTCTCAATGAGATGGCCGGGATCGCGCTCAAGCACGGCGCCACAATCGATAAATATATCGGCGACGCGATCATGGTGTTCTTCGGCGACCCGAAAAGCCGAGGACTCAGGGAAGACGCGACGGCTTGCGTCTGCATGGCGATGGAGATGCTGGCGGCAACGCGCCGGCTCGATCGAAGTTGGAGAGGCTCGGGGGTGGGCCACCGCCTCCAGCTGCGCATCGGAATCAATACCGGCTACTGCACGGTGGGCGACTTCGGCAGCGCGCAGCGGATGGATTACACCATCGTCGGCCACCAGGTGAACTTGGCGGCGCGCATTGAAAAGGCGGCCGCGCCGGACTTTATTCTCTTAGCGCATGAGACATGGTCTCTGGTGAAGGAAGAAATCCTGGCTGAGGAGCAGGCGCCGATTCAGGTCAAAGGCATTCAGGCGCCCGTCAAGACCTATCGGGTCATCGGCTTGCCGACGCAGCGAGGCGGCGTCATCGAAGAGGAGAGCGAGGGCCTTCGCGTCAAGATCGATATTGCGACGGCGGACCGAAGCGAGGTGGAGCGGATCTTCGAGGAGGCCTTGAAGCGACTTGGCGTCGAAAAAACTCAAGGCAAGTGAAGCCGCCGCCCGAAGGCGGCGGCAGGGGCCGGTAGGACTCCGGGCGGCGGCGCTTAGGCGCGGCGCATCCGGGCATAGAGGCCGGCGAGCGCCAGCGCCGCGAGACCCGCAAGGCCAGCGCCCGGAACCGGGCCGGGAACGCCCACGGGGCCTGCCGCAGTCTGGGCCTGACGCCAGGAGTCCCGTCAAGGCGCCGTGAATGGACTCGTCTGGCGTCGTTTCGAAAGGCAAGTCGTAGCCCAGCCTTGCCATCCTAGCGTACCCGCCCGTGGAATTGTCGTTTGGGCTGAACACCGAATACACCGGCTGCCCGTTGTCACGCGCCGGCCAGAGATAAGGCCCGTCGGTCACCGTGACACCGTTAGCGTGTTATGGAGCATGGATGTCGCTCGTGTCGCAGAGCTGGGTTCGTGTAGCCCGGAGGCGTGTTCCCCCATTCGTCGTCGTAATCGTAAGCCGTGAGGTTGCCGGGCGTGGTTCCGCCGGGAGCGCCGGGAATTGAGCCCCAAACGCACATTGTAGTGGCCCCCGGCGCGATCGATACGCCTGTAAGAGGCACGTTTTGGGTCGACGCCGTCGTTGAGACCTTGATAGCCTTCAGAGACAGGTTGACCCCTGGAGCGACCCGTCCACGGATTGTTGGTGATGATGAGTTCCGGCGTATCGTAGGCCGTCCAGGATTAGCCGCCATACACGGTCGCAACCGTCGCGCGTTGGCCGGAAGGCTGACGGCGGTGACCGCCGCAGCGAAGGCGAGTCCCGCGAGGACTCTTAGTCCATGCTTCATTTTACTGCTCCTGGGTTGTTTCGGCTTACACCCCAATCTTGGAATGTGAGACCAAGGGCTGGGCGGCCATGGCGGTGTTCTTTATGCCGCGAAGTGGAGACGCCCACACCTTTGCTTTCGCAATCGCAAACCTGCGAGCGGGAAACCTTATTGTCAACGCGGCTAGCGATTCGTCCCTAAATATTACGAGACTGTGGCTTTGGCGCCACAGCAGAAAATGTTTGTCTATTTGCATGACGATCTCGTTCGTCAATGGTTATATGGATATTATATGGCAATGTATTAAGCACAAATCGCAAATACTGTAAGCAAAAAGAGAAATCTGTGCCGAATAATTAGGATCGAAGTGGATGTTATCGTGTTCTCGCTCGTTAGACACCCGTTATCCGAATGTTGAACTCGAAAAATCTCTGTTTTGTGTCGCCCCTTTGCAAAACCCGCGCTTGCGCCCGCGTCGCGCTTGTGGCCGCGATAAACGAAATAATAGGCAAAAATACGTACGTGATAATCCTATATCCAGGCGCGGCCTTCGCATTCGTCAAGACATTGCTTGGATGAATGGAGATTCGACTCCTCCCGATGCGAAGAGTCAGGCCCAATTCTCGAACGAAAACGGCTTCCAGCCTTCCGACTCCATCTCGATCGCGAAAGCGACGCCGCGCGAGATGAGCTGATTTCTCTCGCTGACGCCGGCGACCCGCGCGGAGGCCGGGAAAGCAATGTCGGCGAGCGGCGCGCCCTGGGTCACCGCTTCTTCCCGGCGCGCCAAGCCCCGCAGGCGACCGCCGGCGGGCGCCAGCGCCGGCGTGTCTTCGACGAACCCCAAGGTCTCGCCGGCCTCGATCATCACGCCGATCGAGACGCTGGCGCGAAACAGGCCATTGCGGGGCGCGAAGGCCAGCGCGCCATCCTCCGGCTCGTTGCTCCGCTGGGGGAGGTGCGCCCGCGCGCTTTCCCCGGGGCGCAGGATCGCGCCGGGGTCCGGCCCCTCGGTCTCGACGACGAGGTCGCAATCGACCCCGGCCTTGAAGCTCGGGCCAATCCCGATCGTCAGCTCAGCGAGATCGCGCATCGCGGTCGGTCTTGGCTCCATGTCTTCGTCGACGGCGACGATGACGTCCCAGGGCCAGAAGCCCATGACGTCCTGCCAACGCTGACGCAGAAGCGGGATGAAGCTCCGCGTCTGGAGGCCGAGCAGAAATTCGCCGCTGACGTCGGCGCGCCGCGTCTCGACGCCCTCGAGCTGCGCGAAGGAATCATACCAAGCGTCGGAAAAGGACATGCGCCGGCGCAGGACGCGGGGCGCCGTCGTGCGAAAGAGCGCGACGGCGTAGCCTTCCAAGAAAATGCGCCGCGCGGCGGCGGAGGCCGTCTCGCCCACGCCGCAGACCAGAACGCTCTTTTCCTTCGACATCTGTTCGCGCGAGGCTCCAGGACGGAAGCGTCAGCAAATAACAAAGCAATAAACCTGCCAGATCGGCGAGGATTACCAACGAATGATACGAGCTTCGCTTGATGCATTCGCGAGAACGCTGCGAAGCGGAGGCTCTCCGTCCGCGCGCCTTGGGACCGCGAGTTTCTGGCGCGCACGCCGCCAACATTCGCTACTTGCATGAGAAGCGATTGCGACGCTGCGAGGCGTCGAAAAGCGCTCGCGGTGGGGCTCGATGACGTCGGCGCGGAAGGTTTGGCCGGCGCGGACCTTCAGCGCGGGGCTGCGGCGGCAACGAAGGCGGCGGGATCCTGTCCTTCGAAATCCGCGACTTTCGCTTTCACAAGCGGATCCCCGCGTCGCGCCCAAAGTCGTGGCGCGTCGGGCGTCGTCAAGGCGAGGGCGACCGCGCTATTCAGCTCGTAGAGTCCGCTCGCCAAGCCCGCTTCCTGCATCGCCGCCATCATCGCGCTCTGCACGAGGCCGCGGAGCACGATATGCTCGGCGGAGACCGGCACATCGACATTTTGGCCGGCGGTAGCCGCCGCGCAGGCTTCCGCATCGAAGCTCGCATGGCCGCGACAGGCGAGCGGGCGAAGCTTGTAGGCAAGGCAAAATCCGGCTTCGAGCATGGCGCAGGAGCGGCCCGCGGCCATGCGCTCGGCCTCCGAGAGCGAGCCCACCGCGGCGTTGATCGCCGTGATCCGGGCAATGAGATCGACATTGCGCTCGGCGAAGGCTTGCGCGTTGACGCTGATGAAGCGAGCCAGCAGCAAGGCTTCGGGCGCCGTGACGGTGACGCGCAGACAGCAGCAGGCCGGGCAATCGCCGCGGCAGGCGAGCTGCGGCGTATTTTGCTGCGGCTGCTGCGCGTCGATATTGGTTTCGAAAGCGTTGAAGGCGATGGCGCATAGAGCGCCGATCGACTCCGGCTCGTCTCCGAAACGCGTCAGCGTCTGGCCGAAGGCGGATTTCAACTCCAGATAAAAGGCCTCGGGACCCTTTGCGTCGTCTGTCGTCTGCATGGTGTAATGGAGTTTCGGTCCATATGCGCGCGTTGTCCAGAGGGCCGCGCGGCAGGCAATCGCTATATAACATGATTTCATAGTCGCTGAAAAGGCGGCGGCGCCTTTGTAACAATGCCGACAGAGAAAACAGTACGTTTTGAACGTTTGTCCAGATGAAACTCGGGCAAATTCGTGCAGAGTGACGCCAGCGCTGGTAGAGGCTTCGTTACCGTGCGGCCGGGCGAGAAGGAGAGGTCCATGGGCGATTCCGTCGCATCGTTGTTTCAGCGTCTGACGCAGGGCGTTTACGTCGTGGGCGTGGCCCACGGAGGGGCGCACAACGCCTTCACCGCCGCCTGGGTGATGCAGGCGTCGTTCGACCCCTTGCTGCTTGTCTTGAGCATCAATCCGCAGCACGCGTCTTACGCCCTGCTCAAACAAAGCGGGGCGTTCAGCGTCAACGTGCTGAAAAAGGGTCAACTGGAGCTCGCCACCCATTTCGCCCAACCGGCTCAAGCCGACAAATTGGCCTCAATCGCGTGGACCGAGGGCCAGACCGGCGCGCCCTTGTTGCAGGAGTGCCTGGCCTGGTTCGAGTGCCGGCTGATCAGCGAAACTCCTGCCGGCGACCACGTGCTCGCGCTGGGACAGGTGATCGACGGCAGGCTCTTGGACGCAGAAGCCGCGCCCATGACCTACAGCGAGACGGGGGCCCTCGATGGCGCGGCCGCGCTTTTTCCCAAGGCTTTTCACGGAGCGTGACGCCGCGAGCCCCGCGCCCAGCCAAGCGGTCCCGATCGTTCGCGCTGGAACAGTCGCTTTTTGTCGCCGTCTGCGCCTAGCAAATCGCCAACGACTGCCCACATGCGCTCCATCGGAGGCGCATCATGGACAAGTCGATCGTCGTCACCGTCCCTCATAATCTCGGGGCGGAGGCTGCAAAGAGCCGGGTAGCCATGTCGATCGAACGCTTGAGGACCGATCTCGACAAATTGGCCCGCACCGAGGTCCACTGGTCGGGCAACAAGGCGGATCTGCAAGTGTCGGCGCTGGGGCAGACGGTGAATGCGCTGCTCGATGTTCAGAACGATGCGCTCCGCATTGAAGTGCGGTTGGTGGGGCTCCTCTCCGGCGTATTGGGCAAGCTGTCCGAGAGCTTGATCAGCAACGTCAAAGGCTCGCTCCAGTTGGGGCATACCCCGCCCAAATCCTGAGCCCATCGCCACCCGCCGTCACGGAAACGTCTGCTTTCTAAGGCTCGCAAGGCGGCGTCGTCTCCTCGCGTCCCGTTCGGATGCAGGTGTCGGACACCTTCTCATTGGCAGGCTTGAGGCCGATCCAGGCGTCGACGGTCGCCTGATCGAACCCCGCCTCGCGGCGTTCGCCGACGCGCATCAGCGGACGGCGGATAAGCAACGGATCTTCGAGCATCAGCCGCAGGGCCGCTTCCTCTGTGCAGCGCGTGGGATCGACCTCGCCGCTTTTGACGCGGGGCGAGGCCTGGTTGAACCATTGCTCGACCGGCCGCCCGCCGAAATAGCTCTTGAGCTCCTCGGCGGTCCAGGTCTCGGAGAGGAGGCTTCGGACGTCGAGCCGATGGCCCGAGGCCGCGAGCAAAGCCTTCTGCCGCGCATTGCCGCCGCAGCCGGGCTTTTCGTAAAAAATCACATCGGCCATGGGTCCTCATGTCCTTGTTGCGCCGCTGCGGTTGCCGGCGAGGCTTCGGCTGCTTCTTTCAGCGCCTCGCTGATCCGCAGCGCCTCCTCGAAGCTCAGCGCCGCATCGGCGTAGCCCTCCAGGACGACGACGAGGCCGGACGAGACCACGCGCGCCTCGAAATCGCAATCGCTCGCCACGGGGCTCATGTAAATCAGCCGCTCCGCGCTCCCGCCCTGGATCACGGCGGCGAGCGCGCGGGAGAGAATCGTCGCTTCCTGAAGCGTGAGCACGCGTCGCGGCTGGTCGGGGAGCGCGAGCGCGATCAGCGGCCCGAGAAAGCGGTGCGCGAGCGGCTCGACCGAAAAATGCTGCGTCATTTTCATCCCCGGCGCCATTCTTGAATCCCTGTCGCGGACTGAGGAGCGACATGGACACAGCGGCAAACAAAATCCGTGCCCAAGAGGCCGAGGGCCGGGAGCGGCTGATCGATCACGACGCCCTGCCGGAGGATATCGCCGCCTATCACTGGCGCACCAAGCACCGGCCGACCCGCTATGCGCTGGGACCGGCCTTTCTGGATTGGACCTCGCAGCCCTCGCCCTATCGGCGCTTCGAAGGCGCGCCTTTGACCGAGCTGCCGTTGCTTCTGGATCGGCCAACCCCGGCCTTTCCGGGGCCGGCCCCCGCGCCCGCAGCGCTTTCGACCGAGGCCTTGGGGCTGTTCTTCGAACTGGGCTTTGGCCTTGCCGCCTGGAAGAGCATAGACGGCTCGACCTGGGCGCTACGCAACAATCCCTCCTCCGGAAATCTGCATCCAACCGAGGCTTACGCGATCCTCGACGCCCTCGCCGGCCTGAATGACAGCGCGGCGCTCTATCACTATGCGCCGCAGGAGCATGGGCTGGAGACGCGGGCGACTTTCGCGCAGCCGCAGGCGCTGCCCAAGGGCGGCTTTCTCCTGGGCCTTTCCGCCGTGCCCTGGCGGGAGGCCTGGAAATATGGGGAGCGCGCCTTTCGCTATTGCCAGCTCGACGCCGGGCACGCGATCGGCTGCGCGGCCATGGCCGCCGCCGCGCTCGGCTGGCGCGCCTTCCTTCTGCCGGAGCCCGCTGACGCGGAAGTCGCCGCGCTGCTCGGCCTCGACCGGCCCGACGCCTGGCGTCGCTGGGAGGTCGAGCACCCCGACGCGCTCCTGTGGATCGATGTCGCGGGAGGCGAGCCGCCGCCGCTCGATCTCGCCGCGCTGCTTACCCTGCCGCGAGACTGGCGGGGCGAGGCCAATCGCCTGAGCGAGGATCACGATCCCTGGCCTGCCGTCGACCGGGCGCTTGCGCTTACCCGCAAAGCGCAGGGGTCATCGACGAGCCGTCTCGCGCCGCGCCCGGTGGAGACGATGGCGGCGTTGCCGCAAACCGGCGCCGTGGTGCGCGGAAGGCGCAGCGCTCAACGCATGGACGGCAAGACCGTCGCGCCGCTCGAAGTCTTTTCGCGCCATGCTCGCGGCGACGCTGCCCGACGCCGCTCCCTTGCTGCCGGCCTTATCCTATCCGCCCCGAATAAACCTGCTGCTCTTCGTGCATCGCGTCGAAGGGCTCGGGCCCGGACTTTATTTTCTCGAACGCGACGCCGACTCCGCGGCGCGTCTGCGCGCGGCGATGGGCGAATTCGACTGGGCGCCGGCAGCGCTCGCGGGCCTGCCCCTTTTCCGTCTCAAGAGCGGCGCCGTGGAGCGCGAGGCCTCGCTTTATTCCTGTCAGCAGGCCATCGCCGGCAAAGGCTGTTTCGCCGTCTCGATGATCTCCGACTTCGAGCGCACGATCGGCGAGGAGGGCGCCTTCGCCTATCGGCGCCTGCATTGGGAGGCCGGGCTCATCGGCCAGGCGCTGTACCTCTGGGCGACCGCGCTGGGGCTCACCGGCACAGGCATCGGCTGTTTCTTCGACGATCAGATTCACGCGCTCATCGGCCTGGCGCCGGAAGAGCAGCGGTTCCAGACGGTCTATCACTTCACGGTCGGCGGCGCGATCGAGGACGCACGGCTGCTGACGCTTCCCGCCTATCCCGACGACAGACGAGGACGATGATGCGCATCGAGATAGACAAGCCGCATGTTGAGGCGCTGATCGCGCGATTTCCCGAGCGCGCGGGACTCGAGGCGCAATTGCGCTTCGGCGATCGCGTCGAACTCGATCTTATCCGCCTCACGGGCGCCGAGTTCGATTTTCTGGAGGATCTCTATCGCCGCTCCGGACCCGAGTTGCACGCCCGCGCCGCGCAGCTCGCGACGTTGCGCAGCGCCTTCCACTCCGATGGGAAACGTTTCGAGGCGGCCGATCTCGAGGATCTCTTTCCCGAGGTCGTGCGCTATATCGTCGCTGGCGGCGAGCGCGGCTGGCTGTTTGCGGCGAATATCGCGACGAAGCCGCTTCCCTATGTGGTGACGCGCTTCGATTATGTTCCGGCCTCGAATGACGAGGCCGGCAAAATCATCATCGAATTGAAGGCCAACGTAAAGGGCACGCTGCACACCAACATGCTCCGCATCATGGCCGGCGACGCGGCCGGCCGCACGGTCGGCGAAATTCTCGCGGCCAAAGGATTTTTGCGTGAATCCCCGGCCTTGTTGGAGGCCTTCGACGCCGCGGCCGAGACCTATCTCGACTGGCGCGGGCGCTATGGCGCGCAATTTTCCGGCAGGGGGGTCGGTTTCCATGCCGAGGACCCCAACGCGACGCATCGCGACACCGACTGGTCGCGCAAGGACGTGATCGTGCTCTCGGCGAGCGGCGGCGAGGCGCGGATCGTCAATGACGAAGCGGCGCTTTCGGCGCGCAGCCTCACGCTCGAGGCGGCCGGCGACGTGCTCGGCCATTTCGTGCGCAAGGCGGGGAAAAGCAACCGCTTCGCCGCCGAGGACGAGATCAATGAACTGCGCGCGCAGATCCCGGCGGGGTTCTTCACGCAGATTCCGGTCCATCCCTACATATTGATGTTCCATCTCGATCTGCATCATCATGTCTGGGTGCATGTCGACGAGATGCATCCCTATCGCTACCAGCCGGAGCTCAAGCAAAAGCTCGTGCTGCCGGAGGAGCAGACCGATCTCATCGACATTCTGACCGCCGAGATGGATGTGCTGATGGACGACATCGTGCGCGGCAAGTCCGGCGGCGCGACGGTGCTCTGCGCCGGGCCGCCCGGCGTCGGCAAAACTCTGACGGCCGAAGTCTATTCCGAGATCATCCAGCGTCCGCTCTATCGCATTCACTCTGGTCAGCTCGGCCTGAACGTCGCGACGATGGAGACGACGCTCAAGGACATTCTGACGCGCGCGCAACGCTGGGGCGCGGTGATGCTGATCGACGAAGCCGACGTCTATATCAAGCGCCGCGACGACAATATCGCGATGAACGCCGTCGTCGGCGTCTTCCTGCGCGTGCTCGAATATTTCAACGGGCTGTTGTTCCTCACGACCAATCGGGTCGACGACATTGACGAGGCGATCGTCTCCCGCTGCATCGCGCTGATTAAGTACAGCCCGCCCGACGAAGAAGCGCGGCGGCGCATCTGGTCGGTTATGGGCGAGCAGTTCGGTCTGACGCTCGATGGCGCCCTGATCGATGCGCTGGTCACGACCTTTCCGGAGGCGACGGGCCGCGACATCAAGGGGCTCGCCAAGCTCTCCGCGAAATACTGCCGCCAGAAGCAGGTCGGGGCCAGCCTCGAGGTGTTCAAGCGCTGCGCGATCTTCCGAGGTCTGGAGGTGGCGCACGCCGCGTGATCGATTCTAAAATGGACCGGACTGGCGCCAAGGCGCGTGCGACGGCGACATCCGAGAAGGCTCGGATCCGGAACGCGAGTCAGCGCTCAGGGGATTGCAACGCCTCCCAACGCGCGAAAGTCGCCGCCTGTCCGCAGGGGCGTCCGTCCGCGTCGGTCACGTTCCAGACCGTGACGTCGACGATGCGGAAGCGTCGGCCGGTCCTGCTCACGCGCACGCCCGTGTAGCCGGTGACGAAGCCCTTGCGCGCCGTCTCGGCGAGAACATGCTCGCGCGCCTCCCGCAACTCCGCTTCGGCGGTGAGGCGCGAGGGCGTCGCGATCAGTTCTTGCGGCGTGAACTCCCAAAGCGCCAGCGCCGCCGCATTGCCGTAGTTGAGGATCGGATCGGCTTCAGCCCCATGCGAGACTGCAACGAAGGGCGCGCCGAAGAGCCGCTCCGCTTCCTCTCGCGCATCGCCGCTGCGCAGGATCAGCTCCTCGCCGACGCGCGCGCGAAAGGAGTTCGAGCAGGGACTGAGAATGCGCGGTCCAGCGAGCCTGCAGCGCCTCGGGAAGGCGCGCAAACGAATATCCTTCCCCCGATGGGCTCATGCCGGCGCGAAGAGCAGCAGGCGGTGCCATTTGTGCGGGACGAGGACCTCCAGCGCGACCAGCCCCGCTCGCTCGGCCTGCGCGCAAAGCGTTGAAGCGGGCTCCGGGAAATCGTTGTTCGTGAGGTGATCGCAGACTCGATCGTGCTCCTCGGTCGCAAGGCTCGTCATCGTCTTGCGTAGCCAGCTCGGGTAATTGCGCATGTAATCGTCGTGGCTCTCATTCTCCTCGCGCGTCACGTCGACGAGGATGAGCAGGCCCCCGGGATTGAGCCGCTTCGCTACGAGCTGGAAAAAATCGGCCTTGCCGTCAGTGCTCAGATGGTGCTGCGCGAAGCTCGAATAAATCGCGTCCTGCGGCGCGGAGTCGCGCAAGTGCGCTCATGAAGTCGGCTTCGACGAGCGCCACGGGGCAATCGAGATGGGCGAGGTTTCGCTTCGCTAGCGCCAGCGCGGGAGGAGCGAGATCGACGCCCTTGTAGCTCTTGAGCGATAGGCCTTCGAGCAGCGGCGCCATCGCCGACGCGTCGCCGCAACCGAGATCGAGCAGAGAAAACGCGCGTCCCTGGAAGCGCCGTCGCAAGGCGTCACGAACGCCTTGGCCGAGCTCGCGATGGTACATGTAATTGGCGGCGACGACCTTGGCGTAGGTGTCCCAGGCGCGGAAGAAGTCGATGGCGTCGGGTTCACTCATGGGGAGGAGCTTTCGATTGCGATGTCGTTTTACTGCGTCAAAGCCTGTCTGCGCGGTGTAAGCGATCCGATGCAAGGGAACCCGCGAGCTGATTTAGGCCCAGAGCGCCGCGCCTCACTTTGCCCGCTCGAATTCCAGCACGCCGCTCGTATACGTCTCGTCGACTTCCGAGAAGGGACGCTGGTCCTCTCCATAGAGCAGCGCGCGGTGCTCGAAAAGAGCGTGCGGCGGCGCGACTGCGCGGTCCTCCTGCTGGCCCCGCGCGCCCATCTCCCAGCCCGAGGGCAGCGGCGACCAGAGCAACTTCGCGTCAAATGTTCGCCGATAGGGATGAAGCGGCGCGACGACCTTGCCGAAGGGCGCCTCGGTTTCCTCGAGCTGGCGGTTCATCTCCTCTGTGAGACGGCTCGGCACGTACCAATTATGGGCTTCCGACAAGACATGCGCGCCGCAGACGAGCTGGACATGGCGGTGCTTCACCGTGTCGCCGTCGCTCACCGAAAGACGCCGACGCGTGTCCTCGCTCGCGGGCCTTTCGGCGCCGATGGCGCGCTTTGCGACGATCTTCGGCGCTTCGGCCATATGATGATCGGCGCACCATTGCTCGAGAGTCGAGGTCGCGCTTTTGGTCGCCAGCAGCTCTGCGTTGAGCGTCTCCATCAGCGCGAGCGTCTCGACGCGAGACAAGAAAGACTCGGGCTTCGCCACCGGGCTCGACGGCTCGGCCGCGGCGAAGGACGCTTTCACCGCGACGGCGGCGGCGAATAACGTCGAGAGAAGCAGTTTCATGCGGCCGCGCACCGCTGGCAGCGGCCCGCGATTTCGATCACTCGGCTCCTCGGCGCAAAGCCGGCCTCCGTCGCCAGCGCGGCGAGCGATTTCGAAAGCGCGGTCGATGTCGCCTCCTTCACCTCGCCACAACGTTCGCAGATCAAGAACAGCACGGGCTCCTCGGCGCCATGCGCATGGCCGCAGACAACGAAAGCGTTTTGCGAAGCGAGGCGGTGCGCGAGGCCGTGGTCGAGGAGATAGGCGAGCGCGCGGTAGACGGAGATGGGCGCCGGACGCTTGCCCTTCTCGTCGAGCATCAGCTCGATCATCTCATAGGCGCCGATGGGGCGGTTGGCCTCCTGCAAAATTGCGAGCGCCCGACGGCGGACCGGCGTCAACCCGCGTGTAGCGGCGGTTTCGGATTTGGAGTCGAGGTTCATGGGCGACATCTAGCGCGTTTTGCGGCTCCTCGCCGCTCGTCCGGCTAGAGCGAATTCCGCAAAAGTTGATAGACTTTTGCGATCAGAATTCGCTCCAGCATGTTGATCTGGCGCGATTTCTTATCGCTCGAACGATCCCGTTCGAGCGGAAAGCGCGCATACGAGTCAGCTTGCCAAACCCGGACGTGTCCTTGCAAGCGCCATGCAAGGGAGATAGGGTTCAGAAAAAGCGCGATAGCAGAATTAGTCATATTCCGGGAGGCTGCCTATGACAAACCAGCTCGTAATGGCCTTGGGTTTGACGCATAAGGACAGCCCGCAAGCGGCCGCGGGGCAGCCCGTATCCTTTGAAACGCTTTTCGGTCAGTTCGAGTCGAAGCTAGATTTAACTATATACGATAAGGACAAGGCCTCCTGGGTATTCGAAAGCTATGAAGCTGCTGAAAAACTCATAGCCTTCACCTACGAACAGGCAGAAAGCTCGGAAGTTGGAGCCGCTTTTCATCTCAATATCGCATTGATTCCTTTTTCAACCAATGTGAGTGCGACCAAGGCAATGATAATGCTCGGCGAGATCGAGCAAAAGCAGCCGAACTCGGAATACCCTATCGACACTTACATTACACCCGAAATCTATGACGCGCTGCCGCCCAAACATCAGGACCTATACCGCGCCGCCACTCGGGTTGGAGACGACCTCGTTCACCAGCGCTTTCAAGAGAGCGCGCAACGCTGCTTCGTCATCTCTCCCATCGGCGAAGCCAAAAGCCCTGTTCGCGAGCGCGCCGATTACGTTTTCATGACATATGTCAAGCCGGCGTGCGAAGCGGCGTCTTTCCGGCCGGTGCGCGCAGACATGATGCTGGGCGGGGCCATCACGCCGGAGATGCTCGACGCCCTTCAAGGCGACCCGCTCGTCATGGTCTACCTCGGTTCGCCCAAGCTCGGTTGGAATCCCAATGTCATGTTTGAATTGGGCCTCCGTCACGACGCTCCCTATATCGCGCTGAAGGACATGACGTCGGACGGCAATAAATACGCGTTGCCTTTCGACATCCATGACACGAGGGTCATTGAAATACCTGAATATCCGAGTAAAGATGATGACAATGGTGCAATTGTTGGCACCATAAGACAGCGGGTTAAGGTTATAAGTGAAGGCGATCAGTGGAGCTACCTCTATCCGAACGCTACAGTTGATCTGAAACTGTTTGAGCCTGACGCATCAAAGTATATCGAAGTGTCTCCGCAGCTCGAAGAACTATTTGAGTTAAAGAGGATCAAGGCAAAAACACTCAACGAGGTGATAGATCATCTTGTAAAGAAAATGCCGGACTACCAACGTAAGGCGTTCATCGCAGAACAAAACAGTCTCGTCGGGAGTCTGGCTATCAATATGGGGAAGGTCCGTGAGGAAGATTACCCGTATGCGACAGTGCCGATCGTTTTCGAGACACATAGTATATTCAAGGGAAGGGCGTTCCTTCCCGTCATTGTGAGGTACCAATTTTTCAAAGCCACCAACGTTCTGCGCCTGAGAATTATTTACGTGGAAGTGACGACTGCTACAACGATGGATAGCGCAAAGCATTGCTTTACTTGTACATTGAAATGCGACACGACATTGAAGCTGAGCTAAAGCTATCCCGCTTGCTTCGACGCCCTAAAGGAGCCTGGTTCATGAATGCATTGTTGAGTGCGAGTGATTACTACGCACATTTTCCGATTTTCAAGCTCGATTCCAGCGGAATGTTGTTGCAAGCCAATCCTGCGACGGATGTCCTCTTTGACGCGGACCCAGGTTGCAGGGAAATGATTTACGGCGAAAACAGTTCGGTCATGAAGAGAATACGAGAGGCGAACGGGGATGAAGCCTTTGCCAAGAGCGTAGAAGGCTCCTTCGAAACCCGACCGATTTGGACGAGTGACGCTTCGATTCACGATCGTTAAAATCCCGAGTGTGCATACAGAGAACTCTTTTGAGATTACGGTTTATGGCGAAATTATAGAGTTCGCCAATATGCAGGCATTTGTTGATGAACTACACAAGGATTTACAGCAAAATCTGCTTTGGGAAACCTATGCTATGAGTTATGATATCGTCCTGCCTCGTCTTGACTATTATACGGATGTTGTCAATCGGCATATCCACGGCCTCTCCCATGGGGGCATACGGCGGGTGCTCGACGTCGGCGCCGGTACGGGAAGCGTCACAACGGCGCTGTTGAGGGCCGGATGTCATGTGACCGCAGTCGACGTCAGCCGCGCCATGCTGGAAAGGCTAAGAGCGAAACTTGCGCCGGACGAGTTCGTGAGAACGGAGATTTTGCTCGGCGACGCGCGAGATTTGAGCATGCTTGACGACTCCTCCTTCGATGGAGTGAACATCCTTCTTGCCCTGTTCGATATGAGCGATCCGACGGCCGCGCTCAAAGAAGCGATCCGTGTTCTCAGACGGGGAGGCGTCATGCTGATCACAGAGCCAAAGCGCAGTTTCGACATCTATAAGCTGCTGGCTTCAGTCGAGACGAGCTTGAGAGAAAAGGGCCTCTACGAAAAATTGGAGGACCACTGGAAACGCGTGGGTCGAATCAACAAAAAAATCGACCCCGCCAAACGAGGCATGCGGCTTTTTGTCGAGGATATCGTCCAAATGCTCTTAGAAAATGGCTTCTCATACGGGATATTCAGGACTCTCATTATGGTCATTGCGCCACTGTCTGGGCGGAGAAAAAAACCTAAAGGCTCGGACGATGCGAATGACCTCGACGGTTGCGTTCAGGCTGGCGTCCTGCGAGGACGCGGCGGCGATCAGCGGACTCTATCGGGACGCCTATCAGACCCGTGAGCGGGGGCGACGCCAGAGACTTTTATCCTTACCCGCAGCTCCTGGCGTCCGACGAAGTGAAGGGCATGATGCGGGGCGGCGCCTTCCGATGGGTCGTCGCGGAGCTGGACGGAGCGGTCATTGGAGCCTGCGGGGCGGTTTTGAATGTCGGTGGCGCCGAGGATAGAATTACGGAAGTCTTCAGGACTCGTCGTAAAGGAGGAGTATCGTTTTTGCGGATATGGGTCAAAGCTCTTCGCCTATTTGGATGATTTCTTGGCAAGGAACGAGGATTCAATGTTCATCATTGCCGAGACTCGAACCGCGCATTCCGGCGGATGGAAGGTGGTAAGGCGGCAGAACTTCATCGCTTTGGGATTCGAGCCGGCCGCGCACCTGACCCCGGCAGGAAACGAATCCATGCTGTTGGCGGGTAAAGTCTCCCCGAGAGCTCTGGCGTTTCGCCGCCCCCCGCCTGTGAGTTCTCTCCATGTGAAAAGGCTGTCATCGGCTGTTTTGGACCAAATCCAGCCCGCAGAATCGCCCGCCGACGAGGACAAGCGGCTTCCATCCCCCCAAAGGCCCCCTCTCGAAGCGAAGGGCGAGGTCAGCATCTTGGAAAGCGCCTACGACGAAGCGCGAGTTGAGAACATTCGGGGAGGTTTCCGCTCCTGCCAAACAGGCGTCATCCATCTTAATCGAATGCGCGGCGACGTGACCCGATCCCAGCGTTTCGATCGGAAGCTTCTTGTCGCTTTGCGTGGCGGCGAGAGGGTTGGATACGCCTTGGCGGACCTGGATATTCGTGACCAGCGCGTCAAAATCGTCGAGATGACAGGGCGTGACGGTCAAGTGCAGGAGATGTTGCTGAAGGATGTTCTCCGGACCGCAAGCACAAGAATCGGCTCCGTCTTTTCCTGCGCGATCGAGACCCGATCGGACGACGCAGCCTTGCATGAGCTTCTCGAGAGCATTGGCTTCTTCCCCACCGCCTACTACCCGGCTTTCATTTCCGATGGGGGGGGTAGGATCGATTGCGTCCAGTTTACGCATTTGCATAACGTCGATTTGGCGGAAGCGTGCAGCGCGGCCAAGTTGGGCGATTGGCCCGAAGCCTCCGGCATAAAGGCGGAGATTTGCAAGGGATGTGATCTGGAGAGTTGAGCGGTATTCGTTTCTGGCGCGTTCGACGGCGCGCGCTCAAAAGTGGAAACCCATTCCGACGCCGCCGCCAAAGTCATTGCCGCTCGGATGCGGGTTGGGATTATTGAAGTAGGTCGGGCTTTCGACGGGCTGATTGACGCGTGTCTTGGCGGAGAGCGTCACGTCCTCGCTGTGTTTCGGCGTTCCCGCCGACCCCGACGAGGGCAGGGGCAGTCGCGGCGGCGTCCTCGGCGCCAAAGCATACGGGATCGCCCTTGTATTGCGCGCGCGGACAATCGGGCGCGTCTGGCGGCTTCCCCGCGACGGGCTTGGCGACGGAGGGTTTCGCGGGCTTGCGGCGCGCGGTCCTCTCGCTGTTTTTCTCGCGCGGCGACGCGATCCTCCGCTCGACTCTCCGCCGTCGCCACGAGGAGTGACGCCGCCAGGGCGGCGAGAAGAAGCTTCGCGTTGAGGGTCAAGGGCGCGTCCTACGTTTCCTGCCTTTGAAGACACTTGCGCCAATTTCCGGCGTTTTTGCGCCGCAAGACGCTGCAAGCGTCAAAATCAGCAGGTATGGGAAAGTCGAATGGAGACCGCTGGGGACGATTCGTCCGCCACGCGGGAGCATCAGATCGCGGGAAACGGAGCGTGCGCCATGAAGATCAACTTCAGCTCGAAGGACGCAGAGCCGGAAAGCTTCGTCTACCGGGCGGTCGTCGTCGCCGTCGTCGCGGCGGTCGCCGCCACCTTGGTCGCCATCCTCTGGCAGCTCAGCGATATCGTTCCTGCGGCTTTCGCGACGATCCTGCTGGCGGTCGGCTGGCGGGGCGCGGCCCGAAGCGTCTCGGCGCGGTTCGGCCTCTCGCTCGGCCTGTCCCTGGCGGTCGTCGCGATGGGGCTCGCGGCGCTCGTCGTCCTCGCCTTCACCTTCTTCGGCGGCGATCTCCTGCGCCAGTATGACGAGATCGCGCTCGACATTCCCGCCGCCATCGAGATGCTCGAAGGCTCGGTGGCGTCCCATCCCTGGGGCCAATTCGTCGAGAAATTCATCGCGGGCGTCGATTTCACCAAGGCCACGGGGCCGGTCGCGCTGCGAATAGCGGCGATCCTTCACTCTTTTGGCAGCGCGCTCGCTTTCGTCATCTTCGCCATCATCGGCGCGGCCTATCTTGCCGCCGACCCGGAAACCCATGTTTCCGGTGTCATCGCTTTCACACCGCCGTCGAAGCGGGCCGAGGTGGCGCGCTTTCTCGATGGGTCCGCCGCCGCGCTGCGGCAATGGCTCGTCATTCAAGTCTATGTGGTGGTCATGAACGCGGTTTTCGCCGGCGTGGCGCTGTGGTCCTTTGGCGTCCCGGCGGCCTTGGCGCTGGCGACAGTCAGCGGCGCTCTGGCCTTCATCCCCTATTTCGGCTCGATCGTCGCGATCGTCGTGACGGCGCTCGTCGCCTTGCCGCACGGGCTGCACACGGCTGCTCTCGCGGCGCTCGCCGTCGGCGGCGCGAGCTTCCTCGAGGGCTATCTGATCACGCCCTTCCTGCAGAGCCGATCGCTGAGCGTGCCGCCCGCGGTGCTGCTCATCTGCATGCTCGCCTTTGGCACGCTGTTCGGCTCGATGGGGGTGGCGCTGGCGGTGCCGGCCACGGTGGTGCTCGCCGTCGCCTTGGATGTCTTCAAGGGCGCGCCGTCTCCGGCCTGAGGGCCGCGACATGGCGTCCACCCCCAAGCTTGCGAAAGGAATGCGAGCCGCTAGCATCGGCGATATGAAAGCGAATTATCTGCGCCTCGCTGCGCTCGCCGCGTTGCTCCTTTTCTTCTGCGTTCCGGCGCGGGCGGACTGGGCCTCTTGCCTCGCCGGAATTCGTCAGAGCGCGGCCCAGGCCGGCGTCTCGGCCGAGACGATCCAGGCCACGCTCGGCTCGCTCGAGCCCAATGACGCGGTGAGCTTCACCGACAAGCAGCCGGAATTCACGACGCCGATCTGGGATTACATGGCGGGCCTCGTCGACGAGGACCGCGTCGAGGAAGGCCGCGCGCTGATGCAGAAACATGCGCATTGGCTGCACGTCGCGGAGAGCCGCTTCGGCGTCGACGCGCCTTATATCGTCGCGGTCTGGGGCGTCGAATCGGATTTCGGCAAGGGTTTCGGCAAGCGTCCGGTCATTCAGTCGCTCGCCACGCTCGCCTGCGGGGCCCCGCGCCGCGCCGACTATTTCCGAAAGGAGCTGATGGCGGCGCTGAAAATCGTCGACAACGGCGACGTCGCGCTCGAGGAATTCTACGGCTCCTGGGCCGGCGCCTTCGGCCACACGCAGTTCATGCCCACGACCTTTCTGACGAAGGCGGTCGATCTCGACGGCGACGGCAGAAAGAACGTCGTGAGCGATCCCGCCGACGCTTTCGGCAGCACGGCGAATTATCTCGCCAAGAACGGCTTCGAGCATCACGTCCCCTGGGGCTTCGAGGTGAAGCTGCCGGCGGAGTACGCAGGCCCGGCTGGCCGCAACAATCGCCAGCCCATGTCCGCGTGGGCCTCGCGCGGGATCACCAGGCTCGACGGCTCGCCGATCGGCTCCGGCCCTCGCGCCGCGCTGCTGTTGCCCGCAGGCCGCCAAGGCCCGGCCTTTCTCGTCACCAAGAATTTCGACGCGATCTTCTCCTACAACGCGGCCGAGTCCTACGCGCTGGCGATCTGCGTGCTGGCCGACCGGCTGCGTGGTCTGCCTGGAATTCAGACGCCCTGGCCGACCGACGATCCCGGCCTTTCGCGCGAGGAGCGCAAGGAGCTGCAGACGCTGCTCATTCGCAACGGCTATCAATTGGGCGAGCCCGACGGCGTGATCGGCACGAAGACGAAGGAAGCGATCGCCGACGTGCAGCAGCGCCTCGGCATGACGCCCGACGGCCGCGCCGGGCTGAAAGTGCTCAAGGCGCTGCGCGGGGGGTGAAGCGGGCGGCGCTCGCGAACGCGAGATGCTGAATCGATTCGCGGCGCTCCCCGCTCCCGAGCCGCGCGCTGACCGTTTCTCGCGTCGCTGGAGCCCCTACCCACAAGATATTGCCCCCAAAACCTTGCAATCCCCCTCATTTTGTGGCGCTCATATATTATGCAGTTTCAGCGGTTGCGCCTCCTGGGCTTCAAGAGCTTCTGCGAGCATACCGAATTCCTGATCGAGCCCGGCCTCACCGGCGTCGTCGGGCCGAACGGCTGCGGCAAGTCGAATCTCGTCGAGGCCCTGCGCTGGGTCATGGGCGAGAACTCGTTCAAGAACATGCGCGCCAGCGGCATGGACGACGTGATTTTCTCCGGCGGCGGCTCGCGGCCGGCGCGCAACGTCGCGGAGGTCGGCCTCGTTCTGGACAACAGCCAGCGGAGCGCGCCCGCGGCCTTCAATGATTCGGACACGCTCGAGGTCACACGCCGCATCGAGCGCGAGCAGGGCTCGGTCTATCGCGTCAACGGCCGCGAGGTGCGCGCCAAGGACGTTCAGCTGCTTTTCGCCGACGCCTCGACCGGCGCCCGTTCGCCGGCGCTCGTGCGGCAGGGTCAGATCGGCGAGATCATCTCCGCGAAGCCCCAAGCGCGTCGTCGAGTGCTGGAGGAAGCGGCCGGCGTCGCCGGCCTGCATTCGCGTCGCCATGAGGCGGAACTGCGCCTGCAGGCGGCGTCCGAAAATCTGCTGCGGCTCGAGGATGTGCTGAAGCAGGTCGACAGCCAGGTCGAAAGCCTGCGCCGACAGGCGAGGGGCGCTGCGCGCTATCGCGCGGTCGCCGCGCAAATTCGCCAGAACGAGGCTCTCGCCGCGCTGATCTCGCACCGCGCCGCGACGGCGCGACTCGCCGAGGCCGAGCGCAAATTTGCGGCGGATACGACGCTCGTCAACGAACGGCTGATCGAGCAGGCGGCCGCGGCGCGCGAGCAGGCGCTCGCCGCGCATGAGCTGCCGCCGCTTCGCGAGAAGGAGGCGGAAGCGGGGGCTGCGCTGCATCGGCTTATCGTCGCGCGCGACACGCTCGACGCCGAAGAGAAGCGCGCCCAGGAGCGCGTGGGCGAGCTGACGCGCCGCATCGAGCAGTTTGGCCGCGACCTCGAGCGCGAGCGCCTGCTGATCCAGGACGCGGCGGAAGTCGCGCAGCGACTCGAAGACGAGCGCGCCGAGATGGTCGAGGCCGAGGCCGCCAGCTGCGAGCGTGAGGAGGAGGCGAGGGCGCGTCTTGCCGAGATGGAGGCGACGCTCGCCGCCACGGAAGACGAGCTGCATGAGGCGCAGGACAGCCTCGCCTCGGTCAACGCAAGGGCGAGAGCCTTTCAGGCGGTGATCGAGGAGGAGGGACGCCGTTTCGCGCGCTTCGAGGCGGAGCTGACCCGGCTCAACACGGAGTTTGCGCTGATCGCCTCGGAAGGCGGCGGCGCCGAGGATTTGGCGCGGCTCGAGGCGAGCTTCGAACTCGCAGCGGAAGAGGCGCAGGCCGCGGATGAGGCGGCGGAAACGGCCGCGGCGCGCCATCAGGAGGCGCGCGAGACGGAGGCGGCCTCGCGCGCGCCGCTTGCGAGCGTGGAAGCCCGCGCGCAGCGGCTCGACGCCGAGACGCGAACGCTGGAGAAACTCCTCAACGCCGGCTCGGGCGGTCTTTGGACGCCGGTCCTCGAGGAGATCGTCGTCGCAAAGGGTTATGAGACCGCGCTCGGCGCGGCGCTCGGCGAGGATCTCGACGCTTCGGCCGACCCCGAAGCGCCAGCCCACTGGGCGCTGACGGACGGCGCGGCGGACGCTTCGCTGCCCGAGGGCGCTAAGCCCTTGAGCGGCCTCGTTCAGGCGCCGGCCGCGTTGCAGCGGCGCTTGAAGCAGATCGGCGTCGTCGCGCGCGAGGACGGCCCAAGGCTGCTTGCGACCTTGAAGCCCGGACAACGGCTCGTCTCGAAGGAGGGCGATCTTTGGCGCTGGGACGGTTTCGCGCAGGCGGCCGAGGCGCCCACAGCCGCCGCGCGTCGTCTCGTCGAGAAGAACCGCTTGGCCGAATTGCGCCAGGAGGCCGAAGAGGCCCGCTATCTCGCCGACGCGGCCGCCGAAGAGGCGCAGAGTGCGCGCGAGAACGTGCGCGAGGCGCAACAGGCCGAGAGCGACGCGCGCGAGGCGCAGCGCCGGGCGCGTTCGCGACTCGACGAGGCGCGCGAGCGCCAGGCCGCCGCCGAGCGCCGCCAGGCGCAGATCGGCCAGCGTCTATCGGCGCTGGAGGCGGCGAAGGCGCAGACGATCGAAAATCGCGACGAGGCGGCCCAAAAGCGCGCCGCCGCGCAAAGCACGCTGGAAGCGCTGGAGGAGCCGGCCTTCCTCGCCGGCGCGCTCGAAAGCCTGCGCGCGCGCGCGCAGGCCGAGCGCGCGCAGGCGAACGAGTCCCGCGCCGCGCTCTCCGCGCTCGCGCATGAGGCGTCGATGCGCGCCGGCCGGCAGGCCGCGATCCAGAGGGAAAGCGCTTCCTGGGCGCAGCGGCGCGACCATGCGCAGGATCGCATCGGAGAGATCGAGGAGCGTCTGCACGCGGCGCTGGGGGAGCAGGAAGAGCTCGCCGAGGCGCCGATGGAATTCGAGCGCCAGCGTCGCGCCTTGAGGGACAGCGTCGAAAAGGCGGAGGAGGCGCGGCGTGCGGCTTCCGACGCGCGTGCGTTGGGGGAGACGCGTCTCGCGGAGGGCGACAAGGCCGCCCGCGCCGCGCTCGATGCGCTGAGCGCGGCGCGGGAGGATAAGGCGCGCAGCGAAGCGCAACTCGAGGCCGCGCGGCAGCGCGCCGCCGATGTGGCCCACGCCATCGCTCATGAGCTGGAGACGACGCCGGAAGCGCTCGTTTCACTTGCGGGCGTTTCTCCAGGAGACGAATTGCCGACGGCGGAAGCGCTGGAGCGCAAGCTCGAAACGCTGCGGGCCGATCGCGAGCGGCTCGGCGCCGTCAATCTGCGCGCCGACGACGAGCTTTCGGAGATCGAGGCGCAGCAGGGCAAAATGTGCGCCGAGCGCGACGATCTTTCCGAAGCGATCAAGAAATTGCGCGCCGCGATCGCCAGTCTCAACAAGGAGGGGCGCGAGCGGCTGCTTCTCGCCTTCGACAAGGTCAACGCGCATTTCAAGGAGCTGTTCACGCTGCTCTTCGACGGCGGAACCGCGGAATTGGCGCTCGTCGAGAGCGACGATCCGCTCGAGGCCGGGCTCGAAATCTTCGCCCGTCCGCCCGGCAAGAAGCCCGCCGCGATGAGCTTGTTGTCGGGCGGCGAGCAGGCGCTGACCGCAATGTCTCTGATCTTCGCGGTGTTCCTGACCAATCCGTCGCCGATCTGCGTCTTGGACGAGGTCGACGCGCCGCTCGACGATTACAATGTCGAACGCTTCTGCGACCTTCTCGAGGGGATGCGCAAGAAGACCGACACGCGCTTCGTCGCGATCACGCATAACCCGATCACCATGGCGCGCATGGACCGGCTCTTCGGCGTGACGCAGGCCGAGCGCGGCGTCTCGCAGCTCGTCTCGGTCGATCTCGCGCAGGCCGAGCGCTTTCTGCTCGCGAGCTGAGGGGAGCAAAGCTTGCGTGCTTGTCAGACCGCCTCTTGCGGCGTAGTTACGCCCGGCGCTCGCGCCACGGTCGATCCCGTCGCCGTCGCACCGACGCTTCGCGCGGTCTGCGCCATTCGGAGAAGCCTATGAGAGAGCCTGCCTGGAACGCGTGTCTCCCTCGTTTCGCGTTTGCGATCTTCACGCTCTGCCTCTGTCTGGCCGTCGCCTCCGGCGCCTCGGCCAAGGTTCTGGCGAAAGTCAACGGCGTCGAGATCACAGACGAGGACCTGAAGCTCGCTGACGAGTACATTGGAGCGAATTTCTCTCGCCAGGCCGACGCCAAGGTGCGTGACTCCGCGTTGATCGAGTTTCTCGTCTCGCAGCAGCTTCTCGTGCAGGAGGCGCAGGCGGAAAAGCTTGCCGAAACGCCCGATTTCATGAAGCGTCTCGCGTATCTGCGCGACATGGCTTTGATGCAGGCGATGCTCGCCAAGCTCAGCAGCGAAGCGGTTACCGACGCGGTGGTCAAGAAGACCTACGAGGACGCGGCGAAGGACTACAAGCCGCAGGACGAGTATCACGCCATGCACCTCGTCGTTTCGACTGAGGAGCAGGCCAAGGACGCGTTGAAGCGCGTTAAGGCGGGCGAGGACTTCGGCAAGGTCGCGGCGGAAGTGTCGAAGGATCCCGGCGCAAAGAACGGCGATCTTGGCTGGCGCGTGAAGGACGAGTGGCTGCCGGAATTCGCCGAGCAGGTGGTCAAGCTCTCGCCTGGGCAGGTTTCCGATCCGGTGAAGACCCAAGTCGGCTGGCATGTCATCAAGCTGGTCGAAAAGCGTCCACGCAAGTTCCCCTCGCAGGAGGAACTGCGCGGCGAAATCTCTCGCTACCTCTCGGAGACGGCGCGTCGGTCCCTCCTGGAGCGGCTGAAGCAGACCGCACAGATCGAGCGCGCCGACCAGCCGCCGGCCGCAGTGCAAAAGGCCGACGAGAAGACCAAGGCCGACGACAAGAAGAAGTGAGAAGCGCCGGGGCGTGATCTCCGGCCGATCGTTGCTTGCGGCGCCGTCCGGCGCCGCGTCTGACCGCGAAGGCCCCCTCAATGGCGAAAGCCGGTCCCGTCTCGAAATTCGCCCCTGCAACGCTCCCTGAAATTGGCCCCATCGACGGCGTGCGCTTCGCCGCCGGCATGGCTGGCGTACGTTACAGCCGTCGCGTCGACGTGATGCTCGCGCTGTTCGACGAGGGAACGCGCGTCGCCGGCGTCTTCACGCGCTCCAAATGTCCTTCGGCGCCGGTCGACTGGTGTCGCGCCCGACTCTCCGGGGGCAAGGCGCGCGTGCTATTGGTCAATTCGGGCAACGCCAACGCCTTCACCGGGCGACTGGGTCGAGAGGCGGTCAAGCTCTCCGCGCGGCTCGTCGCCAAGGCGACGCAGACTCCGGAACGCCAGATCTTCCTCGCCTCGACCGGCGTGATCGGCGAGCCGCTTGACGCCACGAAATTCGAACGCGTGTTGCCGAAGCTCGTCAAGGCGGCGCGCCCCGACGCCTGGCACGAAGCGGCGCAGGCGATCATGACGACCGACACCTATCCCAAGCTCGCGTCGCGCACGACGGAGATTGACGGCGTCGCGATCCGCATCGCCGGCTTCGCCAAGGGCGCCGGCATGATTGCGCCCGACATGGCGACGATGCTCGCCTTCGTCTTCACCGACGCGCCCCTCGGCGACGACGCGCTGCAGGTGCTGCTTTCCCGCTCGGTGCGCGACAGCTTCAACGCCATCACCGTCGACAGCGACACCTCGACCTCCGACACGCTGCTGCTGTTTGCGACGGGCGCCGCTGCGGCGCGCGGCGCGCCGCGTATCGATAAGGCGTCCGATCCGCGACTCGACGGCTTCGCCGCGGCGCTCGATGAATTGCTGTTGGAGCTCGCGCATCAGGTGGTCAAGGACGGCGAGGGCGCGCGCAAATTCGTCGAGGTGCGCGTCTCGGGCGCCGCCAATGCCCGGGCGGCGAAACGCATCGCGCTCTCCATCGCCAATTCCCCGCTGGTCAAGACCGCGATCGCCGGCGAGGACGCCAATTGGGGACGCGTCGTCATGGCGGTCGGCAAGGCCGGCGAGGAGGCGGATCGCGACAAGCTGGCGATCTGGTTCGGCGACACGCGCGTCGCCTTCAAGGGCCAGCGCGATCCCTCCTATGACGAGGCGGCGGTCTCGGAGATCATGAAGCGCGACGAGATCAAGCTCAGCGTCGATCTCGGCATTGGACCCGGCGCAGCGACCGTGTGGACCTGCGACCTCACCAAGGAATATGTCGCGATCAACGGCGACTATCGCAGCTGAGCGTATCGCCCGCTCTCGCTTGCGCGACGACGGCGGCAGCGCTCAGGCCTTCGGCGCGCAAGTCGCGCAGCGTTTTGCTGCTCCGGCTTTTCGAGAGCTTCTCGCCTTCGGCGCAGAGCACCAGGGCGTGATGCCGATAGCGTGGCGCCGGCAGGCCGAGCAGGCGCTGCAACAGACGATGCAGGCCCGTTGCAGCCTCGAGATCCTTGCCGCGCACGACGTCGGTCACGCCCTGCAAGTCGTCGTCGACGACGACCGCGAGATGATAGCTCGCCGGCGTGTCCTTGCGGGCCAGCACGACGTCGCCCCAACGCTCCGGCCGCGCCAGCAGCTCGCCGCGTCCGTGCTCGCGCCATGTGAGCGCCCGGGCCTCGGCGCCCAACAGCGCAAGCGTATGGTCCATGTCGAGCCGCAGCGCGACGCCGCCGCCCTCTAAGATTTCGCGCAAATGGCCGCGCGGCTTGAGGCGACAGGTTCCGGGATAAAGCGGCGCGCCGTCCGGGTCGCGCGGAGGATTTTCTCCCGCTGCTTTCGCGATCTCGCTGCGCGTGCAGGCGCAGGGGTAGAGAAGGCCCATTGCATCGAGACGCTCAAGCGCCGCGGCGTAATCGGCGAAATGCTCGGACTGGCGGCGCACGGGCCGTTCCCAGTCGAGTCCGAGCCACGCCAGGTCTTCGTAGATCGCCGCTTCATATTCCGGCTTGGCGCGCGCGAGATCGATGTCCTCGATGCGCAGGAGGAAGCGCCCGCCGCTCTCGCGCGCGAGCTCGAAATTCAGGAGCGCCGAATAGGCGTGGCCGAGATGCAGAAATCCGTTCGGCGAGGGCGCGAAGCGGAAGACGCGCGTGCTTTGCCTGATTTTCGATTGCTTCCATCCCCGCGCTCGCGGTGTCGATTTCGGCGCTAGGCAATCGTCGCGAAGTCGCAATCTCGACCCAGCGTCTGAGCGGCTGCCCGCTGTGATCTTCGGACTCCAGAACTGGGATGCCTATCAAGCTCACTGCCGAGACGAAATTCAACCCCCGCATCTCCACCGAGAAACGGGGCTGCTCCAGTTCCATTTGAATTTCGAGTAGCCCCAATGATCGGAACTCAGGATACCAGGTTGCAGATGCTAATCAGTTGACCGTGGCCCATTAGTGGCTGGCAATTACCCACCCCTATTTTTAGGGCGCCTGCGCGGGTTTTTGCGGCTTCAGGCCAGGGCGCCGAGGATCGTCTGGAAGGGGTTCGCGCCTTTGAGCCTTGCCGTGTCGACGGCGGTGCGCACATCCGCTTCGGCCTGTGCGGCCCACATGGCGCGATAGCCGTTGGTGACCTTTCGCTGGATCACGCAGGGCCTCAGCTTTCGCTCCGAGCCGTTGTTGGTGGCCTCGACCTCGCCGGGATGATCGCAGAACGTCAGCAGCTGGTCCCGCGCTCGCCGGATCTTGGCTTGCAGCTCACGCGCCAGATCGCATTGCGTCGCCACGTCAAGGATATCGGCGAGTTGCCGTTCGAGCGCGCGTTTTTTGCTGGCGATGGTCGCGGCTTTGACATTGGCGATGTCCGCAGCAAGATCGAAGGCCTTGCCGAACCACAGCTTGAACCGTAGGGGCAGATCGTCCGAGCCGTGCTCCAGCGCGAAAGCCGTATCGCGCGCCAGATGCGCCAGACAGGTTTGATGCGCGGCGCCATGATTTTGCTGCGCGGAGTAACGATCCGAAATCCAGACTTTCGGCTCATGGCCGTTCATCATCTCTTCCACGACGCGAGCGCCGCGAGAATGATCGGGCTGATGCACCACCGCATCCTTGCAGTGGAACACCCAATGATAGGAGTTGGTCCCTTCGATGCGCACACCGGTTTCGTCGCTGGCGACGACCTTCGCCTGACGGAGAATGGCCTTCGCCTTATCCGCCTCGGTTTTGAAGCCGGCATGGGAGCGGATGAACATATTCATCAAAGCGCCCTCGCTGACGATCAGGCCGAAAGCGTCGCGGAACAGGAAGCGCAGACGCTCATAGGAAAGCGCCTGAAAGCTTTTCAGATAAATCGCCAGCGCATGGATGCGCGGTCCAAACGGCGTCTGCGTGGCGACCGCTGGCGGCGCAGCTTTGACGTTCGCGCCGCAATGCGCGCAACGGCAGGCGAAACGCCGATGGCGCACGACATGAGGCTTGACCGGCGGAATTTCGATCTCGTCGTATTCGCCGATCAATTCCATGTCGGCGTCCGCCGCCATGACCCCGCCGCAGAGCTCGCAACGCGTTGGTCGGTGATCGCGGAATTCATCGGGATCGTCGGCCAGGTGACGATTGTGCGGCTCATGTCCGGACTTCGCCCCGCCAGGACGCGAGTTCTCGCGCTTCTCTTTCTTGTCGGTGGACGGGGGCCTGGAAGAATTGCGCGACGACTTCTCCGGTCGTTGCAGCTGGAGCACCAGCTCGATCAACTCCTCCTTGCTCAGCCGTTGCAAATCAGTGCGATCCATGCGCGCATGGATTCAGAAATTTGAGTCCGTGGCAAGAGCGGCTCCCAAATCAGCCGCCAACCCTCTTCGGCTCCTCAAAGTGGGGGTGGGTAATTACCGTGGCTGGACAAGACTACCTTGGGCATCGAACACGAAGCTGAAGTTTCCGATGGCCAACACAAGCCCCGCGTCTGGATCACCCGCGAGGTTGCGGCCAGTGAGCACATATACGTTGTCGCCGTTTTGAACCGACTGGTGAGTTGCTCCAGTGATGTTGAGCGTCACGGTCTTCTTAGGATCGGAGAGGTTGGTCACTGTCGCAGACTGCCCCGGCGCGGTGATAATCACGCGGTTCCCAGGGAGCGTGATCGTTTTGCTTTTCCCCTGCACGACGATGTCCACGGGAAACGCGCATTGGCCCGGGGCGATCTGATTAGCGTCCAAATGATAGGTTTGGGTGTATTCGGTCGGCGGCGCTGCATATGCGACCTGTGAAACCGCTCCGGCCCCCAAGCTAAGGATGACGCGAGCGATCAAAGAGTTCCTTCTAAGCATCGATTATCTCCGTTCTTATAGCCCTCGCCACCCTCAGCTAAAAACTCTCCGGGTCGTTCGCGAGCGCTGCTCATCTAGCTGTCCACGGCTGTTGATGATCGCAAGGCTAAGCTATTGCGGTCTTTGGCCGCACTATCGCGCTGCACGCGTTGCCAGCGCGAGCACGTCCGGCGCATCGTCGAGTTCGTGGCGATCTTGATTCGCGCTTGCCTCCCCCTCTGCGGTAACGCAGAACCCATCGTCTCCAACTAGAGCGGGAACAAGCTTCGCATGCGCGCGTCCGACGCCGACATTCTGATCGTTCCGGGATGGGACAATTCGCCGCCCGATCATTGGCAGAGCCGGTGGGAGCAAAAGCTCTCGAGCGCGCGACGGGTCGAGCAGCGCGATTTCAGCCGGCCTGTTCTCGCGGAGTGGCGCCCGGTCATCGAGCGCGCCGTCGAGGACAGCGCGCGTCCCGTCGTGATCGTCGCCCATTCGCTGGGCGTGCTCGCAACGCTGCACGCGGCGGCCCGCGTCGGCGAGAAAATACGCGGCGCCTTTCTCGTCGCGCCGCCGTCGGAGCGCGCGATCCGCGAGACGCCGCAGATCGACGAAAGTTTTCTGCCCTATCCGCGGGAAAAGCTGCCTTTCAAAGCTGCGGTCGTCGGCAGCGAGGACGATCCCTTCGCCGATCCCGGCTTTGCGCGCGAGCTGGCTGACGCCCTGGGCGCAAAATATCTCGACGCCGGCGCCTCGGGCCACATCAATGTCGCGAGCGGTCACGGCCCCTGGCCCGAAGGCTCGATGGCCTTCGCGCATTTTCTGGCGGAGCTATGAGGCGTCCTCGGTTTTGCGTTGCGCTGCTCGCGCTGGCTGTGTCCGGCCCGGCTCTGGCGCAGCCGCTGGCCCCCTACGGCCCGCCGCCGCCGCCGCCGCTCCCCGACGGCTACGTGCGCGCGCTCACGGGAACGGGCGAGGCGCGCTTCGTCTTGTGGCGGTCCGCCACGCGCGCCAAGACGCTGTTGGTCCTCGGCGAAGACGAGCCGTCGTTGACGCGACTCGATCGTCCCGACCTTTTGGAGATCGCGCGCTTGCGCGGCATGAGCGTGCTTTTCCTGGGGCCTGCGCCGCAACCGGAGGCTTTGCGCAAGGCGCTGAAAGAAGCGGGGTCCGTCAAGAAGATCGGCGTCGCGCGGGGCGCCGCCGTCGAGGCCCTCAAAACCGGAGAGGACAAGCTCTTTGACGCGCTGCTTTTGGAGGATGCGACCGCTCGGCCCTCGCGCGCGAACGGGCCCTTCGTCGTCGAGCTTTACGGTTCTGACGCCTTTTGGCGCGAGACACCGCGTCAGGCGCCAACGCCCGCCGGGCCACGCCAGCGCCGCTTCTTTCTCGCCGGCGCGGTTTTCCCGCCTGCGGGAAAAGAGAATTGCGCCGCACCGGTGAACCGTCGCAGCGTCGAGCCCGCCCGCCGCGCGCTGCTCGTCGCGCTCGACGAATATGTATCCGGGGGACCCGCGCCGCCCGTCTCGCGGGAGGCGGAGGTCGCCCCCGCGAAAAGCCTGGCTTGGCCGAAGATTTCCGGCTTTTCGCCGCCGCCGGCCGACGATCGGCTCGCGCCGAAAATCGATGTCGACGGCAATGAAACGTCTGGACTGCGTCTTCCCGACCAGGCCTTGCCGATTGCCACCTTCACCGGTTGGAACGCTTCGGCGGAGGGGGGCCCCTGCGCGGCGGGCGCCGAGTTCGCCTTTCCGCCGACCCGCGCCGCCCGCGAAGCGTCGGGGGACTCCCGTCAATCGCTCGTCGAGCGGTATGGCGCGCGAAGCTACTTCGTTGCGGCCCTGCGCTCGGTGGCGAGCAAGCTCGTCAAGGAACGCCTGTTGCTTTCGCAAGACGCCGACGCTTATGTGGCGGCAGGCAAAGCAGCGCCTTTCTGAGAAACGAAAAGGAAAGCATGAAACCCAAAACTGCCGGCTATGCGCTTCGACTTCCGCTTCCGTTGAAGGAGGAGGCCGAACGACTGGCCGCGGGGGAGGGATCGAGCCTCAATCAGTTCATCGTGAACGCGGTGGCCGAGAAGGTAGCGAGCATGAGCGGCGAGGGTGTGGCTTTAAGCGATGATCACAGCGCCGGCGTCAAAACCGGGCGTCCAGGCGCCGATAACGACGAGGTCGCAAGCGAAAGCGTCTGAGCGGCTTCCCGCCTCTCCGTCACTTGCCGATCGAGGCGCCCGCTCCCAATGCCTCGCCGAATCCCGCGCCGACCCGTCCGAAATTGTCGCTGAAATTGTCGCGGGATTCGGGATCGGCGAGAACGAAGGGCGCCGAAACCGCAGCGCCGGCCGCCGCGCCGACGGCGCCCACGGCGCCGGTGGCGGCCTGTCCCACCCTGGAGCCTATTCCGGTAGACTCGACGAGCGATTGACCGCCGGCGAGACGCACGCCGATCGCGCGCACGACGCCGGGGGCCGAGGCGAAGGTCCCGTGTCGGAGGAAATCATCCGAACCGACGCCGGTGAGATCGACCCACTGGATTTTGTCCTGCTCGAGCAGCTCGTTGTAGGGCGAGGACGTCGGGGTTGATGGCGCCGAGCCGCGGCATGTCGCCCCAGACACGCCGGGAGGCGGCGAGCGCTGCGTCGTCGCGTGCGACGAAAACGTAGAATTGCGACGCGGCTGGCCCGATCTCGGCAACCTGCTTTCGGAAGACGTCGAAATCGACGTCCGGCGCGGCGAGCATGACATTCGCGATCTTCTTGGGCAGGCCGCGATCGCGGATCGCCATCTGCCGCAGCGCCTCGATCGTGACCCAATTGCCCATGGAGTGCGCGAGGACCGAGATCTCGCCGACCGAGGGGTCCTGCACCAGGGCCTGCAGGACTTTCTCCAGCGCGTCGCGCGAGAAGCTCGCGCTGTCATGGTCGTAGCCATACTGAAGGAGCCTGCCGCGCGAAGGCCAGGTGAAAAGCACGGGCAGCGCGTCGGTCTTGCTGTCATGAACGATCTGCGCGAAGCGATAGACCGCGTCCTCGAAACGGTTGTTGAAGCCGTGCACGAAGACGAGAACCTGACGCCGAGGCGTATGCGCGAGCCGCCCATTCAACTGCGCAAGCGCGGCTCCTTTGTCGAGCCGGTCGGCCTTCAGCGTCACAAAGTCGCGCAGGGGATCGGCGGGGAGCGACTGCGGAAACTGCACATCGCCGATCTGCCGCGCGCTATCGGGCGGAATTGAAACGGCAATGTCGGCGAAGGCGAGGCTCTGGCCACGCTCGCCGGTGAACATTTCGCCGGGAGTGGCCCCAAGATCGCTGCGGGTCGTGGCGACCAGCATATCGACCCGGCTCGTCCCCGGCGCCTGCACGCCGACGGGGATCAGCACGCCATGCACGCGCCCGCAGCCCGCTAGGGCAAGGAGGCAGACCAGGGCTGCGAAGAGACGCATTTTCATGCGTGCCCTCTGTCACGCCATTGCGTCGGAAGTTGGGAGCGTCGCAACCATGCCTAACGAGAGGTGCATGCGTCCAACCCGGTTGCAAACTTGCAACGTAAGGGGAGGGAGGCGGATGGAGCCGCCTCTCCCGCCAGTTCTAGGACCTTCCGACGCTCGCATAGGTGAATCCGCGCTTCCTCGCCTCCGCAGGACGATAGACGTTGCGCATGTCGACGATGATTGGGGACTTCATCAGCGTCTTGACCCGATCGAGATCAAGCGCGCGGAAGGCGTCCCATTCGGTGACGATCGCCAGCGCGTCGGCCCCCTCGATCGCTCCATAGGCGTCGTCGTGGAAGGATACCTCCGGCATGAGCGGGCGCGCCTGATCCATGCTCTCGGGATCATAGGCGTGCACGCTCGCGCCGTCGCCGATGAGCGAGGCGACGATCGAGATCGAGGGCGCGTCGCGCATATCGTCGGTGTTGGGCTTGAAGGCGAGGCCCAAGAGCGCGATGCGCTTGCCGCGCACGGAGCCGCCGAGCGCCTGCATGATCTTGCGCGCCATCAGCCGTTTCCTCGCGTCGTTGACCGCGACGACCGTTTCGACGATCCGCAGCGGCGCCCCTTCGTCCTGGCCGGTCTTCAGCAGTGCCAGCGTGTCCTTGGGGAAGCAGGAGCCGCCATAGCCCGGACCCGCGTGTAGGAACTTGGAGCCGATGCGCTTGTCGAGGCCGATGCCGCGCGCGACGTCTTGCACGTCGGCGCCCACTTTTTCGCACAGATCGGCGATCTCGTTGATGAAGGTGATCTTCGTCGCCAGAAAGGCGTTGGCCGCATATTTGGTGAGCTCGGAGGTGCGGCGGTTCACGAAGAAGAGCGGCGGCGCATTAAGGCTCAGCGGCCGATAGATTTCCTCCATCACCTCCCGCGCGCGGGGGTCCTCGGTGCCGATGACCACGCGGTCGGGACGCTTGAAGTCCTCGATCGCCGCGCCTTCGCGCAGAAACTCCGGATTCGAGACGACGGCGAAATCGGCGTCGGGCCTCATCTCGCGGATGATGTGCTCGACCTCGTCTCCGGTGCCGACCGGCACGGTCGATTTCGTCACGACGACCGTGAAGCCTGGCCCCAGAGCCTCGCCGATCGTCTTGGCGGCGGCGAAGACATAGGAGAGGTCCGCATGTCCGTCGCCGCGCCGCGACGGCGTGCCCACGCCGATGAAGACGGCGTCCGCGCCTCTGACGGCGTCCGCGAGTTCGGTCGTGAAGGAGAGGCGCCCCTGGCGGGCGTTTGTCGCGACGAGCTCGTCGAGGCCGGGCTCGTAGATCGGAATCTCTCCGCGCTTCAAGCGCTCGATCTTGCCGGCGTCCGTGTCGACGCAGGTCACGACATGGCCGAAATCCGCAAAGCACGCGCCTGAAACCAGGCCGACATAGCCCGAGCCGATCATCGTTATGTGCATGTGGGAGAATCTTTCCTTTGACCTTTTAACGCCTCTCGCGCTGCAACATCGTCCTGCGCAGCGATTTCCAACTCTGGCCGGGTTCGTCAGCGAGGCGATTCATCGCCGCCTCCCCTTTCCCCCCGCTGCCATGACAGTGTCATGACGGGGCGGAGTCCCTGTCCGCGGCTCGCGGGCGGAAGCTCCGACTTTCAGCAGCCAGCGCTAGCGAGCGAGCCTAGCTGCCCCTTTTTCTGGCTTCTTAAAAGGCTCAGCCCCGGCGAGCAAGCCGGGGACCCAGGAGACGTCCGGGTGCTTTTGGCGAGATCGCGTCGCGGAATGGCGAAGAACGGCGTTGGCCTCAGGGCCGCTTCCTGCGATCCTATGACTAGAAGCAATTCCGAGGGGGCCGACTTCGGGAGGAACGCCATGAGCGGCAAAGAAACGCCTCTGGTCAAGGAAATGAATCTGACCCTTCGCCCGATTCTCGTGATGTGCACGCTGGGCGGCGGGGTCCTGGGCGCGATCCTGGCCCTGTGGGGCACAGACAACTATCAGATCGTCGCGTCGACGGCTTTCGTCTTCGCCGTGCTGACCGGCCTGTTTTCGACGTTCATCTGAACGTCGCCCGAATTCCTGGTCGCTGCAGATGCCGCGACCAGGGTAGGGGCCAGATACTGCGGGTTTCCTGCGCGGCGGCGCGCTTCCGGGCGCGCCGCCAGAAGGGCGAGTTCGCGCCCTCTCACCCCCCCACGCCGAAGGCGGCCAGCGCCGCCATATTGACGATCTCGCTCGCCGTCGCGCCGAGCTGCACGATCTGAATCGGCTTGTCGAGACCGACGATGAGCGGCCCGAGCACAGTCGCGCCGCCGAGTTCCTGCAACATTTTGGTCGAGATCGCCGCCGAGTGGAAGGCCGGCATCACCAGCACATTCGCCGTGTCCTTCAAGCGGCAGAAGGGATAGGCGGCCATGAGCTGGCGATTTAAGGCGATGTCGGCGCCCATCTCGCCGTCGTAGGCGAAATCGACCTTGCGCTTGTCTAGAATTCTCACGGCCTCGTTCACGCGGGCCGTCCGTTCGCCGGGCGGGTAGCCGAAGGTAGAGAAAGCCAGCATCGCGACGCGCGGATCCAGGCCGATGCGCTTGGCGAGCCGCGCCGCTTCAACGGCGATATCGGCCAGGTCGGCGGCCTCCGGCATCTCGGTGATCGCCGTGTCGGCGACGACGACGACGCGACCGTTGGCGAGAACGAGCGAGGCGCCGATCAGGCGTCTGCCCGCCTTCGGATCGACGACGCGACGCACTTCCTCGAGCGCGCTGGAGAAATTGCGGGTGACGCCGGTGACCATCGCGTCGGCGTCGCCCTTGGCGACCATCGCGGCGGCGAAATGATTGCGGTCGTTGTTGATGAGCCGCTGACAGTCGCGGAAGAGATAGCCTTTGCGTTGCAGCCGGGCATAGAGCGTCTGCGCATAGTCGGCGTTGCGCGAGGAGAGCTTCGCGTTGTGGATCTCGAGCTTGTCGCCGAGGTCGAGGCCTGCGGCGGCGGCGGTCGCGGCGACGCGGTTCTCGCGCCCGACGAGAATGGCCCGTCCCAGGCCCTCGTTGACGAAGGCGAGCGCGGCGCGAATGACTTGCTCCTCTTCGCCTTCCGCGAAGACGACGCGCTTGGGCTCGCTTCGGACGCGGTCGAAGATCGTCTGCATCAGCGCCGCGACGGGATCCCTGCGCGCGGAGAGCTCGGCGCGATAGGACTTCATGTCGACGATCGGCCGGCGCGCGACGCCCGAATCCATCGCCGCTTTCGCCACGGCCGGCGGCACGATGGAAATGAGCCGCGGATCAAAGGGCGCGGGGATCAGATAGTCGCGGCCGAAGCGCGGACGCGCGCCGCGATAGGCGCTGGCGACCTCGTCCGGCACATCCTCGCGCGCGAGTTGCGCCAGGGCTTTGGTCGCGGCGATCTTCATCTCCATGTTGATCGTCTTGGCGCGCACGTCGAGCGCGCCGCGGAAGATGTAGGGAAAGCCCAAGACGTTGTTGATCTGGTTCGGATAGTCCGAGCGCCCGGTGGCGACGATCGCGTCGGGGCGCGCCTCGTGCGCCTCCTCGGGCGAAATTTCGGGATCGGGATTGGCCATCGCGAAGACGATGGGATCCTTGGCCATCGCGCGCAGCATCGCCGGCGTCAGCGCGCCTTTGACCGACAGACCATAGAAGATGTCGGCGCCCTCCAGCGCCTCGGCCAGCGTGCGCGCCTTGGTCTCGACCGCATGCGCGCTCTTCCACTGGTTCATGCCCTCGGTTCTGCCGCGATAGATGACGCCTTTCGTATCGCAGAGCGTCACATTGGCGGGGTTGAAGCCGAGCGCCTTGGCGAGGTCGAGGCAGGCGACGCCCGCGGCGCCGGCGCCGTTGCAAACGAGGCGCGCCTCCTTGATGTCGCGGCCGGTGAGCGCCAGCGCGTTGAGAAGTCCCGCCGCCGAGATGATGGCCGTGCCGTGCTGGTCGTCGTGGAAGACCGGAATGTTCATCAACTCGCGCAGCCGCTCCTCGATGATGAAGCATTCCGGAGCCTTGATGTCCTCCAGATTGATGCCGCCGAAGGACGGGCCGAGATACCGCACGGCCGCGATGAACTCCTCGATGTCGCGCGTGTCGACCTCGAGATCGATCGAATCGATGTCGGCGAAGCGCTTGAACAGCGCGGCCTTGCCCTCCATGACGGGCTTGGCGGCGAGCGCGCCGAGATCGCCGAGCCCAAGGATCGCCGTGCCATTGGTGATCACGGCGACCATGTTGCCCTTGGCCGTGTAATCATAGGCGGTCGAGGGGTCGCGCGCGATCGCCAGGACTGGCGCGGCGACGCCGGGCGAATAGGCGAGCGAGAGGTCGCGCTGCGTCGCCATCGGCTTCGTCGCGACGATTTCGAGCTTGCCCGGGCGTCCGCGCGAGTGAAAGAGCAGCGCCTCCTTGTCGGTGAAGACCGGCCGCTCTTGCCCCGTGGGCTTCTGATCCGCCATGTGCGGGAATCTCCCGATGAGAACTGCTGTAACTGGGGCGGGTATAGGCGGGCGGCCGGCGCGGTGGCAAGGACGCGCTTTCGCGATCGTCTCGAAAATGCGCGCGCAAAAGCCGCCGCGGCTCTGCGCTGCTGTTGCTCCGTTGGCGCAGTGCGTGATCGTCGCATTGGAAGGGAACCCGTCGGCGTAAAGCCTCTTCCACTTGGCCCGGACCGTGTTTATTTGTGCTTGTGCGAAATTGGTTTCGCGGGCAAAGTCGCGCCGCTCTGCGGCCTGCGCCGGGCGCGACGGCCGACCAAAGGGCTCGGAGGACATGATGAGTTCGACAGCGACGACGAAGCCCAGCGCCTTGCAGCGCTTCTGGAGGCTCGACTGGAAGCTCAAGATTTTGGTTGTCGTGATTATCCCGATTGCGGTGTTCGTGATCGGACTGCTGTTGCTCGACTCCTTTAATTATGCGGTTGGCGAGCGCACCGGCGTGATCTCAAAGCTGTCCAAGAAGGGCATCGCCTGCTGGACCTGGGAGGGCCAATTGGCTCAGCCGAACTTTTCGCGATCGAGCGCGCTCGGCTCGGCGGGGAGGAACTCGGCGGTCGACAACACCTTTGATTTCTCCGTGCCGGATCCCGAGGCTCGCAAGCAACTGGAGAACATCCCGCCGGGGAGCTCCGTTTCGCTGCAGTATAATCAGAAGCTCTTCGCGCTCGACCTGCCCTTGCCGCTGATGTGCCGTCGGCGCACGCAGTTCGAGATCACGGGCGTTCGGCTTGCGCCTGCCCTTTCGCCGGATCAGATCCCGGTCAGGCCGCCGGAGTGAAGGCGAGGAGACGGCGTCGGGTCGCGCGTCGAAAGGTGAGGCGGCGGCCGCGAAGCAATGGCTGACGATCGCGCGCGGGGGACCATCGGGAGAGGCTTTCTGGCTCTGATCGTCTCCGGCCTTCTCGTTTCTGCCGCGGCTCTCGCGCAGGCCCCAGCCGCGCCGGAGTCGGGTCCGTGCTCGCTCGCCGCCGCCGAGCCGGCGACAATCGCCCATGTCTTGGACGACTTCGACCTTGTGCTTGCCGACGGCCGTCGCGCGACGCTGGCGGGTCTCGAGTTTCCCGCAGGCGCGGGGATCGACGCGCGACGCGGCGTTGACACGGGCGATCGCCTGGTTAGAGGGCGCGCAGGTGTTCGTCGAGACGCTCGCGGCGGCGCCGGATCGCTGGGGCCGGCTGCCGGCGCAGGCGATCGCCGCCTCGAGCGACGAGCCCGGCGCGCCGCTCGTGTCGGTCGGCGCCGTGATGATCGGCGAGGGGCTTGCCCGCTATCGTCCCGACATCGCCGCGGCGCCTTGCGCAAAAGCCTATCTCGGAGCGGAAAATCGTCCGCGTGAGCAAAAGTCCGGAGTCTGGGCCGAGGACCCCGAGGTCAATGCGTCGGTAGCCTCGGAGTCGTCGCTTGAAGCGCTCGCCCAAAAGAAAGGCATGACCGTGCTCTCCGGGAAGGTCGCCTCGATCGGCGAGACAACCACCGCCTTCTATCTGAATTTCGGGAAAAATCGCGGGCGCGACGCCTCCGTCGTGATTCCCAGAAAGAAACTGCCTATATTCCTTGGGCAGGGATGGATTCCCCGCTCGCTGCTCGGGCGACGGATTCGCGTGCGTGGGCTAATAGAGACAAATAACGGACCGAGGATTGAGATTTCGAGCCCCGCGGAGATCGAGCTCCTTGGCGACGCTTCCGAGAAATAGCGTCTTGATTTGGCGGTGGTCGCTCTTCCCCGTTTCGCAGCGCAAGAGGCGTTTGACGTTGCTGAGATTTCCGATGGCGCCCGCAGCCTCGCTCTTTTTGTCGAAAAGCGGCGGGACGCCGAGGGGAAAGCTTCGACTCCGCCACTTCCTGCCCGTCCTCGCAGCGTTGGCGCTCGCGGGCTGCGCGGAAATGGAGCGACAAGGGCAGCTGTTTCAGCCCATCGCTCCCGCCGCGCCTTCTGCAGGCGCCAGTCGCGAGACGGTGCAGGTCGACGAATTCGTCGAGCAGTTTGGCGGCGTCTATCGGTCGCCCGTCACGGAGGCGTATCTAAACCGCATTTTGCAGCGTTTGGCTTCGGCGAGCGGCGGGCCGGGGCAGACAGCCTACCGGGTCACGATCCTGAACACCCCCGTTCCCAACGCCTATGCGCTTCCCTCCGGCAATCTTTACGTCACCCGAGGGCTTCTGGCCCTTGCCAACGACGCTTCGGAAGTCGCGGCGGTGATGGCGCATGAAATCGCCCATGTGACAGCGCGCCATCGCGCCTTGCGCGACGAGCGGCAGCGAGAGGCGGAGGTGATCGCCAAGGCCGCCGAGGCCCTGAAAGCCGGGCACAATCGCGAGGAAGCGCGAATCCGGCAGCGCCTCTCATTCGCCAGTTTCTCGCGAAGCCAAGAGTTCGAGGCCGATGCGATCGGGGTCAAGGTGATCGCCGCCGCCGGTTTCGATCCCTTTGGCGCCTCACGCTTTTTGAACGCGCTCGGCCGATCGACGGAGGAACTGGCTGCGCTCAACGCCGAGAAAAAGTCTTCCTACGCTTCGGACATCCTCTCGGAGCATCCCTCGACGCCGGAGCGGGTGTCTCGCGCCATTGCGGCGGCGCGCGCCATCACCGCACCGGAGTCTGGCGAGCGCGACCGCGCGGGCTATCTCGCGGCGATAGAAGGCGTCGCCTTTGGAGGCGATCCGGCCACGGGCTTCGTCCAGGGCAATCGCTACACCCACGGCGGGCTCCGTTTCACGCTCACCGCGCCGGACGGCTTCGTGCTCAAGAACTCGGCCGAATCGCTTCGTGGCGTGGGCGATCGGGACGACGAGGTCCTCTACCTGGACTGGGTCGACGCTCCGCCGGGCGAGTCGGCCAAAAACTACCTGACTTCCGGCGGATGGATCCAAGGCTTGTTGCGCTCCTCCGTCAAGGCGACGGAGGTGAACGGTCTGAAAGGCGTCACCGCGAACGCCCGGGCGGGAGAATTCAACTTTCGCGTCGCAGTTTTCGAGCACAATGGCCGATTCTTTCGATTGCTCTTCGCCGTGCGCGCGCTGACCGACGAGACTGAAAAACGGTTCAACGCCTCGATTGCTTCCTTTCGTCCGCTCTCGGCGGAGGAGGTGGCGGCTTTGCGAAGCCCAAGGCTCGCCATCGTCGTCGCCGGGCCGGGCGATACGATCGACACGATGGCGCGACGCATGGCCACGGCCAATCCGCCGGCCGAATACTTCCGGCTTATCAACGGCCTCGACAAAGAGCAGTCGCTAAGCCTCGGCGAATATTACAAGATCGTAATGGAATGAATTGACGCCCGGGGCGGAACCAAAGGGGGAGCGAAGGGTTATTGGTTTCAGAATGGTGAAAATGCGAAGCCGGAGCGTCGAGAGTTCTACGCAAAATATTGCGATAGGGTTCGGCGAAGGAGAAGGCTAATGGCATATATGCCAGGAATCAGCCGCGACCTTCTGAAGGCCGCAACATGCGCTCCTTTTCTGGAACGCGAGGAAGAACGCGAACTGGCGTTCGCTTGGCGCGACAAGCACGATCAGCACGCTCTGCACCGCTTGACTGCGGCTCACATGCGGCTCGTGATCGCGATAGCGGCGCGCTTTCGTCATTACGGGCTCGCCGCTGCAGATCTGGTCCAGGAGGGCCACATCGGATTGCTCGAGGCCGCTGCCCGTTTCGAGCCAGAGCGAGACGTGCGCTTCTCCACCTACGCCACTTGGTGGATCAGGGCCTCGATTCAGGATTACGTGCTGCGCAACTGGTCGATCGTGCGCGGCGGCACCAGCTCGGCTCAGAAAGCCTTGTTTTTCAACCTTCGAAGATTGCGCGCGCGTCTCGCTCAAGGCAGCGGCGCCGCTCATTGCGCCGACCCGCTGCAAAGCATCGCCGACGCGTTGAAGCTCCCGCGGGCGGACGTCGAGCTGATGGACTCGCGCCTCGGCGGGGGAGACGCCTCGCTCAACGCGCAGATGATCTCCGATGATTTCGAACGCGACCGAGAGAATGGATTTTCTCGTCGACGACGGCCCTCTTCCCGATGAAATCGTGGAGGAGAGAGTGGATCAGGATCGGCGCGCGCGCTGGCTTACCGATGCGCTCAACGTGCTGAACGAGCGGGAACTACGAATTCTTCGGGAAAGGCGCCTGAACGATTCGGTGGTGACGCTGGAGGCGCTCGGCGAATCCTTGGGGATTTCCAAGGAGCGCGTGCGTCAGATCGAAAACCGGGCGCTTGGCAAGCTGCGCCGCGCCCTCGCCGTTCACCAGGATGACGGGCCGGGTCTGGGGTGAGAGGGCCTTAGGCTCGCCGCGCGAGCGCGCGCAAACAAAAAGCCCGGCGTGAGCCGGGCTTTCTAATTCGCGGTTCTTCCGGCCGATCAGAACTTGGCCAGCACCGGGACCGGGGCGGCCCAGTTGAAGTGATAGTTCACGCCGGCGCGGACGATGTTGACCTCGGGATGGCGATGGTTGCCCCAGTTCCAGCCGAAGCCGCCGGTCGTTCCGCCGCTGCTGAGATCGGCATAAAGATATTCGACCTTCGCCGACAGGTTGGGGGCGATCAGGTATTCCAAGCCGCCGCCGGCGGTCCAGCCGGTGCGGGTGTTGTCGTAGTTCCCGGCGTAGACGCCGGCATAGGCGAAGCCCGCCGTGCCGTAGACGAGCAGCGAGGGCACGAACGAGCCAACCGGCGCGGCCGCGCACCGTGCCGATCCAGTTGATGCCGGTCGTGACCGCCGCCGGTTGTCACGAGCGGGATCAGGAGGCCGGCGGAGATGGGCGACGCGTAGAAGGGGGTGGCCTGCGACAGGTTGTTGTTGCCGATGCTCGAGCCCTGGAAGTCGGTCTCGACGCCGACCACGATCGACGGGTTGAACTGGAAGTTGTAGCCGACCTGTGCGCCGCCCACGACGCCGCCCGCCGTGCCATTCTGGTAGCTGTAGCTGGTGGGCAGGAAGAACAGGTTCGTCGCGCCCGCCATGGCGGCGCCGAAGGGGAACGTCGGATCCCAGTAGGGCACGATGTTGTTGTGACTGTTGTTGGCGTTCCAACCGCCGCCGACGTTCACACCGGCGTAGAAGCCGTTCCAGGTCAGCGGGGGCGGCGGGGGCGGGACGTAGATCGCTTCCTTGCGAGAGGGAAGGTCGGCGGCAAGCGCGGAACCCATGCCCATCGCCAGTGCGATAGCGGAAATAGCAGCAACCTTTTTCATGTTCGCCTCCTCTAAAATAGGCGGGAAATCGAGGATGTCTTGGAGGTGAAACCCTCGGCGACTTCGAAGAGAGGATGCACTGCATTCGGGCTACACTTCAATATATAAAAGAACAGCTCGGGTATTTTCCTGAACCGTGTGCCATTTTTGCAACAGAGGGTGTGCTATTTATGCAACAGTTTCCGGCGGTGCTTCCCGGAACGATTTTTGAGGACGCCACGAAACGCAAAAAGCCCGGCGCGAGGCCGGGCTTTCTGCTGATCGGGCTTTTGGAGCCGCTCAGTACTTCGCGAGAACCGGAGCCGGCTCCGCCCAGTTGAAGTGATAGTTCACGCCGGCGCGGACGATGTTGAGCTGCGGATGGAAGTGATAGCCCCAGTTCCAGCCGAAGTCGCCCGTCGTTCCGCCGCTGTCGAGATCGGCGTAGAGATATTCGACCTTCGCCGACCAGCGGGGGGCGAACATCCACTCCAGGCCGCCGCCGGCGGTCCAGCCGGTGCGGGTGTTGGTGTAGCTCCAGGCCTGGACGCCGCCGTAGGCGAAGCCCGCCGTGCCGTAGACGAGCAGGGTGGGCGTGAACAGCCAGCCGGCGCGGCCGCGCACCGTGCCGAGCCAGTTGAGGCTCAGATTGCCGCCGTTGATCGCCGCGACCGGCATCAGAGATGCCCGGTCGTGGCGCGACGGGCAGGAAGGGCGACGGATAGAAGGCGTAGTTGCTGGGGCCGTTGCCGCTGAGGCTCGAGCCCTGGAAGTCCGCCTCGGCGCCGACCACGATCGACGGGTTGAACTGGAAGTTGTAGCCGACCTGCAGGCCGCCGATGACGCCGCCGCTGTTGCCCGTCTGATTGTTGTTGGGCAGGAAGAACAGGTTCGGCGAGGTCGCCCGGCACGGCCGGGTGGCGCCGAAGGCGAAGTTCGGATCCCAATAGGCGGAGACCTTCGTTGCGGCCGCTGTTGGCGTTCCAGCCGCCGCCGATGTTCAGACCGGCGTAGAAGCCGTTCCAGGTCAGCGGGGGCGGCGGCGGGATGTAGGCCGGCGGGGCCTTGCGCGAGGGGAGATCGGCCGCGAGCGCCGACGCCGTCAGCGCGAGGCTGAGCGCGGTCGCGGAAAGGAGGATCTTTTTCATGGCTCTGTGCTCTTTCTCTGTTTACCGATGAAGACCGAGGCCCGACCCCTGCGATGCGCGGGAGAACCCCACGCTTCTTGAGAGCCTCGAGACGATCCGCCTGCTCCTGCGGGCGCCTCTCGCTTCCGCCCCCCGAAGGAAACGTCGCGAGCCTCTGGCCGAGAACTTCGCGCCGGGGGACATTCCCTCGCCTCGCGAACTCTGCCTGCTTTTCGGACGGTTGCGTCTTGCCCCTTGCGAAGGCGCGACGCTTGGAAACGCCGGCGGCGCCCCAGACCTCAAGCTTCAGGAAATAGAAGGCGCCGCGACTGAGTTCTGCAAGGCTCGAGACGCCGTTTTTGGTGGTTTAAGGGGCGAAGCCGTCGTTTTTCCGAGAACTGTTGCATGCGCGCAACAGTTTTGAAGCGCTTGGAGCGCGGAGCGCATCTGTTGGGAAAGGGGCGGAAGAGCCGAAAAAGGCTGGCGGCGACGGCGTAAGCTCCGACGATGCCCTAAACACTTTCCGCTCGCCGAAATCGATGCCCAACCCTCCATAAGGGAACCATTTTCCCCTTGCGACGCAATTTTCTTCGCGATTTGGGAAAAACGATGCCGAGCCGAGCCCGGCGCGTCAGAAGTCATTGACTTTCATTGGGCGGAGTTCTGGTCCGGCGAATGCAAATAACTCATCGACTGGCGTGTCACGTGGCGACACCCGGAGCGCTCTCAGACGGAGGCAGACCAAATGGCTACAGAAAACAAGAACTCCGCTGGCGGCGGAGCGCAATACGACAGGCGCCGATTTGTCACGAGAAACCTGCTGGCGATCGGCGTCATCGCGGCAGGCTCGATGAAGATCAAGAGCGCATCTGCGATGACCGTTGGCCCAAGCTGCTGGGTTGCTGTTTTCTGAGAGGAACAGAAATCCGAACGCTGGACGGGCACCGCAAGGTCGAGGATATCGCGGCTGGCGACGTTCTGCCGACGCTTTTTGGCGGAACCCGTGTCGTCCAGTGGATCGGACATTATCGCTACAAGAGGAGCGACGCCGCGAAGCCCTGGGTGGAAGAGGTTCGTCCGATCCGTGTCGCGCGTTCCGCGATCGCGCCCAACGTTCCGAGCAGGGATCTCTATGTGACCAGGGAGCACTGCTTCTACATCGATGGCGTGTTGATCCGGGCAGGCAGTCTGGTGAATGGGACGACGATTGTGGTCGATGCCGCGGAACAATGGGACGAGCTTGAATATTTCCATATCAAGCTCGAACGCCATGACGTCGTTTACGCCGAGGACTTGGCTTGCGAAGTCGCTCCTGCACGTCAGCGAGATTGCGGTCAATTTCGCTGACTATTATCGGCAATACGGCGAGCCGAAGGCCGACGAAACCCCTTGCGCGCCCATCGTCCGATACCATGGACGCCGGCGATGTGATCTGGGTCGCGCCTGCGCAGCGTCGTGTCGCCGTGGCTCGATCGTCGCTCGAAGCTCGATGTCATTCGCGACCGGTTGGAAGAGCGCGCCCTGACCTTGGCCTGACGAGACGACGCTTGTCGAGCGATCGGGGGCGCGACCCCAGTCCGATCAATAGCTCGCGAGCACCGGATCGGGCGTGAAGGGATTGAAGTGCCAGTTCACGCCCGCGCGGATCGTATGCCAGCGCGTCTGGGACGTCTGGGAATAGAAGAAGGTCGGTCCCGGTCCGGGAGGGAAGTAATGACGAGGAAGGACGTCCCATAGAGCGTCGTCGGGCCAAGATCGGTATAGAGATATTCGAGCTTGACCGAGAAGGCGTGGAACAGCGGGTGAGCGGGGGCCGGGAACCACTCGACGCCGCCGCCGGCCGTCCAGCCGACCTTCGTCTGATCGTAGTTCGTGCCGGCGCCCACGATAACGCCGGGGAGGGACGGGAAAACGTCCGAGACATTTACGCTTTGGACCACGCCGCCATAGGCGAGCCCGCCCGTGCCGTAAAGCAGCAGATTCGGCAGGTTGGGGAAGGTCACGCCGATACGTCCACGCACCGTGCCGAACCAATCGACGCTCTTGTTCTGAGTGGCGTAGGCGAAATGCGGGCCGGTCCCGATCAAACCCACTCCGGGCGCTCCGCCAACGCCGTTCCCCTGGCTATGCACGTCGGTCGCCTGGATGTCCGCCTCGAGGCCGACGACGAGCCACGGATTGAACTGGTGATTGTAGCCGACCTGTCCGCCGCCGAGCACGCCGCTGGGGTCGTCGGGAATCGACCAGGCTGAGCCTGGCACGACGCAGCAAAGGAAGGGCGCGTAGACCAATCCGCCCGGGTCCTGATCGCCATTGCCGAAGCCATAGCCGATGTTGACGCCGCCATAGAGGCCGGTCCAGCTGAACACGGGCGGCGGGGCGACGATCGGCCCCTTGAGACTGGGAAGATCGGCCGCGAAGGCGGAGCCAATCGTGAGCGCCAGCGCGAGGCCGGCGGCGGCAGCAAGCTTTATCATGATGTTCGCCTCGTCTTTTCGAGCTGCGCGCGCTCAGGTCCGGGGACACGAGCCGCGGGAATTGCGCCTAAGATGAAAATCCCCGCTATCACGGCTGACGAACGCCTACGACGCGAACCGGGTTACCTTTCGTGAGACAGTGCGCCCCGGGGCAGACCGGAAGAGCGCATGATATGAAGCTATCATCGAATGTAATCGGTGCAAGTCTATTGTGTAAGGCTAAGTTGGAATCTTAGAGACCTGTGACAAAAATGCAACAACCAATAAATTAACGTATAGAGTTTAGCGATATCAGATAAACAGTAAGCATAAATACGTATCGCCGGACAAGTCGTTGTTCGCTGACGCGCAGCCGCAGCATTTCCGGGTGCGAAACCGAGCAGGCACGGCTTTTGCCGCCGTGGGGGGACGGCGTCGGGTAAGGTCTGAGCTAAACGCTTATTCTGAGAGGCCCGAAGCGGCCTCTCGACGCGCGGTGCTACCCGGAGCCCTGCGGATGCGGGCTTTGGCACGCTGAAGGCGGCGAAGTCTCTGCGCCGCTCCTTCTCGAATTTATCGCCGCGCAAGGCGTGGATCGCCGCTTACTCCGCAGGGGGCGCCTCGCGCGCTGCGTGCGGCAGAGCGGAATTGGCGCGCCGCGCTTCCCACCATTTGCCGAGCAGCTGCCACCAGGGTTCGCCCACATGCAGATGCGTGCGCAAGGGCGTCTTGATGATCGCCAGCACGAGGCCGATGCTGAAAAGGCACCAGACGGCCGGCCATTCGGTGATGTCGTTCGTCGTTTGTGCCGCGAGCCAGGGGCCGGCGACCCAGGAAAAGAGCGTGAAGCGCCAGCTGCCGATCAAGGCCGGCATCAAGAAGGCCGTCAGCGGATAGGAAACGAAGCCGCGCCCGAGCGTGGCGTTGTCGGTCAAGCTGTTGAGGATGCCGTTGACCGGCAGATGCCAGGCGATGTGCCACTCGCCGCGCACCGTGCAGAGCACGTCGCCGCAGAGTGGGCGGCCGATCTGGCAGTGCCCCGCCCAGGCGAAAGGATAGAGCTGCACGATCATGAAGATCGCGCTGGCGAAGCAGGCCGCGAAGACCCAAGGCGCGACCTTGCGCGCCGCATCCTTCGGCATGAAATACAGAGCGACCGCATTGATGAAGAATGGCTGGAAGGCGATGTGCAGATATCCGAACAGCGTCATCAGCTGATTGAGCGGCGACTCGCATTGACCGAGCACCGAATAGCTGACGGCCTGCAGCGACTCCATGCTGGCGAAATAGAGGAGACACACCCACAACGCCATCGGTTCAGGATTACGCTTCAGCGCCGAATATGCGGCTCCGCCGATGCCCACCGTCGCCAACACGGCTGACGCCTCACCACTCCAGCACATGCTCCCGTCCGCTTCCTTCCAAGTTATCCGTTTCGGATACACGATTATCCGTCGGCGTCAAAGCACCTCGACGGGCGCCGCCGCGAGCGGTTTTACGTGGATTTAACGCGGCGACGCCAAGATCGACGACGCTTCCGCAAGGCCTTTCGGCCTCGAGTTCGGAGGCGTCGCTGGTTGGGCGGGGCCGAGCATGCAGGGAAACTCTTCTGTGCTTCCGCCCGCGGGTGGGTCCGAAAACGCCCTTCTCTGCTCTAGCGAATTTAAGGGAGGTCGGAGCCGCGCGCTTTCGCGCCTGCGCTTTTCTGTCGCAGGGCGTCGTTCGTTTCGATCGTTCTGGGGCGCGCTGGCGCTGGCGATCCTCGCCGGCGCCGCCTTGGGCACGGAATTCGGTTTGCGCGCCGGCGCTCTGGCGCCGCCCACGCGCGGGCTGATCTCCGAAACCGTGTCGCTCGACGCGGCCGGCGCGGCTGAAGTCGCGCGTCTTCGCGATGATGTGCGCTACCTGCGGGCGCAGATCGAGCAGCTTCGCCATCTCGTCGAGACCTCCAAAACATCCGAGCGGCTCAAAGCGCTCGAGGCGGCGCATGACGCGAGCCTCGCGCACGCGCAACTTACGGCCTCGATAGCGACAAAGCTCGGCGCGCTCGAGGCCCGTCTCGAGCGGCTCGAGCATGCGAGCGTGGATGCGACGCCAACCTCGCTCATCCAGCGCCCCGGCCCGAAGAAATCGGCCAAAGATCATCAGACCGCAGGCGGCGCAGTCTCGGAGTGAGCGCGCGTTGGACGTTCGCCGTCAAGGTGGTAAAGCCTCGCCGCGCCGTTCCCCGTTTGCTGTAACACGGAAAGAACGGCGACCCCCGCATGACGATGAGAGGGGCCGTCGCGCTGGCGCGTCCGGCCCTTATCCCTCTAACCGGACAGCCCTCTATGCCCATGGACCGCTACGCCGTGCTCGCCCGAAGCCGGGTCAGGCTGCCCAACCTTTGGGACGTCGCGGCTTTCGTGCTCGTGATGGGCGTCTTCGTCCTCATGACCTACGGGTCGCGCGACATGACCACGCCCTTGAACGGGCCGGAAGCGACGGGCGTCTCTCTCGATTACCGATATCTTCCCTATTACGGTCTGCGCACGACGCTGCGGATGTTTGCGGCGATCTGCGTCTCGCTCGTCTTCACCTTCACCTATGCGACGCTCGCTGCAAAGAGCCGTCGGGCCGAGATGGCGTTGATTCCCATTCTCGACGTGCTGCAATCCGTGCCGATATTGGGCTTCCTCTCTTTCACCGTGACCTTCTTTCTGCGGCTCTTCCCAGGGTCGACGCTCGGCGCGGAATGCGCGGCGATCTTCGTGATCTTCACGAGTTCAGGCCTGGAACATGGCCTTCTCTTTTTATCAGTCCCTGCACGGCGTGCCACGCGATCTCGAAGAAGTCGCGGCGAACTTCAACCTCACGCCCTGGCAGAAATTCTGGCAGCTCGAGACGCCCTTCGCCATGCCCGGTCTCATCTGGAACATGATGATGTCGATGTCGGGCGGCTGGTTCTTCGTCGTCGCCTCGGAGGCGATCGCGGTCGGCGACGTGAATATCCGTCTGCCGGGGATAGGCTCCTATCTTGCGCTCGCGATCGACGAGCGTCGCATCGACTGCGTGGCCGCTGCGGTCATCGCCGTGGCGGTGATCATTCTCGCCTACGATCAGCTGCTTTTTCGCCCCATCGTCGCCTTCGCCGACAAGTTTCGCGTGGAGCTGACGGCGTCGCAGACGCCGGCGGAATCCTGGGTGCGCGATCTCTTTCTGCGGACCCGCTGGCTGCGGCGCTCGACGCGTCCGCTCACCCGGCTGCTGTCTTGGGTCGCGCTGTTGCCCATGCGGCTTCCCGGCTTGCGCGGCGCTCCGCGTGAGACGGATCCTCACACGCAGCGCATGTTCGACTTCGTATGGTATGTGATTCTCATCACCGCCTTTTGCGTGTCCCTTGGGCTTACCCTCGATTTTCTGCGCACGAGCATCGACGCCGCCGAAGTTCGCCACGTCGCTTTGCTCACTTTCTACACTTTCCTGCGCGTCTCGGCGCTGATCGCGTTGACGACGCTCATCTGGGTTCCGATCGGCGTCTGGATCGGCTTGCGTCCGCGCGTCGCCGAAAAGGTGCAGCCGCTGGCGCAGTTCCTCGCCGCCTTTCCGGCGAATGTTCTGTTCCCAGTGGCGGTGATCGGCATCCTGTATTTTCATCTCAATCCGAACATTTGGCTTTCCGTCCTCATCGTCTTCGGCACGCAATGGTACATTGCTTTCAACGTGATCGCCGGCGCGAGCGCCTTTCCCAACGATCTTCGCGAGGCGGCGCAGAATTTCCACGTGAAGGGCTGGGATTGGTGGAAAAGCGTAATCCTGCCCGCCATCTTTCCCTATTACGTGACGGGCGCGATCACGGCGTCGGGCGGCTCCTGGAACGCCTCGATCGTCGCGGAATATGTGAAGTGGGGCGACGACCGAGTCACCGCTGAGGGCGTCGGCGCCTATATCGCTCAAGCGACCGAGATCGGCGACTATCCGAAAATCGTGCTGGGCGTCGCGGCGATGAGCATCGTCGTGATTCTCGTCAACCGCCTGTTCTGGCGCCGGCTCTCCGTCTTTGCGGAGCGCCGGCTGCGCTTGCTGTGAGGCTCGACATGAACGACGCAAAAGCCCCGCCTCTCCTCGTCATCGACGACGTTTCGCAAAACTACGGGCGTGGCGCCGACAAGGGCTCCACGGTTCTCGACCACGTTTCGCTCACGCTAAAGGAGGGCGAGATCGTCGGACTGCTGGGCCGCTCGGGCTGCGGCAAGTCGACTTTGCTGCGCATCGTCTCCGGCCTCAATCGCGCCTCCGGCGGCGAGGTTCGCTATCTCGGCGAGAAAGTCACCGGTCCCGTGGACGGGGTCGCCATGGTGTTCCAAAGCTTCGCGCTTTTCCCCTGGCTCACCGTGCTCGCCAATGTGGAGCTGGGGCTGCGGGCGAAGGGCGCGCCTCGGGAAGAAGCGCGCAAGAGCGCGCTGCAGGCGATCGACATCATTGGTCTCGACGGCTTCGAGAACGCCTACCCGAAGGAGATCTCCGGCGGCATGCGGCAGCGCGTCGGCTTCGCGCGCGCGCTCGTCGTGGCGCCCAGCCTTCTCCTGATGGATGAGCCCTTCTCGGCGCTGGACGTGCTGACCGCCGAGACGCTGCGCACCGATCTCCTCGACCTCTGGGTCGAAGGGCGAATGCCGATCAAATCGATTCTGATGGTCACGCACAACATCGAGGAAGCGGTGTTGATGTGCGACCGCATCATCGTGCTTTCCTCCAATCCCGGCCGCATCGCCGCCGAGATCGGCGTCTCGATGCAGCATCCGCGCAATCGTCTCGATCCGGAGTTCCGCCAGCTCGTCGATCGCATCTATGCGCTGATGACGCGTCGCGCCGAAATGGCGAAAACGGGACCTTTCCCAGGACTCGGCGTCGGTATGGCGCTGCCGACCGTCTCGACCAACACGCTCGCGGGCATGATCGAGGAGGTCGCGGCCGAGCCCTACAACGGCAAGGCGGATTTGCCCGCCTTGGCCGACAGCCTGCAGCTCGAGATCGACGATCTCTTTCCGGTCGCCGAAACCTTGCAGCTCCTGCGTTTCGCCGAACTGGCCGAGGGCGACATCAAGCTGACGCCAGCCGGAAAGCGATTTGCGGAGCTCGGCGTCGATCAACGCAAGAAGCTGTTCGGCGATCATCTCCTGGCGTACGTGCCGCTCGCGCAGCGCATCCGTCGCGTGCTCGACGAGCGCCCTTCGCACCACGCGCCGGCGACTCGCTTTCGCGAAGAGCTCGAGGATTACATGAGCGAGGAATATGCGGAGAAGACGCTGAAGAGCGTGACGACATGGGGCCGCTACGGCGAGATCTTCGCTTATGACGAGGCGAGCCAGTCCTTCAGCCTGGAGAACCCGCAGTAGGCGCCCAGGGAGCGAATGCCGCGAGTTGACAGGCTCTTGCGACCGGAGAACCCCGCGGTCGAAGCGACCGCGAGCCTCTGCCTCGCTTGAGGCGATCCTTGGTGTCAGACGCCCAGCACGCCGTTGATTTCGGCGAGCGTCGCCTTTTCTTTCTCGCTCACCTGCACGCCGCCGAAACCGAGGAAGCCGCCTTCCGAGCCCGCCTCCGCGACGATCTGCGCGATATGCGACAGCCAATGCTTGAAGGCTCCCGCGTCGCTCGGCGCCTTGGCGTCGACGAGCGTGACGACGCGCTTCAGCCCGTCGAGCGCACGGTCCTTCAGCTCCTCCGGCTTCGCGCCTCTCAGCAGCGCGGCCACGCCGTTATGCGCGCTGGCGCGGCCTTCCGAAGTGAAGAGGTCTTGGGCGACTGACTTTATCAACTCGTCGCTTGCGCTCGTCTTCGCGGCGGCGAGCTCCTTGGCGTTGGCCCAGCCTTCCGCGAGCGTGCCGAAAATCCCGCTGGGATCGGCGGCGGTGATCGCAAAGCCCGCAAGCACGGGACCCTCGATCACGGCGCTCCATTCGTCAGCAGAAAAGTTGGTTTTGACAGCCATAGCGATAATCCTCTTGCATTGAGCGTTGACGCTGCCCCTTCAAACGAGTGAATGGCATGACGTTGCTCGTAAAATGCGACCGAAGAGCGGCGGACAGCGTTTCGCTTGTTCTCGGCGCGCCGCGCCCGCTCGCGAAGAACGAATTGCGTCCCAGACCTTTGTGCAACCAAGAGGCCGGGGTTTTCCCTTGTCATGGACGCTGCTACCTAAGCACGACGTTCTCGGTCCGAAGGTGTAGAACCGTTGCGTGAAGGCGCGTCAAACGGCGCGCAAGAAGGCGTCACCATGCCTGAAGCGCCCTGGACGAATTTCGCCGTCGCCGTCGCGATTGGACTCCTCATTGGAGTTGAGCGCGAGCGGCGCAAAGGCGAAGGGGCCAGCCGGCAACCGCTTGGCATCAGGAGCTTTGCGCTCGCCGGCTTGCTCGGGGCGCTGGCGTCGCACCTTGGCGGCGTCCCCATGATCGCGACGGCGGCCGCCGCGATGACGTTGCTCGCCGGGGTCTCCTATTTTCAGAGTCGTTGCGAAGATCCCGGCCTGACGACCGAGATCGGCGTCGTCGCCACGACTTTGCTCGGCGCCTTGGCGATGTCCGACATGCCCCTTGCCGCGGCGCTCGGCGTCGTCGTTGCGGCGATTTTCTCGCTCAAGGAGCCAATCCACGTTTTTGTAAAAGGGGTGTTGACTGAAGCCGAACTTCGCGACTCCCTGCTCTTTGCGATCGCTGCCCTCGTTGTCTGGCCGCAACTGCCCGACCGTTATATGGGGCCCTTCAACGCCCTCAATCCGAGCTCGCTCGGATTGCTGATCGTAGTGGTTCTCACGATCGGCGCGGCTGGCCATGTCGCGACCCGTGCGCTTGGCGCCCGCTTTGGCATGCCCTTGATCGGCTTTGCGTCCGGTTTCGTCTCTAGCGCCGCCACCATCGCCTCGCTCGGCGGAGAAGCCGCGCGCTCGCCGCAGACTCTGCGCGCGGCCGTGGCGGGCGCAAGCCTCTCGAGCGTGGCGACTTTCATGGAGATGGCCGTGCTTCTCTTCGTTGTCAGCGAGGCGACGTTCGACACGATGGCGCCGGCGCTCGCGGCGGGCGGTAGTGTCGCGGCGCTCTATGGCCTGGCGTTCACGTTCCACGCCTTGAACGCGGGCGAAGCCATGGCAATCGAGCCGCCGCGCGCCATCAACTGGCGCTCCGCCCTCACGCTCGCGGCGATCATGGCGACCATGCTCGTCGCGGCCGCCGGGCTGAAAGAGCGGGTGGGCGAGACGGGGGTTGTGCTCGGCGCCATTCTCGCTGGCTTCGTCGACACGCACGCCGCGGCGATTTCCATCGCCTCGCTCGCCGCCGCCGCGAAGATCACCGCCAAGGACGCGACGCTTCCCATCCTTCTGGCGATGAGCTGCAACGCTGTGTCGAAGAGCGTGCTGGCCCTCGGCGCGGGATCGCTCCGCTTCGCCCTATGCGTCCTTCCAGGACTGGCGCTGTCGATGGGCGCGGCGTGGCTGACGGCGAGCTTCTTGAACCTTTGAGGGCGGCGCAAAGAAAAAGCCGGCGGTCGCCCGCCGGCTTGCAATAGTTGGTTTTTCCTGGCGCTACGCCGTCGCGCCGCCGACGCTGCCCACGTCCACCTTCACGCCCGGCCCCTGGGTGGAGCTGAGCGCGATGCGCTGAATGTAGGTGCCTTTGGCGCCGGCGGGTTTCGCCTTGGCCACGGCGTCGACGAAGGCCTTCACGTTTTCGACGAGCTTGCCGTCGTCAAAAGAGGCCTTGCCGATCGTGCCCTGCACGATGCCCGCCTTCTCGACGCGAAACTCCACGGCGCCGCCTTTCGAGGCCTTGACCGCGGCGGTGACGTCCATCGTCACCGTGCCAACCTTCGGGTTCGGCATCATGCCGCGCGGACCGAGCACCTTGCCGAGACGGCCGACGAGCGGCATCATGTCGGGCGTGGCGATGCAGCGGTCGAAGTCGATCGTGCCGCCCTGCACGGTGGTGACGAGATCCTCGGCGCCGACGATATCCGCGCCCGCGGCCTTGGCCTCGTCAGCCTTGGGGCCGCGCGCGAAGACCGCGACGCGCAGCGTGCGGCCGGTGCCGTTGGGCAGATTGACCACGCCGCGCACCATCTGATCGGCGTGTTTGGGATCGACGCCGAGATTCATCGCGATCTCGACCGACTCGTCGAACTTGGCCTTGGCCCGCTCGCGCACGAGCTTGACGGCGTCGGAAAGCGGATAGAGCTTCGTGCGCTCGATGCCCTCGCGCGCCTGGGCGATGCGTTTGCCGATATGCGCCATCGTCTTACTCCACCACCTGCAGGCCCATCGCCCGCGCCGAGCCCTGGATCATCGTCATGGCCGCCTCGACCGTCGAGCAATTGAGGTCGGGCATTTTCTTCTCCGCGATCTCGCGGATCTGCGCCATTGTGATCGAGCCGACCGTGCCGCGGCCGGGGGTCTTGGAGCCGGAAGCCGGCTTCTTGCCGATCTTCAAGCCCACGGCCTTCTTCAGGAAGAAGGAGACTGGCGGCTGCTTCATCTCGAAGGTGAAGGAGCGGTCCTGATAGGCGGTGATGATGACGGGGATCGGCGTCCCCTTGTCCATCTGCGCGGTCTTGGCGTTGAAGGCCTTGCAGAATTCCATGATGTTCAACCCGCGCTGACCGAGCGCGGGGCCGATCGGCGGCGACGGATTGGCGGCGCCCGCCGGCACCTGGAGCTTGATGAAGCCCGTGATTTTCTTCGCCATTTGCTTCTCCAACGAAAGGCGTCGCCACGCGAAGGACGCGCAGCGCCGCCGGTTGCAGTTCGTGGTCCGACGCGGTCTCCCTGTGGCGTCAGGGCGCGCCCGCCACGCGTGGTTTCGTTCTTGGGGGAACGAAAAAAGCCCTCGTTAAGAGGGCTGCAGGCCTTATACGGGACCGCGCGAGAAAGGCAAAGGGTATTTGCGGCGTCGCCGCAGGGTGGGGCGGACGATCCGCAAGAAATGTGTATATCTGGGGCGAAGGCGCACGAGTATTGGCATCGACCACGCTCTCATGAGCCACGATTAAGACGTCGGGCGGCTCGCGCGCGGCGTAACAAGCAGAAAGACGATCGACACGATGATCGCCACATTTTGCATTGAGCGCGAACTGCCGCTTCTCCAGGGCGACTGCGACTTCGAGCCCTTCGTAGCGTTTCTGGGTCTCAAGTCGGCGATGGACGTGCGGTAGCGCCGGGGGCTTCCCGCCGTCCAAGACTGAGAAACTTGCCTCCGGGCTCCATATCCCAAGCAAGAAGAGGGGCGCCGCGGCGCGGCGGGTCGACCATGTGGCGTCTGATCTCCCGCTACAAGATGCAATTGTTTCTCTGCCTGCGCGTCACGCTCGCGACGTTGGTGACCTTTGGGCTCGGGCGGCTCCTCGGGCTTCCGATGATCTTATGGGCGTTGCTGACCAGCGTGCTCCTGACGCAGATGAGCGTCGGCAAATCGGTGAAGGCGACGATCGACTATTTTGTCGGCACGATCGGCGGCGTGATCTATGCGGCGGCCATATCGGCCCTCATCCCGCAAGCGACCGACGCCGGCCTCCTCGCGGCCCTGGCCGCCACCGTGCCACCGCTGGCGCTGCTGGCCGCCATCAATCCGAAATTCGCCGCAGCCGTTCCGACGGGCCTCATCGTGGTCTTCGTGCCGACGCTGACGCACGCAACGCCGCTCGCTTCCGCGATCGACCGCGTGGAGGAGGTCGCGCTCGGGGCCGGGGTGGCGCTGGCCGTTTCGCTCGTGGTCCTGCCGGCGCGGGCGCGCGATACGGCGAGACGTTCGGCGGCCGCCATGCTGGAGGCGATCGCCGATGCGACGCCGACGGTGTTCGCGGGGTTCAAGCGTCCGTTCGACCCTCAGGAGATGGGGGAGCTTCATCGACGCGTTGTGGCGACGTACCGGCAGTTCGAGGCGGCGGGCCTCGAGGCTGGACACGAGCGCCTATCCTCCCTGGTCAACGATGCTTCGAGCGAGCCGGAGTTCGAGCGGTTGCGCGCGGCGCTGCTGCGTCTGCGGCATGATTTGATCATGACGGGGCGCGCGGCCGCCGAACCGCTGCCGGAAACGATCGCGGCGCGACTGGAGACGTCGCTTGCCGCGCTCGCAACCGTCATCGAGGCCCAACTGCGGTTGAACGCGAGGCTGTTGCAAAAGCCGGGGGTCACGCCCGAGGGGGCGGGCTGGGAGCGCGCGTTCGACGCGTTCCACAATGAGATCGTCGCGTTTCGCACTGAGGGCTTGTTTCGGCCCATGAGGGAAGACGAGGTCCAGAATATTTTTGCGCTGGCTTTCGCTCTCGAGCAGTGGCGGAGGGATTTGAAGGAACTAGAGTCCGGCCTGCGCGACCATTTTGCGCGATTGAGGGCGCCACTGCAGGGGGCGGCTGCCGGATCGATGCCGTCGCCTATGCCCGGAGGTCTTCGCGTTCTTCCGAGCTTTCGGTTGAAGACGCCGATGCCGTTGCAATCGGGATATTCCTCGGGCGGTAGTCCGGATCGAGCCGCATTTTTTCTATGATGGCGGACACATCGGCTTGGGTCCTGATGGGGCGGACGTAATCGCCGAGCCAGTCGACATTCTTGGCGAGATATTGATCCCGGGTCGGATACACCGACTTCAGACCAAAAAGACTCGGCAGCTTGACCAATAAAGAGGTCGCGACCCGATAACCCAAGGTTTGACTGTTCTCGATCTTCTCCGCCAGGTTGGGTCTGAAGGGCCGGTCCCGCGAAAGACACACGTCTTCCCAGTTTTTCAGTTTCAACCCATTCTCCTCGGCGCGGGCCGCCATCCAATCGAGGGCGTAGTCGGACAGGCCGTGATTGTCGTATCCGCCGCCGACATTCGAATGAACGCCGGGGAACCATCGTTCGACGTAAAGCGGAAAGCCCCGCTCGGCGATGTTCTTTTCGTTGCGCGCGCGGTGATATTCGGTGAGCGTCACGGGCGTCGGCCGGAACGGCCATCGATGCTCGTCCGCGGCCATGGCGTGATAGGCGGCGTCGACGCCCTCGCTTAGCGCCACATGGTGGAAGCCGGTTTTGAAAACTGCGTCCAGGATCCGGCCGAGCAGTTCTCCATAGGGCGCGCCAAGCGCGCCGACCGTGTCCCAAACGCCGAGAAAACGAATTCTCGTGGGGTAGGGATGGCAGTATTCGTTCCGGAACTTCTCGGATTCGGCTCCTCCGGGCTCCCAGGGAGCCGTCCTGTCCTTGTAGTGCTTGTAGGCGATGGAGACGAGGGGAAGGTTGTGCCGACACAGAACGCCCAGGTTGTCGATCAGGCCCGCGATGCTTCGCGCGGTATAGGCGCCGCGGCTGAAGCCGAACAAATAGATTTCGTCTCCCACATCGTAATTGCTGACGATAAATGCGTAAGCATTCTTGATATTTTCCGAGATACCGAATCCGAACGCGCCGCCAATGACTTTTTCGTCCTCTCTGCGCGTGCCAACGCCCGCAATGTAGTGGGCAATCTGAGGATTACCGTCCTTGTCGACGAAATCAGTCGCCTGCAACATCCTGACGACATTGGTGCCGCGCTTGGTGGGCTCGTTCCACGTGCCGTCGCAAAATATGACAAGTTTCTTCGGCATGACTCGGCCTTTCAAAAAGGGCTAAAACTTGCGGCGCTTTCTGGCGCCTCGGGGATCGCAAAAAAGGCATCCTCGTTGACAAAAGCTACTGCGCTGCGCGCAACTCGTCAAACAGAGGGATTCCGTCCGAAGGCCGGTTTCAGGAAATGCAGGGCTTAAGAAAAATCGCGCGCGATTATAGACGCGCCGCGCCTCTAGACCTTATCCACCTGCCCGAACTCGAGTTCAACGGGCGTGGCGCGGCCGAAGATCGAGACCGCGACCTTCAAGCGCGAGCGGTCGTAGTCGACCTCCTCCACGAGGCCGTTGAAAGAGGCGAAGGGGCCGTCGGCCACACGCACCGTCTCGCCCACCTCGAAAGTGATCGTCGCTTTCGGCCGCTCGGCGCCCTCGACGACCTGGCCCTTGATCCGGTTCGCCTCGTCCTCGGAGATGGGCATGGGCTTGTTGTCGGCGCCAAGAAAGCCGGTGACCTTGGGGGTGTTCTTGATGAGCGAGAAGACCTGATCGGTAAGGTCGCACTTCACGAGCACATAGCCCGGGAAGAACTTGCGCTCCGTGTTGATCTTGCGCCCGCGACGCACCTCGACGACATGCTCGGTCGGAACCAAAATCTCGTCGAAGCGATCGGAGATATGGCGCTGCGCGGCCTGCTCGCGAATGGAGTCCGCGACCTTCTTCTCGAAGTTCGAATAGGCGTGGACGATGTACCAGCGCTTGCTCATGAGGACGAAAGCCGCTTCAAAGTTGACCTCTAATGTCCGATCGTCAGCATCAGCTTCACGCCGTAGCGCAGCGCCGAATCGACGATAACGAAGAAGAGCGCGGCCAGAACCACCATCAGGATCACCATGCTGCTGGTGATCATGGTCTCGCGGCGCGACGGCCAGACGATCTTCTTGGCCTCGGAGCGCACGTCCTGGATGAATTGAAGGGGATTGGCCATCGCCTCTGTACGCCGTTCTTGGAGAAGGCCGGGCGCGTCGCGCCCTGCGCAAAAAAGTCGCGGCGCGGGACCGGAAGGCCGCGCGCCACGAAAATAGGCATATAAACCCTCGCGACGGGGGCGCCAAGCGAAATTTTCCGCCAGGCCGGCCCGGGCCAGAGAAGGACCGAGTCTCAGCCGCCGACGGCGTCACCCTTCGGTTCTGACGGCAAAACACCTATATTGCCGCTATGCGAACTCTTGATCATTGAAGACGACAAGGAAGCGGGGGCCTATCTCGTCAAGGCTTTTCGCGAGGAGGGGCATGTCGTCGATCTTGCGACGGACGGTCTCGAAGGCTACGCCCAGGCGCGCGAGGGTCAGCATGACGTGCTGATCGTCGACCGCATGCTCCCCAAGCTCGACGGGCTTTCGCTGATCTCGAGCCTGCGCGAGCAGAAGGTCGAGACGCCCTGCCTGATCCTGTCGGCGCTCGGCCAGGTGGACGACCGGGTGAAGGGGCTGCGCGCGGGCGGCGACGATTACCTCGTCAAGCCGTATGCGTTTTCCGAGCTGCTGGCGCGGGTCGAAGTCTTGGCGCGTCGACGCACAGGGTCGCGCGGCGAGGAGACCGTCTATCGGGTCGGGGACCTCGAGCTCGATCGACTGTCGCACAACGTGACCGTTGGGGGACGCGAGGTGACGCTGCAGCCGCGGGAGTTTCGTCTGCTCGAATATTTGATGAAGCATGCGGGCCAAGTGGTCACCCGCACGATGCTGCTCGAAAACGTCTGGGACTATCACTTCGATCCGCAGACCAATGTGATCGACGTCCATATCTCGCGCCTGCGCTCCAAAATCGACAAAGGACGAGCGACGCCGTTGCTGCACACGGTCCGAGGCGCGGGATACATGATTCGTGAAAGCGCTCGCTAAGCTCTTCCGAACGACGGCGTTCAAGCTTTCCGCCGCCTATTTCATCCTGTTTGCCGTGGGTGCGGTGCTGGTGCTCGGCACCGTCGGGCGCCGCGTCGAGATCGTGCTCGACGAGCAGATCGCTCGTTCCATCGACGCCGAGATTCAGCGGCTTGAGGAAATCTATGTCGAGGGCGGCCTGCTGCAGCTCAGCCTCTCGGTCGCCCGCCGTGCGCGCGCGCCGGGCGGCACGATCTACCTCGTGACGACGCCCAGCGGAGAGTTCGTCGGCGGCAACATCGTCGCGTCGCCGGCCATCGGCGGCGAAGAGGGGGCGCTGGTCGAGACGCTCTATCGTCGTCATGCCGAAGCCTCCAGCGAAGCGCATATGGCTCTCGCCAAGCTCGTCATCCTGCCGGATGGGTTTCGGCTGCTCGTCGGCCAGGACATCGAGCATCACCGCGTGCTGCGCCAGATCCTCGGGCAGGGGCTCGGGACATCGCTGTTCTGGCTCGCGATGGTCGGTACGCTCGGCGGGCTTTATGTGGCCTATCGCATGCTGGAGCGGGTCGACGAGCTCTCGGCCACGGCGCGTCGCATCATGTCCGGGGATTTAAACGAAAGGCTCCCGACCTCGGAAGCCGGCGACGAGCTCGATCGTCTCTCCGAGAACCTCAACGCGATGCTGGCGCGCATCGGTCAGTTGATGCAAGGGCTGCGTGAGGTTTCCGACAATATCGCACATGACCTCAAGACGCCGCTGACGCGCCTGCGGAACCGCACGGAGGCGGCGCTGCGCGGCGAAAAGTCCGCAGAGGAATATCGGGCGGCGCTCGAAGACGTCCTCGACGAGTCGGACGGCCTCATTCGCATCTTCAACGCCCTGCTGATGATCGCGCGCGCGGAAGCCGGTCACATCGGCGAGGGAATGGGCGAAGTCGATCTCGGCGAGATCGCCGCCGAGATCGTCGAGCTTTACGAACCCCTGGCGGAGGAGCTCGGCGCGCGCCTGGAGGGCGAGGCGCAGAAGGGCCTCGTCGCGCGCGGCAACCGCGAGCTGCTCGGCCAAGCGCTCGGCAATCTCGTCGATAATGCGCTGAAATACGGCGTCGGCGCCGGGGCGGGGCATGTCGTGGTGACGGCGCGGCGCGCCGATTCGATGCTCGAAATCGTCGTCGCCGATCGTGGCCCTGGCGTTGCGCCGCAGGATCGCGAGAAGGCGCTCGAGCGCTTCGGACGGCTTGAGTCGTCGCGGTCGCTGCCGGGTTCAGGCCTGGGGCTGGCCCTGGCGCTCGCGATCGCCCGTCTGCATCACGGCGCTTTGCGCTTGGAGGACAATGCGCCGGGCTTGCGCGTCGTCTTCTCGATGCCGTGGCTGCGCGCGCCGCCTCCCGAAGCCCCCTCGGATCTCGCGTGAACGAGTCGCGGCGCCGCGCTCAAAGGCGGCGCTGCGCTCGAAGGCTGCGGCTGCCTCGCCGCGACCGAGGCCAGCAAGCGCCGGGCGCGCTGCGCTTCGTCGCGTGACGGCGCGAGATTGGCGGGCAGGCGGAAGAGCGCGAGCGTGCCGACGCCGACGCGCGAGCGAAGCCGCAGCCCCCCGCCGAGCAGCTCGACGAGGGCGTGCGCGATCGCGAGGCCCAGTCCCGAGCCTTTCAAGCCGTTCTCGATGACGGCGCGCGACTGCATGAAAGGCGTGCCGAGGCGCGTGAGCGCCTCGCGCTCCACGCCTTGACCGTTGTCGGCGACGCAGATCCAGATCGACTCGAAGCGCCTGCGCACGCGCAGCCGGACGTCGCCGCCGGGCGCCGTGAACTTGAGACTGTTGGACAGGAGCACGCTCAAGATCTTGTCGATGGCGGCGTGATCGCCCGCGCACAGCAGCGCGTCTTCGATCTCGCAGAAGAAGGTGACGCCTTTCTCCAGCGCGCGCTGGCGCCATGCCCTTGCGGCGTCGTCGGCGACCTTCGACAGATCGACGTGGTTGACCGAGAGGAGCGGCTCGCGCTGTTCGAGCCGCGACATTTCCAGGACGTCTGCGACCATCGCTTCGAGGTGCGCGCCGCTCTTGTGGATGTCCTGGCAGTATTCGAGATATCGGCTCGAGCCCAGCTCCCCGAAAGGCTGCTGCAGCATCAGCTCCGAGAAGCCGACGATCGCGTTGAGCGGCGTGCGTAGCTCGTGACTCATGTTGGCCAGAAACTCGCTCTTGGCGAGGTTGGCGGCCTCGGCCTGGGATTTCTGAAAGTGATATTGCTCTGCGAGCGCTGCGAGCTCCTGTTTTTGCATCTCCAGCGCCTGCCGCGAGCGCGTCAGCTCGGCGACAGTCGCTTGCAGGCGACGCTCGGAAAGCAGGAGATTCTCCTCGTTGCGCTTGAGCTGCGTGATGTCCGTGCCGACCGAGACGAAGCCGCCGTCCTTCGTTCGCCTTTCATTGATCTGGAGCCAGCGGCCATCGGCGAGGCGCGCCTCATGGGCGCAGGCGCGCGCGGCCAACTCATGCGGCGTCTGACCGATGCGCAAACTCGGCTGGCCGGCGCGGTTCATCACGGCGTCATAGGCGGCGCCGGGGGGCGCGTCCTCGCTCGTCAGGCCGTGGAATTCAAGGAAATTGGCGTTGCAGACGACAAGCCTGTTCTGCGGGTCCCAGAGGACGAAGGCTTGCGAGGCGGCGTCGATCGCGTCGCGCAGGCGCCGGTCCGCGGTCTCCTTCGCCTGCGCCAGAGCCTTCTGCTCGGAGACGTCGACCGCGATGCCGACGAGATGCAGGCGCTTCGTCTCTGGATCGAGGATCGCCTGGGCGCGGGCGCGCATCCAGATCCAGGCGCCGTCCGCGTGACGGATGCGAAACTCCCGATCGGCGGCGGCGCTGGGGCCTGAGGCTGCCGCTGTCGCGACCTTCAGGAGATCTTGGTCGTCGGGATGGATCACTTCTGCAAGCTCGGCGACAGTGAGCGAGCCGCGTTCGATTTCTCGCCCCAGCATCTCGTGCATCGAGTCCGACCAGTAGAGGCGTCCCTGCTCGATGTCCCAGTCCCACAGGCCGCAACGCCCGCGCGAGAGGGCCGTCGCCAGCCGGCTCTTGATGCGGCGATTCGTTTCCTCCGCGGCGCGCCGGCGTCGCGCCTGCCTGAGGGCGGCGGCGACGATGACGATGAGAACGGCCACCGTCGCGGCGAGAAGAAGTTTGTGACGCGAGGAGGCGGCGCGCCAGTCGATCAACACGGAACTCTGCGGCTGGATCGCCGCGAGCCTGCCGAAAGGGGCGGGCAGCCTGCGAATAATGACGAGGGCTGGCGCGCCGTCGCCCAAAACGATGCGGACGGGCCCCGCTCGTTCGACGACAGCCTGGGGCTGCTTGCCGAGAATATCGAAGAGCGTTACGCGCGCGGAATCCGTCTGCGGCCAGGTCGCGGCGACGCGGTCCTTTTCGTCGGTGACGACGATGCTGCGTCCGCGGCTGGCGTGCAGCGGCGCGATCGCGGAGAGCGCCTCGTCGAGCGCCTCCCTGTCCGGGGTCCTTGCGATGATCTCGGAAAGATCACGCCAGACCGCTTTGGAAAAGAGGTCGAGGTCGGCGGCGGCATCGAGCAGCAGGCGATCATGCGCGTCGCTCGAAAGGGCGCCCGCCATTTCGAATATGGCCAGGATGCAGATGACGCCGGCGAGAAGCGCGAGGCGCTTGAGCCATTGCTCTTCTCTTGGGTCGGGCGCGCCTGCTTCCGCGCCATGGCGATCGGCGCTCCAGATCGCTTCGGCGCGAGTTGTCGCTTTGGCGGCGGAGGCCCGCGCCATGGAATGTCTCCATTGATTTTTTGGCGCGAGGGAACGCAGCGACTGTCACCCGAATCAACGCCATGAGAATCCGACATCGGCAACTTGTCCAGGAGAAACTTTTTCCCAGCTTGTTCTACAAACAAATGAATCGGTTAATGAATCGGCGGATGCGGCGCCTTTGCCGCAACCGCGCCGGCGAGACTCAGGACGTCTGCCGCCGGCGCAGCAGCGCGACGATGACGAGCATGAAAAAGACGAAGGCCAGCAGCAAGGTCGAGACCGCGTTGATCTCGGGCGTCACGCCGAGCCGCACCTGCGAATAGATGCGCATCGGCAGCGTCGTCGCGCCCGGTCCCGTCGCGAAGCTGGCGATGACGAGGTCATCCAGCGAGAGGGTGAAGGCCAGCAGGTAGGCGCCTGCGAGCGCCGGGGCGATCGCCGGAACCACCACCAGGACGAAGGCCTGCAGAGGAGTTGCGCCGAGGTCCATCGCGGCCTCCTCCTGAGACGGGTCGAGGTCGCGCAACGCCGCGGCGAGCGTCACGGTGGCGAAGCACATTGTGAAGGTCGCGTGCGCGATCACCAGCGTGAGGAAGCCCCGGTCGAAGCCGAAGGCGACGAAAGCGCTCAGCAGAGCGAGGCCGAGCACGACTTCGGGCAGCACGAGTGGCGCATGCGCGGCGCCGAAGAAGAGCGCTCGGGACCTGAAGGCGCCGAAACGCGTCAGCGCTGCGGCCGCGCAAAGCCCGAGGATCGTTGCGAAGCTCGCCGAGATGGCGGCCGCCTCCAGGCTGACCTTCGCTGCATCGAGAAGCGGCGCGTTCTCGAGGAGGGCGGGGTACCACTTCGTCGAAAAGCCGCCCCAGACCGTCACGAGCCTGGAGGCGTTGAAGCTCATGACCGCCAGCACCAGGATCGGCCCATAGAGAAAGACGAATCCGACCGTAAGCGCCGCGCGGCAGGCAAAACGGGTGAGGGCGCTCATGAGCCTCGCCTCTCTTCGCGCAGCCGCAGCCGTTCCGCGAGCAACAGGGGGCCGAGCAGAAGGAGCAGCAGCAGCATCGCCGCGGCGCTCGCCGCTGGCCAGTCCCTGTTGGCGAAGAAGTCGTTCCAGATCGTGCGGCCGATCATCAGCGTGTCGGAGCCCCCGAGCAGATCCGGGATCACGAATTCGCCGACGGCCGGGATGAACACGAGCAGGCAGCCGGCGATGACGCCCGGCCGCGACAGGGGCAAGGTGACGCGCCAGAAAATCGACGCCGGCGTCGCCCCAAGGTCGGCCGCCGCTTCGCGAAGCAGCGGGTCCTGGCGCTCCAGCGCCGAATAGAGCGGCAGCAGCATGAAGGGCAGATAGCTGTAGACGATGCCAATCACGACGGCGACATTCGTCGCATAGACGCCGAGGGGCTCGTGAATGACGCCGAGCGCCATCAGGGCGCGGTTGATGAGGCCCTCGTCTTTCAGCAGCGCGATCCAGGCGTATACGCGGATGAGAAAGCTCGTCCAGAAGGGCGCGACGGCGAGGCCGATGAGGATCGGCCGCAGACGCCGCGGGGCGCGCGCCATCGTAAGCGCGAAAGGATAGGCGATGAGGAGCGTGATCAGCGTCGAGATCGCCGCTATGCCGAGCGAGGTCAAAAAGGAGTCGAGATAGAGGCTGTCCGCGGCGAAGGCGCGATAGGCGTCGAGGTTGAGCGCGCGCAGTTTCTCGAACGCGCCGGCAACTCCGTCGGAGAGCGAGAAGACCGGCTCATAGGGCGGGCGCGCCTCCGCCGGATGGGAGAAGGAAATCTTCGCGACGAGCGCCATCGGCGCGATGAAGAAGACCAGGAGCCAAAGATAGGGCGCCGCCAGCACGGCCCAGCGCCGAAGGCTCATCCCCTCGCTCACGCGCTCCGCTCCGCGAAAAGCGCGCCCGCCTCGGCCGGGATCGTCACGCGCACGCCGTCGCCCTGCCTAAAGCCAGAGTCGTTGCCACAGGAGACGCGCAGCGATGCGCCGGCGGGGAACTCGACCCATAGCAGGGTGTTTTCGCCGCGAAAGCTCGTCTGGGCGACCCGCCCCGGCAGCCCCTCGCCGTTGCGCGCGAGGCGGACATCCTCTGGCCGCACTGACAGGGCGGCCTTGGCGCCGTCTTCGAGCGCGCAGTCGCCAAGCGCGATGCGCCCGAAGGGAGCGACAAACCAAAGTCCGTCCTGGCGCGACACATGGCCTTCGATCATGTTCGTCGCGCCGATGAAGTCCGCGACGAAGCGGCTTTGCGGCCGCCGATAGACATCCGCCGGCGCGCCGATCTGCTCGATCTTGCCGGCGCGCATCACGGCGATGCGATCGGCGAGCGCCAGCGCTTCATCCTGATCATGCGTGACGATGAGAAAGGCGGTGTTGAGCCTGCGCTGAATCTGCTTCAGCTGGAGCTGCGTCTCCTCGCGCAGCTTTCGGTCGAGGGCGCCGAGCGGCTCGTCGAGCAGCAGGAGCTTTGGCCTCGGCGCCAGGGCCCGGGCGAGCGCCACGCGCTGCTTTTGCCCGCCCGAGAGCTGATCGATTCGGCGCTCGCCAAAGCCCGGCAGCGAAACGACGTCGAGCAGTTCTTCGACCCGCTTCTTCACGACCTCTCGCGCGTCGCCCTTGCGGCGCAGGCCGAACGCGATGTTCTCGAAGACGTCGAGATGCGGAAAGAGCGCATAGGACTGGAACATCATGTTCACCGGCCGCCGATGGGGAGGCAGACCCGCGAGATCGCGGCCATCGAGCGAGAGCCGCCCGGCGTCGGGCGCCTCGAAACCGGCGACGAGGCGCATCAGGGTCGTTTTGCCGCAGCCGGAGGGGCCGAGAAGCGCAAAAAACTCGCCTGGCGCGATGTCGATCGACACGTCGTCGACCGCGATGATCCGACCGAAGCGCTTCGATGCTTGCTCTATCGCGAGGAGCGGAACGGCGGTCATTTTCGCGGTCTCCCAGCCGGTCAGCCATCCCCGGCGGAGGGGGCGCGGAAGCGACGGCCTTTTGCGACATCATCGCGGCCTGCGCAAGCTTTCCGGCTCACCGCTGACGGGCGCCCGCCGCAGCGATCCCGGTCGCGAAAAATCCGCATCCCGTCGCCCCGATTCTTGTTATAAGTCCAAAGATGACCGTAGCGGCGCCTGCGTTGAGGGGTAAAACATGGAAGAATTCCAGGGCGGTTTCTTTCGCCAACTGATGATCGGCTTTCTGCTCGCCGTCGCCGTCGGCTTCATCTACGTCTGGTGGCGATAGCCTTGGGCGCCGCAGCAGAAACCGCGCTCGCGCGGCCGAGAGACGAGATGGAGCAGCCGTCCGCGGAACAAAGGATCATCGCGCGCTATCGATTGCGCTGCGATGCGGGCGCGGTCGAGGATCGCGCGAAAAAGATCGCCGTGGAGCAGAGCGTCGAGATGCCGCTCGCCGGCGTTCGCGATCCCGACATTCTCGATAATATCGTCGGCAAGGTGCTCGAGCTTAAACAGCGCGGCGAGCGTCTGTTCGAGGCGACGATCGGGTTATCCGCGCGCACCGTCGGCGCGGACGCCGGACAATTGCTCAACATGCTGCTCGGCAACACCTCGATGCATGAGGACGTCTCGCTCGAGGACGCCGAAATTCCCCCTTCCTTGCTCCAGGCGTTCGGCGGCCCGAACCACGGCGTGGAGGGGCTGCGTGCGCTGGCGGGCGTCGAACGTCGCGCGCTGACCTGCTCGGCCCTGAAGCCGCAAGGCCTCTCCCCCGAAAATCTCGCCGCGCTCGCGCATGAATTCGCGCTCGGCGGCGCCGATTTCATCAAGGACGACCACGGGCTGGCCGATCAGGACTACGCTCCCTTCGCCGAGCGCGCGCCGGCCTGCGCGCGCGCGATGCGCGACGCCGGCGAAGGTCACGGGACGGCTCACCCATTACGTCCCGAGCCTGTGGGGAAGCTTCGAGGAGATCGATGCGCGCATTCGTCTCGCGCGGGACGAAGGCCTCAAGGCGGTGATGCTCGCGCCGGCGCTCATCGGCGCCTCGAACCTCGTGGCTCTGAAGCGAAAGCACGCGGACTTCGCCTTCTTCGCGCATCCGAGCTTCACGGGCGGCGCGCGGATCGCGCAACCGCTTTACAACAAGCTTTACCGCATCTTCGGCGCGGATGCGGTGATCTTCGCGACTTTCGGCGGGCGCTTCGGTTACAGCCGCGAGACCTGCCGCGCGATCGCGGACGGCGCGCGAAAGCCTTTAGGGCGCCTGCGCCCGGCGATGCCCGTTCCCGCCGGCGGGCTGACGCTGGCGCGCGTCAAAGAGACGCTCGATTTTTACGGCGAGGAAACGATGCTCCTCATCGGCGGCGATCTGCTGCTTCATGAGCGCGGCGAGCTCGCGCGAGAGACGGCGACCTTTGTGCGCGGCGTCGAAAACTATGGCGCGGCGTCCGCATGAGCGGGCACGGCGTCTTGCGCAAGGCTGAGCCCGGCTTCCGGTGGTCGGGCGTGGACTTGCTTGCCTATAAGGAGAAGGGGACGGCGCCCTTCAAATCGATCACGCGCCAGACGCTGTTCTCCGATGAAGACCTCGAGGGCGAGCTTCGCTATTTCGAGATCGAGCCCTCCGGTCATTCGACGCTGGAGCGCCATCAGCATCGACACGCGGTGATGATTCTGCGCGGGCGCGGGCAATGTCTCGTCGGCGAGAAGGATCCTCGCCATCGCGCCGCATGATCTCGTCGCCGTTCCGCCATGGACCTGGCATCAGTTCCGCGCGAGCGCGGGGGAGGCCGCTGGGTTTTCTCTGCCTCGTGAACAGAGACGCGCGACAAGCCGCAGATGCCGAACGAGGCCGACCTTGCGTCGCTGCGCGCCAATCCGGCGATCGCCGCATTTCTCGACGGGATTTAACCAGCGCGTCGAAACCGTTCCTTGAGGCTCGCCGCCCTGGCGTCGGTCCGGGCCCCGGCCTTACGCCGCTCCCGCTCGTTCGTACCACGCCCGCGAGCGACGGACGATTTGCACGACGGAAAGCATGACCGGCACCTCGACGAGAACGCCGACGACCGTTGCCAGCGCCGCGCCCGGACTGGAAGCCGAACAGCGCAATCGCCGTCGCGACGGCCAGCTCGAAGAAGTTGCTGGCGCCGATGAGCGCGGAGGGTCCCGCCACGCACCATTCGACGCCGAGGCTGCGATTGAGCCAGTAGGCGAGCCCCGCATTGAAATAGACCTGTATCAGAATCGGCACGCGAGCAGGCCGATGACGAGCGGCTGACGAATGATTTGCTCGCCTTGCAGCCCGAACGAGCAGCACCAGCGTCAGCAGCAGCGCCGAAAGCGAGAGCGGGCCTAATGCGCCGCAGCGTCGCGGCAAGCGCCGCGGTCCCGCCTTGCGCCAGCAGCGCGCGCCGCCAAAGTTGCGCGACGATGACCGGCACGACGATGTAGAGCACGACCGACAGCAGCAGCGTGTTCCATGGCACGGTGATGGACGAGAGGCCGAGCAGCAGGGCGACGATCGGCGCGAAGGCGATGACCATGATGCTGTCGTTGAGCGCGACCTGCGACAGCGTGAAATGCGGCTCGCCGTCGACGAGGTTCGACCAGACGAAGACCATCGCCGTGCAGGGAGCCGCCGCCAGCAGGATCAGTCCGGCGATATAGCCGTCGATCTGGTCCGCAGGCAGGAACGGCCTGAAGAAGTGCGAGATAAAAATCCAGCCGAGCAGCGCCATGGAGAAGGGCTTCACCAGCCAGTTGATGCCGACCGTCACCGCAATCCCGCGCCAGTGCTCTTTCGACCTGCCCGAGCGCCGCAAGGTCGATCTTGAGCAGCATGGGGATGATCATGAAGCCAGATCAGAACGGCGACCGGCAGATTGACCTCGGCGACCGTCGCCGCGCCGATGGCGTGGAAGACGGCGGGCATCAGCTTGCCCGAGGACAATTCCGGCGACGATGCAGAGCGCCACCCACAAGGTCAGGTACCGCTCGAACAGGCCCATGGCGGGCGCGCCTCGCCGTCATGCGGTTGGATGCGTCGTTGTCGCTTCGCTCATGTGCAATCGACCTTCGTGCGCCGCGCGCGTCTGCGCCTTCGGCCTGTCGCCGATTTCGCGCAGGCCTCGCCGATTCCGCAGAGGCGTGAGCTTGTCGAGGCGCGTGGATCGGCGTCGCCAGAAGCAGCGAAATGCGGTTTTCAGGTAACGAAAGGCGAGATTGAAGGCGCGCTGCTTCTCTATGTCCGAGCCTTCGACGGCGGCAGGGTCTTCGATGCCCCAATGCGCGGTCATCGGCTGACCCGGCCAGATCGGGCAGGCTTCGCCCGCCGCGTTGTCGCAAACCGTGAAGACGAAATCCATGATCCGGCGCGCCGGGGGCCGCGAACTCCTCCCAGTTCTTCGAGCGGAAGCCGTCGGTCGGATAGTCGTATGCTTCGAGGGTCTTTATCGCATAGGGATTGACTGCGCCCTTGGGTTGGCTTCCCGCCGAAAACGCATTGAACCGTCCCGCGCCATCCTTGCGCAGAATGCTTTCCGCGAGGATCGAGCGGGCGCTATTGCCGGTGCAGAGGAAACAGCGCGTTGTAGACGCGGTCAGTCATGGCGTGAGCCTTTGTCTGGCAGCAGGGGGTGAGATCGGCGATGAGCGGCGCGCAAATATCGGGACGTCCGCCGCAGCAGTCTTTGAGCAGGAACAGCGTCACCTCGCGCAGGCGTGCGAGGTTGGCGCGGTAAATGATCGAGCGGCTTTGACGCTCCGCCGTCACCAGTCCCGCGCGGGCAAGAATGCTGAGATGCGCGGACATCGTGTTTTGCGGCACGGCCATGAGGCGCGCCAATTCGCCCGCCGGCACGCCTTCCGGCTCGCGGTGACGAGCAAGCGAAAGGCGTCGAGCCTTGTGGTCTGCGCGAGCGCGGCGAGCGCGGCGATGGCTTCTATATTATCCATATATCCAGAATAACAGATATAAATGGCTGCAGCAAGAGCTCTCGGCCCGGCGCAAGGGCGGGGAAAAGCTTTGCCTTGACGCCGACCAAGCGCCACGGGCAGGGGGGAGCACGCGGGGGCAGCCTTGCCAACCTAAGGCGCGACGCCAAGGATCGCCTTCGTCTCCAGAAATTCCGCGAAGGCGTGATCGCCCCATTCGCGGCCGTTGCCGGACATCTTGTAGCCCCCGAACGGCGCCATCAGGTCCATCGGCGCGTTGTTTAGATGCACTTGGCCGGCGCGCAGGCGCGAGGCGACCTCGATGAGCCGCGCCGGGTCCCCGCCGGACACATAGGCGGAGAGGCCGTATTCGGTGTCGTTGGCGATCTCGATCGCTTCGGTGACCGTGTCATAGCCGAGGATCGACAGGACAGGCCCGAAAATCTCCTCGCGCGCGATCGTCATGTCTTTCGTGACATTCGCGAAGACGGTGGGCTTGACGTAGTAGCCTCGCTGCAGGCCCTCGGGCCTCCCGATGCCGCCCGCGACGAGGGTCGCGCCTTCCTCGATGCCCTTCTGGATAAGGCCTGCACCTTTTTCCATTGCGCTTCCGAGACGAGCGGACCCATCTGCGCATTGCCGTTCGGATCGCCGACGGTCGTCGCTTCGGCCGCCGTCCTCGCGAAGTCGATAACTTCACCCATTCTCTTGCGTGGCGCGAGCATGCGCGTCGGCGCATTGCAGGACTGACCGGAGTTCAGCATGACCGCATTGACGCCGGCCGCGACGGCGGTCTCCATGTCGGCGTCCTCGAGGAGGATGTTCGGGCTCTTGCCGCCGAGCTCCTGGCAGACGCGCTTGACGGTGGGAGCGGCGTTCTTCGCGACCTCGACGCCGGCGCGCGTCGAGCCCGTGAACGACACCATGTGACGCCCGGATGCGCGCTGATCGCCGCGCCCGACGGTCGGTCCGTCGCCATTGATCAGGTTGAACACGCCCGGCGGCCACGCCTGCCGCTTCCAGAACCTCGGCAAAGACCATGGCCGAAAACGGCGCGATCTCGGAGGGCTTCAGGACCATCGTGCAGCCGGTCGCCAGCGCCGGCGCGACCTTGCAGGCGATCTGATTGAGCGGCCAGTTCCAAGGCGTGATGAAACCGCAGACGCCAATCGGCTCCTTGACGATCGTCGTCGCGTCGCGCCGCTCCTCGAACCTGTAACTTTTCAGCACCTCGATCGCCGTTCTGAAATGCGCCGCGCCCATGGCGGCTTGCGCGCGCTGCGCGAGCCAGACGGGCGCGCCCATCTCCTCGGTGATCGCCTTGGCCATGTCTTCGTGGCGCTTCTCGAGTTCCGCGACGATGCGCTCCAGCAGCGCAAGACGCTCCTCACGGCTCGTGCGCGAGAAGGTCTCAAAGGCTTTGAGCGCGGCGTTGACGGCGCGGTCGACATCCGCGGCCGAGCCGAGCGAGATATGGCCGCAGACCGCTTCCGTCGCGGGATTGATCACCTCCAGGGTCTTGGGCTCCGAAGGCTCGACCCATTTTCCGTCGATGTAGAATTTCAGATAGTCGCGCATGCTTCGTCTCGATCGTCGGCCCTCGGCGAGGGGATTGCGGAGGTTCTAGCGCGGGCTGGTCTTTGAACAAGGCCCCAAGCCCCTGGGAGGTCCCTTTGGCGCTGGGCCGTGCTAACGAGGCCTTTAGACAAGGGGGCGGGCGCATGAAGATCGAGGGGCGGCACTACAGGACGATTTGGCTCGACGAGGACGGCGCCACCGTTCGCGTCATCGATCAGACCAAGCTTCCGTTTCGTTTCGAGATTTGCGGGCTTGCTTCGGTCGAGGCGGCTGCCCGGGCCATCCGGGACATGGTCGTGCGCGGCGCGCCGCTGATCGGCGTAACGGGCGCCTATGGTCTCGCGCTCGCCGCAAGACGAGGATGCGAGCGACGAGGCCTTGCAGCGAGCTCATGCGACGCTCCTCGCCACGCGCCCGACCGCGATCAACCTGAAATGGGCGCTCGACCATGTGCTGGCGCGGCTCCTTGCCGCGCCGAAGGCTGAGCGCGCGGCGCTGGGTTTTGCGGAGGCGGGCCGCCTCGCCGACGAGGACGCCGCCTGCTGCGAGGCGATCGGAGAGAACGGGCTCAAACTGATCGTGGAGGCGGCGCAGCGCAAAGGTGGTCGCGTCAACATATTGACCCACTGCAACGCCGGCTGGCTTGCAACGGTGGACTGGGGCACGGCGATCGCGCCGATCTACAAGGCGGTGCGCGCCGGCGTCGATCTCCATGTCTGGGTCGACGAGACGCGCCCGCGCAACCAGGGCGCGAGCCTTACGGCCTTCGAGCTCGGGGCCGAGAATATCCCGCATACGGTGATCGTCGACAACGCCGGCGGTCATCTGATGCAGCACGGCGAGGTCGATCTCTGCATCGTCGGCAGCGATAGAACCACGCGGCGCGGCGACGTGTGCAACAAGATCGGCACCTATCTCAAGGCGCTCGCCGCTCATGACAATGGCGTGCCGTTTTATGTCGCGCTTCCCGCCTCGACCTTCGATTGGAGCCTCGGCGACGGCGTGAAGGAAATCCCCATCGAGGAGCGCAGCGGCGACGAGGTTTCCTTCATGAACGGCCTGACGGATGCGAACGAGGTCGCGCGGGTGCGGGTCACGCCAAAGGGATCGACCGCGAGGAATTTCGGATTCGACGTGACGCCCGCGCGTTATGTGACGGCGCTCGTCACGGAGCGCGGCGTCTGCGCGGCGAGCGAGGAGGGGCTGCGGGCGTTGTTTCCGGAAGGGGCGGCGCTTCGCTAGACCGGCCGTTCAAGACAGGACCTCACAAGGACGCCGCCATGACCGACGATCTCGCCTATTCGGACGACTTTCTGCGCGAGATCCTCTCGACGACGCGCACCATCGCGCAGGTCGGTGCGACGAACAAACGGGATCGCCCCGCGTTCTTCGTGATGAAGTATCTGCAAGGCAAAGGTTATCGCGTCATTCCGGTCAATCCAGCCCTTGTCGGAGAGGAAATCCTCGGCGAGCGCGTCTATTCCGATCTGCAATCGGTTCCTGAGCCGATCGATTTCGTTCAGGTGTTCCGCCGCTCCGAATTCGCCGGCGCCGTGACCGACGAGGCCATCGCGATCGGCGCCACGACAGTCTGGATGCAGCTCGGCGTGCGCGACGACGCTGCCGCCGAGCGGGCGAAGGCTGCCGGCCTCAAGGTCGTGATGAACCGCTGTCCGAAGATCGAATATGGCCGTCTCGCCGGCGAATTGTCTTTGGGCGGCGTCAACAGCGGCGTCATCTCGAACCGCGCGCCTTCGCCTCCGACGCGCCCGCCGTTGCGCAAGAGCGCTGGGGCGCTAAAGAGCGATTTCGGCTTCGAGACGAAGGCCATCCACGCCGGCGCGCGGCCGGAGGCCGTCACCGGCGCGCGCGTCACGCCGATCTTTCAGACGACGTCCTATGTGTTCGAAGACGCGGAGGCCGCCGCCTCGCTCTTCAACCTGCACAACTTCGGCCACATTTATTCGCGGCTCTCCAATCCGACCGTCGCCGTGCTCGAAGAGCGCGTCGCCGCGCTGGAAGGCGGGCGCGCCGCCGTCGCGGCGGCTTCCGGCCACGCCGCGCAATTCTGGCCTTTTTCACGCTGCTGGAGCCGGGCGACGAATTCCTCGCCTCGCGCAATCTCTATGGCGGGACGCTCACGCAATTCGGCCTGAGCTTCAAAAAACTCGGCTGGACATGCCGTTTCGTCGATCAGAGCGACCCGGAAAATTTCAAGCGCGCGCTGACCGAGCGCTGCAAGGCGATCTTCATCGAGAGCCTCGCCAATCCAGGCGGGATCGTCGGGGACTTGGAGGCGATCGCGAGAGTGGCGCAGGAAGCGGCCATTCCGCTCGTCGTCGACAACACACTGGCGACGCCCTATCTCTGCCGGCCGATCGAATGGGGCGCCGACATCGTCTGCCATTCGACGACGAAATTCCTCGCGGGCCACGGCAATTCGCTGGGCGGCGTCGTTGTCGAATCGGGCCGCTTCAATTGGGCGAACGGCAAGTTCCCCTCGCTCAGCGGGCCGGAGCCCGCCTATCACGGCCTGAACTTTTTCGAGAACTTCGGCGACTTCGCCTTCACGACCAAGGCGCGCGCCGTGGCCTTGCGCGACTTCGGTCCGGCGTTAGCGCCGATGAACGCCTTTCTCACGCTCACCGGCATTGAGACGCTGCCGCTGCGGATGGAACGGCATGTAGCCAATGCGCTCAGCCTCGCGCGCTTCCTCGAGAGCCACCCCAAGGTCGCCTGGGTCTCCTACGCCGGTCTCGAACTCGAGCCCGCATCGCGCGGCGGCGCAAAAGTATCTGCCGCGCGGGGCAGGGGCCGTCTTCACCTTTGGGCTCAAGGGCGGCTATGCGGCGGGGATCAAGCTCGTCGAGAGCGTGAGGCTCTTCTCGCATCTCGCCAATGTCGGCGACACGCGCAGCCTCATTCTGCATCCGGCGTCGACGACGCATCGGCAATTGACCGACGAGCAGCGGCTCGCCGCGGGCGCGTGGCCGGAGGTCGTGCGGCTGTCCGTCGGACTCGAGACCGGCGCAGGATCTGATCGACGATCTAACGCAGGCGCTGGCGGCGGCGGACTGAAGGTCTCCGCTGGGAGAGTGGTTGAAATCTGACGCTTGGCGCTTGGCTTCACGCCCTAAGCCGGGCAGCGATCGGGGTCGGCATTCCGTCGCAAGCGGCCATGCGCCGAGATTTGACCTAACTTCTGCATCTCTAACGCATTGATTTTATCAGCCTCGATTTTCGTTGCATAAATCTTGCGTTTTCCGCAGCGTCTTGCAGGAGCCGCCGAGAAACGTGCTATGCTTTAGTTTAATCAACCCGTCGAAAGACACTATGGACCATGGCACGCCAAGCACCTGAACGCGACGTTTCACCCACGTTGGCTGCCGCTAGCCAATGGATTAAGACATGCCTCATTGAAAATGGTTCGGTTTTTTCCAATTCGCTTTGGACTGCGCCGCTCGTGAATGAAGTCTATCAGGCCTTCGTGGAGCATCCCGACGAGAGCGACGAGG